>DATAZL010000114.1:0-210939 GCA_036272055.1 Polyangiaceae bacterium | reverse complement strand
AGCCGGCGATGACGAAGACGGCCATCGCCGCCACGACGTACTCGAGCCCGGGGAACATCACCGGATAGGCGTTCCACCCTTCGGACCAGGGACCGCCGAGCTGCGCGAGCCAGAGCATCGCGAAGCGCTCGGGGAGCGTGTGCAGGAACGCCACCGGATCGCGGAGCGGGTCGAAATAGAGCCCCGAGCGGGCGATGCCGTAGCCGAGCCCGCGATAGAGCGCTGCCCACGCGAGCACGATGACGGCATAGGGCGTCAGGCGAGTGAACCGCGCGCGGAGCGTGCCGGTGTCGAGGTACAGCGTGTACGCGAAGAGGTACGCCGTGACGGCGATCGCGCCCTCGCTCGCGAGCATGCCGGTGCCGAGCGCGAGCGGTGCGAGCCAGCGCTTCACGGTCTGACCCTGGCGGCCCTGATGGTGCCAGGTGACGGCCCAGAGCGAGAGCGCGCACGCGATGAGCTCGTTGCGGTTCGCGACCCAGGCGACGGGAGAGCCGCGCGCGTCGTCGAGCGCGTAGAGACAGAGCGCGAGGGTGGCGAGAAAACCAGGGCCGAAGATCGCGCGGAAGAGCGCGCGCGCGGCGATCAGCGTGAGCACGTGCCAGAGCACCGTGTGCACGTGCATGAGCACCGGATTGTCCCCGAGGAACAGGTGGTCGAAGAGATGCGTCACCGAGGCGAGCGGGCGAAAGAACGCGAAGCGGACGTTCGGGTCGATCCACCAGGGGAGCACGCCGTCGTCGACGAGCGACCGGTTCACGGTCGGAAAGGCGAACCGGAACAGGTCGAGGGCCGAGCGCCGGAACCCGACCAGGGGGTTCGCGCTGCCGAGGAGCGAGAGCTCGTGAACGAAGTCGTCCGCCGCAAGCCCGGACGGGATCGACGGCGAGACGAGGAGCGTCGCCAGAAGGATGATCCACAGATCGGCCCTGGGTTGCCCGAGGACGCGCTCGATGAAGCCGTAGGCGCCGGGCCGTGACGCTCGACGAGCGGGCGACGCTGCACGGAACGCTCCTGCGATGCTGTCCCCTCCGTCGCGCCGCGCCTCAGCCGATGTGCGCATTCCGCCTTCGCAATGGATCCACACTCAACGAGAAAGGACGGAGGCTATAGTCCCCGAGCACGGCCATTCCTGTCAATGACGACGCACGCGCGGGAAGACTGTTCAATTTCGTACACCTGCTCCCGCGCCCCGGTAGGCCGCGACGAGCGTATTCTCGTCTCGGGTCTCTAGCCGGAGCTTCATGTTTCTCGTCCAGGCGTTCACGAAGAAGCTCGACGCGCTGATCCCTCGGCTTTCGACGGCGCGAATGCAGCGCGTCGTGACGGCGTGCGCATTGCTGCTCGCGGCCACCTCGGTTGGACCACATCGTGCGCTCGACGACTACGTGCTCGCTCTCATCGCGCGCGGACGCGGCGCGGCGGTCGGCCTCACGCGCGCGCCGCTCGATCTCTTCACGTTCACGACGGGCAGCGTCGCCGGCAACCACCGTCTGATGGACGTCGGGCTGATGCTGCCGTGGTGGACCGATCCCGAGCTGAAGATAGCGTTTTTTCGGCCCGTCGCGTCGCTCACGCACTGGGTGGACGAGCGGCTCTGGCCGTCGAGCGCGGTCGCCATGCATCTGCACTCGCTCGCGTGGTTCGGCGTGCTGCTCTTCGCGGTCGCGGCGCTCTACCGCCGCCTCGACGGGTCACCGCGCGCGGCCGGGCTCGCGTTCTTTCTCTACGCTCTCGATGACGCGCACGGTCCGACGCTCGCGTGGCTCGCGAATCGCAACGCGCTCATCGCCGGTGCGCTCGGTGCCGGCGCTCTGATCGCGCATGACGCCTGGCGTACGAAGCGTTCACACCTGGGCGCCGTGCTCGCGCCGCTCTTGCTCCTCGCCGGCCTTCTGGCCGGTGAGCTCGCGATCGGTGCCGTGGGATATCTCGCGGCGTACGCGCTCGTGCTCGAGGGAGGCGCCTTACGACGACGAGCTCTGTCTTTCGCGCCGACGGCGGCGGTCGTCGTCGGCTGGCGTCTTTACTGGCTCAGCGCCGGCTACGGCGCGAAGGGTTCCGGCGCCTACGTCGATCCTCTGGGTAGCCCGTTCGCGTTCTGCACCGAGCTGCCGATGCGGCTCGCGGTGCTCCTGCATGGGCAATTCTCGGCGCCGCCGTCGGATCTCGCATTCCTCGCGCCGCCCGCGCACCGGCCGTTCCTCGTCGCGATCGCGATCGTCACCGTCGCGGTAGTCGTCTGGATTCTCCTTCCGTACGTGCGGCGGGACAGGACGTGCCGTTTCTGGGCCCTCGGAATGACGCTCTCGCTCTTGCCGCTCGCGGCCACGTTTCCGAGCGACCGATTGTTGCTCTTCGTCGGCATCGGCGCGTCGGCGTTGCTCGCCCGTCCACTCGACGACTTCGTGCGCGCTGGCAGCCAGGGGACACTTCCGGGCGGAGCGCGGACGGTGCTGACGGGGTGTCTGCTGCTGCTCCACGTCGTCGGCGCGCCGCTCCTCTTGCCGGTGCGGGCAGGGCAGATGGAGATCTTCGCCGTCGCCCACGATCGCGGCGCGGCCGGTATCCCGTCCGACGCGTCGGTGACGGGACGGACGGTGGTCATCGTCGCCGCGCCCACCGTGCTCTTCGCGAACTACGTGCAGGCCGAGCGCGAGCTCCTCGGGGTGCCGCGACCGGCGCACCTCTACGTCCTGTCGAGCGCGAGCAGCGCGATCGCCGTCGAGCGCGCTGGCGAGAGTGGGCTCCTGCTCCGGCCGGAGCACGGATTTCTCTACACGCCGCTCGATAAGCACTACCGCGGCTCGCGACCACTCGCCGTCGGAGACCGCGTCGAGCTGTCGGCGATGACGGCGGAGATCGTGGAGTCGAGCTCTGACGGAAGGCCGCGCGCCGTGCGCTACACGTTCGGCACCGGGAACGATGCGCCGCTCATATTGACCTGGAAGGACGGCCGATTCGTGCCGATGCCACTCCCCGACGCGGGCCACACGGTGACGCTTCCGGAAGAGGACTTCGGCAAGATCCTCCTCGCCGCCGCACTCCACGGCTCCTAGGATGAAGAGGAACATGTCCTCGCCGGTCTGCAACGTCTGTGGTGCGAGCTCGAACGGCTCCGAGGAGCAGACGAGCGTCCGCTCGAACGTGCGCGTGTTTCGCGACGAGAGATTCGAATACTGGCGCTGCAAGAGCTGCGGGAGCATCCACGCGAAGGACGACGTCGATCTCGCGCATTACTACTCGCGCTACCCGTTTCACGGGCTCGCCATGGACTGGCGCCTGAAGGCGATGTACGCGCGGCAAGTGGCCCGCCTCGTCGCTGCGGGGGTGAAGCGCACGGACCGTATCCTCGACTACGGATGCGGCGGCGGACAGCTCGTCCATTATATGCGTTCCCTCGGTTTCGCGAACGTGCGCGGGTACGACGAGTACAGCGCGGAGTACGGCGACAAGAGCGTGCTCGCCGACCGGTACGACTGCGTCGTGTCACAGGACGTCGTCGAGCACGTGCCGGAGCCGCACGCGCTCCTCGAGCGCTTCCAGGAGCTGACTCGTCCCGGCGCCGTCGTCGCCCTGGGAACGCCGAGCGCCGGCGCCATCGATCTCGCGCGGCCCGAGGAGTTCGTCCACACGATCCACGCGCCTTACCATCGTCACATCCTGTCGAAGGACGCGCTCGTGTCCGCCGGCAGCCGTCAGGGTTGGACGTTGTCCCGCTACTACCCGACGATGTACTCGAACACCCACGTCCCGTTCCTCAACGAGGCGTTTTACTACTATTACACGCGCATCACCGACGGCACGCTCGACGCGCTGATGGAGCCGGTTCGCGTCGGGGCGCTCCTCTTGCGCGCGCCGATGACGCTCTTCTGGGGGCTCTTCGGCTACTTCTTCTCGCGGCACACCGACGTGATGGCCATCTTCAAGCGCGGTTGACCGCTACCACGCCTACGACGTCGCGCGTGCAGACGCGATCGGGTCGAGGAGCGCGGCGAGCACGATCACCGGCGTCACCGCCGCCCCTTCGAATGCGGAGAAGACGGCCTTGATGACGATGAAGTGATGCCGCTCGAGCTCGCTCGCGCCGTGAATGAACAGCGCAAGAGCGATGAACGGCCCGAGCGCCGCGACGGACGCGATACCGAGGGCGATGGCGCGCGCGAGCAGACGGCGCGGCATCGCCTGGATGATGGGCGCGAGCCGCTCGGGCACGACGTTCGGTGTGGAGATCCGACCACGGGCGCGGTCGACACGGACCTGGACTGCGGCGCCGATACACGTGCCGAAGGTGACGCCGTAGGCGGTCGCCATGAGATCGGCGGCGACGCCGGGGATCTTCCAAACCGGAAACATCGGGAAGCCGCGGGTCGCGACCCAGCCGAGCCCGCCGTTGATGAGCGCGTTGATGATGGCCGCGCCGATGACGCACTCCACGAACAGGTACCGGCGCTGTTCCGGTGTCACGGCGCCCGCGATTCGTCGGCGAGGAGCTTGCCGTCGCCCATGGTCAACGTGCGCGTGCCCTGCTGTGCGACGGACGGATCGTGCGTGACGAGGATCACGGTGCGGTGCGAATCGACGGCCCCGCGGAGGAGCTCGAGGATCGAGACGCCGGTGGACGAGTCGAGATTGCCGGTCGGCTCGTCGGCGAGGAGCACCGGCGGGTCCATCATGAGGGCGCGGGCGATCGCCACGCGCTGCATCTCGCCGCCCGAGAGCTGATCGGGCCGGTGACTGCCGCGGGCGCCGAGCCCGACGCGCGCCAGGAGCTCCGCCGCACGCGCCTTCGTCTTGGAGCCGGATTGGCCGGCGAGACGAGCGGGGAGCGCGACGTTCTCGAGCGCGGTCAGGGTCGGTAACAGGTTGAAGAACTGGAAGACGAAGCCGATCCGATCGCGGCGGAGCAGGGTGCGCTCGTCGTCGGTGAGCTTCGCGAGATCCTTGCCGTCGACCATGACGCTACCCTCGGTCGGCCGGTCCAGCGCGCCGACGAGCTGGAGCAGGGTGCTCTTGCCGGAGCCGCTCGCGCCGACGATCGTCACGAAGCTGCCCGCGGCTATCTCGAGGGACACGTCGCGAACCGCATACAGAACGACGTCGCCGGAGCCGTATGCGCGCGACACGTTCTTCAGGGTGATCATGCCGAGAGGTCCTCACACGTGTAGCTGATCGCGGCGCGTTCGTTCAAGGGGAAGCAGGGGCGTCGAGACGGTCGACGTCCCGGAGCTCGGGAAACAGCCAGGCCCACACGAAGACGACCAGGCACGAGCCCACGCCGCCGACGATGACCGATCTGACCACTCCGAAGAGCTCAGCGGTGAGCCCAGACTCGAACTCGCCGAGCTCGTTGGAGGCTCCGATGAAGAGCATGTTGACGGCGCTGACGCGGCCGCGCATCTCGGGCGGCGTCTCGAGCTGCACGACGGTGTGACGCACGACGACGCTCACGAGATCGGCCGCCCCGAGCACGACCAGCGCGCCGAGCGAGAGAGAGAAGCTAGTCGAGGCGCCGAAGACGATGGTCGCCACACCGAACAGACCTACACAGCCATACAAGGTCCACCCGGCGCGCTTCCCGAGGGGGCGGTGCGCGAGGACGATGGCCATCACCGCCGCGCCGAGACCGGGAGCGGCGCGGAGAGCACCGAGCCCCGACGGCCCGACATGCAGGATGTCGCGCGCGTACACGGGAAGGAGCGCCGTCGCGCCGCCGAGGAGCACCGCGAAGAGATCGAGCGAGATCGCACCGAGCACGATCTTCTTCCGGAAGACGTACTCCACGCCGGCGAACACCTCGCGCAGCGACTGGGAACGCGACGTCGAGCGGGCGGGACGGGTGCGGATCAGCGCGCACGCAACGGAGCCCGTGAGGAAGAGCACCGCCGACACGGCGTACGCGAGGCGCGCGCCGCCGAGTGAATAGAGAAAGCCGCCCGCGGCCGGCCCCGCGATCGCGCCGATCTGCCAGACCGACGAGCTCCAGGCGATGGCGCTCGCGAAGTCTTCCTTGGGAACGAGATCGGGCAACAGAGCCTGGCTCGCCGGGCCGCTGAAGCCGCGCGCTGCCCCGAAGAAGACGAGCACGACGTACACGGGAAGCGCCGTCGTTGCGGCGCCGGCAGAGAGCGCGAGGAGGGAAAGCGCGACCACGCTGTAACACGCGAGGCACGTCGCGAAGATGCGACGGCGATCGAGGCGATCGGCGACGTGCCCCGCCGGTAGCGACAGAAGGAACGCGGGGATGAACTGCGCGAGCCCCACCCAGCCGAGATCGAGCGGACGCCGCGTGATGTCGTAGACATGCCATCCGACGGCGATGGAGACGACCTGGCTGCCGAGGACGCTCGCGAAGCGCGCGAGCTGGAACAGACGAAAATCGGGATAGTTCAGCGCGGCGCGGGGCGCGCGAGGGGCAGATTCGGCCATGGTGCGGGCGACGCGGTCACTTCGCGCGGAGCAGGACCGGTGCGGGCTTCGCCGACAGGCCTCGCTGCACGGCGCGCTCGAAGACGGCGAACGGCTGCGCACCGGGCACGAAATAGCCGTTGATGACGAACGACGGCGTGCCCTTGATGTCCAGATCCTCGGCGAGCTTCACGTCGGCGTCGATGACCGGCTGGTGCCGCTTGTCGTCGAGCGCCTTCTCGAAGCGGGTCACGTCGAGGCCGAGCGTCGTCGCGTGGCTCACCAGGTCGTTCCGCGTGAGCGGCGCCGGATCGTCCTGGTCCGATTCGAGGAGCGTCGCCATCTTCCAGAAGGCGTCTGCGCCGTGCTGCGCGTACGCTTCGAGCGCAGCAGACGCCGCGATCTGCGCGCCGGGATGAAACTCGAGCGGCAGGTTCCGGTACACGAGCCGGATCTGGTTCGGGTGAAGGCGCTCGAGCTCCTCGATGGTCTTCATGCCGCGCCGGCAATAGGGGCACTCGAAATCGGCGAACATCTGGATCGTGACCGGCGCGTTCGCGGGACCGCGGGTCGGGTTCACGGCCGTCGGTGCCGGCACGGTCTTCTGTTCGGGGGGTGGCGGCGAGGACGCGCCGCGCATCAGCTCGTCGTACACGCGGGCGCGGGGCATGCCGCTCGCGAGGAGTTTCTTCGCGCGGTCGAGCTCCGCGTCGATGAGCGGCGTGAACGCCTCGAGGGGCTGCGCGCCGACGAGGCGATTGCCGTTCACGAAGAAATGCGGAGTCCCGTGCGCCTCGAAATCGACGCTCGTCCCTTCGTCCTCGGCGATGACGGACGCGTCGGCATCGGTGAGGATCGCGTGCTCGGTCTTCGTCCAGTCGAGGCCGAGGGCATGCGCGACCCGCTGCAGGTCTTCCTGTTCGAGCTTCGGGGAGCTGTCGAAGAGGAGCGCCTCGGCCTTCCAGAAGCCGGCGTCGCCGAGCTTCTTGCGCGCCTCGATCGACACGGTCGCGGCCGGTCGCGCCCGCGGGTGAAACGGCAGGGGCAAGTGCTTCCAGACGATGCGCACGTCCTTGCCGTAGCGCTCGCGGATCGCGTCGAGAGTCGGTTGTACGCGTTTACAGAACGGACACTGGAAGTCGGAAAATTCGACGATCGTGACGAGGGCGTCGTCGGGGCCGAGCCGCGGAGAGCTCCCCACCGGAACGTTCCACGCCGTCTCTTTCTCGGAGGGCGCGTCGTCCGCGGGCGCGGCTTCGGGCGCCTTGAAGTTCGCCTTCGTGCGGAGCGCGTAGATGCTCGCCGGCGCGGCACCGTGGGCGGTGAGAGCGCGCGCCTCGTCGAGCTCGTGCTCGACGACCGCGACGAAATCCTCGAGGGGAACCGCGCCGGACACCGCGTCGCCGTTGATGAGAAAATGCGGAGTGCCGTTGGCGCCGACCCGGCTCGCGAGCTCGAGATCCGCGTCGACGCGCGCGCTCACGCCAGGCGAGCGAGTCAGGAGATCGAACGATGTGCCGTCGACTCCGAGGGAGACCGCGGCACGCCGCAGGTCGGGCTGAGCGAGGTGCCTTTGATCCTGGAAGAGCAGCGCGATGAACCGGAAGAAGGCGTCGTTGCCGGCGAGCTCGCGCACGGCCTCTGCCGCGAGTGCGGCGGGCCGGGCATTCGGGTGAAAGGGCAGGGGGTCGTGCTTCCACACGACACGGAGCCGATGAGGTCCGTAACGCTGCTGGAGAGCCGCGAGCGTCGGTTGCACACGGCCACAGAACGGGCACTCGATGTCCGAGAACTCGACCAGGGTGACCGGCGCCGCGTCATCACCCCAGCGCGGGCTCTGGTCGTCCACCGGGATCGGCCCGCTGTCGCCCAGCTCCGGCGCGGGCGCTGCAGCAAGCGCGCTCGTCGCGGGCGTTCCGGCGTTAGCAGCGCCGGGGCCGGCGTGCTTCGCAGCGCACGCGAGCGGGACGAGGGCGAGAATCAGAAGAATCACCACGACGCGCGAGCGAGTGCGCGTCTCTCGGGAGCCGTGGATCTCTCGTGGGATCATTTAGATTTGGGAGCGCGACACTACCTCAGCCGTCGGCGACCGGCGTGGTGTGCTGCCATGCGTTGCGTCATTTTCAAGGCGCGCTGTCACGAGTGCGCTTTGCTGAACGCGGCATGCTCTGAAGCAGAATGACCGCTTCCGCAACTGCCAGAAATCTAGTACCACCTTCGCTCTATACCGATCGGTCTACGATCGTCATTGGGAGCAGCGGCAAATGAGACTTATGCGCGGCGGGTCGGGTGCGACATTGGCTTTCGGGGCAATGGCCCTGGTGCTCGGGGGATGTTCGAGCTCGTCCAAGAAGGGCGACACCACGAAGCAAGAGGATGGCGGCGCCACCGACGGCGGAGCGCCGACGGCGGCCAACTGGAGCAGCCAGGGCTTCGACGTCCAGTCCACGTGGAAGAACCCCGGTGAGACGAAGATCTCGACCGACAACGTCAACAAGCTGAGCCAGCTCTGGAGCGCGTCGCTCGGCATGCAGGGCACCGCGACGATCGTGGGCAATCGCGTGTATGGCGCGGCGCCCGCCGGTGTCTCGGCCGTCGATGCCGACACCGGCGTCGTCTACTGGACGGCAAGCGGCACTCCCGATCAAGGCATCGGCACGACGTCGTCGCCGACCTACGACAACGGCGTTCTCTACGTCGACAACGGGTCGGGCGGCATCGTGTTCGCCCTCGACGCCACCGACGGCCACACCATCTGGCAGCAGAAGATCGAAGATCATCCGCTCGCGGCCGGCTACAGCACGCCGATCGTCTACAAGGATCGCATCTACGTCGGCGACTCCTCGAACGAGGAGCTCGGCACGACCGCGAACGCCACCTTCCGGGGCGCCGTCGTGTGCCTCAACAAGGCCGACGGTTCCATCGTCTGGAAGACGAACACCGCGGGCGTCGGAGAGAACGGCGCGGCGGTGTGGAGCACCGTGTCTCTCGACCCGACGCTGAACCTCGTCTTCGCCGGCACGGGCAACAACTACACCGAGAATCCCGGCGGTGCGTCGGACTCCATCTTCGCGTTCGACATGGACACCGGTGAGGTGAAATGGCGCAAGCAGGTCACCATCGGCGACGTCTTCACGATCAGCAACCCGCGCAGCCCCGACACGGACTTCGGCGCGAACCCCGTCGTCGTCGACGTGGGCGACCAGAAGCTCCTCGTCGCAGGCCAGAAATCGGGTGACATCTACACGTTCGACCGGACCGACGGCACCCAACTCGCGACGCGCAAGCTCGGCGGGGGCTCCGCCTTCATCGGAGGCGTCTTCCAGGCCATCGCATTCGACGGCAAGCACGTGCTCGTCGTGAACAACCAGACCGACAGCATGGAGCCCGGGAGCGAGCCGTCGAACGGCGACAGCAGCGGCACCAGTGTGCTCTTCGCCCTCGATCCCGTGTCGCTCGACATCGTCTGGGAGCGCCAGCTTCCGGCGTGGGTCTGGGCGCCGCTCACCATCGCGAACGGCGTCGGCTACGTGGGCGCCGAGACGCACCTCGAAGCGTTCAACATCGACACCGGCGAGAAGCTCTTCGACTACCAGGCCGCGGGAACGATCATCGGCGCTCCCATCGTGAGCAACGGTCGCGTCTACGTGCCGTCGGGGCTCGAGTACGCTTTCGGTCACGCCGACGATCAGCTCCACGCCTTCGCGCTGCCCGACGATCCGGCGGTGGGCAAGCAAGGCGGCGGAACGACTGGACCGACGGGGCCGCTCGATCCGACGTTCACCAACGTCTACAAGACGATCGTCGCGAAGAACTGCATCCAGTCGCAGTGCCACGGCTCGACGCGCCAGGGGAACCTGTTCATGGCGGACGAGTCCGACGCCTACAAGAACCTCGTGGGCGTCCAGGCTTCCGGAGTCTGCGTCGGACCCGACGCCGGCTCTCATGCGTCGTGCGCCTGCGGCACGAGCGGGAAGACCCGCGTCGTGGCCGGCGATCCGGACCAGAGCCTGCTGATCCAGAAGCTCGGCGGCAACCCTTCCTGCGGCGATCGCATGCCGCCCACGGGCGATGTCCTCCCTGACGATCAGCAGAAGCTCGTGAAGGACTGGATCACTGCCGGCGCGAACAACGACTGACCCTTGTTCCACCAGGTGATGAAGCAACGGGCCGTCGTGGCGCTCGCGTTCGCGTGCGCGCTGCCGACGGCCTGCAAGAAGAACGAGGCGACGCCCTACAAGCCACCCTTCGAGGCATTCAAGCCCGGTGAGTGGAAGACGCCGAAGGGTGTCGTGCTGAAAGTGCCCGCCATCGGGAATCACGACTGGCGCGTCCTCGCCTTCCAGGAGCGGCCGCGGCAGAAGAAGAACCCCCACTGGAAGCCGATCGCGGTGGGCGAATCCGGCCTTCTGGAGATGCCCGAGGGCAGTCACTTCCGGTGCCTGTACGAGCCCGTCGCCTTCCGCCCCTGGCCGAACGAACATCTGGGCATCGACCAGTGGGAGGTCATGCGCGCGGTGCGCTGCTCGAACGACGGGTGGGCGACCTACTCGCAGGCCGTCCACGTCGTGTCGGTCAACGGCGACGGCTCGAAGGTCGTCCCGTCAATCGCCCAGACGGAGCTCACGCTCGTCGAGACGATCGACGGCAAGGTCGTGCAAGAAGCGCTCGTGCTGCGAGCGGATTGAGCCGCTCGCCGTTCAGTCACGCGAGGAGGCTCGACAGGGCTTTCCACGGGCCTCGGCGGAGGAGCGCGCGGGCGCGGGCGCTGCCCCAGCCGAGCCCGCCGCGGTGAATCAGCCGCTCCTTCAGGCTCAGGTCCAGGGTGAGCGACCACGACGGCGGATCGAGCTCGCGCGGGTGGACGTAGGCCATGAAGGGACGGCCTTGTGCGAGGGCACGGTCGCACGCCGCTTGATGGACCCAGAGCGGCAGGAGACGCAGGTACACGCCGCCGCCGACCCCGATGCGCCGCTTCCCGACGCCGAGCGTCGAGGGCGGCACCTCGACGAGCTCGGCGCCCGACGGCGTGCGCACTCGGTACGGCGCCCGGGGCGCGCCCGCGATGCCGTACAGGTACGTGTGCCCGGGGAAGATACTGCTGTCGTACTCGAAGCCCGCCTCGGCGATCACGTCGAGAGCCCAGAGGTTCTTCTCGGTGATCGACCACGACGGCGCGCGAAACCCGACGACCTTCGCGCCCGCGAGATCCTCCAGGAGACGTCGTGCTCGCGAAAGATCGCGCGCGACGGCCTCGCGGCTCTGCTCGTAGAGCAACGTGTGCGTGTAGGAATGGCACCCCACCTCGTGACCCGCGCGCGCGATGCGTCGCACGACGTCGGGTTGCTCCTCGGCGAGCTCCCCGAGCACGAAGAAGGTCGCGCGTGAGCCGGACTCGGACAGCGCCTCGAGCAGCCGATCGACGCCGTCTCCTGCTCGGCGTGGAAGACCGCGGGTGTCGAGCTTCGGCGCGCTCGCGAAGTTCGAGTCGTACCACTCCTCGACGTCGACGCTGAAGAGCTTGAACGGCCGCGGCGCGAGCGGCGTGACGACGAGTTCGGAGAAGGACGACGCCGTCACGGCTTTCGCGCGGCGACGAGCATGCCGTCGCCGAAGTTCAGGTACACCGAGCCGGGCACGCTGCGCTGCGACGCGCGCGTGAGCAAGCGACGCACCGGGCCGCGCGCCGCCGCGGCGAGCTTGAAGAAGACGTTCGCGGCGCTGACACGACGCCCGGCACGCTTCACACGGATGTCCGCGTCGAACCCCGCGTCTCGAAGGAGCGACTCGAGCCCGCTCCGCGAGAAATAGAAGAGATGCGCGGGCGGATCGAAGAAGTACCAGCGACGACCGAGGAGGCGTGCCCACGGCGCGCGGAGATCCCCCGTCTCGACGACGAAGAGGCCGCCCGGGGCAAGTAGCTCGAAGGCCCGCGCGATGGCAGCCGCGGGATCCCGGAGATGCTCGATGACGTCGAGCATCACGATGACGTCGTACGGCCCGGTGAGGGGAACCTTGACGAAGTCGCCGCACGCGACGCTGGCGCCGGAGATGCGCGCCGCCTCGAGCGCGCAGTCCGGCGCGATCTCGACGCCGCTCGCGTCCCAGCCGCGCTCGCGGGCGGCCTTCAGGAAGAACCCGTACGCAGCGCCGACGTCGAGCAACCGACGTCCCGGCGGTCGGGCGCCCTCGATGAACTCGAGCCGCTCGACGAAGTTTTGGACCAGGAGCTCGCGATCGGCCAGATACCCCGGATAACCGGTGGCCTCGCCGCCCTCGAAATACGCCTGCGAGTAGATCGACTCGAGGTCTTCGGGGATCGCAAAGCTCGGGACGTAGGCGTTGTGGCAGCGCTCGCAGCGGAGCACGTCGATGCCGCGCTTCACGAAGAAGGGACGGCCCGGCCCGCCGCAGAGCCCGCAGCGCGAGTCGTCGCCCGTTCGTGCCGCACCGGCCAGCATTGGAGCGCGCGTGGTAGCACGGCCGCGCGCGCAGCGGGAGGGCGCCCTGGCAGGTGTGGCGGCGTCCGCGGCGCGTCAGAACGGATCGAAGTCGAACATCTCGAACGTGTCGAGACGCGGATCGGGACTGTCGTCGCGGTCGTCGAAGCGACGCACACAGAGGTTCAAGGGGGCCGGCCGGAGCCGGTCGGGGAGCGGCACGCCGATGATGCGCGTCGCGGCGGAGAAGCCGCCGTAGAGCGCCACCGGGGCGCGGTGGAATCGGCACGCGGCAGCGACGACACCGTTCGCGTCGACGCGCCCCGGCTCGCCGCGGCGGAACGTCTTCACGACGACCGCGACGGGAATGCCGGCGCGGCGCTCGACGGTAGTGACGATGACCGCGCGGTCGCTCGCGTGCACCGCGTAGCTCGACGCCGGCGACGCGAGACGCCAGCGGAGGAGCGCCGCCGTCCAGCGGTGCGACAGCGCGGGCCCCGGAGCGTACGAGAGGCTCTCCGCGAGGCGGTCGAACCCGGGGCTCGCGAGATAGTCGGCCGTGACGTGGTGGCTCTCGACCACCACGGTGGACGGCCACACGGGTGGACAGAGGACGACCGGCAGCGGTCCCACCAGACGGAACCGGAGCCGGCCGGTGTAGCCGCGGGTGGACGCCGCGTTCGGCATCGCCACCATCATGTCGATGCCGTAGCGACGCCGCGCCTCTTCGAAGCAGGCCTCGTTCATCTCCGTCATGAGCCCGCGGCCGCGGCCGCTCTCGGCGACGGCGAGGTTCAGCGGGAAGACGCTCATCCGCGTCGTTGCCGTCGAATGATATTCCTGCGGGATCCCTCCGACGTGACCAAGCCGGAGGTCATCTTCGACGCGATCGATCTCGATGGCCGCGCCGGTCGGATTTCGACGGTAGAACCACTCGAGATATCGCGCATCTTCGAACTTTGCGATCGGGAAGACCTCGTGGAGTAAACGCGCCGTATCGTCGAGGTCGGCGCGCGCGGTCGGCTCGTGCCCGGGATCCGTCATGACGCGCGAGAGAGTACCTCAGACGGAAACGCCGGCGCGTCTGCCCGTATCGAGCTGACGACCGGGGCCGTTCGTGTAGACTCCGCCGCCGTGAACGGAACAAGCACGGCCCACCTCGCACTCTTCGCCTCGCTCTCGCTCGGCGCTCTCGCCTGCACCAAGCAGCAGCAGACCCCGCTGACGACGTCCTCTGCCGACCAGGGCACGTACGCGCTTCACTACGCGGACTCGCTCGCCTCCGCGCGGAGCGAGCTCGCGACGATAGAGAAGCAGACCGATTCCGCGCAGACCGACTTCGCGAAGTACCCCGACGCGCTGACGAACCCGAGCTGGCCCGACGTCCTCGCCGTCTACCAGCGCGCGGACGAGGCGGGGTACTCCACCGCCTACGTCGAGGAGCTCGAGCGGGCCCGCGCCGTCACCCAGTTCTACGTCGAGGAGAAGGACGAGCTGAACCGTCGCGTGGGCGGCGCCGCCCAGTACGCCGTCAAGCAGAAGGAATGCGACGTCGACGTGAGCGGGTCGACGAGCTACGCGCTCTCCAAGGCCTTCGAGGAGCGCGTCCGCGACCGGCTCCGCGACCACAGCGACGCCTACATGTACATCGACGAGCACGAGGACGTCCTCGGCAAGAAGAACCGTCCGAAGCTCGAGGACCAGTCCGACGCGATCGCTCAGATGAGCTATCTGGTCCACATCCGCATCGTCGAGATCAAGGACCGGCTCGCGCGCCAGGCCGCCGAGGCCTCCGACGTCGAGAAGACGCTCCAGAGGCTCGCCGACGACGCGCACAACGCCGCCGCCGACCCGAAGATCACCGCCGCGCGCCGGACCCACGAGAGCCAGCGCGAGCAGGCTGCCCTCGCCGCCAAGCAGCGCGTCGAGCCGGAGGCGACCGAGGCGAAGAAGCTCTCGGACGAGTTCGACAAGCGCATCTCCGCCGTGCAGGACAGGTATGAGGACGCCCTGAAAGCCCTCGAAAAAGACGTCGAGAGCCGCAAGGCGAAGTAAAAAGTTCCGCATCGACGCAAAGAAGCGGAACGACGCGAGCAAAGCGAGCCCGCGAAGCGGCGGGGGGAGCAGTTCGCCCGCGAGCAAAGCGAGCCCGCGAAGCGGCGGGGGGAGCAGTTCGCCCGCGAGCAAAGCGAGCCCGCGAAGCGGCGGGGGGAGCAGTTTCGCCCGCGAGCAAAGCGAGCCCGCGAAGGCGGCGGGGGGAGCAGTTCGCCGAAGGCGAAGCTGCGGGGGGCCAAGGCCCCCCTTTCTAGAAGAGTCGCGTATGATGGAGTGTCTCGCGCTCGGCGGGCTCCCGCCGGCTCCAGGTCCGGCCTTCCGACCCCGTTCGCTCACGATGGATCTGCTCGCTCAGCTCGCCAACGCGTCCCCCGAGCTGATCTGGGGCCTCGTCTCGCGCGGCCTCGGCCTCACGTACCTCATCTCGTTCCTGTCCCTCGCGCGGCAAGTGCTGCCCATCGCGGGCCGGGCCGGCATCACGCCGATCTCGTCGAGTCTCCGCGCCATCGAGCGCGACTTCCCGACGTGGAGGCGCTTCGTCTATTTCCCGACACTGCTCTGGCTCGACGACTCGGACATTTTTCTGGGCTCCCTGCCGTGGCTCGGCGTCGGCGGCTCGTTACTCGTCGTCGTGGGCGGCCCCGCAGTTCCCTACGCCTTCGCTGTCCTCTATCTCGTCTATCTGTCGCTCGATCGTCCTGTCATTCTCGTCTATCCGTGGGACTGCCTGCTCTTCGAGGCAGGTATCTGGGCGATCCTGCTCCCCGCGACGCACGTGCTCCCGGACGTGCATGCCGTGTCGGCTCCGATCCCCGCGCTCGCGTGGGTGTACCGGCTCCTCGTCTTCCGCGTCATCCTCGGCTTCGGCAAGCACAAGTTCACCGGCACGACGCCGAGTGACATCGGTTTTCTCAAGGGCTTCCTCGTCAATCAGCCGCTCCCGACGGTACCCGGCTGGCTGTCGCAGAAGATGCCGATCGCGCTCCTGCGTCCCGGCCTCTGGTCGATGTTCGTCGTCGAGATGCTCATGCCGTGGGGCGTCTTCTTCCCCGGCGCGTGGAGCGCCGTCGGCGCGCTCTCGATCATCGGCTTGATGGTCGTCATCGAGCTCACCGGGAACTTCGGCTACTTCAACGTCATCAGCATCGTGCTCTCGCTCACGTGGTTCGACTCGCGCACGGCACGCGCGTTCCGCCCCGAACAGCTCTTCTCGCTGCACGGCCACGTCGTCGTTCACGCGCTGATCGTTCTCTACTCGTCGCTCGCGGTCGCGTCGTTCGCGTTCAATACGTTCTGCGCGCACACCTGGATGCTGTGGCCCCTCTGGGATCGCATGCGACCGCGCTGGCTCACCTGGCCGGTGCACCTGGTGCGCGCACTGCATCCGCTACGGTGGTTGCACGCCTACGGCGTGTTTCCCCCGCACACGCCCCCGTCGGTGAAGATCGTCCCCGTCATCGAGGTGAGCTGGGACGGCGCCGAGTTCCATCCTCTGACGCACCCCTTCTCGCCGTCGGTCGAGACGTCTCCGCCGCGGTTCTGCGCGCCACACCACGAGCGGCTCGACCAGGCCGTCGTCTACGAAGCCATCGGCCTGAACGAGGCGAGCATGATGCGCAACATCGTAGGCCGCTGGGATCCGTACGGTTACGGCGGCATCCCCGGCGGGCTCGCGCTCGTGCATCGCATCGTCCAGGGCGACGTCCCCGGGAAGATCTTTTACGACCGCGCCGTCGAGCGCGACCGCGGGCGTCCCCTCGTCGCGCGCGTCCGCACGCACCTGCTCGAACCCACGACGCGAGAAGCCCGCGCCCGCGACGGCAAATGGTGGAGGCGCACCCTGATCGGCCCGCATTTCCCGCCAATGCGCCTCGAGGACGGCTACTGGGACGAACCGCTGCCCGCGCCCGAGCAGTGGCACCCCGACGACATCGTGTGGCTCCGCCGCTCCCACTTCGGCGAGCTCATGGTGCGAGCCGAGCGCGGCGAAAACGTCCATGAGCTGGTCCTGGTGCGTCCCCACGGCTTCGACGAAGACGACGTCGCGCGCTTCTGGACCGACTTCATCCCCACCGTAGCCGCCGCAAACCGCGAAGACTGGACCGCCCTGCGCCAGGCCGTCACTGCAGCGCGCACCAAGTACGGCCGCGCCAACGTGCATCGCTTCGAGCGCATTGCCGCACGCTATGCCGCGCTCCTCGCCGCGAAGCTTTCGCCCCTGGTACCGAAGCTCAGCGCCGCCAACGCCTTCGGCTTCAAAGACGTCCCCGTCACGAAGCTCAAGACCGAACACCACGTCCGTCTCTTCGCCCATCACGTCCTCGCCAGCGGCCGAGCCGCCTACGACGCACAGGTCGCCGACCCCGTGCGCGCCCTCGCCGCGTCCGAGCAAATGACGATGTCGTCCGCGTGCTACCTCGGCGCCCTCTTCCGCTACGAAGCCGTCGCGTACCAGTGCCAGAAACTCCGTCTGATGGCCGCCTTCACCGCCCACGAAGGCCGCCCCACCCCCACCCCCGCCGAGCGCGAAAAGAAGGCGCGAATCGACGCCCTGATCCACGGCATCGTCGGCTGCCTCGACGTCGTAGATTTTCTCAAAACGCAGCTGACCGGCGAAGCCGACGTCCTCGACTGTCCGGAACGCTGGCCCGTGTTCCGCATGGACGAGAGCGGCGAAGTGAAGCCGGTGTTCCGGAGTGAAGAGACGGGGAGCGATTGACGGAGTAGGCCGGTTCCGTCGAGTTTGGTCGAAATAGTCGTTCCCGAGATGCGAATGGTTCAACGATTGTCGGCTGGGACTTCGACCTTCGTCCCCGCGCGCGTATCAAACGTGGGCGCACGGCGGAGTCAGTCTGGCCAGCGCGTCTCGTACGACCCATTCGATGGTCATCTCTGCGACTCCACGCTTGCAGGACTCGGCCAACGCTCGACGAGTCTCGCCTTCTCGAAAGCCCAGGCCACGTAGGGCGGCGAAGGGTCTGGCATGCATCGCCACCGCACGCAATTCCGGCGTGGTTCCATAGTCGCTACCGTCGGCGTGTCGGAATCGAACACCCGCCGAGACGCTGCCCGAGACGACGAGCTCACCGCGATGTGCTGCGCGATGGTGCGCGCCGCAAAGGGTCGTCAAATTGTCGGCATCATGCCCGCCACCCTCCGAACGCAGCGCAACGTGATGGACATCGAGAACTGCGCGTTACTGCAACCAGGGACGACGCATTGCTCGTGATCGCGTCGCAACACGGCTCTGCGCGTCGCAGGTGAAACAGATTGCTTCGCCCGAGCGCCGCCGATTGCGCGAACTCGCGCTGCGTTCACGTGGGCGCTCTCGTCCTTGGCGGGCTCCGCGCCCGTGCGTGGAGCGCCGAGTCGCTCAACAGGAGGCGCGATCACCGCCAGGTGCCCCAGGCGCTGACCGTCGCACTCGGCCATTGCGACGAGCTCTGAGCTGACGGATATGAGTTCTCCATTTGCGTGCTGGTAACCCCGGTCGCACTCCGGGCAGACGGAGAGTGCAATCTGGTAGCTCGCCCGGCCTTCGTCCGCCGGACCACCGAGAACGTGGCGCGCCATCAGCATGAGGGCGGAGTCGTCATCGAGCGGACTGCCGCTGCGCTTCAGCTTGGTCATGGCCTCCCGGAAGAGCGCCAGCGCTTCGGGCGCCACTTCGAAGCGAAGAACGTGGCGCCGCGCATCAGGCGTGCCCGAGAAAGACGGCGCGTCGCCTGGGGTCTTACCGGCCACGAGCGCTTCCAGTTGATGCACCGTCTTTCCATGAGCGACGTCGAGCCACGCGGACTCGGTTTCCGGAACCGCCACGCGCGTCAGCTCGCGCGCAGCGGACCAGTTCAGCGCGCCGCTCGCGAGTGCTTGTGCGATGGCCGGCAGCTCTTCGAGCGCTTCAGCCACGCGCTTCTCCTGCGTGGAGCGTGGCTTGTATCCGAACAGACGCTCGATGTATTCGCCGAAGCTTCCGTACCCGAGGTGCACATGCGCCGCCGAGCGCAACGCAGCGAGAACCAACGCCCTTCTGCCGCGTCCGCAGCGGCGCGCTCGCGGGCCAGAAGCGACAACGCCCCGTGCGCCCGCACCCATTCATTTCTCTCGCTGGAATCCTCGTTCGCTTCGATGTTGGGTCCCGCCATGGACGAGCACTACCATGCTCATTTTCGAGGTCTGTATCGTCGCGCAGCGCGCCTTTCGACGAGCAGATCGCCTTCGCCGCTGTCCACCGCGTAGAAGCTTCACGGTGGTGCTGCCGAGCGGCGCAGCACCGGTTTTAGCGAAACTCCTCGGTCACGAGGCGACCGTCTCACGGCAGTACGTCAAGATGAATCGTCGACTCGAACGCAATCGGCTGAGTGACCAGTCTGATGGCCAAGTTCGCGACGCTTGTCCCGCTAGGCCTCTCTCACGGGGATCCGCTCCCTCCACGTGTCGTTGCGAGTTCGGTCGCCCAGGCTCGGTATCCGATGATTTCGAGCGCCCTCTCGTTTTTCTCGATCTCAATCGAGCAGTGCCTAGAGACGAAGAGAAGCCGCCAGGCCGTAGGCGCCCGGCGCAGCCATCGGGCGAACGGTGACCGCCGGAACATCCGTGCGCATTCTTGCGCCAGTTGGGGTGTCCACGAAAGCGGGGATTGATCACGGCCTGCGGCGTGAAATATGAGTGCGTTCACGAGTCTCGCGCGGAAGTGCGTGCCGGGGTGTGTGCAACGCGAAGCGTTGTCGCCGTTACCGGTCGATAGACGCAACGGGCACGCTTCCGTGCAAGCGATTCACACGCAGGAGTTTCGCCGTCTGCCGCCCGACGTCTCGCTCAATCCGCGTCGTCTTCCGGCCCACCCAGACTCTCCAGCACCGCTTCGAGATCCGGTGAGTGACGTAGCGGCGCTTCGAGTACCAGCGTTCGCTTCTCGATCTCGAGCGTGATCTTGGCGCAGTGTAGGAAGGGGCGGTCGAGGAAGTGCTTCATGACGAAGTAGTCGTTGGTGCGGGGGTCGCCGTAGCGTTCGTCGCCGATGATGGGGTGGCCGAGGGACGCGAAGTGGCGGCGGATCTGGTGTTTGCGACCCTCGTCGGGGCGCGCGACGACTAGGGAGTGACCGCCGACGACGTCGCGACGGGTGTAGCGGGTGCGGGCTTCCTGGGGGCGGCCTCGCTCCTGCAGCGGGCGGCGGATGCTGCCCTTGTCGCGCACGATGCCTTTGCACAGCGCGACGTATTCTTTCTGTCCGTCGGTCAGCGCGGCGGCGATGACTGCGACATGCTCGGGCTTTCGCGCCATCAGACAGACGCCGCTGGTGCCGATGTCGAGCCGGTGAACGGGGACGGCTTCCGCGGCGTCGTCGAGACGGCGCACTCGCTCGAGGAGCGAGCCTGCGTGCTCGCCCTGCGGCGTGGTGGGCTCGTGCGCCGACTTCATGACGGCGATGAGGCGCTCGTCCTCGTGGAGCACGAAGGGTAACGGCGGCTCGGCGCGTCCGAGGACGGCGAGCGACTCGACCTCCTCGGTGAGCGGCATCATGTCGAACGGCGTGAGCGTGCGCACCGCGAGGCCGTGCCGCGCGAAGTCGGCGAGGTCGCGCCCGAGGGTCACCGGCTCGCACGAGACATAGAGGACGAGCTCCGCCGAGAGGCGCGCGATGCCGGCGCGCACAGCGGGAGAGAGGCCGCGCCGCGGCGGGTTCACGATGACGACGTTGGGACGCTCGCTCGCGACGATGGCCTCGTGCACGGCGTCGGCGGCGTCGTTCGCGTCCACCCGGAGGTCGAGACGCTGCTCTGCGGCAGCGGCGCGGGCGAGCGCCGCGGCCGGTTCATACGACTCCACCGCGACGACCTGCGCGCCGCGAGCGGCGAGGGCGAGTGCGAGAGCGCCGGCGCCAGAGTACAGATCGAGGACGCTCGGTGCGCGATCGCCGAAGTGCGACTCGATCGCCGCGAGTACGGCCTCGATGAGCGCGCGCTGCTGGCCGCGGTGCGCCTGGGCGAAGCCGCCCGGCGCGACGTAGTGGAACGGCCCGTGCTCACCGAGGACGCGCACCTTCTCTCGTGTGCTGCCGACGAGCGATACCGGCGCGCGTCCGAGCACCTGGTGCGACCGCTCGTCGCGATAGCTCACCGCGACGCCCGCCACGTCGGGGACGGCCTTCGCGAGCTCCGCTCCGGCGGCTCGCACGAGCGCCTCGTCGGTGCGGTCGGGCACGACGAGGGTGACGAAGACGCCATCTGACGCACGCTGTAGATCGACGGCCCTGAGCGTCACGTCCGCCGGCATGTGACGGCGGATGCCGGCCGCGACGCGGGAGAGCGCCGGATCGAGGACGCGACAACCCGGGATGTCGACGACGCGATGCGTCCCGCGCGCGTAGAGCCCGAGGAGCGGACCGCTCGCGACGAGCTTTGCGCGCGAGCGATACCCGACGATCGGCTCCGCGGCGACCGCGTGGGCGACGGGCACGCGCTCGAGCTCGCGAAAGCGGACCGTCGCGCCGCGCACGCGCTCCTCTTTTGCGTCGAGCTGCGCGCGGTACGGGAGCGACAGAAGCGGACAGCCTGGGCACTCGGTGCCGTGCGGGCACTCGACGACGGTGTCGTCGACGACGGGGAGCGTGAGCTGTTCGGGGGTCGGGTCGGTCAACGTGATCTCGCGGCGAAAAGCGAACAGCGCTGTAGCATTGGCGGCCGAGGCGCTCCCACGGTAAATGCAATCGGGTGCATCTGGTCCTCGGCGGAGCGGTCCTCGCGATCATCGCGCTGCTCTCGTTTTCGGCTCCGGACAAGGGCAGAAAGCAGATCGAGGACATGCTGCTCGGTGCCCTCACCGTCGGCGCCATCGTGCTCGTCCTGACGAAGCTCGGCATGCCGTGGCTCGCGCTCGCGCTCGCATTGCTCGTCACCTCGGTGAAGCGGTATACGGGCGGCAAGCGCGCGGCCGCGGAGCCCACCGCGGACACCCGGCGCGAGTCGGCGTCCCCGCGGCAGGTGCGCGGCCGCATGACCCGCGACGAGGCGCTCCGCGTGCTCGGACTACCGCCCGGCGCGACACGCGAGCAGATCGTCGCCGAGTATCGCCGCCTGATGAAACGCGTGCACCCCGATCAGGGCGGCACGACGTACCTCGCGACGCAGCTCAACGAAGCGAAAGATTGCTTGCTCGGATAATGGGGGGCCTTGGTTTAATAACGGGGGGCCTTGGCCCCCCGCAGCTTCGCCTTCGGCGAACTGCTCCCCCCGCCGCTTCGCGGGCTCGCTTCGCTCGCGTAGTTCCGCTTCTTTGATGCGTCGATGCGGAACTACTGGCCGTGGGTCGCCGACCAGTTGCCGCCGACGATGATGTCCGGGTACATGCCGCCGATGTGCAGGTTCGCTGACCAGCTTCCGATGAAGCTCAGGTACTCGGCGACGTAGCTGCCCCGGATCATTCCGTCGAACGGGATCGACGTCGAGCTCGATTTGTCCGCGTTGTAGAGCGTGTAGGTTCCGTTCTGCAGCTCCGTCGTGAAGCTCCCCTCCGTGCAGCGGCTCCCGCCTACGATCTCGGCGTCGAAGGTGCTCCCATCCATCCCTGTTCCCGCGAGCTTCGCCTTGTCGTCGAGGACGACGAACTCGCCGCTGAGGGACTCGGTCAGGTTGAAACTTATCTTCCCCGAGTACTGGACGGAGATCCCGCCGTCCCGCGGAGTGGTGAAGATGCTCCCGCTGTAGCTACCGGGTTCGCATGGCGCAGTCGACGGCGGCGACGTGATGCCGCCATCGGGGATGCCGCTCTTCACCGGGGCCGATTTTGCGACGATCTCGTCCCGGCTCGAGCAGCCGATGACCGCGACGAACCCCAGCGCCGCGACGGCGCGGCCAGACGAGCTCCTCCATCTGCTCACGGACGGAAGTGTAGCAGAGCAGCGAGCACCGCTACCGTTCCCGGCTGCGACAGCGGGTCGCCTCGCGGGGGCTCAGACGAGCTCAGAGACCGAGCTCGCTGCGACGCTGCCGGAGCTGCTCTGCCTCGAGGCCGCTCGGGTGCGACGCGAGCACGTCGTCGATCGCCGCAGCCTCGTCGCTCGCACGGCCGAGGAGTCGATATGCCTTCACGCGGGCGAGCTTGGCCTCGAGAACGAGGGGACCGCCGCGGTCGAGATACGTGTTCAGGTCGCGGAGCGCCACAGCGGGTTGACCGAGCCGGTCGAGCTCGAGCTTCGCGAGTGGGACGAGCACGGTGTGCGCCTCGGGCGTCGCGGAGAAGCCGTCGACGAGCTGGCGGTAGGCCGTGCTCGCGTCGGACCAGCGCTGCTCGCGGAGCGCCTGACGTGCCGCAGCGAGGAGAGAGGCCGCAGTGACGTCCGGCGCCGCTGCAACCGCCGCAACGGGCTCGGGAGCGGCCTTGTGACCGTCGGCGACGTGCGCGACGTGAGCAGCCTTCGCTTCCGCGACCGGCTCTTGCGCGACGGCGCCCTCTGCGGCCGGTGCGACCGGCGCAAACGCGACCTCTGCCGTCGGCCCTTCGATGGGACGGCCAGCAACCTGCGCGAGCGCGACCCAGTCCGCCGTCTCTAGACCGGCGTGGGGGACAGGGGGGTCGACCACCACGGTGCCGCCCGTCGTGAGGCCGATCTTGTGGCCATTGACGATGTCCGTCGAGCCTTCGGCACCGACGGCGACCTTGCCCTCGTGCACGACGGTGCGGACGGAGCCGTCAGCCAGTAGCTCCACCGTGAAGGCGGTGCCGACGGCAGTCGACCACACGCCGTTCGCAACGACGGAGAGACGCTCATTCGGGGGAAGCGGATCGAGCGCCACCGCGACGCGACCGGCGAGAAGATCGAGACGGCGCTTGCCGTTGCCGACAGCGGTCAGCCGGACGTGCGCGCCGTCGGCGAGGCAGGCGTGTATGTGTGGCTCGACAGCGACGCAGGCGGCACCGCCGACGGCCGCGACGTCACTACCGACTGCGGCGTGTGCGCCCTTGTCGACGCGCTGACCGCCGACCTGAACGGCGGCGGCGACGTACTCGATGACACTGCCGCCGATGGCGACGGGCGCGACGACCGCGGGAGAGCGCGCGAACACGGCGAACGCCGCGGCCGCAGCAGCGGCAGAACCGATACCCCAGACGAGCCAGCGCCCGCGCCGGAGCGGCGTGACGGGCGCGATGCGCTCCGCCGCCTTCTCAGCCATGAGTGCACTGGCCACGGCGCGCGCAGCGAGGGCGGTGTCTGCCGCCTCGTCGTCTGCATCGTCGAAGAGGGACAGCGACTCGAACAGCTCGAGCTCCGCCGCCGCGACAGGGTCGTTGGCCGCGTACTCTTCCAGAAAGCCGCGCTCGTCCGCCGTCAGTGCTTCACCGAGCGAGTCTCGCTCTGCGAGCTCTGCCCAGCGATCGTAGGCCGTGGTCATGTGAGTGGACCCTTCCCCCGACCGATGGTGATGTCGCGCTGGATGAGCCGGCGAATTCGCCGGCGCGCGGTGACCAATCGATCCTTGACCGTGCCTGTGGGCACGTCGGTCAGCTCGGCGATCTCTTCGACCGTGTATCCGAGCGAGTGTTTGAGCACGAGCGCCTCGCGCTGCTCCGAGGGGAGCGCCAGGAGGTACTCGTCGAGAGGCCGCGCCGTCTCGGCGCGCACGTCTGCGGACTCACGCTCACCGACGGGCATCGCGCCCGCTTCGGGATCGTCGAACGAGTCGACGAGGCTGGAGCGCCGGCGCTCGTCACGTGCTTGACGGAGGCTGATGCGCGCCGTGATGCGGTCTGCCCAGCGCTCGAGCGACGAGCGGCCACCGAACGTCTTTGCCGACTGAAGGATCTCGACGAGGGCGATCTGCGCGGCGTCGTCTGCCAGCGCTTCGTTACGCAGGATGCCGCGGCTGAGCCGACGTACGCGGCTCGAGAGCCTGCGTGCGACGGTGTTCATCGCGTCCACGTTTCCTGCTGCCACGAGTGTCATTAGGGCTAGATCGTCCTGCCAGGCGTTCACGGCTCCCGTCGCTGCTGACGGAGCGCTAGGGGCCGCTGCCTGCTCGTCACCCGGGGAGTGGAGCGGTGCGTCGAATCCGGTCGGAACTTTCGGCCCTTTCACGGCCAAAACGAAAGTCCGAGCTCGATTGAAGGTCTGACGATGTCAGGTTCCAGTAGCACTCGATCCCCAGCCCCCGCGGCTCGACTCACGAAGGAGAACCTATTCAGGCCAAAGTCTGCACCGGCCGCGCCGTAGAGGGCCAGTGAAGGAGAAAAAACGTAGTCGAGCCGGAGCCGTGGGGAAAGTAGCACGCTCGCTCGGGTCGCATCGGGCGTGCTCGCGAGCGTCCCGCTCGTCGACAGGGTGTGACGGGTGAGGAGCTCGACGATGGCCCGGCCGCCAATCGAAGGTACCCAGCGGCCGTGACCGAACGTGTAGCCCCCTTCCACGTAGAAGGGGTTCCGTGTGATTCGCAGAACGAGAGGAGAGGCGTCGAGTTCCGCGTCGCGAAAGAAGGTGTACCCCGCGGCGACGTACACGTTCACCGGTAGCCGGTAGCTCGCGCGCGCGGTCAATCCACTCTGCCACCCGAGCGCGCTCGCCGGGTACTCGCCTGCGTACGCGACGGAAAATGAAAGCCCCGCGGGCGAGAGCACAGGACGATGAACGACGGGCGGCGGCGCCACTGGCGGCTCCGGTTCATTTGCCGACGGTAGCGGCGGTGGCGCCGATGTCGGAGCAGGGGGCGCGCTGACCGTCTGCATACCGATCGTTCCACCTGCGAGCAGCGCTTCCGTCGACTGTCGCGTGATCACTGCGACGGCTTCGACGGCCGCGGCCGCGCCGTTCGCTTCCACCTCGATCCGGCGCACGAGCGTGCGCTCGCCGTCCGCTTCGGACAGATAGAGGAGCCAATCACCGCCGGACTGCGCGTCGATCCAGAACACGCCCGTCGCCTGGTGCGACAGGGCGAGCGACCGCGCCTCGAACATCCGACGGCTCAGCGGCGCGTTATCCTCCTCGAAGTGATCGAAGACGAGGTTCGCCGGTCCGCCGGAAAGCTGCGCCGTCAACGCATCGCGCAGTGAGCGATCGAGATCCTCGGTAGGCGGGTCGACGAATACGACCGCGCGCTTCACGGGTTCGGAAAGCGACGCTCGTGCGAGCAGGAGCCCCCCGAGGAGCGGCGAAAGCCACCGGTATCGCTGACGCACCGATCGGTTCTTTAGATCCGAACGCCACAAATGTCCGACCGATTCTCGTAACCCTCTCCACACTCCTCACGGTCCTCACGGGGTGGCTCACGCTGCCCGGTAGGGATTGCCGAATCAAAGCGGCAAAATGCGGCTCGCGCTGGGGCCCGCTCTTGGACTGGAGGTTTGCGATGCGTCTAGAGAACGTCGGTACGTTGCTCGCCGAAAGAATCCTTGACCTCGAGACCAGCGCAGGCCGGCGTGAAGTGCGGGTGCTCATCGGAGTTCCCCGCGCATTGCCCGACAGCACCGACGTGTACTGTCCGTACCAGATCGTCGGGCTCCTCGGTGGTGGTGTTCGTTACACAGAGGGTGTGGACGCCGCGCAGGCCATCTATCTCGCGATGGAGGCGATCGGAACCGCCCTCGCCGCGACGCCCGAGGCTCGCAGTGGCCGTCTCTCCTGGTACGGCGAGACCGCCCTCGGCTTTCCCGTGCGCGCCCAGCGCCCCGAGCTCCGTCTCGTAGCCGCGAACTGAGTCCGTGCGTCTGCGCTAGTCGAGGGTGAGCGGGGCTAGGCCGAAGCCGTCGTGAGAACGACGTACTCCACAGCCTCGGCGAGGGCGCGGAAGCTCGCCTCGATGATGTTCTCGCTGACGCCGACGGTGCCGAAGCTCCGCTGATGTAGCCGGTGCTCGATGAGCACGAGCACCTTCGCCGCGGTGCCGTGAGTCGAGTTCACGACGCGGACGCGATAATCGGTGAGCTGCAGTGTGCCGAGGACGGGAAATGCGGGAGTGAGCGCCGCGGTGAGCGCGTGGCTGAGCGCGTCGACGGGGCCGTTGCCTTCCGCGACGCAGAGGCGCGTCTCACCGGCGACGTTCACCTTCACCGTCGCCTCGACGAGATCGGGGACGTTGCTCGCGGTACCGATGCCGTGCACGCGGTAGTAGAGAAGCTCGAACGCCGGACGCCACGTCCCGAGATGCCGCCGCACGAGCAGATCGAAGCTGCCGTCCGCCGACTCGTACGAGTACCCCTCGTTCTCGCGCTCGACGACCTCCCCGAGCACTGCCGAGACGATCTTGTCGTCGGTGAGGCCGGGGTGAAGGTGCGAGAGCTTCGCGAGCACGTTGCTGCGGCCAGCGAGCTCGCTCACGAGGATGCGCCGCGTGTTGCCGACCGACGCGGGCGGCACGTGCTCGTACGTCCGTTCGTTGCGCTGCATCGCGCTCACGTGGATGCCGCCCTTGTGCGCGAACGCGGCGATACCGACGTACGGCTGATTCACCGGCCCCACGGCGTTCATGCGCTCCCAGACGAGACGGCTCAGCTCCGTGAGGTGCGCGATGTGGCCCTTCGGGAGACAGGTGTACCCGAGCTTCAGCTCGAGGTTCGCGATGACGGACGTCAGGTCGACGTTGCCGCATCGCTCTCCGACGCCGTTGATCGTGCCCTGCACCTGGATGCAGCCGTTTTCCACGGCGGCGAGCGAGTTCGCCACGGCGAGTCCGCCGTCGTTGTGGACGTGAATGCCGAGCTTCGCCTCGGGCAAGAGCTCCTTCACGGCGCGCACGCCGGCGGCGATCTGCGTGGGGAGCGACCCTCCGTTGGTGTCGCAGAGGACGATGCGCACGGCGCCGGCCTCGAACGCGGCGCGGACGGTGGCGAGCGCGTAGGCGCGGTTGTCCTTGAAGCCGTCGAAGAAGTGCTCCGCGTCGTAGAAGACGGGGCGCGCCGTCTCGCGACAGAGGTACTCGATCGAGTCCTTGATCATCGCGAGGTTGTCGTCGAGAGAGACGCGAAGCGCCTCGGTGACGTGGAGGTCCCACGATTTGCCGAAGATGCAGATGACGTCGGCGCGACTCTGGACGAGCTGGCGGAGATTGCCGTCTTCCTCGGCGCGAACCTTGGCGTGCCGGGTCGAGCCGAAGGCGGCGATCTTCGCGTGCTTCAGGGTGAGCCCGCGGGCTTCCTGGAAGTACGCCTGATCTTTCGGGTTCGAGCCGGGCCAGCCGCCTTCGATGTAGGCGACGCCGAAGTCGTCGAGCGAGCGGGTCAGCGCGAGCTTGTCCGCGAGGCCCAGATTGACGCCCTGGCCTTGAGTGCCGTCGCGCAGGGTGGTGTCGTAGATCTCGATGTGCGTCGTCATGTCGAGCGCCGCGCCCGGGTTTCTATTACCGCGAGTTCCCGACGGCGGCGAGTACCGAAATTCCCGGCCGATCCGCCGCGGATTCCCGCGTTCGGGGCCGTCTTGCTAGAGTGAGCCCGTCGTGAGGCTCACGTCGCTCAGGCTCGTTCAGCTGCCGCCGTTCGGCGACGTGACCATTCCCTTCGCCGAAGAAGACGGCGCTCCGCGCCCGCTCACCGTGCTCTTCGGCGGCGGCGGCGTCGGGAAGACCACCGTGCTCGGCGCCGTCGCCGCGACGCGACCGGGCTACGCCGTGGCGCTCACTCCCGCGACGGAGACGTCGCCGTTCGTCGTCACCGGGTGGTCGCTCGGCGACGACGACGAGGAGCGACCGCACCCGCTCCGCATCGCGACGCCGACCGGCCGCGTCGAGGCCGACGAGCACGCAGAGACGCTACGGCGCCGCGAGCAAGCGCACTACGAGCGCGCCACGAAGGACGGCGGCTACGTCTTCGTGACGATCCCGAGCACGCGCTGGTTCTCGAAGCAACCCGTCGTCCTGAGCGCGCCGGCGCGCACCATCGCTCGCTACGACGTGCGCGCGCCCGCGGTGCTCGAGGACGCGACGCGCTCCGATCTCGCCCGCGAGACGAAGCAGGTCATCGCGTACGCGGCGATCAGTGCCGCGCTGAGCCGTGGTCGCGCGTCGTCTCCGTATCCGCGCTTCGGCGAGGCGATGGCCCACGCCGTCGACCGGGTGGTGGCGCTCGCGGGCTTTTCCTACGCGGGCGTCGATCCCGCGTCGTTCGAGCCGCTCTTCAAGAACGACGAGGGGGCGACCGTCTCCTTCGACGCGCTGCCGACCCGCGCGCGGCACCTCGTCGCGTTCGCCGCGCTGCCCCTCCGCGCTCTCGCCGCGGCGTATCCGGGCAAGGACCCGCTCGCCGCCGAGGGCGTCGTGTGCATCGACGAGATAGAGCTACAGCAGGACTCCGCCGTGCAGAGCACCGTCCTCGGGTGCCTCAGGAGCGTCTTGCCCCGGGTGCAATGGATCGTCACCACGACGTCGCCCGTCGTCGCCGCGAGCGTCGAGGGTCGTGAGGTGCTCGCGCTGCGCAAGCTACCGCGTGCGACCGAGGTGCAGCTCTTCTCCGGCGCCGAAGCGCGCGTTCACTGATAGGGGGGCCTTGGCCCCCCGCAGCTTCGCCTTCGGCGAACTGCTCCCCCCGCCGCTTCGCGGGCTCGCTTCGCTCGCGCAGTTCTGACAGCGGGGGCGTTGGTTAGGCCTTAGCCCCCGCCGCTTCGCGGGCTCACTGCGCTCGCGTAGTTCCGCATTCTTGATGCCTCGGGGAGGACGGTGGCGTCGATGCGGAACTACTGAGACAAAAAAGTGACGGGCGCCGCTCTCGCGACGCCCGCCTCGTACTCTAAGCTTTCAGGAGCTCAGAAGGTGTACGTCGCCCCGATGGCGACCGTCGGCTGGGTGCTCTTGCCGTTGAAGAGGTTCTTGGAGTCGTTGCCGGCCGGGTCCTTCGCCGCGAGCGCGGCGTCGATGCGGAACTCGGCGCGAAGGGTGAGGTTCTTCGCGACCATGTAGCCCGGCGTGATGGTGAAGTTCAGGAGCGAGGCCTTGTCGGGCACGCCCGCCGGCTGATTGAGGCGCGAACCGTGCGCGTCGTTGAAGTACTCGAGACGGGCGCCGAGGCTGAAGGCGTCCATCACGTAGACCGGCTGGATGCCGATGCCGAACCAGGTGTCGCGAGCGTGGCCGTTGTCGACCATGCCGGCGGCCGCGTCGGAGAAGGACTCGGTGCCGACGAGGGCCTGGAAGTTCAGGGTGAGGGCATCGAACACCGCTGCGCCCGTCAGATCGACGGTGAGGCGGTGATGAGTGTCATCGGCGGCTTGCTCCGCGCCCCAGCTGCCGGAGATCTGAGCGTGGAAGTTCGCGCTCGGAACGATGTCGCCGTTGAAGAGAAGAGTCTTCTGGTTGTTGTTGTCGAGGAGCTGATCCCAGCCGTTGACGACGCCGACGCCGAGGTGCGCGGTGCCGCCACCGAAGGCGTAGTTGACCTTCGCGCCGGTGTGCCCGACCGGCTCGGCGAGCCAGTACAGGAAGCCTCGGGTAAGGGTCGGGTTGAGCGGCCCGTCGACGACCTCGATGCCGTTCAGCGTGACGAACTTGCCGGCCTGGAACGTGAAGTCGCCAGGCGTCCACTTCAGGTAACCCTCGCGGACGTCCACCGGGTTCGCGCCGTAGTTGGCCGAGTTGATCGCGGCGTCGCTACCGAAGTCGAGCGAGATGAACGCGCTCGCTTCCGGAGAGAACGAGTGTGAGAACGCGAGATGTGCCGCGTGGAGCTGGAAGCCTCCCGCCGCGTCATAAGCGCGATACACCGGCTGATTCGTGATGCTGTTCTTGTTGAAGTCGAGGTGATAGCCGGCGTCGACGTAACCGGCGATCGTCGCGGCGGGGGCCGGCGCTGCTTCAGCAGCAGCAGGCTCACCGGCGGCGGGAACCGCCTCGGGGGTCGGCGCGATCGGCGGCGTGGGAGCCGCGGGAGCGGGCACTCCCGGAGCGGCAGCAGCGCCGGTCGCCGGGGGCTCCACCGGAGCAGGCGCGGGTGCGGCCTCCTCCTTCGGAATTCCGGGGGCGGGGGCCGTGCCGGTCTGCGGGGCCGGTGGCGGGGCAGCCGGCGTCTGCGCCATGGCAGCCGTGGGAATGATCACACCGGCAGCCGCCAGCGTAAGCCCTAGTCGCAGACTCGATGCTTTCATATTTCTTAACTCCTGAAGGCCCGCGATCCACTAGCGGGAAGGGGGGATGCGGATATCTCGCGCACCCGGAGTGTCTTCAGCTCATGTTTCCGGAATGTTTCCGGTTTGCTGCCGCAGCGCACAATGTGGGACGGATGGCCGGGCAAATGTCCCTTTTTGCCGCGAGGGCAAAAAAAGCTGGGGTCCCGCAGCATTACGAAGGCGATCGGGACGAGCCGGCCGCCAGGTAGGGAAGCCAGCCGCCGTGGGCGGTGATATCGACCGCGCCGTCGAGCGCATGCGGCTCGCAGACGAAGCCGTTCACCGTCGTGCCGTCAGCGAGAACGACGGTGCCGATCGCGAGCGGTGCCGGCACTTCGTCGACGAACGAACCGAAGCCGGCTTCGTCGAGCGCCCACACTTCTATGTCGATGCCCGTTCCTTCGAAGCGCGGGTCGCGCACGAGCCCCGGCTTCGGCGGCACGGTGCCCTGCAACGCGTAGAGACGATAATGACGCGACGTCTTGCACGCGCGCACGAGACGTCCGCCGCGTGACGTCAGTTGATGATTGAGCGGCTGTCCCGTCAGGTGCGCGCCAGCAACCGCGATCAGCAATTCTTTCTCGACGCGCGGCGTTTCCGGAAGCGTTTCCACGACCGTCTCGCCGGTGTTGCCGCGCGTCGCAGACGCTGTCCTACGAAAGCCCGACGCGAGTCGCGCGAGCGCCGCGTCCGCGTGCGCGGGGCCGAACAGAGTAACCCCCTGAGGCAAGCCGTCAGCGCGGAAACCAGAGGGGACTGCGACGGCCGCGAGGTCGAGGAGGTTCGTGAAATTAGTGTAAACGCCGAGGCGCGAATTGAGCGCGATCGGCGACTCTTGCACGTCGGCTATCGTGTACGTCGTCGGCGTCGTGGGAAGGACCATGACGTCCATCTTCTTCCACTCCGCGTCGGTCGCGCGCCTCAGCTCTTCGAGACGATACTGGCCTTCGAACGCCTGGAGTGCCGTCTGCCCGAGCGCGCCACTCAGGATCGTGCGAAGCACCGGCAGAAGCGCGTCCGGATTTTCCGCGAGCAGCTTGCCGCCGGCGACGAGCCGCTCCGCGACCCAGGGACCTCCGTAGAGGAGCGACGCGGCGGCCGCGAACGGACGGAAGTCCACCTCGACGCGCTCGGCGCCGAGTGACACGAGCCGCGACACGGCTTCTTCGTACAGACGGCGGGCCTCGTCGTCGCCGAAGAACTCGAGCGGCGCAGGAACGCCGAGGCGAATCTTCGCCGGCAAGGCCGGCGGCGAATCGGGGGCCGCGCGTGAATACGGATCTTCGGCGTCGAACGCCGCCGCGACGTCGAGGACGACCGCGCCGTCACTCACGCTCCCGGCGAACACCGAGACGCAGTCGAGCGTGCGACACGCAGGCACGACGCCGCGCGTGCTCAGGAGCCCGCGCGTCGGCTTGAGCCCGACGATGTTACAGAGCGCAGCCGGCACGCGCCCCGAGCCGGCAGTGTCGGTACCGAGGGCGAAGCAGACGAGACCGAGCGCGACCGCGACGGCGGATCCCGAGCTCGAGCCGCCGCTGATGTAGCGCGCGTCGAACGGATTCTCGACGACGCCGTACGGCGAGCGCACACCGACGAGACCCGTCGCGAGCTGGTCGAGGTTCGTCTTGCCGACGACGATCGCGCCGGCGGCGACGAGGCGCTCGACGACGAACGCCGACCTAGCGGGGACGTACTCGAATGCGGGACACGCCGCGGTGGTGGGCATGCCGGCCACGTCGATGTTGTCCTTCACCGCGAACGGCACGCCGAAGAGCGGAACGCGTTCGCCGCGCGCCTTGCGCTCCGCAGCCGCCCTCAGGTCGGCGAGCATGCGCTCGAGAGGAGCGCGGTGAATGAAGAGCGAGGCAGAGCTCTCTTCGACGCGGCGGTGCACGTCCCGGAGCACGCGCTCCGGTGCCGCGGCGTCGGTGGCGTAGAGGGCAACGAGAGAGTCGAGCTGGAGCGAGTCGGTCATGAACGCCTCCGGTGGGGGCGCGGAGAGTAACGCACCGTCACGCGTCGCCCTCATGCAGAACGACGAGGGTCTGACCGGCGTTCACCGGCTTGCCTTCGCGACAGAGCACCTCGAGCACCGTGCCCGCGCAGGGCGCCTCCACAGTCACTTCCATCTTCATGGACTCGACGACGACGAGGGGCGTGCCTGCCTCGACCCGCGCGCCCGGTTCGGTGCGGATCTTCCATATGCTGCCCGAGACGTGACTGTCGACGGCGCGCGCACCCTTCGGGATCTCCGCCGCGGTGCCGGCCCCTGCTTCGTCCTCCGTCTCGGACGAATATTGCAGCAGTCCCGCGGCCTTCCAGCGCTCTCGCTCCTCGTCGAAGGCGCGCTTCCGCGACTCCCGGAATGCGGCGATGGACGCCTTCTCGCGCACGAGCAGAGCCTCGTAGTCGTCGAAGGCGAACTCGCCGTCCGCGATGTCGACGTCGAAGCGGCCTGCAGTGAAGCCCTCGCGCATCTCGAGAAGCTGCTTCGCGTCGACGGGATAAAACTGGATGCGATCGAAGAAGCGAAGCAGCCATGGTTCATCGGGGAACGACGGCGTGTTCTTGAAGCGGTTGTAGACCTGAAGCGTCCTGCCGACGAACTGATACCCGCCGGGGCCCTCCATCCCGTAGATGCACATGTACGCGCCGCCGATGCCGACGGCGTTCTCCGGCGTCCAGGTGCGGGCCGGATTGTACTTCGTGGTGACGAGCCGATGGCGCGGATCGACGGGCGTCGCGACGGGAGCGCCGAGGTACACGTCCCCGAGCCCGAGCACGAGGTAGCTCGCGTCGAAGACGACGCGCTTCACGTCCTCGTCGCTGCCCAGACCGTTGATACGGCGGATGAACTCGATGTTGCTCGGTGCCCAGGGCGCGTCCGGACGCACGGACTGGACGTATTTCTCTATGGCAAGGCGGGTTGCCGGATCGTCCCACGAGAGCGGGAGGCGCACGACGCGCGAGGGCACGCGCACGCCCTCGAGGCTACCGAGCGACGTCTCGACCTCACCGAGCACGTCGAGGAGCCGCGACAGCGGGAGCACCGTTCGCTCGTAGTGGATCTGGAGCGAGCGGATCCCCGGTGTCAGATCGACGAGCCCCGCGAGCTTTCGCTCCTCGAGCGCGCGCATCAGGAGGTGCACGCGCAGACGGAGCTTCAGGTCGAGGACCATCGTCCCGTACTCGACGAGGAGATAGCGATCGCCGCTCCGGCGATACGTGACGTGCACGCCCGCGGCGTTCTCGAGCTCACGGACGATGGCGCGGCCACGCTCGATGGGCAGCGGCAGCGCCGCCGGCGGCGCGAGCGTCTTCACGGACTCCTCGACGCGTGTCTCGACGCGCTCGGCCGTCTCGAGCGCCCAGGGACGGAACCGCACGGTGTCCCCCGGCTTGAGCTGCCCCATCTTCCAGAGCTCTGCCGTCACGATCGTCGCGGGGCAGACGAAGCCGCCGAGGCTCGGGCCGTCGGGGCCGAGCAGGATGGGCATGTCGCCGGTGAAGTCGACCGTGCCGATCGCGTAGGCGTTATCGTGGAGGTTCGAGGGATGAAGACCGGCCTCGCCGCCGTCTTCGCGCACCCAGAGCGGCTTTGGCCCGATGAGTCGTACGCCGGTGCGCGCGGAGTTGTAGTGGACCTTCCACTTCACGTCGTAAAAGCTCGCGATGAACGACTCGGCGAAGAAGTCGGGCGCGGCGTGCGGCCCCTCGAGCACGCCGATCTCCCACTCGGACGTGAGCTCCGGAATCGTCCCTGACGGCAGGGCGCGGGGCTCGGTCGCTGCGGCCGTCTTCGCGACGTGGAGGACGTCACCGGTACGCAGGGCGCGCCCGCCGTGGCCGCCGAAGCCTCCGAGCGTGAACGTCGAACGGCTTCCGAGATACACTGGGACGTCGAAGCCGCCCTGGACGGCGAGATAGCCGCGCGCTCCCGGCCCGGTGACGCCCCCGACGACGAGGCGTTGACCGCGACGCGCCGTGACCGGCTCGAAACGCGCCACGGCGACGCCGTCGAGGGTCGCCTGCATGTCGGCGCCGGTGAGCGCGAAGAGTGCGTCACTCCGGAACACGAGCGTCGGCCCGCTCATCGTCATCTCGAGCGCCGCGGCGCCCTCGTCGTTTCCGACGACGCGGTTTGCGAGCCGGTGCGACAGGGAATCCATCGGTCCGGACGGCGGAATGCCGACCGCCCAGTATCCGACGCGCCCGGGAAAGTCCTGGATCGTCGTCTGGGTGCCGGGAGCGACCACGTCGATGCCCAGCGCGGCGTACGGCAACGTGCCGAGCAACGCAGTAGTCACTTTGCCAGCGAGGAAATCCGTCGCGCGCACGACCTGGCGCAGATAGTCGAGGTTCGTCTCGATGCCGTGGAGGCGTGTCGCGTCGAGAGCTGCGGCGAGCTTCGACGCCGCCGCCTCGCGGGTCGGCGCGAACGTGATGAGCTTCGCGAGGAGCGGGTCGTAGAACGCGCTCACCTCGGTGCCGCGCTCTATCCAGCCGTCGACGCGGGCGTCGCTCGGGAAGTGCACCTCGGTGAGGAGCCCCGAGCTCGGCTGGAACGACTTGGCCGGATCCTCGGCATAGATGCGGACCTCCATCGCGTGGCCGCGCGCGATCCGCGGCACGGTATCGAGCGGCGCCGCTTCGTCCGCCGCGATGCGCACCATCCACTCGACGAGATCGAGCCCGTACACTTCCTCGGTCACGCAGTGCTCGACCTGGAGCCGCGTGTTCACCTCGAGGAAGTAAAAATTGCCGCCGTCGGCGTCGACGATGAACTCGACGGTACCCGCGGAGCGATACGCGACGGAGCGCATCAGCTCCGTCGCCGACGACGCCAGCGCCGCGCGCACCGCGTCCGGCAAACCGGGTGCGGGCGTCTCCTCGACGACCTTCTGGTTCCGGCGCTGGAGCGAGCAGTCGCGCTCGCCGATGGTGACGACGCCGCCATTGCCGTCCCCGAGGATCTGCACCTCGACGTGGCGCGCGCGCGCCACGTACTTCTCGACGTAGGCGCCCGCGTGCTTGAAATGGGTTTCCCCGAGCCGTCGCACCGACTCGTATGCGTCGCGCAGTTCCTTCGCGTCGTTGCAGACGCGGAGGCCGATACCGCCGCCCCCCGCGGTGCTCTTCAGCATGACGGGAAAGCCGATGCGCGTCGCCGAGGCGACCGCTTCCTCGACGTCGGCGACGATGCCGGTGCCGGGGAGAAGCGGCACCTTGCACTCCTCGGCGAGCGCTCGCGCCGTGTGCTTCAGCCCGAAGCGACGGATCTGGTCCGGGGTCGGCCCGATGAAGGCGATGCCCTTGGCCGCCGCCGCTTCCGCGGACTCGGCGTTCTCGCTGAGGAAGCCGTAGCCGGGGTGGATCGCCTCCGCGCCGGTCTTCGCGGCCGCGGCGAGGATCGCGTCGACGTCGAGGTAGCTCTCCTTGGCGGGCGGGGGACCGACGCAGACCGCCTCGTCCGCCAGTACGACGTGGAGCGACCGCGCATCGGCCTCCGAATAGACGGCGACGGAGCCGATGCCCATGCGCCGGAGCGTGCGGATGACGCGGCACGCGATCTCCCCGCGATTTGCGACGAGTACCTTCTTGAACATTGCCGATCCTCGGATGAGCCGCCCGGAGCGCGAAGCGCGCCGTCACGCGGCGTTCGACGCTACGCCGTCGCGCTCCAGACGAGCACGCGGATCGGCGTCGGGTTGTAGGCGTTACAAGGATTGTTGAGCTGGGGGCAGTTGGAGATGAGCACCCGCACGTCCATCTCGGCGCGCATCTCGACGTAGCGACCTGGACCGGACACCCCGTCGGCGAAGGTGAGGCCGCCGTCGGGCGTGACGGGGACGTTCATGAAGAAGTTGATGTTCGCCGTGATGTCACGCTTCGTCATCGACGGGCACGACGTCGCGAGCGTCAGCATGAACGTGTCGCGACAGCTGTGCATGAACCGCTTGTCGAGCGAGTAGCGCACCTGGTTCGACTCCGCAGCGCACGCGCCGCCGAGGGTGTCGTGACGGCCGCAAGTGTCGGCGACGATGGTCAGAAGGACGCGCTGCTCGTTCGAGACGAGCTCGGTCCCCGTCGTCAGGTAGATGTTGCCCTGATTGCGGATCGTATCGACGGCGCTATATCGCTCGACGGGATCGGCCGCGTTGTAGAACAACGTGTCGACGGCCTGGTTTCCCTCGAGGTCCACGATCCGGAAGATCTCGCCCTTGCGAACCACGTGGGTGAAGCCGTCGCCCGCTTCCACCACCGCGTCGAACGCGGCTTTTGCCGGGTCGAGCGTGCTCTCCTTCAATCCAGTCGCCAGCGTCATGCTCCGGCCCTCACGCGAAATAGTCCTCTGTGAGCTCGAACCCACGTCCGTTCTCGGGCCGCTTCTCCCGGCACTCATCGTGCGGTCCGGGTGCGCTCGCTCTCTCGATCGTGACGAGCAGCGGCTTCGGGGCGTACGCCGTCGCGGGATCGAGGGGGTGCGGCGTGTTCGATAGAATGACGAGCGTGTTCAGCTCGGCCCGGAGCCCTACGCGCGCGCCAGCCGGCGAATTGCCCGGCACCCAGCCGAGCGCGCCCTTCTCGTCGACCGCGACCTTGACGAAGAAATTCACGTTCGGGACGAGGTCTTTCTTGCCGAGCCCGTGCTTTCCGAGCTCCACCAGGAAATTGTCCCGCGTGTTGCGGTGGAAGTCGTTGCGAAGCTTCTGGTAGCTTCCGTCCCCGAACCTGGCACGGGTCATTGCGTCGTCCGCGTGCCCCGTGATCGTGTCATGCCATCCGCAAGTGTCCTCGACCACCGAACAGAGCACGCGCCCCATATCGGAGAAGAGCACGTAGCCTTGCGTGAGGCGCGCAATGTGCTGCGCCTTCAGCGTGTCGGGCATGTTGTAGCGCTCGAGCGGGTCGTCGGCGTTGTAGAAGAGCGCGGCGACCGATGCCCCTCCCTCGACGTCCGTCAGGTAAAGGACCTGTCCGCGCTTGAGCACGCGCGACCACATCTGGCCACCGTGCAGCTTCTCTTCGAAAATCTTTCCGGTCGTTCGTTCCGTGGCCATGTTCCGCCGTCGCAGCTCCGCCTGGCCTGGAACGCGCCAAGCCCTCTTACCGGACCGCGAAATGCGGCACGGGACGATGCCGTCTCGACGGACGAGATTGCGCGCCCAAGGTGTCGCACAGGTTTCCGATTTGTAGAAACAGGGAACGAAGTGCATCTTTTCTTTCGCACTGCGACGCCGGGCCATCAGCGCCTCGCAAACGGCTCGCCGTGAGCGCGCGACATCGCATTTCCACGACGATGGCGGCGCTCGCGCTCCTCGCGTCGTTGTCCGCCGGTCGAACCGCGAGCGCCGCGGAAGAGCCGCCGCCGAAGCGCCAGATGCCCAACTACGACGGCCGCGCCGAGCCACCGACGACAGCGGGAGACGTCGCGCTCTGGGTGCCGCGCATCCTGCTCTCGCCGCTCTACCTGACGAGCGAGTACGTCATCCGCCGTCCGCTCGGCCTGCTCATCTCGACGGCAGAGCGCGACAACTGGGCACCGGCGATCATAGAATTTTTCACGTTCGGGGAGGAGCACAAGGCGGGCCTCGTCCCGACTGCGTTCTTCGAGTTCAACTTCCGTCCGAGCGTCGGCCTCTACTTCTTCTGGGACGACGTTCTCTTCAAGAAGAACGATCTGCGCGTGCACGGCCAGATCGGCGGGTTCGACTGGCTCTCGCTCGGGGCGATCGATCGCGTGCGCCTGAGCAAGGTGTCCACGATGGGGCTCGAGGCGGATTACTCGCGCCGTCCCGACTACGTCTTCCACGGGATCGGCCCGCGCTCGCTCGAGCGAAACCGCTCGCGCTTCACGATGGCATTCGTCGACGTGGGGCCCGTCTACGATCTCGTCCCGACGCCCGGGGTTCACTTCCGAGCCCACGTCGGCGTGAAGACCGTCAACCTCGGTAACGGCGACTTCGACGACGATCCGAGTCTCTCCGTCGAATCGCGCCGAGGCGCGTTCCCCATCCCGGCAGATTTCGGCGTCGGCTACACCGCCATCTACGAGCATGCCGAGCTGTCGCTCGATTCTCGCAAGCCTCGCCCCTTTTCCGGCACCGGCGCGCGCATCTCGGGCCACATCGATCACGGCACCGACCTGCGTTCCGAGCCCGGCGCTGCGTGGGTTCGTTACGGCGGCGCGATCGGCGGCTTCTGGGACATCGGGCAGAGCGGGCGCACGCTCGGGCTCGTGCTGAACACCGAGTTCGAGCACACCATCCGCGGCACCACGCCGTTCACCGAGGACGTGCTCCTCGGCGGCACCGGCGGCTTTGCCGGCTTTCGCCCTGGCAGGCTCGTCGGCGCGAGCGCGGCGACGGCGTCGCTCTACTACGAGTGGCCCATCTGGGTCTGGCTCGATGGGACGATTCATCTCGGCGTCGGCAACGTCTTCGACGCGGGCCTGCGCGACTTCGAGGCGAAGCTGCTCCGCCTCTCGTCGGGGATCGGAATCCGCTCCACGAGCAGCCCCGACCACCAGCTCGGCCTCGAGATAGGCTTCGGCACCGAGACGATCCAGGACGGGCTCGACGTCACCTCGTTCCGCCTCGCAGTGGGAGGGACCAATGGCTTCTGAGCGAGTCGCGGCGCGAAAATTGCGGCAGCCGCTGGCGGCGGTCGTGCTCGCCTTCGGCGCGGCGGTGGCGTGCGGTGGCGCCGCGCTGCGCGAGTTCCCGATGCGCCCGCCCATGGCGCGCGACACGGATCTGAATCCCGTCAAGCTACCTTGTCACAAGGAGCCAACGCCGAAGGATCCGAAGCACGTCTCCTGCGCGCCCAAGGTGTACGTCTCTCCCCTCGCCTGGGACGGCATCGACAACTCGGTGTTCCGCCCCCTCGCACGCGTCTTCGCCATCGACCCTGCCGGCGAAGCCCCCAACGTCAACAGCATGGACGAGGTGCCCGACTCCGCGTGGTTCGAGAACCGCGTCGGAGCGCACGAGATCCCCCTCGAGAGCGTGCTCAAGGGCGCTTGCACGGACAAACAGCTCCTCGCCGGCGAGACGGTGAAGGACGGCGAGTGGACGATCGACCAGGGCAAGTCGAACGGCGCCACGCCCGGCTTCCGCGTGAAGCTCAAAGAGAAGGGCAAGTACATGCTGAAGACCGACGCGCCCGTCCCCGAACGGCCCACGGCCGCGGCGGCGATCGGCGCGGCGGCGTACTTCGCGGCGGGCTTCAACACGTCGTGCGAGCAGGTGATCTTCGTCAAGCCGTCGTCCTTCACGCTGACTCCGGGCCTCACCGTCACCGACAACACCGAGAGAACGCGGCCCTTCGACGAGAAGGCGCTGAAGAAGGTGTTCGACGACGCGACTCATCGCGGAGAGTACGTGCGCCTGCAAGCGTCGGCGTGGCTCCCCGGCTATCTCCTCGGCCCCTTCCGCTACGAGAAGAAGCGGGACGACGACCCGAACGACATCATCGCGCACGAAGATCGGCGTGAGCTCCGCGGCGCGCGCCTGCTCGCGGCATGGCTCAATCACTTCGATGCCCGCGAACAGAACAGCATGGATTCCTGGATCGGCGTCGGCGGCGATCCGAAGAAGCCCGAGCTCGACCCCGGTTTCGTGCGCCACTACTACCTCGACACGAGCGATTGCCTCGGGAGCGAGTGGGCGTGGGACGGGATCTCGCGCCGTCTCGGGCAATCGTATCTGCTCGACTGGGGCTACATCGCAGGAGACTTCGCGACGCTCGGTCTCATCAAGCGCCCATGGGAAGAAGTGCAGCACCACCCGGGGATGGAGGTGTTCGGCTACTTCGACGTCGATCACTTCGACCCCGAGACGTGGGTGAACGAATATCCGAACCCCGCGTTCAGCCGCATGACGGAGCGCGACGGCGCATGGATGGCGCGCATCCTGTCGCACTTCACGCCGGAGATGGTGCAGGGGCTGACGGCGATGGGACGCTTCCAGGATCCAGCGCGCACGACGTACCTCGCGTCGGTGCTCGAGGGACGTCTGAAGCGCATCCTCGCGCGTTACCTGACGCGGCTCTCCCCGCTCACGAACCCCCGCCTCGACGGGAGCCGCCTCTGCGTCACCGACCTCGCGCGTCAGAGCGGCGTGAGCACGAGCCTCCGGTACGGCGCCGCGCTCACGCCGATGGACGGCGGCTCTCCACGTCAGCTCCCGGTGTCGCTCCCGTTCGGCGCGGAGGTCTGCGTGGACCTGCCACACAGCGACGCAGCGATAAATGTGACCGCAGAATCGGGCACTTACGTCATCGTCCGGATCCGGAGTTCGGCCGAGGGACCGCTCGACGTGCATCTCTACGATCTCGGGCCGAACGGCGGCTTCCGACTTGCGGGACTCGAGCGTCCTTCTCCATAAAGAGAACGTTATGCAAATCTCGGAGCCATGAGCCTCGTCGGGCTTCGCTTCGCCATCCGTCCCGACGAGCGGCGTGACACCCGCGCAGCGGTGTTCATGCTGTTCGGCGTCGTCGGCAGCATCTCCATCCTTGAGACGGCTCGCGACGCGCTTTTCCTCGCGCACCTTCCGGCGACGCGACTGCCGTTCACCTATCTCGCGACAGCGGTGGTGTCGCTGATCATCGTCAACGCGCAGTCGCGGTGGGGTGTGCGCACCGGCCGGTTCCTGCTCGCGGTCTGGACGCTCGCCGCGGCGGCGATCACGTTCGCGCTCGGGCTCCTCGTCGACTGGCTCGGCACGGTCGGTATCTACGCGGTCTACATCTGGTCGAGCGTCCTCGGGACACTCGTGCTCGTCCAGCTCTGGACGTTCCTGTCGACGCTCTTCACCGTCACGCAGGCGAAGCGTCTCTACGGGCCCATCGGCACCGGTGGTGTGCTCGGCGCCATCGCCGGCAGCGCGGTCGCCCGCGGTCTCGCGAACGTGTATCCGCCCCAGAGGCTCGTCTTCGCCTCCGCGCTCGGGTTCCTCATCACCGGCGCGATCCCCTTCTTCTTCGCCCGCGGTACCGAACCCGATGTTGAAGAGCACGGCAAGAACGCCATGTCGATCGCCGACACGCGGCTCGTCGCGCGACTCCCGTACGCGCGGCTCGTCGCGCTGTCGATGCTCGTCGCCACCGCGTGCGTCACGGTGGGCGACTACGTCTTCAAGAGCGCGGTCGCCGCGTCGATCCCGAAGGCGCAGCTCGGGACATGGCTCGCGACCGTGTATCTCGCCCTGAACATCTCGTCCCTCATCGCCCAGCTGATCGTCACCGGATGGATCACGCGGCGCTTCACGGTGACGACTGCGTTCTCGGTGCTCCCGGTGCTGCTGCTCGGCGGCGGCCTCGGGATGGTGTTCGCGTCGGGGCTCATCGCCGCGCTCGTGATCAAGGGCGCCGACGGCACCCTCCGCTACTCGCTCCACAAGACGAGCTCGGAGATGCTCTTTCTCGCCTTTCCGGATTCTGCCCGGCAACGGCTCAAGGGGTTCATCGACGTCGTCGGTCAGCGCGGCGGTCAGGCCATCGCCTCCGCCGCGATCCTCCTGGTCGTCGGCAGCGGTCACAAGCGGGGCCTTCCCGTCATGCTGATCGTGCTCGCGGCGGCCTGGCTCGTCCTCGCAAAATCGCTGCAGCGCCCGTACCTCGATCTGTTCCGCAGCCGTCTTCGCTCGAACCACCTCGAGCACCTCGCGTTCCCGAAGCTCGACCTGGCGTCGCTCGAGACCTTGATCCGGGCACTCGACAGCCACGCAGACCCCGAGGTGCTCGCCGCGCTCGATGTCCTCGAGCGCGAGGGCAAGGCGCGGCTCATCCCCGGCCTCATCCTGTATCATCCCGCGGAGGCGGTCGTGGAGCGCGCGCTCGCCATCTTCACCCGCGCGCACCGCGCCGACGTCGTGCAGGTGCTGGATCGTCTGATCGACCATCCCTCGGCCCGCATCCGGGCTGCGGTGATCGCTGCACGCTCCGTCCTCGATCCGAATGCGCAACCGTTGCTCCTCCGGATGAGCTTCGAGGAATCGCCCGAGGTGCGCGCGACCATCACCGTCAATCTCATCGCCTCCGGCGAGATCTACGGGGAGGACGCGCAGGGCAGGCTCGACGGACTGATCCGGAGCGGCAGCGTGCAGACCCGCGTCGCGCTCGCCGAGGCCATCGGCAGACGCGGCGCGTCCGGCTTCAGCGACGTGCTCGTCGCGCTCGCGGCGGCGAAGGAAGGCGCCGTGCGTCGCGCCGCAGCGGAGGCGATGGCGACCGTCCACGACACGCGGTTCGTACCGGCGCTCATCGCGATGCTGCCCGTCGAGGACACGCGAGCCGTGGCGCGCGCCCTCCTCGTCACCTACGGCGACGAAGCGCTCCCCGAGCTCATCGCGACGCTCGAAGATCCCGAGAGAAAGTCGCGGCTCCGGTGGCGCGTCGCGCAGGTGCTCCCGCTGTTCAATCCGACCAGGGCCGCAGCGGCGCTCCTGTCGCTCATGCGCCGCGAACAGGACGGCGCGATAAGATTCCAGATCGTCCGCAGCCTCGAGGCGCTCCTGCGCCGTCACCCGGACTTCGAGCTCGACCCGAAGCCGCTCGCGGAGACGATCGACCACACGCTGCGACGTGCGTACCGGTACCTGAGCCGGCGCCAAAAGCTCGTCCACGGCGCGCACCGGGATCCGCGACGCAACACGCTGGGTCACACGCTGCTCGCGAAGACGCTCCTCGACAAGGCGCACAACGCCGAAGATCGACTCTTCCGCGTGCTCGGTCTCGCCCACCCACTCGAGGACTTCGTGCAGATCTACCGCGACATCGTGGGCGGCAGGCGCGACGCGCGCGCGATCGCGCTCGAGGTCGTCGGCAACGTGCTCGTCGATCCGATCCGCACCGCGGTCATCGGGCTGGTCGACGACATCCCCGACGAGCTAAGGCTCGAAGCAGCGGGCCCCTACGGCGAACCGGTCCCCGACGACTACGAGGAGCTCCTCGCCGAGCTCCTCGCGAGCAAGAGCGAGCCGGTCCGCGCCGTGGCCATCTATCACGTCGGAGAGCTCGGGATCTCCGAGCTGCGCGGGCGGATCGACGGGCTAAGCGCGCTCGAGAGCGCCCGCGGGCTCGGCGCGGGCTCGGATGTGGAGCGCGCGCTGCAGCGGCTCGATGACGCCGCGCAGGCGGTCACATGAGCGACGATCTACGTATCGTCCCGTCGGTCGCCTCCGGCGTGCGCGACCGGCTCCTCGCCGTCCGCACCCTGGGCATCCTCCACGGTCTCGACGACGACGGCGCGCTCCTGCTCGCCGAATACTCGAAGCTCTCGTTCTTCGAGCCCGAGCAAGAGGTCACGAGCGCCGACGCGGACGCCGAGAGCGTGCACGTCGTGCTCGAGGGACGGCTACGTGTCCCTCGGCCCGACGGTTCGTCGATCATCATCGACAACGGGCGCGGCGTGGGCGTCATCGGTGTCCTCGCGAACACCGGGAAGGGCTTCCAGTCGATCGCCGAGGTGCCGACGCGCACCCTCGAGATCTCGAAGGAGGCCTTCCTGACCGCGCTCGACGAGAGCTTCTCGATCGCCAGGAACGTCCTCAAGATCTTCGCGGGGACGCTGCTCGACGACCGCGGGACGCTCCCGACGCTCCAGGACGCGATCCCTTCGCCTTCCATCATCGAGGATCGCACCGAGCCGCGGACCCTCGTCGAGCGGGTGATCGAGGTGTCGCGCACCGGCATCTTCACGGACGCCAACATCGATCCCATCTTCGATATCGCCCGGGTGATGCGGCAGATCCGGGTGCCGGTGTGGCACGTCTTCTTCAAGGAGGGCGACCTGCCACGGGTCATCATCCGCGTCCTCGGGGGCACCGTGCGCTGTACGAAGGCCGACGGCGCCGCCGTCGAGGTCTCGTCGGGGCACATGCTCGGCGGGCTCGCCGCGCTCGCCGCTCGCAAGCACGGCTTCGAAGCAAAAGCGACCACAGAAGTGGTCGCTTACGAGATCAACTTCGAGGACTTCCTGGTCGTGCTCGAGGCGCACCCCGAGCTTTCCATGAAGATGCTACAGACGCTCGCGCGGACGCTGCTCGAGCCGGCTTAGCAGGGGGTCTTAACCCCCGCGGCTCGCTTCGCGACCGCTCCCCCGCCACTTCGCGGGCTCGCGTCGCTCGCGTAGTACTGCACCTGGTCGAGGCGGAACTCCTGAGCGCACCGTCAGGTGGCCCACATGCGCTCGAGGAGCGCGACGAGATCCGAGAGATCGCGGACCACCTCGTCGGCGCCGGTCCGGGAGAGCTCGTCGAAGTCGTGCCAGCCCGTCGCGACGGCGATCGAGCGGCATCCGTTCTTCTGCGCGCAATCGACGTCCCTCGGCGTGTCGCCGATGACGACCACGCGACGGCAATCGGGCGTCGTACCGAGCGCGCCCCACTTCTGCATCGCGATGCGTACCAGGTCGGGTCGCGTCGGTCCGTCGTCCCCGAACGCGCCCACGACGAAGCGCGCCGGATCGAGGCCCGCTGCGCGGAGCTTCAGCGGCGCGGCGCGGGTGTAGTTCCCGGTGACGAGCCCGAGCGTCATGTGGGTCCGCGTCGCGAGACCGAGGAGCGCCGTCTCGACACCGGGGATGATCGACGGGAGCCGCTCCTTGCGCTCGAGCGACAGCGCGAGCTCGACGAGATAGGCCTCGTGAAAGGCGTCGTGGTGGACGTGCGGCTCGGCGAGCCCCATGCGGCTCGCGGCCTGGCCGAAGATCCACGGATCGAGCGCGCCGCCGAAGTCTATCCCCTCGAGCGAGAACGTCGGACCGAAGAGCCGGCGTCCGGCGCGCTCCATGGCGCCGCTCCCGAGTCCCTGGGAGCGGAGCAGCGTGCCGTCGATGTCGAAGAGGACCAGATACATTGCCGGGGCAGCGTAGCCCGGCCCGGGTCACGCCGCTCGGTGAGCGGCGGAGCCCGTGCTTTCAGCGGGCCCCGAGTCGTAGATGAGCGCCTCGAGCCGCTTCTTCGTCGCGAGGAAATGGCCGGAGAGGAACTGCTCCTGCCGCCGCGGGCGCGCCACCGGCACCTCGATGACCTCGAGGATGCGCCCGGGGTTCGCACCGAGCACGATGATGCGGTCGGCGAGGTAGATCGCCTCGTCGAGATCGTGGGTGATGAAGACGATGGTGACGTCGACGCTCTCCCAGATGCGGAGCAGGTGCGCCTGCATGCTGCAGCGGGTCTGCGCGTCGAGCGCGCCGAACGGCTCGTCCATCAGGAGGATGCGCGGCTGATTGGCGAGCGCGCGCGCGATGGCCACGCGCTGCTTCATGCCGCCCGAGAGCTCCGCCGGGTACGACTCGGCGAACTGCGCCAGGCCGACCATGTCGAGCCAGCGCTTGGCGGCCGCCTCCGCGCGCACGGGAGGGACGCCCTTCATCTTCAGCCCGAACATCACGTTCTTCTTCACGGTGAGCCAGGGGAAGAGCGTGTAACCCTGGAACACCATGCCGCGATCCGCGCCGGGGCCGCGCACCGGCTCTCCGTCCACCAGGACGGCGCCCGACGTCGGCTCCTCGAGGCCGGCGAGGATGCGGATCAGCGTCGATTTACCGCAGCCCGACGGCCCGATGATGCACACGAGCTCACGCTGCCGGACCGCGCAGTCGATGTTCGACAGCGCGAGCGTCCGCCGAGAGCCGCTGTCGAACACGCGGGAGAGCCCTTCGATCGACAGCGCGACGCGGCGCGAACGGATCGCGGCGAGCTGCGCCTCGACCTCGTCGGTGTGATGCAGGTAACTCGGGAGCTCGAGCTGGTCGTCGTTCGCCATGATGGAGTCGCCTTTCAGACGGGGCCCGTCGTCGACACCGCGGCCGTCGCGACCGCCTCTGCCGTCGCACGCCCGCCGCGCGCCCGCCGCCAGATCTTCGCGAGGCTCCGGTTGCCGCTCTCCCACGGGAAGAGGTAGCGGCCGAGTGCCTTGAGCACGAGGTCGGTGCCGAGACCTATCATGCCGATCATCACGATGCCGGCGTAGACGTTCTCGAAGTGACGGTAGCGCTGCTGCTGATAGAGGAACGCGCTGATGCCGGACATCTCGCCGATGAGCTCGGCGACGACGAGGTACGTCCACGCCCAGCCGATGAGGATGCGCATGTCGCGGTAGAGCTGCGGGAGCGCGCCCGGCACGACGACGTGCCAGATGAGCTGACGATTGGTCGCTCCGAGAGTCTGCGCGGCCTCGATGAGCGAGTTCTCGACGGCTCTGGTCGTGTTCGCGACGACGAGCACCATCTGGAAGAAGGTGCCTATGAAGATGATCGTGATCTTGGGTTCGTCCCCGAGCCCGAGCACCGAGACGGCGAGCGCGCCGAACACCGGCGCCGGCATGTAGCGGACGAAGTCCACGAACGGCTCGATGAGCCGCGAGATGGGCGGGAACGTCCCGCACATCACCCCGACTGGAACGCCGAAAAGCGCCGAATAGAAGAACCCCCAGAAGATGACTTTACAGCTCTGTAGAAGGCTTTCGTGGAGCCAGAAGTCGCCCGTGCGCTGCGGCGCGGTGCCGAACGCCGTCACGAACGCGCGCCCGATCTCGTCGGGAGCGGGCAGGAACACGGGGTTCGCCGGAGTGCCTTTCGCGAGATGCGCGTGGGCAGCGGCGAGCTCCGCGTTTCGAGCATCGAACTCGGCGCGATCGACGCGCTGATCGACCTCGAGGTACGAGTACTTCCCTGGGACCTTCGAGTCACCGGCGTCGGTGACCAGCATCAGCGGGTGCCAGACGAACGGCACGTAGCTGATGATGGTCCACAGCGCGAGCGGGAGCAGAAAGGCGGAGACCCACAGCCAGGGGCGTGCTTTCGGACCGGTGTCCTTGCGCACTGCGAGCAGCGGGCGCCGTCTCGGGCGTTCGCGGACCGCGACTCCTGACACGTCGGTCTCCTTCATCGTCAGCTCTTGCTCTTGCCGATCTCCTCGACGATCGACGGGTCGAGGTACTCCTCGAACTTCATCGGCGTCTTGTAGACCTTGTTCTTCACGTTGAACTCATCGACGATCTTGCCCGAGCCGTAGATCGAGTCGAGCGAGTCGCCCTTCTTGAAGTGGAGCAGATCGCCGGTCAGATCCTGGAACGCGGTGCCGATCATGAGCTTCTTGTAGGCGTCGGGGGTGAGGCCGACGCGCGCGCTCATGATCTTCGCTGCGTCGTCGATGTTCTTGTCGTCCTTGAGGTAGGCCGCGACGCGAAACCACACCTTGACGACCTTCGTCCAGTCGGCCTTGCGCTCGGTGAGGCTCTTCGGGTTCACCGCGAGCACGTCGTAGATGAGGCCGGGGACGTTCGAGCTCGTGAAGATCGGCGTCGAGCCGGGGACCTCCTTGAGCGCGGCGCCGCTGTTCGGCTGCCAGGCGGCGACGGCGTCGACTGCGCCGGACTTCAGGGTCTGGGCGGCCTGGTCCGTCTTCATCGGGACGATCTTCACGTCCTTCTCGCTGAGGTGCGCGGAGTCGAGCGCCTTGAGCAGGAGGAGATGATCGACGAGACCGACCTCGACGCCGATCTTCTTGCCCTTGAGCTGCTCGACGGTGGTTATGCCTGCCTTGGCGACGATCATGTCGTTGCCGTTGCTGAAGTCGTTGATGACGATCGCGACGCTCGGTGCGCCGGTGCTACCGGTGACGAGCGCGTCGCCGTTCGTCATCGAGACGGCGTCGACCTTGCCGGCCGAGAAGGCATCCATCGACGGCGAGTACTCGAACCACTTGAGCTCGACGTTGACGCCCTCCTCTTTGAACCACCCCTTCTGCTCGGCGATGTCCCAGGCAACCCAGCCGGGCCAGTCGCTGTAGGCGATCGTGAGCGCGGGTCCGGTCGGCTTCGGCGCCTCTGCCGGTGCGGGAGCGGACGCCATTGCTGGTGCCTCGGACGCCATCGGCTTCGTCTCTTCGGGCGGGGGAGCGGGCTTGCTGCACGCGCTCAGCACCACGAAAGGGCATCCCAGAAGGAGGGAAATGAACGGACTTCGTCGCATCTTTTGCTCGCTTTGCATCGGCGAAAGGAGCGTCGCCGGGTGCCTGTTTCGGGTGCATGTCGGACCCATTTCGTGCGGACTCTTCGTTGTTCGAGCCACAAAGCCCCAACGCTGTTAACGATCCGGAAAAGAACGTGAAACGCGGAGCGAGTTCAGTTGCCCTTCGATGCTGGCGGCTCCGCAGATGACGACGGATCGCGGCTGGCACGCCCGGCTCGACCTCGGATTCGCGATCTCGGGCCGCCGCACGGCGCTGGTCCGCCGGTCGCACTCGGGACCGCTCCAGGTTCAGCGTCCGTTTTATCCCGACGCGAGCGGCGGCTGTCACGTGTACGTGCTTCACCCGCCGGGCGGGCTCGTCGGCGGTGACCGGCTCGTCATCGACGTCACCGCCGACACGGGTGCCGCGGCGCTCCTCACGACGCCCGCGGCGACGAAGTTTTACCGGACCGCGGGCGCGAAGGCCGAGCAGCGCGTGTCGATCCGCGTCGCGCGCGGTGGCGTCGTCGAGTGGCTCCCGCAAGAGACGCTCGTGTTCGGCGGCGCCGACGGCGAGAGCCGCGTCGACGTCGACGTCGAGAGCGGCGGCGAGTTTCTCGGCTGGGAAATCTGCGGCTTCGGACGACCCGCGTCGGGCGATCACTTCGCGACGGGGCGCTTCGTGCAGCGGCTGGCGGTGCGCGTCGGCGGCGAGCCCGCGGTGATGGAGCGCGCCGAGTTCGACGGCGCGTCCGGCGTCATGAAGCGCCGCATCGCGCTCGCGGGCTTCACCGTCACCGGTACCTTCGTCGCCCTCACCGCCCGCGCCGAGCTCGCCGAGCAGGTGCGGCAGGTTCTCCCCGCCGCGACCGCGACCGATCTGTTCTCGGTGACGAGCCGGCGGCGCGCGCTCGTCTGCCGCTACCTCGGGGACTCGCCGGAGCGCGCCCGGAGCGGCTTCGCGCGCGCATGGTCGGTCCTCAGGACCGCGCTCCTCGGAAAAGCGTCGCATCCGCCGCGGATCTGGGCCACCTGAGCTCCCGAGGGAGAGAGCAACGAGATGAATCTGTCACCCCGCGAGAAGGACAAGCTACTCATCTTCACCGCCGCGCTGGTCGCCGAGCGGCGCAAGGCCCGCGGCCTCAAGCTGAATCACCCCGAGGCCGTCGCGTTCATCACCGCCGCGATCCTCGAGGGCGCTCGCGACGGTCGCACGGTCGCCGAGCTCATGAGCTTCGGCACTCAGCTCTTGACGCGAGACGACGTCATGGACGGCGTCGCCGACATCATCCACGAGGTCCAGGTCGAAGCGACCTTCCCCGACGGGACGAAGCTCGTCACCGTCCACAATCCCATTCCGTGAGGCGAAAATGATTCCCGGTGAAATAGAGACCGTGGACGGCGACATCGAGCTCTGCGCAGGCAGACCGACGATCCGCGTCACCGTGGCGAACACCGGCGACCGCCCGATCCAGGTCGGTTCGCACTATCACTTCTACGAGACGAACGACGCGCTGTCGTTCGATCGGAAGAGCGCGTACGGCTACCGGCTCGCGATCGCCGCGGGCACCGCCGTTCGCTTCGAGCCCGGACAGAAGCGCGAGGTCGAGCTCGTCGCGTACGCCGGAAAACGCCAGGTCTTCGGGTTCCAGGGCAAGGTTCAGGGGCCGCTCGGCCAGCCATGACATGACGAAGATAAGCCGCGCCGCATACGCCTCGATGTACGGCCCCACCGTGGGCGACCGGGTACGTCTAGCCGACACCGAGCTCTTCATCTCCGTCGAGTCGGACCGCACCATCTACGGGGAAGAAGTGAAGTTCGGTGGCGGAAAGGTCATCCGCGACGGGATGGGCCAGGGCCAGCGCACGAGCGTCGACACCGTCGATCTCGTGATCACCAACGCGCTCATCCTCGATCACTGGGGCATCGTGAAGGCGGACATCGGCGTGAAGGAGGGGCGCATCACCGGCATCGGCAAGGCCGGTAACCCCGACGTCCAGCCCGGCGTCGACATCGTCATCGGACCGGGCACCGAGGTGATCGCGGGGGAAGGCCTCATCGCGACGGCCGGCGGCATCGACTCGCACATTCACTTCATCGCGCCGCAGCAGATCGAGCACGCGCTCATGAGCGGCGTGACGACGATGATCGGCGGCGGCACCGGACCCGCCGCTGGCACGAACGCGACGACCTGCACGCCGGGCCCCTGGTACATCCACCGCATGCTCGAGGCCGCCGAGGGCCTGCCGATGAACCTCGGCTTCCTCGGCAAGGGCAACGCGAGCCTCCCCGACGCGCTCGAAGAACAGGCAGTCGCCGGCGTGATGGGCTTCAAGTTGCACGAGGACTGGGGCACGACGCCCGCGGCGATCGACACCTGTCTATCGGTCGCCGATCGCTTCGACGTGCAGGTGGCGATTCATACCGACACGCTGAACGAGTCCGGCTTCGTCGAGGACACGTTCAAGGCCATCGCCGGCCGTTCGATCCACGCCTATCACACCGAGGGCGCCGGCGGCGGGCACGCGCCGGACATCATCCGTGCGTGCGGCGAGCCGAACATCTTGCCCGCGTCGACGAACCCGACGCGTCCCTACACGGTGAACACCATCGACGAGCATCTCGACATGCTCATGGTGTGTCATCACCTCGATCCGTCGATCCCCGAGGACGTCGCGTTCGCCGAGTCGCGCATCCGCAAGGAGACGATCGCGGCCGAGGACATCCTCCACGACATCGGCGCGTTCAGCATGATCGCCAGCGACTCGCAGGCGATGGGCCGGGTCGGTGAGGTCGTGACGCGCACCTGGCAGACCGCGCACAAGATGAAGGTGCAGCGCGGACCGCTCCCCGGTGACGACGCGCGCTCGGACAACGCGCGCGCCAAGCGCTACATCGCGAAGTACACGATCAATCCCGCGATCGCCCACGGCATCGCCCACGACGTCGGGTCGCTCGAGGCCGGCAAGGTGGCCGACATCGTGCTCTGGAACCCCGCCTTCTTCGCCGTGAAGCCGGCCATGATCATCAAGGGCGGGATGATCGCCGCGGCGCCGATGGGCGACCCCAACGCCTCGATCCCGACCCCGGAACCGGTCCATTATCGGATGATGTTCGGCGGCTACGGAAAGGCGTCGACCTCGACGAGCATCACGTTCGTCTCCGGCGCGGCCCTCGAGGCGGGGATCGGGCAAAAGCTGGGGCTTTCTCGCCGTCTCTCGGCCGTCAAGAACACGCGCGGCATCGGCAAGAAGGACATGATTCACAACGCGCTGCTTCCCTCGATAGAGGTCGATTCGCAGACGTACGAGGTCCGGGCGGATGGGGTGCTCTTGACATGCGAGCCGGTGAAGGTATTGCCGCTCGCGCAACGGTATTTCCTGTTCTGACGGAGTAGCCAAATATGCTGGTCGCGCGTGAACGTGCCGAACGAGTCGAATCCCGCGTCGAGGACACGCTGTCGCTCCCCTATGACCGTCGCCTGCACAGCCGGCAGCGCGCGTGCATGGACGGCGGAGAGCACATCGCGGTGATGCTCCCGCGCGGCTCGGTGCTGCGCGACGGAGACGTGCTGCGCTGCGAAGGCGGCCGGCTCGTGCGCGTCCGCGCCGCCCCGGAGTGCGTCTCCCGCATCACGGTGAAGAACGCCGTGCTGCTCGCGCGAGCGGCTTATCACCTCGGCAACCGCCACGTGCCGACCCAGCTCGGCAACGGTTTCGTCGCCTATCTGCACGACCACGTGCTCGACGACATGATCACGCGCCTCGGCTTCACGGTGGCGGTGGTGAACGCGCCGTTCGAACCCGAGCCGGGCGCCTACGGCCAATCCGGCGAGCACTCGCACCACGGCCACACCCACTCGCACGGTCCGCACGCTCCACAGGTGAAGAGCGAGCACGACAGCGCGATCCCGCCCGCGTGACGTTCCTCGCGGACAGCTCTCTTCTCAGGCTGCTCCAGCTCACGAGCCCGGCCTTGCCGCTCGGCGCCTTCGCGTACTCGCAGGGCATCGAGTACGCCGCCGAGGCCGGCTGGGTGAAGGACGAGGAGACGGCCGTGGAGTGGCTCTCGGGCCTCCTCGACGGCCCGATGCGCAGCGTCGATCTGCCGTTCCTGCTGCGGATGCACGCCGCGTGGCTCGCCGACGACGAGGCGCGCGTGAAGGAGTGGAGCGCGCTCCTCCTCGCGTACCGTGAGTCGGCGGAGCTCGAGCAAGAAGATTTACATCTCGGGCACGCCCTCGCCCGCGTCCTCGTCGGTCACGGCTTCGAAGAAGCGCGCTCGTGGACGCGCTCCGACGTCGCGACGTTCGCGTCGCTCCACTCGCTCGCCGCCGTGAAGTGGGCGATCCCCGCGCGGAGCGCGCTCTTCGGCTACGCCTTTGCGTGGAGCGAGTCGCAGGCGGGCGCGCTCTCCCGCGTGCTCCCGCTCGGTCAGCTCGCGATCCAGCGCATCCTGTCGCGACTCGTCGACGTGCTCCCCGCCGCGATCGACGTCGCGGTGACGCTCGCAGACGACGAACTCGGAGCGCTCGCGCCGTCCCACGCGATGGCGAGCGCGCTCCACGAAACCCAGTACTGTCGGCTCTTCCGCTCGTGAGGTGAGACCATGAGAAATAAAAATGAGCCCCTGCGCGTCGGAGTCGGCGGTCCCGTCGGTTCCGGCAAGACCGCCCTCGTCGGCTGGCTGTGCCGCAAGCTGCGCGACGACTACGACATGGCCGTTGTGACGAACGACATCTACACGCGTGAAGACGCGGAGTTCTTGATCCGTCACGAGGCGCTCTCGCCCGATCGCGTCGTCGGCGTCGAGACCGGCGGCTGCCCGCACACCGCGATCCGCGAGGACGCGTCGATCAATCTCGAAGCGGTGGAAGGGCTCGTCACCCGTCACGGCCCGCTCGACCTCGTCATCATCGAGAGCGGCGGGGACAACCTCGCCGCGACGTTCAGCCCCGAGCTTTCGGATCTGACGCTCTACGTGATCGACGTCGCAGCGGGCGACAAGATCCCTCGCAAGGGCGGCCCCGGGATCACGCGTAGCGATCTGCTCATCATCAACAAGACGGATCTCGCGCCGCACGTCGGCGCGTCACTCGAGGTGATGGATCGCGACGCGCGCAAGCAGCGCGGTGAGCGCCCGTTTCTCTTCACCAACCTGAAGACGGGTGACGGCGTCGATGCGGTGAAGGACTTCATCGTCCGGCAGGGTTTGCTCGACGTCGGCGCGTGACGAGCTCTGAAGAGCGGTATTTGCTCTCTTCGGTCAGCGGTGGTTTGCACCGCATTGCGTAAACGCCGTCGCAGCCCAATTTGGCTCGAAAACAGCAGCGTTACCAAGTTCGCTTTGCTGCTCGCGCCGGTTGTCGCGGCGCGCTGACGTCCAGCGCAAGCAACTGCATCCGATGATCTTACGAGGGCATTGCGGCGGTCGAGCTCATCGAATACGTGGCCTCGATGGCTAGGTGGCCGGCCCTAGCTACACTCCGGAGACCGATGATCAAACTTACGACGACTGTTGGACTGTGTTCGATGTTCCTCTTCGCATGCTCGAGCTCGGGCGGTGATGCGCAGGGTGCGGGTGGTGCGACGACGTTCGGCGGCGCCGGCCCGGTGGGCGCGGGCGGAACCGGAGTCGGAGGGGTTGGCGTCTCCACGGGCGGCACCAGCTACGCCGGCTCGGGGAACACGCCCGTCGGCGCCGGAGGGACGATCGGCGCGGGCGGTTCGAACGGCGGAACCGGAGCAGTGATCAGCGGCGGTGGCACCGGCGCAGTCGGTGCAGGCGGTGGCAGCGCGGGCATGGCAGTCGGCGGCAGCGCCGGCGCAGGTGCCGGCGGCGCAGGTGCAGGCGGCGCAGCAGGCGGCACCGGCATCGGTTGCCCGGGACAGAACCTCGCAGCCGTTCCTGCCGACACCTCGATGCGCGGCCCGTGGGCCGTCGGCGTGAAGACGGTCCACATCGGTCGTCTCACCATCGAGATCACCTACCCCGCGCAAGCGGGCAGCGAGGCCGGCAAACCGCCCGTAACGTACGACACGCGCGACTGGCTGCCGAAGAACGCAACGCAGGGCGCGGGCTTCACGCCGATAGCCGACAGTGAGTCGCCGGCGGTGCAGCCGCTCAATGGCCCCATCTACCGCGACCTGCCGCTCGACGCGACGCACGGTCCCTACCCCGTCATCATCTTCATGCACGGCACGGCGTCGTTCCGCGTCGCCTCCGGCACCGCACAGGCGACGTGGGCGAGCCGCGGCTTCGTCGTCGTCGCGGCGGACTATCCCGGCCTCTTCCTCGGCGACCAGCTCTGCACTTCGGGTTGCGGTTGCGCGGCGACGGGAGCTGCGGACTACCCCGGCGATTTCAAGCTGCAAACGGACGCGCTCACCGCCGGTACCGGCGATGTTGCGTTCCTCAAGGGCCACGTCGACATGGCTCACATCGGCTTCGCCGGGCACAGCGTCGGCGGTTGCACCGTCGTGACGCAGGCCGACACGACGGGCGCCTCGGTCGTCATCGGGCTCTCGTCGGCAGCGCCGATCATGTCCACTGGCGGCAAGCTGAAGTCCTTGATGTTCATGAGCGGCATGTCGGACACGGTGTTCAACTACGCCTCCGGCGGCGGCCTCGGTAACTTCGTGTGCCCCGGCGCGACGGGCGCAGTGACCGACGCCTACAAGGCGTCGACCGGCGCGACGAAGACGCGGCTCGTCGGCGTCACCAACGGCGGTCATCTCACGCCGACGGACCTCTGCCAGAAGAACGCGGACGGCAACAACGCCATCCAGGTTCTTCACAACCATCACTGGTGCGGCGTCGACGCCGTCGCGATCGTCGGCTTGCCGACGCTCTTCGACTGCGGCGCGAACGGGTTCGACTACAAGGTCGGCGTGACCGACACGATCTACGCCACGACCGCCGCCTTCGAGGAGACGCTCACCTGCACGGATCGCACCGCTGCATTCATGAACATCAAGACCGCCGAGACGACTATCGGCGACTTCCAGACGAAGTAAGCGACTCGTCACGACTCTCCTGCGTCGGCACCGGCAATCGTGTCCGGTGCCCTCGCAGGAACGTGAAGGGAGCACGCCGCCGTTGATCGGCGTACACGGCGGCGTAGCCCGGCGAGAACATCAGAAGCATGAACGCCTCGCAGTCGAGGCGCCCCACGCCGAAGTCGATGAGCAGCGCGCACCACAGGCCCGCGATGTTCATCTCGATGCCTTTTCGCTCGCGAAGGGCCTGATCCAGCCGGAAAGCACGCTTGACGGCGGGCCCCGCGCGTAAGCCGGCGGCGGCGAGGATCGCGAGGCACGCGCCGATGCGCTCGTCGTGGCCGTGCACCGGGCGCCCGTAGCCGTGCAAGGTGCGACCCTTCGCGAGCTCTCCGTCGAGCCACGCCGCGCGGTCGTCCGCGCCGTCGGGGATCTCCGATTGGACGATGTACGCGGAGCGGATCGCGCCGAAGCCGTAGGCCATGCTGTTCGATGCGGCGAGCGCGGCGCTCATCGCCATCGCCGCGTCGGCGCGCGCCGAGCCGAGGTAACCCGCGATGCGGTTACACCAGATGCGCGCGTCGGCGTACCCGGTGGTGATCCAGAGCTGCTCGAGGACGCGCGCCTCGGTCGGATCGCAGCGTCGCCCGGTGACGGACAGGAACATGTACTCGACGAACGTCATGTCGACGCAGTCGTGGTGGACGTCGAGGCCGTGGGTGACGACCTGCGACCCGAGCGACACTCGCCCCGCCGCGGCGCGGATGGACGGACGCCCGGCGGCGTCGGGATCGCGCGAACCGACGTACTCGATGCCGCTAACCGACAAGGCCCACCTCCCGCATCAGACGCTCCACGTCGTAGGTCCGGACCTCGGGCGCCGTGCCCTCGTAGCTGTATGGGTGCTCGTAGAACGGCAGCGCGGCGAGCCCGACCTTGCGCGTCCGCTGCGCCTCACGCAGCGCGGGCTCGAGGCGCAGCACGAGAAAGAGCGCCTCGGCGTCCTCCGGCGTGACGGCGTGATCCAGGAAGAAGAGCGCGCAGAACCCCGCGACGTTGAGCTGCCCGCTCATCTGCGTGATGGCCGCGCGGTGCGCGAGAAAGAACGCGGAGCGGGAACGCGTCGCTGGCTGCCACGGGACGAGCAGCCGCCGGAGCGCGCCGACGATGGCGCTCGCCTCCGACGGCGCGACGTAGCCGAACCCCGGCGTGAAATCGTCGTCTCCGGTGTCGGGGTGCGGCGCGCCGGTGAGCGCCGTGCGCCACGCTTCCCGGTCGAGCGGCAGGTCCGCGAGGCGCATCATCAGCGCGCGCACTGCCGGCGCGCCGGTGAGCGGGTTGTCGTAGAACGCTGCCGCCGTCACCGCCGCGGCGCCGATCGACGCGCCTGCGACGCAGGCGTTACGCGACGCCTCGACGCCCTCGTCGTACAGATCCTCGCTCGCGAGCTCCTGCGCGAGCCGGGTCCGCCACTCGGGGCTCATTTCGGCACCCCGCCGGCGAGGCCCATGACGCGATCGCCGATGGGCGGCACCGCGACGCGATCGATGCGCACGTCGATGACGCACGGGCCTGCGCGATCGTCGGACAGGAAGCGCGGCGGGATGTCGCGCAGGTCGCGCTGGGTGTTCACCCGGACGCCCGCGGCGCCACAGGCGCGAGCGAGCTCGTCGAAGTTCACGGTCGGGATCTCGTGGGCGATCGATTCGGCGCCGGAGAGCGCCTGACCGTGACGGACCATGCCGAGGCCCGCGTCGTTGAGCACCACGTAGGTCACCGGGAGATGCCGCTCGACGGCCACCGTGAGCTCGAGGCTCGACATGAGCATCGCGCCGTCTCCGGCGATGCATACCGTACGGCGCTGGCGCCCGACGGCCGCGCCGATGGTCGCCGAGATCGCCCAGCACATGGTGGAGAGCCCCATCGCGACGCGGTACGTGTCGGGGGACGGCCGATCGAGGTCGCGCGTCGACCACGAGAAGCCGTTGCCGGCGTCGATGTGCACGACCACGTCGGCGGGCAGCGTGCGGCCGAGCCACTGCATGAGCTCTGACGGATGGACCGGGCCGCCCGAGAGCTCGCGGAAGCCGCTCGGCCGTGACGACAGCCGATCCCAGTCGATGGCCGACACCCGAACGGGGACGCCGTTCCAGAGCGCCTCGACGACGCTGCCGGTATCGGCGACGACGGCCTGCGCGCCGGCGATGCGATACGCGTGCTCCGCATGACGGTCCACGGCGAACACCGGCACGTCGGGGAGGACGCTCCACGCGCTCGTCGAGAGCTCGTCGAAGGTCGCGCCGAACGCGACGATGAGATCCGCGGAGAGGACCGCGTCGCGCGCCGACACGTGTCCGCTGAAACCGATCACGCCGCTGTACGCCGGATGCACGTGGCCGATCCACCGCTTGCCGCCGGGGCTCGCGACGACCCTGCCGCCGACCCGCGTCGCGATGTCGAGCAGCGCGTGCGCCCGCTCTCCCGCGTCGTCACCGACGTAGAGGACCGGACGGAGCGCGTTGTTCATCGCGCGCACGATCTCCTCGACGCCGCGCTCGTCGACGGGCTGCGCGGGCCGCGTCATCGTGAACGGCCGCGTCGCTGCGGCCGGCGGAGCGCCGGACAGGATGTCCGACGGGAGCGAGAGATGCACGGGGCCCATCTGCCCGCCCTGGGCGCGCGCGAGGGCACGCGACAGCTTGTGCGGCCACTGCTCTGCGTTGGTCACCGTCGTCGAGTACCGCGTGCACTCGTCGAGCATCCGCGGAAGGTCGTAACCGTCGGAGCTCGAGTCTTGCAGCGCGCCGCGTCCTTGCTTCTTCAAGGCGACCTGCGGCGTGAGGACGACCATCGGGATCCGATCGGCGTGCGCCGCCATCACCGCCGTAAGGAGGTTCGACGTGCCGGGTCCCGTCGTCGCGGTACACGCCGCGAGGCGCCCCGTGGCGCGGAAATAGCCGTCCGCGGCGAAGGCAGCCGCAGCTTCGCTGCGCATGGGAATGACCTCGACGAGGCCCATGCGCTCCTTGCGCGCGAGCGCGTTGAAGAGCGGCTCTATCGCGCCGCCCGGTACGCCGAAGTACTTCGTGACACCGAACGCCGCGAGATCTTCGACGACGCGATCGGCGAGATTGGCCGTCACGTGCGGCGTCGCAGCAGGAGTCGTGACCGAGGTGGCGTTCGGTGCCGTGACCTGAGCGGAAGCGGGTGTGGAAAACTCTTTGGTCGGTTCAATGGTCGCGATCGCAAGCATCTCGGTGCACGTCTCCTGGTTCTTCCCGCCCCCGAACCACATGACGTCACGTTGGCGCCGCACTTAATACCTGCGCGCACAGACGCAGCGACGAGTGAACGTTCACTCACGACGCGTTCGCTCGTACGCAGACGAGACGATGCTCTCGCGTCGATCGATGTCTGCCGTCTTTCGACGGCGCATCGCAACGCGCGGCGAAGCTACACGGTCAGGTGCTTCGCGACAAGCTCGGAGTTCAGCTCATCGATGTTGCCGTCGGCGACTGCGCGGCCGCGATCCATGATCGTGAATCGCGTCGCGACCTTGCGTGCGAAGGGCAGCTTCTGCTCGACGAGCAGAAGTGTGAGTCCCGTTTCACGGTTCAGCTTCGTGAGGATGGCGGCGATCTCCGCGACGATGTTCGGCTGGATCCCCTCTGTCGGCTCGTCGAGGATAAGGAGCTTCGGACGGATGGCGAGCGCGCGCCCGATCGCGAGCTGCTGCTGCTGCCCGCCCGAGAGATCCCCGCCACGACGGCGTGCCATCTTCTTGAGCACCGGGAAGAGCTCGAATACCTGCTCGGGGATCTTGCCGTCGCCCGCGGCGATCGCGGCAAGGGTCAAATTTTCCATCACCGTGAGCTGTGGGAAAACATCACGGCCCTGCGGGACGTAACCGATCCCCTTGCGCGCGCGCGTCTCCGCGCGCTTCGGCGCGATATCCTCGCCCATGAACGTGATCTTGCCGCTCCGGATCGGGAGCAATCCCATGACGGATTTGAGCAGTGTCGTCTTGCCGACGCCGTTGCGCCCCATGAGACACGTGCACGACCCGACCGGTACCTCGAGCTTCACGTCGCGGAGGATGTGGCCCTCCCCGTAGTACTGATTGACGGAGGCGAGCTCTAGCATTCCGGATCTCCCAGGTAGACCTCGACGACGCGCGGATCGGCCTTCACCTCGTCGAGCGTCCCTTCGGCGAGCACGGTGCCCTCGTGGAGCACCGTCACCTGCTTTGCGATGCTGCGCACGAAGTCCATGTCGTGCTCGACGACGACGACCGTGCGCTTGCCGGCGAGGCTCGTCAGAAGCTCCGCCGTCTTGTCCATCTCCTGGTGGGTCATACCGGCGACCGGCTCGTCCACCAGGAGCACCTTGGGATTTTGCACGAGGAGCATCCCGATCTCGAGCCACTGCTTCTGACCGTGAGAGAGAATGTTCGCGGGCTTCTCGCGGGATTCCTTGAGGCCCACCGTCTCGAGCGCGTGATCGATGATGTCCCGCTCGGGCCCCGTGAGGCGCGAGAAGATGGACCTGAACACGCTGCGATCTCCGGCGAGCGCGAGCTCCAGGTTCTCGAACACGGAGTGGCCCAGGAACACCGTCGGGCGCTGGAATTTACGACCGATGCCGAGCGTCGCGATCTCGTACTCGGTCATCGTGATGAGATCGCGCGGGTAGCCGACGAGATACACGGACCCCTCGTCGGGGCGCGTCTTGCCGGTGATGACGTCCATCAACGTCGTCTTGCCGGCACCGTTGGGACCGATGAGACAGCGCAGCTCGCCCTCGTCGAGGATCAGGGTGAGCTCGTTCAGCGCCTTGAAGCCGTCGAAGCTGACGCTGATGTTGTCGACGCAGAGCGACGCCTTGCGACCCTGGAGCACTGCCTCGAGCCGGCCGGGGTCGGCCTTCTTCTTCCCCTTGCGTGCGGCGGGGAGGTTGACCGGCTTGGCGACGCGCTCGACCGGTCGGCGCTGGGAGTCGGGGCTCGGAGCGGCCTCTCCGTCGGTCGGGCGAATCCAGCCTGCGACTTCGTCGTCCATGGGCTTGCTCGTCATGCGCGCCTCTTTGCAAGATCGAGGATGCCGACGACGCCGCGTGGGAAGTAGAGCGTCACAGCGATGAACAGCGCGCCGAGGATGTAGAGCCAGAGCTCGGGCGCCGCGACCGTGAAGTAGCTCTTGCCGCCGCTCACGAGGAGCGCCCCGAGGATACCCCCGACGAGCGTCGCGCGACCGCCGACGGCGACCCAGATCGCCATCTCGATCGAGTTCGCGGGCTGCATCTCGCTCGGGTTGATGATGCCGACCTGGGGCACATAGAGCGCGCCGGCCACACCACAGAGGACGGCGGAGAGCGTCCATACGAAGAGCTTGAAGCGCTTCGGGTCATAGCCGGAGAACATTAGGCGACTCTCGGCGTCGCGGATGGCGCGCAGGATACGCCCGATCTTCGCCGTGACGAGGAAGCGGCATAGGAAGTAAGTGGCCGCCAGGGCGAGCACCGTGAGGACGTAGAGCCCTACCTTGGTGGACGACGCGCCGAGGGGATACCCGTAGATCTCCTTGAAGTTCGTGAGGCCGTTGTTGCCGCCGAACCCGGTGTCGTTCCGGAAGAAGAGGAGCATCAGCGCGTAGGTCATCGCCTGCGTGATGATCGAGAAATAGACGCCCTTGATGCGCGATCGGAACGCGAAGTACCCGAAGACGTAAGCGACGACGCCGGGGACGACGAGCGCCGCGATGAGCGCGAACCCGAAGCTGTCGAAGCCCTTCCAGAACCAGGGCAGTTCCTTCCAGTCGAGGAACACCATGAAGTCGGGGAGCTTGCTGCGATAGACGCCCTGCTCGCCGATCGCGAGGAGCAGATACATGCCCATCGCGTAACCGCCGAGGGCGAAGAACACGCCGTGACCTAGGCTCAGGATGCCGGTGAAGCCCCAGATGAGGTCCATCGCGACGCCGACGATGGAGTAGCAGAGGAGCTTGCCGAGGAGCGCGATCGCGTAGTCCGGCACGTGGAGCGGCGACGAGACGGGGAACGCCAGGCTCAGCGTGGGCACCACGACGGCGGCGAGGAACAGGAGGACGGCGAACACCGTCCAGCCGCGCTTGCCGTGCATCTCCCCCAGGCGACGTAGAACGGCGCTCACATTGCCTCCGCAGCGCGACCCTTCATGGCGAAGATGCCCTGCGGCCGCTTCTGCACGAAGAGAATGATGAAACCGAGGATGATGATCTTGCCGAGCACGGCGCCAGCGGCCGGCTCGAGGAGCTTGTTGGCGATACCGAGGCCGAAGGCGCCGACGATCGTCCCTGCGAACTTACCGACGCCGCCGAGCACGACGACCATGAAGGCGTCGACGATGTACGTCTGACCGAGCTCCGGGCCCACGTTGCCGAGCTGGGAGAGCGCGACGCCGCCGAGCCCGGCAATGCCGGACCCGATGCCGAAGGTGAAGAGGTCCACGCGGCGTGTCGCGATGCCGATCGCTGCCGCCATCTCTCGGTTCTGGGTGACGGCGCGGAGCTCGAGACCGAGCTTCGTCTTGTTCATGACGAGCCAGGTGAAGGCCATCGTCGCGACGGAGAAGCCGATGACCGCGAGGCGGCTGTAAGTGAGCACGAGCCCCGGAAGCACTTCCGCGCCGCCCGCGAGCCACGACGGGTTCTCGACGGTGACGTTCTGCGCGCCGTACACCATCCGGACCATCTGGATGAGGATGAGCGAGATACCCCAGGTGGCGAGCAGTGTCTCGAGCGGCCGCCCATAAAGGTGACGGATCACGGTGCGCTCGAGGGCCATGCCGACGAGCATCGTCACCAGGAACGCGCACGGGATCGCGGCGATCAGGTACCACCCTATCGCGCCCGCGAGGTGCGCGTGGAAGAACGTCTGCACCGAGTAGGTGGTGTAAGCGCCGAGCATCAGCATCTCGCCGTGGGCCATGTTGATGACGCGCATCAGGCCGAACGTGATGGCGAGGCCGAGGGACGCGAGCAAGAGCACGCTCCCGAGGCTGATGCCGTAAAACATGTTGCCGAGCGAGTTGATGAACAGGATGCGGCTGTCGATCGACGACAGCGCGGTCTTCGCGGCGGCGCGCACACGGGCGTCCGGCTCGGCAAACTTGCCGGCCTCGTCCCTGGCGACCATCCGCTCGAGAGAAGACTTGTACGAAACTTCGCCCGATTTCCCGATCACCTCGATGGCGGCGAGGCGTCGGTTCGCGTCCTTGCTGTCGAGCTCCACCTCGGCGAGGGCGAGCTCGATGGCCGGCTTCACCGTGCCGTCCTTCTCGCGTTCGAGCGCGGCGCGAAGGAGCGTGACGCCCTCTTCGCTCTGGCGCTTCGCGAGCTCTTGAGCTGCGTTGAGGCGGACCTTGGGGTCGGGTGACGTGAGCTGGAGGGCGGCGAGCGCCGGCCCGAGCGAGCGACGGATCGTGTTGTCGACCTCGGGCGTCACGAGGGCGCCCGACGGGGACGTCGCTTCGCCCCCGTTACCCCCGAGCGCATCCGTCATCTTCCCGTCCTTGGAGATGAAGGGATGCCCGTTCGAGTCGATGCGTAGCTTGCCGTCGTCGAGCGCTTCCAGGATCGGAAGCGCCCGAAGATCGGCAGCGCCGCTCATTCTTTCGATGGCCGCACCGACGACGGCGGAGTCCGACGACGACAGGTTTGCGACATCGGCTTCGAGCGGCGGCGCGGCGGTTGGTGTGCTCGCCTGGGCAGAGCTTGTGAGCCCTACCCAGACGAGCGCGCCGCAAGCTACTCGAACAAGAATTGAGAGGCGCTGCGAAAGGGTCATCAGAGGGACGCGGTGGTGACGACGCCGCCCTTGAACTTGGGCTCCGTGCAGTTGCCGCACACGTAGGGGAACGTCCAGTCGGCGACCTTCTTCGCGCTATCCGGAACGAAGGGGCTCCAGGGAGCGGCGCGGATCGGTCCCTCCGTCTTCCACACGACCTGGAACTGGCCATCGCCCTTGATCTCGCCGATGAACACCGGCTTGTGCAGATGGTGGTTCTTCGTGTCCATCACGATGTCGAAACCGGACGGCGAGTGAACGACCTGACCGGCGACGGCCTGGCGAACGGCGTCGACGTTCGTCGTGCCGGCCTGCTCGACCGCTTGCGCCCACATCTTGATGCCGATGTAAGTCGCCTCCATCGGATCGTTCGTCACGCGCTTGTCGGCGTCGGGAAGGTTCTTCTCCTTCGCGTACGTCTTCCACATGTCGATGAAGCTCTTGTTCGTCGGGTTGTCGATCGACATGAAGTAGTTCCACGCCGCGAGGTGACCGAGGAGCGGCTTGGTGTCGATGCCGCGAAGCTCTTCTTCGCCGACGGAGAAGGCGACGACGGGGATGTCGGTGGCCTTCAGACCCTGGTTCGCGAGCTCCTTGTAGAAGGGCACGTTGGAGTCGCCGTTGATCGTGGAGACGACCGCGGTCGGCGCACCCTGCGCGAACTTCTTGATGTCGGCGACGATGGTCTGGTAGTCGGCGTGCCCGAACGGCGTGTACTTCTCCATGATGTTGTCCTCGGGCACGTTCTTGCCCTTGAGGAAGTACCGGAGAATCTTGTTCGTCGTGCGGGGATAGACGTAGTCGGTGCCGAGCAGCACCCACTTCTTCGCGCCGCCGCCCTTCGCGCTCATCAGATACTCGACCGCGGGGATCGCCTGCTGGTTCGGCGCGGCGCCGGTGTAAAATACGTTGTACGACGACTCCTCGCCCTCGTACTGCACAGGGTAGAAGAGGAGGCCGTTCAGCTCCTCGAACACGGGGAGCACCGACTTGCGCGACACCGACGTCCAGCAGCCGAAGACGACGGAGACCTCGTCCTTCTGGATGAGCTCGCGTGCCTTCTCGGCGAAGAGCGGCCAGTTCGACGCGGGGTCGACGACCACCGGCTCGAGCTGGCGGCCGAGGACGCCGCCCGCCTTGTTGATGCTGTCGATCGTCATCAGCGCGACGTCCTTGAGCGACGTCTCGCTGATCGCCATGGTGCCGGAGAGGGAATGCAGGATGCCGATCTTGATCGGACCGGTCTCCTTGCCCTTCGGAGCCGCGGCCGCGGGGGCTGCGGCGGCAGGCGTGGCTGCTGCGGCGGATGCCGCGGGGGCGGGAGGCGCATCGCCGCCGGGCCCTTTACAGGCACCCGTTGCGAGTGCCGCAAGGGTGACCGCTGCACAGATGGTGTTCTTCATGAGTGTTCGCTCCTAAGTAGCTGGAGTGCCGGACCCGGGTTCGTGGCAGTCATCCCGCTCCGCATCGGCTAGGTGAAACTTGTTCGCAGGAACCGCGTTTCACGCGCGTGTCCCGTCCATGAACCACGGGTAACTTGCGAGAAATAATCGACCGGGAGGCCCGACACGTCACACTCGCGGTTCGATCCGCTCACGCGTGACCCGCCATGTGCTGACCGATGACGCCACGATCGGCGTTGGCCGCCGACGTCTCGTGCACGATCTTGCCCTCGCTCATCACCAGGATGCGATCGGAGAGCGCGAAGATCTCGTCGAGGTCGGCGCTCACCAGGAGCACCGCGGTGCCGGCGTTACGCGCCTCGAGCACGCGCGTGCGGATCTCCGCGACGGCGGCGAAGTCGAGGCCGAAGCACGGGTTCGCCGCGATGAGCAGAGTGACCTTGCCGTGGAGCTCGCGCGCGAGCACGGCGCGCTGCACGTTTCCGCCGGAGAGCGTACGGATCGGCACGTCGGGTGACGGCGTGCGAATGTTGAACGCCGCGATGGCGGTGAGCGCCGCGCGACGGACCTCGCGCCGGTTCACGCCGACCTTCGCGAAGGTGTACGCCGCGGAGTCGTAGAGCCGAAGCGCGATGTTGTCGGCGACGGCCATCGTCGGCACGCAGGCGTTCTTCAGAGGCGCTTCCGGCAGAAGGCGCACCATCGCGTCGTTGATCTCGCGGCGCGTCGCGGTGTACGGCTTGCCGCTCACCACGACGTCGCCGCCGCGAGCCGGCCGCTGACCGGCGAGCACCTCGACGAGCTCCTCCTGGCCGTTGCCCGACACTCCGGCGATCCCCACGATCTCGCCGGCGCGCACGCTGAGCTCGACCCCACAGAGCACCGGGACACCGATATCGTCGAGCGCCTCGAGGTTCCTCACCTCGAGCACCGCGGGACCCGGCTCCCTCAGCAGGCGCTCGATGGACACGCTCGGTGGCTCCGAGCCGACCATCATCTCGGCCATCTTGGCGGGCGTGAGCTCGTTCACGTTGCCTCCGCCGACGATCGCACCGCGGCGGAGCACTGTCACCACATCGGCGAAGCCGATGACCTCGCGGAACTTGTGCGTGATCATGAGCACGCTGATCGTTCCCGCCGCCGCCATGTTGCGAAGGAGCCCGAGCACCTCGTCGGCCTCCTGCGGTGTCAGCACGCTGGTGGGCTCGTCGAGGATGATGATCCGGCTGCCGAGGTAGAGCTGCTTCAGGATCTCGAGCTTCTGTTTCTCGCCCGCCGCGAGCTGGCGCACGAGCCGCGTCGGCTCGATCGCGAACGGCATCGTCTTCATGAACGCTTCGATGGCGCGCCGCTCGCTCGTCCAGTCGATGACGGCAGGGACCTTCGCGCGCGAGAGCACGAGGTTCTCCATGACCGTCATGTTGTCGACCAGCGTGAAGTGCTGGTACACCATACCGATGGAGTGGACCTGGGCGTCCCTCGGGCTTCCGAGGCGAATCGGCACTCCGCCGACGCGCACCTCGCCGGAATCGGCGTGATAGAAGCCCATGATGCACTTCACGAGGGTGCTCTTGCCGGCGCCGTTCTCGCCGAGGAGCGCGTGCACGGTGCCCGGCTCGAGCCGGAGCGTGGCGCGATCCAGCGCGAGCGCACCGCCGAACCGCTTCGTGACGTCGATCGCCTCGAGCAGCGGTGGGCGCGTTTTATCGATGACGCCGAACGGATCGGTCACGTCCACGCCGGGGATCTGGGCCACCGGCTCGACCTTCACCGCGGCGCTCACGCGAGCGCCTCGAGGAACGAGGACGAGTTCGAGACGGCGCCGAACACGCCGTTCTGCATCGTGACCATCTTGAGCGCTGCGGTATGGTTGCCGGGGTCGGTCGCGGCGCAGCAATCCGACAGGATGACGCACTCGTAGCCGCGGTCATTGGCGTCGCGCATCGTGGTGTGCACGCAGACGTCGGTCGTGATGCCGGTGAAGACGATGTTCCGGATACCGCGGCCGCGCAGGATCATGTCGAGGTCCGTCGCGTAGAACGAGCCCTTGCCGGGCTTGTCGATCACCGGCTCGTCGGGCAGCGGAGCAAGCTCCGGAATGATGTCCCAGCCGGGCTCGCCGCGGACGAGGACGCGACCGCAGGGGCCGTCGTCCCCGATGCCGGTCTGGGGAGCGCCGCCACCTTGCACACGGCGCGAGCGCCATCGCTTGTTTGGCGGGAGATCGCTCAAGTCGGGGCGGTGCCCCTCCCTGGTGTGGAGGATGTGGAACTTCTTCTCGCGCAGGCGCGCGAGGAGCTTCGCGATGGGCTCGATCGGCGCCCGCGTGACGGAGATGTCGTACCCGAGCAGATCGATGTACCCGCCCTTGCCGCAGAAGTCGGTCTGCATGTCGATGACGATGAGCGCCGTGTTCTCGGGCCGAAGATCGCCGTCGTACGGCCAGGGATACGGGTTTGCTGCGACGAACGTCATCTTCGTTGTCCTTTCATCGGAGAACGGCGAGCTCCGCCGGCATGTCGGCGGAGGTCTCGGTGGCGGAGCTCGAGGCGATCATGATGATCAGCGTGAGAACGTAGGGTGTCGCGTTGAAGAGGTAATAACCCCAGGTGATCCCCACCGACTGGAGCGCGGGCCCGATCGCGCTTGCGCCGCCGAAGAGGAGGGCCGCCCACAGGCAGCGCACCGGGTTCCAGCGCGCGAAAATGACGAGCGCGACGGCCATGAGCCCCTGCCCGCTCGAGAGCCGCTCGTTCCAGCTGCCGGGATAGAATAGCGAGAGGAACGAGCCGCCGACGCCGGCGAGAAAACCGCCGCCCATCGTCGCGTAGAGACGCACGCGATTCACGTCGTAGCCCATCGCCATCGCCGCCTCTGCGCTCTCCCCGACGGTGCGGAGGATGAGCCCCCAGCGCGTCTTCTTCAGGAGCCAGAGCATCGCCGGCGCGAGCACGAGCCCGAGCAGGAAGAGCACGTTCACGTCGAGGGCGGAGCGAACCTGCGGGCTCGCGCTCCACCCGCCGAGGTGCACGGCGGAGAGATGCGGGGCCTCGGGCTGGATGTACGGCTTGCCGAGGAAGAACGCGAGCCCCACGCCGAAGAGCATCATCGCGATGCCGACGGCGATGTCGTTGACCCGCGGCTTGCTGCACAGGTAAGCGTGGAGCCCGCCGAGCGGAACGCCGACCGTGCCCGCGGCGAGCACGCCGAGCCACGGCGAACCCGTCATGAACGAGACAGCGTAGCCCGCCATCGCGCCCATCACGAGAGTCCCCTCGAGGCCGAGGTTGATGCGGCCGCTCTTCTCGGTGAGGCACTCGCCGAGGCTCACGAAAAGGAACGGCGTGCTGATGCGGATGGCGCCACCGAGAACCGCGAGCGGAACGCCCCAGAGACCGATACCGGAGTCTGCAACGACGTCCATCAGACCACCGCCAGCTTGGCTTCGGGTTCGGGCTTCTTGGCCGCGGCCGGCACGGTGAACCTGCCGTAGAGCGTCTCGCTCCCGAGGATGATCACGAAGAGCATCCCCTGAAGCACGCTGACCGTCGCGTCCGGAAGCGAGAACACGCGCTGGAGGAGACCGCCACTCGCGTTGATGCCGCCGAGGAGCAGCGCGACGGGGATGATCGCGAGCGGATTCTGCCGCGCCAGGAACGCGACGAGGATGCCCGCGTACCCGTATCCGGCGACGAGCGACGCGCTCGCGGCGCCGTGCACCGCCGTCACTTCGACCATGCCGGCGAGGCCGGCCGCGCCGCCACCGAGGAAGCAGGTGATCAACGTGAGCCGCGCGACGGAGAGCCCCGCGAGCCGCGCCGCGCGGAGGTTCCCGCCCACGACGCTCGCGGAGAAGCCGAACACGGTGCGGTACATGAGCACGTAGAGCACGACGCAGAGCACGAGGCCCAGGCCGAGCCCCCAGTGCACGTCCATGCCCGGCATCGAGCCGATCATGTACGCGTCCTGGATGTGACGGGTCGACGGTTTGTTGAGGCTCGCCGGATCCTTCAGAGGCCCTTCGACGAAGTGATTCAGGAGGGCGATCGCGATGTACGTGAGGAGCAAGCTGCTGATCGTCTCGTTCACGCCGCGGTACACTCGCATCGCGCCGGCGAGCATGATCCAGATGCCGCCGACGATGATGCCGGCGGCCATCATCAGGATGATCGCGACCGTGGGCGATGCTCCGTCGACGGCGACGCCGGTTGCCGCCGCCGCGAGACCGCCGAGGACGAGAGCGCCCTCCCCGCCGATGATCATGAGTCCGAGCCGCGCCGGCAGCGCCGTGCAGAGCGCGGTGAGCATCAATGGCGAGGCGCGAAGGAGCGTGTTCTGCATCGAGAACCACGTCCCGAACGCCCCGCGGTACATCTCGTAGTAGACGTCGAGCGGGCTCTTCCCGAGCACCGAGACGAACACGCCGAAGAGCAAGAGCGTGGCGACGATCGCCCCGAGTGGAATCGCGAACGACTCGACGCGCGCTCTCGCTGCGGCGCTCACGTCAGTTCACCTTTCCCTTAACGCCCTCGACGAGATAATTCATGCTCTCGAGGGCGATGTCGGTCTGCGCCTGCTTCACGCCGGCAGCGATGATCTCCTTGCCGGTATTGTCCTTGAGCGGGCCCTGGTAGATGACGAGCGAGCCGTCGAGGAACTTCGCCTTCGCTTCGTCGGCCTTCTTCTTCGCGTCCTCGGAGACGGCGGCGCCGTAGGGCGACATCTTGATGTAACCCTCCTTGAAGCCGCCGCGGACGAGGTGGTCCCACTTCTCGCCCTTCATGATCTTCTCGATGTACATCGAGTAGACCTTCTCCCAGTTCCACTCGGCGCCGGTGAGGTAACCCTTCGGCGCGAGGGCGGCCTGGTTCGCGTGATAGCCGGTGCTGTACACGCCGCGATGCTCGGCCGTCTCGATGATGACCTTGGGCGAGTCGACGTGCGCCGTGAGCACGTCCGCTCCCTGATCGATCAGGCTGTTGGCGGCCTCGGCCTCCTTGACCGGCATCGACCAGTCACCGGTGAAGACGACCATCGTCGTGACGGCGGGGTTCACCGAGCGCGCGCCCAGGGTGAACGAGTTGATGTTGCGGAGAACCTGCGGGATCGGCTTCGCGGCGATGAACCCGAGCTTCTTCGTCTTGGTCGTCAGCCCGGCGGTGATGCCGGCGACGTACTCCGCCTCGTCGATGTAGCCGAAGTAGCTACCGACGTTCTTCGGGTGCTTCGCCTCGTTGTAGAGACCACCGCAGTGAAGGAACGTCACGTCGGGGTACTTCTCGGCCATCTTCAGGATGTGCGGGTCGAAGTAGCCGAACGACGTGGGGAACAGGAGCTTCGCTCCGTCCAGGTTGATCATGCTCTCCATCGTCTTCTGGACGGCGATGGTCTCCGGGACGTTCTCCTCCTCGCGGATCTTCACGCCGGGCATCGCAGAGACGGCCTTCGCGCCCTCGGCGTGGGCCTGGTTGTAACCGTAGTCGTCCTTGGGACCGACGTAGATGAAGCCGACCGTCAGCCCGCTCGGAGCGGGCGCGGCCGCGCTCGGCGCCGCGGAACCGGCCGCAGCGGCGGGCTCGGAGGGCGTGCTCTTGCTACAGCCGGTCGAGAGGAGAAGCGCGAAGAACGAAAGAATGAAGCGCGCGCGTGAAATGGGCGCGAGCCGGGGGGAGAACCGCATGCACAGCGACGTAACGGGCTGCGCGTTTCGGCTTCATGTCCGCCTCGCTTCCGTCGCGAAATGCAGCGGGGGCTGAGTGGCCGAGATCTGGCTTGCTCCCATCGCGACGCAAAGCACCGGCGGCTCGTCGCCAGGCGTCACGAGTCGGTCGGCGTTCTGCCCTCTCCGCGGTCCTCATCCGGCGTACCGCGCGACCCTCGGGATCAACGTCTCGACCGGCTGTTCCGCGAGACGGCGCGCGCCGGAGAGAGCTCTCAAATCGACGCGCTCTGCTGCGCGGACGCTGGACGACGTTCGGGGGAACCACTGCGGGCCAGACCATGGCTTCCGAGCAACGGTTTGCTCGACACTCGTGCACGCGACTCGGTCGACGGACTTCGCGTCGCGATGAACTCCGCTTGCTCCACGAACGTCATAATCACGTGCTCTCGCGAAGCGGCGCGCATCGCAAAGAATTCCCGAATCTACATCGGCGCGGTCGGCTCACCACCCACAAGCTCGGCAACAAGGCCGCCCTGCGCAATCAAGTACGACCCGAATTGATGGCAGACTGCCGTCGCATAAAGTCATTCACTCGAGGGTTCCATTTTCGCAGTCGTGACCGAAAGACCGGCTAGGAACACGCCTCGTGCAGCTTTCGGTGCAGGCCAATCACGTTCATCTGATCATCGAAACGGAGGGGAAGGACGCGCTCTCGAATGCGATGCAGTGGCTGGGCGCTCGCATCGCTCAAAAGTTGAACAAGCGCATGCGGCGGCATGGACGGTTTTCGCCGATCGTTACCACTCGATGAGCATTTTCTTCTACGCCGATCTCGACCAGGTGCGCGTCGCCGATGGCAACGATGACGCGCCGAGCGACATCGGCGACTTTCGCTCCCCGGCGGACCTTTCGGCACGCATGCTCCCGGAACTCACGGCCATGACGGACGGGCACGCGGCGACCATGACCCGACAACCGCCGTCGCGGCAGGCATCCATTCTGCGACGGTTACCCCGCGAGCACCTCGAAACGGTCTGCTTGAAGAAGGAACGGCCAGAGCCTTGATCAGCGACAATTACTTTTGCAGACCGACGACAATTGGATTTGCAGAGCCGGGGGCGTGCCGACGGCGTGTGCGAGGCTCTCGATCCAGGGGTTCCGGCTGGGTGCCGGGGCCCTCGGAGCTCGATCGTCACGGACAAGCAGGTTCAGCTGCTAAGGCTGAAAATGGCTCATAAGAAGACAGTCGAGGCCGCCTCGGTGGCGGCCGGAACGCGAAATCGAGACTTAGAGGGCTACGTCCCGGTAACCATTACCGGGACACTCCCTCCCTGGAGCCCCGTCCACGTAGTTACTACCGGGACGTACCCTCCCCGAAGCCCCCGTCCACGTAGCTACTACCGGGATGCACCCTCCCGGGAGCCTCCGTCCACGTAGCCACTACCAGGACGCGCCCTCCCAGGAGCCCGGTCCGTTTAGTTGTTACCGGAGTTGTTACCGGATCGGGAGTGGCGGCACCGAGACGCAGCCGTACTGGAAGCTGAAGTTCGAGTACGCGCCGCCCTTGGCACCGTCGCAGATCGAACCCGTGAGCGTCGCTGTCCGGTAGTCGGCGGAGAGTGTCCAGCCGTTGGTGGCCATCTGCGGCACTTCGTACTGAGAGCCGCTCGCGGTGTCGGTGACGACGAGATGGACGTCGGCCGGGTTGCCGCTGTCGGGCGGCTCGAGCTGGAAGGAGCAGTCCTTGATCGTCGTGACCGTCTTCGAGGTGACGACGGTCGTCGCGATGTTCGAAAAGACCTTCTGCAGAGCGGCAGAGTCGCTCGGCGAGATGAAGCAGTTGGACGTACAGCCTGCCGCCGCGGTGCCGCCAGCCAGCGCGACCTGGTCGAGAACCGTGGTGCCGGCCGCGCCGGGTAGGCCGATGACGTACGTCTTGATGTTCTTCGCCGCGAGTCGTTGCGCAGGCGCGGACTCGTTCATGCCGCAGGTCGGCGCGCCGTCGGTGACGAGGACCATCACCGTGTTGCCGGGGGGCGGCGTCGCGAGCGCGGCTTCGCCGGCGAGCATGCCCTTCTCGGTCGGAGTGCCGCCGCCCTTCGCAGCGACCGGGGGAGCCCAGTAGCCGTTCCACGCAGTCAGGAAGGTGGGGCCGGCCTGGATCGGGATCTGCGGCGGCATGCTGATCGGATCGACGTCGAGGCACAGCGTCGTGGTGCCGAGGTTCAGGAGACAGGTGAGCCAGTCCGTCGCCCAGTTGCAGCCGCTCTGCCCCGTCATCGGATCGACGTGGGGGAAGAAGATCGCGCCGGCGCTGAGCTTGTCCTTCACCGGATCGAACGCGGCGTTGATGGCGTCGATGGCGCCCTGGATCTTCGTCGAGCCGTTCCAGGTGTCGTTCATGCTGCCCGACTGATCGAAGACGAAGAGCACGTTGCCCGGCACGTCCATCGTCGTCGTGACGGTGTCGACGTGCGCCGGCACCTGCACGCTGCCGCACGTATGCATGACGCCGGAGTCCGTGGGTTGCGGCGTCGAGATGATGGGCGGCGTCGAGGTCTGCTGCGGCGCGGTCTCGAACCCACCGGGCGCGATCCCGCCAGCCGAGCTGGACGATGTGCTCGACCCGCCGCCTGAACCGAACTGCGTGACGTCATCCCGCGTGATGCCGCTCCCGCCGGTATGCGCCGAGCACGCGATGCTCGCCGCTGCCGCTGCCACCACGCCTACCCCAATCCGACCGAATCCAAACCGTGTTGTCATGACCAACCGCCTGACCTCGGAGGACAATGTACCCGCACCGCCATAGGTCGGTTACCAAGAGCCCGCGAAACAGTAAAGGCAGCGGCCTTCTGGCTCTAAAATATCAACGGGCCGGCTTTGCCGCGTACCGCAGCAGGAGAAGTGTACACACAGGGTGTACACGCTCCGGCTAGCGCTGGCAGCTCAAGCTAATACTCGAGCGAGGAGGTCAGCCGTCCCGGCGGGGGCGCTTGTTGGTGTCGAGGACGCGCTTCCGGACCCGGACCGAGTCGGGGGTGATCTCGACCAGCTCATCGCGATCGACGAACTCGAGCGCCGACTCGATCGTCAAGCGATTGGGCGGCGTGAGGATGACGTTCTCGTCGCGGCCCGCGGCGCGGATGTTCGTGAGCTTCTTCTCACGCGTCACGTTCACTTCGAGATCTTGCGGGCGGTTGTGCTCGCCCACGATCATGCCCTCGTAAACGTCGGTGCTCGGATCGATGAAGAGCACGCCGCGCGGCTGCACGTGGAAGAGAGCGTACGGGGTGGCCACACCGGTCCGGTCGGACACGATCGCGCCGCTCGGGCGACGCAGCATGACTCCGCCCATCGGCTCCCATCCGTCGAACAGCGTGTTGAGGAGGCCAGTGCCGCGCGTCTCGGTGAGGAACGTGGAGCGGAACCCGATGAGCCCGCGCGACGGCACCCGGAACTCGAGCCGCGAACGGCCGTGAGTCGGGCTGTGCATCTTCAGCATCTGACCGCGACGCTCGCCGAGGCGCGTCGTGACCGCGCCGACGTAGGCGTCGGGAATATCGACGACCACGCGCTCGAACGGCTCGCAGATGACGCCGTCCACCTCGCGGGTGACGACCTCGGGCATGCCGATGGCAAACTCGTAGCCCTCGCGCCGCATCGTCTCGGCGAGGATGCTGAGCATCAGCTCACCGCGTCCGGAGACGACGAACGAGTCCGACTCCGACGTCGGGTCGACGCGAAGAGCGATGTTCCGCTTCGCCTCACGCTCGAGGCGCTCGCGCACGTGGCGTGACGTCACCCACTTGCCGGCGCGCCCGGCGAAGGGCGAGTCGTTCACGCGGAACGTGATCTTGATCGTGGGCTGCTCGACGATGATGCGCCCCATTCGAGTGCGCACCTCGGGGTCGGAGATGGTGTCTCCGATCTGTACCTCGTCGAAGCCGGCGACGGCGACGATGTCACCCGCCTCCATCGTGTCGGTCTTGACCCGGCCGAGACCCTCGAACGAATACACCTGCGCGACGCGGCCCACGGTCTCGGTGAGCTCCTGCATGAGCGCGACCTGACGGCCCGTCGTGATGCGGCCCTGGTGGATGCGACCGATGGCGAGACGACCGACGTAGTCGTCGTGGTGCACGTCGTGGACGAGCAGCGAGAGCGGCGCCTCGGGGTCGCCCTTGGGCGGGGGGATCTTCGCGATGATGGTCTCGAGGAGCGGCTCGAGCGACACCCGCGGATCCTCGAGCTTCTTCATCGCGACGCCGTCGCGGCCCACGGCGAATACGGAGGGGAAGTCGGCCTGGGCGTCGCTCGCCTCGAGGTCGCAGAAGAGAGCGAACACCTCGTCGAGCACCACGTCGGGACGTGCGTCGGGGCGGTCCACCTTGTTGATGACGACGATGAGCGTCATCCCGAGCTCGAGGGCCTTCGAGAGCACGAACCGCGTCTGCGGCAGCGGGCCCTCGGCCGCGTCGACGAGCAGGAGCGCGCCGTCGGCCATCTTCAGAGTTCGCTCGACCTCGCCACCGAAGTCTGCGTGGCCGGGGGTGTCGATGATGTTGAGCTTGTAGCCCTTCCACGTCATCGCCGCATTCTTCGCGAGAATGGTGATGCCGCGCTCGCGCTCGAGGTCGTTCGAATCGAGGATGCGTTCGGCCACCGCCTCGTTCGCGCGGAAGACACCGGTCTGCTTCAGCATGGCGTCGACGAGCGTGGTCTTGCCGTGATCGACGTGTGCGATGATGGCGATGTTGCGGATATGCTCTCTGTATTCAGTCACGGCGTCGCTCCGACGATTGTGGGCAGGGGCGCGTGCTTAGCCGACGACCGGGCCCCGCGCTACCGATTTGACGGAAATAAAAGGCGATCAGCGTCTTTCACGGTGACAATCAGCGAAAAACTCGCGGCCGCCATGAGGCCCCAACGAAAATCGGCTATCAATGACCGAGATGCGCGGGTTCCGGCTCGACCTATTCGAGGTGGCCACGGCCGCATTGCTGCTCGTCGCCTGCGCGGGTGAAACGGCGCCTCACGGCTCGGCGGACGCCGCCACACCGGCGTCCCGAGCCGACGGCGGGCACCCGACGAGCGACGCTGGCGACGCTTCGCGACCCGCGCCGTGCTCCGCGTGCTTCGACGCGGGAACGGACGCGGCGCGCGACGCTCGCGTCGTGTCCGTCTCGAATGACGCGGGTCGCGCCATGGCGGAAGCGGGGTACGCCGCGGCGGACGCGACGCTGCTCGACGCCACGCCGGAGGCGTCGACCGACGCCGGCTTCCGTCCGCCCGGCTACCCTGGTGGTCGCTTCGGCACCGCGGTCGGCGAGACGTTTCCGTACCTCCGCTGGGTCGGTTACGTGGGCGGCGGCCTCGACGGCGGTCTCGTCCTCGACGGCCCGTTCACCGCGTACACGAGCGACGACATGCGACGGTCGGGCAAGACGCTCGCGCTCTTCCACATCGCCGACTTCGACTGCCCCGGGTGCAACCATGCGGCCATCGTCCTTGCCGGAGGAGCGCGCACGGCGGAAGAAGAGGGCGCGCTCGTCGTCGAGGTCCTCGGCTCGACCCAGTTCACGAACCCCGCCGACAAGAAGCACCTCGACGCCTGGATCCAGGCGTACGACCTCCGGACCACGACGCTCATCGACGAGCCGGGGCACGAGCTGTCGACCCTCGACGCCATCGGAATCCGCGAGACGGCGCTCGTCGTCGAGCTCGCGACGATGAAGGTCGTCTTTCGCATGACGGGGGATCTCGCGGGCATCGGCCCGTCGAGCCTCGACTCCGCCTTCACCTATCTGCACGACCACGCCACGCCATGACCCACTTCACCCATCCGGAAAATCCGCGCGCCACGACGACGTCGGTATTCGCTCTGGCCTTCGCGCTCGTCGCCTCGACCGCGTGCTCGTCGTCGTCGGCACCGCCGCGCCCGGTCGGCGGCACGGTCTGCGATCGGTGCGGCGCCTGCGAGGAGTCGCGAACCGTCACGAGCGCGAACCACGTGCTCGGTACCATCGACTACGCCGACGACCCGCCGACCGGCGGCGATCACAACCCATGCTGGGCCACGTGGGGCGTCCACACCGACGTCCTTCCGCCGGAAAACTGGGTCCACAACCTCGAGCACGGCGGCATCGTCTTCCTCTATCGCTCGCACACGGAGCTGGGCGGCGACGCCGGAGGCGTGGACGGAGGTACTCTTTCGGGCATCGACGCACTCGTGCAGAAGCTGCCACGCACGCTCTCGACCGAGTACCCGCCGCTGCCGAAGCGGTTCGCGCTCGTCTCGTGGGGGCATCGCCTGGTGAGCGATTGCATCGATCTCGACGCGGCGCAGAAGTTCTACACCGAGCACTTCAATCAGGGTCTCGAGGACATCCCCGACGAACCCTCGTGCAACTGACGGGATCTCCGGGCGATTGCCGGAGATCCCGTCGCGTCGCTCTTCGTGCTCGCTACTTGCCGCTGTCGGCGTCTGCGCCGGCGTCCGTCGGGACGGCGACGTAGAAGTAGTAGGTCGCCTCGTAAGCGATCTTCTGCACCTCGTTCACGTGAGCCACGGTGCAGTCCGCCGCGGAAGGCGTCGCGCCGCCGCTCGTCGCGAGACGCTGCACGTACTTCACCGGTGTGAGCACGCCGCTCCCGGCGCTCGCGGCCGCGCTGAGCAGAAGCTGCGGGATGGAACCTGCAACGTCCGAGCTCTGCAGCTTGGTGCCCTTGATGGCGCTGCCGTCGGCGAGCCAGGCCCACGTCGGACCAGCGGAGTGCTGGATGACCTTGGTACCGCAGCTATCGAACAGGAACGCCTCGGGTACCGCGGCGCTCCAGGTGTACGTCGGGTTCGCGCCGGCGCTCGCGGTGCACGTGTAGTCCTGCGTGCCGGTCGCGTGGAAGTGATGAAGCTCGGTGTAGCCGTCCGGAACCTTGATGATTGCCGGCACCGTCGGAGGCGTCAGCGACTCCGTCGGCGCGCAGGCGTCTCCGCCGTCGGTGCTGCCGTCGGTGCTGCCGTCGGGACCGCCGTCGGGCAAACCGCCGCCACTCCCGCCTTTGCCTGCAATACCGCCGCTTCCGGCAGTACCGCCCGCTCCGCCGCTAGCGCCTCCTGTTCCTCCTGTTCCTCCGGCGCCTCCCTTTGCGCCGCCTGCGCCTCCCTGGGGTGTACCGCCGGCCTCCTTGCCGGCAGTGCCGCCCGCTGCTTTGCCGCCCATACCTTCGTCCGATCCGCCCGAGCCGCCGTCCGTCGAACCGGGGTTCGAATCGGAACTACAAGCCAGGGTTGAAAGAGACACGACCGCCGTCACTGCCCCGATGAAGGCAGCTTTGTGCAAGCTCCTGACAATCATATTTTTCTCCTCTACTGCGCGACGAACCTTAGTGTGATTTCGATCCGCACGCCAGTGGTCAACATCAACTCATACGAACGAGGCTGCTCCGCGTTTCGCTCGCCACCGAGATCGACACCACGGTTACGCTTCGTTTCCGCACGACGCGCGCACGCGGTCGCACGACGCACTCGCAGTGACGCGTTGGTTCGACCGAGCGCCGCACAACGGAGGCTTGCTCAGACGAGCTCGACGGAGTTGTCCCCGGCTTCGTGGCAGATGCGGCTCAGCTCGGTGGCGAGTGCGGCGGGATACGTGAAGCGGCAGGTGGCATCGACGACGAGCACGGCCACGCCGCTCACGGCGAGGCCCGATGACGCATGATGACCGAGGAGCACCGGCACGTAGCGGTCGGCGCCGGGTCCGCGCCACTCGCGCGTGAACGCCGTGACTGCGGTCGCTTCATCGACGATGAGGGTCTCGTTCTCGTCATGAACCTCATTCTCGAGGTAGCCCTGCGCGAGCGCGTCGAGCGTCGCGTTCGGTTCCAGGCGACCGGTATGCGCGACGCACGCCACCGTTTTCGCCTGCACCATGTAGAGCGCGCCGCCGAGGGCGCCGCTGAGACGTACCAGCATTTCGAGCCCACGGCTGGCGCGGTCGCCGCTCGATTTGCAACGAGCGAGCACCGACGTGAACTGCGAGAGCACGGAACCCTGATCGTTCAGCGCCTGTAAGACGTCGGCGCCGAGACCGGACTGGGTGATCTCTGCGTACCGCGCGCTCGTGAGGCCGTGCCGCCCCCCGCGCTCCCGGCTCGAGAGCGCGGCGTGCTCCTCGAAGGTGACCCGCTCGTCCATCGCGAGGGCGATCTTCGCGCGCACCTCGTGTGCCGTCGCGAGGTTCAGACCCGCGATGCCGAGCGCGCGAAACGTCGCGATGATCCGGTCGCTCATCTCGACCGCGGCGTCGAACTCACCGAGCTTCGCGAGGACGAGACTGTACGGCATCTCGACGTAGCCCTTCGCGTAACCGATGTCCGCTCTCGAGGCGTCGGCAGCGTACTCCTCGGCCGCTTTCTTCGCCTCCGGTGCGCGACCGAGCTCGAGCAGCGTGAACAGACGCGCGCCGGCCGCGTGCGGCCACGCCCGGGCTTCTCCCGGCGCCATCGCCTCGAGCGCGCGATCGAGCTCCGCGAGCGCGCCCTCGTTGTCGCCGCGGATCCGTTGATATTCCCCGCGACCGTAGTGAAGGACGGGCAACCACGGCGGGTGCTCGTTCGCCATGGCCTCGACCGCGTCGATGGTGCGTCGAACACGGGTCAGATCGTTCATGAACGCGTAGGCGATGAGCTCGCTCAGAAGATGCGTCCCGTCGTTTATCGCCCTCGACGCGGCCTGGATCTGGAGCAGCTCGATCTGCTTTTTGCAGCGCTCGGCCTCCGTCACGTCACCTTGCCAGACGTGCTCCACCATGCGGACGAGCGCGGCGCTGGCCTCGTAGAAGGCATCTGCTTCGAGCTCCCTCATCGTCGCGGCATCCGGCGGCACGCCCATCGTCGCCTCGAGCGTACAGACACCCAGCACGACGCGGAGCCGCATGTGCCGGTGATGCGATTCGTCGAGCCCGGCTCGGTCCGGGTGCGAGAGACGCTCGAGGAGCGGCCGGTAGACGGCGAGGCAATCTTCGATGCGGCCGGAGATGCGTGCACCGAAGCCTTGCACGAGCTGATCGATGACGGCGAGCGCCGGAGACACCGGCGCGAAGGCGCGGAGCGACGGAAGCTTCTTCCACCCGTCGTAGTCGCAGGTGATCGCCAGCACGCCGATCATCTGGATGAGCGCGCGAGCGAGCCCGGTCAGCGCCGTCGCAGGATCGACGACTTTTTCCGAGTCGGGGAGCTCCTGGTAGCGCTGCCACGTCGCGCCCATCGCCTTGCCGAGCCGCTCGCCCGACTCGAGCGCCGGGTCGAGCGATTCGTAGAGCGCGAGGCCCGATTCGCGGCGAAGCTCGACGACGAGCGCGTCGATGTGAGGCGTCGCCTTCGAGCCCACCATCGCGATCAAACCGGCAAGACGACTCCGGATCGCGTACACGTCGCGCGGCGAGCGCTTCTGCTCGGCGGCCAGCCTGAGCGCCGTCTCGAATCCGTCGAACCAGTCGAGGGGCATCGACTGGATGAGCTTCACGAAGGCGTCGGAGCTCGTGTTGGTGAGCGCCTCCGACTCGCGGCAGAACGTCACGAACGTATCCAGACCGTGCTCGTACTCCTCTGCGAAGAAGAGATGACGCGCTTCACGGAAGCCATCGCCTCGCGACACGAAGACCCGCGCGAGACGGCGATGTACGTCGCGCTGCTGCTCCTCCGTGACGTCCTCGCGGAGCGCGGCGTTGAAGCCCTGCCGCCCGAGATGATACGCCGTGCCGGATTCGACGAGCACTTCACGGGCCAGGAGCTCGTCGAGGCTCTTCGCGAGCCTCGCCCGTGATCGATGCTCGGTAGCGAGCAGACATTCGTCGAACGTGAAGCGCTCGCCGGGAGCAAAGGCGAGGACGACCGCGAGCTCTCGCGCGCCGGCGTCGAGAGCCGCCACGCGCTCACGCAGCGCCTGCGCCATGCTCGTCGGGAGCTCTACCTGCTCGATCTCCTCGGGCAAGAGCCACGCGCCGGTCTGGTACCGGAGTACCTTACGGTCCACGAGGTGCTGCGACAGGCGCAGCAGATCACGAGGATTGCCGCCCGCGATGGCGAAGAGACGGTGCGCCAGGAGCGATAGCTTCGGCTGCTCCCCGAAGATCGACCCGAGGAGCTGCTCGGCGTGGGGCGCCGTGAGCACGTCGAGCTCGAACACCGAGCTCGCGTCCGCGAAGAGCTTCAGCGTCGGGACGAGATGGGCCGGCGGAGCGACGCGAGAATCGAGGGTCGACGCGAGCAAGATCGAGCGCTCGGACACCTCGTTCGACAGGATGGCGAACGTCGCGACCGACGCCTCGTCCACCCGGTGCACGTCGTCGATGGCGATGACGAGCAACCGGTGGCGACCGACGTCGGTGAGCCACTGCCGGAACGCCGGCTGCACACGGCGGCCCATATGCTGCGGATCCTCGAACGTCGCGAGGACGACGTCGGGGTGCTTGTCGAGAAGGCCCGGAGCGACGTGGCCCAATATGGAGACATGCGGTTCGGCGGCGGCGAGCGCGACGTCGGGCAAGAGCCGGAGCAGCTGCGATGCGACGGCACGTACGACGCCGTACGGAGCAGCGCCGTCGCTCGCGTCCGCGCGTAGCACCGTCGCGCCAGCGACCTTGCCCTCGAGCACGAGTGCGTCGAGCAGGCGTGATCGACCGACGCCGGCGGGACCGCGAACGAGCACGCTCGCGCCGCCATGACGCTCGGTCCTCGCCACGAGCTTGCGGATGTGTCCGAGCTGCTCCTCGCGTCCGACCAGCGTGGGGGTCGACAGATACGACTGTGAAACCAGGAGCTGTTCGTCGCTCGCGAGCCCGGCGATGGCCGCGAGTCGCTCCATCACCTCTGCGGCGCTCGCGGGTCGTGCCGACGGCTCGGCGCTCATCAGGTCGAGGATCAGCCCGTCCAGCGCAGCGGGAACGTCGCGGGCGAGCTCCGATGGACGGCGCGGACGGGTCCGCCACATCTCGACGAGCTGATGGAAGTCGCGCGCCGGATAGGCGTGCCGCCCGGTGAGCGTGTAGTAGAGCGTCGCGCCGAGCGCATAGAGATCGGTGCGACCGTCGAGCGGCTGGAGATCGACGGTCTCGGGCGCGCAGCACGGCAGCGTCCCGATGAGCTCGCGCGCGGGTCCCATGGGGCCCATCGCGCCGAAGTCGATGAGCTTCGCCAGACCGTCGCTCGTGCAGCGCACGTTACGCGGGCTGAGATCGCGGTACACCATCCGGCGCGAGTGCACGAGCGCCAGCGCCGAGCACACGTCGCGCCCGTACGCGCAGGCGTCACGCCACGGCACTGGGGCCTTCTTCTGGAGATCTCCGCCGTCGAGGAGCTCCATCGTGTAGTATTGCGCCGTCCCGTCGACGCCGTAGTCGTAGACACGCACGATACGCGGGTGCACGAGCTCGGAGAGCGTGAAGAACTCGCGCTCGAAGAACGTCACCGCGTCCACTCGCTTATCCGTCGAGTCCTGCGGCAAGAGGCGCTTCAGCGCGCGTCGCTCTCCGGTCGCGGTGTCGAGCACGTCGTGGACGATCGCCGTGCCGCCCCTGCCGAGCGTCGCGACGATCCGGTACCGGCCGTCCACGAGCTCCTCCACGGAGCCGAGCTCCGTGCCTGGCGCGCCCCCCGACGACTTCATGACCGGCGCTTCGGACACCGGCATCGACCGTACACGCTCTAACCAGGCGCAACAACGACACGGCCGGGCCAGAGTGTCAGGTACGCGCGGCTCTTACATGAAACGCCCAAATGAATTCGAGCGCGGCTCCCGAGAGAACCGCGCTCGATTCAGGCCAGTGTCGGTCCGGATTGTCCGGACGTCTTGGCCGCTCTTACCCCTTTCCGCTCAGTAGCAAGCGCCGGAGGGCGTGCCGCCGGTGAGCGGGTTCTTGCAGGGCGCGCAGAGCTCGTCGGTCCCGCACATGGTGGCGCCGGCGCCACTCGCGATCGTCACACCGGCGCTGCCGTTCGTGTCGAACACGACGTAGATCGGCGTGCAGGCACCGTTCGCGTAGCCCGCGTTGGTGAGGGTCGTCGCCGTCGTGCAGTGCATGGAGCAGTACCCGGGGTTCGCCGCCTTGAGCGCCGGAACACAGCTCTCGCCCATCGCGCAGTTGTCCTGCTTCAGCCCGGGGATCGCCGGGTTGTAGAGGGGGCTCGTCTTGTCCGAGAGCTTTGCGACGACCGACGAAGGCACGCAGAGACCGCCGCCCTTGTACGGCTGCGCTCCGGCGTCGCCGCCCTCGGGGCATAGCTTGTACGGCATGGGCGCCGCGTTCTTCGGCATGTCGGTGCCCGTGTTGCACGCACCCGTCGACTTGCCGTCGACCGGGCTGAAGCACGGCGCGCACGAGTCGCCCGCCGGACACGTTCCGCCGTCGTCGAGGAGCGACGCGAGCGGGTTACCGGTGAGGAAGCACTTCGGCACGCAGCGACCTTCGAGGCCCGCCGGATCACTCGTTCCGACCTTGGTCGTGCAGGACATCGGCGCCGTGGTCGGCGTCGGGGGCGAGCAGACGAGCGGCGCCGCGCAGGTATCGTGGCCATAGGACTTCACCGCGTCGCCCATGAGGGTCGTGGGGTCGGCGCACTTGCCGGTGCCCATGCAGCAATCCGCCATCGCCGCACCGGTGCCACCGGGATCGGCAGGCGCACGCTCGGTACAGACGTAGCCGGAACCAGCCATGCCGCCGCCGCCCGCTGCGCCGCCCGCCGCGACCGTACCACCGGCTCCGGTCGCCATGCCGCCCGCGCCGACTGGCGTGCCGCCCGCTGCCGGGGCCGCACCGCCCATGCCGACCGGGGTGCCACCCGCGCCAACTGGAGCGCCGCCTGCGCCGACTGCGCCGGAAGCTCCCGCCGCGCCACCCGTCCCACTCGGGGTGCTCTTGTCACTCGAGCACGCGGCGAGAGCGAAGGTGAGCGCCAGACCGGTTAGAAGGGGAGAAGCGATACGCGAGAAACTGCTGTCCATCAGAGACCTCCAAGTAATGACGAATAACTGCCGATTATGGCCGTACAAGACGCGGTCGGTATTGCATACGGTGGCAGCGAGTGAAAGCTCGCGACGGACGACGAGCTTCTGCACCCCTGTGGGCGAAAAGTGCACGAGAATGCGCGGCCAATCGATTCGGCAATCACTCCGAACGTTTACATCTCGTCCGGCGCAATCTGGAACGCTAACCCGCGAGGCCTTCGACACCGCATTTCGGAGTAAGAACGTCGTCGCAGCGCGAAGCGCCAGCTCTGCTAGAACTGCCCGTTTCGCAAGCACGAACATGGAGCCCGCGAGCTTCGAACCCGCGAAGGCAAACTGAATGGCTTCTGGAGGGAATCCCTCCACGACGAGCCCGTCGGCGGGCACCATTTCGCGACGCCCAGGGGCCGTGCAGATGCGCAGGAGTCACGTTCTCGCCGCGCCAGCAGCGCGTCTCTCGGTGCACTCCCTTCCTCGCGTCACTCTTTCGAACGGGCAGAGCTTACTTTCCGTTTTTTCTGATGGCTGCGGATTGCTCGAGATGGAGACGGATCGGGAACGCGGCGCGATGACGGCATCCCACAGGCGATCGCTCCTCTGGATTCTTGCGGTGAGCCCTCTACGACGTGACCGTCGGCGGGCGGCGCTTCGCGAGGGGATCACGCCTGGCGCGAACTGAGGCTCGCTCAGAGGCAGTTGGAGCCGTCCAGGACGCAGCCGCAGAAGTCGTCGGAGCGGCAGCAGGCGCCGCCCAGGCTGCACGACGGGCACTGGCTGCTCTTGCCGGAGGGACATGCGGCTCGGCAGACCTTGTCGACGCAGTGACCCGAGGAGCAGTCGCGGTCGGCACCGCAGGTCGCGTTGAGGCCGCAGGGCGAGCAGTCGCCGCCGCAGTCCACGCTGGTCTCGTTGCCGTTGCGAGTGCGATCGGCGCACGACGACGTGCGGCAGATCATGTCCGCGCAGCTGCCGTCGACGCAGTCGGTGCCGACGCGGCAGCGCTGGCCCATCGCGCACGGCGGGCACGCGGACCCACCGCAGTCCTGGTCCGTCTCGCTCGAGTCCTGGACGCCGTTGTCGCACGACGCCGTCGCGCAGGTGCCGTTCACGCAGGCGGCGGTGAGACAGTCCGCGCCGCTCGCGCACGCCTTCCCGCTATCGCAGCGCGGGCAATCGCCGCCGCAGTCCACGTCGCTCTCGCTGCCGTTCTTCGCGCCGTCGGCGCAGCCGGCCGGCGGCGGATAACACCCGCCGCCATTCTCGATGTACCCCGCGTCGCAGTCGAAGGCGCACGCGCCGTCGCGACACGACGCCGTCGCATGGTCGAGGCCCGGGCAAGCGTTGCACGACGCATCGCCGCATCCATTGTCCGGTGAGGGCTGCACGCAGAGACCGCCGCAGTCCTTCTGAGACGCGGCGCACGGCGGCGTCATCGTCGGCGCGGCGCACCCATCACCCACGCCGTTGACGCACGACGCGCCTCCGCAGGACGGCCCGGAGCAAGCAGCGCGTCCACCGGCGGCAGACGACGAGCCACTTCCGCCGTTCGACGCTCCGCCGATGGCGTCTCCGGAACCTCCGAACAGCGTGGCGTGAGCGTTGTCGGGTACGGACCCGCAACTCGCACTCAGAAGCAAAAGGGCGAGCACCGCTCCCAGCTTGCGCATCAAACTCAAAACGTACGCGCGGTGACTTCTCCCGTCCAGCAATCCACGCGACGAACGAAGGAGTTTTCGCATGACTTACCGAACCGTACGAGAGCGACCCGCACGCACGCCGGCAGTGTGGAGCACACGAACGACGTCGTCCGGATCACACGGTCTCCAGCAAGCGGTGTCGTTCATTTCAAGGGCGTGACGATCACGTACGCACGCTTCTTCTTTTCGCGTGTCATTGGACGGCGGCGGGCCCGCGCGTCGTGTTGGCGGCTTCGTGTAGCGCTCTGAGCCGACATTTGCCGGCTGCGGTACTGTGAGTTCAGCCGGACCGCGCGTCCGGCACCGCTCCCCGGAATTGGCCTCGGAGCGGAACCCATCGCGAGAGCGGGTAGTGTTCCCTGGTGGCAGTTCGAGCGGCACTGACTCAATCGGGGGCCGGCCCCTCCGACGCCGCCCTGGTCGTCTCGGCCGCGGCCGGCGAGAGCTGGGCGCAGGAGGCGCTCTACCGTCGCTACGGCCGGATGGTGAACGGACTCGCCTACCGGCTCATGCCGAACAGCGCGGACTCGACCGATCTCGCCCAGGACGTCTTCATCGAGGCGTTCCGGAATCTGCAGGGGCTGAAGAATCACCAGGCGTTCGCGTCGTGGCTGCGCTCGATCGTGATCCGCATCGCCCACAAGCGGGTTCGCCGTCAGCGACTCATGGCTCGCCTCGGGCTGCGTCGCCCGGAGGCCGTCGATCTCGACACGGTCGTCTCTCGCAACGCGCCGCCGGACGCGCGGGCCGAGCTGCGCGCCGTGTACGGCGTTCTCGAGGAGCTCTCCAGCGAGGATCGGACGGCGCTCGTGCTTCGCAGGGTCGAAGGAATGGCCATCGGCGAGATCGCAGAACACATGGGCCGCTCCGTCGCCACCGTGAAGCGCCGGCTCGCTTCGGCCGAGGCGCACCTGTCACGCCGGCTAGGGGGCTTCGATGACTGACGGCCAGAAGCTCTCCGCGTACGTGAGCCGTGACCTCACCGAGCGCGAGCTCGGCGAGCAGTGGAGTCACATCGAGGAGCGTCTCGCGGCAAAGCAGCCACGACGCGCTGCGCGTCTCGTTCCGGGGCTGTCGCTCGCCGTGGTCCTGACGGCGGCGGTCGTGCTGTTCGTGCAGCACCGGCGTGCCGTTCCGTCGGCGTGGGACGGCGCGCTCGTCGACAGCGGCGCCGATCACGTGTCGGTCGCCCTCGGGGACGGGTCACACATCGAGCTGATGCCCGCGTCGCGGGTCGCGGTCGTCGAGGGCTCCGCGCGGTCGGTGCGGCTCGACCTGCGCAAGGGCAGCGCGCACTTCGACGTGACGCACGTCCCGGGCCGCACCTTCTTCGTGAAGAGCGGGAATGTGACCGTCAGGGTGGTCGGAACTCGCTTCACGGTCTCCACCGTTCCCTTGCCGGACGGTAGCCGGGTCACGGTGGCCGTCGACGAGGGCGTCGTCGAGGCGGAGAGCGGACCCGGCGCCGAGCCGACGCGTATCCGCGCCGGCGAGACGTGGAGCGCCGTCCAGACGACGGACGCAACGCCGCCGGCGCCGAGCGTCGCTGCGCCGAGCGTCGGTGTCGCACCTGCGACGCCGGAGCCCGTACCGAGCGCCGTCGCGGCTCCGTCTCCGGCGGCCCCTCCGTCTCCGCAACAGCCGGCGGAACACGCCGTGAAGGCGCCGGAACCGACGGCGCAGGAGCTCTTCGAGGCCGCCAATGCGGCACGGCAAGCGGGCGACGCGCGCGGAGCCGCGACGTCGTACGAAGCCTTGCTGCGCCGTCATCCGACCGATGCGCGAGCCGGCCTCGCGGCCTTCGAGCTCGGACGTCTCAAGATGGACCAGCTGGGTGACACACGTGGCGCGGTCTCGGCGCTGAAGAGCGCGGTCACCGCGGCGCCGAGCTCCGCGTTCAGGGAAGATGCTCTTGCGCGTCTCGTGCGTGCATACGCTACGCTCGGCAACGTCGAGTCATGCGAGCGGACGAGGAGCGCGTATCTGGGGAGCTACCCGGGCGGAGTCCACGCCGCCGCGGTCCAGAAGAGCTGCGGCGCGGCGCCGTAGCCGTCGTGCGGCTCGTGCTGTCCGTCGTGTTCGCCGTCGGCTCGTTCGCCGCCACGGCGCGTGCAGAGGACTGCACTGGCCCCGGAGATTCCGTCGTGCTCGTCGCGTTCACGGGTTCGCCGTGGTCGGCCGAGCTCCGTGAGGGCGTCCTCGAGCACCTCCGCGCGGGGCTCGACCCGACGGGCTTTCGCGTCTGCGACGTCGAGAGCGCCGCCGGCGTCGCCAGGGTCGCGACCGTCGAGCTCCGGCAAAATCCCGGCGAGCGCGTCACTGCGACCATAGAAGTACGCGACGGCGTGACCGCGAAGCGCGTCGCGCGCGACATAGACCTCTCCGCGTTGCCCGACGATGCGCGCGCCCTCGGCGTCGGCGTCGCGGCCGACGAGCTCCTTCGCGCGAGCTGGATCGAGCTGTCACTCGCGGGCGCGCCGAAGCCCGCGACGCCCCCGCCGCCGGCCGTGCAGAAGGCCGTGCAGAAGTCCCTGCGCGTCGACCGGCCGAGCCGCTCCGAGGTCACTGTCGAAGGCGCGGTCCAGGGGCACACGAGCGGGCTCCTGCTCTACGGCGGCAACGTCGGCTTCCGGCAATCGCTCGGCGACGTGCTGGGCGTCGGCGTCACGATCGCCGTCGACGGGAGCGCGCGCGCGACGACGCCGCACGGCTCGGTCTCGGCGACGCTCTTCGGCGCAGGAGCGAGCCTCTTCGTGGACGTCGTGCGACTCGAGCGACTGCGGATCGCGCTGGAGCCGTCGCTGTGGGCCGCCGACGTTCGCCTGCAAGGCAACGCCGCGCCCGGTACCGCGGGGACCGAATCGTCGGCGGTGGCGATCCTCGCGCGCGCCGGGGTTGCGCTCACCTGGCACGTCGCAGGGCCGCTCCTCGTCTCCGTCCGCGGCGGGGTCGGCGCGCCGCTCCGCGGCGTCGTCGCGCGCGACTACGGAAATGCGGAGGCCGGGGTGTCGGGGTTCGAGTGGTCTGCGTCCGCCGGACCGGGGGTGGCGTTCTGATGACGGCGCGAGCAGTGATCGTCGCGAGCGTCGTGTGCTGCTTCTTCGCGGCGTGCGAGGCGCGGCTCGACGTGCTGTCGCCCGCGGGTTCCACGCCGCGCGACGGCGGAGCGACACCGATCGACGCACGCGTCGTGGACATTCCGGACGCCACGCCGCCGCCGGACGCGATGCCGTCACTGCCCGACGTCGTCATGCCGCCGGATCACACCGTCACCGAGCTCGTCGCGTCGTACGCGGACACCTGTGCCATCGCGAACGGCACCCTGTACTGCTGGGGGCTGCTCCCCGACGCCTCGACGACGCTCTCGCCGACACGGATCGCGGGCGCCGTCGCCGGCGTCTACCGGCATGTGTCGAACGGCGAGACCGCCCACTGCGTGACGCGCGACTCGGGTCTCGCCTACTGCTTCGGCACCAACGACCGCGGTGAGCTCGGGCAGGGGGATCGCACGGCGAGGAACACGCCCGCGCGCGTGTCGTTGCCCGCGTCCACCGGCGTGGTTGCGGGTAAATTCGCTTCTTTTTGCACGCGCATCGACGACGGCCGGCTTTATTGCTGGGGACAGAACGACGAGGGGCAGATGGGCCAGGCCGACGTCGGCGCGCCCCAGGATGCGCTCACGCCAGTGCAGGTCGGAACCGCGACGGACTGGCTCGGCGTCGCCACCGGGCAAGGACATGTCTGCGGGGTGCGCGCACCGGGGGAGCTCTATTGCTGGGGACGGAACACCGACGGCGAGCTCGGCCAGGGCGACGGAGCGAGCGTCCAGCTTCGAGCTCCGGCGCGCGTGCAGAGCGCCCAGGATTGGACCAGCGTGGTTGCCGGACAGGGTCACACCTGCGGCATCCGCTCGGGACGCCTCTATTGCTTCGGCAACGGGGGCGATGGCCAGCTCGGCGTCACCCCGCGCGCGAGCTCGAACGTCCCGGTGGAGGTCGGCAACGGCACCGACTGGCTGAGCGTCTCCACCGACACCTTCCACGGCTGCGGCATCCGGGGCGCGGGCACGCTGTGGTGCTGGGGTCGCAACGCCGAGGGCCAGCTCGGCACCGGCGACGTGGTGGACCGAGACACGCCGACCCAGGTCGGAACCGACTCGAACTGGGTGGCGGTGTCGGTGGGGCGTTTTCACACGTGCGCCCGTCGAAGCGACGGCACGGCATGGTGCACGGGCGCCAATGACGACGGCCAGCTCGGCACCGGCGACCTCGACCGCCGCGACGTATTCACGCAGGTAACCTGGGGATCCGGATGATCCCGCGGCCCGCACGGAGAGCTCGAACGGGCCTTTACTGCCCGCGCACCAGCATCGACGACTGCGACATTCCAGCGGCGATGTAAGCGAACTCGAGCCCAACCAGAGCGGCGATGATCAGGTAGGGAGCCCAGCGCACGAAGGGATGATGGTGGGACAGCCGCTTCCGACCGGTTTCGACGGTGTGTTGGGGTGATGCATATCGAAGCGCGGGTCGTTTGCATCTCGCGGTTTCGCGTGCGATGCGTTGAGGGATGCCGACCCTGGTCCGCGGCGAAACATCCATCCACTACGAGGTGAAGGGCGAAGGCTATCCCCTGGTCCTGTTCGCGCCGGGTGGCATGCGTTCGAGCATCGCGCTGTGGGACCGCTCGCCGTTTCATCCGATAAGGGAGCTGTCGTCCAAGTATCGCGTCGTCGCGATGGACCAGCGCAACGCCGGAAGATCCAGGGCTCCGGTGAACGCGGCGGACGGGTGGGACACGTACACCGACGATCACATCGCGCTCCTCGACGAGCTCGGGATCGAGCGCTGTCACATCCTCGGCATGTGCATCGGTTCCGCGTTCTGCCTGAGGCTGCTGTCGCGGATGCCGGAGCGCATCTCGGCCGCGGTGCTCGAGCAGCCGATCGGGCTCTCGGGGGACAACCGCGGGGTCTTCTACGAGATGTTCGACGGCTGGGCGGAGGAGCTCGCAACCGCGCGCCCCGACGTCGCGCGGGCCGCGCTCTCGAGCTTCCGTCACAACCTCTACGACGGAGACTTCGCGTTCAGCGTATCGCGGGAGCAGGTGAAGAAGTGCGAGGTGCCGCTCCTCGTCCTGCGCGGCAACGACATCTATCATCCGTCCGAGACGTCGGAAGAGATCGCGCGCACCGCGCCGAACGGGATCCTCATCCAGGCGTGGAAGGAAGGCGACGCGGTGTCGCGCGCGCTCGTCCGGGTGACGGAGTTTCTCCGCGCGAACACGCCGAGCTGACGTCGTGCGTCTGTACCGCATCCTGTCGGTCGACGAGTGGAGCACCGCACGGCAAGACGGCGTCTTCCATGGCTCACCGCACGACGTGCGTGACGGATTCGTTCATCTCTCGGGGGCGCACCAGGTCGCCGGCACTCTCGCGGCGCACTACGAAGGCAAGTCGGGTCTCGTGCTGCTCGTCCTCGACGGCGACCTGCTCTCGTCTCTGCCGGGCATTGTCCTTCGCTGGGAGACGTCGCGCGATGGTGCGGATTTTCCGCATCTGTACGGCGCGCTCCCGGTTTCCGCGGTACTCGCTGCGACCCCGCTCGCCCTCGACGCGGACGGCGTCCACGTGTTGCCGGCGTTGACCTAGACGCGTTTCGCGGCCCGCGGGGCGTCGCGCGTGACGAGCCGCCGGTACTTCGTGCCGGGATAGGAGCACCAACCAAGCGAAGAATCCCATCTAGATTTTTGGGGAGCCCTTCGCGTCGTGCTCGTCGGCGTGCACCCCTCCGCGGCAACGGTGCGGACGAAACGGATTACACTCGCGCGTGCCGTGCACTTGGTTGGGCAGAGCTTCTCGACATCGTCTTCGGTGCGGAGCGCCGGACAGCGAACAATTCATCGCATGGGGTCGCCAGCCGCAGGATGCCGGTGCCCGCGCACGGAGCCCCGCGGACGGTGTGCTACGGTTGGTCCTGCGCCCATGAACCTTCTGCAAGCGGCAGCAAGCGTCACTTTGCGAGAACAGCTGCTCCTCGCAAAGGCATCGCGCTATCCTGCTTCAGTGTCCGCCCTGCCCGACAAGCTCGGGGCCATTTCGGCCGCGGCGGCGGTTTTTCGGCAGCATGGCGTTCCGTATGCGCTCATCGGGGGGCTTGCGGTCGGCGTTCGTAGCGGTGTCCCCCGCGCGACTCCCGGCGTCGATTTTGCCATTCCGACCAACGTCGACCAACGCTCGCTCACGGCAGCCCTCCAAGGGGGCGGGTTCCAGCTCAAGGGACAGTTCGCGCACAGCATGAACTTCGAGCACACGAGCGGCGAACCCGTGCAACTCGCGTTCGACGCCGGGTTCGATCCCATCATCCAGCGTGCGGAGGCCATGCAGTTCGGCGAAATCGAGCTCTACGTCGTGACCAAGGACGATCTGATCGCGATGAAGCGCAGAGCGGCGGCCGACCCGACGCGGCGCCGGAGCAGGGCGCTCCGCGACCAGGCCGACATCGCTCTCCTCGAGGGGGACGTCGCGGGAACGCCATGTTGGCTCGCAGAAATGGCAGCGAGCGAAGGTCCGATAGTCGGACTTCACCATGTTGTTGTCCCGACTTTCGACTACGCAGCGCTCTTCACGGCTCTTCAGTCCTTTTGCTCGCGCTGCCAAGGGTCTACTTGGCAAGAGGTTGGCGCGAAGGCTGGCCGGCTGGGAAGATTGGGAATTCGACGAATACCGCGAATGAGCACGACGTCGAACTGGAGCGATCTAGCCTTCCGTACTCCGCCAAGGTCGAGACAGCAGCGACATCAGGGCCTTCGACATCGAGCGGCGCGCTTGGTGGATCGGCTCGCGCTCGTACTCCTTGACGAGGCTGCGAGTTCAGTCGAGTAGCTCTTCCTCTTTCTGTAGAGGCGGTCCACGACCATCGACGCGGTGCGCGACCGGGTACAAGGATTGTCGGCAAATGCGTTGCGGCGAGGCGACCCTGCTGGACAATTCTCGTGCTCACGCACGGGCCGGTGCGCCGGGCTCTCTCGCTCGCAATGACGCGCTCGTGCGGCTTGCTAATTCACACCCGCAGTGTGACACCGTGTTCTTCCGCACTCACCGACGGGGATGAACATCATGGCCAAGTTCGACCGAACGCGACTCATTTTCGGGCTCTACCTTCTGGTGTTGATCGCCGTGTTCGAGCTCCTGATCGGGCACTTCAAGCTGCCCGGCTGGCCCGCGTTCATCGCGATGATCTTCTTCTTCGTCGAACACATGGACGTGAAGAAGGCGCCGAACATCATCGTCGGTGGCGTGTTCGGCATCGCGCTGATCCTCCTCGCGAAGCCCATCATCGGGCTCCTCGCGCCGCTCATGGGCATGGAGCTGGCCGGGCTCGCGTTCGTCCTCATCCTCGTCTACGCGATCGTCGCGTTCGGCGAGATGGTGCCCATCCTCTTCAACAACTACGCCTTCATGTACCTGACGGTGACCGGCGTGGCCGTCATGCAGCCGGAGCCCAATCCCTTCTTGTGGATGGCCATCGCGGCCGTCGGCGGGTCGGCGCTCATCGCCGGCGTGATCGGCATCGGTCGCCTCATGATGGCGCAGGCCACCGCCAAGGCCGCCTCAGCCTCGTCGTCTTCGTCAGCGGCCTGACGCGCCTCACGGGCGCCTCTTTCGCGTCGATCTATAGCGGGCCGCGCTTTCCCGGTATGCTTGGTCCGGAGTGGATCAAGCCGGCACACCCGCACTCGAGCTCGCTGGCCTCACCAAGCGTTTCGGTGACTTCACGGCCGTCGGCGGGCTCGATCTGAGGGTCTCACCGGGCGAGCTCTTCGGGCTGCTCGGCCCGAACGGCGCCGGCAAGACGACGACGATCCGGCTCCTGATGGGGATCCTCAAACCGTCGGCGGGCACCGCGCATATTCTCGGCCACGACTGCTTCCGCGACCGCGTCGAGCTGATGCGTCACGTCGGCTACCTGCCCGACGAGCCGACGTTTCACGACTACCTGCGCGGCAGCGAAATAGTCCGGTTCGTCGCCGACATGCACGGCCTCGAGCCGGGGTGGTTCGCGAAGCGCGGAGGACCCCTCATCGAGCGACTCGAGCTCGGGAACGCGATGGACGAGTTCGCTGTGAACTACTCGCGCGGCATGAAGAAGAAGCTCGCGCTCGTTTGCGCGCTCGCACACCAGCCGCGGCTCCTCATCCTGGACGAGCCGACGAGCGGCCTCGACCCGATCGCCACGCGGCAGCTCAACGCACTGCTCGTCGAGGAGTCGGGGCGCGGAACGACGGTCATCCTCAGCTCTCACCTGCTCGATCAGGTTCAGCGGCTCTGTCATCGCATGGCAATCATCGCCGGTGGCGAGCTCCGCGCCGTCGGCACCCTGACCGAGCTCCGGCGGCGTGCCTCGAGCGAGAGCTCGCTCGAAGACATCTTCTTCGCGGTGACGACCGGCGCGGCCGAGGAGCTCGCGACGTCGAAGGAAATCGCGGGATGACCCCCGACGTCCCGGCGCACGGACGCGGCGCGCCACCGCCGGTCGTCAAGGTCGTCTGGCTCGTCACGAGGCTCGCGGCGCGTCGCTTCGTGAACCGCGGCTTCGCGCGGTGGCGAAAGGCGAAACCGGGCGCCCCCCGCGGCGGCACGTCGCGCAAGGGCAGCGCCGGGCGAGCGCTCATCGTCTTCTTCTCGGCGCTCTTCCTGTTCAACTCGGTGAACTTCACGACGAGCATCGTTCGCAACGCGGCCACCCGGGCCGAGCGCCGCGCGGACCCCGACCAGACCCTGGTCGACGGCAACGTGCTCGAGTTCGTCGACTGGGCGGAGAGCGAGCGCGATTCCACGAGCGCCGACCCGAACGCACGGAGCGAGCTGCGCGACGTGTTCGTCGCCTACGCGCGGCGCGAGGGCATCCGCGATGAGTGGGCCCGTGACGCGCGGGCGGATGCGCTGCTCCGGATCTTCGACGAGAAAGGCGCGGCCGGCTTCAGGCGGAGTGCCGTGCCGTATGGTTTCTTCCCGAGCCGCGCCCTCTGGTACGACCGCGTCTCGGAGCTCGACATGGTGCTGCCGCTCGGGCTGGTCGCGACGCTCCTCGCGTTCGCGCTGACGCTCGTGTCCGCGTTCGGCGGCCACACCGAGATCTCGCGCGTCGAGACGACGCTCGAGTGGTGGTTCACGTTTCCGGTGTCGCCGCGCGGCTTGCTCCTCGCGCGCGTTCTCGAGACGGCGTTCGTCAACGGGCTCGCGTGGTTCGCGCTATTTCCGTTCTTCTGGGTGGTGTACGGCTGCGCCGGACTGGGTTACCTCGCGCCGCTCATCGCGGCGGGCCTGACGATCTACGTCGGGCTCCTCGGGGGGAGCCTCCGTGTGCTCGCCGAGACGGCGCTCAGGCGCTTCCTTCCGCTCCGGGTCGTCGCCGCGGTGCAGGCCGTGCTCTCGGTGTTCGCGTCGATCTTGCTCGTGTGCGGCATCGCGTCGATGGCGCCCGCCGGGTTCGACTTGCAGGCGTCCCTCGCCGACCACGTCCCCGTCGTGGCGCTCCTCAATCCGTTCTCGCTGCCGCTCGCCGCGCTCGTCGAGGGCCGCGAGGGCACTCTCGCGGCGGTGCTCATGCCGCTCACCGCGCTCGCCAGCGTCGGGATCGCCGTCACCGTCGGCGCGCATCTCCTCCGCGACGGCCTGGTGACGAGCTTCACCGAGGCGCAGGGTTCACGGCGCGGAGCGGTGGACGACGCAGTGCCGCGGACGGCCTTCCGCGCGATCCTCCGCAAGGAGGTGCTCTCCGTCGTCCGGAACCGCACCCGACTCGGTCAGACCCTGATCGCGCCGCTGCTCGTGGGCGGCGTGCAGCTCGCGATGAACCCGTCGCTCCTGTCCGATCTGCGCCACGCGCCGCGCGTCGCGGCCGCGGTGTCCTACGGCATCGCGGCGTTCATGCTCTCCGGCGGGGCGACCGGCTCGCTCATCGTCGAGGTCTCCGCGATCTGGTTGCTCTTCACGGTACCAAGGTCCGTCGATCGGATCCTGATGTCGAAGGCGGTGCTCTGGGCGACGGTCGCGGCGTTCGTCTCGGCCGTCGTCTTCGTCGCGCTCGTTTTCTTGAATCCCGATTTCCGTCTCATCGACGCGCGCTACTTCCTCATCGTCCCGATCGGGCTCGTCATCCAGGCCTTCGTCGCGGTCGCGCTCGGTGCGCTAGGGACGGATCCGTTCGCCACCGACGCGCGGCGACAGCTCCGGCCGTCCATGATGTACCTCTTCATGCTGACGGCAGGGACGTTCGGGTACGCGCTCTACACGCCGTCCGCGTGGGCGAAGTTCACGCAGATCGTCCTCTCCGGACTCCTCGCGTTCGCGCTCTGGCAGAAGGTGCGCGATCACGTGCCGTACCTGCTCGATCCGACCGAGGCGCCGCCGCCGGAGATCGCCGTCGCCGACGGCATCATCGCCGCCCTGGCGTTCTTCGTCCTTCAAGGCGTCCTCGCCGCGCTTCTCGTCCACGCCGACGTCTCGCCGGGGAAGAGCTTGCTCTACGCGTTCGCCATCGCCGGCATCATCGTGGCCGTCGTCGCGCTCATCGTCCTCGAGCAGAGCGGACTGCCGGATCTCATGAAGGCACTCGGGCTCCGCGTCGCCGGTTCGCGTCCGGTTTCCGCCGTGGCGATGGGGCTTGGTGCCGGCGTCATCGCGTTCGGCGTCGCGGTCGGTTACACGCACCTCGTCTCGCACGTCGGCTGGCTCAAGGAGCTGAAGGAGCAGACGTTCAAGCTCTCGCCGGCCGATCGCGACTCCGAGATGCTCGGATGGTTCAAGGTCCTCGCCGTCTGCGCGGCCCCGCCGGTCGAGGAGTTCATCTTCCGCGGCCTCCTCTACAAGGGGCTCCGCCGTTCGATGAGCGCGTTCCGGGCGACGCTCGGGAGCGCCCTGGTGTTCGCGCTCGTGCATCCGCCGGTCGCCTTCGTTCCCGTCCTCGTGCTCGCGCTCTTCGCCGCGACCGTGTACGAGCGGTCGAAGCTCCTCTACGCGCCGATGATCGCGCACGCGACCTACAACGCGCTCCTCTTCGGCTTCGCGCTCCAGTGAGCGACGCTGGCCGACCGCCGGCGGCGGCGCAAGTGCGTTACAAAATGGCGACCGCCCCGCCCGCGGGTCGGACCGCGAACAGGGCACATCGAACGGCTCACGCGCAGCGTGAGCCCCCGAGAACTCAGAAGATCGCCTGGTAAGCGATCTGCGTGCCGGTCGAGTTGTAGAACTCGCCCGGGAAGATGCACATCTCGTTGTTCGCGGCGGACTCGCCGAACGAGAGCGTCTGACCGGTGTCGTTGTTGTAGGTGCAGGCCCACGTGATCTTCGTGCCCGCCTTGAGGGGCAGCGGCGGATCGAACGACTTCGGCATCGGCTCTTGCCACTCGGTGCCGTCGTACAGCGTCTGGCCGGTGCTCGCCGTCGCCACGAAGTGGACGCCGCGCTTGTGCATATGACTCGCGGTGCCCATCAGATTGATGTCCTGGGGGAGCGAGTACGAGCGCGACTGCGTGCTCATTCCCGGCGGCACCGAGAGCAGCACCTGGTTCAAGAACAGAGACGCGACCTTGTTCACTAGCCCAACCGGATCGACGTAGACGACCTTGTAGACGACGAAGGCGTCCTTGGGGTCGGTGCCGCTGTTGATGAGATGCACGTTCAACCGGAGGCCGTTCGCCTGGCTGAAGATGCGCCCCGTCTTGTCCGGGTAGGTGACGGTCGCGATCGGCGTGCCACTCGTCGTCAGGTAGTCGTGGAACTCGACGCCGCCACCGGGGCAGTCGACGAGGCTGTCCTTCAGCGTGAGCTGGCCGTTCGGAAGTATGAACGCGAACATGTGATGCGAGCCTGGCGTCAGGCTCGTCACTTCCTGGACGATGCCGATGTCCTTGCCGAACGGATTCGTGAAGTCCTGACACTTGTAGACCTCGGCACCCGGGGGCACGGTGAAGTGGCCTGTAGTGAAGGTGTATTCCGTCCCCATCGCCGTTGCGACGCCGCCAGCGGGATCCGCGCCGCCGGTGCCGCCACCGATGGTGCCGCCTGCGCCAGAGATCACGCTTCCGCCGGCGCCTGTCGGTACGCCGCCACCAGAGATCACCGTGCCGCCAGCTCCGATCACCGCGGTACCGCCGCCACCAACCGGTTGCGTGGTGCCACCGGCGCCCGTCACGGCAGTGCCGCCGGCGCCCGTCGGCGAGATGGACCCAGCTGCTCCGGTAACGGCCGCCGAGCCGCCCGCGGGCTCCCCGCCGAAACCAGCGGTGGATTGCTGGGCGTCAGCACCACAGCCGGCGATCGCCGCCGACGGAATGAGGCAACACAGGAACGGGATATAGCGATTGTTCATTGATTCACTTCGTCGGGGATCGAGGGACCACGGCGCGAGCCCCGGCACGCGCTTCAGTGTGGAAGCGTGGTTCAACCGACCCGAGCCGGTCGGGAAAAAGGCGAATCTCACACGCCAATAGATCGTGACGCGGCGGTCGACTCTTCGCGAGTCATCATCGCTCTGAATCCGACGCGGATGGTAACACCGACATGCGCAAAATACGTCCATCCGAGCGTAGGGCTCCGAGCGTGGATCGAGCTTTGAAATAGGGGGAATCGCGTTGCGCGCGTGCCGTCACGTCGACGGAACTCGGCTCTCGTCGTCAAACGTCCAACTCGATTCCACGACGTGTCGAACCACCCTCATCGACGACTCCCACACGGTGCAGTTGCGCTCATGCGATGTCGAACGGCGCTCTTCGGTTCACGGGGGCCTTGCCCCCGCGGCTCGCTGCGCGACCGCTCCCCCGCCGCCTTCGCGGGCTCGCTTCGCTCGCGTCGGACCTGTGTCGTAGTGCGGTTACGAGCAAGGGGCCTTGGCTCCGCGGCCTTCGCGGGCTCGCTTCGCTCGCGTAGTTCCGCGGCTCGTTCGATGTCACGCCGGACGAGCATGGGCGTCGTCCGCTGCGCATGTCGACGGCGTCCGCTGCGCACGTCGACGGAGCGCTCGTTCGCCGTCGTTGCTCGACGATAGCCGTCGGGGCCGTCGTTGCCGATTCCGCTCGCGCCGCGTCGTGCGCAAATTCATGGAGCCGCGCGCACGTTGAAGCTCACGGATAGTACCGTGAAGCTCACGGATACTTAGATGCGGAACTACGCGAGCGCAGCGAGCCCGCGAGAGCGGCGGGGGAGCAGTTCGCCGTAGGCGAAGCGGCGGGGGGCAAAGGCCTGGCAAAAACCCCCCGTTACTTGGCGACTTGGCGGTCGACGACACGCTGAGCGCAACGGCAAATTTCCACCGTCATTCACGTATTTCAATTCGAGCCACGAAACGTCGTCGAAGTGCGTCGATTGGATTGCGCGACGTCATGAGAAGTTGCACGCTCTGTTCGCGCGCCGCCATCGTTGGATCGCGCGGCGTACCGCCGAACGAAAGTCGAGCGCGCAGAGCGCGGGCACGGAGGATTGTTGATCATGACTCGATTGAGCAACGGCACGGTCGGACGAACAGCATCGTTGATGGGACTCGCTCTCGCGTACGGCCTGACCGGCTGTGGTGGCAGCGGCGATAACGGGCCGTCCGACGTCCCGGGTGCAGGCGGCGCCATCACCGGCACGGGCGGCGCCACCGCGCCGACGGGCACCGCAGGCGGAGCCACGACGCCACCGGCGAACGGCGCTGGCGGCAGCACGGTCGCGGGCGGCGGTGCACCCGCTGTCGGGGCCGGCGGTGCAGCGCCGATCGGGGGCGCGCCTCCGGTGACGGGCGGCGGCGGCACGACACCGATCACCGGCGCGGGCGGAACAGGTCCCGTCACCGGCGGTGGTGGAACCGATCCGGGTGGCGCTGCAGGCGCAGGCGCCGGCGGCGCTCCGGTGGGCTGCGGACAGGGAACGTTCTGCATGCCGGGGAGCGACCTCGCTCCTCCGGACGCGTCGGAAGGCTTCCAGATCACCTCGCCCGCGAGCATCAGCGTGTCGCCGGGAGACGAGCAGTTCTGGTGCTATTACAAGACCATACCCGGCACGGGTGAGGTGGACGTCGGCGGCTTCCGCTCGTGGATGACGGTGCAAGCGAGCCATCACTTCATCACGTTTCACAGCAGCACCCCGGGCACCGACGGCAATCTCGTGAGCTGCCCGTTCGGTAGCGGCGACTGGGTCTACGCCACGTCGAAGTCCGGTGAGGTCATCGGCATGGATCTACCGGACGGCGTCGGGCTCCCGTTCCAGGCGGGCACTCAGCTCGTCATGAACATGCATCTCATCAACACCGGCACCGACGTCGTGAAGCCGGTGGTGAAGCTCAACGTGCTCTTCGCGAAGAACATGAAGCAGAAGGCGGCCGCGGTGTACTCGCTCGCAGCCAACGCGCAGATCAACGTCGCGCCGATGGCGACGGGGACGGTGCGCGGCTCGTGCTCGGCAACCGCCGGCTCGAAGTTCTTCCTCTGGACGACGCACTCGCACAAGTTCACGACCGAGGACGACGTGAACCTCGTCAGGGGCGGTCAGACGACGAACCTCGTCAAGACGACCGACTGGGAGAACCCCGGCACCAAGGTCTGGGGTCCGCCGGACTTCCTGACGGTGCAGGCCGGAGACTCGTTCACGTACAGCTGCACCTACAAGAACACGCTGACGCGCCAGCTCACCTTCGGAGAGACGGCCGCGTACAACGAGATGTGCCTCGCGATCGGCTACTACTTCCCCGCCGGCGGCGCGAGCTGCCTCTAGGCCCGGAAACGATGCGCGCCACGTGAGCGCGCTCGAGACACGACGGAGACGGCGAGCCAGAGACGGCTCGCCGTTCTTCATTTCCGGAGCCACCCCTTGCGGAAGAGGAACTCGAAGAGCGCTGGATCCTTCAGGGAGAACGGACGGACGTAGTCCTCGACGAGCTCACGGTGCCAGTAACCGGGCTCACCGCTCCGCGCGAAGCGATAGACGTAGCGCTCTGCGCGGACGAACCTCGGTGGCTTTCCGGCGAACGGATCCTTCGAGAAGAGACCGAGCACGGCGGGGTTCTCACGGAGCAGATCGTCCACGACACGGATGACCCAAGGTTCTCTCCGGAAGTCGCCGAGCGACGCTTCCCGGAGCCGCGAATCGAGGCGCCGCAGATAGGGTGACGGCGCACACGGCGCGCGCATCGGATCCCCCGGCGCGCACGGCAATCCGTACTCGAGCCAATGCGCGGGCTCGCGCGCCACGTCATCCCAGGTTCCCTCGAAGACGATCTCGCTGCGCGTCCGCTCGACGGGTTCGACGACGCCGTAGACGTTCACCAGGTGAAACGGCTCGAGTGACGGCCGATCGCCGAACGCCGGCGAGAACGTCCGCGGCATCTCGAGCAAGCTCGCGACGACCAGCGCCGCGGCCGTAACCTGGAGCCCGAGGAGCGTCCTCCGTCCCGGCGACTCGTCGCTGTCGCCGAGCCACTCGCGCACGAACGGGAGCTTCTCGACGAGCGCGTCGTCGAAGCACCACACCGAGAGGACGACCACGAGCAAGCTCGAAAAACCGTCATTGGTCGTGAGAAGCGACGCGACGCTGACGACGATGGTGACGGCGCCCGCGACGTGACGAACCCGTCGTGGACCGAAGTACCCGAGCGGCACCACGAGCTCGGCGAAGAGCGCGACGAAGCCGAGCACGCGATGCAGCGGCATCGGCAGCGCGTGCACGAGGAGCGCAATCGACGTCGGTGAGGACTCCGTCTCGAGGTAGTCCGGCAGGCACGTCAGGGAGCCCCAGCACGGATCGCCGTGGAGCCGCCCGATGCCGGCCCCGACGAGCACCCGGAACAAGAGCCAGCGGAAGAGGAACACCACGGGCAGAGGTGGCGCGAAGCGCGGCGCGACCGCGAGGCTCGGCGACGAGAGGAGCGCGAGAAAGCCGGCCTCGAGGAGCAGGAGATCACACGGGTGCGCCGTGAAGACCTGGCCGGTGGTGACGAACGACAGGTAACAGAGCCACGCCACGAAGGTCGCAACGACGCTGGCGCACCCGAGCACGAGCGCGACGCCGGCGGCCAGGCCGCACAGCGCAACGGCGAGGAGCATGCCGTCCGAGGCGTCGAGCCAGAACAGCGACGGCAATCGCAGCGGCGCGAGCGCGCCGGCCGCGTCGCGCTGGAGCGTCAAGAACGCGCCGATCGGCAGGAGCCCCCGCGTCCCGAAGAGCCCGCGCGCTTGCGCCGCGAGCGACAGGAACGCGACCGCGTAGACGAGCCCGAGGCCCCGGAGAAAGAGCCCTCGCGAGAGCCAGTAACGCGCCTTCGCCATGCGTCGTCGCGTTTTACCCCGCCGGCGCCGGCAAAGGAGAAGTGTCGTCGCTCTGGATTACTTGGACGACGTTACTTGGACGACCAGGAGCACATCGAGCCGTTGGCGCCCGAGACGATGCGGCCCTTGGTGGCGATGAGCGAGGTCCACTGCTCCTGATTGGCGCAGGTATTCGCTCCGCTCCCCGTGTAGACGGCCTTGCCGGTGTCGCCGTCGACGCCGGTGAGCGTCGTGCCGTTCATGTACCAGACGATGGGGTTCGCGGTGCCGTCGGTGCTGGTGATGATCGGGCCGGGCGGCGCGCTCGACAGGGCCGCGCACCACGCGACGGACGGCTTGGGCGGGCTGCCCGGAGCGACGAGCACCGACTCGACGACCTTGCCGGTGGGGCCGCCCGCGGGGCACTTGGCGTTGCCGTCGGTGCTGAACACGATGTAGCGGCCCTTCGCCGTCGTGTACGACGAGAGCGAGCCGTGGATCGAGTTGCTCCCGGTCGCGACCACGAAGTCGACCGCGGGAGTCATGCCGCCGAGGTTCGCTGGATCGAGCAGGTACAGGTGCCCGTCCTTCGACGCGGCGGCGACGACATTGGCGGGCGTCGACCCCGGCACCGAAACGTACACCGGGCTCACCGAGCCGAAGTCTTGATCACCGCTGTCCATGGTCTTCCACGTGGAGGGGAAGAACATGTTCTTCGCGGTTCGATCGAGAACGCCGAGGCCGGTGATGCGCACGACCTCCTCGCTGTCGGCGTTCATGTGATCTGCCGCGGCACCGCCCCGGTTGTTGCCGGTGACGGCAAAGACGCCGTTCCCGTCCGAGGCCAAGCCGCCCGGCGCCCAGATCCCTTCGCCCAGTCCGAGGGTGGCCCACCCGCCATGCTTCGTGGGATCTGCGGTGTCGATGCCGATGACCCAGCCGTGATACGTGCCGCAATCGCCGACATGCCCGCCGTACGCGACGTAGAGCGTGCCGTTCACGAGCGAGAGCGCGCTACGCTGGTTCTGCGGCTGCGGCGAGAACGTGGTCGACCCGGACGTGCCGCCCACGGTGATGGGGAATCCGGGCTTCTCGCTGCCGTCGTCGACGGAGAAGGCGTGCACCTCGTGGCGCACGATCATGTCGCTCGAGGCCATCTTCGGGTCGGTGATGCCGGTGCCGATGGCGCCGGCGACGTAGAGTGTGCGCGATGTCGCGTCGATCACCGGCGTGCTGATGATGCCGAGCGGGTGGATGCTGCCGCACGGCGCGTTCGGACCGTTTGCGAGCGGTGACGGGCCGAGGTTCTTCGTCCAGACGACGGCACCCGTCGTCTCGTCGAGGGCGTACACGTCGTTCGTCGTCGTGACGGCGTAGAAGACGCCTTTACCGCCGGGCCCCTGCTCGAGATAGAGCGGCGACGCCCACATGCTGCCGTTGAGCTTCGGAGCGAAGCCGGTGTCCTTCGTCAGCTTCGCCGCCGCGGCGGCGGTCAGCGTCGGCTGGATGAAGTAGCCGTCGCGGTTCGCGTGCTTGTTGCGCTCGAGGACGGACTGCGATGTGTCGGGCGCGCCGCCCGTCCCCATGCCGCCGCTGCCCGACGCACCTGCGGTGCCGCCCCCGTTGCCGCCCGACGCACCGGCGCTCCCGCCGCTGCTGGTCGCACCACCGTTGCCGGTCGTCGCGCCGCCGTTGCCGACGGAGGAACCGCCGTTGCCGGTCGTTGAACCGCCGTTGCCGACGGAGGCACCGCCGTTGCCGGTCGCGCCACTGCCCGGCGTGTTGCCGGTCGAGGGCGTCGCGCCGGTCCCTTGCTGGCCAGCGCCGCCGCCGTTGCCGGCACCGCCGAGAGAGCCGCCACCGGCTGCTCCATCGCCTGCACCGTTACCGTCGGTACCGCTCGAGCAACCGACAGCAAAGAGAATGACGCCGCAGAGCAAGCGCTGGTTCATTGAATCCGCCTCCGTTCGAGCGCACCGGCCATGGCCGCTCGAAACCGGGTGTGAAGCCCGGGGATCGACTTCGAGTCTTCAAGATGGAGACATCAATGTCAACGCGCCAATCCGGTCATCTCGCGTCCTCACACTGGATTTATAGGCTAGCAGAGGATCGCGGGACGTATGTGATGAACCCACCTCGCTGCGGTTCACATTTCGTATTCGAGTAACTTTTTTTAGTAACGGGGGGTCTTGGCCCGCTGCTTTCAATTACGGGGGGCCTTGGCCCCCCGCCGCTTCGCCTTCGGCGAACTGCTCCCCCCGCCGCTTCGCGGGCTCGCTTCGCTCGCGGCGAACTGCTCCCCCTGCTTTCAATTACGGGGGGCCTTGGCCCCCCGCAGCTTCGCCTTCGGCGAACTGCTCCCCCTGCCGCTTCGCGGGCTCGCTTCGCTCGCGGCGAACTGCTCCCCCTGCCGCTTCGCGGGCTCGCTTCGCTCGCGGCGAACTGCTCCCCCCGCCGCTTCGCGGGCTCGCTTCGCTCGCGGCGAACTGCTCCCCCTGCCGCTTCGCGGGCTCGCTTCGCTCGCGGCGAACTGCTCCCCCTGCCGCTTCGCGGGCTCGCTTCGCTCGCGTAGTTCCGCGGCTCTCGCGGCGTTTGCCTCAGGATTCCGGGCGAAATCGTATCGCGCTCCAGACGTCGTCGAGGGAGATCGCCCGGACGCTGTCGATGCCGTGTGTGGCGAGCTGTCGGCGCAAAATGTCGCGGTTGAGATCCGTCGCGAGCTGACCGGCCTTGGGGTACGCGACCCACGCGATGCGATCCTGGCGCGCCGCCTCGATGACGTCCGCACACTCGTCGTCGAGCGCAGCGAGCTTCTTCACGAACACGAGCACGGCGGGCGCCGTCGCGCTCTTCGTGGTGACGACATCGCCGAGATCGACGGCGGCGGGCTTGCCGACGACGTGCACCTTCACGCCGTCCTTCACGTTCAGCTTCTTCGCGAGACTCATGACGGCATCTTCTCAGAACTCCGGCGCTCGTGAAATGCGTCGCGCCGTATCACTCGCACCGGGACGCCACCGCGCGGTCTCAGCGTGAGTGTCGGCTCGGCAACGGGCAGACGGCCGTCCACGAGCTCGAACCGCAGGCGACCCGCGAGCTCCGCGAGGGCGATCTGTCCTTCCATCAGAGCGAAGTGATTGCCGATGCACACGCGCGGCCCGGCGCTGAACGGCAGGAACGCGTGGCGCGGCAGTGCGCGCTCGGCCTCCGGCGCGAAGCGATCCGGCACGAAGTCGTCGGGAGACGGGAAGTAATCAGCGCGGTGATGCATGCCGACGATGTTGACGAGGATCAGCGTCCCCCTGGCGATCGGATACGTCCCCAGGACCACGTCGCGTGTCGCCCGTCGCGCCACCATGTAGACCGGCGGATACATCCGCAGCGCCTCCTTGAAGACGCGCGCGGCGCACGGAAGCCGCGGAAGATCCTCGATCGTCGCACGACGTCCGGCGAGCACCGCGTCGGACTCCGCCTCGAGACGCCGGAGCACGTCGGGGTTCCGGTCGAGAAGGCCGAACGCCCAGGCGAGCCCGTTCGCGGTCGTCTCGTGTCCGGCGATGAGGATCGTCATCACCTCGTCGCGGACCTGCTCGTCGTCGAGGGCGCCGCCGTCCTCGGCGTCCCGTGCGGCAAGGAGCATGGACAGAAAGTCACCGGTGTCGCGGTTCGCGGCGCGTCGCTCGCGGATCAGCCGGTACACGATGTCGTCGAGCTCACGGACGTTCTTCTGTTGCCGGAGATTGGCGAGCGTCGGCACCTTCGGCGGCATCGGGACGTACGAGAGGAGCTCCGTGTTGATGTGGTCGAGCGTGCGGGTGAGCGCGTCCCCGATGGCCCGGGTGTCGGGGCCGAGATCGGTGCCGAACATCGTGCGCCCGATGACGTCGAGCGTCAGACGCATCGTCTCGGCCGACAGGTCCACGAATCGCTCTCCGGCGAGGCGCTCGGCGTGCTCCTCGACGCACTCCGCGATGGTCCGCGCATAGCCGGCAATGCGCGAGTGGACGAACGCCGGTGACACGAGTCTGCGGTTTCGCCGGTGCACGTCCTGCTCGCTCGTGAGGAGCCCGTCACCGAGCACGGGCCGGCCGAAGACGCTGAGCCCCATGCCCTTCTTGAACGCGTCGGCCTTGGCGACGAGGACCTCGTGACAGAGCTCGCTGCCCGAGACGACCACGGCGCCGAAGAGCCCGAGCTCGAGCGCCGCGATGTCGCCGTATGCGCCCGGAATGCGCTTCATCAGAGCGATGCGGTCCTTGCGCATGTCGGGCAGGCTTCCGACGAAACGGCGTCCGTGCACGGTGGGAATCGCATTCTGCATGTGGGCTCTCTCCTTCGGTCGCGTCGGGCTCGTGTCGCTCGCGTCTTCCTGTATTATGTGAGCTATAGCTTGCATTTGAAACTCGCATTCCGGGACGCTCCCAATGCCGCCAAAAATTCGCACAGCCCCAAGAAAAAAGGCCAGCCAGGCGCGCTCGGTGACGACCGTCGACGCGATATTGAAAGCGACCGCTCACATTCTGGTCAAGGAGGGCTACGACCGCGCGAGCACGAACAAGATCGCCGCGACGGCGGGGGTGAGCATCGGCTCCCTGTATCAGTACTTCCCGAGCAAAGAGGCGCTGGTCGCCGCGATCGCCGATCGACACCTGAACGAGATGATGACGCTCCTCCAGAGCGAGATCCCGACGCTCGTCACGATGCCGCTCGAGGCGGCGATCGAGCGCGTGGTGCGGCTCATGGTGGCGACGCACTCCGTCGACCCGAAGCTCCACAAGGTGCTCGTCGAGCAGGTGCCGCGGGTCGGAAAGATGGACCGGGTGGAAGGACTGGAGCGGGAGATGGTCGGCCTCGCGCGGACGTACCTGGAGTCGAGGCGCGACGAGCTCGACGTCGAGGACCTGGATCTGGCCGCCTACATCGTCGTCGGCATGATCGAGTCGCTCACGCACGCGGCGGTCCTGACGCGGCCCGACCTGCTCGGTGAGCCGTTCATCCGCGAGGTCTCGCTCGCCGTCGTGCGCTATCTCGTGGGCTCGCGAAAAGCGGGCGGAGCCGGGCAGCGGCGCAGGTGATATATCTGGTGGCCTGATGGCGGCCTTCGACGAGACACGGCTTTTCACTGCGGCGTTCCTCGGGCTCCTCGCCGCCGCGTGCGGCAGTGACGGCTCCCCGGGCTCCGGCAATGCCGGCGGCGCGGCGGGCGTGGCGAACGGCGCGGGCGGCAGCGCCGGCACGGCGAACACGACGGGCGGCGCGGCGAACGGTGGCGCATCGAGTGGCGGCGCGAGCACGGGCGGCGTGCCGAGCAGCGGCGGTGCGAGCACGGGCGGCGCGGCGAGCGGTGGCACGCCGGGTAGCGGCGGCGCGGCGAACGGCGGTCACGACGCCGGCATCGTCGACGGCGGTGATGTCGACGCGAGCGCGCCGACGAACTGCGCGCCTCCGCACTCCCTCGACGCTCCCCTGCCCCGCCTGAGCCAGACCGGATGCATGGATCCGACGGACACGAAGAAGCTCGCGCCGTACGTGCTGCCGTACGAGGTGAACAGCCCGCTCTGGTCGGACTCCGCCGACAAGTCGCGCGGCATGCGCCTCCCCGACGGCGGCAAGATCCACGTGAAGAAGTGCACCGGCAAATCCACCGAGTGTCTCGACGCGGCCGACGACGGCAAATGGGTGCTCCCCGTCGGCACGGTGATGGTCAAAAATTTCCTTTTCGACGGCAAGCTCGTCGAGACGCGTCTCTTCGAGCATTTCGACGCCGCGACGTGGGTCGGCTACACCTACCAGTGGGACGAAGCGCAGACCGACGCGACCATCGTGCCCGACGAGCAGCGCGAGGTGATGTTCGACACCGGCACGCGCAAGGTCGACTGGCACTACCCGAGTCGCCTCGATTGCCTCCAGTGTCACAACCCCGCGGGCGGCTACACCCTCGGCCCCGAGACGGCGCAGATGAACCGTACCGTGAACGGCAAGAACCAGATCGACGTCTGGGCGGCGATGGGCCTCTTCGAGACGAAGCCTGCGACGCCCTACGCTGCGGCCCTGGTGCTGCCGTACGCGGGCCAGCTCGGCACGCCGCCCGCGAACGCGACGGCGGAGGCCCGCGCCCGCTCGTACCTTCACGCAAACTGCGCGTTCTGTCACCGCCCCGACGGCGATTTCAGTGTCATCGACACGCGCGCCGGCGTTGCCTTCAAGAACATGGGGCTCTGCAACGCAACCCCGACCAAGGGCGACGTCGGCGTGAACGGCGCGCTCGACGTGGTACCGGGCAAGCCGGCTCAGTCCGTGCTCTGGCTCCGGATGGACGCGCTACCCAATCTGGGGCGCATGCCGAAGCTCGCGTCGTACCAGATCGACGATCAGGGCGTGAAGGTCGTCGGAGACTGGATCACGGCGCTGCCGCCGTGCCCCTGACTCTCACCGCGAAAGCGCGACGCCCCACGGAAGCTTCCCGACCTTCACCCGGGTTTCGACCTTCCCGGTTGCCACATTGACGATCGAGACGTCGTCGGACGTGCCGTTGGCGGTGAAGAGACGGTTGCCGTCACGGCTCAGGCCGATGCCCCAGGGGCGCGCCCCGACGCCCGGGATGCGCTGGAGCACGGTCCACCTCGCGACGTCGATGACGGCGATCGCGCCGCCACGGCCGGTCGTGACATAGAGCCGTCGCGAATCGGGCGAGAGCACCATGCCCATCGGGCGCTGCCGCACGCCGTCGATGTCGTCGATCTGCACCGCCGCCTTCGCCAGGTTCGTCGGGACGTCGACGACGCTCACCGAGCGCCCGAACTCGTTGGAGACGAACGCCGTGTTGCCGTCCGCGGCGAAGATCACGGTGCGCGGACGCTGTCCGGTGAGGATCTTCGCCGTCACGGTGAGCGACGCGGTGTCGATGACCCACACCGAGCCCTCCTCCTCGGAGGTGACGTAGACGGCCTTGCCGTCGGGGCGAAGCGTGACGCCCTCGGGCTCCTTGCCCACCGGGATCTTCTTCCGGATCTTGCCGCTCTCCAGATCGAGCACGGAGAGCTCCGCCGCGTCCTCGTTCGAGACGTAGAGCGTCTTGCCGTCCTTCGTGACATCGAAGCTCTCCGGATCGGGACCGCTCGGCAGCGTGCGGACGAGCTTCGACGTCTTCAGGTCGACCACGCCGATGCCGTCGAGAGAATGATCCGGGGGCGGCAGGGTCGATTCGTCCACGCCGGGGGGCGCTCGCGGCGAGCCGCTGAGCGCGACGTAGAGGAGTGCGCCATCGGGCGACACCTTGACGGAGCGCGGCCGCTTCCCGACCGGAATGTGCGCCATCACCATGGCGTGGTCGGGATCGATGACCGTGATCTCGCCCGTGTCCTCGGCGCTCACGTAGAGGAGCTCGGCTTTGCCGTGGCAGCCGGCAAGACCGAGCACGAGCACGAGCGCCGCGCCGAAGCGAACGAGCTTCGCCGCTTGCACGACTAGCCCAGCGGCTTCTCGTAGACGCGGTACGTCTTGTAGACCTTCGCACCCATCGACCGGATGCCGAGGTTGATCGGCGCGTCGTCTTCTCGCGTCCACGAGAGCTCGGCCCATTTGACGCCCTTGGCCATGCCGCGCTTCGCGACCTCGACGTACATCGCGGCGGAGAGATAGCCGTAACGCTTCACGTTCTTGCGGATGTTCTCGCGTACTCCGAGGAGGATGAGCCGCTGCGACGCAGGCGACTTCATCTTCGTCCTGTAGAGCACCTTGGCCCAGCCCATCGGGAAGAGCTTGCCGTCGAGATCGGTGATGACCTCATTGAGGTTCGGCACGGTGATGCACATGCCGGCGGGCTTGCCGTCCACCTCGGAGATGAAGGCCATGTTGGGGTCGAGGATCAGCTTGAGATCTGCCGCCATCTTGTCGAGCTCGTCCCTCGAGATGGGGACGTAGCCCCACTTGCCGGCCCAGGTCTCGTTGTAGATCTCCATGACGAGATCGAGCTCCCCGCGCAGGTTCTTCATGTCGACGGAGCGGAGGCGTACCTCGGGCATCGCCTTGATCGTCTCCCAGGCGCGTATGGTGCGGGCGTTGAAGCCGTCCCGGGTGTCGTAGAACCACGCGAAGAGATCCTTCTCCTTCACGAGGCCGTAACCCTCGGCGAGCGCGCCCTGGTAGGTCCTCGAGTGACCCATGTCGATGACCGGCGGAGTGGTGAAGCCATCCACCAGGACGCCGATCTCGTGGTTCGCGGAGAGCGACATGGGGCCGTTCATGCGCTTCATGCCCTTGCCCCGGAGCCAGGCCTCGGCCGCCTTCAGGAGCGCGTTCGCGACCTCCTGGTCGTTGATGGTGTCGAAATAGCCGAAGTGACCCGTCGCGTCGTTGTGGGTGGCGAGCCACGTCCTGTCGACGGTCGCGGAGCACCTGCCCGCGAGCTTGCCGTCCTTCCACGCGGTGAAGAGCACGACGTCCGCGTGACGGTAGAACGGCTCTTTCTTCGGGTTTAGCCGGTCCTCGATCATCATGTCGAGCGGCTTCACCCACGCGGGGTCTTGACGGAAAACGACGGTGCCGGCGTTGATGAAGTCGGCCACATCGCCGCCCGGCTGATGGGTGCGGATCTCGATTCCCATGGGCGCCGTAACTACCACGGTCCGGCCGCCCCCGGTTGAACGCTTTGGCGCTCAGCGCGAAGGCCGCGCGAGCGTCATGCAGGACTGGTTCAAGCGGCGAAGAAGGACCGGAGCGCGTCGTAGACTTCGCGGCTCCCGAGCAGCGCGAGGTGTCCGGTGTCGTAGACGACGCGCTTGTGCGACGCGGGTACCGCGAGCGTGAGCGCGGGTGACGCGTGGAGCCCGAGCGCGCTGTCGACCGAAACCAGGCCGTCGCCACGAGGCGAGCCGACGGACGCGGGCCCGCCGGCGAGCCGCGTGGACAGCGAGCCCGCCACGAAGAAGCAGTCCACCCCGTCGGGCAACGACAGCTTGCGGCGCACGTCACCGTGGTTGTCGAAGCGATCTCGCCCCGTCCAGTGCTCGTCGAGCACGTTGCCGAATCGGAGATCGGTGACGCCCGCGCTCCGGATCCGCGGAAGCTTCGCGAACGGCGCGCTGTAGCGGCTGATCCCGAGGAGCACGCCGAAGAGGTTCCCGCCTCGCTCGAGGACCGCGCCGTGATGCGGCGAGCCGAGACACACGAGCCGGCGTAGCTTGCCGCGCCAGGCGTGCTGCGACTCCTCGGCGTAGTGCGCGGCGCTGCGCGACACGAGGCCGCCCATGCTGTGGCCGACGAGGGAGAGCTCTTCGATGGGGACCGGCCAGGCGCGCACGAGCTCGTCGAGGAGCGCGCTGAAGCGATGGCCGTTGTCGGAGATGTGAAGCCCGCTGTTGTAGACGAGGTGCAGCACCGTCGCGTCGAGGTCAGCCGCCAGCGCGACGGAGTGGTCGTGGCCGGCGCGGTTCCACTGGCGCTCCGTCATGCTGCTGCCGTGCACGAACACGACGACGCGACCCTTCGCGTCGGGCACCGCGGCGCCCAGTGCGTCGCGCTCGAGGGTCAGCGGCTCACCGCGCCGCCGGATGCACATCTCGATGGCGAGCGGGTTCTCGGTGCCGGCGAGATAATCGCCGAGCACGCCGTTGACGGCGGCGAGGAAGATCTCCTGCTCGGCCGCGGGCGCGTGGTCGCCGAGGAGACGCGCGCTCTGGGCGAGCGCGACGTCGATGCCGGCACCGACCAGCCGCGTGATGCCGCGGATGCTCCCGTAGACCGGCGCGATCATGAGATCTGCCGGCGCCGAGAGCGGGCTCCCGAGGATGGCAGGACCCGACGCGATGGTGTGGTGCATCGCCTGCACGATGTCGGTGACGCCCGTCGTCGCATCGATGGCGAGGCGGCTCATGCCGCGCAGATCGTCGAGGAAGTGCCGCCGTCCCTTTGCCATGGTGCTTCACCATAGGCGTAGCACCGAAACACGCACGCCGCGGCGCCAGCGTTCAGTGGTGGTGTGCGTGGTGCTCGTGGTGCGACGATCCGCCGTGATGAGAGACCGCGGCGGCGATACTCCCCGTCGCCTCGAGAAAGTCCCCGAGCAACGAGAGTGCGTTCGCCGTCCCCTCATCGTCGGGGACCTCCTTCGCCACCAGCTGGGTGTAGCAATAGGACGTGACCGGCGTGTACGGGTTGCACTCGTCGCCCTCGACGATCCGCACGTCGGGGCAGGTCCCGAGACATCCATAGAAGCCGGCAGAGTCCGTCGAGTTCGCGCTGCGGCACGCGGCGACGCAGGTCGCTGCTGCCTGGGCGCCGTGAGAATTTCCGGCGATGGGGATCTCGTACATCACCGGCATCATTTCTTCGCGCATGCAACCGGAGACGAGCAGAGCGAACGACACGGCGAGCAATGGGCGGCGCACGGGAGCGCGAAAGAGCAACGGCTGTGCCCCTCCGAACGCCCACAAAGCCGCCGCGTTTTCACGGCGTTGGGTCGGCATTGCGGTGAGCTCCGTGGATACGTGTGCTTGGCGCGCACAGCTCGCGCCAAAGAACCTGGGCTTCCCGGCGGCAATGCCGCGACGCGTGAATGCAGAAAAGCGGCGACGATGTCAGAAACGTTGGGACCTTCCGCCATACAATCGTAAGAAGGCGCGAGCCCCAGCTGGCTCCGCTCGAAAGGGTCGTGATGCGTTTGCTCCGGAACACGATGCGTGCCTCTCTCTCCCTCGGTGTGATCGGCGTCGCGCTCTTCGCGACGGGATGCGGCGGTCAAACCGACTTCGCCAACGCCGAGCTCGACGAAGATGCGGGCGCGAGCGCGCCGTCCGACAACCCGGGGAGCGCCGACGAAGACGCGGGAACGCCCGACACCACGACGCCCGGTACGGGCAACGAGATGGGCACTCCGGGCGGCTTCGTCTCGGGCGGCACTGCCGCCGGGGGCACCGCAGCGGGCGGAACGGTAGCCGGCGGCACGGCTGCCGGCGGCACCGCGGCGGGTGGCTTCATCGGGGGGCTCTTCGGCGGCACGACAGCCGGCGGAACGGCGGCGGGCGGAACCGCTGCGGGCGGAACCGCTGCCGGTGGCACCGCGGCGGGCGGCTTCATCGGGGGCCTCTTCGGCGGCACGACAGCCGGCGGAACGGCGGCGGGCGGAACGGCCGCGGGCGGAACCGCTGCCGGTGGTTTCATCGGCGGGCTCTTCGGCGGCACGACAGCCGGCGGAACGGCCGCGGGCGGAACGGCCGCGGGCGGCTTCATCGGCGGCGGCACTGCCGCGGGTGGAACTGCAGCGGGCGGCTTCATCGGGGGCCTCTTCGGCGGCACGACAGCCGGCGGAACGGCGGCGGGCGGAACGGCCGCGGGCGGAACCGCTGCCGGTGGCTTCATCGGCGGGCTCTTCGGCGGCACCGCCGCTGGCGGCACTGCCGCCGGTGGAACTGCGGCGGGCGGCTTCCTCGGGGGCCTCTTCGGCGGCACTGCAGCCGGCGGAACGGCGGCGGGCGGCTTCCTCGGCGGCACTGCCGCTGGCGGAACGGCGGCGGGCGGCTTCTTCGGCGGTGGCAACGCAGGCGGCGGATTCCTCGCGGGCGGCACCGCCGGTGGACGAGCCGGTGGCGGCAACGCGGGCGGCACTGCCGCCGGTGGAACCGCGGGCGGCGCTGCCGGTGGAAACGCGGGCGGCAACGCTGGCGGAAGAGCCGGCGGTGGACGAGCTGGCGGCGGCAACCCGGCCGGAAATTAGCAACCCGACGCAGGGCCGGACCGGCCCTGCGCGAGCGAGCGCTCTATAGAGATGCGCGGCGGGGCCGCTCAGCGGATTGTCCGGCTCCGGTCGGGGCGTTTCGCTAAGGTTCGGCCCTCGTCATGGACCGTCTCTACCGAGCCTCGGATCTGGCGGAGGCGCACTTGCTCCGCGATCTGCTCGCCGAGGACGGGCTCGACGCGTGCATCGTGAACGAGAACCTCGCGTCGCTCGCCGGTGAGCTCCCGTTCGGGCTCATCGTCCCCGAGGTCTGGATCACCGACAGCCGCGATCTGTTCATGGCGCGCGCAGTCCTCGAGGAATACCTCGAGCGCAAGTGCAAGCCCGATCCCGGTGAGCGCCACTGCACCGCGTGCAAGGAGCTCAGCCCCGGCAACTTCGACCTGTGCTGGAGCTGCCGGAAGCCGTTCTGAGTCAGCGCGCCGTCACTCCGCGGCGCTCGCGCGCGCTTCTCTCGCCGGCACCGCGCCCTTGCCGAGGAGCTTTTCGAGGACCTCGCCGGTCGCGGTGCGCCGCTTCGCGATGGTGCGCGGCACGCCCTCGGCGACGATGCGTCCACCGCGGTCGCCACCCTCCGGACCGAGCTCCACGACGTAGTCCGCGCCGGCCATGACGAGCGGGTGATGCTCGATGACGACCAGCGTGTCGCCGCGCTCGACGAGCCGCCCGAGGACGCGCACGAGCTTCGACACGTCGGCGAGATGAAGCCCCGTCGTCGGCTCGTCGAGCACGTAGAGGGTCGGCTCGTGCCGCCTCGTCGCGGTGAGCTCCGCCGACAGCTTGAGGCGCTGCGCTTCGCCGCCCGACAGCGTGTGCGACCCCTGCCCGAGCTTGACGTAGCCCGCCCCGAGATCGACCAGCGTCGCGAGCGGCGACGCGATGTTCGGGTGATTCCGGAACACCTCCGCGCCCTGCTCCGCGGTGAGCTCGAGCACGTCGCCGATCGAGAGCCCGAGGTAGCGCACCGCGAGCGTCTGCGGCTCGAAGCGCTTGCCCTCACACCCCGGACAGCGGCTCACGACGTCGGGCAGGAAGCTCATCTCGTGGGTGATGACACCCTGGCCTTCGCACACCTTGCAGCGGCCGCCCTTCGGCGTGTTGAACGAGAAGCGCGCGCGGTCGAAGCCGCGCACCATCGCGTCGTTCGACGCGGCGAAGATGGTCCGGATCACGTCCCAGATGCCGAGAAACGTCGCCGGGACGGACCGCGGCGTCCGCCCGATCGGCGACTGATCCACCGAGACGGCACGCACGAGCGGGCCGAGCCCGGTGAGGCGCGCGTGCGGCCCAGGCTCTTCCGTCACCAGGCCGAGCTTCTTTCTCACTGCCGGCAACAGCACTTGTCGGATCAGGGTGCTCTTGCCGGAGCCGCTGACGCCCGCGATGACCACGAAGCGTCCGAGTGGAATGCGGAGATCGACGTTCTTCAGGTTGTTCGCGGTGGCGCCCTCGAGGACGAGGCTCGGCGCCTTGTCGGCGACGGGTAGGCCCGGCCGGAGATCCGGCGCGGCGGCGAGCGCGCGGCCCGTCGGTGAGCTCGGATTCCGGAGCACTTCTCGCGGCGTCCCCGCGGCGACGATCACGCCACCGTGCGAGCCTCCGCCCGGTCCGACATCTACCAGGTGATCGGCGGCGAGGATCGTGTCGGCGTCGTGCTCGACGACGAGCACGGTGGACCCGATGTCGACGAGCTTCCGTATGTTCGAAAGGAGCCGGCCGGTATCGCGCGGGTGAAGGCCGATGGTCGGCTCGTCGAGGACGTAGAGCGCGCCGGTGAGCCCCGCGCCGAGCTGCGCCGCGAGGCGTAGCCGCTGCATCTCACCGCCGGAGAGCGTCCGGGCAGCCCGGTCGAGCGACAGATAATCGAGCCCGACCTCGCAGAGGAACTCGAGCCGTCGCAGGAGCTCCGCGAGCGGCGCCTCGGCGATGAGCGCGGCGTCCCCCGTGAAGCGGAGGGCACCGAGGCGCGTGCGCGCCGCGCCCACCGAGCGCCCCACGATCTCGTGGTAGCGGTCACCGCCGAGCCGCACGCCGCGCGGCAGCGGCGCGAGGCGCGCGCCGTGACAGTCGGGGCACGGCACCGTCGGCACGTCGACCTCGTCCTTCTTGCGACGCCCCGCCCGCTCCACGACGCCGTCGCCCTCGCAGGTCGGGCAACGGCCCTGCGCCGTATTGAACGAGAAGAACCGCGGATCGAGCTCCGGCACCGAGAAGCCGCACACCGGGCACGCGCTCGTCGTCGAGAAGCGGAGGCTCGTGCCGTCTGCCGCTCGGAGCTTCACGGCCCCGCCGGCCCAGCGCAAAGCTTTGCGGATCTGCTCCTCACCGAGGAGCGACGCCTTCGTCGGCGGCGAGAAGACGAGGTCGATGGAGTGCTCTTTCGTCTTTCTGAGGCGCGGCGGGGCGTCGGTCGAGACGAGCTCGTCGTCGCACCACGCTTCTGCGATGCCGGCCCGCGACGCGGACGTGAACACGTCGAGGTAGGTGCCCTTGCGCGCCTCGACGACGGGAGCGACGAGCTGCACCTTGCCCTTTGCGGCGCGCACCGCACGGACCACGGCGTCCTCGCTCTGCGTCGCGATGGGCTCGTCGTGGTCGGGGCAATGGGGAACGCCGAGCTTCGCGTAGAGCAGCCGGAGATAGTGCGCGACCTCGGTGACGGTCGCGACGGTCGACTTGGTGCCGGCGCGCGTCGTGCGCTGCTCGAGCGCGATCGACGGCGGCACGCCGACGACGGAGTCCACGTCGGGACGCGGCATCGTCGGCAGGAACTGACGCGCGTACGGCGTCAACGTCTCGAGAAACCGCCGCTGGCCCTCTGCGAACACGACGTCGAAGGCGAGCGTGCTCTTGCCGGACCCGCTCGGCCCGGTCACGACGGTGAGCGCGCCGTGGGGGATCGACACGTCCACGTCGCGCAGGTTGTGCTCGCGGGCCCGCGTCACGACGAGCGCGGGGGCGACCTTCTTCCGCGCCTTCGGCGGCTCGCTCCGCGTCTCGCGGCGGCGCGCGTCGCGCAATGCTTCCCCGGTCCGCGTGTCGGCGAGGGCGACCTCCTCCGGCGTCCCCTCGGCGACGATGCTGCCGCCGCGAATGCCCGCCTCGGGTCCGAGCTCGATGACGTGATCGGCGCGCACGATGACGTCGAGATCGTGATCGACGACGAGCGCGGTACCGCCCGCGTCGACGATGACGTCGAGCGCGTCGAGCACGCGCCCCACCTCGTCGGCGTGAAGACCGGCGCTCGGCTCGTCGAGAATGAGCAGCTCGCCCTGGTGCTCCTCGCCGAGCGCGCGCGCCAGTTTCAAGCGCTGTGCCTCGCCACCCGACAGCGTCGAGAGCGGCTGCCCGAGACGCAGATAACCGAGGCCGAGCATCGTGAGCGGACCGAGCGCCCGCTGCACGCCTGCGTCTCTGCGGAAGAGCTGCATCACTTGGTCGACCGTCGAGTCGAGGAGCTCCGCGACGTTCTTGCCGTTGAGCTCGACGCCGAGGGTCTCGTCCTTGAAGCGCTTGCCGCGGCAGACGGGACAGACGAGGCGGACATCGGCGAGAAACTGCATCTCGACCGTCTCGTAGCCCTCGCCGGAACACGTCTCGCAGCGGCCGCCCTCCACGTTGAAGGAGAACGCAGAGGCGCTCAGCCCGAGCGCGACGGCGCGGGGCGCCGCGGCGAAGAGCCGGCGGACCGAGTCCCACGCCTTGGTGTACGTCGCGGCGTTGCCACGCGAGGTACGTCCGAGCGGCGACTGATCGACGAGGGTGACACGACGGATCGCGGTCGCGTCGATGGCGTCGCACGCACCCGGCGGATTCACGTCGCGCACCCCGAGCCGTCGCGCGACGGCGTTATAAAGGACGTCTTCGACGAGGGTGCTCTTGCCGGAGCCGCTCGGCCCGGCGATCGCAGTGACGACTCCCGTCGGGATGCGGACGCTGACGTCGCGCAGGTTGTTCTCGCGCGCGCCGCGGATCTCGATGAACCCGGTCGGCGTCCGCGGTGGACGTTTTCGCGGTCCCCGCTGGGCGAGCGCACGTCCCGTCGCGCCCCCGCGCTTCACGACGGCGGCCGGCGTGCCGTCGGCGACGATACTGCCGCCCTCCGCGCCCGCACCGGGACCGAGCTCCACGACGCGATCGGCGGCGCGGATCAGCGCCGGGTCGTGCTCGATGACGACCACGATGTTGCCCCGCGTCGCGAGCTCACGGACGATCTCGGCGAGGGGCTCGACGTCCTTCGGGTGAAGCCCGACGGTCGGCTCGTCGAGGACGAACAGCGCGTTGTGGAGCGACGTTCCCAGCGCGGCCGTCAGGGTCACCCGCTGCGCCTCGCCACCGGAGAGCGTGCGCGCTTGCCGATCGAGCGTCAGGTAACCGAGCCCGACGCGCTCGAGGTACGCGAGACGGCTCGAGAGCTCGCGACGCGCCGTCTCTCCCTGGCCGGTACGGGTCGCGAGCGCCACTAGACGCGCGTGCGCGTCGTGGATCTCGAGCGCGCGCCACGACGCGATGTCGATCCCGGCGACGTGATACGAGAGCGCCTGTGTCCCGAGGCGGCGACCGCCGCACTCGACGCACGGATCGTACGAGCGATAGCGCGCGAGGAGCACCCGGACGTGCATCTTGTACGTCCGCGTCTCGAGCCACTTGAACCAGCCGAGCACGCCGGGAAACTTCCCCTTGGTCCACGCGCCGTCTCCCTCGAGCACGACGCGTTGCTGCTCTTCGGAGAGCTCGCCCCAGGGCACGTCGGTAGGGACGCCGTGTCGCTTGCAGAGCTTCTCGAGCTGCCCGCGCTCCCAGGTCGTGCTCTTGCCGCTCCACGGCCGGATCGCGCCGCGCGACAGCGGCACGGACGGATCCGGGATCACCTTGCGCAGCTCGACGCCGATCGTGCGACCGAAGCCGCGGCAGGTGCGGCACGCGCCGACCGGTGAGTCATAAGAGAAGAGCCCGCTCTCCGGCAAGGCGAGTGGTCGCGCGCACACCGGGCACGCGAGCCCGGAACGGAGCACGTGAGTGTCGCTCCCCTCGCTACCCGGATTCTGGACGTGGGCGAGGCCGCCGCTCCGTCCCCACGCCTGCTCGATGCTCGCCGCGAGCCGGTCGTTCTCCGCGACGGTGACGCGCAGTCGGTCGACGACGACGTGCACCTCGCGCGCCTTCACCACGGCAGACGGCTTGATCGCGTCGATGTCCTCGGCGCGGCCACCGAGCCAGAGGCGACGGAACCCGTCGCGCGCGAGCGAGTCGCGCAGCGTGAGATACGCCTCCTTGCCTTCGAAGGCGACGGGATAGGTGACCGCGACCGCGCTCTCCGCACATGTTTCGGCGACGCGCGCGGCGGCCGTCACCGGATCGAGCAAAACAGCGTCGTTGCCGTGCTCGGGGCACGTCGCGACGGCCTCGCGCGTGAAGAGCGCGACCAGGTACGGCTCGAGATCCGCCATGGTGGCGACGGTGGAGCGCGAGCTCTTCACCGGCGCGCGACGATCGACGGCGATCGCGGCGGGGACGGGCTCGAGGCTGTCCATCGGCGGCCGCTCGAGCCGCTCGAGGAACTGACGCGCGTACGGGCTGAAGCTCTCGACGAAACGGCGCTGACCCTCGGCGTAGAGCGTGTCGAGCGCGAGGCTGCTCTTCCCCGCTCCGGAGACGCCGGTGACGACCACGACCTCGCCCGGACGAAGCTCGAGCGACACGCCCTTCAGGTTGTGAGTTCTCGCACCTTCGAGGCGGGTGGGGAGCATGGGAACGAGCGGCTTAGCGCAACCTGGACGGAACGGCAGGGGGATCGAGTCGTATTGTGACGGGGCGGCCATACGACCGGGGGCAGCGGGCGACCCGGAAGCGTATGCTCGAGGAATGCAGCAGCGCTTTGCTTCGGTCACGGCCTTGCTAGCGGTGTCGACCGTGTCCATCCTGGCGGCGGCAGCCGTCTTTCAGAAGGGCGGCACCGAGTCGTGGACGGAGCCGTCCGGAGCGGCATCGACGAACCACGCCGAGCTGCTGACGACGGCCGACTACTACGGTCTACAGAGCGTCCGGCTGTGGGAGTACGGCAAGCACCCGTGCGTGCTCCGGGCAGAGCAGTCCACGTTCGCGACGCGCGCGGTCACGTTGCTCGATCCGATGAAGGCATGCGAGCCCTCGGTCGGTGAAGAGTGGAAGGCGGCCGACGTCGGCTCGGGGAAGTACGTGACGGCGATCGCGACATGCACGACGAAGACGAAGGACGACAACACCGTCCACGGCGTCGAACTGTGGGGAGCCGAGGTCGGCCCCGACGGCAAGCTCAAGCCGGCGAAGGCGAGCACGCGGCTCACCTTCGCCGAGTGCAAGCGCTGGCAACCCAAGCGCGCCTGCCCGGAGGGCAGCGTCGCAACGGGCCTTCGTGGCTACTGGGACGATCCGGCGATGGGCCTGCAGGGCATCGCGCTCCGCTGCCACGCGCTCGAAGCGCGCGGCAAGTAGCCCCGCGACTCGCCTCGTCATCGGGCGAGCCGCGGTTAGTGCACGCACCAGCGTGCGCTCGGGGAAACGGCGAGGCTCAGTTGCTGGCGTTGTCGGCGGTGGCGTCGCACGACTGCTCGGGCGGCAGCGTGACGTTGAACATCCCGCCGAGCGCGCCGGCGTCGAAACCCTTCGTGTACATCGCGGCCATCGAGGTGGCGTCGGCGTAGCTGATGCAACCCGCCTTGAACGCCGACTCGTCGATACCGCACTGACCGGCGGTCGTGCAGCAGCTCCGGAGCTGGATGAAGCCGCCCATGGTCGAAAGCTTCGGACAGTCACTCGGCTCGGGAGCGGGCGCCTTGGTGCATGCACCGCCGAGAGCCGAGGTGAGGCCGCAGATGGAGCTGAACGCGTCCGCGCAGCACGCGGTACCGGTCTCTCCCGCCGGAACCGAGCAGACCTTCGAGCCACAGCCGACACTGCCTGCGGGAATGGTGCTGGGCGGCGGCCCTGCATCCTCCTTGGCCGTGCTCGACGTGTCTGGAGTGGTGGTGTCCTTCTTCCCCGAGTCGCTTCCGCAGGCGATCGGCGAGAGACTCGCGAACAACATCGCAGCGGCAACCCCGCGCATCACGTTTGCCTTCTTCATGACTTTGTCGTGCCCTTCTCGAGATTCGGTGAGGATGACTCGCCGGCGAAATTCGTACTGCCCGCCGCCGAGATCCGGCTGCGGCGCCGCTTATAACTGAGACTCGCGCGAGCAGCGAAGGGCTTAGTTCGAGTCCCCGCGCGCAGTCGTCGTGCTTCCGCGTCCGAACCGTCAGGCGCACGAGAATTTTTTTGGCTGCGTGCAACGCCGGTCGACCGACTCAACGGACGGCCACGACGGAAGTGCCGAACGCGACGGAAACGGCCGGAATGGTGACGCGCCCGGCGTAGACCGTTGCAGCGCGCCGCCGGTTCGCGCATGGACGGCTCGTGTCGACTTCAGAGACTACTAAGGTCACCGAGCAGCTCACGCGCCTCTCCGACCTTCTCGATGCTCACTCGCCGTTCGAACTCGTGGGCGTCCTCGGCATGATGCATGCGATCGCGGTCGCGCCTGCGACCGTATTCCCGCCGACGTGGCTGCGCCTGATCACCACGGAAGAGTGGTCGTCGCTCGACGAGAGCGTCACTCGCGAGCTCTTCGACCTGCTCATGGCTCTCGACGCCTCGGTGCACGTCAGACTCGAGCAGGGCAAACTCATCGCTCCAGCGCCCGACGACGTCGAAGGGTGTGCGCTCTTCGCCGACGGCTACGTCACTGGCGCGATGCTCGTCCCCGAATGGACCGCTGACACGATTGGCTGGACCCTCCTCGCGCCCTATCTGTTATCTCGCAGGCAAGCGCGAGCTCCTTCCGCAATACATCATCGACGACATCGAGGATCGTCTCGGACCAGCTCCCGAGCGTCGCCTTTGTCGCGAACTGGAGGGCTTCGTGCTCGACACCCGAGACGTATTCAGGAACGGAGCAGTCCGCCTCGCACCAGAGCCCCACGTCGCGCCGCCGCGAGTCGGCCGCAACGACCCGTGCCCGTGCGGGTCCGGCAAGAAGTGCAAGCGCTGCTGCGCCACGCGCGGCGCGGCGCCTTGAGTGACCTGGGCATCTGAAGCGCCATCGCACGCGTCTACGTCGCGCGTCGACATAGACCAACTCGGTCGCCTGCACCTGCCCGGGGGATCGTGCGTAAAGCCAAGCGCGACAGGCGGTCCGCACTGCGAGGGCTCGTTTTCGCGCCCCATCCCACCATTCCGGTCGACGTTTTCGGTTCTCCGAAGTGCTCCGAGCAATTGAAAGTCGCTCCAACGATTGTCGGCTGGGACTTCGACTTTCGTCTCGCGCGCGCATCAAACGTGGGCGCGCAGCGGGGTCAGTCTGGCCAGCGCATCTCGTACGACCCGTTCGATGTTCATCTCTGGCACCCGAAGCTTGCCGGACTCGGCCAGCGCGCGACGGATCTCGGCTTCTCGAAAGCCCAGGCCACGCAGGGCGGCGAAGGCTTTGGCATGCATCTCCACCGCACTCGGTTCCGGGGCCTGTCCGTAGTCGCTGCCGTCGGCATGCCGGAATCGAATGCCCGCCGCGACGCTGCCCGACACGACGAGCTCACCACGATGTGCTGCGCGATGGTGCGCGCCGCAAAGTGTAGTCAAGTTGTCAGCATCGTGTCCGCCATCCTCAGACCGCAGCGCGACGTGATGAACGTCGAGAAACTGGGCGTTACGACAACCAGGAACGACGCACTGTTCATGGCTTCGCGGAAGAGCGCCAGTGTTTCGGGCGCAACTTCGAAGCGAAGAACGGGGCGCCGCGCATCAAGCTTGCCCGCGGAAGAAGGCCCGTCGCCCGGGCTCTTACCGACCACGAGCGCTTCCAGCTGGTGCACGGTCTTGCCACGCGCAACGTCTAGCCATGCGGACTCGGTTTCTGCGACCGCCACGCGCGTGAGCTCGCGCACGGCGGACCAGTTCACCGCGCCGTCGCGAGTGCTTGCGCGATGGCCGGCAACTCTTCGAGCGCTTCGGCCACGCGCAGCTTCTCCTGCGTGGAGCGTGGCTTGTATCCGAACAGACGCTATTCGCCGAAGCTACCGTACCCGAGGTGCACATGCGCTGCCGAGCGCAACGCGGCGAGAAACCGGCGGCCTTCTTCCGCGTCCGCCGCGGCGCGCTCGCGGGCCAGGAGCGACAACGCTTCGTGCGCCCGAACCCGTTCACTCTTCTCGCCGGAACCGCAGCACCGGGTTTAGCGGAACGCCTCGATCTCGCGCCGACCGTGTCGCAAGATCACGTCAAGGCGATTCGTCGGTCCAAACACAATCGGCCCAATGACCAGTCCGGTGGCCAAGCCCACGTTGGCGCCACGCTCGTTCCGCTCTCCTGTCTGTTGTCGACGTGGAGCGGCGTCTCGAGCACGCGCGAGTGATACCGATCGGCGAGCACCGCACCATGCCGTTGCCAGCGCTTGTTCAGCCGATGAGCGATGCGACCAAACCTGGCCCCTGCATCGCGCGCAAGAGCGCGTCTTTACAATCGGTTTCGACGATGAGATGGACGTGATTCGACTGCACGGAGATCCGCACGAGCCGCCCGCTTTTCGCCCGTTCTTCGGCTTTCGGCCCGCGCCCGCGCGACGACCGCGGTGCGTACGAAAATAGCGGTCCAGGCCGTACCGGACGGCTCCGCCCAACCTTCCCCCGCGGCACTCATGAAGCATGGCTCACGGATGGGGACCGCGACGCTTTCGACGCCTGCCGGTGCTTCGAGGCGCGATGGGAGCAATCCCAACCTCCGGAGCGCCGCTTTCATCCCTCGTCGCGCTGCGACGAGGGGGGTGCAGGCGCATACTGCCGAGTGGGTGACGACGAGGTGGGCGCTGCCGGTTGCGGCGCGGGCGGATGCCGTTGTCGTGGTTTCTCGCCGTGCCCTGAGACGTGAACGGGATTGTCGTCAAGGACGGCGTGCGGCGCGACGTGGAGACGGATTTTTTCTTTTTTTGGCGGCGGGGCGTTCCGTCTGGCTCGGAAAGCGAGTTTCCTTGTTGACCCCCGAGGGAAGGTGCTCTTCCCTGCTGCCGTAGTGTCTCTTTGCGCCGCCAGGCGAACGTCCGAGGTACGACCGGGCGTCACCGTCACGCGGCGCGGGAAGAGGACGAGGAGCAAGTGGAAGAGTCAATGCGTCGAGCGCTAGTGCAATCGTTGATGGTGGGCTGTCTTTCTGTGGCGTGTCAGGCGAAGGAGACGCCACCACCCCCGGCGACGACGCCCGCGGCCACCGCCGCAGTCGCGGCCACGGCGGCGACGACGGTCACGGCGACCACGCCGGAGGTCGTCGCGGTGCAGCAAGCGGTTGCGGCGAAGCCTGGTTCCGCGACTCACACGACGACGGAGACCACGGCCGTCGCGCACCCCGCGACGACGACGGAGCCGGCGGCCGCGGCGCATCCCGCGACGACGACCGGCACCACGACGGCGGCCCTCGTCGGCACGGCAAAGCCGCCTGCCGTCGCTTCGGCGGCGCCCGCGGCGACGACGGTCGCGGCTGCGGTTCCCGCGACGGCGCCCGCGGTGGTTCCGACGCCTCCCGCGACGGTTGCGGCAGCGACGCCTGCGCCGACCGGCAGCGCGAAGCCGCCGAAGCCGAAGTCGTCGCTCTTCGGTGACGGGTTCAATCCGGCTGCCGGCGCGAGCGCGACGGCGAGCACCAAGGGCACGACGGACACCGAACGACGGCATCGATCGACCAATGCGCCCACACGACCCGGCGCGGAGAAGGCAAAATGATACGGCTGAACGAACTTCTCATTGCGGTCGTCGGGCTCGGGCTCGGCACCGCTTGCTCCGTCACCGACAGCAAGAACCCCGGTAACGGCAACAAGGGCGGCGAGAGCACCGACGGCGGCACGGAACCCGATGCCACCACCACCGGTAGCGGTGGCAAGGGCGGAAGTGGCGGGAACGGCGGCGCGGGCGGTAGCAGCGGAGCGACCACCGAGGTGGACGGTGGCGACGGCGGCATCGTCGTCGGCGGCCCCTGCAACGGCGTGACCGAGAACGGGACGTGCGACGGCACGCGCGTCGTCTTCTGCCAGAACGCAAAGACGGCAGCGGTGGACTGCGCGAGCATCGGCGCGACCTGCGCGGTCGCGAGCGGAAGAGCGGACTGCTCGAACAGCGACCGCTCCCCGAGCTGCGGCACCTTGACGGCGCTGGGCACCTGCAACGGCGCAGTGATCGAGTACTGCGACGCGAGCGGCCTCGCCGCGGTGCCCCGCCAGATCGACTGCGCGGCGTATGGGCAGAAATGCGATCCGACGGGCGGCGCCGACAAGGGCGCGATCTGCGTTCCGCAGGGTGCGTGCCCGACCGGCGTCGACGACAACGGCATGTGCGACAGCAACTCGCTGAGCTTCTGCGAGGTGGACGCGGACGGTAACAATCAGGAGTACACCTTCGATTGCGGCGTCGACACCTGTCAGACGATGACCGGTTTCTCGGACTGCTTCGTGCAGGACGCGGCCGACGGCTGCGGCACCGAGACGGCCGCGGGCCGCTGCGACGGCACGACGCGCGTGAGCTGCCAGACCGGCGTCGTCGCGCGTGAAGACTGCGCGACGCTCGGGCTCGAGTGCGCGGCGGCGACCGGTGGCGGCTTCCGCTGTCAGACGCCCGCGGCCTGCCCGACCTGCCCCGACGGCACGACCTGTACTGCGGGCCAGTGCACCGGCGCAGCGACCGCCACCGCGGACTGGACGTGGATGGTCTACATGATCGCCAACAACAACCTCTCCCAGGCCGCGTGGAGCGATCTGAACGAGATGGAGACGGTCGGCACCGTCAAGAACAAGCTCAACGTCGTCGCCGAGGTGAAGTTCTCACCCGACTACTCGTACAGCGTCGACCAGCAGTACCTCGACGGCAGCGTGTACCGCCTGGAGGTCGACAAGGACACCGACACCTCCGAGGTGTCGAGCCTCGCGCTCGCGTCGACCCAGACCGGCGGCACGTTCAACATGAGCGATCCGACGCGGATCACCGAGTTCATCCAGTACGCGGCGATGACGCATCCCGCGAAGCACTACGCGCTCGTGATGTGGAACCACGGCGCCGGCTACAAGGAGGCCTTCGTCGACGGCAACACCGTGCTATCGCTCAAGGACGTGCTCCAGGGCATCCAGCAGTCGAACGTGCACCTCGACCTGCTCGGCTTCGACGCTTGCCTCATGAGCATGCACGAGGTCGGCTCCGCGATGCGCGGCGTGTCGAACTACCTGATAGCGTCGGAAGAAGTGGAGCCGGGCGCCGGCTATCCGTACGACACCGTGCTGTCCGGCCTCGCCGCCAACACGAAGATGGACGCTGCCACGCTCGGCACGCTCGTCGTCGACAAGTACGCCGCGTCGTACGTCGGCGGAGAGCGCCCCCAGGACGTCACCAGCGCGCTCATCGATCTGTCGAAGGTCGAGTCGACCAACGAGCAGCTCGCGGGCGTGGCCGACGCGATCAAGACGGACAGCGCCGGCAATCGCGCGACGCTCCGCTCCGCCCTCTACGGGGACTCGGTGCTTCGTTTCACGCAGAAAGAGGACGCCGACATCTCGACGATCATGTCGACCGTCAGCGGTCTCCAGCTCGGCGCCGCGTCGCAGAAGGCGACCGACGACATGAACACCTACATCTCCGGCTCGAACGTCGTCGTCCACCAGAAGACGACCGGGACGTCGTTCGATGCGGCGAAGGGCCTCGCCATCTTCATGCCCCAGGGCTCGTCGGACTCCGACGATCTCGAAGGCTACAAGAGCCGCGTCTCGTTCCTGCCGATGCAGCCCTGGATCAGCCTCGTCTCGGGTCTGACCGACGACTCTCCCGCTCCCCCGCCCATGCCGGGCGCCGGCGCGGTGGACTCGTTCTCCGTCGTGCTCGACTGGGCGAACGCCATCGACGGGAAGACGTCGAACGCCGACCTCGACCTGTACGTGTTCGAGCCGAACGGCGACTTCGGAACGCCGTCGAACGGCACCGTGAGCACCAACGGGTTGCTCTCCGCCGATTCGTACGACACCGGCGTGCCCGAGGAGTCGTACCAGCTCGCGCCGACCCACGAGACCGGGACGTACGTCGTGCTCGCGCACTTCTACGGTGGTCCCGACGGCGAGGTCGCGTACCCGACGCTGCAGGTGTTCCGTCCCGATCTGCCGGGCGGCAGCCGCACGCTCATCCGCGCGAAGGCGATGGACCGCACCCTCACCCAGGTGCCGATGGATAACTCGAAGCCTCTCACCGACAAGATCGACGCGACGAACTTCCAGGGCGTCCTCGGCCTCGATTATTCGAACCTCTGGTACGCGACGACGATCGAGGTGAAGTGATGCGAAGCGAAGCAACGACGGTGCTCTGCCTCGCCGTGCTCGCCGGATGCCAGGGTTCGACGGGGGGCAGCGCGCCGCCCCCCGCCTCGGCGACCGCGGCGGTAGCGGCGCCGGAATCGCCGGCAGGTGGACCGCCGAGCGCGACGGCGGAGCCAGGCGCGGCGACGCCCGGGGTAGCGACCCCGGGTTCCGCTGGTGCCCCCGATCCGACAAGGGAGCTTGCCGCAGGAACGGTGAGCGTCCAGCAGGCGATCGCGATGACGGCCGGGTCGAAGGCAACCGTGCGCGGTCTCTTCATGGGCTGGCGCGGGCCCTGTCAGACCCAGCCGCCCACGCGCTCCGCCTGGCAGCTCGCGGACAGCGACCAGAAGGGCGCCGCGTGCGTGTACGTCGATGGCCCGCCGCCGCACGGCCTCGATCCGACGGGCCGCGGCACGCCGACCTGGGTTCGCGTCGACGGCGCGCTCGTCGGCTCCGGAGCGACGGCGTACCTCACCGCGCAGCACGCCGAGAAGGAGACGCCGTGAAGCGTGCGCTCTGGCTCTTGCCGGTTCCCGTCGTCGCGATCATCGCCGCGTCGCTTGTGCGCGCGCCGCACCAGACCGGCCCGGCAGCGCACGCAGCCGTCGCTCCGTCCGAGCCGGCGGCGACGGCGACGAGCACCTGGGTCACCACGACGACCCTGCCGCACCCGCCACACGCCGCAGTCGTGGCGGCGCAAGCCCGCGCACGGGGCCCGAAGCCGCTGACCGACTCGCGCACCGCGCTCATGGACTCGCGGCCGCCCGCCGTCTCGACGCTCGCGATCGACCAGTTCACCTCGCCGCGCGATCGGCTCTTCGCCGCCACTCACGGCGCGAGCGAAACCCGTCAAGAGCAGCTCGACCGCCTGAGCGATCGGGCGAAGGCGCACCTCGAGCGACTCGAGGCCGCGCGTGCTCAGGCGACTGGTGACGAGCGGGTTCGCCTCGACAGGACGATCGCGCGCGTCGAGCAGAACCAGGCCTACCGCGCGAAGGTCGTGAAGAACGTCGTGCACGCGCCGGCGCGCCCCGCGTCGATGCTCGGCATGAACGTGGCGGCTCCGACGAACAAGCCCGCGCCGGCACCCTGAGCGCGACGCTCAGCGGGATTCGTAGACGTTGCCTTCCGGCAGCTCGACGGCGGTGAGAAAGCCGCCCTCGTGGCCGCAGCCGGTGTCGATTCCGATGACGCACTCGCCGGCCCAGAGATCCGACGGATCTTCCGGCGTGTAACCGCTCAGCTCCGGGGGAAGATACTCGGTGCGCGTGTGGCCGAACACGACGCGCTTGCCGCGGTAGTTCGCGAAGAAGTCCTGATCGCGTAGCCAGAGGAGCGCGACGGGCTTCTTCACCTCGCTCGGGTGCATGAAGCCGTTCGGGCCGTGGGGAAGACCGGCGTGCACGTAAATCGCGTGCTCGTCCTCGTACCAGTACGGGAGCGAGCGGAACCACGCCACGACGTCCTCCGGAAAGAACTCGCCGGTCTGGAAGATGAGCCGCTCGTCGGGAGCGGGCAGCTCTTCTTCGCGCGGGTGCTTGCCGCCGGTGTACGAGCGCATGGTCGGCAAGCAGCCGTTCGGCGGAGGCAGCACGAACTCGTCCCACCCTTCGTCGATCACCTTGAGCCACGCATCTTCGTGGTTGCCGCGCAGCGCGACGACCTTGGCGCGCGTCTCCTTCGGGAGCTGCCGGATGAACGACACCACTTCCTTCGAGTGCGGACCGCGATCGACGTAGTCGCCGAGGAACACGATGGTGTCCTCTTCGGTGAGCACGGGCAGGTTCGCCATCAGCTTGAAGAGGTGCGTCGTGTCACCGTGGATGTCGCCGATCGCGATGGTGCGTGCAGCCATGGCCGCCCATCATAGGAGAGCCGCGCGGGTGTTGGAACGGACCTTTCGGGCCGGCCTCATCCAGGGTCTAATGTCGGTTCATGTCGAGCGCCGGTCGACATCCGTCTCGCATCGCGACGATCGCGCGGCTTTTGGCCGTCTCCGTCGCCTGGGCCGTCACGTTTCGTTTGCTGTCGGCGTACGGCGTCGATCTGCTCCCGCTGTCCGTCGCGCACGAACTCACGCTGGAGGACTACCTCGCGCTCGTGCAGCTGGTGACGCTCGCGGTCGGACTCGCGCTGTCCTTCGTCGTCCTCGCCGAACCACGCCGCGACCTCGCGCTCGTACGCCCGCGTACCACGCCGGTGGTCTACGCGATGGTGCTCACACCGGCGATCTTCGTCGTCGCGACGGGCACGGCGTTCGCGATCGCGAAGCCGACGCTCCTCGCCGAGCTCATGCACGGAGGCGTCGCGGCCGTGCAGAAGAACACCGGCGAGTTCGGTCGCGAGCTCACCCAGTCTCCCGCGTGGCTCTCCTTCGTCTGGGGCGCACTCATCTCCCCCGTCTCGGAAGAGCTCTTCTTCCGCGGCGCGTTCTTCACGCTGAGCCTCGAAGCCGTGACGTCGCTACGCGTTCCGGAAAAGCTTCGAGGCACGGTCACGACGATCCTCGTCGCGACCGTGTTCGGCTTTCTTCACCACGACATGCCCGGCGGGCTCGGCATCGTGCGCTTCGCTTCCGCGCTGGGGCTCGGGCTCGCGTGCGGCTTCGCGCGCCAGCTCTCCGGCAGTGTGCTCCCGCCGATGCTCATCCACGTCGCCTTCAACGCGCTCTCCCTCGCCACCGCACGCCGTCTCGTCGTCAGCGACACCTTCCCGATGAAATCCGGCGTGCCCACCCTGATGGCGCTGATAGCCGCGATCACGACCTGGGGAGTCGCATTGCATTTTTTGCTGGTGCGTCGCGGGAGCCGTCAGAGCTTGTGAACGAACAACGACGTGACGCCGGTGCTTCACGTCGCGATGGGAGCAAAAGAAGCCCGGCCTTGCCCGTTCGCACGCCCTCTTGGGCTCACCGCCTTCGTCGTTTCATTCGTGGGGGTCTTGCGGAAAACGATGTACCTGCGAAGTCTCATGATTCGTCACATTCCTTCCGTTCAAAAGGCGTGGGGACAGGGCACGGCTTCTGATTGAGGGGAAGGGGCCGAGCCAGCGAGAGCGTGAGGGACCGGGAGAGCGTGAGGGACCGGGAGAGGGGCGGCGAGCGTTCTCTTTCGAGATCTTGATCGTGGCGGGTCTCTCGAAAGGAGAATCCCGATGCTTCGTCTCTATCCCGTCATTCTGTCATTCGTCACGGACATCGCTGAGCTCGTGCCGCGCATGCCCCTTCCCCTTCCCCTCGACCCGCAGCCCTTGCTCCTCCTCGAGCTCCCGGCTCTAGCTCTTGCTCCCGCGCCACCAGAGATCTGACGAATCTTGAGACCTGCGAAGTACATCGCAAAGTTTTCCGTGATGAAGGGCATATTCAGTGGGCGCGAGACGCCGGACGTCCCACCACGCAGCTCCGTCCTGTGCGCCCTCAGTTCGCGGCTTTGTAGGCCGGCCAGGGATCGGAGAAGCGCGGGTCCTTGAGGAAGTCGTCGTCGGTGAGCGAGTTCAGGAACGCGATGAGGTCGGCTCGCTCGTCCGCGGTGGCGGTGAAGCCGTGGACGAACCCGCTCTTGAACGGGTTCTTGCTTCCGTCGCCGGCATTGGGGCCCGTCGCGATCGTCCTGCCACCCGCGGCGTAGTGATCGAGGACCTCGTCGAGGGTCGCGATGCTGCCGTCGTGCATGTACGGCGCAGTGACGGCGATGTTGCGCAACGTGGGCGCCTTGAATTTGCCCATGTCCGCGGGCTGATGCGTGAAGTCGATGACGCCCTGGGTCGCCGCCGGATACGCACCCTTGCCGTCCACGTTGTAGAGCCCGGTGTTCTCGAAGACCTCGCTCGGCGCTGACATGCCCTGGGCAACCGTGCCTCTCGTGAACGAAGTCCCGGCGTGGCACTGGAAGCACGAGAAGCGATCGTCGTTGAAGAGCGCGAGCCCACGCGCCTCCGACGCCGTGAGCGCGGTGAAGTCGCCGTCGATCACGTCGCGGTCGTAGCGCGATCCACCGGAGAGCAGCGTCCGCTCGAAGCTCGAAAGCGCGCGCGTCACGTTGTCCACCGTGATGGGCGATGCATCCGCGGGGAACGCGCGCGCGAACATGCTCTCGTACGCCGGGACACCGGAGAGTCGCTCGACGACGTCGTCCTCGTGCATCCCGAGCCCGAGCTCCACGGGGTGATCGCCGAAGAGCGGGACCTTCGCCTGGGGCTCGAGCTCTTTCATGTCCGGATTCTCCCAGGTGAGCGTCGCGGCGTAGGCGACGTTCGCGAGGCTCATCGGACCGCGTGGGTGCAGCTCTCCCGTCGAGCCGAGGCCGTGCGCGCGGCCGTCAGTGAAGGCCTGCGCGGGGTCGTGGCACGTGGCACACGACTCTGTTCCGTTGAAGCTCAGACGAGTGTCGTAGAAGAGGAAGCGCCCGAGCTTCACCTTCGCGTACGTCATGGGGTTGTCCACGGGCACCAGCGGCACCGGGAACCCGTGCGGCAGGTTCCACTGGAACGGCCCGGTGGGCACGAACTGACCGGCGTCGTCGATCTCCGGATAGCCGGCGTCCATGCCCGGTGCCGGCGTGCTTCCCCCCATGCCGTTGTTACCGCCGCTGCCGACGGTGGCGTCAATTGCGTCTAGCCCGCCACTGCCGTTCGTCACGCTGCCGCCCGTACCGGGTTGGCCGCCGCTGCCAATCGCGGAACCAGCGATGCCCGTGCCGGCGCTGCCGGCAATGCCCGATCCGGCATTGCCGCCGGCTGATTTCACGCCGCCATCCGGCGTAATTCCTGCGCTCCGGCTCGGGCCACAGGCGAGCATCGCCGCACCGACCAGGACGAACAATCGCTCATTCGAGAAGCCCGATTTGCGCATTGGTTGTTGCCTACGGCGGCCCGCCGCCATCGCATAGCACGCGTGGAAGACCGTTGCTCGCTCTGCGGTGGCGCACACCTCACCGCGGTCGCGTTGCGCGGCAAGTCATACTTCGACTGCGCCACCTGCCGGCTCGTGCACCTCGGACCCGCGCACCGTCTCGACGCCGCTGCTGAACGCGCCCATTACGCGACCCATCACAACGACCCCGCCGACGCGGGTTACCGTGAGTTCCTCGGACGTGTGGCAACCCCACTTGTCGCATTGCTCGCGCCCGACGCCACCGGCCTCGACTACGGCTCGGGGCCTGGTCCGACGCTCTCCGTCTTGCTCGCCGAGAAGGGATTCTCCGTCGCGCTCTACGACCCCTTCTTCGCCCCCGATCGCGCGCCGCTCGACCGCACCTACGACTTCATCACCTGCACCGAGACGGCGGAGCACTTCTTCGAACCGTCGCTGGAATTCGCGCGACTCCGCCGATTACTCCGCCCCGGCGGCGTGCTCGCCGTGATGACCGAGGTCCTCCGCGACGACACGCCGCTCGACGGCTGGTGGTACCTGCGCGATCCCACCCACGTCTCCTTCTACCGTCCCGAGACGTTCGAGTGGCTCGCCCAGCAACACGGACTCACGCTCCAGTTCGTCCATCGTAACGTCGTGTTCCTGCGACGCCGTTGAAAGTGACGGGGAGCGTCCTCGTAGCCTACGCTTCTCGGAGCTTCGAGAGCACGACGTCGATCGCGTCGGGGTTGTCGAGGCTCGTCAGATCGCCGGATGCGGCGCCGGTGACGAGCAGATCGCGGAGGACGCGCCGCATGATCTTTCCGCTTCGCGTGCGTGGAACGGTCGACACCACGACGACGCGGTCGGGGCGAGCAATGGTGCCCACGGCATCGACGATCGCGCGCACGAGCGTCGCGCGGAGCTCCGGAGTGTCGACGTGGCCGGCTCGAAGCACGACGAAGGCGACAGGAACGGTGCCCTTCACGTCGTCGGGCTTCACGACCACTGCGGCTTCCGAAACGGCAGGGTTCGTCAGTAGCGCGGCCTCGAGCTCCATCGTGCCGAGGCGGTGTCCTGCGACGTTGATGACGTCGTCGAGTCGACCCGTCACCCAGAGCTGGCCGTCGCGATCGAACAGCGCCGCGTCCGACGCGGCGTAGCAACCGGGAAATTCCGTGAGGTACGTCTCGACGTAGCGCGCGTGATCGCCCCACACGGTGCGCGACAGACACGGAAAAGGTTCGGTCAGGACGAGCGCGCCGAGCTCGTTCGCCGCTGCGACGGTGCCGTCCTGACGTAACACCGCGGCGCGATATCCGGGCAGCGGATGACCGCAGCTCCCGGGTCGCGTCGGCGTCGCCCCGACCATCGCGCTCGCCCACGCAGTGCCGGTCTCGGTCTGCCCGTAGGTATTGTTGACGAACAGCCGTCCACCGCCGAGGACGTCGCGCGTCCAGCGCCAGGTGTCGGGATCGAGTGGCTCGCCGACGAGCGACACCAGGCGGAGCGCCGACAGGTCGTGCTCGGCGACGAGCGCGTCGCCCGCACGGCGCATCATCCGCAGCGCGGTCGGCGCGGTGAACACCTTCGTCACGCCATAGCGCGCGATCAGCTCGTACGGACGCGACGGAGTCGGCGTGTCGATGCTCCCTTCGTAGATCACGAGCGTCGCGCCGTGCGCGAGCCCGCCGACGAGCGCGAAGATCGGGAATGTGAGCCAGCCGACGTCGGCCGTGCACCAGTAGACGTCCTCCGGACGCAGATCGAGCGACCACTTGACGTTCGCATACACACCGATGAGAAAGCCGATCCCGGCGTGCACGAGCCCCTTCGGCTTGTTCGTCGTGCCGGACGTGTAGATGATGAATCCGGGCTCGTTGGCCTCGAGCGAGACGGGCTCCGCCCTCTCCGTCGTCGACTCGACGAGCGCGCGAAAGTCGTGCTCGTTCGCGCGGAGCGGGTAATCCGGATCGATGCGACGCGCGACGACGACGTGCGGGATGTCGAGCCCCGCCATCGCTTCGTCGAGGGTGGCCTTCAGCGGAACGACGCGGCCGCGCCGCAGCGTACCGTCGGTGACGACGACGACCTTCGGCCGCGCGTCGTCGAGGCGATCACGCACGGCGGAGGCGCTGAACCCGGCGAAGATCACGCTGTAGAGCGCCCCGATCCGGTAACAGGCGTGGATCGCGATGAACGCCTCGGGGACGTTGCTCGTGTAGATGGCGACGCGGTCGCCGCGGGCGACACCGAGCCGCTGGAGCGCGGCAGCAAACCGGGCCGTGTGCTCGGTGAGCCGGCCATACGTCCACGTCTCGCAGAGACCGTCTTCGCGTTCGTAGCGGAGTGCGACGCGCGCCGCCGGCCAGCGGTCGAGGCAGTTGACCGAGACGTTGCCCGTCGCGCCGGGGAAGTAACGAAAATCGCCGAACGTACCGTCGAGGCCGTGCGCCGGCGCGCGATCCCACGTGAGCTCAGCCGCGAGCTCGAGCCAGTAAGCAGCGGGGTCGAGCGCGAGTAGTCTCGCCGCTTCGTCCGGCGTCGCACAGGGTGGCAGCTCTGCCGGCGCATGAACGAGCGGCGTCTCGAGAAGGGTCGCGTCCACGCCCTGAGTATCGCGAACGTCCGCCACGGGCGCCACGTCCCGCGGTAGCAACCGACGTCAGCGCGAGTGGACGAACACCTTGGCTCGGGTCTTTTCCCGGGGATCGAGGCAGTCGTCGATCCAGGCGAGCAACTCGTCCGGATCGGTGAACGTCTGGCGATCGGGATCGCCCACCTGCTTGACGAGCCTGACGAACTGCAAGCTGAACACCGCGTGCTCACCGGCCAGCAAAATCGCCGTCCCTCGTCTCACCCTGTTCGCCCGGGTCATCAGCATGACGACTGCCTTCGTGACCGGCGGCGAGAAGACGAGCGGCGTGCGCAGGTCGACGACCATGACCGCGTTCGGAGTCGTCGCGCCCATCCTCTGGATCGCTTGCGAGAAGTGCTCCACCTCGTCCGTCGAGTCGAGATGGTTCACCCGCATCTCGATGAGGCGACCGACCCGCTTGGCGAACTTAACGCCGCCGACGCCGGCGCCGTCATCTGCCCGAGCGGACGGCCAGGAGCGCCCGCGCAAAGCCGCGCAAGAGCTCGATACCCACCTCGACGTGAGACTCGAGGAGCGTGAGAAAGCTCTCGAACTCGATGCGGTAGGCGATGACGTCGGTCTCGGCGCGAGCTCCGTACACTCTCCGCCGTGGACCCCACACGTCGAGAACACCGATGCTGAAGCCCTTGCCGACATCGCAGGACTTTCCGTCGGATGCGGTGCAGTGGACGCGACCACAATCGATGGACAGGGAGTGCGTCGAAACGTCACCCGCAGACCAGATCGACGCTCCCGCCGGATATCGAACTTCCACCATCTGCCGCGCGAGCTCGATCAATGCTTCGAGGTTCATGTAGCGGAAGTTCCCGGCCCTGAGCTCCAGCAGGCGCTCCACCATGGACCTCGGCTCGGAGTAGTAGGTCCCCTCGTCTATCTCTCGCGGGACGTCTGGATCGGCGGGAAGATTGCCGCGCGACTTCAGCACGTCGGAACCGGTGACGGCGAGCGCGCTGCGCAGGAGCGAATGATTCTCGTCGAGCGCGTTCTCGAGCGCGGCGGCGGGTATCTCGAGTAAACGAGTTCCGTTGCCCGCAACTGCGAGCCCCGAGGGCTTCCGGGCGAACAGCGCGAGCGTCCCGAACGCGGTCCCGACACCCCAGGCGACGGGCTTCTTGCCGTCGTAAGACACGACGACCGAGCCCTCGAGGACGACGAACATGGAGCGCGACGGCTCTCCCTCTCGAACGACGACCTCGCCCTCGTGATACGTCGCGCTGCGCGCGTGCTCGGCGAGAAGAAGCAGACCATCGTCGTCGACCAGCGCCATCAAGGGCTGCGAGCGTAGCGCCAGGATCCGATCGCGGAGGCCCTCGCGTGGTCGCTCATGAACGCTCAACGATTCTTCCGTCATGCGGCCTTGCCCTGCGCTCTAGACTGGAGGGCGATGCCGAGCTCGGCGGCGTGGAAGCACGTCACTTCGCAGAGCGCGTCGCTGTCCGACGCGGCGAGCAGCGCGAGCAGCGCTGCGTAGTCACCCGTCACGGCTCGGTGATAGCGACCCGCTCGCGCCAGACGTCGCGCGTCGTCACCGTCGTCGACGAGGCCGAGCACCGCGCTCCGGAGCGGCTCGCGGACGATGCTCTCGATGAGCTCGATGCTCGTCGCGCGCTGTTCCCTGGTCCCTGCGAGCCCGCGATGGATCTGGCCGAAGTCTTCGGAGGGATGTAGCAAGCCGAGCAATCGAAAGAGACGATCTCCGGTGTTGGCTTCCTTGTCGCGGAGCAGGTCGCAGAGGAGCTCGTGGCCCTTCGTTTTTCGCGCCTCGACCTTCTCTGCGCCGCGCACGAGGAGCCGACGCGCGTCGAGGTACGTGAACGCGAGGGCGACGGTCTCGTCTATGGCTCGGTCGAGGGAAGCGCGATTGACGGGCAACGTCGGATGTTGCCGTACGAGCCGCTCGAGCGTCCGGATGAGCTGAAAACGTACCTTCCCGTTGGCTTCACGCGGCAGCAAATCGAGGAGGGCGGTGAGCGCTTGCTCGGGGCTCGCGAGCGCCATGGCGGGCGGAATGCGCCAGCGGAGCGCAGGATCGGTGCGTCTGTCCTCGAACCGCTCGAGGAGCGCGCGGAACGCCTCTACGCCGTTGTTCGCGAGAACTTTTTCCGCTTCCGCGCGACTCGACTCGTCGGTGAGGGCAGCGACGGCGACGGGCATCAGCGCCGCGGAGCCGACCTGGCCCATCGCCGCGATGGCCGCGCGCCTCGTCTCGGGTTCTCTGGAGCTGGATAGGGCCCACAGCACACTCTCGAAACCGGCGGCACGACGACGGCCGATGGCGTCGGCGAGAGCGACCTTCGTCGTCATCGACCCTTCGCGGAGGATCGCGTCGAGATGCTCGGTCCGCTCTCTGGCGGAGATGTCCCCGGACGCGATCAGGTTGACGACGATCGTCGCGCGCACCTCGGGCGACTCCTCGACGTCGAGCCGCGCCTTCAGTGTCGCCGGATCGGGAGCGAGGACCGAGCGCGCCGCGATCGCCGAAGCACGTACGGCGGACGACGGATGGTCGAGCAGTCGCTCGACGATGCTGACGGCGTTCTTCCGGCCCGAGCGCGTCAGGAGCTCCAGCGCCCGGAGGACGACCTGCTCGTCGGGGTGGTAGAGAATGAAGGCCGGAACGAGGTGCGCCTTGCCTTCTCGCTCGAGAACTCCGAGCGCGGCGATCACCTCGGCGTTGTTCTCGCTCTCGAGCGCGCCGATGAGCGTCTCGAGCGAAGCGACGTCGAGCTCGGGGAATCCCGTCGCGTGACTCAGGCGACCAGCGTTGAGACGGCTCCTGAAGAGCTCGACGTAGGGCTTTCTCAGGGAGAGCGCGCTCGCCACCCAGCAAACCGCGAGCACGGCGAGCGTGACGGCGATCACGCGAGGTCGCGCGCCCGCCGCCGTGAATGCGAGGATCATCACCGAGGCGAAGACCTGACCGCCGCGCTGGCTCACCACGTCGACGAATGCCTTGATCCGCCGTCGCGTCTCGTCACCGAACGGGACCAGGAGCAACTCTGCCGCCGTGCGATGCAGGGAGTAGCGAAGCGCGCCATCGGCGGCCTTCATCGCCAGCACGGCCGAGAGCGCTCCCGTCGCGGCAACGCCGAGCCCGCCGACCACGAGGAGCGCCGGCAGGATCGCGAGCGCGCCGCCGAGCGAGACGCGCCTCAGTATTCTTCCGACGAGCCCGACCTGACAGACGAGAGACAGTAGATTGACGGCAAAGTAGACCGACCCGAGGAACGTACCGAGCGCGGCCCCGGGAACGTGGGCAGCGACGGTGCTCTTGAAGACGTAGTCGGCGATCGTCAGACACACCGTGGCGATGAACAGCGACGCGGCGATTCGCGCAGCGTACGCGTCGCGTCCGACCAGCGCGATCGTGTCGAGTAGCCTGGGCGCGGCGTCGACGGAGCGGCCCGCCGTCGCGTTCGCCGCGAACAGCGCCGGGATCAGCGCGGCAGTCCCGAAGCCGACGGCAGAGAGCAGCAACAGGCGCTCGGGTCCGAGCTCTTTCGAGAGAAGGCCCGCGGCGCCGCTACCCGCGATCGCACCGAGCACGCTTCCCGCGCCGACGAACCCGTAGAGCCGCTTCGCCTGCGTGATCGTGAAAAGATCGGAAACGACCGCCCAGAAATAGCCGAGTACGAGCGTCACCAGGACGCCGGACCACACGTAGAGTGCGTACACGCCCCAGGTGCCGAGCCCTGGAAGGAACCAGAAGAACCCGAGCGTGCCCAGCGACGCGAGCAGCGCCGCGACGGAGAGCGCTCGCTCGGGACGAAGGCCCCTCGTGACACGTGCCTGTCCCTTCACCAGCGCGAGCGACACCGCCGCGATCGCGAGAAACACCCAGGGAAGCCGCGCCGCCGGCACCTTGGCGAGAAACAGAGCGTCGCGCGCCGTCTCGAGGATCGAGTGGCTCGCGATCAGCGCGAAGAGCGTCGCAAACGACGTCCAGGCATGCCGCCGCTCGCCCTTCCGGATCGCGAGGAAGCTCACGTCGTGACCCTATCACGACGAAGTTTTCGTCCAGCGCCGCTTCCGCTGGAGGCACGACGAACAGTGCGGGCTTTCCAACGGCCTTCTGTACGAGCGACGCTTCGTGTGCGTCGATCACCGCAAAGAACGGCAGCACGTCGGCGAGCGACGCCCTCACGTCATGCGGGCAATGCGAGCACGACGCACTCGCCGCGAAATGCGCGGCGCTCGGAATGTCGGTTCCCCCGCTCGAGGGAACCACCGCGTGCTTCTTGACGGTTCTCCTCGTCAACGAGGCGCTGAGCACCTACGTGGTGGAGTCCATCGCGGACGTGGACGCGCACCCGGCTTTTTGCAGTGGCGCGTTTCGACGCGCGATTGCCGAGGCAAACGACGGCGACGCGGGAGACTGCCGGGCAAAGCCGCCCGGCTACTGACGCTTCGCACTTCGTTCGCGCTGACGCTGCGCGACCAGCATTCCCGGGCGCGCTCAGGGGAGATTCTGCGTCAGGCTGCTTCCGTCGGCGCTCGGGTTGGGCATCGAGGGAGACGCCGGGTGCGAATCACCTCGGCCGTGTAGAATCGGAGTCTCTTGTCCCGTCCCATAAAGCTAGTCCTCGTCGCGCTCGCCTCGTTTGCTGCTGCAGTTCTAGTCGATCGCCTCTTCGGCGATGGCCGGCTCGGCTATGGCCAGCTTGCGGTCATGGTCGGCTCCGTCGTCGCGCTCTGGGCGTGGCGAACACGAGTGCGAGTGCAATGATTCAGTGTCGCCGTTCGGCGTCGGCGCTCTGCACTTCCGCGGGCAGGTCGCCTCCGCTCAGTTTGCGTGTGAACAGGTCGATGACCATCCGGTAGGCGATCGATGCGAGCGCCGGATCGTAGCGCGGCCCCTCGTCGCGCAGGAACGCATGCTGTCCGTTCCATTCGTGCCAGGTGAACGTGACGTTCGCTTCGCTCATTCTCGCGTAGATCCGTGCTCGTCCCTCGGCCGGCACGTGCGGATCCTGACGGCCCCAGACCATCAACATCTCTCCACGGAGCTCGGCGGTGCGCGCCAGGCTGTCGTCGCCACCGAGCCCGAGGCTCCCCTTGTGAATGTCGGTGGCGTAGAAGCACGCGCCCGCGAGCACCTCCGGGTTCATCGCTGCGCGGTACGCGAGGTGTCCACCGATGCAGACGCCCATCACGCCGAGCTTGCCCGTGCAGAACGGCAGGGTCTCGAGATGACGAAGCGCCGCGCGCGCGTCCGCGTCGTAGGACGACACCGGCTTCCCGACCTTGTCCCGATTCCCCTGCTCCGCACCGGCAGTGTCGTACGGCAACTCGGCGCCCGCGAGTTCCAGCTCGTGAAAGATCTCTGGCACCGAAACGACGAAGCCGTGCCCCGCGATCAACGCCGCCATCCGCTTGATGGGCCCGGTGCGCTGAAAGATCTCCGAGAACAACACCACGCCTGGATACCGTCCCCTCACAACGGGACGATAGACGTAAGTGCGCATCGGCCCGGTCGGCGTCGCGAGCTCGAACTGCTCTTCTTGAAGGATCACGGGAGCTCCTCGGATGGGTGAGCGAGAGTAGTCACTACGCGAGACGAAACGCGGCGGCGTTGTCGACGGCCCATCGATGAACGGTGCGAGGCGGCGCTCCGACGATGTCCCGAACAGCGGACGTCACGAATGCGCCGTGGCCGAGTCGCGTGCCAGGCAGTGAGCAGCATCTCTGCAACGCCGGCAGGCCACGTCTCCGCGGCATCGCGTCGGAACTCATCGGGCGAAAGCTCCTCGAATCGAAGGGGGCGTCCGATGGCGTCGCCAATCGTGCGCACCTGTGCGGCCTGACTCAGAGACTCGGCGCCGGTCAGGACGTGGTCGCCGCCGGCGTGGCTCGGGTCGAGCAGCGCACGCGCAGCGACGGCCGCGATATCACGCTCGTCGATTGGAGCCGTCTCTGCCGCCCCGTACGGCCATCGCACGACGTCACCGCGCCGGATCTGCGGAGCCCACCAGTGCAGGGCGTTTCCAGCGAATATCCCCGGCCGCAGAACCGCCACGTCGAGTGCGGCAGCAGCGAGCAGTCGCTCGACGCCAGCATGGACGGCCCGCAGCGGATTTGGCTGCCGGAAGAACGGATGCGCCGTCTGGTGCGGCGACGACAGGTAGACGACGTGCCGTCGCTGCTCCGCCAGCCGCGCGACGAACGCCGTAGCGGTGTCCACCGCGGCAGTCCAGACGAGGAAAACGCTTTCCACGCCGTCGAGGGCCGCACCGAGCGACGCAGGAACGGTGAGATCGCCCACCACGACCTCGACGCAGGAGGGAAGCGCCGCGTGTTCCGGGCGGCGAGTGAGAGCGCGCACCGGCACCCCGGCGCGCAGCAGCTCATCGACGACGAGACGCCCGACGCGGCCTGTCGCGCCCGTCACGAGGACCGCACCCGCACGCGCGCGCCTCACGAGCTGCATCCCGCGCAGCGTACTATCGGCGAGTTCCGACGGCTACGTCGGTACACCCGGGGGCAAGGTTTCAGTGACCGGCACTGACGCGCAACCGGAGCGCCTGGGATCAGAGCTCACGCCGCTGTGCGTTGCTTCATTTCCGGCGTGATGCTGAGCTCGAGCTTCTGGACGCCGCGGAGGATCGTGACGTCGGTCTGGGCTCCGACGCGCTCGTCGGTGAGGCGACGGTGGAGGTCGTCGATGGCGCGCACGGGCTCACCCGCGAAGTGGATGATGATGTCGCCGTCGCGGATGCCGCTGCGCGCGGCCGGGCTGTTGCCCTCGACGGAGGTGACGAGCACGCCGCCCTCGGTGGCGAGCCCGTGGTGACGCACGAGCTTGCGGACGAGAGGGACGGTCTGCCCGGCGATGCCGATGAAGCTCCGGGTGATGCGCCCGTTGTGGAGCAAATGCATCGCGACGAACTTCGCCGTGTTGATGGCGATGGCGAAGCAGATGCCCTGTGCGGCCGGGATCATCGCGGTGTTCACGCCGATGACGTGGCCGGCGGACGAGACGAGCGGGCCGCCGGAGTTACCGGGGTTCAGCGCCGCGTCGGTCTGCACCACGTCGTCGATGAGACGCCCCGTCTTGCTGCGCAGTGAGCGTCCGAGCGCGCTCACGACGCCCGCCGTCACCGTGCACTGGAAACCCAGAGGATTGCCGATGGCGACCACGAGCTGCCCGACCTGGAGCGACGCCGAGTCGCCGAGAGTGGCGGCGGGGAGTTCGTTCGCCCACGCCCTCACCACGGCAACGTCGGTCTCCGGGTCGTCGCCGACGAGATCCGCCGGCACGGAGTCCCCATCAGGAAATGTGACACGGATGCTCTTCGCGCCGTGCACGACGTGGCTGTTCGTCATCACATAGCCGTCGGGCGTGAAGACGAAGCCCGACCCGACGCCTTCGCCGGGATCAGGGCCGGCGCGACGCCCCACGGAGGACCGTGAAGCGCCGCGCACGTCGATCTTCACCACCGACGGGCTCACGGACGTCGCGACCCCGGTCACGGCGCGTGAGTACGCGTCGAGGAGGGCTCCGTCGTCGAGAGGTGCGTCAATGGTGTTCTGCATGTTCGTTCTTTCTTCAGATGGACAGCGCGCCCGTCCGGATCAGATACGCGAGTCGCTCGCGCTGCTCCGGATCGAGCACGGTGTGGATGCGGCGCAGCGCCTTGACGACCGCGTCACGGAGACGCTCGGCCGTCTGCACGCGCAGGGTGGCGGCCTCGGACACCTTCGTCTCGTCGAAGGCCTCGCCCGAGATACCGTCGGCGAACGCGCTCGTCGAACGACGGTTGTCCACCGCCGCCTGGGCGCGCTCGGTCTTGAGATCGTCGAGGACCTTGGCGAGCTCGGTCACCTGGTTCTCTTCGAGCTCGAGCTTCCACGCGAGGAAGCGCAGGGGACGACGGACGCCGAAGGCGCCGCCGCCGAACTCCTCGTCGTGGCCACCGCCGAAGTGACGGGGACCGTGTTCGTGTCCGTGCTCGTGACCATGTCCCGGACCATGTCCGTGCCCGGGACCATGTCCGCGGCGCGGTCCACAGCCTGCTCCGCAGGCGGCCTGTGCCGACTCGGAGTCATCTTGCCCGTGACGACGTCGATACCATTCGATCATTGCAGGATGCATTGCTCGTTTCCTTCTCCTCGCCGGGGCATTCGCTCCCGGCGGGCTCTCTGAAAAGTGCGGGCGACATTGCCTCGCACTCGAGTTCTTAGGTTGGATCCGAAAGGTCGGACGTCAAGCGGCGCCGGCCCTGGCTTGACGACGCGGCGGCGGTTTGCCATCTCGAGAGGCAGTGAAGGCCGCTTTCTCCGCTCTTTTCGTCGCGGGAGCGATGTCCGTCGGCGGCGTCGCCAGCGCCAAGGACGTCGTGGTGCAGCGGAGCTTCGACGTCGCGAAGCCCGTCGCGAGCATCCTCACGACGCTCGCCGCCTACGACCAGTACTGCGCTCACGGCTGCCGGTACCAGGTGCCGAGCGTCGTGACCGCGCAGATCCTCGCCTATGCGCGCCACCCCGACGACTTCTACGTCTGGACGTCGGTGAAGGACATCAAGGACAGTAGCTGGTTCAGCCACTACGTCGTCCGGCACACCGAGCACGGCGCGCGCGTGGAGATCCACATGGTGAGCGAGGCGACCGGCGCGATGCTCGCGAAGACGACGAAGCACGAGCATGCGCCGTCAATCGACGACTCGTGGAACGTCTACGAGCTGACGTCGCTCGGCGCGGGAGAGAAGACCCACGTCGTCCTGACGTCGACGGTGTCCATCTCCGGTGTCTCGGCGCTCCTCGGGAGCGGCATCGTGCGCGATCGACTGGGAGAGGCGACCCTCGCGATGCGCCGGAACCTCACGAAATAGGGCGTCGAGGACTCGGCGGACCGATCAGCCGGGCGTGCACTTGTCGCCGGCCGGCACCTGGCAGTCGGCGATCGACTCGTGCGGCTTCCAGCCGAGCACCTTGCAGCTCGTGGTGGTCGGCTTTCTCGGCGCGAGCGGGTCGGCGGAGCGATCCTCGACGGTGTTCAGCGCGCAGCTCCCCTTGCCGTCGGGCACGACGATCCAGTCGACGCGCACGCCGTCGCTCTCCGCCGTGAAGAAGGTGCGCATCCCGTGCGCGGGGCGGCAATCGTGGAGCGCGGCCGCGAGACACTCGCCGATCGTGTGCACGTCGCAGGTCGCGCCGGTCTTCGGCTCGACGACCTCGCCGCAGTCACCGGGGTTGTCGCCCGCGGCGTGAAGGAGCTCGCCCACCTTCGCGCTCGCCGGGACGTTCGGACGACGCACCACCGTCTCACTACATCCCGCGCCGAGAACGAGCGCACTCGCCACCACCACACCACCCGCGCACCGTAAGAAAGCCATTTCCGCGGGACTTTATCACGTTCACTAGTTCCGCCGCGGAACTACGCGAGCGCAGCAAGCACGCCGAATTCCGCCGCGGAACTACGCGAGCGCAGCGAGCACGCCGAAGGCGGCGGGGGGAGCAGTTCGCCGAAGGCGAAGCTGCGGGGGGCCAAGGCCCCCCTACTAAAAGATCACGACCGAGCGGATCGACGTGCCCTCGTGCATCAGGTCGAAAGCCTTGTTGATGTCGGTGAGCGGCATGGTGTGCGTGATCATCTCGTCGATGACGAGCTTCCCGTCCATGTACCAGTCGACGATCTTCGGGACGTCGGTGCGGCCCTTCGCGCCGCCGAATGCGGTGCCCTTCCACACTCGTCCGGTGACGAGCTGGAACGGCCGAGTCGTGATCTCTTGACCCGCTCCCGCGACGCCGATGATGACGCTCGTACCCCAGCCCTTGTGACAGCACTCGAGCGCCTGCCGCATCGTCTTCACATTGCCGATGCACTCGAAGCTGTAGTCGGCCCCGCCGCGCGTGAGATCGACCAGATACGGCACGAGCTCACCCTGAACTTCTTTCGGGTTCACGAAGTGCGTCATGCCGAGCTTCTCGGCGAGAGCACGCCGCGCCGGATTCAGGTCGACGCCGACGATGAGGTTCGCGCCGACCATGCGGCACGCCTGCACGACGTTCAGCCCGATGCCGCCGAGGCCGAACACGACGACGTTGTCCCCCGCCTGAACCTTGGCCGTGTTGAGCACCGCGCCGACGCCGGTCGTGACGCCGCAGCCGATGTAACAGACCTTGTCGAAGGGCGCGTCCTCCCGGATCTTCGCGAGGGCGATCTCGGGGAGCACCGTGTAGTTCGAGAACGTGGAGGTGCCCATGTAGTGGAACACCTTCTCGCCGCCGAGCGAGAAGCGGCTCGTGCCGTCGGGCATCACGCCGCGGCCCTGGGTCGCGCGGATCGCCTGGCAGAGGTTCGTCTTGCCGCTCGTGCAGTAGTCGCACTGCCGGCACTCCGGGGTGTAGAGGGGAATGACGTGGTCCCCCTTCTTCAGTGACGTGACGCCGGGACCGACGTCGACGACGACGCCCGCGCCCTCGTGACCGAGGATGGCAGGGAAAATCCCCTCCGGATCGTCACCGGACAGGGTGAAGGCGTCGGTGTGGCAGATACCCGTCGCGCGGATCTCGACGAGGACCTCGCCCGCCTTCGGGCCTTCGAGCGTCACCGTCTCGATCGAAAGAGGCTTTCCTGCCGCGTGCGCGATCGCTGCTCGAGCTTGCATGCTTCTCTCCTTGGGAGGGGTCGCCGGGGGGCGAAGGGTACCAGAGGCCCGGGCCGGAAGTAGCCACCTTCCCCCGATGCGCATGCTATGGCAACGACCGCCGTCACGGTCGCACGGTCGCACGGTCGAGCAATCGCGCGGCCGCTCTCGCTCCGCCGGACGTCGAGCACGCATGGCCAAGGGCAAAGGCAAAGGCAAAGGACTGAACGGCGATCACATCGCCACGAACCGTCGCGCCAGCTTCGACTTCGAGCTCGGCGAGAAGTACGAGGCCGGCCTGAGCCTCCTCGGAAGCGAGGCGCGGTCCCTGCGCGTCAACGGCGGCGACGTCTCGACGGCGTGGGTCGAGATCAACCAGCGCGGCGAGGCCTGGGTGAAAGAGATGCGCATCCCGGTGCTCACGCACGCCGCGTTCGCCCACACCGAGAAGCGACCGCGGAAGCTACTGCTGCACCGCGCGGAGATCGACACCCTGCGCGGCTCCATCGAGCGCGACGGGATGACGCTCATCGTGACGCGCTCCTACTTCAAGGAGGGGCGCGCCAAGCTCGAGTTCGCCGTCGCTCGCGGCAAGAAGAAGCACGACAAGCGCCAGAGCCTTCGCGAGAAGGACGAGAACCGTGAAGCGCGACAGGCGATGCATCGCGGGAGGCGCTCGGAGTGAGCCTCGCTCTCGTCTTCGAAGGTGGAGGCGACTGGGAGATCGTCGAGAGCGACGGCACCATGGCGGTGGCGCGCTCGAGCCGCCCGAGTCCGCCCGGTTCCACGCTCGTGGGCACGACGGCGAGCACCAGTCGTCCCTTCCGGCTCAAGGTGCGGAGCTGTCGCAAGGTCGACGAGAGCGCGCTGCCCTTCGTCATCGAGGGCCGTCTCGTCGACGTCACGCGCGACATGAAGGCGCTCTTGCCCATGAAATCGACGTAGTCGCGGCGCTGCAGCGCCATTCATCGACGAACAGCGCCGTCCCCGAAGCATCAAAGAAGCGGAATTACGCGAGCGCAGCGAGCCCGCGAAGCGGCGGGGGGAGCAGTTCGCCGAAGGCGAAGCTGCGGGGGCCAAGGCCCCCTTACAAAAGAGTGAGCGTCAGGGCTCCGCCGAGCCACAAGCCGCCGATTCGATGCGTGTCCCCGTCGCTTCCCACGGCCGAGATCGGCGTGAGCACGACGCCGACGTCGGGACCGATCGCCGCCGACAGATGACGGACGAGACGCGCCTCGGCGCGGAGCACGAGGGCCGCTCGCGACGACCAGGTGTCGAGCGCGCGAGTCGCGGGACCGCCCGGCTCGCCGATGCGCGCCGCATCCACCGACGCAACGAGCCCCGCCGAGACGTCGAACGACGGCGAGAGCGTGAAGCCTTGCACGCAAGAGAGACTCAGATCGACGAAGCGCGCGCTCGCGGACGAGCCGAATGCCGGCGCCTTGCCGGCGAGCCACGCGGCGCCGAGCGACACCCGCGTCCCGGTGCTGAACCGGAGCGTCGCGTCGACACCCGGTCCGAGTAGCCACGCCGACGAGAGGCCCACCGCCGCGCCGTGAAGGCCCGCGCTCCACGTCATGCGCCCGTAGATCGGCGTGCCCGCCCGCTTCGCGCGCTCCGCGTCGTCGGATTCCGGAACACGGTCGCGCGCTGCTATCTCCGCGAGACGCCGCTGGCGGAGACGTCGCGCGAGCTCCGCGGCGGCGAGCGCGATGCGCCGCGCCTTGAGGTTCGCGCTGCCGGCCACGGAGATGCTGCGCGCGCCATACGGCTGCCCGAGCTCCCAGAGCTCGACGCGGAGCGACGTCGCGGTTCCGACGAGGATGCGGAAGTACAGCGGCGGGCGGATTGACGTCGTCACCGGCGGTGGCACGTCGACGTCGGCCGTCTCGAGCTCGATGAGACGCTCGGTGGCGCGCGGATCGATGAGCGGAGCCGCGTCACGATCGACGTCGACCATGAGCCGGTCGCTCGACGACGCGTTCACGCGCCGCGAAACGGCGAGACCGGCCAGGAGGCTAACGAGAAAGCCCAGCGTCCGGAGACACCGGGGCCACGTCGTGCTCGGCCGACGGCGTGGGCGCGCTCGGAGCACGTCCCCACTGCTCGAGCTCAGCCTGGATGTCCGCCGTGCGAGGTCCGTCCGGAAACTCCTTGAGGTACTGCTCGGCGAGCCTGCGCGCGTGATCCCGGTTGCCCTGCTCGGCAGCCATGTCGATCTGGCGGGCGAGCGCATCTTCCGCGAAGTCACCGCCGGGAGACAAGGCCCTGTACATGGCAAAAGCCTGCTCGGCCCCCGAAAAATCGCGGCCCTTTGCAAGCTCGTTACCGAGCATCCACGCCGCGACGGGCGCGTTGGGGTCGGCACCGTGCTCGCTGACGATCCGGCGAAGCGCGGTGATGGCGCGCTGGCGCTGGCCGGTGGCCCGCGCGACGTCGACGAGCGACATGAGCTGGTCGGCCGTCGCGTCGAGTAGCGCGGCGTCGAAGCCGCCGCCCGCCTCGAGCGACACCAGAGCCTGCGCGTACTGTCCCTCGTCGGCGAGCCGCTGCCACGAGGGTGACGACGCGGTGGACGTGGGCGCGACGGCGGGCTCCGGCGCGGGCGCCTGCTCGACGTCATCACGCGGAGTGACGTCGGTGCGACGCGCGGCGCTGCGATGCGCCTGGCGCGAACGCGGCGCGTCGTCGGGACGAGAAGACGTGGAGGGCGCGGGCAACGCTTGCCGCGCCGCGGGCTTCGGCGCTTCCGACGGCTCCGCGCCGAAGGCCGGCACCGGGAGCGGTTCGTGCGGCAAGAAGCGACCGCCCACCATGACGCCGAGCGCGAACGTCGTCGCCGCGACCGCGAGCAACGGCGAGAACGTGCGGTGTCGTCGAGGTGCGTGCGAGAGATCGCCCGAGAGACGATGCCAGCCGCGCTCGACGCGACCGGCGTCGCCGTGATCACGCAGGAGCTCGGCGGGGATCTCGGAGAAGCTGCGGCGGTCGCTCATAGCGGTGCCTCCGCGATCGGCGACACGAAATGGCCGGTGAGAAATGCCTGCGCGCGCTGGATGCGACGCTTCGCCGTCGCGAGCGAGCAATCCGTCAGCTCTGCGACCGCTTCGAGCCGGTGGCGCTCGACGTAGCGCAGCGTCCACGCGATGCGATCGTCGGCGGGCATCGTGCAGAGGAGCGCGTACACCTGTGCGAGCATCGCGCGCGACTCCGGCCCGGCGTCGGGCGACGCGACCGCGTCGAGCTCGACCGCCTCACCTTGCTGTACGAGACCGAGTGCGCGCAGCAGCCGGCGGCGGCGCAGACGCGTCCGGACCATCCGCACCACGATCGACCCGAGCCAGGCACGAAACGCCGCGGGCTCTCTCAGGCTATCGAGGCGCTCCTGCGCGCGAAGGAAGGCGTCGTGCACGACGTCCTCGACGTCGGCGGCACTGCCTTGAAGACGGACCGCGAGGTTCAGCGCGAACGCGGCGTGCCTGCGGTAGAGCGCTTCGAGCGCCGTCTGCTCGCCGCTCACGGTGAGCGCGACGAGCTGCGCGTCGCTCAGCTCCGGGTGGGGGCCGGCGTACGCGTGCGCCACCGTCCCGGAGACGGGCTCTCTCGGTTCGGGGTCTTCCCCGCCGGGGACGAGCCGCAGGCGCGCAGGTTCGGCTGCCATCGTGGGTTCAAGAGGATGGACGCGAGCCGTCGCCGTTTCGGCTCACCGGTCCGCTCGGCCGAAGACGATATCACGAGGCCCTCGAAAAACCGCCGAGCGGACCCGCTTGCCTCCACGCCGACGAGGCACAAATCGACACCCCTTCGACAGAGCGATTGTGTCGTGATTTCGCATATATGGGTGCTCCATTGTTGCGAATCCGCGTCGGGCACGTCTCCGCCGTGAGCCGGTTTCATCTGCTCGGGCATCTGGTGGGGGCGGGAAAGCTGGAGCGTTCGGCTCCGGTCCCTGGTTCTAGTAGGAGGCTCTGCACATGAAGATTCGTTATCTCGCGATCGTTCCGGCTATGTTCCTCATGACCGCGTGCGGCGGCAGCAACCCCGAGCCGGAGACTCCGGCGAGTGAGTCGGCTGGCAGCACGGAGACCAAGCCGGCGGACGACGCGAAGCCGGCGGACGACTCTGCGAAGCCCGCAGAGGGTGGCGACGCGACCCCGGCCGACAAGCCCGCGGACGCGCCCGCCGACTCCAAGTAGTCTGCTGTCGGAGGGCTGCTCGCTTCGAGCACGCGGCCAGCTGGGTGCTCTCGGTGCTCGGCGTACCAGCGTACGCCTGCGCGCCTCACCCACCCATCTGACCACGCGGTCTTCGCGATCAGCCCTCCGACACATTTTCGCTACCTGGTTGAGCCGGCAGAGCAGAAGCAGACGCGCTTCGTCAGACTCGCCGCAGAACAGACGGCAGAGGAGAAGCAGGCCGCTTCGTCAGACTCGCCGCAGAACAGACGGCAGAGGAGAAGCACAGCCGCGCTCAGACTCGCCGCGCAGAACAAGGGCGGAGCCACGCAGCTCCGGCCTTTTTCGTTTTGTCTCTGCACGACGCCGATGCGCGTCGAGATGACCGGATCCGACTTCCATAGGTCGACGCTCACTGCACGTTCAAGTCACCCCTGTGCTCGATTGCGAAGACCGAAGGTCGAGCTCTCCGGTTCGACTCTCTCTCTGCACGCGTCAAGTCACCCCGAAGGATCGATTGCGAAGACCGCGGGTCGAGATGACCGGGTGAGGCGCGCAGCCGTACGCTGGTACGGCGAGCACCGAGAGCGGTCAGATCGGCCCGCGCTCGAAGCAAGCGAGCCTTCGTGCTAACCAGCGGAGAGATCAACCACTAAACGCGTGCGGCCGATTAGGAGTTCGTCGCCGTGTACCAGCTCTTGTTCGCCTCGGATGCGGACGAAGACTCCGGTGCGGGAACCCAGGTCGGTGAGGACGACGGTGCCGGCTTGCTCTTCGATGATGCAGTGCTGCTGATCGACGAGCGGGTCGTCGGCGAAGACCAGATCGCCGATGACGGAGCCGATCTGGAGCGTGTTGCCGCGGGCGACCACGCAAGCTCCGGGGGCGCCGCCTTCGAAGACCTGGATCACGCGAAAGGACGACGGCCACTTCGGCGAGGAGTAGAAATACGTCGGCTCCGGGTCGGGACCGTCGTCGGCGATCGGGTTCTTCGACACGCGGAGCAGCTGATCGCCGACGAGAAACTCGTCACCGAACTCGAGCTCGACGGGGGTGCGGATCCTGAGGAAGACGCCGTTGCCGCCCTCAAGATCGTTCAGCCAGAGCCGGCCCTGACGGTACGAGAGCTCCGCTTCACGCGGGTGGCAGAAGATCTCTCCGGGCAGGTTCACGACGCCCGCGGAGCCGATGATCACCTGGTCCGAATCGGGCTCGTAGCGCGCGGGCCCGCCGGTGAGGCTCCGGAGCACGTTCAGGCGAAAGCGAAACTTCACCGCCGGCATCGCGCGGCTCGGCGCGCGCAGCGGTCCGGTCGCGGAGCGACGCGGGATCGCGGGTTTCTCGACGGGGGGCTTCGCGAGCGATTCCGGCGGCGCCTCGGCGCGCGCCTGCTTCTTGCCCGCGAGCTTGCGGACGGCCTCGACGTTCGGCGGCTCGGCGAGGACCAGAACGCCGCCGATCTCGCGACCGGCGATCACGTTGTCGAACCGACCTTCGCGAAGCGCGAGCACCATCTCCATGTGCTGCGCCTTCATGAGGCTGCGCACGTAGGCGGCGACGTCGGCGCGCGACACTTCCTTGTCGTAGTTGCGCTTGTGGCTCTTGATGACGCGGCCGCCGTCGGCGAAGAGATGCGTGATCACGTGCGGCGCGTCGAGCCCCGAGTCTTCCGTCTGCACGTGGAAGACGGCTCCCTCGTACTTGACGTTGTTGTTGAAGCCCATCTGCGCGCGCCGGAACGACGGCCGCCGCATCTCGGCTTCGAGCTTCTGGAGAGCGTCGACGGCGAACTGGCGGAGAGCGCCTTCGAGCTCGGCGTGCTGGCCCGGGATGCCCTCCATGCGCTCGAACGCTTGCTGGGCGATCCGCGCGCTCGGATCGATGCGGAGCGCCTCGGCGAGGAGTTGCTGGCCCTCGCTGTCGCTCGGTCCCGTCACGGCCCACGCCGCGAGGAGCGCGACGGCATCGTCGGGCCGTCCCTTCTCGACGAGCCATTTTGCGACGCGGTCGGCGCTCGCGCGCAACTCGGAGACGGTCGCCGTCATCTATCGAGAACCTGGTGACGGTCCGCCGCCTCGGGACGGGGCAACCTCATGAGAGTCCTCTGAATATAGCCGGTCACCTCCCGACCGACGCGAGGTTTTTCGCGCTGGCCTAGAGATCCGGCGTGACGGCGCAGTCACTCGGGCAATTGGTGTCGTTCTCGCCGTCGGTGCAGAGGCCGTCACCGCAGAAACGGCCGCCCACGCAGTCCTTCGGGCAGTTCGACGGACTCTCCCCGACGGCGCAGAAGCCGTCGCCGCAGCGCGAAGGCGTGGAGCAGTCGACCGGACAAGTTTGTCCGCTCTCGAGCGGGCCGCAGGTGCCGTCGCCGCAGACGGGGCAATCCTTCGGGCAAGTCCCCACCTCGCCGGCGCTGCACGCCCCGTCGCCGCAGACGTGGCAGTCGGTCGGGCAGTTCGCGACGGTTTCGCCCTTGTCGCAGGTGCCGTCGCCGCACTTCTTCGCGCAGTCGCCGGGACAACCCTGCGACGTCTCGCCGGGACCGCACCGTCCATCACCGCAGACGCTGCAGTCGTCGGGGCAGCTGAAGGGGTTCTCGGTGGGCGAGCACGAGCCGTCACCGCAGACGTCGGTGGGCGGGCAGTCCGTCGGGCAGGTCGACGACGACTCCGGCGCGATGCACTGGCCGTCGCCGCAGCCGCCACAATCGACGGAACACGACTTCGCGCTCTCCGACGCGGAGCAGGTGCCGTCACCGCACACGACGAGGCAGTCGCTCGGGCACGTCATCTGCTCGCCGGGGGAGCAGAGCTGGTCGCCGCAGACGGTGCTGCCGCAGTCGATCTTGCAGCTCGCCGCCGTCTCGTTCGAGCCGCAGATCGAGTCGCCGCAGAAGCCGCAGTCGACGGCGCACGTCTTGGGGTTCTCGTAGGTGGAGTTGCAGATCATGTCGCCGCAGTAGCCGCGGCAGTCGAACCCGCACGTGGTCGCGTTCTCGACGACCGAGCAGAGGCCGTCGCCGCAGAACCCGTTGCCGCAATCGCGGGGGCAGGTCGCCGGGCTCTCGGTGCCGGTGCACACACCGTCGCCGCACAGGGTGCAGTCCACCGGGCACGAGAAGACGTTCTCGGTGAACGTGCAGAGGCCGTCACCACACGGCGCGCCGCAATCGTTCGGGCAGCTCGCGAGGCTCTCGTTGAACCCGCACGTGCCATCGCCGCAGTAACCACAGTCGTAGGGGCAGAGAGCGGTGCTCTCGCCGGCGGAACAGACGCCGTCGCCGCAGCTCACCGCACAATCTTGCGGGCAGAAGTTCGTCTCCCCGACGCCGCAGAAATGATCACCGCAGACGGTGCAGTCCGACGGGCAGCTCTGCGCGGACTCGGTCCCGGAGCAGAAGCCGTTCCCGCAGGTGGACGCGCAGTCCTTGCACGTCATGGCGTTCTCGTTCGCGCCGCACACCCCGTCTCCACACGCGCCGCAGTCGAAGGGACACGACAGCGTCGTCTCGCCGAGCTCGCAGCGCGCGTTGCCGCACACGCGGCTCCCGCAATCGACCGAGCAGCTCAGCGGAGATTCGTTCGTCGCGCAGATGAAGTCACCGCAATAGCCGCAATCGGTCGCGCAGCTCTGGGCCGTCTCGGAGAAGCCGCAGGTCCGATCACCGCAGTAGCCGCAGTCGAAGGGGCACCCGATCGGCGTCTCGTCGGGCGAACAGAAGCCGTCGCCGCACGTGCTCGCACAGTCAATCGAGCAGAACACGGGCTCGGTCGGGCCGCAGAAGCCGTCGCCGCAGAAGGTGCAGTCTTTCGCGCAGATCTTCTGCTCGCCGGGCTCGCAGATGCCGTTGCCGCAGCTGGCAGGGCAGTCCGAGCACGTCGACGGCGTCTCGGTCGTTCCGCAGAAGCCGTCACCGCAGTAACCGCAGTCGTACGGACAGGTGCCGGAGTTCTCCGTGCCGTCGCACTGGCCGTTGCCGCAGCTCGGACCGCAATCGACGGGACAGCTCGCCCGGGTCTCGGTCGTCTGGCAATACGCGTCGCCGCAGTAGCCGCAGTCCTGCGGGCAGTTGCCCGTCGACTCGGTGATGAAACACGCGCCGTCACCGCAATAGCCGCAGTCGAGCAAGCATGTCTGGCCGCTCTCGGTGAATTCGCAGATGCCGTCGCCGCAGGTGCCACAGTCGCCCGGGCAGTTGCTCTGGTTCTCGCTCGCGCCGCAGGTGCCGTTGCCGCAGCTATCGCAGTCCGTCGAGCAGCTGAACGCGTCCTCGCCCGCGGAGCACACGCCGTCGCCGCAGTAGCGGCAATCGCTCGGACAGGTCATGAGATTCTCGCCGCCGTTGCAGGCGCCGTCGCCGCAATACGTGCTCGTCACGCAGTCCTGGGGGCAGTTCGCGCTCGTCTCGCCGCTGGTGCAAACGCCGTTGCCGCACGTCGGCTTGCAGTCGGCCGGACAGGACGCGTTCGTCTCGCCGGGGTTGCAGACTCCGTTGCCGCACGTCGGCTTGCTGCAGTCGGTGGCGCACGACGCCGCGGTCTCGCCGCTCTCGCACTTGCCGTTGCCGCAGATCGGCTTGTTGAGGCAATCCGCCGGACAGGTCGATACGGACTCCGAGCCGTCGCAGGTGCCGTTGCCGCAAGATACCGGACAGTCCTTCGGGCACGAGGCCGTCGATTCGTCCGCCGAGCAGACTCCGTCCCCGCAGGAACAGTCGTCACTGCAGCTCGCGCGCGTCTCTTCCGGCGAGCACCGGCCGTCCCCACAGGTCGGACCGACGCCGCTGTCGCCGAGGTGGCCGATATCGAGACCGTCGGGGACGTTCAGGTCCGCGCGCCCGCACGCAGGGACCATCACGAGCAAGAAGCCCGTGAAGAACGCAGTCCAGAGCCTCCGAACCCACGACCCCTGATTCATGCGTCGTCCTCGAAATCTGCTGTTTGACCCATCCCGCCGGGCTCGTCGTGGTTCCACCAGACCGCGACGCCGCCTCGCGAGACGTCACGTGAGCGTGCTCGAGAACCCGTGCGCCGGCAAGTAGAGCGCTCAAATGGCAGCGTTCCCTCGTCTCGCCAGGGTTACCCCGCTCGTCGCGCCCTAGGCGCGTTCAGAGCGACGGCAGGGTCTGGTCGATCGAGTTACCGGCGCGTAACTCGGTGATCCACGGCTCGAGCGGTGTCGTCGAAAGGTCGTCGAACCGCACGACCTCCGCCCCCATGATGCGCGACATCGCATCGAGCGCGGCGTGGGCGACGTCGAGCACCTCGGGCCGCGCGGCGGACAGCTCGAAGATCGACGTCACTTCGTGGTCACGGATGCCGCAAGGGACGATCATCCGGAACAGATCCGGCGCCGTGGAGACGTTCAAGGCGAAGCCGTGGGAGGTCACCCACTGGGAGATCCTCACGCCGATCGCGCCAATCTTCGCGAGCCGCGCGCCGTCGCGCGCGCCTTGCCAGTCACTGACCGTGTCGAGATCGACCCAGAGCCCGACCAGGCCGCTCACCTCTCCACCCGAGATACCGTGACGGAGACACACCCGCCGCATCGTCTCGGCGAGATCCCTCACGTAGCGGCGGACGTCACGGCGGTCGGGAGCGAGGCTCACGATGGGATACGCGACGAGCTGACCCGGCGCGTGCAGCGTGACGTCACCGCCCCGCGACGCCTGTGCGTATTCGACGCCACGCGCCCGGAGCGCCTCCTCCGACAGGAGCACGTTGGACGGATCGGCGCGACGTCCGAGGGTCACGACCGGCTCGTGCTCGAGGAGCAACACCGTGTCGGGGACGTGGCCGAGAATGCGCGCGCGGGAGAGCTCGGTCTGTAGCGCTTCGACCACCGCGTAGGATCGCCGGCCGAGCCAGACGCCGCGGAACCGACGCCCGTCAGGCGTGGTCACTCGGGAACTTTCGTCCCGAGATCCCGCTGCTCTTCCAGCCAGCCGTCGATGCGATCGGTGAACTCGCCGGCGACGTCCGGATCGAACTGACTGCCGGAGCAGCGGAGGATCTCGTTCACCGTCACCTCGTGGGGAAGTGCGCGGCGGTAGGCGCGGTCGCTGGTCATGGCGTCGTAGGTGTCGGCGATCGAGATGATGCGGGCGAGGAGTGGGATCCCTTCGCCCTTGAGGCCGAGCGGGTATCCCCTGCCATCCCAGCGTTCGTGGTGCAAGTGAACCCCGGGAATGACCGGCTCGAGGAACCGGATCGGATCGAGGATCTCCCTGCCGTAGGCGGGATGCTTCTTGAAGATCTCGTACTCGTCCTGGGTCAGCTTGCCGGGCTTGTTGAGGTTCATCACGCAGCCGATCTTGCCGATGTCGTGCATGAGCGCCGCCTGACGGACCACCTCGACCATGGAGGGCGTCGCGCCCATCCAGACGGCGAGGGCGGCCGCATAGCGCGCGACTCGCTCGGAGTGGCCCGCGGTGTAACGATCCATGCGATCGATGGTGCGCGCGAGACTCTCGATCGTCTGCTGGAACGTCGCCTGTAGATCTTCGTAGAGACGCGCATTGTCGATCGCGGCCGCGGCGCGCGACGCGACGATGCTGAGGAGCTTTCGCTGTCCCTCGAGGAAGCGCTTTCCCTCGGTGAAGCTCATCACGGCGAGCCATCCGAGGAGCCGTTCCCGGGTCTTCAGCGGAACGACGGCGATGCTCGAGACGGGCTTGTCGGGCTGCTCGGCGAGGAGCTCCGCGGCGCGCGCGCCGTGCTCGACGAGGGGCTCCCCCGCCGCGAGCCGCGTCACGAGAAGAGACGCATCGAGCAATCCGACGCGCTCGTTCGAACCGATCGCGGCGCCGCGGTCGACCTTGCGCTCGAAGAAACTGCCCATCCCGTCGTCGAGCCAGGTGAACGCCACGTCGGCGTGCACCTCGTTGATGGCGCTGTCGGAGAGCGTCGCGATCACCTCGTCGAGCGAGAGGCTCGCTGCGATCGCCTCGCTCACCTTGTAGAGCGACAGCGCCTCGCGAAGCCGGAGGTTCTCGGCCGCGAGGCGCTGCTTCTCGAGGCCACGCTGGACGATGTGAATGACCTCTTCGACCTTGAAGGGCTTCAGGATGTAGTCGTAGGCGCCGCGCTTCATCGCGTCGATCGCCGTCTCGACGGTGCCGAACCCCGTCATGATGATCGTCATCGTGTCGGGGTGAACCTCGGAGACCTCCCTGAGGAGCTCGAGGCCGCCCATGCGCGGCATCTTGAGATCGCTGATGACCAGGTCGAAGCGCGCTCGACGGAGCTCGTCCGCGGCGGCGGCGCCGTCGGCTGCCGTGCGGACGACGTACCCCTCCATCGCGAGGAAGTCCGCGATGATGTCTCTGATGAACTTCTCGTCGTCGACGACGAGAATACGAGCGCTCTCGACCGGTTGGGCCAGATCCGGCTGGGACACGGATTTCAAAGCTTACTCCAAAGACCCCGTCGAGTGACGTCCCGTTCCGCCCGGACAGGTGAAGCCTTCAATGATTCGGCTGCTGTCGCGCGCTGAGAAGGCCCCCGAGCGTATGACGCGGGGCAGGGTCGTAGGACTTGAGGTAGGCGAGGTTGAGAGCGTTGACGATTGCATGTGCCGCAAGGGGTCCGACCAGCGAGCCCGTGAGCTGGTACATCGCGCCGAGGGCCAGACCGACGAGGGTCGCCCAGAGCACCCATACCCAGCGACTCGAACCCGGGATCTGATGCGCTGCGCCGAAGATGAGCGCCTGGGGTACGACGCCGATCGCCGGGGCCAGGAGGCCGCGAAAGAGCATTTCTTCGCCGAACGCGCTGAGCATCGCGATGACGACGATGGCCAGCGGCGACATCCCGCTCGCGAAGGGCCGGAGCGCGGCGTGGAGATCCCGCGCCCAGGCGAACCGGGTCACCGCCACCCGGGTGCACACGACGAGCAGGCCGCCGAAGGCGACGCCCCAGAGCGCGCTGTAGACGTGCCGCGCCTCGGGCTCGAGCACGAGCCACGGGTCGGGATGCAGAAGGGGCGAGCCACCGCGCCAGAAGCTGACGAGGAGGAGCGCCAAGATCCCGAGCAGCGCGTACGCAGCCGCGCCCCAGCGAAGCATCGGCGGACTATGGCATGCGCCGCGCGCGAACGCATCCATCGCAACGCCGGCTCGGAAGGTCGCGCAATCTATCGGATACGCCCGCCGTCCCGAGCATCGCCCGAACGGGCCCCGCCGTGTAGACTCGCGCCCGAAGCTCGTGGAAAGCGACAGTCCGGAGGTCCTCGAACGGTTTCACGGCGCGCTCGACCTCGTCGAGATCGTCGCTCGGCAGGTCCGCCGTTCCCTGGGAGCCGGGGTCGAGCTCGACGACCTGGTGAGCTACGGCAGAGAAGGCCTGCTCGACGCTGCGCGACGTTTCGACGTCTCGCGCGGCGTCCCGTTTCGCGCCTACGCTAATTTCCGCGTCCGCGGCGCGGTGATCGACGGCGTGCGCTCCACGGCGCGCCTTCCACGACGCGTTCACGAGCGTCTCAAGGCGCTCGACCATGCGCGCGAGGTATCGGAGAGCGCCGCCGAGGACACGCTGGCCGCCGCGCCGGCCCCGGGTACGCCTGCGGACGCGGAACGCGCCCTCGCCACACACCTGGCCGCGATGGCCACGGCGATGGCAGTCGGCCTCGTCGCCTCGCCCGGCCGCGGCGAGGACGGCGAGCTCGCGTCGGTCGATACCCGCGAAAGCCCTGAAGAAGCGCTCGGCCGGGCAGAGCTCATGGCTCGCGTAGAGAGTGCCATCGAGACGCTGCCGCGCGAAGAGGCGGAACTGGTGCGCCGTCACTACCTGGAGGGTGAGCGGTTCGATCGGGTCGCGGCGGATCTCGGGCTCAGCAAGTCCTGGGCGAGCCGGCTCCACACGCGCGCCATCGGAAGGCTGACGAAACGTCTGCGCGGCGTGATGGATTAGCGGGTGCCCATGGCGGGATCACGACTAGGCTTTCGACCGATGGAAGGCCGCGTGCTCGTCGCCATGAGCGGAGGAGTGGACTCCTCGGTGGCCGCCGCCCGCCTGGTACGGTCGGGCTGGGACGTGGTCGGCGTCACGCTGCACCTCTGGGATTACCCCGACGACGGAAGTGTCCGCGGCCGCTGTTGCGCACCGGAGGACGTCTACGACGCGCGCCGCGTCGCGGACGTGCTCGGCATCCCGCACTTCGCTTTCGATCGCCGGGAGCTCTTCGAGCGGGAGGTCGTGACACCCTTCGTGGAAGATTACCTTCGTGGCGCCACACCGAGCCCCTGCGTCCGCTGCAATCGAGGGGTGAAGATGAAGGAGCTGTTCGCGCTCGCCGAGCGGCTCGATGCGCGGTGGGTCGCGACCGGTCACTACGCGCGCATCGCCGCGGGCCCGCCGCTCCGCCTGCGGCGCGCGCGCGACACGGCGAAGGATCAGAGCTACTTCCTCGACAGCCTGCGCGCGAAGGACCTAGAGCGGCTGATGCTGCCGCTCGGCGACGCCACGAAGGCCGAGGTCCGTGACGAGGCGCTCCTTCTCGATCTCCCCGGCGCCCAGAAGGGCGAGAGCCAGGAGCTGTGCTTCGTGCCCACCGGAAGATACGACGAGCTCGTCGCGAAGCGCGCCGGCGACCGGGCGCGTCCAGGTCCCATCGTCGACGACGCCGGACGCACCCTCGGGCAGCACGACGGGCTCTTCCGCTTCACCGTCGGGCAGCGGAAGAACCTCGGCGTCGCGACCGGGAGCCGCGCCTACGTCGTGAAGCTCGATGCGGACACCGCGACCGTCCATCTCGGCACTCGGGAGGCGCTCCTTGCGCGGGGAGCCCGGCTCGGTGACGTCACGCTGCACGACGGGGTCGCGCTACCGCTGCGCGCCGGCGTCGCGGTTCGCTATCGCGCAGAGGCAGTGCCGGCGCGCATCGTCGCGAGCGACAGCGGCGTCGAGGTGCTCTTCGACACGCCGGTCCCAGCCGTTACGCCGGGACAGCGCGCGGTGTTTTACGACGGTGAAGCGGTAGTCGGTGCCGGCACCATCGTGAGCTCGATCCCCGACGAGACGCCGCACGCCGAGCAGCTCGAGGTCGCGCAATGACGCGCGCGCTGCTCGGGCTCCTCGCCGCCGTCCTTGCCGTCGGCTGCACGACGGGCGAAGGGACGGGGTTCATCCGAAGTGATCGACTGACGGCCACCAATTGCTGGGACGGGCCGTTCGATCTCGGACCGACGTTCTTCGCGTCGGACCCGTCCATGGATTCGCAACAGATCCGCGTCCAGCGCGGCGACCGCATCGTCGACATTTCCGACGGCGTGCTCTTCATCGTCAACGACGTCGACAAGATCCGGATGAGCCAGCTCGACACGCCGATCCCGCTCGGTCTGCCCATCGGCGTGACGCCGCCCGGGCAACCGCGCCGCGTGGAAGCGAACCCGCCCCAGGTGAGCCTCTCGCTCTACCTGAACGACAGCTGTCACAACCAGGATCCCGCCGTTTACTCGGTCGGCGGCACCATCACGTTCCACTCGCTCTTCAGCGGCAACCGCAACGAGAACCGCGCGGACCAGCGCCTCACCGACGCCGAGTTCGACGCCCTCGTCACCGATCCGAGAGACGCGACGCTCGTCCCCGCGGGGACGTCGACCGACGCGGGCGCGGAAGCGGGCCCGATCCTCGACTACGGAGACTCGGGCGTCGTCGTCCGGTACTCGCCGAGCAGGCTCCAGGGGCAGTTCCGCTTCTTCTTCCAGCGCGGTCTGCCCGCCCAGGACTTCCCGTGAAGAGCCACGGCTCGTGAAGACTCTCGTCGATTCGCGGCTCCGCCTCGAGGCGACGGCGTTCGAGTTTCGCTACGCCTGCGAGCACTGCGCCCATTTCGACGAGCCGAGCGGCGCCTGTGCGGAGGGCTACCCGAACGGGGGCCACCGCGACACGCGCATCGACGCGGCGCCGTCCCTGGAGTTCTGCAAGAGCTTCGAGCTGTCATGACGGGCAACGGCTGACGTGGCGCGGTCACATCCCCCGACGCTCATCACGCTCGTCCATCGGACGCTGAAAGAGGAGTGCCGGCTCGCGAAGGAGGAGCGCATTCTCGTCGCCGTCAGCGGCGGCGGCGATTCCACGGCGTTGCTCCACGTGCTGTCGCTCCTCCGTGAGCGTCTCGGGGTGTCGGTGGTCGCTCACGGCGTGGACCACGGTCTCCGCGCCGAAGCGGGACGGGAACTCGACCTCGCCGCGGAGCTCGCGGAGCGCTGGGGCGTGCCCTTCACGCGGACGGACCTCTCCGTCGCTCCGGGCGGGAACCTCCAGGCACGAGCTAGGGAGGTCCGTCACGAAGCGCTGCGCGAGGCGATGCGCATGACGGGAGCGACCCGCCTCGCGACGGCACACCACGCCGACGACCGCGCGGAGACGGTGCTCCTTCGACTGCTTCACGGGGGAAGCCCTGCCGGGCTGGCGGTCCTGCCCGCGATGGACGGCGCGTCGATCCGGCCGATGCTCCGGGCGCGGAAGAGCGACGTGGTGAAGCACCTCCGCCGCCACGACATTCCGTTCTCGGAGGATCCCTCGAATCAGGATCGTCGCTTCATGCGAGTCCGAGTGCGGCTCGAGGTGATGCCGCTCCTCGAGGAGCTCTCGCCGGCCATCGTGTCGCATCTTGCGTCACTCGCCGACGAGCTCGGCGCGGAACCCCTCCCCGACCTTATGGACGCGGAGGGCAAGGCCGTTCCCCTGAACAGAGCCCAGACCACCGCCCTTCGTCGAGCCAAGTCGTTAGGTCGTGGGACAAGGATCCTCCTCTCAGAGAATCGGGAAATCGTCTTCGAGCCCAAAGCGTACGAAGTTCGGGTGGATGCGACGCCGGACAGTCGGAACGAGACGCTGAAGGCACGGCGGCGACCACCGCTCTGGAAGAAGGGGGGTGCCAAATCCGGTAAAAGTGGTTAACTGATGCGGGTTAGTCGATTTTTAGCGGGCTCGCGCCCGCGAAAGTGCCGAATCGCAAGATCGGCGTGCCAGAGGTTTCAGTGAAGCAACCCCACAAAACGCTTCTTCTTTGGGTCGTCCTCATCGTCGCGTTCCTCGCGATCTGGCAGTTTTTGAATGCGGACGGTCCGCAGCGCCAGCCGATGCCTTTCAGCGACTTCGTCGCGCTGGTGCACGCGCCTAAAGAAGCGCGGCACGTCGACTCGGTGAAGATCAAGGACCGCGAGTACACGTTCAGTATCGTCGGTCCCGGTCAGAAGGCGCCCGAACGCGGTATCAGCGTCGGCCCGCCCGAGTACGCGCCCGAGCTGCTCAAGTACGACGTGAAGGTCGAGTACGAAGAGGACGAGACGAATCCGTTCCTCACGACGACGCTCACCATCCTCGTGCCGATGGTCTTCCTGCTCGTCATGTTCTACCTCTTCATGCGCCAGCTGCAGGCCGGCGGGGGGAAGGCGATGAGCTTCGGCAAGAGCCGGGCTCGCCTCCTCAACGAGGCTCAGAACAAGGTGACGTTCGCCGACGTAGCCGGCATCGACGAGGCCAAGGACGAGGTCGAGGAGATCATCGCCTTCCTCAAGGACCCGAAGAAGTTCCAGAAGCTCGGTGGGCGCATCCCGAAGGGCGTCCTCATGATGGGCCCCCCCGGCACCGGGAAGACGCTGCTCGCGCGCGCCATCGCCGGTGAAGCGGGCGTCCCCTTCTTCAGCATCTCCGGCTCCGACTTCGTCGAGATGTTCGTCGGCGTCGGCGCGAGCCGCGTCCGCGACCTCTTCGAGCAGGGCAAGAAGCACGCGCCCTGCATCATCTTCATCGACGAGATCGACGCCGTCGGTCGTCACCGTGGCGCTGGCCTCGGCGGCGGGCACGACGAGCGCGAGCAGACCCTGAACCAGCTCCTGGTCGAGATGGACGGGTTCGAGTCGAACGAGGGCGTCATCATCATTGCCGCCACCAACCGGCCCGACGTGCTCGACCCGGCCATCCTTCGCCCCGGCCGTTTCGACCGCCGGATCGTGGTGCCGCGCCCCGACATTCGTGGCCGTGAGGGCATCCTCGCCGTCCACACGAAGAAGGTGCCGCTCGCGAGCGATGTGCAGCTCGGGCTGCTCGCCGCGGGGACGCCCGGGTTCGTGGGTGCGGACCTCGAGAACCTCGTGAACGAGGCCGCCCTGCTCGCCGCCCGTCAGGACAAGGACGCCGTGGCGATGTCCGACTTCGAGCTCGCGAAGGACAAGGTGCTCATGGGCAGCGAACGCCGGAGCATGGTCATGAGCGAAGAAGAGCGTCGCATCTCCGCCTGGCACGAAGCGGGACACACGCTCGTCGGCAAGCTCGTGGAGGGTAACGACTCCGTCCACAAGGTCTCCATCATCCCGCGCGGCGCCGCCCTGGGCGTCACGCAGTTCTTGCCGACCGAGGACCGCCACACGCTGACGCGCAAGCAGCTCCTCGCCCGGATCGCGATGGCCCTCGGCGGCCGCGTCGCCGAAGAGCTCGTCTTCAACGAGATCACGAGCGGCGCTGCGGACGACATCAAGCGAGCCACCCGGATGGCGCGCGCGATGATCTGCGAGCTCGGGATGAGCGACAAGCTCGGCCCCCTCGCCTACGGCGAGCAGGAAGAGAACGTGTTTCTCGGCCGCGAGATCACGCAACGCCGTGAGGACTACTCCCAGGAGATCGCCAAGCAGATCGACGAGGAGATCCGCGCCATCGTCGACCGCCAGTACGAGCTGGCGCGGAAGATCATCACCGACAACCGCGACAAGCTCGACCGCATCTCCGAGCATCTGCTCGAGCGCGAGACCCTCGACGCCGAGGAGATCACCGCGGCGATCGACGGACGCCCGCTTCCCGCCCGCGATCGCATCGTGATCCCGAGCTGGAGCGACAAGCGCAACCAGACCAAAGAGAAGAAGCGGCCCGCGAGCATCTTCGGCACGCCGAAGCCCGCGACCAGCTGAGCGTAGACCGGAATCAGCGCACGACGCGCGCCCCTCGAGAGAGCGGCGCGCGTCGCTCGTTAAGGGGGCCTTGCCCCCGCGGCTCGCTTTCGCGACCGCTCCCCCGCCGCCTTCGCGGGCTCGCTCCGCTCGCGTAGTTCCGCAGCTCTTCGTGCTTCGGGGACGGGGGGACTCGTCGTTTCGGAACTAGCTAGAGGGGCGCTCGAGCGACCAGGGAGCGTGACGCGGCGCTCCGCGTCGCTTCTGCGGTCGACGGCAATGGGGGCGTCATGGCCGTCCCGTCGGAGGCGAAGAGCACGAGCGTGAGCTGCCGCGCGGCCTCCCAGTCGTCCTCGAAGCTCGAGTATGTGCGCTCGACGATGCCGCGCGCCGGATCGAGGTTCCTGAGACGGCGCGCGTCGGGATCGCACGCGACGACGACCTCGAAGTGCGGTCGGTCTCCGGTGGCTCCGCCGCCCGAGACTCCGACGATGACCGGACGCCCGGCACGGAGCTCGAAGACGACGTCGTCGAGGGTGCCGTGGAAGGCGAACGCAGTGAGGCCCGCAGCGCGCGCGGAGCGCTCGAGATCGCCGGCGAGGAGCGTGTCCCGGTTCGTGGTGTCGCTCCCGGGGAGCACCGCGCCGTCGACAGGGTTCGCGCGAAGTCCCCAGAATGCGACGACCGCGTTCAGCGCCGCGAGGTCGCGCGCCGCCTCGTCGTGCTCGAGGACGAGCGGGACGTGTTCGGGACCGACCCAGCGCGCGCTTTCGACCGCGTCGTGCGGAGCCACGACGGGTGGACGGCTCGTCGACGAGCACGCAGTGAGCCAGCACAGCGCCAGCGCGGGCGCGACACGACGCAGCGGTACCCGCGCGACGAATGACGTTTTGTTCATGCTGAGCAGCGCCTCGTTGCCGTCAGAAAGCGGGCGGATCGCTCACGGGAAACGACTCCCACGATGCTTGATCGACCGCGTCGCGCGGCGCCGGTTCGACGTTACGAAGCCGGAGTGCGATCCGACGACCGATTCCGGTATCGGCGAGCCGTCGCACCGTCCCGGTGTCGGCAAGTCGTCGAGCGACGTCCGTGTGCGCGAGCGTCCTCGCCGCCGCCAGCAATCGACGCCGCGCCTCGGCGGATGCCGTCAGCGCGAGAGCAGGTAGGGAGCGGACACGCTGAGCGACCGAATCGTGCGGCATTCTGCAACGCGGCATTCAGGAAGCATGCCGGCATGCAGCACCCCTGAATGCGCTGCGTTTGACACGCAACGCGCTCCGCTCACTGTGGCGCTTTACGTCATGCACGCCGTCGCGAGGGACACATTGCCCCTCGCGAGAAATACATCGAGCTTTCTGTCCGCGAAATGCACGAATCCCCACTGACGGACGCTTTGCTTGACGCGCGGCACGAGAGCATCGTAGCCACTCGAAACATGGCAGCGGATGTGGCCGTCCCGGCCAAGCCCCACGTGCTCGTCGTGGATGACTACGCGGACGCCGCCGAGCTCCTCGCCGAGGCGCTGTCCTTCGCGGGATACCCTGTTTCGACCGCCGGTGATGGTCTCGCGGCGCTCGAAGCCTTCGAGGGCAAAGGCGACGCCGCGCCGGCCGCCGCTTTCATCGACATCGGGATGCCCGGCATGAACGGATACGAGGTGGCCGGCGCACTCCGCAAGCTACCTGGCGGGAGCGCGCTCTATCTCGTAGCGCTGACCGGTCACAGCGGCGAAGCAGAGCGCCGGCGCTCCGTCGAGGCCGGCTTCGATCTGCATCTCGTGAAGCCCGTGGACCTCGCCGAGGTCGCGCAGCTCCTCGAGCAGCGTTTCAAGTCCTGAGCCAGCCGTGAACCGCCCGGGCCGCCGGATTTTCGCCTCCACGCAGTGAAAACGAAAATCTCGGCGTCGTGGTCCGGCTCATGCCGACTCAGATGCGCTTCGCGGCTTCGTTCACGCTCTGACGGAGCTGAGCGATCTGGTCGTCGACGCGCGCCTTGACCGTCTCGATCTGGTCGGCGCCGGCCTGGTCGATGGAGCGGATCTGCGTGTCCACCGCATCGCGACGCGCGGTCACGTCGGCGAGCGCCTGATCGACGTCAGCGCGCGTCTTGCCGGTGGCCTTGGCGCTCTTCGCCTTGAGGTCGTCGATCTGCTTGGTCAGGGAATCGAGGTCGCTCTGCGCCTTCTGGCGATAGTCGGTCCTGGCCTGGTCCAGGGTGCGAGCTGCTTCTCGCGCCTTGTCGTTCGCCTTCGCCTGCTCCTCGGCCGTCTTCTGCTCGGCCTGCATGCGATACTGGGCGCTGTTGTCGTCGGCCTTGGCCTGCGCGTTGCGCGCTTCTTCCTGCTCCTTGGCTGGTGATTGGTTGCACGCAGCCATGAAGAGCAGGCCGAGGGCGCCAAAGGTGAGTTCGCGTTTCATGAGTGTCCTCCTTGGTGAGCGCCGCGTTCGTGCGTGCGCAAAGAACGGACATCGCAATGCCCGTGCCTGATCGGAAACGAAACGACCGGCGATGCGATAAAGCGTTCGATCACGGAGAGATGCACGCTCTCGAACACGGCACGCCGTCACTTCTCCACTCGATCCACCTGCCAGCCGGACGACTACTTGTTACTCGTCGCGCTTGCGCCACGTGACAGGACGGTTACGTCGCGAGTTCTCATCTCACAAAAGAGAATCTCCGCCGAGGACACACCTTCCTCGGCGGAGACCAGAACCCGTGACCCGATTTCGACGGCTACACGGTCTTCGGCGGTGGCGACATGCGCATCGAGCCGTGCTCGAGGCTCTTGCCGTTCTCTTGCTGCATGTACGATGGACGCGGCGGCTGCGCGTGCTCCTCGACCTTTTCGCCGATGGGCAGCGCGTTGCGAACGTCGGTCATGACGCCGTCGGCGGCCTCGCTGACACGACGGGTGACGTCGTTCGCGCGACTCGTGATCTCACGCCGCATCTCGGTGCCCGTCTTGGGCGCAAAGAGCAGCGCGACGGCCGCGCCCGCCAGCGCACCCGCGGCGAACCCCGACGCGATCGGCAGGATGCTCCCTGCGATCGACTGACGCCGCTGCAGGCCGAGCGCCGCGAGCACGTCGTCCGCGCTGATCCCTCTCATTGCATTGAACCTGTCCGTGACTGCATCTTGAAACATGACTCTTCTCCGTTTCCTGTTTTTATTTGAAAACTTTCCGTCTGCGTCGATGCGCTACTTCGACGCTGTCAGCTCTTCGAGAAACCGCGACGCGACGAGGCGCGTGCCCACGCCGAGCAGCGTGCTTCCGAGGCGCGACGCCAGCCCGCCCCCGAGCACGAAGCCGACGCCGGCCGCGACGCCGAGCACGACGTGCGGGCGCATCCGCGTCTGCTCCGTCGCGAACGTGTCCGCTGCACGATAGAGATCGTTCACCGACGTGGTGACGTCGGACCAGGCATCCTTCAGCTCCGCTGGGCTGGCGCTGGTGCCGTTCTTGTGGCTCTTGGCCGAAGTGCCGTTCGAAACCGTGTTTTCCATCTTGGCTCTCCTAGATCCTCGAAAGGAATCGACCGACGACGAAGCCGACGGCGAGCGCCGAGAACGCGGCGACGAGGGGTTTTTCTTTGGCGAAACGGACGAGCTTCTCGTCGGCGCGCTGGATCTGTTCGCGCGCCTGGCGCACGCCGCCCTCGAGCTTTTCCATCGCCTCGCTGGCACCGGCTGTACTGATCTGGTTCATGGGAAGAAGGCTCCTTTTCCCCTCGTGAGTTCGAGCGGACGCGAAGCGACCGCAGCAGGGTTCAAGTTGCGATGAGCATCTCGTGTGCCATCGAGAGAAGCCGGCGAAGCGGCGTGAGCGAGGCTCGTTCCGTGGGTCATTTCGCGCAGGTGCCCACCGATGTGGGGTTCACGTGTACGGTGACCCCGGGACCGTTCGGGCTGCTCGATGCACCAACGAGATCGGGAACCGTTGGGCGCGTCTGGTCCGGCAGCGTGTCACGCAGGCCCAGCGGGCGCGGATCCCAACCAAGGAGCGGCGCGGTGACGCTCTTGAGCCAGACTAGAAATGGCGCGGGCAAGTGCATGCGAAATTGGCCTCTCGATCGGAGTCGCGAACGTTCGTTCGCAGACACCCGAGAGGTGCATCTCGCATGCCGCCGAGGGCGGTTTCAGGCTCCGGGGCCAGGAGTCACAGCCACATGGGGCAGAGACAAAACGAACCGCGCGCCGGTCGTGTCCGGACGCCCTGGAGGCAGGGTGCTCTGCTCGACACGGATCTCGCCCGACTGCGCGTCGAGGAGCTCTTTCACCATCGAGAGGCCGACACCGAGGCCACCGCGTGCGTCGCGCACGGTGAAGCGCTCGTAGAGCGTGTCACGGGCATTCTGGTGAACGCCGGGCCCGTCGTCCTCGACGAAGATCATTGGGTTGGCGGCGTCGCCGATGACGCCTGCGCGCACGCTGCGCCGCGCGTGGGCGACGGCGTTGCTGAGGAGCTCCCCCATGATGCGGGCCAGCAGCGCCGAGTCGGCGAGCGCCATGCAGGTGGTCGGAGGAAGGTCGCAGGACACGGTCACGTCGGAGCGCGGTTCGTGGGCGACGTTGGTCTCCACCGCGCGCTTCACCAGCTGCCCCAGGTCCACGGGCTGCGGATTTACTTCGAGATCTTCGTTCTCGAGTTCCGACAAGAGGCCGACTCGCTCGACGAAGGTCTGCAGCCTGCGGACCCCTCTGGCGCCGAGCTTCATCAGCACCTTTTGCTCGTCGGACAGTGATTTTCCGAGGTCCGCGTCGAGGCGCTGCATCACGTGCATCACGATGCCCAGCGGCGAGCGCAGATCATGGGAAACGCGCGCGAAGAAATCCGCGTAGCCCTCCTTCGAGCGCTCGGACTTCCCGGAGGAGCCTCCGCCCTCGCGGGTCACGATGCGTATTTCGCTTTGGTCAATCGCACCCTTCACACAGACCTGCCGTAACGTTCTATTTTACGATACAGCGTTCGCCGATCGAAGCCCAGGATCTGGGCGGCGCGCGACTTGTTACCGGCAGTGAGCGCCAGTACCCGCTCTATGTAACGGCGTTCCAGCTCGTCCACCGTGATCAGGCCTACGTTCGACGAGTCATCGACGACGAGGTTGTCGAAGATGGTCGTGAACTCGTCCTGCGCGCGGGCGAGACCGGGGTCTGACGAATGCCGGCTCGTGTCGCCGCCATGCCCGCGAGCTACCGTCATCGGGTCCATACGCGAAGACCCCGAGCTCGCCGAGTCGGATGAAGTGGAGATTGCACTAATGTCGGGTGCGGCCATTTCGCGATAAACCGAGCAGGATTCGTACCAGTGCGTGGAAGGGCGAACGGGATCGACGTTTGATCGCACAATCCCCGCGGGAGCCATCTCGTGGGTGATGGACCCCGATCGGAACACAGGCTCGTGAGGCAAGCCGCCTCATGCGCGGGCTTGCCCCAAACGAGCCACGGACCCTCAGCGATTGTCGTCGCCGGCAGACTTCGAGTTGGTCCGCCCCATCTTCCGATAGAGCGTCCTGCGGTTGAAGCCGAGGATCTTCGCGGCGCGCGACTTGTTGCCGCCGACCAGCGCGAGGACGCGCTGCATGTAGCGACGCTCGAGCTCCGCTGCGGTGACGAGCTCTGCCGGATCGTCCGCCGAGAGCACGAAGCGATCGGCCTGGTAATTCCGGATCTTCTCCGGGAGATCATCGACCATGACCGAGTCGAAGCGCATCAGCGCCACGGCGCGTTCAAGGCAATTTTCCAGCTCTCTGACGTTGCCGGGCCAGTCGTACGAAGAGAGCTTCTCGGCGGTGGCGGTGGCGATGCCCTTCACGTCCTTGTTGGCGCGTGCAGCGGCTCGTTGCGCGAAGTTCTGTGCGAGGAGAAGGATGTCCCCACCACGCTCGCGGAGCGGCGGTACCTCGAGGGCAACGACGTTCACGCGGTAGTACAGATCTTCACGGAAGCGCTTCTCGAACACCTCTGTCTCGAGATCGCGGTTCGTCGCGGCGACGATGCGCGCGTCGAACGCGACCTCGTGATTGCCGCCGACGGGACGTACCTTGCGCTCCTGCAGCGCACGGAGCAGCTTCGGCTGCATCTCGAGCGGCAATTCCCCTATTTCATCGAGGAAAATCGTGCCGCCGGTGGCTTCTGCGAAGAGGCCGGTGCGAGCCGTCTTGGCGTCGGTGAAGGCGCCGCGAACGTGCCCGAAGAGCTCGCTCTCGAGAAGCGCGGGCGGCATCGCCGCGCAGTTGATGGCCAGGAACGGCCCATCCCGGCGCGTGCTCTGCGAATGAATGGCCTTCGCGACGAGCTCCTTGCCGGTACCGCTCTCGCCCGTGATGAGCACGGTGGCGTCGGTGTCGCTGACGCGCGTGATCAGGTCGAACACGCGGCGCATCGCCGGGCTCCGCCCGATGATCGCGTCGAAGCCCTGGGGAGAAGATGCCGCCTTGCGAAGGCGCTTCACTTCTTCCTGGAGGCGACGGTGACGGAGGGCGCGGTCGACTGTGAGCTCGATGACCGTCGGATCGACCGGCTTAGTCACAAAGTCATAGGCACCGGCGCGAATTGCCCCAATTGCGGCTTCCATGCTCCCGTAGCCGGTGACGACGATGACGGGGATGTCTGGACGAATCCCGACGATGCGCTCGCATAGATCGAGGCCGCCGATGTCCGTCATGTTCAAATCCGTAAGGATTACGTCGAAGTCCTGGTCGGCGACCATCTCGAGCGCGTCGTGCGCAGAGGTCCGCCAGGTCACCTTGTACTGACGCCGCAGGATGGCCTCGAGGAACTCGCAGGCCGTCTGATCGTCATCGACAATGAGCAGCCGCCCCGGCTCGGGATCAGCGCCGGTGATGGGCGTCGTGCGCTCGGTGGAGTCCGGCATGCTTTCGGCGCCTGCATGAGGCGGCGCGAGAGGCAGGTTTTCCTCGACTTGGGCTGATCCGATCATCGCATTCCTGTCTTAACACGGGGGTTCAGCAGGCGACCCGCGGCTCGGGCTCTGCTCTGCGTCTGCGTTCTTCGACGTCTGCTCACTGAGGCAAAATGCACCAGCGTGCCGGACGATGACTCTACTGAGCACGAGTCGTGCCGAACCGAAGGTCGTGACGAGTCCGAGGGGTACACCGGTCACCAGGAGACGTCTGCGGAGAGCGATGCAATGAAGGACCTGAACGCTTCCGACGGTCAGGACGTCGACCATCACGGTGCCGAGGACGCAGAGCTCGATGAGGTGACCTGCGTCGAGGCGGATTCCGCGATGCACCACGGGAATCTTCACGTCCCTCTGAAATGGAACGCGACGCCGGACGAGCTCGTCCACCAGCGCGTCGACGTAGGCGGCCCGGGTGCGGCCAGGTCCGAGGCGGCGCAGCGCGAGCTGGGAACAGCCGACCACGAGCTTTGCCACCCGCTCCTGCTCGACGTCTTCCGGCGTGAGTTGCATCACGTCCAGTCGGACGCGACGCTCCATCGATTGCGCGAATCCGGGCGGCTCAGCTCCCCGCGAAACCGCCGCCTGGCCGCGCGGTCGCGAGCTCTCTCGCCCGGTCGAGCAGCGCCTCTCGCTGGTTCAAGCCGGGCTCTTCGACGACCTCGTCGAGCAAGGTCCGCAGGATCTCGCCGAACATCGGCCCCGGACGCAACCCGACCTCCATCAGATCGCGGCCCGAGATGGCGAGGTCACGGATGCTGAACGCCGCCCCCTCCGAGATCACCTTGGCGACGTGAGCCTTGAGCCCGTCGAGGCGCTCCAGGTCTGCCGAGACGTCGCGGCCCTTGCCGCGAACGTCGGCGCTGTTGAGAAGGTACAGATCCTCGAGGAGCTCCGGACCGACCCGCCTGAGCCAGCGCCGGGTCGCGGCGTCCGACCACGACGGCTCCCAGCAGACCAGGTGGTGGCGCACGAGCCCGACGATGTGCGCGCGCTCCTCGTTCGAGAACCGGAGCCGCTCGAGGATCGGGTCCGCCATCTTGGCGCCGATCTGTTCGTGCTCGTAGAACGTATAGTCCTCGGTCTTCGTGCTCCACTCGCGCGAGCGCGGCTTGCCGACGTCGTGAAGGAGCCCCGCGACGCGGAGCCGCGGCTCGGGCGGGCAGGCGTCGAGGCAGTGCATCGAGTGCCCCCAGACGTCGAAGGCGTGGTAGCGATTCTGCTCGCACCCGACCGACTCCATGAGCTCGGGCACGGTGATGGCGAGCATGCCGTGCGTCTTCATGACCTCGAAGGCGCGGCTCGGCCGTGACGCCTTCATCGCCTTGAGCCACTCGTCGCGAATGCGCTCGGCGCTGACCTTGCGATACGACGCGAGCGACGGTTCGATGGCGCGCTCCGTCGCCTCGTCGAGCTCGACCTCCAGCGTGGCGACGAAGCGTGCCGCGCGAAGGACGCGGAGGCCGTCTTCTGCGAAGCGCTCCGACGGGTCTCCCACCGCGCGGAGCTTCCGCGCGCGCAGATCCGCGATACCGCCGAACGGATCGATGAGCCGATCCGTCGCGGGATCGTAGGCGATGGCGTTGATGGTGAAATCACGGCGCGCGAGATCCGACGCGATGTCGTCCACGAAGTGAACGGCGTCGGGACGACGACCGTCGGTGTACGTGCTCTCGCCGCGCAACGTCGTGACCTCGAAGGACTGACCGTCGAGGAGGACGGTCACCGTGCCGTGCGCGATGCCCGTCGGGATCACCCGGGGGAAAACTCGCTGCACGTCGGTGGGACGTGCGTCGGTCGCGATGTCCCAGTCGCCGGGAACCGGCGCGACGGCGGTGGCGTCGTTCGCGAGGTCGTGCCGCAGCAGATCACGGACGCACCCGCCGACGACCCATGCACGAAATCCGGCGCGCCCGAGACGCTCCGAGAGCGCCCGCACGGCGGGGGGAATGGCCTCTCTCAGTCGAACGTGGTCCACGGTAGCCGGAGGCTACCGCTTTCTGTCCGCTCCATCACGTGACGCACGTCACGACAATGCGCGCGGCTCCGCTCTGCGCCGCTCGGCCTATTTCGCCCAGGGGTTCACGATTTCCCCGCCGCCTACCTGCGGCTGGGGCTTCGGCTTCGGCCGCGGCGTCTCGGCCGGCGGCGTCGTGGCAGGCGTCGCGACCGGCTTCACGGCCACGGGATGCGCGTGCGACGCGCCGCCAGCGACCCTCTCGTGCTCGAGGCGCACCATGAGCTTCGGTTGCTTGCCGTCGAGGATGAGGCGCTGGGTGACGTAACCGGGGCGCGTCACGATGAGCTCCATCGTCTTGCCCTGGGGGATCTCGACGACGACCGGGCTCGTCCCGAGGCTCGCGCCGTCACGCATCACCTCGGCGTCGATCGGCTCGACGGCGATGGCGACCGGCAACGACGTGATCGCCTCTGCCGGCGCGGGCGTGACGGCAACCGGCGGAGCCGTCTCGGCGGGCGTCACCACGGGCGCCGACGACGCCGGGCTCGGCGAGCTGTGGGCGAAGATCGCCACGACGAGCCCCACGGCAACCGCGACTCCGGCGAAGCCGGCGAAGATGGGCCAGCGCCGCTCGTCACCGCGGAGCGGCGTCGCTGGGACCGGCGCCGGCATGCGGCCGGTTCCGAGCTTGAAGAAGTCGTTCGGGACGTTGAAGCCGCCCGAGCGCGTCATCATGTCCTGCACGGCTTCCGGTACGAGCCCGTTCTTGAGGAGCTCGAGATCCGACATGAGCTCGCGCATCGACTGGTAGCGCTGCTCGGGGCGCTTGGAGAGACACTTCAGGACGATGGCCTCGAGGCCCGGGGGGATCTCTTGCGGCGGCGGTACGAGCGCGCGGATCGGAACCGGCGACTTGTACATGTGCTGCGTGAGGATCCCCATGAAGTTGTCCGCGTCGAACGGCACCCGGCCGCACGCGAGCTCATAGAGAATCACGCCGAAGGAATAGACGTCGCCCCGGTGATCGACGGGCGCGCCCGCCGCTTGCTCCGGCGACATGTAGTGCGGCGTTCCGAAGACCGAACCCGCGCGCGTGAGCTGGCCCGCGGTCCCCGTCGACACCTTCGCGATCCCGAAGTCGAGGATCTTTACGAAGTCCTTGTCGCTGCCGCGCGTGATCAGGAAAATATTGTCGGGCTTCAGATCGCGATGGACGATGCCGGCGTCGTGCGCGGCGGCGAGGCCCTCGGAGAGCTGGATGGCGATGTGCAAGAGACGCTGCACGGGCACCGGCTGATTGCCGTGAAGCACGCTCGAGAGCGGCTGGCCGTCGAGGTACTCCATGACGAAGTACGTCGAGCCGTCGGGCAGGAGGCCGAAGTCGCTGATGTCGATGATGTGCTCGTCACCGATCGTCGACGCGGCCTTCGCCTCCGTCAGGAAGCGCTCGGTGACTTCTTGGTCGCGCGCGAGGTCGGCGCGCAGGACCTTCATCGCGACCTTCTTGTCGATGATCTTGTGGCGGCATCGATAGACGACGCCCATGCCGCCTTCCCCGAGGATGGCCTCCACCTTGTAACGATTGTCGATCGTGTAGCCGATGAGCGCGTTCGACATCGACTGCATCGGGTAGGAGCCGATCGGCATCGGCTCCGCACCGGGCAGGCTCTCGGCCGATGCGCGGATGCCGACGAGCTTCAGCCCCGTCGACGTATCGGTCGGTTCACTCGCGGGCGACGAGTTCGGCGTCGGGACGCGTGCCCCGAGGCCTTTTTGATTCGTGTCGTGGCTCATCGCGCGAACCTCGAGGATACGTCTTGAGCGAAGCTTTCCGCCTTGCTCGGTCGAGCGCCGCGGCAATGCCTGGAATGCAAGAGGCGGGCCCCTTCTTGACCCTCTACATTGCAGCAGGTCCCGCTGATATTGCCACACGTCATCGAGCGCAGGAAGCGAACGCCTATGAAAGACTTGCGCACCGGCCGGCGTCGTCGCGGGGCGCTTTCCGCCACCGGAGAAACGTATCGGTGACGACGGGCCGCTTTTCCGGCAGAAGCGTTGGCGTTCCGGGGGGTGGCTCTGGTAGTCCCCTTTCCGCCTACATGCGCCAAGACGGCTCGCTCCGGCACCTCGAAGCGCTCTTTTTCTCGGGAGAACGAGCTTGGGTTTCCCGCTCGATCTAGCGCTTCGCTACATGCGCTCGCGAAAGCGAGCCTTCGTTTCGGTCGGTACCGCGTTCGCGATCATGGGTGTCGCGCTCGGTACGACGGCGCTCTGCACCGTGCTCAGCGTGACCGGCGGCTTCCGCAGCGAGTTCCGCGAGAAGGTGCTCGGCGTGAACGCGCATGTGCTCGTGCTCAAGTACTCGAGCGACTTTCCCGAGTACCGCGACGTGATGCAGCAGATGTCGACGGTGAAGGGCGTCATCGGCATCGCGCCCTTCGTGATCAACCCGATGATGATCACGCACGGGGACCGGACGGCCACCGGCGTGCTCCTCAAGGGCGTCGATCCGGACCGGCTCGCGCAGGTGCTCGATCTGCCGCGCCACATGACCGAGGGCTCGCTCTCCGGGCTCCGCGTGCCGGGCGCAAGGCCTCCCCCGACGCGGCACCTGAACATGGAGCTCCTGCCGTCGGTGATGACGCACCATTCGCCGCTGACGCCTCCGCCGGCAGGCTCCGGGAGCGCCTCCGACGAGCTCGACAGGGCGATCGGCGAGCTCCTCGACAAGGAAGACGGCAAGCTCGCGGCCACTGATCCGATCCCGCTTCCGACGCCGAGCGCCGAGGCGGCTGCGAGCGCAGAACCGACGGCGAACGCCGAGCCGCCGACGCACCCGAAGAAGAAGGCGGCCCCAAAAACCCCCGCCGAAGACGACGAGAGCGACGACGCAGCGCCGGTCGGCAGCGCGCTCGCGCCGGCAGGCGGGGTCACGCCGCAGGGTGGCTACACGAGCGTCCTGCCGAACGACGACGAGATCCCCGACGACGTCGATCCCGATCCCTGCAAGGGCGGCAAGGACATCGCGAAGCTCCCCGGGATCGTGCTCGGCATCACCCTGAAGCAGACCCTCGGTGTGAAGCTCGGCGATTGCCTGCAGGTGACGTCGCCGACCATCGGGTTCTCGTTCTCCGGCGGCTCGATGCGCCCGCCGGTCGCCAAGGAGTTCCGCGTCACCGGGATCTTCGAGGCGGGCTTCGATCAGTACGACTCGAAGCTCGTTTACACGGATCTGTACGAGGCGCAGGCCTTCTACGACGGCGGCGACACCGTCACCGGCGTCGAGATGAAGGTCGACGACATCGATCGCGCGCGCGCGATCGGCACCGCCGTCACCGCGAAGCTGAATAACCCCATCTATCACGTCGTCGACTGGGAGCAGCTGAACCACGGGCTCTTCACCGCGCTCCGCATCCAGCAGATCATGATGAGCCTCGTCATCGCCCTCATCATGGTCGTCGCGGCGTTCGCGGTGATCGCGACGCTCATCATGGTCGTCCTCGATAAGAAGAAGGAGATCGCCGTGCTGAAGGCGATGGGCGCGACGAACTGGGGGCTCCTCCGTTCCTTCCTCTACCAGGGCATCTTGATGGGCAGCGCGGGCGCGACGTTCGGGCTCGTCGCGGGCTACGTCGTCTGCCGGTGGATCCTCGTGTACGGCTTCCCGCTCGACCCCAAGGTGTATTTCATCTCGCGCCTCCCGGTCAGCATTCACCCCATCGAGTTCGTGCTCACCGGCGTCTTCGCCGTCGTGCTCTGCCTCGTCGCGACGGTGTGGCCGGCGATGTACGCCTCACGCCTCCGCCCGGCCGAAGCCTTCCGCGAGCAGTGAGCCCGGGCCGCGCTCAGGGGCGGTGCGAGACGTGGGGCATCATCTTCGCGCGCCGTAGAAGGCCGAGGAGCCGCGCGCGGATCTCGGGCGCGCGAAACGGCTTCGTCACGTAGTCGTCCGCGCCCGCCTCGAACGCCGCGACGACGTCGCTCGACGCCGAACGTGCGCTGAGGAACACGATCGGCAAGCGCCCCCACATCGGGTCCTTGCGCGCCCGCTTGCAGAAATCGAGTCCGGACATGCCGGGCAGATTCCAGTCGAGGATCACCAGGTCGATCGGCAGATCGCGCAGGCGGTCGAACGCCTCTTCCGCGCTCGCCGCGAAGCTCGTCGCGTAACCGGCAGCGTTCAGGATCGCGAGCAGCACCCGCTGCGTCTCTCGCTCGTCGTCGACGACCAGCACGCGGATGTCGGGCGGCGTCGGGAGTTCGCCGCTCGGTGGCGGCAAGCTCGATGGCCGGATCGTGACCGGGTCCTTGGAGTTCGCGAACGTCCAGAGGCGTTGCCAGTCGCGGTCCTCGAAGGCGAGCCGGAGGCCGTACCCGCGATCGACGATGCACGCGGCGATCGACGTCGACTCGTCGTAGACGACGAACTGCGCGAGCACCCACTCGCCGTCCTCTCGGCCGGTGACGCCGGGCGGCAGCTCCAGATCTTGCTCGTCGCTCCCCGCCTCTACCTGGATGGAGAGGGCCTGGAAGCTCGGAAAGTGATAGACGATGCCGCGCACGGCCGCGGAACCATAGCATCTTTCGAGTCCGGGTCTGCCACCGGTGACCGTTTGGCCAGGGACCTGCGGAATTCGGCGGTCTGCGCGCGCCGGGACGTGAACCGCCGCTTGCGCGGACGGCCCAAGATGTGGCTCTCTCACGCGCCATGGCGGAGGATGCCACCGTTTCCACAGAGCCCGAACAAGCCCCTCGCAAGGAGCGCGCTGCCGCGCCCGCGATTCCCTCGGAGTCCGAGATCGACTCGCCGGACAGGAGGGCGCTCATCGGTCTCTTCGTCGTCTTTGTGGTGACGACCCTGTCGTGGGGAGCCGCGCGGTTCGCCTGCAACATGCACCCCCCCGAGAGCCGCGGCGCGCCGAAGCTCTCGACGGATCGGCTCCTTTTGAGCCCGAAGGACGCCTCCATAGAGTTCGTCCAGCGCTGGCGCTCGATGGACTACGAGGGCGCTCTAGGCACCGTGTCCGGTGAGGGGCTCACGGCCGAGCTCAACAAGGCCAAGGCCGACTGCGCCGCGAAGGCCAACGACTGCGCGCGGCAGCGAGAAGCGTCCGCGGGGCGCCTGACGTCCTCGGTGGTGCTCGCCCAGGACGGCTTCGTCGCCGACGCCCGGGTGACCACCGTCCTCAAGGGGACGAAGGAAGTGTACCGGGTTCGCGTCAAGCGCGACGGCCCCCTGTGGAAGGCCGTCTCCAAGGCGACCGAGTGAAAGAGAAACGGGCGGAGCCGCTAGGCACCGCCCGTTCGTCACACGGTCGGGTCGCTCAGATGAGCGACTTCAGGTCGAGCATTTCGCTGACGTCGGGCATCAGCACGAGCTCGACGCGGCGATTCGCCTGACGGCCCTGGTCGGTGTTGTTGTCCGCCACGGGATCCGTCTCGCCGTAACCGGCGGCGTGGAGGTGCGTCGGGTCGAGACCACCGCCGCCCGCCTTCGCGTCGCTCGGGGAGATGAGGAACACGAGAACCTGGCGAGCACGCATCGCCGACAGACCCCAGTTGTCCTTGAACGGGCCACCCGCGAGCGGCTTGTTGTCGGTGTGACCGGCGATCTGGAAGTAGCGCTCGGAGAGCGTCTGATCCTTGCGAATGACCTCGGCCACCGCGTTGAGCACGGTCAAGCCCTCGGGCTTCAACGTGTCCTGACCCGACGCGAAGAGCACGTCACCTGGGAGCGAGATGACCATCCGGTTGTGGCGGATGGAGACCTTGAGACCGAGGTTCGTGAGCTTCTGGAGCTTCTGGCGCAGCTGCTCGAAGCGCTGCTTGATTGCCTCGAGCTGGGCGGCGCGAGCCTTGTACTCGTCGAGCGCCTTGTTCGTCTGATCGAGGTTCGTGGTGAGCTGCTCGACGTTGACGCCCATCGCCTGGAGCTTCGCGGTGAGCTCGGCGACACGGGCCTTCGCCGCGTCGAGGTCCGTCGACAGCTGTGAGTTCTGCTGCTTCTCGGAGTTGTACTGATCGTTGAGCTTGCCGTACTTCGACAGCTGAGCTTGCCACTCGTCTTCTGAATACCCGCAACCGACCGCCAGGGGGACGGCGAGCAGCACGAGCAATAAACCAACCAACTTACGCTGTATCACGTCCGAACCTCCACATTACGCAATGCAATGGAGCCCGCACCATGCACGGCCCGGGGACAGCGAACAAGAGGCGAATTTCAGCCGGCGATCTCGCCCAGCTTGCCCACGATCCGTAGAGCCGAGGACGCGACGCCGCCTTCGGCAACCGAGACGGACAGAGCCGCGTTCGACGCTGGTGCGCCGGGGGGCCCGACGTTTACGGCCAGGATCGGCGCAGAGCCTCCGGCCTCAACGAGTGTGTGAGGGCCGATGACGATCGCGACGAGGCCCGCCCGCGCGAGCTCCCTCGCCACGTCGGCGGCGTTCGCGCCCCGCTCGACGACCGTCGCGACCCGCTTCACGTCGAAGAGCGCGCGCTCGACCTCGTAGGCGAGCTCGAGCAGCTCGTTCTCGCTGGCAGCTCCGGATAGAAGGACGAGCGCGCCCGCTTGCCCGAGCCGCTCGCGGCGCTCTGCCGGGCTGACCTGGGTACGGAGAAGCCGCTCGCCACGGAGCCCGCCCCTGGCGGTGTCGGAGCCGACGATCATGCCGGCCGCGACGGTGTTGTTCGACAGCGAATCCACCAGGATGAACGCGCCCGTCCTGCGGTTCTGCTCGTAGGGATCGACGAAGAGCGCGCGGTGCGTCTCGACGCGGACGCGGCCGATGTCGTTGAGCGAGAGGCCGGTCGCGGGCCGGTCCTCGAGCGTCTCGAGGTCGGTCTGGCCGATGATCGACGAGATCTGCGCGCGCACCATCTGCGTCGTGTGCTTGAGCAGGTAGCTCTTCGCGAGATCCAGCGGGCGCTCGCTCATCCACACGAGCATCGCCTCGAAGCTCTGGGTGACGGCGGGCACGTTCTTCGGGTGAACGAGCATGTCGCCGCGGCTGATGTCGATCTCGTCCTCGAGACGGAGGGTGACGCTCATCGGCGCGAACGCCGCGTCGACCTCGCCCTCGTAGAGGTCGATGCCTTTGATACGCGTCGTCTTGCGCGACGGAAGGACGAGCACCTCGTCCCCCTTCTTGACGACGCCCGACGATACCTCGCCGGAGAACCCGCGGTAGTCGAGGTTCGGGCGGAGGACGTACTGGATGGGGTAACGGAAATCCCGCAGGTTCCGGTCGTGCGCGATCGGCACCGTCTCGAGGTGCTCGAGCAGCGTCGGGCCCGAGTACCACGGCGTGTTCTCGCTACCGTGGACGATGTTGTCGCCCTTCAAGGCGCTGATCGGGATGTACGTGACGTCCTTGAAGCGGAGCCGCGACGAGAAGTCCGCGAACGTCTTCTGGATGGCCTGATAGACGCCCTCGTCGTAGCCGCGGAGGTCCATCTTGTTCACGCACACGGCAAGGTGCGGAATGCCGAGGAGCGAGGCGATGTACGCGTGCCGTCGGGATTGCTGGAGCACGCCGAGCCGCGCGTCGATGAGGATCACCGCGACGTCCGCGGTGGACGCGCCCGTCGCCATGTTGCGCGTGTACTGCACGTGCCCCGGTGTGTCGGCGATGATGAACTTGCGACGCTGCGTCGAGAAGTACCGGTAAGCGACGTCGATCGTGATGCCCTGCTCGCGCTCGGCCTTGAGCCCGTCGGTCACGAGCGACAGATCGAGGACGTCGCTCTTCGTGCTCGACGCGCGCTCGACGGCGCGGAGCTGATCCTCGTAGAGACCGTGCGCGTCGTAGAGCAGGCGCCCGATGAGCGTCGACTTGCCGTCGTCGACCGAGCCGACCGTCGTGAAGCGGAGCAGCTCCTTCGTCTGGTGCTGCTCGAGGTAACCGATGATGTCCTTCTCGATGAGCGCTTGCTCTTCGGTCTGGTCGTTCGGTGTGTTCGTCTGCGCAGCCATCAGAAGTAACCCTCGCGCTTCTTCGCTTCCATCGAGCCGTCTTCGTCGAAATCGATGAGCCTGCCCTGACGCTCGGAATACTTCGTCAGCAGCATCTCGCGGATGATGTCGGGGAGCGTGGTCGCGTCGGACGGCAGCGCGCCGGTGAGCGGGTAGCAACCGAGGGTGCGAAAGCGAACCAGCTTGTTCTGCGGCGTCTCGCCGGGCTTCAGCGGGATGCGGTCGTCGTCCACCATCACCAGCGTGCCGTCGCGCTCGACGACCGGGCGCTCGGCGGCGAAGTAGAGCGGCACGATCGGGATCTTCTCGAGCCAGATGTAGAGCCAGATATCGAGCTCGGTCCAGTTCGAGAGCGGGAAGACGCGGATGCTCTCGCCCTTCGTGACCTTGGAATTGTAGAGATTCCAGAGCTCGGGGCGCTGGTTCTTCGGGTCCCACTGCTGGTGCTGATCGCGGAACGAGTAGATGCGTTCCTTCGCGCGAGAACGCTCCTCGTCCCGGCGAGCCCCGCCGAACGCGGCGTCGTAGCCCCCGGCCTTGAGGGCCTGGAGCAACGCCTGCGTCTTCATCACGTCGGTGTACTTCTTCGAGCCGTGATCGAAGGGGTTGATGTTCGCGGCCTTCCCCTCCTGATTCGTGTGAACGATGAGCTCGAGGCCGTTCTCCTTCACGAACGCGTCCCGGAAGAGGATCATCTCCTTGAACTTCCAGGTCGTGTCGATGTGAAGGAGCGAAAACGGGAGCTTGCCCGGATGAAACGCCTTCTTTGCCAGGCGAACCATCACGCTCGAGTCCTTGCCGATGCTGTAGAGCATCACCGGCTTCTGGAACTCGGCCGCGACCTCGCGGATGATGTGGATGCTCTCCGCCTCGAGCTGCTGGAGATGCGTGAGACGCTGTTCGAAAGAGGGGTTCACGATGCCGGCCGGCGTTCTAGCACTTCCCCCATCGGGATATGCAACAATGCCAGTCAACGTCTCGATTTAACTGACTAAACCCGCAGCTCGAGCTTCGCCAGATCGACCCGCCGCCGACACACTCCCGGCAGCCGCGACAGGTAGTCGGTCCGAGTGATCTCTGTCGCCCCCATCGAGGCGAGGTGAGCGGTCAGAAGCTGCACGTCGAAGAGCTCGGTCCCGGCGCCGAAGAGCGAGCGCACGGCGTAGATCAACGCGACCTTGGAGGCGTCGGTGCTGCGGTGGAACATGCTCTCCGCCGCGAAGAGCGCGCCGCGCTGAACGCCGTAGAGCCCGCCCACGAGCTGCTCGTTCTCCCACACCTCGAAGCTGTGGGCGTCGCCTCGCTCGTGCAGGCGCACGTACGCCTCGATCATCTCCGGCAAGATCCAGGTGCCGCCCTGTCGGTCGCCGCACGCACGCATGATCTTCTCGAACGACGTGTCGTACGTCACGCGGAAGCGTTCGCTCTTCAGCACGCGACGCATGCTCCGCGACACGTGAAGGTTCGACGGATCGACGATGGCGCGCGGGTTCGGGCTCCACCAGAGCGGCGGAACGCCCTCGTCGTACCAGGGGAAGATGCCCTGCTCGTACGCGAAGAGCAGGCGCTCGCTCGACAGATCGCCGCCGATCGCGAGGAGCCCCTCGTCGTCCGCTTGCTCGGGATCGGGAAACCCGATCGGCCCGCCCGGGAGCAAGAGGACGGGACGACGTCCGCGACGGCGCATGCGAGAGATTGTAGCTCGGCCGAAGCTCAGTGTCCGATGACGACGTCGTCGGGCGTTCCGAAGCGGGTGTCGGGGCCGGCGGAGTGCACGCTCGTCGTCTTGTCGTTGCACACTATCCGGAAACGCGTGCCCCAGGCGTCGTCGCTACGCGCGTCGCGGTCCAGATAGCCGGCCTCGGTCAGGCCGGTGATCGTCGGACAACCCTCGGTCTTTTCGCTCTGCCACGCTTCTGTTGACGCCAGGAGACGGCGACCAGCGTCGTCGGACGTGGTTGCGGGGTCCGCAGTTCCGGCGCGAGCGACCACGACCGCCGTCACTGCGGACAGCGCCATCAGGGCAGCGCCGAACATCAGGGCGCCGCGGGACACCTTGCCGGCGGACGAAAAGGACCGGGGACGTGAGGACTTCATCGCGAACGTTCCTGGATTAGCAAGGCGTGTGCCCGTCTCGGATCCGCGGAAAACCGCGTTTGACGCGCGTGACGCGCCCGTGTTCGCCGTCAATGTGACGCGACGACGTTACGGAACCTGCGGGGGGCTGCCAGTTTGGCAGCGGCCCCGGGCGGCCTATGCTGGGGCTCCGATGGCCACCGAACCGTTCCCGTCCGCGACCGTGGTCATCATTCGCGACGGCACGACCGGGGTCGAGGTGCTGATGCTCCAGCGCAACGTCGATCTGTCGTTCCACGGTGGCGCCTGGGTGTTCCCGGGTGGGCGCATCGACCCCATCGATCGCAACAACGCCGGCAGCGACGACATCGTCGAAGCCGCGCGCCACGCCGCGGTGCGCGAAGCCGCCGAAGAAGCGAGCGTCACCCTCGACGCGTCGGAGCTCGTCGCCTTCTCGCGCTGGGTCACGCCGGAGGCGCTGCCCAAGCGATTCGTCACCTGGTTCTTCGCGTGCGAGTTCCAGCGATCGAACGTCGTCGTCGATGGCGGCGAGGTCGTCGACCATCGCTGGCTCTCCCCGAGCGCCGCGCTCGCGTCTCAAGCAAGCGGCGAGCTCGACCTCCCCGCCCCCACCTACGTCACCCTCCGCGAGCTCGCGCCCCACGCCACCGCGCGAGCCGCCCTCGAAGCCCTCAGGTCCCGCCCCCTCACCGTCTACAACCCCAAAATGCTCCAGGTCGAAGACGGCGTCTGCACCGTCTACGAAGAAGACGTCGCCTACGGAGGCGCCGACCTTGAAACGCCCGGCCGACGTCACCGCCTCTACATGAGCAAATCCGGGTATCGGTACGAACACACGGGTTGAGACACGCGCCGCGGGAGTACCTTGGGATACGCGGTTCCTTTGAGTGCTCCCATCGCGGCGCGAAGAGCCGGCGGCTCGTCGCAAGCGGCGTGGTCGCTCGCCTTCGTAGGGCTTTGGAACGGAGTGTTTCTTTCGCCCGTCCTTGCCTGTCGCTTCGTCACATCGAACGAACGGCGCCCAGTCAACGTCACTGCCATTCGATGCGCGTCGACCTATGTCCAAGCTCTGTACCGATCAGCAGCACTGAAGTGAGCTCTGCCCAGTCAAGCTGCGCGAGCGTGGCAACTTTTCCACGACGCGAAGCACCGGCAACTCGTCACGGGCGTCGTTGTCGCGCCGGTCCTCGCGGAACGTTCCGTCGCATCGAACGGCTGACCAAGTCGCGCCGCGAGACGATAGGGTGGCGCATGCCCCGCAATGTTCGGCTCGCGGCGAGCTCCGCATGCCTCTGCGCAATCAAGTGACGTCGCTCGAGCGAACAGCGAACAGCGAACAGCGAACAGCGGTGTGAAATTCTGGCGATTGCGGCTTCCGTTCTTGTATGCGTGCGCTACACTTTAAGAGTGACGCGGGGGAAGGCTCGGCGAACGCGCCCGGTGCAACTCGGATTGCCGTTCGTACGCACGGCGGGCGTCGCGCGGGCGCTGGGCGGAAGCCGAAGAACGGGCGAAAAGCGAGCGTTTCGCATGGACCGCGCCCGACGCTGAAGCCACGGCATCCGGTGCACGTCACGATGAAGCTCGTAGCCGGAATTGCCGAACATCCGGCACCGTTCAATGTCGACGCTGGTTTTCGATGCGCTGCGGGCGGCAAGGGAGCGGTTCGGGACCCGTCTCGTGCAGCTCTCCGCGCAATCGAACCACGTCCGTCTCATCGTCGAAACCGAGAGCAAAGACGCGCTCTCGCGCGCGATGCAGGGGCTCGGGGGGCGCATCGCTTACCGGCTGAACAAGCGCTGGCGGCGGCACGGTCAGGTGCTCGCCGATCGGTACCACTCGCGCGTGCTCAAGACGCCGCTCGAGGTGAAGCGCGCGCTTGTTTACGTCTTGCAGAATCACCGGCATCACGCTGTAGGCGTGGCTCCGCCTACGCCTGCGGCGTTCGACGAGCTCTCGACCGCACCCTATTTCGACGGCTTCACGGTGCGAGTAAGACGCCCACCGAGAGACGCGCCGGTGGTGCCGGCGAGAACCTGGCTCTTGCGCGTCGGATGGAAAGTCCATGGCCTGATCACGCCGGACGAAGTGCCGGCGTGAGCTGCGGAACGGCATGTCGCCGACACGCCGAAGACGTGCTCCGAAAGCGTCGTGTCGCCGACGACTGCGCCGTGGAGGGCTCCCCCCTAATCGAATGTGACTTTCGGTGTGACGAAGCGCAGGCGGACGCCAAGCAGCCGTCTCTCGTCGGCCTCATGTCGCGGCGGCTCGCTGCAACAAATATATCTGCGCAATCAAGTGACGTCGCTCGCGCACTGACTCGTTCCCCGCAATGCGGAGGGGCGTGCTTTGAAAGCTCCACGGCCACCACCCGAAAAGCTCCTTGAAACGGAAGCGGACAGCGGGACGCGCGCTACAGCCGCACGTCGGCGAGGAGTTTGCGCGGGAGCTCGGCTTGAGGCTTTCGTTCGAGGGGCTCGACGGGGAATTCGAATTCGTAGACGAGAAGGTGGGCTCTTCTGCGATCGAGATCTCGATGATTCTCTCGTACGAGGCGGGCTATCAAGGCGCTCAGCCGTCTCCTTTTTGCTCTGTCGTGCTTCCACTTCACGAGCTGGTGAAACAGGAGCTGAGGGGGAACGAATGGATCGACGAGATGCCTGCCACCCCCATGAGGAAAACGAGCAGCCCGCCGACGATGAATGCTGCGGTCGCGAACGCCGTCGGCTCGGTACCATCTCGCGCGACGGGCGTGCCTTCCAGTCGTTCGAGCCATCGCTCGAGCGGCGATACCCGTGACACCACCGCGGCGACGGGACGAATACGAAGGATCTCCGGAAAGTCGATCAGCACGATGAGCGGCCACCAGAAGCTGAAGAAGATGTGTCGCGATCCCCATGGCAACGGTGGCGAGGCGCGACCGATCGAGCCGCAGCCTCGGCTGAAAGGTCGCGTCTTCCCCGAGCTTGCTGAACAGGTGCGACTTCAACGCTTCACCGTTCACCGGCGAGAACAGGGCGTGCTCGAACGCCACGCCGAACACTGCTCTTCTACGTCGTCGCCGCCGCCCACGGCCGCGGCAGCGAATGTTCCCAGTCGGCGAGTAGCGTTCTCAGCGCGGCTATGAACGCCAGCGGCTGATCGAGGATCAGGTGGTGATGCGCTTCGGGGATGCTCACCAGCGGCGCGTTGCGGTGGAGGAGCTGGTACATGTATTCCCCGGTTTCGGGTGGGACCACGTAGCTCTTCTCGCCTCGGAAGAGCGCGACGCGGCAGCGGACGCTGGCGAGGTGTTCGTGCATCGCTTCGGGGCGCGCGAGGACGAAGACCTTGGGGTCGAACTTCCACGTGACGCCGCCCTCGACCTCGTGGAGCGAGTGCTCGGCGATGTAGTCGAGGATGTACTGGTTCTCGCACGGTTGCGGCGGAACGAGACGGAAGCGGGAGCGCGCAGTGGCTATGTCGGGGTACGTCTTCGGATTGCGGAAGGAGCTCCCGCGATCACCCTCCTGGCTTTCCGGATCGGGACGGCGAACGGGTGCGTCGACGATGATGGTGCCGGCGAGCTCGTCACCATAGAGCGACGCAGTGACGATGGACACCAGGCCGCCCATGCTGTGACCGACGAGGATCGGCGGACCGACGAAGCCAGCGGCGCGGCTCACCGCCATCACTTCTTCGGCCCAGGTCCTTCGCGGGTAGAGCTCACGACGACCGCTGTCGCCGTGACCGCTCAGATCGAGCGCGACGACGCTGTAGTGTTCGACGAGTAGCGGCGCGAGGAAGCTCCACCAGTGGGCGTGCGCGGCGCCGCCGTGGACGAGCATGAGCCCAGGGTTCCGGGGATCACCCCAGCGCAGGTAGTGAATCGGGCAGTCGAGCACGTCGATGACGTGCTCCGTGCACGGCGTCGCGATTGCTCTGTCGAACCACTCGGGCGCCGAACCGGCCATCGATATGGACATGGCCCCGGCGCCCCACGGCCGCAAGCGGCCGTGTCGTCAGTTCGCGATGAGACCCGCCCGCACGAGGGCAGCGCGGACGGCGGGCTGCTTCTGCTCGGAAAGCGTCGTCAGCGGCAGGCGTATCGCGTGCCCGATCCGGCCCATCTCGGCCAGCGCCCACTTCACGGGGATGGGGCTCGATTCGGTGAAGAGCACCTTGTGGAGCTCTTCCATGCGCTGGTCGATGGCGCGCGCGCCGCCGGCGTCGCCCTTGAGCGCCGCCTCGCACATCTGCCGATACTCCAGCGGCATGAGGTTCGCGGTGACGCTGATCGAGCCGTCACCACCGAGGAGCATGAGCTCGCGCGCCGTCGCGTCGTCACCGGAGTAGACGGCGAACCCCTTCGGGCGCCCTTCGAGGATCTCCTTCGCGCGGGCCATGTCGCCCGTGGCTTCCTTGATGCCGGCGATGTTCGGGACCTTCGCGAGACGGAGAGCGGTGGGCGCCAGCAGATCGCAGCAGGTGCGCCCGGGGACGTTGTAGAGAAACTGCGGGATCGCGACGGCCTCGGCGATCGCCTTGTAGTGGAGGTACAGGCCCTCCTGCGTCGGCTTGTTGTAGTAGGGCGTCACCGAGAGGCAGGCGTCGCAACCGACTTCCTTCGCCGCGAGGGTGAGCGCGATCGCCTCGCGCGTCGCGTTCGCACCGGTTCCGCCGACGACGGGGATACGCTTCTTCGCGCGCTCGACCATGAAGGCCATGACCTTCTTGTGCTCGGCAAAGTCGACGGTCGGCGATTCGCCGGTGGTGCCGACCGCGACCAGTCCGTCGGAGCGACACTCGATGTGCCACTCGACGAGCGCGGCCAGCGCGTCCCAGTCGATGTCGCCGGTCGGCGCCATCGGGGTAACGAGCGCGATGAGACTGCCTCTCAACATGATGGCCGTCCTTTACCGTGGCGGCGTTCCCGACGCCATGGCGAGGCCCGGGCAAGCCGTGTCGAAGGCGACGCGAGCGCGTGTCGCGCCCGACACGGACCCGGCGGAAGCAGTGACGGGCCGTAGCCGGTTTCGCGCGGATTCCCGGCCGTTCCGGGGGTTCCGCCGCCGCACCCGGCGCCGCGCACGCAGGTTGCACAAGGGGCCTCTGCTCGTCGCGCACCGCGCGGAAAGGCTCCTTCGATGCCCGGACCCCGATATCGGCTCCTCGATCTTCTGCTGACCTGTCTCGTCGCGTTCGCCGCCCTGGCGCTCGGAGGGCGAACGGCGTCGGCCGTCGACGCCCCGAAGCCAGACCCCGACAGGACGCTCTCGCCATACTTCCTCGTCGAGGACGGCGATCCGGCGGTCGACGGCATGCCGCTCCTCGGGACGAAGGTCGACGTGGCGATCTCGGGCGTCGTCGCCGACGTCACCGTCACCCAGAGCTACCAGAACCGCGGCAAGCGCCCCATTCACGCGAAGTACGTCTTCCCGGCGTCGACGCGCGCCGCCGTGCACGGGATGAAGATGACCATCGGCGACCGGGTGGTCACCGCGAAGATCAAGGAACGCGAGCAGGCCAAGCGCGAATACGAGCACGCCAAGGAGTCCGGCAAGAGCGCGTCGCTGCTCGAGGAGGACCGCCCCAACGTCTTCACGATGAGCGTCGCGAACATCCTTCCCGGTGACCACATCGACGTCACGCTGAACTACGCCGAGCTCCTGGTTCCGACCGCCGGCGTGTACGAGCTCGTCTATCCGACCGTCGTGGGCCCGCGTTACTCGAACCAGCTCGCGGCAAAGGCGAAGGCCAGAGACGCCTTCGTCGCGACGCCGTATCTGCACGCGGGCGCGGACGCGCCGTCGACGTTCGCGCTCTCGGGCACGCTGTCGAGCGGTATCCCCGTCCAGACCGTCGAGAGTCCGACGCACTCCGTGAAGGAGACGCGCGACAATCCGGGCCTCGTGCGTTTCTCGCTCGACCCCGCCGAGAAGAACGGCGGAAACCGCGACTTCGTCCTTCGTTACGGGCTCGCCGGGCAGTCCATCCAGTCCGGGCTTTCGCTCTACGACGGCGGCAGCGAGAAGCAGTTCCTGCTCATGGTCGAGCCGCCCCGGCGCGTCACTCCCGCCGACCTTCCGCCGCGCGAGTACGTCTTCATCCTCGACGTGTCGGGCAGCATGGAAGGCTTCCCGCTCGACACGGCGAAGACCGTGCTGCGCGAGCTCTCGAAGTCGCTAAGGCCCCAGGACGCGTTCAACGTGCTGCTCTTCTCGGGCACGTCGTATCTGCTGTCGCCACGCTCGCTCCCAGCGACGCCGGAGAACGTGCAGCGCGCGCTCACCGCGATCGACAAGGAGCGCGGCGGTGGTGGCACCGAGCTACTGCCGGCACTCGAGCGCGCCCTGACGCTCTCGAGCGTGAAGGGGCTCTCGCGGAGCTTCGTGGTCCTCACCGACGGGTACATCGACGCCGACAAGGGCGCGATCGATCTCGTGCGCTCGCGGCTCGGTGACGCGAACGTGTTCGCATTCGGCATCGGCTCCAGCGTGAATCGCTTCCTCATCGAGGGCATCGCCAGAGCCGGACAGGGCGAGCCGTTCGTCGTCATGGATCCGGCGCAGGCCGCCGACGCGGGCAACAAGTTCCGCGACTACATCGCCGCACCGGTGCTCACCGGCATCAAGGTCCGCTACGACGGCTTCGACGCCTACGACGTCGAACCGAAGTCGATCCCCGACGTCTTCGCGGCGCGCCCGGTGGTCGTCCAGGGCAAGTACCGCGGCGCGCTCCACGGCACCATCACCGTCGAGGGCGCATCGGGCAGCGGCGCCTACGTGCAGCGCTTCGACGCCGCGAACGCGTCGCCGCACGTCGAGAATCGCGCCCTGCCCTTTCTCTGGGCGCGCTCGCGCATCGCGACGCTGTCCGACTTCGGCTTCGGCGAGCCGTCGCCCGCGGCGCAGAAGGACATCACGGCGCTCGGGCTGCAGTACAGCTTGCTCACGGCGTACACGTCGTTCATCGCCGTCTCGGAGCTCGTGCGCACGAAGCCGGGCAGCGGCACCGACGTGAATCAGCCGCTCCCCCTCCCTGCCGGCGTTTCGGAGCTCGCCGTCTCGGAGCCGGTGCAGTCCGCGCCGGAACCGGAGTTCTACCTGCTCCTCGGGCTCGTGCTGTGCGCCGCGATCACGACCTACGTAATTCGCACTGCGCGACGGAGCGCGTTCGCCCGATGAGCGCCGTCGTCGCGAACGTCCGCCGCGTCGATGAGCCCGCGATGGCGTACTCCGTCACCGACGTGGCGCTTCTCGCCGTGGTCGTCGGCGTCGGGTACGCGCTGAAGAGCCACTACTCGACGGCGACCGCGGACGACCTCTGCTGGGCGCTCGCGCCGACGACGTCCCTCGTCGAGCTCGTGACGGGACGCCACTTCTCGTTCGAGCACGGCGCGGGCTTCGCCGACGACAGCCGACATCTCTTCATCGCGCCGGCGTGTGCGGGCGTGAACTTTCTCATCGTCGCGTTCTACAGCCTGTGCTTTTGCCTGCTCGGCGAGGTCCACGGGACGGCGCGGAAGGTGCTCTTCGTATCGCTCTGTCTCTTCGCCGCCTACGCCTCGATGATCGTCGTCAACGCCGGGCGCATCTCGGCGGGGCTGGCGCTCGGTTCCCATCCGGGGCTTTTCGGAGGCGTTCAACACGCGGACCTACACCGGATCGAAGGCGTCGTGACGTACCTGACGGCGCTCTGGCTTCTGGTGGCGGGCGGCCGGTGGGCGATCCGCGGAGCGTCTCGATGAAGCCCTCCTCACGCGACGTCTTCCTTCCTCTTGGCTTCTATCTGGCTCTTACACTGGGCGTGCCGCTCGTCAGAAACGGTTACACACGAGACGGTTTCATCGAACACGCAGGCACCTTGATATTCGTGGCCGCCATTCTCGTAACCGCGCGTGTCGGTGCGCGGTACATCCGCCCTACATACAGCCGCGACGTCGCGCCACGTGTCGATGCAACGACGGAGGCTTCAGGCTAAGTTAGAGAGTCGTGAACAAGCGCTCTCCATGGTGAACGCTCGCTATCGCATCGAGGGGGTCCTCGGGGTCGGGGGCTCCGCGGCAGTCAGCAAGGCGTTCGACGCTCATGCCGGTCGTGACGTCGCGATGAAGCGCGTCGCAGCCGACAAGCTCCCGTCGGCGAAGGACGTGCAGCGCGCCCAGTCGCTCCTCGAGCGTGAGTACTACGTCCTCGCCGAGCTCGCCCACCCGAAGATCATCGAGGTGTACGACTACGGCGTCGACGACGACGGCCCGTACTACACGATGGAGTGGCTGCGCGGCGCGACGCTGCGCCAGCGTGCGCCGCTACCCCCCGGACCGGCGTGCTCGCTGATCCGCGACATCGCATCGTCGCTCGCGATCCTTCACTCGAGGCGACTCGTTCACCGCGACGTGACGCTGCACAACATCCACTGCGCGGAAGACGGCACTGCGAAGCTGATCGACTTCGGCGCGATGACGCCGATCGGCATCCCGAAGCTCGTCGTCGGCACGCCGCCCTTCATGGCGCCGGAGTGCATCGACTACCAGATCGTCGATGGCAGGACGGATCTCTTCTCGCTCGGCGCGTGTCTCTATTACGCGCTCACCGGGCGCCACGCGTACCCCGCGCGCTCGATCAAGGAGCTCCAGGAGCTCTGGAAGTACCCGGTGGTGTGGCCGTCGCGCTTCTCGCCCGACGTTCCGGAGTCGCTCGACCGGCTGGTGCTGGAGCTCCTCAGTCTGAAGCCGGCAGGACGACCAGCCTCCGCCGCAGAGGTGTTCGAGCGGCTCACGTCGATCGCGTCGCTCGACTCGGGTGAAGCGCCGGCGGTCGCGCACGCCTATCTCGCGACTCCCGCGCTCGCCGGTCGCCGCGACAAGCTCGTGCCGATCGTACGGCGCGCGCTACGCGCCATTCGCGGCAAGGGTTCGGCCGTCGTCATCGCCGGCGCGCCCGGCGTCGGCCGTTCGCGCCTGCTCGCTGCCGCAATGCTCGAGGCGAAGATCGCCGGGTTCTCGGTGCTCTCGTCGGGTGCAGTCGCCGGGAGCGGCGCGCCGTTCGCCGTCATGCACGCCGTGATACGGGCGCTCGCCGAGACGGAGCCCGAAGCGGCTGCTGCCTTCGCGACGCGAGCCGACCTCGCCGCGAACGCGGGCGAGCGACGCGGTCGCGCCGTGGAGCTGCTCGCGGAGGGCCTCCGCGAATTGAGCCGCACCCGCCCGCTGGCCATCGCCGTGGACGACCTGCACCTCGTCGACGAGGAGTCGCTCGCGACGCTCGCGCTGCTCTCGACGGCGACGGTGGGGTGCCGGCTCCTGCTGCTCACCACCGTCGATACCGAGAAGATCCGGCCGAACGACGCCGCGCTTTCCCTCATTCTCTCTTCTTCCAAGAGGATCGAGCTCTCGACGTTCTCGGCACCCGAGACGCGCGCACTCCTGTCGTCGCTGTTCGGCGAGGTGCCGAACCTCGATGTGCTCGCGGAGATCGCGCACACGATGACCCAGGGCAACGCGCGTGAGCTGCTCGACGGCGCGCAGGCCCTGGTCGATCTCGGCCTTGCTCAGTACGCGGGCGGCGCGTGGATCATCGGGAGCGACCCCGACGCTCTCGCACGGGCCCTGACGCAGGGAACCGACGTCGTGCGCCGGATCGACGGCATTTCCTTCGACGCGCGGGCGCTGCTCTCGGTGCTGGCGCTCGATCGCGACGCCATCCTCTCGCTCGTCGACTATCCCGACATCGCGTTCGCCGGCGACCGGGCGCGCGCGCATCACGCCCTCACTGCGCTGCTCGAAGCCGGCCTCGTCACGCTGCTCGACGATCGGTGCCGCTTCACGCGCGAGTCCCACCGAACCTTCGTCGTCTCCGCGCTCTCGCTCGCCGACAAGCGCGCGCTGCACGAGCGCCTCGCGGCTCACACGGCGCGTGTCGCGAATCCCATCTACGCCGCCCATCATTATTTTCACGCGGGCCGATTCGAGCTGGCCGGCGATGCGTTGAACCGTTTCCGCGACTTCGTCGACGCGCATCCGGAAGAGCCCGTCGTCCGCGCGCCGGTCGTCCTCGACACCGTCGAGGCGATGGTCGCGAGCGACCAGTACGGCAGAGCGTTCCGCGCCGAGCACGGCGCCGGCTTCGTCATCAACGCCGTCTATCGTGGGCTACCCGAACGGGCAGCGCCGCACGTCGCTCATTTTCTACGCGAGCTCTCGTGGTTGACGGCGCTCGAGGATTTTCACGCACGGACCGACGTCGAGCCGCCCGCGCGTCTCGGAATGGCGTTCGCGCTCGCCCAGGAACGCTGCGAGGGAACGCCGGGGGTGAACCCGGTCGGCGCCCTCCGCAGGCTCTGTCAGCTCGGGACGCTGGCGACGATCTGCGCGCGCTTCATGTGCGATCCGTCGCTCCTCGGCGCCATCCCGGATCTCTCGCCGTTCGCGGTGCTGTCGCCCGCCGTCGGGCTCACGATCCGGCTCATCGACGCCTTCTCGATGGCCGTGCGCGGAAGGTACTGGAAGGCGCGCGCAGCGATCTCGTCGATCTACGAGGACCTCCGCGGCTTCATCGGAGAGGGAATCGACCCTCTGACCCGGATGGCGCTCGAGACGAGCTCGCTCGGCCAGCTCTGCTCGCTCGAGGCGGAGTACGCCGTTAGAGAGACGCTCCCGCACGTCGACGCGCTCGCCGCGTTCATGCCGAATCTCGCGGAGAGCTGTCGCGCTCGCTACTACCTCGCGTGCGGCATGACCGAGTCCTCGGAGGCCGCACGACGGAACTGCGAGCGGCTCTCGGTGCAGTCCGGCGGTTTGCTCGAGACCCGCGTGAGCGAGCTCGTACCGTACCTCAACCTCTATGCGATCTTCGACGACGTGCTCGGCCTCAAGCGAACGCTCTCCGCCATGACCACGGTGCTGGCGACCAGACCGGGCTGGAAGCAACGGGTCCACCTTGCGAAGGCGCACGTCGCGCGGTGTCGCGGCAAATACGGCGCGGGTCTCGCGGAGGTGGAAGCAGCGCTCGCGGGTTCGTCTCCCGGCGACGCGGACTGGGCGCTGCTCGCGGCGCTGCACGTGACGCTGCTCGAGCTGTCCGGCGCCGTGGAGCGCGCCGTCGACGACGGAAAGCGCTACCTCGACGCTGCGCTACGGAACGACTTGCCCACGTCGGGGATCGCGCTCTCGCTCTCGCTCGCGTCGGCGCGTGCCGGCGACCACGGCGAGGCGGAGCGGCACGTGACGTTCGCAGAAGCCGCGCTGTCGGCCGAGGGCGCGTCGGGGATTCATCTCGGATGGTGCTCCGAGGTCGGCGCGCGCATCGCGTCGCTGCGCGGAGACCGCGCCCTGTTCCAGCAGCGGGCAGAGCGCTGCGCGCGGCTCTACCGTCACGGCGAGAACCCGACGCTCACCGCGCGCTTCGATGCGCTCATCCGGAAGGGCTGGAGCGGCGTCCGCGAAACGCCGGGGCTCGAGGTGCTGGACGGCCTCGACGCCACGACGGAAGACCCCGAGACGTACGTCGAGGCCCCTTCGACCGGCATCACCGAGAGCGGCAACGTCGCCGTCGAGTCTCGAAGAACGAACGTCGAGCCGCAATAGGGCGACCACTCCGTCCGGCCGACGACCGGGGCGCTTCGCTACGTCCCCTCCCGTGACATGAACGTGGCGAGCGCAACCTCGCGTTTCGCCGACGGCACCTGGCGTGGTAGGCGTGTCTCCCTTCTTAGCCGGAGATTTCCCATGATCGAGACCGAAGCGGAACAGAGCCAGGGTCTGTCGAGCGAAGATCTTTGGGACGCGTGGGTCGTCCTTTCGACCGAGGATAGAAAGAGCGGCTTTCTTCTCCTCGCTCGCGAAGATCAGGAAGAGTTCTTCGTCGGTCTCACGACGCGCGATCAGTACGCGCTCCTGATGTCGCTCCCGCCCGCGAAGCGGCGCTCGCTCATCCGCCTGCTGGCACCCGACGACGCCGTCGATCTCGTGCAGATGGCCGAGCCCGAGGAGCGCGACGAGCTCATCACGCTCTTCGACGCGCCGACGCGCGAAGAGGTCATGGCGCTCCTCGCGTACGAGGAAGACGCGGCCGGCGGTCTGATGAGCACCCGCTATGCGCGCGTGCGCCCCGACATGACGGTCGGCGAAGCCATCGGCTACCTGCGCAAGCAGGCCCGCACCAACCTCGAGACGCTCTACTACGTCTACGTGCTCGACGAGCAGCAGCACCTGCTCGGCGTGGTGTCCTTGCGCGAGCTCTTCGCGTCGGAGCCGTCGGCCCGCGTGAAGGACATCATGCACCGTGATTTCCTCTTCGTGCGCGCGGATCAGGATCAAGAGTCGGTGAGCCGTGTGTTCGCGGAGAACGATCTCGTCGCGGTGCCGGTGCTCGACGCCGACGGCAAGATCCACGGCATCGTCACCATCGACGACATCGTCGACGTCGTCCAGGAAGAGGCGACCGAGGACATCCAGAAGATGGGCGGCACCGAGGCCCTCGACGCGCCGTATCTCGCCGTCGACCTCGTCAAGATGGTGAAGAAGCGGGCAGGCTGGCTCTCCGCGCTCTTCCTCGGGGAGATGCTCACCGCGAGCGCCATGGCCCACTTCGAGGACGAGATCGCTCGCGCCGTCGTGCTCGCGCTCTTCGTCCCGCTGATCATCTCGAGCGGCGGTAACTCCGGCTCGCAGGCGACGACCATCGTGATCCGCGCGATGGCGCTCGACGAGCTACGCCTCAGGGACTGGTGGCGCGTCGCCCGGCGGGAGGTCGCCGCGGGCGTCACTCTGGGCCTCGCCCTCGGCACGATCGGCTTCCTGCGCATCGTCCTCTGGCAAGCGGTAGCGCCGCTCTACGGGCCTCACTACATCCTGATCGCCATGACCGTCGCCGGCAGCCTGGTGGGCGTCGTGACGTTCGGTACCGTCGCCGGCTCGCTCCTGCCATTCGCCCTGAAGAAGCTCGGGTTCGATCCGGCGAGCGCGTCGGCGCCCTTCGTCGCGACGCTCGTCGACGTCAGCGGCCTCGTCATCTACTTCTCTATGGCGAGTATCATCCTGCACAACACGCTGCTCTGAAGGGCGTGCGTACTCCCGTGGCGCTAACCTTCGTCGGGGCGCGCCACGCTGCGCCCGAGGGCGCGACACGCGCGCAAGATCTCGTCGGAGAGCGCGGTGCCTTTCACGGCGCGCGCGAGCGACAGCCCGCCGTACATCAACGCGACGAGCCCGAGCGCGAGGTGACGGCGCGACAGCCCTTCCCTCGCCGGGACGTGATTTTCGAGCTCCGTCACCATCGCCGTCACCTGGTCGGCCAGCACGGCACGGTGTTCCGGCGCGCTCGTCGCCACCTCTCCGACGACTGCCGGCATGGGGCATCCGAGGGTCGCCTCGTCCCGATGCAACGCCGACAGGTACCGCTTCAGGACGACCTCGGCGCGGTCCGCGGCGGGCTTCTCGCCGAGGCGCGCGAAGAGCCGCTCCCGCATCTCTCCCGCGGTGCGACGAAGCGCGTCGTCGATGAGCTCCTCCTTCGACGCGAAGTGCGCATAGAAGCCGCCGACGGTGAGGCCCGCGCCCTTCATCACGTCCGCGACGCGCGCGCCCGAGATCCCCTTCTCACGCAGGAGCTTCGCGGCCGATTCGAGGATCGTCTCGTGCGACCGCTCTCGCTGCTCGACCTTGGCGTTCATGGTCCCTGACCATCATAATATTACCGCTGTAATATTCGTCAAGGCGGGGTGCATCCGGGCCCCTGGGAGCCCTTCACGTCACGCGCGTCGGCGTGCACCCCTCGGCGACCTCAGTACGGCACTTTGTCGGATTTCGCCGACCATTCGTCGAAGATCTTCACGCCTTCGGGCATCTCTATCTGCTGCATCGGAACCCGCCTGTCGGCCGGCGAGCGCGCGATCTCGTCGTAGAAGAAGCCGTCGTCGAAGCCGGCGCGGGCGGCAACCAGCCGGTCCGAGGCGAACACGATGGAGTCGATGCGCGACCAGTAGATCGCCGCGAGGCACATCGGGCACGGCTCCGAGCTCGCGTAGATCGTCGAGCCGGCGAGCACGAAGTTCGACAGCTTCGCGCAGGCGGCGCGGATCGCCGTCACCTCGGCGTGGGCCGTCGGATCATTGTCGCCGATGACGCGGTTCGCCCCCTCCCCGATGACGACCCCGTCCTTCACGATCACGGCGCCGAAAGGTCCGCCCCGCCCGTTCCGCACTGTCTCGGCGGCGAGCTCGATTGAACGAAGGAGATAGTCCCGGGTGTCGATGAAGAGACGCTAGGCCGGCTCACGTTTCGGTTGCAATGCCGGCGTGTCGCAGGGAAGCGAACGTTTCGCTCCTGACGCTCAGCGCTCCGGCAAGGGAATGAACTCCTTGTCGTCCCCGGGGACCTTCCCGAATCGCTGCGCCCTCCAGTCGTCCCGGGCGCGCTCGATGCGTGCCTCGGAGCTCGAGACGAAGTTCCAGTCGATGAAGCGCTCGCCGTCCATGGCGGCGCCGCCGAGCACCAGGAGCCGCGTCGGTTCAACGGCCTTCACCGACACCGAGGCGTCCTTGCAGAAGACGACCATGTCGCCCGGCTCGAAGACGTCCCCGGCGGACGTGATGCGTCCCGTCGCGACGTAGACGGCGCGCTCCTCGATGCCGTCGGGGAGCTCGAGGGTCGCTCCCGCGTCGAGCTTCGCGTCGGCGTACAGCGTCGGCCAGAACGTCTCGACCGGAGAGCGCGCCCCGTAGGCGACGCCCGCGATGAGCCGGAGCTCGACGCCCGCGAGCTCGATCAGCGGCAACGTCGCTTTCGGGTGATGGACGAACGACGGCGCGGTCTCCTCGTGCGCGCGGGGCAACGCCACCCACGCCTGGATGCCGTGATACTCGTGGGACGCGCTCCGGTATTCGGGGGCGGTGCGCTCCGAATGAGCGATGCCGCGCCCGGCCGTCATCCAGTTGACGTCGCCGGGACGGATCGACTGCGCCGACCCGAGCGTGTCGCGGTGGAAGATCTCGCCCTCGAACAGGTACGTCACCGTCGCCAGCCCGATGTGAGGATGCGGCCGCACGTCCATGCCGCGCCCGGCCTCGAACCTGACGGGACCGAGGTGATCGAAGAAGACGAACGGACCTACCAGCCGCCTGCGCGGCGACGGCAGCGAGCGTCGAACCGTGAATCCGCCCAGATCGCGTCCCCTCGCCCGGATGACCATGTCGATGGAGGGGGACTCGTGGTCGTGGCACCCCGGCGGGTCGACGGCTTCGATTTCCATGGGCGCGAGCATACCAGCGGCGCGATTTCGAGCCCCCTGGGCGAAACCGTGGCCTTGACGTAAGACAGGTCGCGTCCGAGCTAGTTACCGAGATTCTTCGAAGGAAGAACGCGCGGCGCGCGCCCCCAATGGACACCACCAGCACTGAACGGATCGCCCCGAAGGGCGCGGCCGCTGGAGCAGCGCCTGGCGCGCCCGCTCCGGCCAACGCGCCGTCTGCCCCCGTCTCCCAGGCGCCAGCCAAGCCGAAGAACAGCGGGAAGAAGCGGGCGATATTCATCGCCGTCGCGGTCGTCGCCGCCATCGGCGGCACCGCGTACTACCTCGAGCAGCGACACTTCGAGGAGACGGACGACGCGCAGATCGACGGCGACATCAGCTCCGTCGGCGCGCGGGTCACCGGCACGGTGACGAGCGCCGCCGTCCGCGAAGGTCAAGAAGTGAAGACCGGGGACGTGCTGCTCGAGCTCGATCCGACCGACTACCAGGTGCTCGTCGAGCAGGCCGAAGCGCAGGTCGCGCAGGCCGAAGCGCAGCTCAAGGTCGAGGACCCGAACGTCGACATCACCCAGGCGACGAACCTGAGCGCCACGTCGAACGCGCAGTCGAGCATCGCTTCTGCCGCCGCCAACGTCAGCGCGGCAAAGCAGCAGGTGAGCCAGCTCGAAGCCCAGCTCGAGCAGGCCAAGGCGAACGATCGCCAGGCGCAGCTCGACCGCACGCGTGATCAGGCGCTGCTCGCGACGCAGGCCATCTCGCAAGCCGAGTTCGACAGGGCCGACAGCGCGGCGGCTGCCTCCGCGGCGGGCGTTCGCGCCATGCAGCAGAGCCTCGCCGCGACGAAAGACCGGGTGCGCGAAGCGTCCGCCCAGGCGTCGCAGGCGAGCGCGAAGTTCGTCGAGATCCGCTCGAACGCGCCGCGAGAGCTCGATACGAAGAAGGCGTCGCTCATGGTGCGCGAGGCGAGCTTGAACCTGGCGCGCGCCGGGCTCCGGCAGGCGCAGCTGAACCTCTCTTACGTACGCGTCATCTCTCCGGTGGACGGCATCGTGAGCAAGAAGGCCGTCTCGATCGGCGATCGCGTCGCGCCCGGGCAGCAGCTCTTCGCGATCTCCGCGACGAAGAACCTCTGGGTCACCGCGAACTTCCGCGAGACCCAGCTTCGCGACATGCGCCCGGGCCAGCGCGTCGACGTCCACGTGGACGCGCTCGGCGTGAACATGAGCGGGGCCGTCAGATCGATCACCGGCGCCACCGGCTCTCGCCTGAGCCTCCTGCCGCCCGAGAACGCATCCGGCAACTACGTGAAGGTCGTGCAGCGCATCCCGGTGCGCATCGACCTCGATCCGAACCAGACGGGAATGCCCGCCCTTCGTCCCGGCATGAGCGTGGAGCCGGAGGTCAGGGTCCGGTGACTCAGGCTGCCGCCGCTGCCCGCCCCGCGTACATGGAGACGGGGTGGACGGGCGGGCGAAACCCGTGGGCCATCGCCCTCGTCGTCACCATGGCGACGTTCATGGAGGTGCTCGACACGAGCATCGCCAACGTCTCGCTCCCGCACATCGCGGGCGATCTCTCGGTGACGCAGGACGAGAGCACGTGGGTGCTCACCTCGTACCTCGTGTCGAACGCCGTGATCCTCCCCATCAGCGGGTGGATCTCGACGAAGGTCGGGCGCAAGCGCTTCTACATGTCGTGCGTCGCGCTCTTCACGATCAGCTCGTTTCTCTGCGGCGTGGCGCCGTCGCTCGGCTGGCTCATCCTGTTCCGCATCATGCAGGGGCTCGGCGGTGGCGGCCTCGGGCCGAGCGAGCAGGCCATCCTCGCCGATACATTTCCGCCGGCGAAACGCGGCATGGCGTTCGCCGTCTACGGCATGGCCGTCGTCCTCGCGCCGGCGATCGGGCCGACCCTCGGCGGCTTCATCACCGACAACTTCTCCTGGCGATGGGTGTTCTTCATCAACATCCCAGTCGGGCTCATCTCGATGTTCCTGTCGAACCGGGTCGTCACCGATCCGCCGCACCTCGCCCTCGCCAAGGAACGGTCGGGCGGCGTCGATTACTGGGGGCTCTCGCTCATCGCCGTCGGCCTCGGCGCGCTCGAGCTCGTGCTCGACAAGGGGCAAGAGGACGACTGGTTCAACTCGTCGTTCATCGTGTGGGCGAGCGTCGTGGCGGCAGTGTCGCTCGTCGCGTTCGTGTTCTGGGAGCTCCATCATCCGAAGCCCGTCGTGGACGTGAGCCTCTTCAAGAACCCGACGTTCGCCGCGGCGAACCTGATGATGCTGACGCTCGGCATGGCCCTCTTCGGCTCGACCGTGCTCCTGCCTCAGTACATGCAGATCATGATGGGCTACACGGCGGAGCAGGCCGGGATGGCGCTCTCACCGGGCGGGTTCGTGGTGATCCTGCTCTTACCCTTCGTGGGGCGGATGGTGTCGCGCGTCGACCCTCGTTACATGGTGGGGTTCGGCTTCTTCATCCTGTCGATGTCCATGTTCTACATGGGCCAGCATCTCTATCAGGGCATCGACTTCAAGCACGCGATGCTGCTCCGCGTGTACCAGTCGGCGGGCCTCGCGTTCCTCTTCGTCCCGATCAACCAGGTCGTGTTCGCCGGTGTCCCACCGGAGAAGAACAACGCGGTCTCGGGCATCGTAAATCTGTCGCGCAACATGGGCGGCGACATCGGGATCGCCTTCGTGACGACGATGATCGCTCGCCGCGCGCAAGCGCATCACGCCGACCTCTCGGTACACATCACGCGCTTCGACCCGCAGGTCACCTCGAGGCTCGATCGCATCACCGGTGCCCTCCAGCACGCCGGCGCAAGTGCCCCCGAAGCCGCCCGAAGGGCAACCGGCATCCTCTACCGTCAAGTCGTCGGTCAGGCGACGACGCTCGCCTACCTCGACGTCCTGCGCATGCTGGCCGTGATCACGTTTCTGATGATCCCCGCGCTGTTCCTGACGAAACGGCCGCGCATGGGCGGAGCGCCGGCCGGCGGGCACTGAGGGAGACGCCCGGGGACGAGCCGCCGGTGCTTCGAGTCGCGATGGGAGCAAGCAGATATCGGGTCTCTCAGTCGGTCGCGCTCGCGGGCGTTCGGACGAACTGCTCGTAGACGAGCAGCTCCATGGGAGCATTCTTTCCGATCGCGCTCAGGATGCGCTTCACGCGGTCCCAATCCAGGCCGTTTTTCCCGGAGCCGATGCGCGGCAAGAGAACGACCGAGACTTCGTCCGCCTCCGCGAGCAGTGCCATCTTTGCTAGCCCTCTTTCGAGCGCCGCGAGCTTCGGCTTGCCACCATCGCGCTGAATGCCAACGGCGTAGACGACGACCTCGCCCTGCTTGAACGAGAAGACGTCTCCGAGCTGCATCCGTGTGGTCGTGCAATGCTCACTGAATGCTTCCGCGAATGCCGGCCAATGCCGAGCAATGGCGACGGCGATGCCGGCATCCATCCGGCCGGCGCAATCGGCTCCAAAAACGACGGCGCGCTTACCCACGCGCGTGTCCGTAGCGTCCAGAATATCGCCTTTGATGAACCTCGTTGGCATGACCCCGGGACCATACGACGACCAGCGTCAAGCGTGGCACAACTTGCGCCACAACGATGAGAGTCGCCTGAATCGGGTCATGGCATGCGCCATGCTGCACGGGCGTCATGGTCAGAATGCGAGCGCTGAGCATCGCGGGGGCAATGGTCGTCGCGTGCGGCGGAGTCACCCGAGTGGACTCATCGGTGGACGGCGGCGGTCATGAGCCATCGATGACCGGCGGAGCCAGTGGGACCGGCGGCGCGGGGGCCGGCGCTGGGCACCAGTCCGCGGGCGGCGCCGGAGGGCACGCGCCGCCGCTGACGGGTGGCGCGGGCAGTGCGGGCGGCACGCCGCCGGTGGTACCCGACTGCGAGAGTCCAGCGCCGGCGGGAACTCCATGCGCTGCATCCTCGCTGCGCTGTGCGGGGCCGTGCAGCAACTCCTGGCGCGTCGAAATCGTCTGCAAGAAGGGAACGTGGGAGTTCGACCGTGTCGTCACGTGTGGTCCGAACGCGAGCACCGCTCCGCAATGCGCGAACTCGTTCAGCAGCGGGGAGCTCACCCCCTGCTGCACCGAAGGAGGCCTGGATTGCACCGGCAAACCCGACGGCTACCCCGGCTTTGGCTGCACGCCCGGCGCCGGCTCATTCTGTTCGTGCACCTGCTATGGCGGAGTGTCGCGGTGCGGTTGCTGAGTTGCGGCGGTGAGGGCCTGGTCGAGATCGCCAGTACAGGCGAAATTGCGCGGGAAAGACGGCGATCTCGTCGAGCGACGCGTCCTCTCACGGAACTCGAATATCCTCCGCGCGTGCCCGGAACCGTCAACGCCAAGACCGTACGCGCGACCCTAGGCGCGGCGAAGGCGCTCGGGCTCGACGCGGCGGCGCTCGCGAAGACCCGGGGCCTCACGGAGGCGCTGACGGACGTCGACGCGCGCTTCCCTCACTCCGCGTGGATCGCGCTCTGGCAGGACATCATCGGCCGCACCGGGAGCGAGTCCATCGGCATCGATGCGGCCGAGCGCTTGCCATGGGGACACTTCGACGTGATCGACTATGTGATCGGAACGGCCGACGATCTGGGGACCGCTCTCCAGAGGATGGAACGGTATTTCGGCATCATCACCACGGGGGTCGCGCATCTGCTCGAGGACCACGGCGACACCGTTCACGTCGTGCGCCGCTACGCGCCCGATTGCTACACTCGGCTCCTCGCGCCGGCGGAGTTCTCCTTCGCGAGCAAGGCCTCGATCACACCACCTTGCCGGACCCCGGAGACCCGGAGTGCCCCGCCTGCGCGCACGGCTACCAGCCGGTGAACGATGAGCTTCTCGACGTCACGCGCGTCGACCCTTCGATGGCCGGCGCGTCGGGCGGCCACTCCTTGATCACCACACCCGGCGATCTCACGCGGTTTCTGCAGCACCTGCGAGCCGGCGCCCTCTTTACGCAACCGGCCACGATCGAGTCCATGTTCGCCTTCCAGACCGCAATCGAGTCCGAGACGCGACAGACCGGCTACGGCTTCGGCGTCATGCAGATCACCTCCGACGGCGACAGCGCGATCGGACACCTCGGCGGCACTGCCGGCTACCAGAGCTTCATGCTCTACGTCCCCGCGACCGACCGCTACCTGAGCGGCTTCATCAACGTGATGGGCGGCCTCGCGCCAGTGCTCGGCCCCGTCCTCGCGCGCGTGGCCACTCCGTGACTGCTCTGCGTCGTGCCAGGCGCGCTCGTGAAGACTTCAAGGCACGGTCGGCGCACTACCGTCAGAAGGCGTCGCCATGAGCGATCCCATGCGACTCTCCGAAGCAGAGCCCGACGGATTCGCAGCGTCGCTCATCCGCGCGGGGAGGCGAGAGACGCCTTCGGATGCCCTCCGTCGCGCGTCGGCACTCGGCGCAGGCGTCACCGTCGCCAGCGCATTCGCGTCGAAGGCCGCGGCCAGCGGATTCGTCACGAAGACGATCCTCGTCTCGGCGTTGCAGGGCATGATCCTGGGCGCGGTGGTGACGGCGACGCTCGTAACCGTGCCTCGACTTTTCTCCACGCCGCCGACGAAGGCGCGAACGGAAACCGAGCGGCACGCCACTGCGCCACACGCGCGCACGCCGCGAGACGTCTCCGACGAGAAGGCCCTGCCCGCGCCGGCGAACGAGCCGGCGAGTGACGACCGCCGTGCGCCGCCCAGGGTACCGTTCACGGCGAAGCGGGCCCCGACCGTCGAGGCGGCGCGCGCTGCGACCACACAGGTGGTCGAACCTACGAACCTCTCCGATGAGCTGCGCGCCTTCGAGCTCGCTCAGGGGGCGTTTGCCCGCGCTGACCTGTCGACGGCCAGCGCGGCGCTCGAGCAATATCAGCGCGAGTATGCGCACGGCACCCTCGCGCTCGAGGCCGACGTCCTGCGCATCGAGATCCTTGCGGCGCGAGGCGACGTCGCCGGCGCGCACGAAAAAGCGAGGGCATTCCTTGCAGCAAATCCGACCGCGCCGGCCGCGCGCCGTGTACGCAGCTTGCTCACGAAGAGCGAAGCTCGGACGAGCCGATGATCAAAGCGGCGACCCGAACCCATCTTACGAGCGGAGGTTCGATGATGAAATACTTTGCATGTGTATCGGCCGCGCTCTTGCTCGGTGGTTGTGGGTCGAAGGTCGATCTGGGCGACACGAAGCAGCCCGCGAAGGCGCACGGGAGCGAGCACGATTCCGGCGTCAGCACGTCGCCCGAGCAGCCCCTCGACTCCGGCATCATGACCTCGCCGAACCAATCCCTCGACTCCGGCATTGTGACCTCGCGGACCCAGCCTCTCGACTCCGGCATCGTGACCTCGCCTCAGCACCCGTCGGAGTGCGCGATCGACACCATCGACGTCGACGTGAAGCCCACACCGACGACTGCGACGGTGGAGGCGACGTGCGCCGGGGCCACCGCGCCCACGAAAAAATGGGGACCACCTCCGTCGGGCGCGACGCGCGACGATCGCCGCGCATCGCTCGTCGGTCGATGGGTGCCGTGTCCCGGTGGCAGGCTCCTCGGGGTCCAATACGCGCTCGAATTCGGCGGCAATGGGCGCTATCGCGCGCTCGAAACTGGTGACGGGGGCGGGCTGTCGGAGAGCGACTTTACCGGCGACTTCTATCTTCTGGGCACCGGCCAGCTCGACCTGGTGCACCAGGGCAGCACCATGATCGCGTCGCTCCAGTTCTCGGCCGATGGGCAAGCGTTTCAGGGGAGCGACGATTCTGGCGCCGTCTTCACCTACGCACGCACCGACGCTTCGCCGCTGAACGGGAGCGACAATCCGCCTCCGCTGTCAGCCGGTGGTTGCAAGCTCGCCGGCACCTGGGACGCTTCGCCCGCCGACGGTTCGCCGTACACGTTTTCGTTCGACGGCAGTGGTCGCTTCGTGGCTGGCACGTCCGACGCGAACCTGTGTGGAAGCCCGCTGGCGTATGGGACGTACGAGCTCGACGGCGGCGAATTCAGCGTCGTCACCACCTACGGACCGGCGCTCTGCTAGTGGTGGTACTCGGCGTCTTTTCAAGTCGGATTCGACGCATCTTGCAACACGGCCGTCCTGCAGCCGCAGACCGACAACTGCACGGGTGGTCGCAACTACCTCCAGAGCACGACGAAGCTACAGCGTCGCTGACGACCGACGTTCAGCCGAAGCGATCCGTCGCGGCGATGAGTTCGTGGACGATGCCGGGCTCGAACGCGGAGTGGCCGGCGTCGGGGACGACGCGAAGGGTCGCTTCAGGGAAGGCGCGGTGGAGGGCCCACGCGGTCACCATGGGACAGACGACGTCGTAGCGACCCTGCACGATGACGCACGGCAGGTGCCGGATCTTTCCGACGTCGTCGAGAAGCTGCGTCTCTCGCTCGAAGAAGCCGCGGTTCACGAAGTAGTGGCACTCGATGCGCGCAAACGCGAGCGCGAACCGGTCTTCCCCCGCGCGCGATACGTAGTCGGCGTTGACGTGAAGGTAGCTCGTCGCGGCTTCCCAGATGCTCCACGCCTTCGCGGCCGCGGTGCGCACCGCGGGGTCGTCGCTCGTGAGACGCAGGTGATACGCCTTGATGAAGTCCCCGCGCTCCTCGACCGGGATGGCGTCGCGGTACGCCTCGAAGGCGTCGGGGAAGAGCTCGCTCGTGCCCCATTGATAAAACCACTTCAGCTCGCGGTCGCTCAGGAGAAAGATGCCGCGAAGCACGAGCTCGGTGATGCGGTCGGGGTGTGTCTCGGCGTAGGCGAGCGCGAGCGTGCTGCCCCACGACCCGCCGAACACCTGCCAGCGCTCGATGCCGAGATGGACGCGCAGCGCCTCGATGTCGGCGACGAGGTGCCACGTCGTGTTGTCGTGCAAGCTCGCGTGCGGCGTGCTCCGCCCGCAGCCACGCTGGTCGAAGAGCACGATGCGATACCTTGCCGGATCGAAGAAACGACGTTGCTTGCCGTCGGTGCCGCCGCCCGGGCCGCCGTGCAGGAACACGACGGGCTTCCCGTCCGGATTGCCGCTCTCTTCGTAGTAGAGGCTGTGCACGGGTGAGACCGCGAGCATCCCCGTCCGGAAGGGCTCGATGGGCGGATACAGGGTGCGTTGTGCCAACTGGCCGTTCCTCGACGGGCAAAGTTACCGGAGATCGCCGCGTGCGCGGAGCACGATCTCGCTCTTCTGGAGCTTGCCGCTCGCGTTCTTCGGTAGGTCGGCGACGATCTCGATGCGGCGCGGGCACTTGTAACCGGACAGGCGCTCACGGGCGAGCGCGTCGAGGTCGGCCGCGACGAGCGTCGCTCCCGGTTTCGGCACGACGAAGGCGGCCACGAGCTCGCCCCAGTCGTCGTGAGGTAACCCGACGACCGCGACCTCGAGAACCGCGTCGTGCGCCGACAGCACGGCCTCGACCTCCGCGGCGTAGACATTGAATCCGCCGCTGATGACGACGTCCTTCGCGCGACCGACGATGAAGAGATAGCCGTCTTCGTCGAACCGGCCGAGGTCGCCGGTCGATAGCTCGCCGTCGTGGAGCACGGCACGTGTGCCCTCGGCGTCATCCAGGTAGCCACTCATGACGTTGTTGCCGCGGAGACGGATCTCGCCGACGCCCTCGGGCGTCGGATCCGCGATGCGCACCTGGACGCCTTTTGCCGGTCGACCGACCGACGTGAGGCGGGCCGATCGACGGACGTGATCGCGCGGTCCGAGGAGGGCGATGGGCCACGGCGCCTCCGTCATGCCGTATATCTGGAAGAGCGCGTGTCCCAGCTTGTCGATGGCGACGTCGAGCTGCCCGACGGGCATCGGCGCGCCGCCGTACACGAGTGCGCGGAGGCTCGACAGGTCGTACCGGCCGAAGCTCGGCGACGTCACGAGCCGCGACAGCATGGTCGGTACGGTGAACATCGTGGTGATGCGCTCCCGCTCGATCAGCGACAGCACGTCGTCGACGTCGAAATGTCGGACGAGGTAGTTCGTCCCTCCGGCAAAGAGGACGGGATAGAGGAGCGCGCCCGACCCATGCGTCAGGGGCGCCGCGTGAAGAGCGCGGTCTGCCCCGGTGAACGGCCCGAGCTCGTGGAGGAGCGCGTCGAGGGACGCGGCGTACACGCGCTGCGGAAGGACGGCGGCCTTTGCGCTCCCCGTCGTGCCGGACGTGTAGCGCAGGCGCGCGACGTCCTCGAGGCCCACGGGTTCCCGCAATGTGTCTTCTGTGGACGCGCCGAGCAGCGCCTCGTACGACAGCGCCGGAGCTTGGCGCTCCCCCGCTTCACCGGTGACGACGAGCGGCGGGAAGTCGCCGAGGGGCAGCGCGGCAAGTCCGGCCTCGATGCGTGCACGGCCCGCAACATCCGTGACGATGATTTTCGGCCGGCACGAGGCGACGACGCCGCGAACCTCGGCCCAGGTGAGGCGCGACGTCAGTGTTATCCAGGCGTAACCACGGGACAGCGCCGCGAGCTCGCACTCCACCGCTTCATGAACGTTGGGAAGAAACGCGAGGATCGCGTCGCCCTTGTGCACTCCGAGCCGGGAGAACGCGGCGCCGATTTTTTCGGCGCGCTGGAACAGCTCGGCATAGGAATAGCTTCGGCCCGCGTCGACGAGCGCGGCGCGATCTGCGAACGGCGTTGCGCGTTCGACGAGCCGTTCGAGGAGGAGTTCCGCCATCGGTCGGGCATGTTGCCACGACTACGACATTGCCTCCCGGATGCACCGCGGGAGATGTGCGCAGCCACGTACACGACGTAACGATACCGAAACGGCACGAGCTCGTGGAGCGCGGGCTTTCATACACGTGAAGCGTCGACACTGAACCGCGTGGCGCTCGCCCGATTGGCTCGGCTCGCATTCGACGTCGCACGCGAGTCGCGCCCCACGAGACGCCGAAACGAGAAGGACGCGCGAGCGGAGCACCGTCCTCGCACATGGTTGCGGAAGTCCACTGATCGAGGCCGAAGGCCTGGCTTCGCAAGAACGGCCGGGCTACATCAGCGGAGCGATTACGACCGCGAAAAATACTTACGCTCTCGCCACCCTTCGCGGAGTATAAGTAACGGTGAGGCGAGCCCCACTGGCGGGCTCGTTCGACAAGCCGGGAAGAAAGATCTGAGCAATGCCTGGGCAAGGCCCGCGGGGCAATCTTCGGAGTTACGAGTCGGCGTTCACGCTGATGCAGCGTCTCTTGGACGCTGGCTGGATCGTGCTCGGTCTCTACGGAGCGTGCTCGCTCTACCAGCACGTCTGGGATCAGACGAACACCGTGGCCGTACTGGTTGCGGTCATCGCATTTCACCTCGTCGCAGAGGTGAACGGGCTCTACCGGTCGTGGCGCGGAGCGCCGATGAAGGGCGAGGTCTTCCAGGCCGTCGCCGCGTGGTCGATCGCCGCGCCCGTCATCCTGTTCGTCGCCTTCATCACCAAGACGTCTTCCGAATACTCGCGCGTCGTCACGACGGTCTGGTTCGCGCTGACGCCCGCGCTCATCGTCACCTGGCGCCTCTGCCTCCGCCTGCTCCTCATGGAGTTCCGGCGTCGCGGACGCAACTCGCGCACCGTTGCCATCGCCGGGCTCACCCCGATGGCGCAGCGGCTCTCGGAGCGCATCGCGACGGATCCCTACTCCGGGATGCGTCTCGTCGGTTTCTACGACGACCGGAAGCCGGGCCGGCGCCACGTGCTCCCCGAGCAGTACGGCTCTCTCGTCGGTGACCTCGATCGCCTCGTCGTCGACGCGCGCGACGGCAAGATCGATCGGATCTACATCACGCTCCCGCTGAAGGCCGAGCCGCGCATCAACGCCATCGTGCGGAAGCTCGCAGATACGACCGCGACGGTGTTCGTCGTCGCCGACTTCCTGGTGTTCGATCTACTCCACGCGCAGTGGAGCCAGGTCGGTGACATCCCCGTCGTCAGCATCTTCGACACGCCGTTCCACGGCATCGGCGGCTGGATGAAGCGGGTCGAGGATCTGATCATCGGCACCATCATCCTGAGCATCATCGCGCTGCCCCTCGCGGTGATCGCCATGGGCATCAAGCTGACCTCCGCCGGCCCGGTGTTCTTCAAGCAGCGCCGCTACGGCCTGAACGGCAAGGAGATCCGCGTTCTCAAGTTCCGCACCATGACGGTGCTCGAGGACGGGCCGGTCGTGACGCAGGCCGTGAAGGGGGATCAACGGATCACGCCGTTCGGTGCGTTCCTGCGTTCCACCTCGCTGGACGAGCTCCCGCAGTTCCTCCAGGTTCTGACCGGGGAGATGAGCATCGTCGGGCCGCGCCCGCACGCCGTCGCCCACAACGAGATGTATCGCGCGAAGATCCACGGCTACATGCTCCGCCACAAGGTGAAGCCGGGCATCACCGGCTGGGCCCAGGTGAACGGCTGGCGTGGCGAGACCGATACCGTCGACAAGATGGAAAAGCGCGTCGAGCACGACCTCGAGTACATCCGGCACTGGGGCCTGTTCTGGGACCTGAAGATCATCTTCCTGACCGTCTTCGGCGCCAAAAAGAACGAGAACGCGTACTAGTAAGGGGGGCCTTGGCCCCCCGCAGCTTCGCCTTCGGCGAACTGCTCCCCCCGCCGCCAACTAACGGGGGGCCTTGGCCCCCCGCAGCTTCGCCTTCGGCGAACTGCTCCCCCCGCCGCTTCGCGGGCTCGCTTCGCTCGCGAGGGGCCTTAGCCCAGCCTTAGCCCCAGCCGCTTAGTTCCGCGGCTCTTTCATCTTTGGGGACGAGGGAATCGATGCGGAACTAGTGAGCGCGGCTACACTCGCCGGGCGGACGTGGCGAGTTCGGTTTTAGAAGGGCTGCTGGGCGAAGACATCGTTTCGGTGGAGGTCGACCTCTACCGGGACGCCATCGGGGAGCTCACCGCGAGCGAGAGCGCGGCGCTCGCCCGCGCGCACCCGGACCGGCTCCTCGAATACCGCGCGGGGCGCCATTGCGCGCGTGAAGCGCTCGCGGTGCTCGGCCTTCGCGACGTCTCGATCCTTCGCAACGACGATCGCTCACCGATCTGGCCGCCGGGCTTCGTCGGCTCCATCACGCACAGCCGCGCGCAGGGGTTCGGGTGGGGCGCCGCGGCCGTCGCGCGTGGCACCGCCGTGCGGGCCCTCGGAATCGACGGTGAGCTCGACGAGCCCCTCGAGCGAAAGCTCTGGGAGCGTGTGCTCCTCGATCCGGAGAGAGAGTTCGTGGAGTCGCATCCCGGCTCCGAGCAAGGCTTCTGGGGCAAGCTCGTCTTCTCCGCGAAGGAGGCGACCTACAAGTGCCAGTACACACTGACGAGGACGTATCTGGAGTTCGCCGAGGTGCGTGTGACGGTCTTGCCGGACGAGAGCGCCTTTCGCGCGGAGCTGGTGCGTTCCGTCCCGCCCTTCGACGCGGGGTTCGTGTTCACCGGGCGCTACGCGAGACGGCACGGCATCATCGCCACTGCCGTCGTGCTCCGCTGACGGCCCGGTAACGTTCGCCCGCGCGCACATCGGTCGACCGTTCGACGCAGGACGCGACGGCGCGTCGCGTCCTGCGCCGTTTCGCGGCGCTCGAGGTCCCTCCGGGTGCGGTCCGTACCCCACGGCACGAGCATTGCTGCCGTCAGGTGTCGTGGCCACACATCGATCCGGTACGGTTTCGTTCCGCGCGGCGACGGCACTGCCGGCGTTTGCGCTCGCGCTCCTCGGCGTCGCGTGCACGAGCTCTCACGACTCGTCCACGACATCGCCCGGCCGGACACGCAGCGACGGAGGCGTCGCCGACGCGTCGCTCGGCAGCGGCGGCAGAGCGGCGACGGACGCCAGCGCCGGAGTGACGCCGATCTTCCGGCTCGACGCGGGCCGGCCGCCGACGAGCACGTCGGGGGACGCGTCCATCTGCTCGGCGCAGGTGCGCGAAGCGGAGCAGCAGAAGCTCGACATGATCATCGCCATGGACGGGTCGAAGTCGATGCGCGACGGCGTCGACGGCGGTCGCAAGTGGGATCTCGTCGTGGACGCGCTGACGACGTTCTCGAACGATCCCGCGTCGGCGGGGATCGGCGTGGGACTCACGTACTTCGGCATTCCCGCCGGCTACGACGCGGGCGACCTCGTCGTGTCGTGCGACGTCGCGGAATATGCGAAGCCCGCCGTCGCGATCGCGAACCTGCCGGCGAACGCCGGCGCCATCGTGACGTCGCTCTCGAACTATGAACCCATCGGCGGCACGCCGACGCTGCCCGCCATGGAGGGAGTCATATCCTATGCCCACTCCTTCATCGCGGCGCACCCCACGCATCGCGTGGTGATCGTCCTCGCGACGGACGGCGAGCCCAACGACTGCGACAGCACGGTCGACGCGGTGTCGAGCGTCGCAGCGGCGGCCGCGGCGGAGAAGCCGCCCATCTCGACCTACGTCATCGGCGTCGGCTCGAGTCTCACGAGCCTCGGGCAGATTGCGACCGCGGGCGGCACCGGTCACGCCTTCGTCGTCGACACCGCGGCAAGCACCACCGCGAGCTTCACGGCCGCCATGAACGCGATCCGCGGCGAAGCGGCGCTGCCCTGTTCGTTCGAGATCCCGGCGCCGGCGACCGGCGCGGCCCTCGATTACGACAAGGTGAACG
>DATAZL010000113.1:0-32667 GCA_036272055.1 Polyangiaceae bacterium | reverse complement strand
ACGAGCGATCCCTCGACCGTCCCAAAATCCACGTCCGCGCACCGACCGCCGGCCGGGGTGCGCTCGTGTCTCTACGCCTCGGGGAGCTCATCAGCCCGCGCGACGAGCCGCGCGAAGGGCTCCGCAATCGCTTGTTTTGGGTCTAGGCGGCTCCGAATGAATCGGTCTGACGCGCAACGACGTTCCCCAACCACCAACCGACCTTCGCAGGAGACACGGAGGATCTGAACGGATCCAATTTCTGGCACCCCTCGCGCGACTAATGATCCCTCACCGGGGAGTGTTCGAAGCGACCCGAGGAGTCGCGTGCCTTCGTCGTGCGAACCGTGTGCGCACACGATTTCGGATGCGCGCTTCGATTCTCTTGCTAGCTCTTGATGCGGGAGCAGGTGATCTTGGCAGCCACCGAGGACGGGTGGGCGCCACGCAGCGACGTGGCCGGGCTCGTCGGAGTCAGTGTCAGCGCTCTGCGCCGCTGGATCGAAGCCGGCGACGTGAGAGCGGAACGCCGCAGCTCGGTGTGGTTCGTGAGTGTCGAGGACGCGGAGCGGCGCGCGGGGAAGTACGAGGCGGAGGAAGCTCCGGAGGGCGGAGGGCCCGCGGCGCAGCTGCTTTTCCAGGCGACGGCTCATCTGAAGCAGGCGCACCGGCACGTCGAGACGCTGCAGGGGCCGGCGGAGAAGCTGCTGTCGATGCTCGCGGAGGAGAACCAGCGGCTCCGGGCTCGGTGCGCGCAGCTCGAGCAGCGGCACCTCGACATGCTCGGGGTCTACGAGCGGAGCATGACGCTCGAGCACGAGCGGAAGCTGTCGGAGATCGCGATGAATGCGAGCGAGCAACGGAAGCAGGAAGCATTTCGTACGCTCGTGCGTTACGCGCCGGTGGTCGCGACGATGGTTGCCTCTCATGTCAGTGGTGGAGCGGCGGCTCCGGTCCGAGAGGGAGCGTTGGCTCAGCTCGTCGCCGAGTTGTCTGACGAGCAGGTGCAAGCGATCGCAGCAAGCGGGGTGCTCCCGTCCCATGCGGCCGCGCTGCTCGTCGAGGTCCGAAAGCAGGTAAAGGATGGCGTGGGGCGTCTGCGCCCGAGCCCCGTCACTGTGCCAGGCACCGGGCGAGGTCGGAGGCCGAGCCCGCCACCTGGATGACTCTCCTGCCTGCGCACTAGCGGCGGGTACTCCCGCCGCAGAGTTGCGCGCCAGGCAGGAGTCGAACCTGCGACCTACGGCTCCGGAGGCCGTCGCTCTATCCAGCTGAGCTACTGGCGCTTCTCGTCGAAGTGCGGAGGGCGTTTGTCGCATGGCGCCCACGTCTCTGCAAGCGTCGCAGAAAGCCTTACTTTTCGCGGCGTAACGCGTACACGGCGCCGCCCGCACCCCCCGGCCCCGCCGCCGCCCAGTACACGGCTCCGTCGTCAGCAATGAGCGCCGCGATGCCGCTCTGGCGGCGAGCAACCAGTTCCGGTGTCCCCGCGGGCACTGCGTCGAGCCCCAGTCTGTAAATATCCTCCCCCTCCGCCCAGTACACCGACGTCCCCCCGACCACGACGTCCCTCGGGTGGTGCTTCCGCTTCGCCAGTAACGTCAGAGCGTTGCTCTTCCTATCCAGAGCGAACACCCGGACATCCACTGCGAAGTACACCGTCGTACCCACCATGGCGAGCTCGTCGGGGCACGTGACGCCGAGGTCGTGATGAGTGCACTTCGCGCCGTCGCACACCACGGCGGCCAGGGGCGTCGTGGCGTCGCAGCAGTAGACGTCGTGGTCGTCGGCGGCGAAGGTGCGCGGCCATTCGTTGCACTCGGCGACTGACGTCGCGGGCTTGCCGTGCTCGCTGACGGCAGCGGCTACGACGCGACGGCGATCGGCGGGGACGGAGGCGTGCTTCGCTTCGTGTTTGCCGGGCGGCGCGGGCGGGGCGCGCAGGGACCATGCGACGTACCCGCTTTGCGGCGAGACGACGAGGGGCGTTGCGCCGGTGAGTGACGCTAGCCGTTCGGGCGCGCCGGTCGTCAGCGAGTAGACGGCTGACGGCACTGTCCACATCACGCGGTCGCCGAGCGCTGTGAGGCCGCTCACGTCGGTCACGGCGTCGGCGACGAGGGTCGGCTTCTCGCCGGCCTTGACGCTCTCGATGCGGTGCGCTGCGGCGTCAGAGTAGTAGACGGTGCCGTCGCGCACCGCGAGGTGGGTCGCGGTCACGCCGCTCACGAGCACCTCTGGCGCGCAGAGGCCTTCGACGCATCCGTCGTTGCACGTCGTGCCGCATTTGCCGCAGTTTTTCGGGTCTTTCAGTACCGCGGTCTCGCAGCCGTCGGCGGCGTTTTCGTTGCAGTCTGCGACGGCGGGTTTGCACGCGAGCTCGCATTTGCCGGCGAGGCACGACGCGCTCTTCGTGCCCTCGCTGCCGCACACGGACGCGCACTTGCCGCAGTTGGCGGCGTCGGTGCGGGTGTCCGTCTCGCAGCCGTCGCTGACGCTCGCGTTGCAGTCGGCGAAGCCCGACGCGCAGGTCGTGACGGCGCATTGCCCCGCGACGCAACCGACGCCCGCGATGCTCGCGCAGGCCCTTCCGCAGGCGCCGCAGTTGGCGGGGTCCTTGCCGATCGCGGTCTCGCAGCCGTCGGCGTGCTCGCCGTTGCAGTCGACGAAGCCCGCCGGGCACTGGAGCGGACGGATGCGCATGTAGACCGCGCCGGCGATTGCCGCGACGAGGAAGAGCGCGAGCGCGACGTATCTTCCGGTGCGCGGTTTCTCGAGGCGTTCGAGGCGTCGCCTGGACGTGTGCTCCTCACCCGAGTCCGCGACGGCCTCCGGCGCGCCGGGTGCCCCCCTCCCCAATAAATCTGGTCTCGTCGCGGTGACGAGGCGTTCCCACCATTCCGACAAGACCTGTGGTCGCTTGAGCTGATCGACGGCGAGGGCTTCGGCGAAGAGCGCCTCGACGCGGGCGCTGACGCGGGCGCCGCGGTTGTTGGGTGTGGGGCGGTCGTTTTCGTCGCGCGTCGCGTTCCAGAGGTCGGTGTCGGTGACGCCCTTGAGCGGGCGCTCGAGGGTGAGCATCTCGACGAGCATCAGCGCGACGGTGTAGATATCGGTGGTCTCGGAGAGCTCACCGTATTGCTCGCGGTCGTAATGCTCGGGCGCTGCGTAGTCGGGGCTTCTTGCGAAGAGGGTGCCATCGACGCTCTCGAGACGGAGGGCCTCGGTGCGATACACCTCCTTGGCGAAGCCGAAGTCGATGAGCTTCGCGCGCACGCGGCCGTCGCCGACGTCCTCGAGGAAGACATTCCGCGGGTTCACGTCGCGATGGACGATGCCGCTCGCGTGACACACCGAGAGCGCGCGCGCGATGGGCTCGAGCAGCGTGACCGCTTCCTCGAGCGAGTACGGACGGCGCGGGATCTCGGCGCCACGCTGCTCGAGCTCGTCGGCGAGCGGGCGGCCCTCGAGGAAATCGACGACGATGTATGGGCGCTCGACGCCGTCCGCCGGACAGACGACGCGGCCGTGATCGAGCGCGCGCAGGATGTCCTCGGAACGAAGCTGCGAGAGGATCTGGGCTTCGCGCAGGAACATCTGCTCGAGCGTCGGACGGACGGTCTCCGCGACGGCGTCGGGGATGAGCACCTTGACGGCGACCGCGCTCTGGAGCGACTCGTGCTCGCCGCGGTAGATGACGGCGACGCCGCCCTCGGTGATCGCCTCGCGCACGACGTACGGCCCGAGCTTCACGCCGACGAGGCCGAGCGGATCCGCGAACGGCATGCGCCGCGATCCTCACGCGCCCAGCGACGCGAACGCAACCCGCGTCACTCGTATCGATAAGCGGCGAGCAGCTCGACGAGCGCGGGGAGCGCGGCCTTGCCCGCGTGGTCGAACGCGAGCCCGGCGAGTGTCACTCCGGCAGTTCCCTGACGGACCCAGGCGACCTTCGCGGGCACAATCAGGGGGTCCCAGAGGTTCGGCGCCGTCACTTCTATCGTGACGGCGAACCCGACACGCAGCGTGGCGCGCACCTCGAGAGCAGCGCCGCCGAGGCCGAGATCGACGAGGCGCGCGGGTTTCTGGCCGTCGGGCGGGATGGCAATGGTCGCGGGCAGGTTCACCACACGCCGCGCAAACGCGCGAAAATGCCGCTCCGCAGCCACTATCGCCGCATATACCACAGGGTCCCCGCCGGCCGATGCGAGAGGCGCGGACGAGCCTCGGACGGCCCCGAGGAAGTTACTTGGGTGTTGCCGGGGCCCTGGCTACGATATGTTGTCTGATTCTCGGGCGAAGCCCCTGGCGGCGCCTGTCCGTGAAGGCCGGAGAATGATGCAGGAAACCCGAAAAGATCCCCGCGCCAAGGTGCTGTCGATGACGGTGCGCTACAAGAGCGCGACCCTCGACGAGTTCATCGAGCATCATTCGCACGACATCAGCCGCGGCGGGATGTTCATCAAGACGCCGGCGCCGTTCCCCGGCGGCACCTTGCTGAAGTTCGAGGTGCGGATCGCCGAGGAGCAGAAGGTCGTCCAGGGCGTCGGGCGCGTGGTGTGGAAGCGCGACGCGGCGTCGGCCTCGCCGGACACACCGGCCGGCATGGGCGTGAAGTTCATCAAGCTCGACGACGAGTCGAAGCAGCTCATCGATCGACTCATCCTGAAGCGCGGCAGCGCCGAGGGCGCTTACGACGCCGGCGAGCGTCATGCGGCGGACCACGCCTCGACGTCGCCGCAACCGGCCGCAAGCGGCGTCCCGACCGAGAACCGGCCAATCCCGATCCGCAAGGGCACGATGATCGGCCTCGGCGCGATGAAGCCCGGCTCCGCGCCGGCGCCCGCGACGCCCGATCAGATCGCGTCCGCACCGAAGACCCCGCCGCCCCCCGCCGCCTCGAGCGAAAGCACGTTTTTCCCGAAGAGCGAGCCGCTCGTGCAGCCGCCGCGCGAAGATCAGACCGTGATGCGGCAAGCCGCGGAGCTCCTCCGCGACGCGATCCGTGAAGCGGGAGGGTCGCTCGACGAGCTCGGCACCGCGGGCGCGTCGCCCGTCGTCGCCGCGCCGGAGCCCGACTCCGGACGCATCATCGCACCGGTGCCGATGCTCACCGGTGATCTGGCCAAGAAAGACTCCGCGCCGCCCGCGTCGACGCTCGACTCCGCGCCGCCCGCGGCAAAGACGTCGTCTCCGCCCGTGTCGTCGAAGACCGAAGCCGCGCCCGTCAGCGGCAAGCCCGTCTCGGCGCGCTCGCCCGCATCGATTCCGCCCGCTTCGACGGGTTCGCGACGACCGCTCCCGCGTTCGCCCGCGGTGCCGCCCGATTCGCGACATCCGCCCGCGCAGACCGGCTCGAAGTCCGGTGTGTGGATGCTCATCGGCGTCGCCGCGCTCGGTGGCGGCATCTTCTTCTTCGCGCAGCGGAACAAGCCTGAAGCGACTCCGCCGGAGCCGTCGTCGACACCCGCCGTCGTCGCGCCTCCGACTCCCGAGCCGTCCGCCGCGATGACCGCGACGCCCGAGCCGATCGCCGAACCGTCCGCGTCGGCCGCACCGCCCGAGACCGCGGCAGAAAAAGCCACGCGCGAAAAGGCCGAGGCCGAAGCCGCGAAGAAGGCCGAAGCCGCCGCAAAGCAGGTCGAAGCCGACGCGAAGAAAGCGGAGGCCGAGGCGAAGAAGGCCGCCGACGCCGAGGCGAAGAAGGCCGCTGCCGCCGAGGCGAAGAAGGCCGCTGCCGCCGCAAAGCAAGCGGACCTCGACGCGAAGCGCGCCGCCATGCAGGAGCAGCTCAAGGCCGCACGCGTCGCTGCAGCTGCTCATGCCGCCACAGTGATGAAGCCCGCGCCGAAGCCCCCCGCCGTCACTCCGACGGTGCCGAGCGACGAGACGCCCGCTCCCACCGCCGCCCCCGCGCCGACGGAGAAGGCCGCGCCTGCGCCGACGACGACGGCTGAAAAGCCGGCACCGACGGCCACCGTGGCGCCCACTGCCACTGCGGCGCCCACGGCCTCGGCAAAGCCGAAGCCCACACCGGCCCCCGCCGCGCCCAAGGGCGGCGAAAGCGACAACCCGTATTGACACTTCGCAGCGCCGCCGACGACGGCGCTGTGACCTCGCCTCGCGGGCCGCGCTCATCGTCTCACGGCCCGCTGGTATTTTGGGGGTGTTACCGTGTGCGACCCGGGGTGGGCGCGGGTGCGTCGGTGTCGTCCGTTGCGGCCAACGGCGCGCCGTTCGTGTCGCGCGCGGTGAATGCTCTCGTTTCGTCTGCGACGGACGCTCGCCAAATCCGTTGAGAGCAGAGTGACGGCTTTGGATACACCAACGTGTAGAAGCTGTTTGTTCGGGCTGCGATTACAATAACCGCGGTGATGGCCGCGGCCCCGGACCCAGTAATCTCCCAGGACGAGCAGGACCCCAGGGTCGGGCTCCTTCTCTCGGAGCGTTATCGCGTCGACGCGCTCATCGACAGCGGCGGCATGGGGCGCGTCTATGTCGGCGAGCACGTGCTCATGCACAAGCGCGTCGCCATCAAGGTGCTGCACCGCGAGCTCTCGTCGATCCCCGAGTTCGTCGCGCGGTTCGAGCGCGAGGCACGCGCCGCCGGTAACATCGACAACGAGCACGTCGTCGCGGCGACGGATTTCGGCAAGCTCCCCGACGGCGCGGTGTTCCTCGTCCTAGAATACGTGGAGGGCCGGAACCTGCGCGACGAGATCGCGCAGGGCCCGATGCCGCTCGCGCGCACGCTCCACATCGCACGCCAGATGACGAACGCGCTCCGCACCGCGCACGCGCTCGGAATCGTCCATCGCGATCTCAAGCCCGAGAACGTGATGCTCGTCGACAAGTCGGGCGACGGCGACTTCGTCAAGGTGCTCGACTTCGGCATCGCCAAGGTGCCCATCGGCGAGCGCCGCGCGGGCGACACCATCGACAAGCCGATCACGAAGGCCGGCATGGTTTTCGGCACGCCCGAGTACATGCCGCCCGAGCAAGCACTCGGGCAGAACGTGGATGCGCGGGCGGATCTCTACTCCCTCGGCGTCATCGTCTACGAGATGCTCGCCGGGCGAAGGCCCTTCATCGCCGAGGACCAGGTCGGCGTCCTCGGCCAACAGCTCTCGAAGTCTGCGCCGCCCGTCTCGAAGCGCGCGCCCGGTGTGTACATCCCGCCGGCCATCGACGCCTTCGTGAAGAAGATGATCCAGCGCGAAGCGTCGAAGCGCTTCCAGACGGCGGATCAGGTCCTCGACGAGATAGACCGTCACCTCGGCTACGCGAGCGGCCGCCGGCGGATCCCGACGCTCCACGACGGATCGACGCAGGTCGGCGGTCTGTCCACCGATCCCGCGCCAATCGGCGGAAGCGATCCGAGCCGTCTCTCCATCCCCGGCCTCGAGAAGCCGCTCGAACGACTGGGCGCGTGGGTCGACGACCGGCGTAGCCGTCTCCCGCCGGCGCTCCGTCGCTTGCCGGCACCCGTGCTCTTCAGCGTGCCCCTCGCCCTCGCCGGCCTGCTCGTCGGCTTCGGCGTCTTCGCGGCCCTGTCGCCACACGACGCGGCGCCCGCAGCATCCGCGTCGTCGTCCGTCCCTGCCGCGCGCGGCGAGAGCGTCCCTTCCGAGGTCACCACGCCTCCGCCCGCCGCGAACGTCGATACGGCTTCGTCGAGTGAGGTCGCCGCCGCATCGGAATCCGGCGTTCCGGCGCTCCGCGCGCTCGCCGCGAAGCATCCGCAAGATGCGTCCATCCAGGTGGCCATTGGCGCCACCGCGCTGAAGAACAAGGAGCCGCGCGTTGCCGTCGAGGCGCTCACAGCGGCGCTCTCGCTCGATCCGAAGCTCGAGGACGACGCGCAGATGGCGAGCGCCCTCTGGATACTCGCCCAGAGCAAAGCGAGCTCGGACGCCGCCTTCGAGCTCCTCGAGCGCCCCATGGGAGCGCGCGGCAAGTCCATCCTGCGCGATCTGACGACGACCGACGGCGTGCGTCCGGCGATCCGCAAGAAGGCCCGACTCGCGCTTCGCGAAGCCAATAGCGACGTCGCGTCGCCCTGACGCGCCAGCGGCGTGGTGCCGCTGCCAGCGCCACACGCAAGACGTGCGTTCGGATCGGGCAAGCGTTGCTCGACTGACGGCTCGCGCCCGGCGGTCTAGCGCTCGTTGCGCGATTTCTCATCGCCGCACGTCGGAGTGACGCTGGATCGGATGTTGCGAAGTGCCGATTCGAGCACGCGTCCCGGGCATACGAAGAGACAGACGCGACGTCGTTCGGACGGGCCCGGGACGAGTGCGCTCCCACATCTGAAAGGCATTCACATGAGAGCATTGAAGTGGACCTCGTTCGCGACCGTTTCCGTTTTCATCCCGTATCTGGCGGCGTGCTCGGGCGGCGCCGACACCGGCGCGGATACGTCCGCGAGCGCCGCGCCTGCGAGCACGGCGACGACCGCGAGCGCCACGACATCGTCCGGCACGACGACCGCGACGATTCGCAAGCAGATGCAGGCCGGCGTCTCGACCGAGCTCGTCGTGGCCACGACTCCCGAAGCGTCGTGCACGCTCCACGGGCCGAACGGCGAAGAAGGAAGCACCCTGCATCTCTTCGCCGACGAGGCGGGAAACGTGCGCTTCCACGCGAAGCCGGCGCTCGGCATTCACGGCGTCGCGACGACGTTGCTCGACTGCGCGACGAAGGACGGCGCGACGACGAGCACCGTACTCGAGATGGAATCGACGCCCGACGCCGTGGTCGGCGATACGGTGACGCAGGCCGTCACGGGTGCAGCGCAAGTCAGGGTATTGCGACCGGCTCTGACGGCGAGCGACTACTCCCTTTCTTCGAAGGAGCTCGTCGCGCGCGGATATCCGGCGGCACCCGATCGGGTGAAGGCTCCGGAAGCCTTCGCCGCCTGGACGAAGCTCACGTCGCAGACGAAATCGGCGCTGCGCGTCCCTTCGACGCACGTGCTCGATACCGGCAACGTTCACGCGCCGCCGCTCGGGGTGGCCAAGAAGCTCGCACCCGACCAGACCGATAGCTTCAACGCGGCAGGCGACTACAACGCCGCCTCCGATGACAGCAGCAAGATCTGGAGCGGCTACGTGCTCTGGGACTGGACAACGTACTCGTACATCGGCGCGAACTGGACGGTACCTGCCGTCAGCGGCGCCATCCCCGCCGCAGATTCGAGCACCTGGGTCGGCCTCGACGGCTGGCACATGCAGGACGTGATCCAGTCCGGAACGGCGCAGGACACCGCGTTCGAGTTCATCGACTGTGGCGGCTATTGCTCGGGCGGTATCGAGATCGACACGTACTACGCCTGGTACGAGTGGTACCCGGCGAACGAGCATCGGCTCTTCGACGTGGCACCGGGCGACAGCATCTCGACGGTCGTATACGCAGGTGACGAGAACGGCAATATCACCGCGTTCGGCCCATACATGTGGTTTCACATCACCGACAACACCACCGGGATGACGCAACAGCAGCGCGTCGACAAGCCGTCGAATGCACCGGATTTCACGGCCTACAGCGCCGAGTTCGTCCAGGAGCGTCCCACTCTCGCAGACAAGAGCCACGCACCGCTGGCGAACTACGGCAGCGTCGGCTTCAACACCGGGTTCGCGTTCGACGTGACCAACTCGACCTTCCACAACGTGGACACCGACCAGAGCCTCGCGGTCTCGATGACCTCCGACGACGGAAGCCGGATCCTGTCGACGCCGTGGCTCGTCGACGGAAGCACCTTCGGCGCAAACTGGGTCGGCCTCCAGTAATTCACCCGCTACCGCCGAGAGCGCTCGCCCCGCGGACGGATCGGGGCGAGCGCCGCGTTGAACCGCTCGAGGTCGACGATGCGCTCGTCGCGCGCCCACGCCTCGTTCGACGCGAGACACGCCGCGCCTTCCGCGTCGCCTGTCGTCTCCGCGAGCCGTGCGCCGGCGATCCGCGAACCGCAGAGGCCGAGCGACGAATAGAGCTCCACGGCGCCACGGTAATGACGAGCGGCGCGCTCGTCGTCCCCGCGGAGCGAATCGAGCTGCCCGAGGAGCACGTGAGACGTCGCTCGTGAGTCGGCCAAGTTCTCCCGGCGGAGCAACGACGCGCAGCGCTCGACGATGCGCACGAGCGCACCGTCCGGTTCGCAGTGCGAAAAGGCGGCGAGCTTCGCCAGCGACGCGAGACCGCGCTGCGAGACGAGCTGGATGCGAAGACGGAAGATCCGGTACGCCATGCCACGTTCGATGCGGGTCCAAAGAGGCTCGAGCCGATCGAACGCCGCGGTGCCGCCCCGATAGAGATCGAGCGCGACGAGCGCAAGCGTCGAGTAGACGAAGGGAAGCTCCGCGGAGCGCGGCCAGTCCTTCATGACCCGTTCGATGGCGGCCTGCCCTTCGTCGGCTCGGTCGGCGGCCATGTCGACGTATCCGCGACTCATCTCGAGGATCATCGACGCGCACCGATCGCCGCGACCGAGAGCCTCGGCACGAGCGAGCTCGTACCGTTCACGAAGATCGCGGAAGCGGCCGACCGCGGCACGCGACGTGATGGCCAGCGTCCGTGCCGGCCCGAGCTCCCACGCGCGCGGAAAGTGCTCCACGAGCAGCGCGACGGCCTCGTCGACCTTCTCGACGGCCTCGGCGTCCTCGGCGAGCTCGCTGTGATGATACGCGGTGGCGAACTTGGTGAAGGCAAGGCCGCGCGCGTCACCGTGCTTCGACGCAAGGGATTCGGCGCGGGAAAGGACGCCGCGCGTACGCAGCACGTCTCCGTTGCCGTGCATGCCCTCGAGCGCGAGCGAGCGGGCGAGCCGGCTCGGCTCCCCGAGGTCGAGCGCGAGCCGTAGCGCGCGCGTATGCAGATCCGCTGCGCGCGCGGCGTCCGTCACACCGAACGAAGTGGCGAGCGTCCAGAGCACGTCGCAGTGAAGCAGCCGCTCACCGTCGGCTTCCGTCGGAGCTCTCTCGACGAACGAGAGACCGCGAATGCCGAGCCGCGCGCGTTCCCACAGCGCGGAGGCCAGCGCGCGCGCCGGCGTCGGCGCCCAGCGCGAGTCGATCGCGGCGAGGAGCTCGCGCGCGAGCTCCGTCCCTTCCGCAAGATCCCCGTGCCGGAGAAGCAGCTCCGCGGCGCGCCGGCGAAGCTCGATGCCGTCCCGCTCGGAGGCATCGAGCGCGGCGCGCCGATACTCGAGGGCGGCTTCTTGCTGGGCTCCATTTTCGGCGAGCGCGTCGGCGAGAGCCACACGCCGTCGCTGACGATCCGATCCGTCCGTCGCCGGCGTCGACCCGAGCGCTCTCCTGTAAAAAGCGACGGCGCGCGCCGCTTCACCTCGGCTCTGCGCGACCTCTGCCGCCGATTCGAACAGCGCCGCCGCACGCGCGGCGTCCCCGGCGTGCTCCCGGTGCGCGGCGATGATCTCCGGCGCAGCTGCGCCGGCGCGAGCGAGAACGTCCGCGAGCGCCGCGTGCCGTTCACGTCGCTCCGCGACCGTCATCGAGTCGCGAAGGAACGCACCGATGCGCGGATGCGCGAGCGCGAGCGTCGCAGAGCTTCCGTCACCCCGGATACGGACGAGCGCGCTACCGCGGAGCGCCGCGAGAATTCCGGCAAGCTCCGCGTCCGCGCCGGCAGCGGCACCGAGAAGCTCTGCCCCGAGCGGCCCGACGGAGACGCTCGTCTCCGCCACTGCAATGACCGATAAAACCGCACGACACGCCGGCGAGTGACGCCCGAGCTCGTACTCGAGCCACTCCTCGACGGTCTGCGGCAGTTCGCTCGCCGTCGCGAGCTTCACGACGAACCCCGGATGCCCGGCGGCGCTCTCCGCCACCTGGCGGCTCCTGTCGAACGACGCCGCGCATCGTGATCCGGCAAGCTCCATTGCCGCATCTTCCGAAAGACGACCGAGCTCGAGCCACGTCACGTCCCCTCCCCGCGCGAACACGGATTGCACAGCGTCCGCGCCGCACGACCCTGCGCCGACCGCGGCGAACAGAGCGAGCCCAGGCAACGACGCCGCGACGCCAGCCCGTTCATTCGTCGTGCTTTTCCGATATAGCCTCCAGGCTATATTCCGATCTGGAATATCGCCGAGAGGCCACGCGTGACAGCCAGAGTCGACGGTGTCCGCCGCGGCTTTGTCGAGCGACGAAGACGCTGCGGCGTTCACCGGCTCCGAGACGAGCGCCGCGAGTAGCTCCAGGCTCTCCGCGTCGGCTCCGTCGAGATCGTCCAGGAAGAGCGCGACGGGCACACGCGCGGCCACGCCGCGAAGGAGCTCGACGAGGGCGGCGCGCGCTTGCACTGCGAGCGGCACCGCGTCGTTCGGAGCCGCTCCCGCGCAGCGCAGCCATTCCACCTGCCCGAGGACGGGAAACACGACGCTCAGCGCGGACGCCCCCGACACGGAGAGATCGCTCAGCGACGTGGCGCGCGCGAGCCGTCGCGCGAGCGAGTCGATCGCCGAGTCGAAGGCGTTGTAGGGCACCCGCTCACGGTCGTCGCTGCGACCGCGCAGGATCCAGACGTCCGGGTGCGCGCGCGCGACGCGGGCGGCGAACGCGTCGAGGAGCTTCGTCTTGCCGATCCCCGGTTCGCCCCGGATAGCTACGGCGACGAATCGGCCGCCCTGCGCGGCTCGGAACGCGCCGTCGAGGACGGCGAGCTCCGCATCTCGTCCAAAGATGGCTTGTGGCGCCGTCTCGGTACGCGACGGTGTCGCCGCGCCCCCGTGCGCGGCGAGCTCGCTCGCGAGGGGACGACGCGACGGCTCGACGTCGAGGAGCGCGACACAGAGCTCGTCGAGGTCTTCCGGAACGCCGCTCGCGACGTCGGAGGGACGCGGCGGCAAGCTCCGTTCCTTGGCGAGCGCCATGTCGACGGGGCCGCCCGCGAACGGGAGCCGCCCGGTGAGAAGCTCGAACAGCACGACGCCCGTGGCGTAGGCGTCCGCTGACGGCCCCACGTGCTCACCGCGCGCTTGCTCGGGCGCCATGTACGCCATCGTGCCGACGAGGCGTTCGTCCTGGAGCGTCTCTGCGTCGTGTGCACCGACGACACCGAAGTCGAGGAGCACGAGCCGGCCGTCTCGCGTGACGAGCAAGTTGCTCGGCTTGACGTCGCGGTGAACGCGATGCGCTCGATGGAGAACCTCGAGCGCCGCACCGAGCTGGCGGAGGACGTCGCGGATCCGGCTCACGCTCTCCGACTCGATGCGCGAACCCGTCTCGGGTGTCCACGTGGACGTGCCGCTCGCTTCGCGCACGTGGTCGCGCGGGTCGACGCCCTCCACGAGCTCCATCGTGAAGCACCACTCCCCGCCGCTCTCGAACAGCTCGAAGAGACGCACCACGTTCGGATGCGTCAGACCGACGACAGAGCGGAATTCCCGCTTGAAACGCGCGAGCGCGCGCGGATGCCAGCGTCTCAACACCTTCAGCGCGACGGCAGTGCCGTCGGCGGTATCGACGGCGCGATAGACGACGCCGTGAGAACCCTCACCAAGCGGCGAGACAACACGAAACCGATCGATCTCCCGGTGTCTTCGTGATGCACTCGCAAAGTCGGCGATGGCCATCCTCACCGATCATCACTAGCGAAAAGCGCAAATCGTTTCCAGGCTGGGGAGGCCCGTGAGCTCGATGGACGTAGTTCCGATCGTACCGATGAAGCACGACGACGACTTCGGTGCGACGTCGAGTCACGACGTCGCGTCGTTCCACGCGAACGACGGGAACGACGGCACGACGGCCGTGACGCTGGTACTCCACGGCCGGCTCGGCGCGGAGCTCGTGCGAGTTCCAAATGGCACGTCGATCGTCGTGGGGCGCGCAGCCCCGGCCGACGTCGTGCTGGACGACGCGTCGCTGTCGCGACGGCATGCGCGCATCAGCGTGAAGTGCAGCGGCGTGTGGGTGGAGGACCTGGGCTCGAAGAACGGAACCCGCCTCGACGGAAAGCCGGTGGAGAGCGGCCACCTCGCCCCCGGCTCGACGCTCGAGCTCGGCGCCGTCGTGGTCGTCCTCGCCGATTCGCCCTCCGCGACGTCGCGCTTCGACGAATACGAGCGCTTCCGCGAGCGACTCGAGCAAGAGACCGCGCGCGCGACGGAGCTTCGCGGGGAGCTGTCGCTTCTCGTCGTACGCGCGGAGGGCGCCTGCGTGGGATGGCAAGAGCGGCTCCGCGCGGATCTCGGACGCTCTGCTGTGACCTCGCGCTTCGGCGTCGACTCGGTCGTCGTGCTCCTCACCGGCCGCTGCGCGGAGGCCGCCGTCGAGACGGCGCGCGCTCTCGCTGCGACGCAGGCGACCGAGACGTCGCTCTTCGCGGGCGTCGCGAGCCTTGCTTCTGCCGGCGACGCCACCGGGCTCGTCGAAGCGGCGCGTCGTGCCTGCAGCGCGGCCTGCGCCGAGCGTCCCTGCGTGACCGCCGAGGCGCCCGCGGAACCGACCGGCAGGGTGGTCGTTTCAGCGTCGATGCTCGAGGTATATCGGCTGGCAGAGCGCGCCGCACAGAGCCCGGTGCCGGTGCTCGTGCTGGGCGAGACGGGCACCGGCAAGGAGCTCGTGGCGCGCTCGGTGCACGACGCGAGCGCGCGCCGGAATGGCCCCTTCAAGGCCGTCAACTGCGCGGCCATCCCCGCGACGCTCGCGGAGAACGTGCTCTTCGGGCACGAGCGCGGCGCGTTCACCGGCGCAGACCAGCTCCGCAAAGGGCTCTTCGAGGAGGCCCACGGCGGCACGGTCTTCCTCGACGAGGTCGGCGATCTCGCGCCGTCGGCGCAGGCGTCGCTCCTGCGCGCCCTCGAGACGAAGACGGTGTGCCGCCTCGGATCGACACGCGAGCTCGAGGTCGATGTCCGGCTCATCGCCGCGACGCACTGCGACCTCGAGGCGATGATCGCCGAGAAGACGTTCCGCGCCGATCTCTACCATCGCCTGAACCTGTTCACGATCCGGGTGCCGTCCCTCCGCGAGCGCCCCGAGGACGTCGTGCCGCTCGCCGAGTACTTTCTCGAGCGCGCTCGACGCGAGTTTCGCGCGAGCGTGGCGTCGCTCTCGGCCGAGGCGCTCGCCGCGCTCGCGCGTCACCGGTGGCCCGGGAACGTCCGCGAGCTGCGTAACGCGATCGAGCGCGCCGCGGTGGTGGGCACCGGCTCTGCCGTCGAGCTCGGCGACCTTCCCGAGTCGCTCCGCGGCGGTCAGCGCGACAGCGAACGCCCCTCGCCGTCCGGCGAGAGCGAGCTTCCCTTCGGCGAACGCGTGCGCGAGTACGAGATCGAGCTCATCGAGAGCGCCATCGAGCGCGCGAACGGCAATCAGACGCTCGCCGCGAGGCACCTCGGGATGCCTCTCCGGACCCTAGTGCACAAGCTCGGCGCGTACGGACTTCGCGACGTGGCCCGGCGTCGCGGCTGAACCCCGTACAAAACACGTCGGGGCCGGCTCCGTAGCCGACCCCGTCCGTGCGCGAGACTCGCTGCGACCAGCACGCTTGCCGGTCGCAGCGACGACCGCTACTTCGCTTCCTTCATCGCAAGCTTGATGAGCTTGTCGAACTGCGGGAACGGCTGGGCGCCGCTCACGAAGTAGCCGTTGATGGTGAAGCCCGGGGTACCCCGGATCTCGGCCTTGTCGGCGATGGCCTTGTCCTTGTCGATCTCGGCCTTGTGGCTGCTATTGTCGAGCGCCGCCTTGAACTTCGCCATGTCGAGCCCCTGCTCCTGAGCGATCGCTTCGAGCGTGGGGCGCTTGATGTCGGGCTGCTTCTCGAACAGCTTGGCGTGGAACTTCCAGAAGCCGTCGTTGCCCTTCTGGACGAACGCCTCGTACGCAGCCTCTGCCGCGAGCGGCGCGTCCTGGTGGAAGTCGAGCGGCACGTTACGCCACACGATCTTCACCTTGCTCCCGTACTCCTGCATGATCTGCTCGACCGTCGGCTCGACGCGCTTGCAGAACGGGCACTGGAAGTCCGAGAACTGCTGGATGACGACCTTGGCGTTCGCAGCACCCTTGAACGGGTTCTCCTTGCCGGGGGCCGGGACGTCCTTCTTCTCGGGGGGCGGCGGGCCCTTCGCGTCTTTCATGATCTCGTCGTAGACCTTGGCGCGCGAGACGCCCTTGGCCACGAGGGCTTTGCTCTTCGTCACCTCTTCGTCGATCATCTTCTTGAAGGCGTCGAAGGGCTGCGCGCCGGAGAGGCGGCGCCCGTTGATGAAGAAGTGCGGCGTGCCGCGCGCGTTGAGCTCGTTGGCGAGGTCGACGCTCGAGGCGAGCTGCTCCTTGTACTTGTCGGAGTCGATGGCGGCCTTCACCTGCGTCCAGGGGATGCCGACGGTGCCGGCGATCTTCTCGAGACCGGCGTCTTCGAGATCCGAGCCGTCCGCGTACATCGCGTCGTGAGCGACCCAGAAGCCCTTCTCACCCTTGAGATCGTAGGCCATGCGACCGAGGGTCGCGGCCGGCTTCGCACGGTTGTGGAAGGGGAGCGGGTTGTCCTTCCACACGACGCGGACGTCGTTGCCGTACGTGTCGTGGATCTGCTTCATCGTCGGCTCGACGCGCTTGCAGAACGGGCACTGGAAGTCCGACCACTCGACGATGGTGACGAGCGCGTCGGCGGGTCCGCGAACCGGATCCTTCGCGTCGACGGGCACCTTCCACACGGTCTTGTCGTCGTCCTCGGGGTTCGGCGCCGCGGGCTTCTGCGGGTTGTTCTGCTGGGGCGCGTCGGGCGCCTGGTAGAACTTCTTGGTGAGGGCGACGTACATCTCGTTCGGCTTGGTGCCGGACTTGGCGAGCTTGCCCGCTTCTTCGAGCTGCTGGTCGATGACCTTCTTGAAGTTCTCGAACGGCTGCGCGCCGCTGACGGTGACGCCGTTGATGCGGAACGCGGGCGTGCCGTTCGCGCCGATCTTGGACGCGAGCGCCATGTCCTCGTCGATCTTGGCGGTGTACTTCTTCGAGGCGAGCGCGGCCTTGAACTTACCCGCGTCGACCCCGGAAGCGGCGGCCCACTTCTCGTAGTTCTCGTCGGTCAGGTTCTGCTGGTTGGTGAACGCGAGGTCGTGGAACTTCCAGAACGCGTCGTCACCACCGATGCCGTACACGGTCATGGCGGCGTCGGCCGTCGGACGTGCGCGGTTGTGGAAGGGAAGCGGCTCGTTCTTCCACACCATGCGGACCTTCTCGGGGCCGTAGGTGTCGCGGATCTGCTTCAGCGTCGGCTCGACGCGGGAGCAGAACGGGCACTGGAAATCACTGATGGTCACGACGGTGACCGGGGCGGTTGCCTTGCCCCACTGCGGGTCCTTGCCCGTGACGGGCACGGGTGAATCACTCTGGTCGGCGCCGCCCCCTGCGGTCGGCTCCGCGCCAATCTCCACGCCGGTCTTGCGATCGACGCCGTACATCAGCCCCATCCCTGCCAGGAAGCAGAGGAAGAAGCCGACGATTGCGGTTCCCTTGTTCATGATGGTTCTCCTAAGACGTCGCCCTTTGGGGCGACCGTGACTGTCGAAATCGGTCCAGACGAAAACGGATTCTTCGCGTCGCCGTGCCGGAGCTCCGGCGGCGCGCGCATCCGGTGGGATGCGAGAGCGAGCGCACTACTCACCTCGACGAGGGAGCGGTGCGTGACGAGAGGGTAACTTCTCGGTGCACACGGACACGCGGGCGTCTCCGCGACGCCCGCGAGCGCTCAGCGCGTGCGCGGCGGACGATACACGGCGCCGGCGAAGCCAGGCAGATCCGGCAACGTCGCAGCGTCGGGCGCGGCGATGAGCTTGCCCGCGCTCCGAGGTAGACCAGGGAGCGCGACGACCATGCGATCGGGAGCGTCGGGCGCGCTCACCGCGACGGGCGTCCTGTGTTGCGAGTGCCCGACGCGCATCTCGTCCTGCAGCGGCGAGTCGCACGCCTTCTGCGCCGTCAGCTCGCCGGTGATGCTCGGAAGCGCGGGGATCGGCGCGACCACGGACATGCCTCGCGGATCGCACATGCCCGCCGCCCGCGCGCTCTTCGGCGCGACGACTGCGACGACGAGCGCGCACAGGATCGCCGCCCAGCGGCACGCGGACGCGCGCCTGGCGGGCTTACTGAAACGGGAGCGAAACCGGGACGACGGCATCTCGAAGCGGCGGGGAGCTTAGCGCAATTCGCCGGCGCACCGAAAAGAGGCACGCGTTTCGGTGGAACCCGCAGCTTCGCTCGGTGATTCCCAGCGTTTCCGGGGGTGGGGCAGGCCGTTTTGTTGGCCACATTGTCCCACATTGGCACCATCGACCCCATGCACCAGGCCTCCACCGACAAGGCAAGCGAGCCGCAGCAGCTCAAGAGCATGGCCCCCCCGAAGCCCGTCGAGCCGGCGTCGCCGGAGTCGATGAAGCCTTCGGAGCCTGCCACGGTGGACGCCGACAAGGCCGACGTCGCAAAGGCGGACGCGCCGAAGGCGGAGGCGCCGAAAGCCGACGCACCGAAGACCGACGTCGTGAAGACGAAGTCGAAGAAGCAGGAGCTCGCGGAGTCGATGGACGCCGACCTGCCGAAGAAGTTCGGACGGCTCACGCTCCTTCGCACGATCGCACGCGGCGGCATGGGCGAGGTGTTCCTCGCGACGGCGGGCGGCATCGAGGGCGCGGAGCGACCCTGCGTCGTGAAGATCATCCGGCGCGAGCACGGTGCAGACCCGTCGTTCCTCGCACGCTTCTTCGACGAGGCACGCATCCAGGCGCAGCTCGACCATCCGGGCGTCGCGCGCGTCGTCGAGGCGGCCACGGATCCGAGCGGCAAGCCGTTCGTCGTGGTCGAGTACGTCGAGGGCCGTAACCTCGCCGAGGTCCGGAACCGCGGCTCTCAGCTCAACGCGACGATCAACTGGGCGGAGGCCGTCGCGGTCGGTGTCGCCATGACGGAGGCGCTCGCGCACGTTCACGAGCGCCTCGACGCGAACGGCGTGCCGCTCGGCATCGTGCATCGCGACCTCAGCCCGCAGAACGTCATGGTCGGTTACTCCGGTGACGTGAAGCTCATCGACTTCGGCACGGCGCGCGGTGAGAACCGTCGCTGCCACACGGTGAGCGGCGTGGTGCTCGCCAAGCCGGGCTACGTCGCTCCGGAAGTCGCGAACAGCCAGCCCGGCGGCGTCGCGGCCGATCTCTATGCCGTCGGCATCATCCTCTGGGAGCTCGTCGCGGGACGTCGCTTCCTGACGGGCGAGCCGTCCGCACACGTCGCAGCCGTCGCCGCGGGGAAGCGCAATCCGCCGCCGATCGCCGAGCTCGTCAAGGCGCCCGCGGAGCTCGACACGCTCGTCGCGCTCCTCACCGCGCCACGCATCGAGGACCGGATGCCGTCCGCGCGCCAGGCGTCGGCGGAGTTCGTGCGCATCCTGAAGAAGGCGCCGAGCCTCGCGAACGGCGAGCGCGGCGTGCGTGCGCGCATCGCGAACGTGATGGGACGCCTCTACCCGGCGGAGCCCGCGAAGTCGCGCGCCGAGCTCGGACGTCTGCTCGCGCTGTCGCGCAGCGCGGAGCCGAAGCCCGAGACGCTGCCGGCGCCGAGCCCCGCGCCGGGACCGGTGGACGAGTCGATGCTCCCGGGGACGCGCTACCGCATCCTCCGCGAGATCGGCCGCGGTGCGATGGGTGTCGTCTACGAAGCGACCCACGTGGACCTCGGCCGCGTCGTGGCGCTCAAGGTGCTGCCCAAGGAACGCTGCGCGAGCACCGAGCACGAGATCCGCTTCCGCAACGAGGCGCGCGCGAGCGCCCGGCTCCGCCACCCGAACCTCGTCGGTCTGCACGACTTCGGCGTCGCCGGCGACGGTCGTCCTTTCTACGCGATGGAGATGCTCGAGGGTGAGACGCTCGAGCGTCACCTCGAGCGCGAGCGCGGCATGGACTGGCGCGAGGCGATCCGCGTCGGGCTCGAGATGTGCGCGGCGCTCGAGTGCGCGCACGAGGCGTCGCTCGTGCACCGCGACATCAAGCCCGGCAACGTCTTCTTGACCCGCGACGGCAAGGTGAAGCTCCTCGACTTCGGCCTCGTCCAGAGCAACACCGAGAAGCCCGTCGCGCAGGATCCCGAGTCGCTGAAGCTCACCGGCACCGTCGAGTACATGGCCCCCGAGCAAGCGGCGGGCGAGACGGTGGACGAGCGCGCGGATCTCTACGCCGTCGGCGCCGTGCTCTACGAGCTCGTCACGGGCAGGCTGCCGCACGTCGCGCTGACCGCCCTCGCGCTCGTCGATCGCAAGCTCCGGACGATGCCCGAGCCGGCGTGCGAGCGCGCTCCCGGACGCGGCATCCCGAAGGCCCTCGATCAGGTCATCATGAAGGCGCTCTCGCGGTACCCGACGCAGCGGTACAGGAACGCCACCGAGATGCGTGCGGCGCTCGACGCGGCCCTGCTCGCCCCGAGCGCGCAGCGGCGCATGCGCCGGATCATCGCTGCAGCGGCGCTCGCGTCGACGGCGACGCTCGCGGCGATGTTCGCGGTGAAGAGCAGCCACGATCCCGCAGTGCGCGCGCGCGCCGTGGCCGTCTTCGGACCGACGGCGCACAAGATGGGCCTGCGTACGCTCGAGACGGCGGAGGCGAGGACCGCGCCCGTCGAGGACGCGCCGGTCGCGACGCTCTACGAAGCGCCGAAGCCCGCCGCTCTACCCGCAGCAGCGCCGGCAGTTGCCGCACCCGTCGCCGCCGAGCGCGCGTCGGCAGCGCCCGGCGAGAGCGACGCCGAGGACGACGACGGCACCGCCGCACCGTCCGACGTCGCACCGAACAGCGGGCCCGCACCCGCCGAGTCGGAGCCGGAAGGTGACGGCAACTCACTCGACAGCGCGCTCGCCCGGGCGGAAAACTTCGCGAAGAAGGGACTCACGCTCCAGGCCCTCGGCGCGTACCGAAAGCTCGGCGCGCGTCACGGCGACGACGCGCGCATCCTCCGCGGTTGGTCCCAGGCAGCAATCAAGACCAAGGGCTGGGGCGAAGCGCTCCGCGTCTCGGTGCGCTGGGCCTCCATCGACTCGAGCCCGGAAGCGCAGCTCTACCTCGCGAAGATCCAGCGCTCCGCAGGGCAGCGCTACGGCGCGCTCGCGACACTGAACCGCCTCCTCGAGCACCATCCCGACGTCGCCGAGGCCCACGATCTGCTCGACAAGTACGCCGATAACCGGAAGCTCGCCTCGCGCTGACACGCTCGGTTTTCCCCGAAGTTCACCTACCGCGTCATGAAATTGGGGGTAGAGTCGCGCGGCTTCCCCCCCAAAATCGCTGACTGAATGGTGACGATAGCCGACGGATCCGCCGCGCGTGTCGCGACAGATGGCTCGCCGTACCGCGTGATCTTGCGCCTGGCGGCGCCCACGGTGCTGGCGATGCTCACGCAGAGCGTCGTCAACGAGATAGACATCGTCTTCTTCTCGCGGCTCCCCTGCCCCGAGTCGTCGAACGCCCAGGCCGCGCTCCTGCCGTCGCTCATCCTCCTCTGGATGTTCGGCGGCTCGCTCAGCGCCGTCTCGGTCGGCACCCAGGCCATCGCAGCGCGCCGCTACGCCGAGGGCAAGCACGACGAGGCGGGTGGCGTACTCCTGAATTCGTGGGTGTTCGCGCTCCTCGCCGGCATCGTCTTCACCGGGCTCGGGTACGCGTGCCTGCCGTTGGTGCTGCACTTCCTCATCAAGGTGCCTGCGGTGCGAGACGCGGCGCGCGCGTACATGAGCTGGCGTCTGCTCGGCATCGCGAGCATGGCGATCACGTTCTCGTTCAAGTCGTTCTTCGACGGCATCGGCAGGACCGTCGTTCACATGGTCAGCGCCATCGTGATGAACATCCTGAACGTCGTGCTCTGCTACATGTTCATCTTCGGCAATCTCGGCGCGCCGCGGATGGGCATGGGCGGCGCCGGGTTCGCCGGCTTCGTCTCGACGTGGTTCGGCCTCTTCGTCATGGTCGCCTGGGCGGGGACCAGGCCATACCGCGAGAAATACGCGCCGTTCGCGATGCGGAAGCTCGACCGCGGCATGATCTCGAGCATCCTCCGGCTGTCCGTCCCGAGCGGCGTGGCGACCATCGCCGTCATGACCGGCTTCGCCCTCTTCTCGATGATCGTGAGCCGGCTCGACACCGGTAGCCACGCGCAGATCGTCCGGGCGAGCTGCCCCGGCGGTCACGCCGAGGCCGTAAACGGCGCGGCGACCACCGTCATCGTCGGGATCCTCAAGCTGACGTTCACGGCGTGCCTCGCCTTCGGAACGAGCACGGCGACCCTCGTCTCGCAGTCACTCGGCGAGCGCGACGGCGATCGCGCGGCGCGCTTCGGCTGGGCATCGGTGCGGCTCGGCCTCGTCATCTTCGGCGTGGTCGGCCTCCTCGAGGGAGTGCTCTTCCCCGATCAGCTCCTCTCCGTCTTCACCTCGAGCGCCGCCGTCGCACACGCCGCGATGATGCCGATGCGGCTCATGGGGATCTGCACGCCGGTCATCGCCGTCGCGATGATCCTGTCGCAGGCGCTCTTCGGGGCCGGCAACACCGTCTTCGTGATGATCGTGGAGCTCATTCTCCACTTCTCGTGCCTGGTGCCGCTCGCGTGGCTCCTCGGCATCACGCTCGACTACGGGCTGGTCGGCATCTGGAGCGCGGCCATCACGTACATCATCCTGCTCGCCGCGACGATGACCGCCAAGTTCGCCAAGGGCGACTGGAAGTCGATCCGGATCTGAATCACTAGAAAGGGGGGCCTTGGCCCCCCGCAGCTTCGCCTTCGGCGAACTGCTCCCCCCGTTTAATCACGGGGGCCTTGCCCCGCGGCTCGCTGTCGCGACCGCTCCCCCGCCGCCTTCGCGTGCTCGCTTCGCTCGCGTGCTCGCTTCGCTCGCGTAGTCCGCAGCTCTTTCATCCCTCGGGGACGACGGACTCGTCGATGCGGAACTACTAAGCAGCGCGCGACCGCTCGACGCACTCGCTCAGAGCGTGCCGGTCTGGGCGCCGCACACCGTGCACTCGGTGAACGAGCAGGCGACGACCGACGTGAGCAGCCCTTCGCCGTCCGAGTGATCGTGCAGGAGGGAGGTGCATCCCTGAAGACAGGTGGCGTCGGCGCAGCCCGCATAACAGGTGAGGAGCGGCGCGCAGTCCGTATCGGTCGCACATTTCAGGATCGGCGTGGCGCAGGAGTCGCAGCGGCACTTGTTGCAGTCGTCGATGGTGCTGCCGAAGGCCGAGCTACAGAGCGCGGCGTCGGCGGCGCTCGGCTTCGGGAAGCCGCCGGCCTCGTTCGCCGGGTGCCCGAGGCCCGCGGAGTCGATCCACGTGATGTTACAGCCCTGCAAGTCGAGGAGCTTGCCGCTCTCGGTCGACCACGCGGGACCGTAGAGCATGCACATCTCGTCCTTCACGTTCGTCCCGAAGCGGAGATCCGCCGTGGTCGAGTTCGAGTAGTCGCACTGGTAGCGAAAGCCCTCCCCGGCCCTCACCAGCGCCGGCTCGTCGAAGGTGTACTCGGTGTCGTTCTGCCAGTCGTGGCTCGTCCAGATCTCCTGGCCGTCCTTGTCGCCTCCGGCGTACCACACCGAGAAATCGGTGCCGTCGTGGTGCGTGTGCCGCGTGAAGGCGCCGACCAGCATGTCCTCGTCGAAGTGGCACTCCGCGGTGAACGACGCGCTCTGTCCGGGCGGCGTGTCGATCGTCAGGTTGTTCAGCACGAACGTCTGCGCGACGTGCTCCACCGTCGAGCCGTCCACCAGGTGGAAGTTGCCGGCGCTCCGCGCCTCGAGCGTGCCGACGCCGGTGTTCGCGTAATGGTAGTCGAACACCACGTACTGGCCGCCGACGTACTTGCGCGCGACGCCGGTCGGCAGCGTCGAGACGCCGTACGGCACCTGGATCGTCGCCACCACCTCCACGCCCTCGCCGAACTGGATCGTCGGGCCCGGGCACTCCGTCTTGTTCCCCTCGCCGAGCGCGGCGACCAGGGTCTCCGCGTCGGAGCCCGGAGTCACGACGCCGAGCGCGAGGTGATGCGAGTTCTTCGCGTTCGCGAGCTCGATCGACGAGACGTAGTACTCGTCCGAGGGTCCTCCGGGGAGGCGCGCCACCTCGCAGTACTCGCGCTCGTCGCCCGGTCCGATCTCGGCGCCGATCGTGCGGAGCTGGAATCCGTCCACCGGCCTGGTCAGACCGAGGTACGTCTCGCCGGCGTCGGTTCCCGCCTCGGGCGGGTCGCTCTTCGTCGGTCGATCAGCGTCCTTGGACGTGCACGCAGCGAGCAGCAGCGTGGCACATACGAACCCGTATGCAGCGCGCAAAAGAGCCATTTCTGGGCTCAGATAGCATGACTAGAACTCACGGCCGCTCGATTTGCCCACTTTCAGCTACCCTTTCACGCCAACGGATGTCCGGGAGCGGCTACCGCGCTGCGCGGCCGCAAGAACGATCCTCGCCGCCCGCTGCGGGAGGCGAAGGCTCCGCGGCGCTGGGAAATGCGATGCTCGAACGATGACAGGCCGAACGATCTCCGGAGCGGGCGTCGCGCTCCGCGCCGTGGCTCTCCTCGCCGCCTTCGCCTTCACGGTCGTCGGTTGCGGCCAGGATCAGGTGACGCCGCTGCCGGCCGCCACCTCGACAGCGACCGTCCCGCTCGGCGACTCTGGCTTTCCCTGCGGGCGCGTCTGCGCGCCCGGCTCGACCGAGCTCTGCTACTGCCCGGACACTCATCAGACCGCCCAGACCTGCGCGGCAGACGGCAAATCGTGGGAACCGTGCCCCTGCGGCGGCGCGAGCACCGACGGCTCGCTAGCGCGCTGAGCTCGTAGCGCGCCGCTTCTCGCGGCCGCTTCTCGCGCGACGACCTATCGCGAGCTGACGGCGCGCTCGCGCGCGACGACGTGTCGCGCGGCGTCTCAGTTCTTGCGCGCGACGATGTGGATCTGCTTGCCGTGCGCGGACGCGAGGTGACGCGCGGCGATGACGTGCTTCGCCATCGCCTTCGTGGGCGGCGGCTCTTCTGCCGGTGCGGCAGCAGCGGTGGCGTCGTCCTTCGGTGCGTCGTCGAGCTTGCCGGTGGGGCCGCCCGCTGAATCCGCGGGAGCGGCGCTCCCTGCCGGCTTGTCGTCGAAGGCGCCCTTCAGGATGTCGTCCATGTCGTCGTCGGTGGCGGGCGGCGGCTGACCGGCCGAACCCGACGTCGCGGGCTCCGGCGCCGTCTCTGCGATGTTCTGGCCGCTGCCCCACTTCTCCTTGTCCTCTTTCGTGCAAGGGAGCGGGTTGTTGCGGTCTTCCTGGACGCACTCCATGAGCCACGCCTCGCGCGGCGGCTCGTTGAACTTCGCCGCCTTGGCCTTCGCCTCGCGGATGTCGTTCTCGACGGCGAACGTACTTATCCTGGGGAAGCCATCGACGACGATCAGACCCGCGGCCATGATCACCAGGAACGGGAACGTCAGCTTGTACAGATCGACCATGGATCTGTTGAACCGATAGCTCGCGACGAACACGTTCTGCCCGAAGGGCGGCGTGAGGTTACAGACCTCCATGTTCAGCAGGAACATGATGCACATGTGGAACGGCTGGATGCCGAACCGCGCGGCGAACGGCGTGATCAGCGGCACGCTCACGAGGATCATGCTGATGCCGTCCATCACCATGACGTAGAGGAAGAGATTCAGCGCGAAGAGGAACTGCCAGCGCTGGTTGATGCCGGCCGCACTCATCCAGTCGTAGATGCGGTCGGGGATCTGCTCGCTGATCATGTAGTTCGTCAGCGACATGGCGAACGTCATGATGAGGAGGAGGCCGCCGGCGAGACCCATCGAGTTCCTGGCGATGCGCAGGAAGTCTTTGAAGTCGAGATCCTTGTAGACGTAGACCTCGATGATGATCGCGTAGAAGCCGGCGAGCGCCGCCGCCTCGTCGATCTGCGTGAGGCCGGTACCGAGGCCGGCGAGGATCAGGAACGGGACGCCGATCTCCCACTTCACCTCCCAGAGGGCGGCGCCGGCTTCGCGGGCATCGAACTTCTGGCGCGGGATGCCTCGCTTGATCGCGACGTACGACGCGTAAGCGGACAGCATCGCGATGACGAGCATGCCGGGCGCGATGCCCGACTTGAACGCCTTGTTGAAGTCGATGCCGGCGACGAGGGAGTAGACGAGGATCGGCAGCGACGGCGGCAGCAAGAGGCCGACCGAGCCGCTCGTCGTCACCACGCCGAGCGCGAAGCGCTCGGGGTAACCGCTCGCGACCATCGTCGGGTAGAGGAGCGCGCCGATGGCGACGATGGTGATCGCGCTGCCGCCGGTGAACGTCGTGAAGAACGCGCTCGCCATGATGCAGACGATCGCGAGACCGCCCGGCACCCAGCCGAGGAACGCCTGCGCCGCGCGCACGATGCGCTGAGGCGTCTTCGACTCGGCCATCATGTAGCCGATGAACGTGAAGAGCGGGATCGTCACGAGAACCGGCGAGCCGGCGAAGCGCTCGTCGAGGACGTCGGGAGCGAGGAAGCGCAGAACCCGCATCTCGGGGTTCGCGTGGGTGAGCCAGGCAAGCTCCGTCCAGCCGCCCATGACGGCGAAGACGGGGGTCCCGATGATGACGAGCAGGAAGACGAGAAGACCGATCATGACGATTAAGCCTTTGCCTCGGCAGCGCGCTGCTCGTCGGAGGGGAACTCGTCCGACTCGTCGGGATCGACGCTGACGTGCCCGCTCAGCGCGAGGAGGGCGCGCACGACGAACCGGATGGCGATGATGAGGAGGCCGATGGGGAACACGAGGTTCGCGCTGTTGATGAGCTCACCGCGAGGTTCGCCGCGGCCGGGGATGACGATGAGCGGCGCCCGCGTCTCGTCGTCCGGGATCTTGAGGGCGTCGACGGCTTCCTTGCCGTAGCGTTCGGGGAGACCGGAGTCGTCGAGCCACGCGTTCCACTCCTTGCCGGTGAGCCAGTCGGCGTACACCTGGCCGCGGAAGAGGACGTGCGGCGTGCTCTTGAAATCGAGCGCGATCTGCTTCCGCGTGATGAAGAAGTCCTCGCCGAGCTGCTGGACGACGCGGCCGAATTTCTGACCAGCGCTCTGGTCGGCCCGGGCGCCGAAGCTCTCGATCGCGATGTGATCGAAGAAGCCCCAGGAGGCGGCGCCGGCGACCAACGCCGACACGAGCCAGCCGACGACGACCATGATCATGCGCGGCTTGTAGCTGACGAAGCGCGTCGCGATGTCGATGATGATGTGCTTGCCGCGCGCGGTGGCGAGCGAGCCGCCGACGAGCGCGAGGAGCAGCGTGAGACGAGTGCCGACGCCGCGGAGACCGCCGAGCAGCGTGAGCACGCACGCCTGCTGGTACCAGTTCAGGAGGTTCGACGTGTAGTCGACGCCGACGCCGGCCCACGCCTTCCCGAGGAGCACGCCGAGTATGACCACTCCGACGGTCACGCGGCTGCGAAGCTTCGGGCTCTGCTTCTTGAGACCGAAGTGCGCGATCATCCCGAGGACCGTTGCGCCGACGACGGAGCGGAAGATGACTCCGGCCTGGGTGTCACCGGTGGTCGGCGTGGAGAACCCTTTCAGGAACACCCACAGCGACATCGAGAGTATCTCGAGCGTTAACGCGAAGACGGCGAGCCACGTCTCGAACTCGGTCCACAGGAGGTCCGCCTTCATGATCGGATCCGCCCAGCGCGCACCCTTCATCACGGGCGCGGGGTGGGCATTCGCGGTGGCCAAGGGACGTTCGTCGCCGGCGGGATTTGTCATGAGCGCGCGGGAAAACTAGGCCAAGCGTCGCGTCCCGTCACGGGGAAATCCGGGCGCCAAAGCCGGCCAAGTATCCAAACAATCAACGGCACGCCGCCGGCACACGGATGCGCGATGCACAAAACGAAACCGGGGCCCGATTGGGGCCCCGGCCAAACGCGACGCGACGCGCCACGCTTTATCGGATTGTCAGCAGTAACCGATCTTCGCGAGCACGTCTCCGGGCATCGCGGTCTTCACGCGCTGGCAGGCCTTCTTGTAGATCTTCTCCCACTCCGCCTTCTCGGCGTCGGTCTCGTGGTGAGTGGTCATCTTCTTCTGGAGACGCTCGAACGACAGATCATCCTCCTTGCGGATGATCTTCAGGAGCGCGAGCTGCGCGGCCTTGCCGGTCGTCTCCATGATGTCGCGCTGATCCTTCGGGAGCTTCGATAGCTCCTTGTCCGAGATGACCATTGCGCCGACGCCGAACCCGACGAGGCCGTCGTTGATGTGATCGAGGCGCGATGTCCACTGGAGCTGCTCGGCGGCCAGCGACGGCGCGGTCAGCACGTTGATCGCGCCGGAGTTCAGCAGCGGAAGGAACTCCACCACGTCTGCCGGCTTGGCGGTGATGCCGCCGATGGCCTCGAACACCTTCGGGCTGATGATGTCCTGGGCGAGGAGGCCCGGGGTCTTGCCCTTCAGGTCGTCGGGGACCTTCACGTCGAAGCCGTTCGACATGGTGCGTGCGCTGCCGACGTCGCCCCAGCCGGAGACGTAGAAGCCGGCCTCGGTCATCGCCTTGTCGAACTCCGGACGCAGCGCATCGCGCGCCTTGTCGAGCTCGGCCCACGACTTGAACGCGCCCGGCATCTGCAGGGCGATGATGGGCTTGTGGATCGCCGAGAGACCGACGGCGGTGATTGCCGCGCCGGTGATCTGGCCCGACTTGATCTTGCCGACCATGTTGTTCTCGGGACCGGCGGTGCCGTTCCACAGCCACTGCACCTCGACTTCACCCTTGGTCTTGTCCTCGACGGCCTTCTGCCAGGCCGTGAACACCTTGCCCCAGGGGCTCTGCTTCGGCGCGAGAGTCGCGAAGCGAATCGACGACTTGGCCTGGGCGGTCCCGGCTAGCCCGGCGGTTACGAACGACGCGGCGAGCAGCGCCGCCGTGAGCTTCCGAATCATTCTCATCCTCCTAATCGAACTCCAAAAGAGGCGTGGTCAGCGCCTGAGCACCGCCACACCGGTGAGACGTTGCCGAGGCGATAAACAATCAAATCGCGCCTCGAAAGTTTTCGTAAACCGGGGCTGAAGCCCCGTTCAGTCGATGAATCCGCAGTCCTCCTGGAAGACCTTGTTGTCCAGGTACCGCCGGGCACGGCGCTTCGCAATCAAGTTTTGAAGGCGCGCCTCGGGAATCGGGTCTCCGGCCGCGAGGACCTCGTTGAGCATCTTCTGGTAGTTCGCGCGGTCGCTCTTCGCGCAGTAGTAGCGCGAGGCGTAATTGAGCTGCGTGGGCAAGAATTTGCCCTCGCTTATCTTCATCGCGGCGTCGAAGTGCTGCTTCGCCTCGTCGAGCTCCGACATGGCGGTGCGCGCGTGGTACGCGCCGAGCAGGATGTGATTCATGCCGTGCTCGAACTTCTCGTCGAGCTCGAGGGCGCGCTCGGCGATCGCGACGCCGATGTAGAGGTTGCCGACGACCTCGGGGTTGTCCTTCGCCGCGCCGACGAGACCGACGAACGCGTACGCAATCCAGGTGAGGTCTTCTACCTCCGACTTGTTGTTGAAGTTCCGGCGCAGCCACTCGTTCATGGTCGCCGTGTTGCGCTGCGCGGCGTCGAAGCCGGGCGCCTTCTTCTGCAGGAGCTGCGTGCCGTAGAACTTCGCGCGCTGGAAACCGGCGACGGTCCGGGCAAGGTGATACGCCGTCATCGCGTCGTCCCTTCCCTCTTCGGCCTGCTCCCAGTCGTCTTCGGTGAAGGCGAAGGTCGCACCCGCCCACGAGCGCGTCAGCAGCAGGAGCGCGTCCTCGTTGTACGGCGCGATCCTGTAGAGGCCTTCGAGCGTTCCGAGGCCCGCGCGGGCGACGGAACGTGCGACCTCGAAATCATGAAGCGTGTTGACGGCGTCCGAGCCGTCCTTGGTTCCGCTGATCTGGCCGTCGATGAGCACCTTCCGGAGGCAGCCCGTGGTGCTCAAGCTCAACAAGACAGCCAGTGCCGCCCCGACAATCCCTCGCGCAGAGCTCATGGTGCGCGGATCTACCGACGATCCGCCCGGAATTCAACGCAAGCGGTGGCCCTGCTCGCGGAAGACCGAAAACCTGGCGCTTCCGGCTAAGTGTGGCCCCGCTCGCCGGCGAGCGAGCAGGCCACCGCCATGCGCACGGACGGATCGGGATCGGCGAGGGACGGCGCCATCCGCGCCGGTTTCCCGAGGTGAAAGAGGGCGATCGCGGCGCGCTCACGGAAGCTCGGACCACCCGTCGCGAGGTCCTGCTCGAGGAGCGGGACCACCGAGGCATCACGCGCCGCGGCTAGCGCCAGACGGGCCTGACGCGCTGCGCCGTCCTGCCCTCGAGCGAGGAGCTGCAGCTTCGCGGCGGCGGTGGCGCGACGGGACGGGACGTCGAGGGACCGCGTGAGTGCCGCCACCTGGACGTCGGGATCGTCGGAGCCCGACGCGGCGTCGAGGGCCACCACGACGTCGGCGTCGTCGAGCGGGGACATCGCGATGGCCGCGACGCGCTCTTCCGAGGTGCCCTCGCGAATCGCGCGCGCGAGAACGGCGCGGCCCGTCGCGACGGTGTCTCCACCGGCGCGAAGGAGCGCACCGGCGGCGGCGATCGACGCCATCGAATCTTGCGCTTCGGCGACCTGCACGAGCGAGGCGCGACCGCCGTTCGCGAGCACCGTCGGCATTGCCCACGCGTCGAGGATCGCGATCTTCACCGTCTCGTCGGCGTTCGCCCACAGATCGGTGAGCGCCATCGCGGCGCGCTCGCCTCCGATGCGCCCGGCCGCGCGCGTGGCGAGCGTGCGAGAGAACGGGTCCGGATCGAGCCGCGCGGCCTCGAGTACCGCGTCGAGATCGGACGGATCGGCGGCCTCGGCCGCGGCGCGCAGGGCTTCACGGCGCACGCGCTCGTCGGGGTCGACGTAGAAGCGCTTGCGGAGCGACGCATGGTGGAGCGAGCCGGTCCCGCGCGCAGCGACGGCGCGGAACGCGCCGCTCGGCGACAAGGCGTACCTGTCGACGAGCGCGTCGCCGCCGAGCTTGCCGGCCTCGACGAGGACGAGCAGCGCTTCGGCGCCCGCGTCGTCGGCGCCGTTCGCGCGCTCCTTCAACTCCGGTTCGACGGCGCCCACGCAGGTGCGCGACGCGAGAACCCGGCGAAGCGCGTCGTCCCCCTGGGCGGAACGCACTTCACGCCGGGCCACGGCCTCGGCCAGGGCGACGACCTCCGACTCGGTGAGCTTCCCGGAGGCGGCCGCGGAACCTATTTGGCTCTTGAGCGTCGGAAGGTCCCCGTAATACGCGGTCTTCACGTATGCCGGCATGGAGCAACCCGTGACCAGCGGAACGACCAGAGAACCGACCAGCAGCCCGCCGACGAGCAAGGAGCGCCGAGACATGGCCTTCGGTTCTAGCACGAAAGCGGAGACCCCCGCGTTCATCGTCAACCGCAACGCAGGCCGCTTCCGGCGTGATCGGGGCCTCGAGGCGCGTGTTCGCGGCGCCGCCGTCCACGGCAAAGTGTTCGCGACCGAGACGAAAGACGAGCTCGACCGCGCCGTCGCGAGCGCCCTCGACATGGGTGCGTCTCCGGTCGTGTTCTGTGGCGGCGACGGGACGTATCTCGCCGGCGTCACCGCGCTCGCGCGCGCGGCGAACGGCGCGGCGCTCCCGCCCGTCGCGCTCGGTCGCGCGGGAACGGTGTCCATCGTCGCGAAGAACTGGGGCGCGGCGCGCGACGTCGTCGCGACCGTCCGCGCCGTCGCGGAGCATCCCACGTCGCTTCGCTTCACGCCGCGACCGACGCTCTCCGTCGAGGCGGACGGCGTCGCGCGCGTCGGGTTCACGTTCGGCACCGGGCTCGTCGCGAACTTCTTCGACGAGTACGACAGAGCGTCACCGGGCGGCCTCGGTGCGGCGCTCCGCATCGTGACGCGCGTCTTCGTCGATTCGTTCCGCGGCGGCGACTACGCGACGAAGATCCTCGGCGCGCTCCCCTGCCGCATTCACGTCGACGGCGTGGCGCTCGCTCCCGCCGCGTGGAGTCTCGTGCTCTGCTCCGTCCTTCGCGACGTCGGGCTCCACATGCTCGTCACCCATCGCGCGGGGGAAGATCCGTCGCGGCCGCACCTCGTCGCCTCACCGCTCGCGCCGCGCGCGCTCGGACCTCAATGGCCGCTAGTCGCGATGGGCAAGCGACTCATCGGCGCGAGCAACTTCGACGGCCTCGTCGGGTCGTTCCGCGTCGACTTCCCGGAGCGCGGTCCCTTCGTCCTCGACGGCGACACCTTCCACGCCCGCACCGTCACCGTCGGCGCAGGCCCCCGCCTCCTCGTCGCGACCTGACAGTACCGTCGTGACGGCGATGACGTGAGGACGGCAGTGACGTCGTGGGATTGGTTTGTGAGGGGGTCTTACCCCCGCGGGCTCGCTAACGCGACCCGCTCCCCCGCCGCTCCGCGGGCTCGCTGCGCTCGCGCGGAGTGACGGCAGTGACGGCAGTGACGGCAGTGACGTCGCGCTCGCGAAGCGAGCCCGCGAAGCGGCGGGGGGAGAAGTTCGCCGAAGGCGAAGCTTCGGGGGGCCAAGACCCCCCACAAACCAATCCCACGTCGTCAGTACCGTCGTGACGGCGATGACGTGAGGACGGCAGTGACGGCGTGGGATTGGTTTGTGCGGGGGTCTTACCAGGCCA
>DATAZL010000112.1:0-77759 GCA_036272055.1 Polyangiaceae bacterium | reverse complement strand
ATCCCACGCCGCCGACGCCGTCCGCACATCAGTGCCGTCACGCCCACGCGAGCTACGCGAGCCCGCGTAGCGGCGGGGGAGCGGGTCGCGTAGCGAGCCCGCGGGGGTAAGACCCCCCTCACAAACCAAGAGCCCGCGGGGGTAAGACCCCCTCACAACTAACTAGGTCAGAAAGCCCGGGAGCGGGCCGTGACCGACGTCGGTGTTACCGAAGGTGTCGACGTCGGTCAGCCCGAAGGCGTGACAGATGGAGACGAGCAAACGGTTGTGGTCGAGCTGCTCGTTGAACTCGAGGTAGCGCCCGGTGGCGAACGCCGCTGAAGCGCCACCCGCGACGACGAACGGCGTCGACTTGAACGAGTGCGTGTTCCCCTTGCCGAGCTCGCTCCCCCAGACGACGAACGAGTTGTCGAGCACCGTCTTGCCGTTGGCTTCCGGGATCGCGTCGAGGAGATCGAGCAGGTTCGCGAACCGATCGGCGTACCAGGTATGGATCTGCGTGACCTTGCCCCAGGCCACGGTGTCGTCGTCCCCGGCGTGGGTCAGGTCGTGATGGCCGTCGGTGATGCCGAGCCACGGGTACGGATAACCGTCGTTGTCGCCGATCGAATACTGCAGGCTCGCGAACCGGGTCAGGTCGCACGCGAACGCCGACGCGATGAGCGAGCACTGGAGATCGATGATGGTCGGCGTGTTGGCGATCTGGTTCGGATCGATCTTCGCGCCCGTCGTGGGGCCCGCGCACGCGACGGCCTTGCTCCGTAGCCGCTTCTCGATGCTCGCGATCGCGTCGACGTGCGCGTCCACCTTGGGCCGCTCCTCGCTCGCGATGCGCGGTCGCATGCGCGCGAGCTCCGCCTTCATGATGTCCACGGCGCTGAGCCGCTCCGACGTCGCCTGAACGTTCGGCATCGCGAAGAGACGGGTGAACTGGCTGTACGGATCCGTCGCCGGTGCGAGCGGCTTCTGCGCGTCGGCGTAGATCATGCGTGACGCGGGGTTCGAGCCGCCGGAACGGACCCCGAACTCGAGCGACTTGTAAGGCGTCGGCGGCGCGAGCTTCGTCGCGATCACCTGATCGATCGACGCACTCGAGTTCCACCCGAAGTACATGCCGCCGGAACCGTCGGCGCGCGTGAAGGTCATGTCCTCGATGAGCTTCGACGCCGTCCACACGAGAGGAAGGCCCTTGGTGTGCGGCGCACCGACGCCCACGTCCTGCATGTTGATGCCGGAGAGCACGCAGATCTTCTTCTGGTGACGCTCGAGGGGCTTCAAGATGGGCGAGAGCGTGAAGTTCGTCGCGCTGCCGGTGGGGGTCCACGCGTTCTTCACGGTGCCGTGCGGCGTGTAGAAAAGGATGAGCCGCTTCGGGGAGAGCGCCTCTTGCCCGGACGCGTTGAGGATCGGGACGAAGGGGCTCGCCGCGGCCACTCCGAGGCCGCTCAGGAAGGCGCGCCGGGAAAGCGATAGCGTCATTGGCCGGTCTCCTTCGTGACCCGCTTGGAACGGAAGGCGTCGGAAAGTACGACCGACGAGAGCAGCCTCTTCACGTCGTGCCCGGAGGCGTCGAAGGCGTCTTGAAGCTTCGTGAGCGAGCACTGGTCGGCGGGGGTCTCGACGCGCCCGAGCGAGTAGCGGAGCCACTGGGTCACGACGCAGTGCCGGACCTCTTCGCTTCCGGCAAGCTTCTTTGCCAGATCCACCGCGCCGTTGAAGGTGCCGTTCAGGTCCATGGTGTTCATCAGCACGCCGCTCGCGTCGACCGGGCTCTTGCCGTCCATGGTGCGGAAGGCGCCGATGCCGTCGTAGGCCTCGAAGCCCATGCCGATGCCGTCGATGCGCTTGTGACAGCCGGCGCAGCGTGGCTCCGACTCGTGAACGGCGAAGCGCTCGCGTGTCGTCGCATCGGGGGACGGCTCGGGCGGCGTCGTGTTCACGTCGGGCGGCGGATCGGGCAACACCTCGCACAGCACGTTGCGGATGACGACCTTGCCGCGCTGCACCGGCGCGGACTGGTTCGCATGCCCGTGAACGGCGAGAAAGCCGGCCTGGGTGAGGAGCCCGGCGCGCTCCGTCGGATCGAGCTGGGTCGGCTTGGACGGATCGCCCGTGGCAGCGCCGACGCCGTAGAGCGTGCGGAGTGGTCCCGTCGGGAACGAATAGGGGGCGGTGAGTAGCGTCTCGAGCTTCGCGTCGGAGTTCTGGATGACGTAATCGACGAAGTGTGTCGTCTCGGCCGTCATCGCGGCGACCAGCGTCGCGTCGTAGAGCGGGTAGACGGCAGGGTCCTTGCTCGTCGTCGCGAGCTTGTCGAGCTCGAGCCATTGAAGATGGAACGACGCGAGCGAGTCCGACGCGCGCGGATCGGCGAGGAGCCGCGCGGCCTGCGCGCCAAGGGTGTCCATGTTCGCGAGATCCGGCGCCGCATCGAGGAGCGCGTCGTCGGGGGTCGTCCCGATCAGGAAGAACGAGAGCCGCGAAGCGAGCTCGTACGGGTCGAGCGGCGCGACGGAATCACTCGCCGGTGACGGCGGCTGAAGCTCGACGTGATAGAGGAAATTGGGGGACGACAGCATCGTCTGCACGACGACACGAAGGCCGTCGCGTAAAGCGCCGTGTAAGCGCTCTTCTCGTCGTCGGTGAGCGGGCGGCGATACACACGCCGTCCGAAGGTATCGATGAACTGCGCGGCGCACGCCGTATCACCCATCGCCGAGCGATCGCACGCGACGAGGCCCGCGAGATTCGACGCGGCGGCGCGAGCAATGTTCTCCGCGGTCGTCATGTACTGCTCCACGACGAGCTCGCTCACCGGCGCCACGGTGTTACCGGCAAAGGGGCCGACGCGTTCGTCCTCGGCGAGATCGCTCACATCGGGCAGCGTCGTGAGGTGCAGCAGATCGCGAACCGCGTTCGCGTAGTGACCGCGGTTCAGGCGCACCAGGGGCGTCGCGCCGACGGCAGGGGTCGTGCAATCGAGGCCCTGCGTCGTCGTACCCGAATCGCCGTGTACGGACGACGCGCCGCCGCCACCCGACGATGAGGGAGCACCCATCCCAGAGCCGGCATCAGGGCCGCTCGCGGTGCCGTTTGGGCCGTGCGGGCCATTGACGCTACCGTGCGGTCCGGCGCCATTCTCGCTGTCGCCGATGCGCCCGGTGCAGGCCGCGACGGACAGGGCGAGCGCCGCGATGAGCGACGCTCGCTCAGGCCTGAAGGCGCGTCGAGGCATCGTGAAATGGTCGTCGACGGAGCGCCATCACGTCCACCCGTCATTTGGCGCGCACACCGACGATCGGGCTTTATTTCGCGCTCGAGGCTGAACTTGTCCGCCGAGAGCGGATGATGACCCGCCACACACCCGAGACGACATGGTTTCGACGTACTCGCCCTCGTCGAGCTCAGGGTTTCGCTATCGCGAATGGGGTCCGTTATTGCACCCGGGTGAGGCCATTCGTCCGGAGCGCTCGGCCGAACTCCGGCACATCGTCAACCTCGTCGGACGGCACATGGGTTGCACCGGAGCGGGTCATGAACACGACGAAGAACATGCTCGCGTGTGGCGCAACCGCGCTCTGCTTCGCCCTCGCGTGCGGTGGAAGCACGCCCGCGGCAGACACCCCGACCAACGAAAATGCCGTCCCTTCCGACGCCAACAGCACTCAAGCGCCGCCCCCCTCGGATCCGAGCATGGGCGGAGCGCCGGCGACCGGTCCAGCGTCACCCAACGATGTGACCACTCCACCGGACGGATATGCCGGGAGCCCAGGGCCCGGGAGTTCAAACACCAAGCCCGAAAAGAAGCCCCGCGACTCGAACCCGACCGTCGCGCCCCAGCCGACCTGATCGATTGATGGGTTAGCCCATCGCGTCGCAACCCGTCGGCGAAACGAACGGCGCATCCCTGCGCTCGGGCGGCGCCCCCCAGCGGCGCGCATTCATGGGGTTCCAGCGATATTCCAGATCGGCATATAACCCGGAGGTTATGTCCGAAAACCCCCATATCGAGAGCGGCAACGGGAAGCGCGACGCGCTACCGGAGCGGCAGAAAAATGTCGACGAGGGCTTCGTGCTCGGGGACGTCGGGGAAGAACGTCAGTCGTTCGAGGAAGAGCGGAAAGTCGCGCAGCTCTTCACCGCTTCCCGGTAGCCACCTCGCGTAGAGGTACTGGAACGACTCGCCGAGATTTGCATCCGAGCCTCGGTGCCGGAGGACGGCGTAGCGTCCCGCGGGGATGCTTCGTTCGACGATACCGGCGTCGTTCGTGCCGATCGCGCGCGGTGACGACGCGCAGAGATCGAGTCGAAACGTATCCGGCGGCGTCGTCGCGGGATCGCCGTAGAGCAGATTGAACGTCCGGCTCGTGCGCGGCGTGAGGTCATTCTGTTTTCGCCACTCGATGAAGCGCCGTATCGTGTCGTTCAAGCGCTTCGGATCCCCGTGGTGTTCCAGGACGGCGATTCGTGTCGCCGGAAAATCAACGACTTTCACGTCCTCACGTTTGCGCGTGTTCTCCGCGTTCATGTAATCACTCCTCAGCTTGTTCAGGGGATCTTGGAAGGCGTGCCAGGCTTCCCACCGGGGCTTTTCTCGAAACTCGGACGGCGTCTGCCCGATGAGCTTCTTGAACGCGCGCGAGAAGGCTTCGTGGCTCTCGTACCCGCTCGCGAGCGCGATATCGAGGATGCGCTCGTCATCACGAAACGCGAGCCGGTAGCCGGCGCGCACGAGACGAACGCCCTTCACGTACTCGTGCACACCGAACCCGAAGAGCGCCGCAAATTGCCGGTGAAAATGATATTTCGAGAACGCCGCCACGCGACCGAGCTCTTCGACACGCAGCTCGCCATCCAGGTGCGCGTCGACGTGCTCGAGCACCCTCCGGAACCGTCCGCGATACTCGTCGAGCGCGCTCAAAGAACCATCTCCGTCAGCTCAACGTAGCGAGCCCGACGGGTTCGAAGCCTGACCGATCTTGCTGAACTTCGGATCCGGCTCTCCGGCTTCTGGTGCGGCGGCCGGCGCCGTCAGGGTGCCGGCCGCCGTTCGTTTCATGGGTGCGCAGCGATATTCCAAATCGGCATATAGCCTGGAGGCTATATCCGAAAACCCCCCACATGATCGCGCGGTACTCGGACGGTTCAGCTCAGCGCTGATTGCGTCTTGCTTTGCGGCGGCGCGTCGCGAAGAGGGCCAGGGCGGCCAGCGTCGTGAGGGCCGCGTTTCCGCGAGGCGCGACCGGCGCGGTGTCGATGCGACAATTGCAGCCGCTCGCGTCGCCGCCCGACGCGTCGGCATCATTCGCGGCCCCTGCGGCGCCCGCTTCCGCGCCGCTGCCACCGGAACCGCTGCTCGTCGTGGTGGCGCCACCGGAACCGCTGCTCGTCGTGGTCGCGCCACCGGAACCGCTGCTCGTCGCGCCGCCGCTATTCGTCGCGCCGCCGCTATTCGTCGCGCCGCCGGAGTCGCTGCTCGTCGCGCCTCCACTACCCGTCGCGCCACCGGAGCCCGTCGCGCCACCGGAGCCCGTCGCGCCGCCGGAGCCCGTCGCGCCGCCGGAGCCGCTCGCGCCACCGGAGCCCGTCGCGCCGCCGGAGCCCGTCGCGCCGCCGGAGCCCGTCGCGCCGCCGGCGCTGTTCGATTGAAAGGCCCCGATGTAGAGCTGGCCACTGACGGAACGGGGGACGGCGCTACCGACTGTTTCGAGGGCGTGGATGGGGGGTTCGTAGGCGGGCCATGGGAGCGGGTTCGGGAAGTCGTGGCCACTTGGGCTGGTGATGCAGGTGCATGCGTCGGCTAGAGGGCTCGTCGAGATGGGACGGAGGTCCATGCTCGAGACGGAGACGAGCCCGGGGTTCGTGCCCTTCACGCCGGCGGTCCACTCGGTGGGGACGTTGGTCGCTTGATTGAGCACCCAGTTGTGGCTGCCGCCGACGATGCGAGTGCCGGTCGACCACACCGCCTCGGTGTCGCGCACGATGTTCGACGCGCCGGTGGGAGTCGGATCGACGTAGAACAGGTTGTCGTGCATCTCGACGCTCTCGATGCCGTCGAAGAGGCGGAAGACGGCTGACCCGCCGGGCTGGGCCAGCACGGTGTTCGCGACGAAGCGGTAGCGACCATTCGACTGGCCGGTTCCGTCGCCACCGAAGCGCACGACGAACGACGTCTGCGTCTTTCGGAGGACGTTCCCGACGACGTCGGAGTCCTCGCGCTTGAGCCCCTCGCTCCAGCCGCTCGGCGCGTCGTCGGGATCGGGACCGATGAGCTCTAGCTCGTGGTAGAGCGCGCCCTCGATCCAGTTGTAATAAATCTCGTTTCGTTCTGCGCGCGACTTCACGTTGTTGCCGCCGACGCCGTCGTGCACATAACAGAACTGCATGCGGAAGACGGAACCCGGGTGCGCGACCTCGTCGGTCGCCATGTAGATCTGATGATCCTGGGTGCCCGAACCGGAGCCGTAGAACTCGGAGTACTCGAGGGTGAGCGAGCCGGAATCCTGGTCCGCACCGAGCAAGCCTTGCGCCTTGCAGTCGTGCACGACGAGGTCGCGCATCGTGACGTCGTCGGCGTGGTGATAGACGCAGCGCGAGGTGCCCGCCGTCACTTCGAACCCCTGAAATACGTAGTGATCGCCCTGAATTTCCACGGTGTTCGTGCCACCGGTGAGGAGCGGGCGCTTGCCGTTCACGCGGACGCCGCGCACGGTGATCGGGTTCCCCGCCGCACCGGGCCGCGACAGCACGGTGCCGCCGGTGTACGTCGCGTCGCCGTCCACCTCGACGACGTCACCGGGGTTCAGCTGCGATGCGACGGCGCCGAGCGTCTTCAGCGTCCGTGACGGCCCGACCTGGTACGTCGTGGCGAATGCCGGTGCAGTCGTGAAGAGCAGCGCGAGATTGACGACGACGAGCGGACGCGTGATCCGCTCATGGTACATTGCGCCTCACCCTCGTTCACGCGACGAGGGCACGAGCGCGTACGTATCGTCGGCCCGCGACGTACCTTGGCGCACCTCTGCGCATAATGTTCACGCAGGGTAATTAGAATTATCGCGGCATGGTGAACGTGAAGGCCGTCCGGCCGTTCACGGATTCGACCTTAACTCTTCCGCCGTGTGACCGCGCAATCTCGGAGACGATGTAGAGGCCCAGCCCGAGCCCGTTGCGCCGTCCGCCCTTCCCGCGGAAATATGGCTGGAACAGCCGCTCGATGTCCTCGTCGGCGATCGCGCCTTCGTTACGCACGTCGATCTCGAAGGTCCGCTCGGTTCCGTGGACACGCACCACGACTGGCGAGTGCGGCTCACCGTGCTCGATCGCGTTGGCGATCAGATTCGAGAGCAGCTGCTCGATGCGCTTCTCGTCGCATCGCACGGAGCTGTTGAGCTCGATCGACAGCTCTAGCTTGCGGCTCGGGTGCGACGCCTGCACCTCGGCGACGACGTGTCGCAGGCGGACCGGCAAATCCTCGACGTCGGCGGTGTCGAGCGCGATGCCTCCGCCGAGACGGCCGCGGGCGAGGTCGAGCAGATCCTCGACGAGGGCGCCGATGCGCCGGGTGCTCGAGCGGATACGATCCACCGTTCGCAGATCGTTGCTCTCGGTCAACTTCCGCGACAGAAGCTCGGTGCCGATCGAGATCGAGCCGAGCGGGTTACGCATGTCATGGCCGAGCACCGCGATGAACTCTTCCCGGAGCTTTGCTGCTTCTCGTTGATCGAGCAGCTCGAGGTGATCTCCCTCGTATCGCTCCTCCGCCTCGAGCTGGAGCGAGATGAGCTGACCGAACAGCTCGAGCATCGCGAGCGTCTTGCCGTCGGTGAGCTTTCGGGGCTCCGGATCGAGCCCGCAGAGCGTTCCGAAGTATTCGCCGTTCTGGCGCACGATGGGCACCGCGATGTAGCTCTCGAAGCCGTACATCTTGGGCGTGTGATGGGTGCGATAGATCGGGTCGTGGCTCGCGTGATCTATGACTATTGCGCGCCCCGTGTCGCGGACCTCACTACAAAGCGTGGTGGTGACGTCGAGCTCACCGCCCGCTTTGAGGCCGAACTCGATCTCGTCGTGAACGGCGCACGCGATCCAGCGATCCGGAAGCACTCGCGCGACGAGTGTGTACCTGAGGCCGGTCGATTCGCGAATGGTACGAAGAATTGTGGGGACGGCCTCGAGTCGAGCAACCGCTTCGAGGTCGCGGGCCAAGGAATCAAGCATCGGTCACTGCCCTAGCACGCAACGGCCCGAGTGCCGTCAGACGGAAGTGCTCACGTCTGGTGCGGCCAGATGCCCCACTTTTCCGAATGGCCGTCTATTTCGTCTTCTTCTTCCGTGAAGCGGACTTCTTGCGAGCTGGCACCTTGGCACCCGCCTTCCGCGCCTCGGAGAGCGCGATCGCAACGGCTTGCTTGCGACTCTTCACCTTCTTCTTCGAGCGGCCGGAGGTGAGGGTGCCGTGCTTTCGCTCGTGCATCACCTTCTTCACCTTCTTCGCTGCTGCCGCGCCGTACTTCTTCTTGCCGCCGGTCTTCCTGGTCACTGCCATGATTATCTCCTCCGCTGCGATTTGCAGCAGGTTGAGCACCCCTTCGACGATCTGCATGTGTAAGGATCGTCCAGCAAGTTTCACGCCACACCGAGCTCGAATCGGTACCGTTCGAAGCAACGGGCGCCCGCGGTGAGTCGCATCAGCGCACCCTCGGCGATCGGACGCGCCACTCGAGGATTCGCGGCGACGAGCGGGCGTAGCACTTCGCGGTTCCACGTCTCGGAGTGACGGACGTCCAGAGTCGCGTGCAGCGCGAAGTAACGACGCACGTCACCAGCGACGCCAAGGCGCTTCAGTCCCGCATTCACCTTCTCGGCGCGGCCAGGAGCGGTCAGCTCGACCACACCGAGGGCGCCGATGGACTGATACGCATAGTGACGATTCGCGGCGAGGCCGACCATGAGGTTCCCGAGCGCGAGGCTCTCCCACACCGTGTCGCCGGTCGCGAGCTCCAGGCTGCGCGCGAGATGCGCGAGCATCGGTCCGTGCATTGCCTCACGACGTCCCTGACCCATCTCGTCCCAGTAGTTCCTCGCGAGCTCGAGCTTCGCGACGACGGGCAGCTTCACCTGCGTCAGCGCGACGAGATCGTCGAATCCCGCCTCCCCGCTCACCTCTTGCGCGAGGAACCACTTCATCTCGGACAGCGTCGCCCGCGTCGCGAGGTAGGCAAAAAGCGGATCGTTTTGTCCCGGACCCGTGGCGGTCAGTGTCTCGAACCAGCGCACGAAACCGTCGGCGTCCTCCGGCGCGACGAGTGCGTCGTGGAGGAGCCCGACACGCTCCGTCTCGATGAAATGGCCCTCGAGCGTGCGAAGCGAGAGCTCCTGCTTCATTCGCTGCTCCCAGCAAACACCGTCGAACGTCGGTTCGAGCCGCATGCGGTTCCAAACGGCGAGCTTGCGGTGGAGCTCTTCCGATTCACTCGTCGTGTCGTTCGCGACGGCCAGGTTCGATCGAGACGCCATTCTGCGTGCAACACGGTGCAAGCGACGGGCCACTCGACGCGAGCGCGAGTCAGCGCGAACGGCGTGATGGCATCCGGCCTGCAGAATGGCGGACGAACGACATGGCGCATCGAAGCGAGACTGCTACGAAGACACTCGACGTCGCATCGCGCATCTTCGTCGGCACGGCTGCGTGGAGCATTCCGCGCGAGTGGGCGAGCGCGTTTCCGGCCCAGGGCACCGGCCTCGAGAAGTACGCCGCGTCGCTCGGCGCAACGGAAATCAACAGCACGTTCTATCGGCGCCACCGTCCGTCGACGTTCGAGCGCTGGCGCGACGCGGTCCCGGACGAATTTCGCTTCGCCGTCAAATTACCGCGCTGGATCACTCACGAGGCGGCGCTCGCCTCTCCGCGCGTCGATCTGCGCGCGTTCTTCGACGACGTCGCGGGGCTCCGCGAAAAGCTCGGACCGGTGCTCGTCCAGCTCCCGGCGAGCCTTCCCTTCGAGACGCGTCGGGTGACGGCGTTCTTCCGTGCTCTACGTTCCATGCACGACGGTCCGGTCGTCTGCGAACCGCGCAACGCGAGCTTCTACACGGCGCGAGCGACGGCCGTCTTCGTGGAGCACGACGTCGCTCGCGTCGTCGCCGATCCTGCCAGGCCCCCGGACGCCGCGGAGCCCGGCGGGGCGTCAGCGCTCGTCTATTTTCGCTGGCACGGCTCTCCGGATCGCTACTGGTCGTCGTACGACGGCGACCGGCTCGCCGCTCTCTCCCGCCGCGTCCGTGCGAGCGCCGCGCGCTGCTCGGTGTGGTGCATCTTCGACAACACCGCCGCCGGCGCCGCGACCGGCAACGCAGTCGCGTTCCGGAAGCTCATAGACGAAAGGTGACGCTGAGCACGGAGCGGGAGGGCCCCGGCCGCCCGCAGCGCGAGAGCGCGAGGACGGACGGTCGCGCTCCGACGCTACGAGCCGCGGAGCACCCTCACTCGAACTCGAGACGCCAGCGGATATCGGCGCCGAGGTTACCCAGGGTCGAGCTCGAGATGTCGTTGACGTTGTCGTAAGAGCCTTCGACGCTCACGCGGGGCGAGAGACGCCACTCGAGGTTCGAGCGGACCTCGCGCTGATCGCTGAGGCCGCTCGTGACGTAGGCGCGGATGCGCTGCGCGAGTCGCTTGCCGATGGTGACGGTCGGTTCGGTGCGGCCGGTGCGCGACGAATAGGCGCTGCCCAGCTTGAACTCGTCGATGACCGGGATGTTCTCGGTGACGGCCTCGTCGGCCCCCGTGAGGCGTCCGAGCGCCTCGAGCGCGACGCTGCCGCCCGCGCTGGCGGACTGTGCGCGGTCGAGCTCCGCACGCGTGAGACCGAGGGTCAGGAGCAAGAAGATGTCGTCCTGGCTCAGCGCCGGCTCGCTCGATAGATCGACGCGCAGGGTGTCGGGGTCGCCGTAGGCGTGGAGTGTGATGCGCCACCTGCCGCCTGCGGTCGCACTCGCGGCGCTGTCGACGCTGCCGTTGCCGGCGCTCGGCGCGGGCGCGCTGGTGCTGCTCGTCGTGACGGTGTCGTCGTAGCGGTGATAGTCGGTGACGGCGGTGACGTCGACGCGCGGCGCGATGCGCTCGTCGTCGTCGAACCGGATGAGGCCCTGGGTGATCTCGAAGTCGTTGCGGCGCAGTCGAATGTGACCGCCCTTCTCGAGATCGAGCTCTCCACGCAGGCCGAAGCGCTGGTTCGTACCGGAGAGCGCGAGACCGGGATCGGCGATGTCGACCTTGGCCTCGACCAGGTCGTTGTTGATCTCGAGCGGGCGCGACGAGCGGATCCTGACGTCGAGGTCGAGCAGATCGTCGAGCGGATCGTACGATTCGAAGTGAGTGCGATGGCCGCGCTTCGTCAGCGTGTCGATGTCGGCGGCCATCGTCACCTTGCGCGTGTAGCGGAACGACGTGAGCGTCACGTCGCCGGTGAGCTTCGGCAGGGAGCGCCGCTCGCCGGAGCTCGCCTGCCACCCGAGCTCGAGATCCGCGTCCGCCGCGGAGCGCACGCCCTCGGTCACCGGGAGGCTCACGTTCCGCGCCGTGATCGTCGCATGACCTTCGGCGACGGAGAAATCGCGGATCGGCGCGCTGCCGCGGACGTCGACGGAGCCGCCGCCGACCGTCGCGTTCGCGTTGATGATCCGGATCTCGTCGGAGTCGATGCCGACCGCGACGTCGACGTCGGTGAGTGTCACTGGCGCGCCGCGGAGCGCGAGCTCCCCGTGCTCGAGCTTGAACTGGCCGCTCTGCGCGAGACGCGGCCAGCCGCCGCTCACGTGAAGCGCGCCGGAGAGCGTGCCTGCGACACGCTCCGCCTGCGGGAAGAGTCGCGAGAAGATGCCGAGATCCGTCTTCCGGAGCGCGAGAGTGACGTCGACCTTCGGCGCGCTCCCGAGACCCGCGACGTAGCCGCCCAGATCGAAGAGCGCGCGCTCACCGGTCGGAACCGTCGCGGCGAGGGTGACGCCACCGACGTCGACGCGTCCGTGCGACGCAGCGAGCCGCGCGGGCTGCATCAGCTCGACGCGCACGCCGCCGCGTCCGAGACGGAACTCGGTGAGCTCGAGCGCGACGGTGGACCCGCCGGCGCGGTCGAGCGGTAATTCGTCGAGCGAGACCTTGCCGCTGAGGCGTCCCTCGAGACGTCGCTCGCTCATCGCGACCGCGGGCGACAGCTCGGCGAGGGCGCCGAGATCGAGCCCGTGCGCGGTTATGTCACCGCGGATCGTCTTCGAGCGCTGGCGCGTGAGGCGAACGTCGTCGAGCTTCACCTGGCCGCCGAAGAGCTGCCCGGAGACGTGGAAGAGGCCGTCGGAGCGGTCCTGGTCGTACACGGCCTGGTCGAACGGCGCCGTGAGCGGGCGGCCACATGCCGTCTTTCCGATCTGCTTCAGGGGACGCGCGATGGGCTCGAGGTGCACGCGCAGATCGGACCCCGGCAGCGTCGCGCGACCGAGACGCGTCGTCGTGATCCGCGCATCGATGTCGGCGTCCATCGCGTCGAGGGTGCCGCTGACCTCGCCGATGGCGTTGACGGCGCCGTCGAGCCCCTTGCCGGCCGCGCCGAGCGCGTCGATTTGCGAGAGCGGCACGCCGGTACCGACGAGATGTGCGCGCACGACCCCGCCGTCTCCCAGCTTGATATTGCCGAGGATCGTGCCGTCGCCCTTCTTCAAGGTGAGGCTCGGGACGTCGAGCTGCATACCGAGATAGCTCGCCTTGGGGTCGACCCAGCGAAAATCGAAGCGCGCGTCTCCCGAGTCGTAGTGCTCCTCGAAGAGATCGGCACCGGCGACCTGCATGCGGCCCGCGACGCGCAGGAAACCACCGCCGCACTTGTCGCGCCGGCCGCCCATGTCGTACTGCACCCGCGCATCGACGGCCGTCCGACCAATCAATTTGTCGAATCTCGGATCCTGGTCGAAGTGCCACATCGTGAAGAAGTCACGGAGCTCGAGGTGATCGCTCTTCACCTGCGCATCGACCAGGAGCGACGCGTCGGAGTCGAAGTCGAGGCGCGCCGTCGGGACGTAGAATCGACTCCCGCCGCTAGTCCCGTGCACCTCGTCGAAGTCGAGCACCAACGGCTTGAAGCGGACCTTGGCGCTCTCGATGTTACCGATGGGAAAGCCGTCGAAGACGAGGTCGTTCACCTTGAGCGAGCCGGTGAGCTCGGCGCTCGACGCCTTGCCCTTCATCGCGACGTCGACCTCGGCCATGCCCTCCATCGGGATGTCGACGAGGGGGCTCGCGTCCGAGAGCCGGAGGCGCGAGCCCTTCGCGAGCGAAAGATCTATCGTGTTGTCGAAGCCGACCGAGACGTTCGCGATGAACTCGCTCTGCCCGAACGTCACACGCGAGCCGGTGAAGAGGAGCGCGTTGCCGTGCACACCGAAGCGCGTCGAAATCGTGGCCGCCTTCACGCCGATGATGTGACGCCGGGCCGGCGAATGATACGCGCGGTCGAAGATCTCGAACCCGGTGGTGTCGGAGTGCACCTCGCCGTCGAGCTTCAGCGGGCTCAGCGTGCCGCCGAAGTCCGTGACGAGCGTCCGATCCAGGTTCCACTGAACGATCGTGTTCCTCGTCACGTCGTTCAGTTCCATCAGATCTTCGAACCGGAGGCCGCGGCTGTCGACGCGCGCGATGCGGAGCGGAACGCCGGGGGCCATCGGGTGGAGCGTGAGGCCCTCGAGCGTCACGTTCGCGTGCCCGTAGGTCGCGTGAAGGGTCTTCACCTTCACCTCGGTGCCCTTGATGTCGACGTCGCCGTCGAACGCCTGAGCGAACTTGTACACGCCCATCTCGATGCCCTCGCCGCGCACCTTTCCGCGGATCTCCGGCAGATCGGCGTTCGGATCCCAGCGCACATCGGCGGCGACGGCCGCCCACCCGCGAAACGGGTTCTTCGCGAATCGATTCGCGATGAGCATCGGCGCGCGCGCCACGACGTGCGCCGTCGCGAGCGTCGGACGGAACTTCTTGCCGAGCTCGAGCCGTCCCTCCGACACGCGGAGCTCGACGCGCCCCGCGTCGGGCGTCCCGAGCTTGCACGTGCCGAACGTCCCGGGCTTCGGATCGCCGTCGGCCGACGCGATCATGCCGATGCGGCGGACGAGCACGGCATCCTGAGAGAGACGCATCCGCGCGTCGAGCTCGCACAGCACGTCGTCGTCGGTCGCGGGGCCCGTGCGCGACTCGCGCTGGCGCACGACGCGGCTCTCGCCGATCCGGAGCGCCGTCTCGAAGGCGAGGCCCGGTTCCGCGAACACGTCGAGATCGATGGGCCCGACGTCGGCGTGAACACCGTCCACGTCGATGGACACTGCCGCGTCGGTGAGCGACAGCGACGCGAACGGCGAGCGCTCGAGCTTCGGCGGAGGGCCCTTCGACTCCGGCAGGCGATAAGCGAGGTTCGCGAGCTTCCCGTCGTGGAGGACGAGGCGCACCTTCGACGCTTCTATCTCGATGTCGCCCGCGTCGAGGCGTCCGGCGAGGAGCGAGAAGAGCCGCGGCGTGACGACCATGCGCTTCGCCGTGAGCGCGGGCGCGCCGCCGTCCGTCGAATCGACGCGGACATTCTCGAGCACGAGCTCGAGCGGCAAGAGCTCGACGCGAACGGCGTACGAGGCGTGCACGCCGAGGAGCTGCTGGATGAGGGCCTCCGTCTCGGCCGACGCCCGATGACGTACGAGCTCCGTGCGCAGGAGCACGCCGAGGAGCAGCGGCAGCGCACCGACGGCGGCGAGCACGACGCACAGGGCGCGCGACACGGCGCGCCCCGGCTCGAACCGCGGTCGGGACCGCTTTCGCCGGGGTCGATCGATTAGGAGCATGCTCGGGGGACCAGAAGCGTAGCTTTCGGGCCCCGAATCGGCCTGGTTTCCGCAAGTTACTGGCCGTTTGAGGGGTCCCGAAGCTGAACGCCCGAGCCCCCTCCACGCCGTTGCCTTGGGAGCGTGGCGAACGGCTCGGCAACCTGTTAGACGAGCGTCCCCCGCGGCTGAGGCCGTGGTTCACCGGATTTTCCCCATGGCCTCGCGGCAAGAGCTCGTTACCGGCAGCCCTGATCGAGCCATCCAGGCGCTGGATCGCGCGGTAGCCCACGCGGAGGAGTGCGCGTCGGCAGTCCCCGTCGTCCTCTGCAGCCCGGAGGACATCCAGACCCTGGCCCGCCCGGAGGTTCGCAAGCGCCTCGACCGGATGATGCTCGCGCCGCGGCCGGACGAGGGGCTCGAGGCGCTTCTACAAGCGTCGGTCCTCGACTGCCTCTTCCCCGAGGTGAAGAGCATGGTCGGGTTCGGGGACGGCGAGTTCCGTCATAAGGACGTCTGGAAGCACACGAAGCAGGTCGTGATGCAGGCCGAGTCGCGGCTCGAGGTGCGCTGGTCCGCTCTCTTCCACGACGTCGGCAAGATCAAGACGCGCTCCTTCGGCGCCAATGGAGAGGTGCACTTCTTCGGCCACGCCGAGGTCGGCGCGCGCATGTTCGACAAGCTCGAGCGCCGTGAACGGCTCTTCTCCCCCGACGAGACGCTGCGCGATTCGATCCGCTTCCTCGTGCTTCATCACCTCCGCGCGAGCCAGTACGACGGAGGCTGGACCGACAGCGCCGTCCGCCGCTTCGCGCGCGAGATGGGCCCGCACCTCGAGGATCTCCTCTGCCTGTCGCGCGCCGACATCACGACGAAGCGCGCCGAGAAGAAGCGCCGCGGCATCAACATGATCGAGGAGCTTTCGGCGCGCATCTCCGCGCTCGCCGAGGAAGACTCGCACGAAGAACCGCTCCCCAAGGGCGTCGGTAACGCCATCATGCTGGCGTTCGGCATCCCCCCTTCCAAGCGCATCGGGGACATCAAGCGAGCCCTCGAGGTGGCAGTGGAAGCCGGCGAGATCGAACCCGGGCTCGAGTCGGAAAACTACGTCGACTACCTCGCCCAGCACAAAGCGCGTTTCGGGCTGATCTAGCGTCGCGACGTCGCGGTCGTGTTAGCCGAGTAGCAGGCGCGCGGCGGGGCTTTGCGTCTCTTCTTCGTAGGGCAGGCCCAGCGCCGAGATCGCGACGGCGAATGATTCGCGGTCCGACGGAGGGACCTCGAAACCGACGAGTACCCGGCCGAAGGCGGAGCCGTGATTTCGGTAATGAAAGAGGGAGATGTTCCACTTTCCCCCGAGGCTGGCGAGAAATTCGAGGAGCGCTCCGGGGCGCTCGGGGAACTCGAAGGAGTACAGCACCTCATCGCGTGCGGCGGCGGAGCGACCTCCGACCATGTGGCGCACGTGGGTCTTGGCGAGATCGTCGTGGGAGAGATCGTCGCAGCGGTACCCGGCCTGGGCGAAGGTTCGTGAGAGTGTGCCGAGCTCGTCGGCCGACGTCACTTCCACCCCGACGAAGACGTCGGCGGCCGCGCGCGACCCGAGGCGGTAATTGAACTCCGTGACGCTGCGGTCGCCGATGACACGGCAGAAATCGAAGAAAGCCCCGGGCTTTTCGGGGATCGTGACGACGAGGATCGCCTCGCGGAGCTGCCCGACCTCCGCGCGCTCGGCGACGTACCCGAGCTTCGCGAACGGGACGTTCGCACCCGACGCGATCGCGACGGCGGGCCCCGCCGGCAACCCGCCCGCGCCGTGAGCTCGCTTGATCCCGGCGATGGAGAGCGCACCCGCCGGCTCGAGGACGGTGCGCGTGTCCTCGAAGGCGTCCTGGATCGCCGCGCAGATCTCGTCGGTCGAGACGACCACGATGTCGTCGAGGTATTGCTGGCAAAGGGCGAACGTCAGCTCGCCGACCTGCTTCACGGCCACGCCGTCGGCGAAGATCCCGACCCTGTCGAGGCGCACCCGGCGATTCTCGCGAAGCGACCGGAGCATCGCGTCGCTGCTCGCGGAGTGCACGCCGATGATGCGCACGTGGGGCCGGAGCTCCTTCACGACGCCGGCGATGCCGCTGACCAGCCCGCCGCCGCCGATCGGGACGAAGATGGAGCCCAGATCACGCGGCGCTTGCCGCAATATCTCGAGCCCGATGGTCCCCTGTCCGGCGATCACGTCGATGTCGTCGTACGGCGGGATGGACACCGCGCCGGTCTCGGTCGCGAGCACCGCCGCGCGCTCGGCCGCGTCGCTGTAGCTGTCTCCCGAAAGCTCAATCTGCGCACCGAGCCTGCGCACTGCGGCCACCTTGATGGACGGAGTCGTGCGCGGCATCACGATCCGGCACTCGATGCCGAGCCGTCGCGCCGCGAAAGCGACGCCCTGGGCATGATTTCCGGCCGACGCCGCGATCACCCCGCGCGCGAGCTCGGCGGGCTCGAGCGCCGTGATGCGGTTGTACGCGCCGCGGAGCTTGAACGAGAAGACCGGCGTCAGATCTTCGCGCTTGAGATAGATCGGGTGCCCGAGTCGCTCCCCGAGATTCGTCGCTCGATCGAGCGGCGTCGGCTCCGGCAACACATCTGCGACACGCGCGTTGAGCGCGCGCTTCAGGAGATCGTAAGCCATGTCAGCCCTCGTCGATGAGGAGGCGCGCCTCGTTGAGGCCCTTGCTCACCGGAGCGACGCGCGGGTCCGTGCGGATGTGCTCGATGAGCCCGCCCATCGCCTGACGGTACGTCGCGAGATCGATCTCGCCGCGGAGGAGCTCGACCCTGAGGAACACGCCGGCCGTCTGCACGACGTCGCAGAGGCAATAGTTGCGCACCTCGTCGACGCGCCCCGCGTGGATCAGCGGTCCGACGTCGTGCCCCGAGATGCCCACCTTGCCCGGCATGCCGCACAGCTTGGAGATGACGTCGAGCTTCGACGGGCGCGCCGCGCCGAAGTCGGCGACGTAGTCCATGAGGTCCAGGTGGCCGTCGGCCGAGTAGCGATACCGGACGTCTCGCGAACGATAATAATGCTTGAGCGGCACTCCATGGCGGAGGCAGCGGGCGGCGATGACCGGCATGTCGAAGCCGCGCCCGTTGTACGTGACGAGCTCCGGTTTGCGGTCCTCGAGGAACCGCGCAAAGTCACGGAGCGTCCCGGCCTCGTCCTTGCCCTCACCGATCACGCCGAGGCGGCTGACCTTGTAGTCGACGTCGAACCAGAGGACGCCGACCACCACGATCTGGTGGTGGGGAGGGGGCGGGAGCCGCTCCACGTCCCCGACCTGCTCGATGGGCAGCTCGGGATCGAGAACCGTCTCGATATCGAGGACCAGGTGGGATCTAGCCACGCCGCCAGAATGAGGCCCGGCTCCGGGCGGGGTCAACCACGGGCGAGGCGATGGCCATTATTTAATTCTTTCGGCGGCTTATCTGCTATTTGCTTTTTCCTCTCGGGGTCGGGGGACTCTCGGCTCGGGAGGATCTTTACGTCGAGGGGTTCCCCGTGCCCTGATAAGACCCGCCAGTCCCGGGCGAACAGTGCTCGGTCTCGCAAATGGCCCGAAATATCCTAGTCATCAACGTAGACCTCCGCGAAACCCGCGTTGCCCTGATCGAGAACGGCGTCATCGCCGAGCTGCAGGTCGAGCGCGCTGCGCATCGGGGGAGCGTCGGGAACATCGTTCTCGGAAAAGTCACCCGGGTTCTACCCGGCATGCAGGCTGCCTTCATCGACATCGGTATGGAGCGCGCCGCATTCCTGCACGTCGAGGACCTCATCCGTCCCGACGACTTCGAAGCCTATCTGGCCGGTGGCGGCACTCGTTCGAACGAGGACGGTGATGAACCGATCCGAGGCGATCAAGCGCGCCGCGCCGACTACGCCGGTCGCCCCACAGCGCCCGACGAGGACGAACCTGCCGTCTCGTCTCCCGTAGCGTCGGTCCCCGACGAAGACGACGACGACGAACCGGTGCTCGCGGGCGTCGAGCCCGTCATGTCGCTGGACGGCGCGGACGACGACGAGGATCTCGTCCTCGACGAAGACTCCGATCCGGCGGCCGCCGCAGGCGAAGCGACCAGTGACGTGGACGCAACCGGCGAGGACGACGATGACGACGCGGAAGAAGAGCCCGACGTCGACGAGGACGACGAAGACGACGACGAACCGGAGACGGACGTCGAAGCCGCCGCGTCGGAAGACGACGTCGCGGTGTCGGAAGACGACGTCGCCACCGACGAAGAAGACGACGACGCGGAAGAAGACGACGAGGACGACGACGCGGAAGAAGAGCCGAAGACGGCGGAGACCGTCGTCGAGGCGATCGCCGACGAGACGGGCATCGTCGCGATGGTCGCCGAGGGCGCGGTCGCGGCGGGCGCCGTCGCGCCGGCGAAGGACGACCTCGAGCTACGTCAGGGTGGCGGACGTCGCCGCCGTCGCCGTCGCCGCAAGGGCGGCCCCGCGAACGCAGAGCCCGCGCCAGCGCCGCAGAAGGCCGAGGCGAAGGGCCGTGGTGGCGACGCCAGCAAGGGCCGCGGAGACGCAAAGGGCCGCGGCGCGAAGGGCCGTGACGGGCGCGGCGGAAACCGGAACGACCGCAACGCTCGCGGCGGAAACCGGAACGACCGCGACAAGAACGGTCGTCGCAAGGACTCGCGCATCTCGCGCTCGGTGCCGATCACCGAGGTCGTGAAGGAGGGCGACGAGGTCGTCGTCCAGATCTCGAAGGAGCCTATCGGCACCAAGGGCGCGCGAGTGACGAGCCACGTGTCGCTCCCGGGCCGGCACGTCGTCTATCTGCCGACCGTCGAGCACATCGGCGTGTCGAAGCGCATCGGCTCTTCGCGCGAGCGCTCGCGGCTCCGCGAGGTCATCGACGCCATCAAGCCGCCCAAGGGTGGGCTCATCGTGCGAACCGTCGCCGAGGGCCTCACCAAGAAGCAGCTGAAGAACGACATCGGCTACCTGGTGAAGGTGTGGGAAGAAACGTCGCGCCGCCACGAGGGCGCGCGTTCCCCGACCATCCTCTACACGGAGCTCGATCTCGTCCTGAAGGTCGCGCGCGATCTCTTCACCGACGAGATCGAGAAGATCGTCATCGACGACCGCGAGCAGTACGGACGGCTCGTCAGGTTCATCGAGATGTTCATGCCGGAGCGTGCCGGCCACATCGAGCTCTACCAGGGTGACGAGCCTATCTTCGACGCCTACGGCATCGAGGACGAGATCGGTCGCGCGCTGAGCCGCAAGGTTCCGCTGCCGAGCGGTGGCTACCTCATCATCGACCAGGCCGAGGCGCTCGCCGCCATCGACGTCAACACGGGCCGCTTCGTCGGGAAGGGCAGCCGCGATCTCGAAGAGACCGCGCTCAAGACGAACCTCGAGGCGGTCGACGAGATCGCCTACCAGCTCCGGTTCCGGAACATCGGCGGCCTCGTCATCCTCGATCTGATCGACATGGAGCGCCATAGCAACCGGGAATCGGTGTGGCGCGCCCTCGAGCACAAGCTCGCCAAGGACAAGGCGAAGACGACGCTCAACCGCATCAGTGAGCTCGGGCTCGTCGAGATGACGCGCAAGCGTACTCGCGAGAGCCTCGGGCGCGTCCTGCACGAGCCGTGCTTCTACTGTGACGGCACCGGCCAGATTCAGTCACGCGCCACGATCGCCTACGAGATCCTCCGCCAGATCCGTCGCGACCGCGGCTCGCTCCCCGGCTACTCCGTCCTCGTGAACGCACATCCGGCGGTCGTCGATTTCATGCAGACCGAAGAGAAGCAGGCCGTCGAAGAGGCAGGCCGGCGTTTCCAGCGTCGCATCATCCTGAGCCCGCGACCCGAGTATCACATCGAGCAGTTCGACCTTCAGGGCAAGTAGCTGCACGATGTCCGAGCCCATGGAGGTAGAAACCATGACGGGGCGACACGAACCGCGAGTCACGATCAACAAGGCGTTCGACTCCTTCGATCAGTTCATCCAGGAGTACGTGACGAACATCTCGAGGAGCGGCGTCTTCATCAAGACGAAGCAGCCGCTCCCAGTGGGGACCACCGTCAACCTGCGCTTCAGCGTCATCATGGACGACGTCGAGTCCATCGAGGGCGAGGGTGAGGTGGTGCGCGTCGAGACCGACCCGCCCGGCATGGGCGTCGTGTTCCGCAAGCTCTCGAGCTACTCCCAGAGCCTCATCGAAAAGCTACTGACGGCGAAGCAGGGCTGAAGCTGAAAAAGGGGTGCCCTTGGCCCCCGCTCACGCTTCTCCACGGTGGACGCGCGGCGAGGGGGCTCGCGCGTCGCGCACTCGGATGGACGCGCGGCGAAGAGGCTCGCGCGTCCGGGCAGCGTCTCAGGAACCGATATGGTTCGCGCGGCGCTTCTTGTTCTTCGCGGCCAGCTTGGCCTTGAGGCGATTGGTCTTCTTGCGGTTGCGCGTCTTGGGGCCGAATTTCGCGATGAACATGGCGGGGGACGGTTTCTACGGTGTTCTCTATCGCTCTGCAAGGGCGGCAGCGCGTCCGGAGCCGCCCGGGTCCCCACGGTGCCGTCCGCAGCCGTGTAGCGCGCCAAATAAATAAGTAAATCGCGGACTTGGACGTCAAGCGGGGGCGAGCACGGGCGCCACGAGGCTGCCAAACCTGACACTCACGCGGGGCGCGAGAGCCGGGCATTCTTGGAACACAGTGAACGCGTACCTGCTCATCGATGCGGTGGTCCAGCAGACGATGGTGTTCATCGCCCAGCTGGCGACGGCCGGCGGGGTACGCGCGCCGCTCGCTCACGTCGCGGAACAGGTGTTCGCGGAGCTGACGACGGAGCTGTCGAACCGCGGCGTGAAGAAGAACGTCATCGCCGACATGTTCGGCATGGCGCTCCGTACGTATCACCGGCGCGTCCGCGAGCTCGCCGAGAGCAAGACGGAGAGCGGTCGCTCGGTGTGGGAAGCCGTGCTCGGGTTCATCCGCGACCGCGGCCCGGTGAGTGGCCACGACGTGCTCGTCCGCTTCGCGGGCGACGAGGCGGATATCGTCACCGGCGTCCTGTCGGATCTGTCGCAGTCGGGTCTCGTCTACCGCGCAGGTCGCGGTGACGGCGCGCGCTATCGCATCGCGGAGGACGCCGACTTTTCGAACGACGACGCGAACGTCGCGCCAGCGCGCGAGCACCTGGTGTGGCTCGCGGTGTATCGCAACACGCCCGCGACGGAAGAGTCGGTGCGCGGCTTCACACGCCTCGGCGCGGCGACGTGCATGACGGCGCTCGACGCGCTGGTCCGGAGCGGACGCGTCGTCGAGACGCGCACGGCAGCCGGCTCGACGTACACCGCCGACGTGTTCGAGGTGCCACTCGGCGCGCCGGTCGGATGGGAAGCGGCGGTCCTCGATCACTTCCAGGCGATGGTCAGCGCGATCATCACGAAGCTGTCCCGCGGGCGCGCCGCAGGAGCCCCCGCCGATCAAGTCGGCGGCTCGACGTGGTCACTCGACGTGTGGCGCGGTCACCCGCTGGAGGTGGAAGCAAAGTCTCTGCTCGCGAGAACGCGCGCCGCCGTCGAGGAGCTACGCACCCGCGTCGACGCACACAACGCGACGGCTGCCCACGCCGGCCCCGGCGAGCGCGTCGTGTTCTACGCCGGCCAGAATGTTCGCGACGATCAACCCGTCGCCACGCAAGGAGAGGGAAGAGGAGATGATCTCGATGACGTTTCGTGAGCTCGTCGCTGCGCTCGCCCTGAGCGCGTTCGTCAACGCCTGCAGCTCGCCGACACCGTCGACGTCGAGCTCGACCCACTGGATGTCGTGCAAGATCGATGACGACTGCGACACGGTGCCGAATGCGACGACGTGCGCAGTGGGCTATTGCGCCGACTCCAGCGGAGGCCGCATCACACAATCCCTGACGACACAGAAGACGTGCGATCCAGTGGCCGTGCTCGACGTGCCGGTCGTGCTCGGAAGGGTGCTCGGCGTGGGAAGCGCGCCTGACGGCACGACGTACGTGGTCGACGTCGTCACGCGCAGAATGTATCGAGACGAGCTGCGGAACATGCGGGACGGCGGCAGCTCGATGCTCTACCGGGTCTTCGTGTCGAAAGGCGACGTGCTCGCGCGACGTTCGAATGCCCTCGACGATTACTCCGACGATGCGGGGCACAACTACGAGATCGACTTCGATCGCGAGGTGAACCCGGACGCAGGAGTCTTCGCGGCTCCCGAGAGAATGATGCTTCAGACGATAGGCGGCAAAACGACGCTGATGGGTCTCGCGGAGACCGGACTCATCGGCTTCGATCCGACCATGATCACCACTCCGTTCACCGTCGACGACCCGAGCACCGTCTCGACTCTGAAGCTTGCGGACCTGCCCGGAATCCACGAAGTGCAGTCGATTTCGGACCTGTCCGACGGCACGGTCCTCGTCGTCACGGTCCCGTATTACGATTACTCGGAGTACGGCTATCGCTTGTTCTGGGGACCGCCCTCGAGTCTGAAAGAGCGGCACGTCATCGACGCGACTCGTGACGGGTCAGACATGCGAGTCACGTTCGAGACCGGAACGGATGGAGCAGCGCTCACTCTGCACCTGAACGAAGTACCGGTCGCAAGTCGAACTGACGGCGGCCCGGTAACCGTGACGGCGGGCACGCTCGAAGGGCCCGGCACGAAGCAGACGCTCGACGTCCGCATGATCGACGTGGCGTTCACCCAGGGCGAGAGCGCTCTCCGCGGCCTCTCCTTCACGTGCCTGTGAAGGAGAACGACGTCAGCCGCCGCGCTTGAGCTCGGTGAGCACGAGCTTGCTCACGGCCTTCAGCGTGTCGAAGACGCCTACGCCGGTGCGGGCGACCCCTTCGTAGTCGGGGACGGATTGCGGGTTGAGCACCTGACGGAGCTCTTCCACCGTGACGGCGTTCGGCAGATCGCGCTTGTTGTACTGGATGACGTACGGAATCTTCTCGAGCGAGTAGCCCTGCTCGGCGAGGTTCGTACGGAGGTTCTCGACGCTCTCCTCGTTCGCCTCGAGGCGCTCGAGCTGCGAGTCGGCGACGAAGATGACGCCGTCCACGCCCTTCAGGATGAGCTTGCGGCTCGCGTCGTAGAAGACCTGACCGGGCACCGTGTAGAGGTGAAAACGCGTCTTGAAACCGCGGATCTCACCGAGCGAGAGCGGGAGAAAATCGAAGAAGAGCGTGCGCTCCGTCTCCGTCGCGAGCGAGATCATCTTCCCCTTCGCCTCGGGGTTCGTCCGCTCGTAGATGTACTGCAGGTTCGTCGTTTTTCCGCAGAGGCCGGGGCCGTAATAGACGATCTTGCAGTTGATCTCCCGGGCCATGTAGTTGATGAAGCTCATCGGGCGGCCTGGTCAATCGTTGAAAAGGTTGTCGATGTCTTCGTCGGTGATCTCGGCGAAGGGCGAGTCCCCACCGGGCTCTTGCACCTTCGACAGCAACGCTTCGAAGATCCTGTTCAGCTCTTCACTCGCTTTGCGTACGCGCAGGCGCACGAGGCCGAGGCTCGACTTCGAGTCGAAGATCACCACGAGGATGACCCGGTTGCCGACGAGCTGGATGTGGATGTTCGCGTTCTCGCCCTCGTGGAACTGAGTCGCGAACTCGTTCTCACGAAGCAGCTTCGCGATGCCACCCGTCGCGGCGATGTTGCCCGCGGTCAGCGACGCGAGCGACGTGGTGTCGATGTTATCGACCTCACCACTCGCTGCGATCAGCTGGCCGTTCTTGTCGACGATGAAGACTACCCGGGCGTTCGCCTCCTTCACCAGTCGGTCTACGACCGTCTGGATCTGATTGAACTCCTCTTCGTACATCACCATCTGAGCGTTCATACGAACCTCCGCGAGCCATCTGGCCGCGCGCTCGAAGCCGTAGCCGCGAGCGTAATCAGAGCATTCGAAGAGTGCTTCGAGGTGGTTGCTCTAGAGCGTGGCATGGTGCGCAGCAAGTAATCGAGACAGGCGAGACTGCCGGCTTAGAAATTCTGTCGAACGAGTCAACATCCTCTTCTATCTGAGCCACATCTCGCCAGCAAGGCACGTCTTTTGTTCTACCGGGGTTCTTGTACACTGCACGCCCGGATGGAGACCCCGCGCCTACAGTGAAGACATCTTCCCCAGCAGCAGCAGCAGCCGTCCTTGCGACGCTAGTCCTCGTAGCCGAGCCGGCCGCGGCTACGTCGCTCTTCCACCCCGACCTGCTCGAAGCGGTTCAAGAACTCGGCCGCGCTCGTGGACCGGAGACGTACGCAGCCCTTCGCGCGGTGTGGGACACGTGGGATCGAGCCGATCCGAGCCAGGTCGAGGAGGTGCTCGACGGCGCGAGCCACGATGCGCGGCTCGAGGCGCCCGCACAGTCGTATGCCGCGCTCCTCGGCGCCTATGCGCGCCTACGTCGTGGCGACGTCGCCGCAGCAACGCGCGACACGCGCGCGCTCGGCTTCGTTTCGACCTGGATGGCGATCGGCCCCTTCGATAACGAGGGCAAGGCGGGCTTCGATAACGCCTTCGGTCCCGAAGCGGACTTCGGTTCGCCCATCGTCCCGGGGCGCGCTTACTCCGGCAAAGAACGGCCGGTCCGCTGGCGAACCGTCCCGGACGCCTTCCCGTTCGGGTACGTCGATTTCGAGAGCCTGATCCGTCCCGACAAGAAGACGTGCGTCTACGCCTCGGCGTTCGTCTCCCAGAAGACACCTCACGACCGCGACCTTTCCCTGTGGGTCGGGTCCGGCGGCGCCCTGAAGGTCTTCTGGAACGGCTCGGTCGTCATCTCGGATCCGGCCGAGCGCCGCTACGACGCCGATCGGTATGCCGCGACCGTCCATCTCGGCAAAAGCGTCTCGAATCTGACGGTCAAGCTTTGCGCGACGGACACGGCGCCGGTGTTCTCCGTCCGTCTCGCCGACGCCGCCGGCCGGCCCGACCCGACGCTCCTCGTCACGAACACGCTCGAGGCGAGCGCCGCCTCCGCGGAGACGATCGCCGCTGCCGCGAAGGGGAAGCACCCCGACGCGAAGACGACCGGCGCGAAGACGACCGGCGCGAAGACGACCGGCGCGAAACGCGGCGGCCTCGAGGGACCGATCCAGGTCTTCGAGCGGCTCGTCGCGCCCAAGGCCCCGAAGCCCGACGACCTCGCCGCGTACGCGAAGTATCTCGTCGCGACAGGCGGAGACGACCCCGCGCTCCACACCGCGAAGAACCTCGCCGAGGCCGCGGCAGAAGCGACGCCCACCATCCCGAGGCTCCTGGCCGCCGCCGAGCTCGCCGAAGATCGCAACCAGCGCGCGCGCTGGATCGAGCGCGCCGAGAAGCTCGTGCCGAAGAAGCACGTCGTCACGCGCGTCACGCTCGCGCGCGCGGCGCTCACGCGCGAAGGGATGAACACCCGCGCGGCGTTCCCGCTCTACGACGAGGTGCTCCGGCTCGATCCGGACAACGTCGCGGCGATCCGCGGCGAGGTGGAGCTCTACAACGAGGTCGGCCTGCGACACACGGCGCTGTCGCTCCTCGCGCGCGCCACCGACCAGAACCCGCGCTCGGTGTTGCTCCTGAACATGTACGCGTCGCAGCTCCGTGCGCTCGGGCGCGACACCGAGGCGTCGGAGATCGAGTCGCGCTACGCCGCGTTCCGCTTCGACGACAGGACGTTACTCTCGCGCTTCATCGACCTCGGCGTCGCCCGGCGTGACAAGCCTGCCGCGGAACGCTGGATCGATCGCTTGCTCTCCGCTCAGCCCGACGAACAGTGGGCGCTCGGAACGGCGGCACGCGCGTACCGTGCGCTCGGCGAACCCGAACGCGCGACGGAGGCGTACGAGCGTGCTCTCTCACTCGCCCCCGACGACGTTGGCACGCTGCGCGCGGCGGCCGATCTGCAAGGTGAGCTCGGGCATCGCACCGAGCAGCTCTCGCTACTCGGCCGGGTGCTCCAGGTGGAGCCGCAGAACAAGGACGTCCGCGAGTACGTCGAGCACCTCGAGCCGAGCGGTTCACGCGTCGACGAGGCGTACGCCTGGGAGGCGGAGAAGTTCCTCAAGGAGCGTCACGCGCCGGCAGCCGGGCAGAACCGTCGCACCGTCCTCGACATGACCGTGACGACGGTGTTCGAAAACGGGCTCTCGAGCAAATTCCGTCAGGTCGTGTTCCAGCCGCTCACCGAGGCGGCCGCCGCGCTCGGACGTCAATATGCGTTCCAGTATCAGGCCGACGCGGAGCGCGTGCAGCTCCGTGGCGCGCGCGTCTTCCGCGGCGACGGCACGGTGGACGAGGCGATAGAGAGCGGCGAGGGCGCGGCCGACGACCCCGAGATCGCGATGTACACGTCGGCGCGGACCTTCTACGTGCAGTTCCCGCGCCTCGAGCCGGGTGACGTCGTCGAGCTCCGGTATCGCATCGATTCGATGAGCTCGCAGAACCAGTTCGCCGATTACTTCGGTGACGTCGAGTATCTGCAGTCGTCGGAGCCGACCGGTCACGCCGAGTACGTCCTCATCACGCCGAAGAGCCGCAAGCTCTACGTCGACGACAAGCATCTACCGACGCTGAAGCAATCGGTCGACGAGCGCGGTAACTCGCGCATCTATCGCTTCGCGGCCGATCACGTGCCGGCGCTCGTCGCCGAGCCGTCGATGCCGCCGTTCCCGAGCTTGCTCGGCTTCGTGCACGTCTCGACGTACTCGAGCTGGAAGGATCTCGGCCGGTGGTACTGGGGCCTCACGAGGGATCAGCTCGAGGCCGACGACGAGACGCGCAAGCTCGCCCACAAGATCGCCCAGGGCAAGACGACCGACCTCGACAAGGCGAAGGCCGTCTACGACTGGGTCGTCACGAACACGCGCTACGTCGCGCTCGAGTTCGGCATCTACGGCTACAAGCCGCATCGCTGCGTGCAGACCGTCTCGCGCGGCTGGGGTGACTGCAAGGACAAGGCCGCCGTCATCGTCACCCTCCTCAAGGAGCTCGGTATCGACTCGACGATGGTGATCGTCCGCTCCGGCATGCGCGGCGATTTCGACTCCAAGGTGGCGAGCCTTGCCCCGTTCGACCACGCGATCGCGTACGTGCCGTCGCTCGATCTTTACCTCGACGGCACGGCGGAGTTCACCGGATCGTCGGAGCTTCCCGCGATGGATCAGGGTGCGCTCGCCCTCCGCGTGAACAAGGGCAATTCCGAGCTGGTCCGGCTCCCCATCTCGGATCCGTCGCGGAGTGTACGCAAGCGCGAGGTGACCGCCGCTCTGAAGAAGGACGGCTCCGCGCAGCTCGACGTCGCGTACGAGACGACGGGCACGACGGCCGCATCGTGGCGCCGCCGCTTCCACGCCGAGGGCACCCGTCGCGATCGTCTGTCGGAAGATCTCGGCGGTGAGTTCCCGGGGTTCGAGCTCGCGGCGGGCGCGGCCGGCGTCCAGGTCTCCACGCTCGACGATATCGAGCAGCCCGTCGCGGTGAAGGTGCACGGCACGGCGTCGCGCCTCGGTCGCCAGGAGGGACAGGAAGTGTCGCTGCCGGTGACGCCGGGCTTCCGCCTCACGCCGACGTACGCGTCGCTCTCGACGCGCCGGAACGCAGTACGGCTCACCGCGCTCGGCACCCTCGACGACACCTTCGTCGTGAAGCTTCCACCCGGCATGAAGGTCGTCTCGAGCCCCCCCGACGCGAAGGGCGATAGCCCGTTCGGGAGCTACACCGTCACCGTGGAGCGCGACGCGACCAAGGTCGTCGTGAAGACGCGGTTCGTCGTGAAGGTGATGAGCGTGCCGCCCGAACAGTATCCCGCCTTCAAGCAGTTCTGCGCGGACGCCGATTCGGCGGTGACGCCGCGCCTCGTGCTCGGGCCCGGTTGAACGATGGGCCATTCTTCGATGCAAACACGCACCGTCTTCTCCCGTCTCTTCGTGCTCGCAGGCGCGCTCCTCGTCGCGGGATGCGCGGCGCGCGGCGCGCGGCCGAAGCAGCCGTCGCTCGACGACGCGCGCAAGCAAGGTTCGTCCGCGACGAACGCCGACATCGCCGGCGCGTGGCTCCTCCGCGAGATGGTCTCGCCGGGTGGCGACGCTGCGCGCGCGAAGCAGGCGCGGTCGCGACTCGATTCGCTCGGCCAGGGCGGCATGATGGCGTCGCTCGCGCGCGGGTTCGACGACGCGATGCACGGCCGTGTCGCGGTGGCCGCGGAGCACTACCTCGAAGCGGTTCGCGCCGCGCGTGACTCGCAGGACGAGCGCGCGCCGCTCGTCGCGTGGTTCGCCGCAAACCGCGCCGTCGCGTACAGCGACGAGGCGCCGGAGCTCTGGCAGAAGTGGCGTCCGTTCGTCGAGGAGCTCTTGCGCGAGCCGCGCTGGTCCGGGTGGCGCGCGCGCAGCGAGCTCGTGGAGTGGGCCATCGACGAGGCGTGGGCCGCCGGCACCACCGACGTGGATCGCCGGGTCGTCGAGCTCTACGGGTGTCTCACCACCGCGCGGCTCGCAGGGCCGTTCGGGCGCGGCGTGCCGGCGGATGCAACGCGCACATTTCCGCCGGAAAATCCCGGTCCCTGGCCGTACCGGTGGGAGCCGGATCCCGGCGTCGCGAAGGCGCCACGGAAGCTCAAGACCGAAGCGCACTCGTGCGCGCTGACGAGCGACGAACGGCCGGGCGAGGGCGTCTACTACGTCGAGACGTCGTTCGACGTGCCGTCGGAGCGCGACCTCATTCTCTCGGTGCAGGGCGCGCTCGCCGTCCGCGTCGACGACGCGCTGGTGCTCGAGCGCGACGTTCGGAACTGGGGCGTGTGGCCGCGCTTCGGCGTGATGCTGCACCTGAAGCAGGGGCACCACCGCGTCGTGGCGCGCATCGGTGAGCCCTCGACGTCCATCCGACTGCTCCGCCCCGACGGCGTGCCGAGCGGCATCGTCGCGAGCACGAGCTCCGACGCGCCGTACGAGATCACGCCGCCCGAGGTCATCGGCTCGGCGAACGTCCTCGAGCGCTACATCAGCCACGGTGACGTCGCCGATCCGGGGGACGATGTGACGCGCCTGATCGCTGCGTTCATGGCCCACGTCGAGAGCAGCGACGACGTCGCCTCGGTGCTCACCGCGCCCCTCATCGAGAAGATCGAGCGCGCGCCGGGCGCGACGCTCTCGTTCGCCGCGCTCTTCGCCGACGACGATCCGATCTTCGAGGCGTCGCAGGCGAGCGATCTCGTGCGCGAGCTCCACGAGCGAGCGGTGAAGAAAGATCCCGGCCTCTGGGCATCGCGTCTTTCGCTCGCGATGGGACAGGCCGAGAAGAAGGGCGCTGAAGAAGCCGTCCCGGCCCTCGAACGACTCGCCGTGGACTTCCCCGGCGTGCCCGACGTGCTGCTCGCCCTCGGTCGCGTCTACGGCGAGCTCGGCTGGTCGGCGGAGCACGCACGCGCCGTGAAGGAGCTGCTCAAGCGCTTCCCGAACAACCTGGGCGCGCTCCACGCGGCCATCGACGTCTACGACGCGGAGGGCGACGCGCGCACCGTCGACGACCTCGTCTCACGTATCCAGAAGCTCGATCGCGACGACGACATCGCGGCGACGCGCTCGCTCGCTCGCGAAGATTTCACGGCGGCCATCGCCGAGCTCGAGCGGCTCGCGAAGCAGCACGCCGAGCGGAAGGAGCTCGCCGAGCGCATCGCGGAGATGAAGGAGCGCGCAGGGCGCGCCGAGGATCTGAAGAAGAAGCTCGAGGCGGCCGTCCAGAAGGAGCCGACCAACGCCCGGGCGCGCCTCGATCTCGCCGACGCGAAGTACGCCGAAGGTGACGACCGCGCTCTCCGCCATGCCCTGGCCGACTCCGTCCAGGCCGGTGCGAACCCCGGCGCCATCGCGAACGCCATCGATCTCGTGGAAGGCTCGACGGAGCTCGAGCCCTATCGCCTCGACGCGCGCGACATCATCGCGGCCTACGAGAAGAGCGGCCGCACGATGCCCGGCACCGCGGCGCGCATCCTCGACTACGCCGCGCTCTGGGTCCGCGCCGACGGCTCGAGCCGCATGCTCGAGCACGAGATCATCCGGCTACAGAGCGCGGAGGCGATCTCGACGTTCGCCGAGCACCGCGCGCTCGAAGGCCTCGTGCTGCACATGCGCGTCATCAAGCGCGACGGCTCGACGCTCGAACCGGAGTTCGTCGCCGGGAAGCCGACCGTCACCTTTCCGCACCTCGAGGTGGGCGACTACATCGAGACAGAGCAGGTCATCTTCACGCCGAACGAGGGCCACGGGCTCGTGTACATGGGCCCGCGCTGGTTCTTCCGCGAGGAGAACGTCGGCTACGCACGGAGCGAGTTCCTCGTCATCTCGCCGGAGAACCGCGACCTCGTCGTCGAGACGACCGGCGCGGTGCCTGCGCCGGCCGTCGAGCACCGCGACGGGCTCGTCACGCGTCGCTGGAGAGTCGAGGAGAGCCCCGCCGCGCCGACCGAACCGGGAAGCGTCCCGATCACCGAGTTCTTGCCGAGCGTCCGCATCGGCTGGGGCGTGACTCTGGAGCGCCGTCTCGAGGCGCTCGGCGACGCGCTCACCCAGGTGACGCCGGTCGACCCGCGTATCGCCCGCATCGCGCGGCACATCGTCGAACCCTTGCCGGCGAGCGACGAGCTCGGCCGCGCGAAGAAGGCCTATCGCTGGCTCCTCGACAACGTCGAGTCAGGGGACGAATCGGACGGACGGCGCGTCATCATCGGGAGACACGGTAACCTGTGGCAAGGCTTCCGCATGCTGTGCCGCGCGCTCGGCATTCACGTGCGCTACGCCGTCGCGAAGAGCCGTCTCGCGCCGCCGCCGGAGGGACCCATCTCCGAAGCCACGCTCTACGCGTTGCCGGTCGCGGCGATCGAGACCGGCAAGGAGACCGCGTGGCTCACGCTCGGCAACAAGTACGCGCCGTTCGGCTACGTCTCGGCCGATCTCCGCGGGATGCCGGCGTACTTCCTCGAGGGCGCGCACGAGCAGACGAAGCTGCCCGATCACGGCTCCGAGGACGAGATAGCGTTCTCCGGCGCGGGCAAGCTCGATGCGACCGGGGCTCTCACCATCGATCTCGTCGAGCAGTTCAGCGGGAAGCTTGCGATAGCTCTCCGCAAGGGGCTCTCACAGGTACCCGAGCAGCAGCTCCACGACGCGCTCGAGTCGAACCTGCTCGCACAGACGCTGCGCGGCGGCTCGCTCGAGAAATTCACGATCGAGCACCGCGACGACTTCGACTCGCCGCTCGTCATCCGCATGAACGTCAAGGTGTCGCGCTTCGCGCAACCGGAGGGCAAGTCGCTGGTCATCGTGCCGCCGCTCGCGCCCGATCTCGGCCGTCTCGCGACGTTGCCCACGCGCCAGACGCCGCTCCTCATGTCCGAGACCCTCCGCCGCAGCATCGCCGTCGACATCGAGCTACCCAAGGGCACCACCGTCACCCTCCAGCCCGAAGCAAAGCTCGCCGAGGGCGACCGCCGCATCACCGTCCAGGACTCGTTCTCCGGCGGTGTGCTCCATCTGCGGCGCGAAATCGACCTCCCCGCTGGTCGGATCCAGCCCGACCAGTACGCCCGCTTCGCCGCCTTCGCACGAGCAGCCGACGATGCTCTCTCCCGCAATATCCAGGTAAGGGCTCCCTGAACACGCGCCCGTCGGCGGAGCGCCCCTTCACGCCGCCGCGCGCTCACGACACTGCGTTCGTGCCGGCGCGAGAGCGCAGGCTGAGCCAGCGTGAGCCTCAGCGATTCTGGGGTGAGAGCGCGCTCTCGGCGGCCTGCTTGTTCGCGGCTTCGAGGCGGAGCTTGATGCGATCTTTGACGGCGCCGTAGTCGATGAGCGCCTGCTTCCAGTCCTGGATCCGCTTCTTGCGATCGGCGGCCGAGTCCGGGAACGTCTTCGCAGCGGGGGCGGCCTTGGCGTGCGTCTCGTAGGCGTTCCACCCGTTGGTCGCTTCCTCGAACGCTCGCTGCCGCTCCTTCACGTCGGCGAGCACGAAGAGCACCTTCGCCTTGAGGCTCGCGTCCTCCCCCGAGAAGCGGAGCGCTTCCTGCCACGCCGCCTCGGCTTCCTTGAAGTGCCCGCGGAGGAGCTCGGTCTCACCGACGCGGTACTGGCCGAGGCCGTTGTGCGGGTCGAGGCGAACGGCGTCGTCGTACGCGGCCTTCGCGCCGTCGAGGTCGTGGGCCGCGACGGCGTCGTCGCCCCTCTTCAGGGCCTCCCAGAACGGGCTGATGCCCTTCACGCCACGCGGATCGCGACGCGGGCCGTCGGCGGACTTCACCGTCGTGGGGGACGGAGCATCCTCGGCGAGCGCGCTCCCCGATAGCGTCGCGAGAAGGAGCACGGTGACCGCACAGGTCGTAGGTCGCGCCATGACGCCATCCTATCACGCCTGGTGCGCCGGTCGCCCGGGGCGATACCATGCGCGCGTGGCCGTCGTTTCGTACCCGTGGGACCGTCTCGCACGCGTTTCGCGGCGCGACACGCGCGCAGCACGGCGCGTCCGCGACGTCATCGGCCCCCTGTTTCTCGCGGGCCGCCCCGATACGGAGCGCGTCGCGGAGGCCGCCGCGGAGCTCCTGTCGGCGCCCGTCGCGATCTCGGCGCAAGCCCCCGTCTCCTCTGGAGACGTCGCCAGCGAGCGCGCCGTCGTGCTCGAGACGGCCGACGGCGCGGTGTCCTTCGCGGTGGAGCTCGAACCGGCGCTCGTGACACTGGTGGTCGCGCGCGTCCTCGGACGACGCGACCACGTCACCGCGACGGACGCGCCCCTCGCCGACGACGTCCGTGGCGCGCTCGCGGCGGTCCTCGTCGAGACGGCGCGACGCGCCGGCATGACCGTACCGCTCCGCGCCGAGGTTCACGACGAACGCGACGACGCGACAGATCACGACGGTCCGCGCGCGCGGTTCGACGTCACCGTCACCGTCGGTGGCCGGCCCTATCACGCCGCACTCTCCGTCGTGCCGCGCGCGCTCCCCACGACCGGCGCGCCGTCGTTCGTTCACGACGTGGATTACGGCGCGCTCCCGATCCGGATCCCTCTCGTCGCCGCGCGCTCCCTCGGCGAACGCGCCGAGCTCGCCGCACTCGTCCCGGGCGACGTCTGGCTCCCCGGCGACGGCTGGCTCGCAACCCCGACGCACACTTCCGGCCCGGAGCCCGCGACCGACGCCACCGTCCTCGCGGCGCGTCTTCTCTCTCGCGCGGCGCTCTCGCCGTCCACGTCGGAGCGAGGGATCGGCGTGGGACGTTCCGACGACGGCAAGCTCGTGCTACGTGGTGACCTCATCGCGCTCGACGCCGAAGCGGCAGAGACGACCCATGAGCGCGGGGGAGACGAAGCGATGAGCGGCACCGAAGAGACGCTGACCAGCATGGCGCTCGACGCCCCCATCGTCGTGCGCGTCGAGGTGGGGAGCGTGACGCTCACCGCGCGCGAGTGGGGCGCGCTGAAGCCCGGAGACGTGCTCGAGACCGGCTTGCGGCTCGCGGAACCCGCCGTGCTCCGGGTCGCCGGTCGAGAAGTGGCTCGCGGGGAGCTCGTGAGCGTCGACGGGGAGCTCGGCGTGCGCATCCGCGAGCTCGTGCGCGAGTAGAAGATCCGCGGTGTCGATCTTCGGGCGCGCGCTCCGGCACCGCAACTATCGGCTCTTCTTCGCGGGTCAGAGCATCTCGCTCATCGGCACCTGGCTCACGCGCGTCGCGACGAGCTGGCTCGTCTATCGCATCACCGGATCGTCGCTGTTGCTCGGCACCGTCGGGTTCGCCGGACAGATCCCGACGTTCCTCGTCGCACCCTTCGCCGGCGTCTGGATAGATCGCTGGAACCGCCACCGGGTGCTCGTCGTGACCCAGGTGCTCGCGATGCTGCAATCCGCGGGGCTCGCGGCGCTGACGCTCTCCGGCAAGGTCACGGTGCCGTGGGTCGTGCTGCTCAGCGTCTTCCAGGGGCTCATCAACGCGTTCGACGTGCCCGCGCGGCAGTCCTTCGTCACACAGATGATCGAGGAGCGCTCGGATCTGCCGAACGCCATCGCGCTCAACTCGTCGATGGTGAACGGCGCGCGCCTCCTCGGCCCCAGCATCGCGGGCGCGCTCATCGCCGCCTTCGGCGAGGGGTACTGCTTTCTCATCGACGCGGCGAGCTACGCCGCCGTGATCGCGTCCCTCCTCGCGATGCGCGTCCCGGTACGCGTCGTCGCAAAAGACGGACGGCGGATGCTCGGACAGCTCGCCGAGGGGTTCCGCTACGTCGCAGGCTTCACGCCGATCCGCAGCGTGCTGCTGTTGCTCGCGCTCGTGAGCTTCATGGGGATGCCGTACATGGTGCTGATGCCGGCGATCGCGACGCATACGCTGCACGGTGACGCGCACACCCTGGGCTTTCTGATGACGGCGAGCGGCATGGGCGCGCTCGCCGGCACGCTCTACCTCGCGAGCCGCAAGAGCGTCCTCGGGCTCGGCAGGATCATCCCGTCCGCGGCGGCGCTCTTCGGCGCGTGCCTCGTCGCCTTCTCGCTGTCGCACAGCTTCTGGCTCTCGTTCGCCGTGCTCGTGCCGACCGGGCTCGGGATGATGGTCCAGATGGCGGCGAGCAACACCATCCTGCAGACGCTGGTCGACGACGACAAGCGCGGCCGCGTGATGAGCATCTTCACGATGGCGTTCTTCGGCACCGTGCCGTTCGGCAGCCTCTTCGCGGGCCTCATGGCCGACGCCTTCGGGCCTGCGACCACCGTCATGGTCGGAGGTGTGTGCTGCGTCCTCGGCGCCGCAGTCTTCTACCGAGCCCTCCCCGGCTTCCGCGAAGCCGCGCGCCCCGTCTACCTGCGCCTCGGGATCCTCTCCGAGAGCCCGGAACAGTGACGTCCGAGCAAGACCCCACTAACAAACCGACGAAGGCGGTGATTGCTCAGCCACATCACGGGGTCTTCGTTGCGAAGGAACGGATGCACTTCGTCAGGGCGGCAAGATCGGCGGGGGCGAGGTCCGGCTGGGCGGGCATGGCGGCGCTGAGCGCGTGCGCGAAGCCCCCGTCGTGGATGACGTCGTGGATGCGCAGGTCGTCGGTCGCGGCTTGCCACTTAGCGTCGGTGAAGTTTCTCGGCGGGGGTTTCAGCGACGCGCCGGCGATGCCGTCCGCGCGCCCCGATGCGCCGTGGCACATCGCGCAGCGCGACTCGTACAGCGGCGGACAAGCCGCGGCGGTTTCCGTCGTCGGTCTTGCGCCGGGCACCTCGGTGCGAAGCAGCGGGCGACCATGGCGCAATCCGGGCCACGGCACCGACGAGCACACGAGCGCCAGAAAGACGGTATTGCCAATCCAGACGTGGCGGTGCCGCAGCGCGGGCTTCGTCGCCTTCACCGAGCGCGTCCGCACCAGATGCACGACGGTGACGGCGATGAGCATCATCGTCACGTGCTCTATGCCGAAGAAGCGGAGCACGTGGTCGTGCACCGCGTGACGTGGATCGGCGAAGAACGCCTTCGTGATGGGGCTCAGGAACACGTACAGCAAGAGCCCGAGCAGCATCTGCAGATCGGCGGACCCGATGAGGACCTTGTGAGCCGTCTCGTCCCGCGGACGCCACTCGAGTCCGCGACGCCACGCGACGAAGGATCGCACCACGACCACGACGCCCGCGACGAGCACGGCCCAGCGCACGTACGAGTGCAGGAACAGGACGAGCGTGTAGAGCACGGCTAGTCGAGCTCCGTGTCGTCGCGGAGCAGCCCTCGCACCGTATGCCCGATGGCGCGCTCGGCGAAGTCCCCGAAGCCCTCGCGACGGACCCGGAGCCGTCGCATCGCGATGAGGCTCGCCACGCCGTGCATGCCGGCCCACAACGTGAGCACGACCTCCGTGACGTCGACCGGACGGAACGCGCCGGTGGCGATGCCCGCGTCGAGCTCGCGGCGCACGAGATGGAACGCGTCGGCGAGCGCCGTCTCGACGCCGGGGAAACGACCATCCTCGTTGACACGCGGACCGGTCATCACCTGATAGCGGCCGGGACGTCGATTCGCGAACTCGACGTATGCCCGCGCGAGCCGCCCGAGGCGCGCGCCGTGGTCCGACGGCGCGGCCAGCGCGAGCTCGCGCTCGATGACCTCGACGAGCTCCCGGTAGCCGTCCTCCGCCACCACGGCGAGGAGCGCACGCCGGTCCTCGAAGTGACGGTATGCCGCGCGGTGATCGACGCCGACGCGTCGCGCCGCCTCGCGCATGGTGAACGCCTCCGGCCCGTCTTCTTCCAGCATCGCCCCCGCGACGTCGAGAAGCGCGCGGCGGAGATCGCCGTGGTGATAGCGCCCCGCGGGCTTCTTCTTCGCGGAGCTTCGCCTCGCGGACGCCACCCCGCGGACGTACCGCACGCGGCCCCCTCGCGGAAGCGCCTTGACGACGCATCCCTCGCGGCCCAGACTCGTCTATGTCCCCAGTGGGGACTTAACGCAGCGAGGAAGAATATGGCCGTTTCACAGCATCTCACGAAGCTAGGGCTCCTCCTCGACGCGGACCCGCCCTGGACGGTGAAGCGCGTCGCGCGAACGCGCGGAACGCGCCCGGGACACGGCTTCGTCGACGCGGGCTCGTGCCTCGTGCGGTACCGCGACCACGGCAACGGCCCGCGGACGTTCGTCTTTGCCGCCGATCCGCCGGTCGTCCTCGAACACTACGACCGGCTCGTGGAGGCGCTGTCTCCGCACGGACGGGTGATCGTCCTCGAGCTACCGGGGTTCGGCTTCTCGCCGGTGCGCCTGGGGTTCGACTTCTCCATGGAAGGCGTGACCGAAGCCGTGGAGCACGTGCTCGTCGAACTCCGAGTGCGCGACGCGCTGCTGTGCTTCCCGTGCGGCAGTGCCTATCTCGCGCTCACGCTGTCCGCGCGCGCGCCGCGGGTCGTGCAGGGGCTCGTCCTGTCTCAAGCTCCGTCGTTCGACGGCATCGTCGAGTGGAAAGAGCGTCGTGATCCGAAGGGCGTGCTCGCGCGACCCTTCCTCGGGCAGTGCGCGATGCACGCTCTGAAGCGACGTCGCGCGCCGGCGTGGTTCTCCGTGTCGGTCGGCAAGCAATCGGAGCGCGCGTGGATGCAGTCCGTCGCAGAGGACTCCTTGCGCGACGGCGCGCGCTGGTCACTCGCGTCGGCGTTCCAGCGATTCCTCGTCGCCGGCGGCGCGCCACCCGTCGCGGCGTGCAAGGTGCTCGCGCTCTGGGGCACCCTCGACCGCTCGCACGCCGAGACCCGACGCGAGAGCTCCCGGAGCCTGGGCACCGACGTGGAGCTCGTCGAATGGAACGACGTCGGCCACTTCCCGGACCTGGAAGAGCCGGCTCGCTTCGCGACGCTAGTGACTGCGTTCCGCGGCTGAACGGCGCGCAACGATAGCGCTGACCGCCGTCGCGACGAACCAGCCCGGCACTCCGATGAACAGCGTGAGCCGGCACGCGATGAGCAGCAATCCGACCAGCAACGTTGCCGCAGAATGCGCGCCGCCGGGGGAGAACAGCGCCGTGACGAGGGCGCCGTCGGCGAGCGCCCGCTTCATGCCCTCGTGCAACGCGACGAGCACCGCGAGCATGAGGAGATCACGCCGGAACGTCGCCGGGAGCGTCATCACGCGACCCCCGCGTGCGCGGTCTGCATCGCGAACAGGATGGCATCGCCGAGCGGTCCTCCCGCGACGAAGGTACGACCCGCGTCGCCTCGATCGAACGGCACGCCGAACAGGTTCGCCGTGGAGAGGAGCTCCCGGTAACACGTCTCGTCGCGGTGGATCCGGCAAGCTGCGATGGCGAAGCCGGTCGCTGACACGCTGTAGCCGAAGAGCAGCGGCCCCGAGTCGATGTCGCCCTTGCCGCCTACGACGCTCGATGGATACTCGCTCACGACGCGAAATCCGAGGATACGCGTCGCGAGCTCGCGCTGCACGGCGGTGTGAAGCTCGTACGAGAACGCCGGATCGCCGAACGACATGAAGTACGCGCCCAGCGTCGTGCCCGAGCCGCGCGGTGCGTCCAAACGGCTCCCGTCGTGATGCAGGCTCTGGATGAGCAAGCCCGTCTTCGCGTCGACACTGTGAAGACGGAATGCGGCGAGGAGCTTCGCGAGAACCGGCTCGGGTTTTCCGGTCGCCTTAGCGTGGAGCGCGATCGAAGCGATGCCCGCCGTGTTGTCGACGGGGTACGTCTCGCCGGGATACGTCTCGATCGGCAGATAGCGTGACGCGACGTAGCGGCGGACGAGCGCGGCGGTCATGCGGTCGTTCAGCGCAGAATATTTCGACTCGCCGTAGATCTTGCGGTGCAGGCTGAGGACGAGGTTTGCGTAGCCGAAGAACGCCGCGTGCGCCTCGAGCCCGTCGAGCCCCGCGAGGCCGTCGTGATGCCACGCCGCGGTGTCGAATTGATGCCCCGCAGGCGCGAGCATCCGATCCATGGCGCGCTCCATCCGTTCACGGTCGAGCGCGGCCTCCTCGGGGTGCTCGAGCGCAACCTGTCCGAAACCGAGAGCCGCCATCTGATACGTCCCGAAGATCCACTCCTCGTCGAAGAGCGCACTGCCGGTAGCGAAGCTCGATTCACCGAAGCCGCGCCGGATCCAGCCGTCGACGGCGCGCGCCGTCTGCTCCTCCGTCGCCCGATCGCCCGCATAGGCGCTGCCGGTGCCTGCCGAACACAGGAGTCGCGGCACGAGCGCGACTCCCACAGCGAACCCCAGGAACCCCACCGCGCGCGCAAAAAGTCGACCCATGACGGGTAGAACGCGCACCCGGACCGGCCATTCCGATCTGCACCGCGTCTCCACGGAACCTCCTCGAAGCGAGTCCATATCGAAAAGACATGGTCGCGGCGCTACGCTACGCGCGTGAGTGGTATCGCCGCCCGCCTTCGCGACGTTCGAGCCAAGATAGAACGCACACTCGTCGAGTGCGGAAGGCCTCCGGATTCGGTGCGGCTCATCGCCGTGTCGAAGACGAAGTCTGCGGCCGACATCCGCGAAGCGTACGAGGCGGGCCAGCGTGACTTCGGTGAGAACTACGTGAAGGAGCTCGAGCTCAAGGCGGAGGAGCTCACGGACTTACCCGAGCTTCGCTTTCATCTCATCGGACATCTCCAGCGCAACAAGGCGAAGATCGCGTCGCGCCTCGTGAGCGCGATTCACACCATCGATTCCCTGCGGCTCGCAGAGGAGCTCGGGAAGCGTGCGGCGGAGCCGCGACCGGTACGGGGTTCGATCCCGCCGTCGTCGAAGCGCGCCGAGCCACTGTCCGTCCTCGTCGAGGTCAACGTCGGCGGAGAGGCGCAGAAGTCCGGTTGCGCCCCCGACGATCTCGGGGCCGTGCTCGACGCGATCGAGGCGTTGTCCGCGCTCAGGCTCGTCGGGCTCATGACCGTGCCGCCTTACACGGAGAGCGCTGCAGGTGCGCGTCCGTTCTTCGACGCGCTCGGGAAGCTCCGCGACGAGCACGGCGGCGCGGCGCGCTTGCCGGAGCTGAGCATGGGCATGTCCCACGACGTCGAGCAGGCGATCCACGCTGGCGCGACGATGGTGCGCGTCGGGCGCGCCATCTTCGGAGAGCGTGGTTGATGGCACGAAAGCCGCCGCCGCGAAATGATCAGCCGACCCTGCTCGAAGCCGCGCGCGCTCGCGGTGTGAACGTCGGCACTGCCGCGCCGCTCGCCGATCGGATGCGCCCCGAGGCGCTGTCGGAGCTCGTCGGGCAGGGTCACATCGTCGGCCCGGGCAAGCTTCTGTCAGAGGCGATCGCTTCCGACCGCGTGCCGAGCTTGATTTTGTGGGGCCCACCCGGTTCGGGGAAGACGACGCTGGCACGGATAGTGAGTCACACGACGAAGTCGGTGTTCGTGCCGTTCTCGGCCGTGCTCGGCGGCGTGCCGGAGCTGCGCGAGATCCTCGCCGCGGCGCGAGAGCGGCGCGCGTACGACGGCCGCGCAACGACGCTCTTCGTCGACGAGATCCATCGCTTCAACAAGGCGCAGCAGGACGCCTTCCTGCCCCACGTCGAGGACGGCACCATCACGCTGGTCGGCGCGACGACGGAGAATCCGTCGTTCGCCGTCAACGCCGCCATCCTGTCGCGCTGCAAGGTGTTCCACCTCGAGGCGCTCCGCGAACCGGATCTGGAGGGGCTTCTGCGCCGCGCGCTCGCCGACACCGAGCACGGCCTCGGCGCGCGGCGGCTTTCGGCCGATCCCGACGCGATCCGCGCCATCGCCCGGAGCGCGTCGGGGGACGCGCGGCGCGCGCTCGGGCTCCTCGAGACGTCCGCGTCGCTCTTGCCCGACGCGTCCGAGCTCGACCTCGCGACGGTGGAGCGCGCCAGCGAGGAGCGGACGCTCCTCTACGATAAATCCGGCGAGGAGCATTACAACGTCGTCAGCGCGCTCATCAAGTCGATGCGCGGGAGCGACCCCGACGCGGCGATCTACTGGTTGATGCGCATGCTCGACTCCGGCGACGATCCCGCGTTCATCCTGAGACGCCTCGTCATCTTCGCGAGCGAGGACGTCGGCAACGCCGATCCGCGCGCTCTGACCATCGCGGTGGCCGCAGATCAGGCGTTCCACCGTCTCGGCATGCCGGAGGGGCTCTACCCGATCGCCCAGGCGTGCCTCTACCTCGCGACGGCACCAAAGTCAGGCTCGGTCGGCCGCGCATACACCGCCGCGCGCGCGCTCATCCGCGACAGCGGCGCGCTTCCCGTCCCGAAGAAGCTCCGCAACGCGCCCACCGGCCTGATGAAGGCCGAAGGCTACGGCGCGGGCTATCGATACGCGCATGACCACGAGGGCAGCTTCGTCCCCGGCGAGGCCTATCTCCCCGACGAGGTCGTCGGCACCCACTTCTACGAACCCTCCCGCGAAGGCTACGAGCAAACCATCGCCGAACGTCTGGCGCGCTGGCGAAGTCGCACTCCAGACGGAAGCTGACGATTCGCGGCGCGACTCGGTCGTCGCTGCCGGCGCACCTCCATGGTCGCCACGCCGCTCGCGACGTGACGAACGCGTGACGTCCCACCGCCCAGGTCATGGCCACCTGGCCGTTCGCGACGTGACCGGCGCGCACGTCCCCACATCGCCGGTCGCGACGTGACGGGTGCCCCAAAAATCACTCGACGACGCGGAGGTCTTTCAGGTTCCGGTATTGCTGCGCGGCGTCGAGGCCGTACCCGACGACGAACTCGTCGGGGATCGTGAAGCCCAGGTAGTCGATGTCGACCTTCACGAGGGTGCGCGCCGGCTTGTGGAGGAGCGAACAGAGCTTCACGCTCGCGGCGCCGCGTCCGCCGATCTGCTCGAGCAGGTAACGACTGGTAAGGCCGGTGTCGACGATGTCCTCGACGATGAGCACGTCGCTTCCGTCGATGGGCTTCGCGAGATCGAGCGTGAAGCGCACGACACCGCTCGACTTCGTCGCGTCCCCGTAGCTCTGCACGCCGAGGAACTCGACGGTGAGCGGCAGGTCGATGGCGCGCACCAGATCGGCGAGAAAGACGAACGAGCCCTTGAGCACGCCGACCAGCACCGGCGTGCGGCCGCGGTAGTCACTCGTGATGCGAGCGCCCAGCTCTCGCACCTTGCTCGCGATATCTGCTTCGGAAACCAGGATCTTCGTGGGCGTTTGCGACATGGGCCTGAAACCGTGCGCGTCGATCCGGCGACTGTGCGGCGACGGCGAGCGCGAGCTTACCAGAGCGCGGCGCCGAAGCGGGCGGCGAAGTCGTCGCCGAACACGCGGGCGCCGAGCGACGCGCCGTCGGTGACGAACTCGATGGAGCCGGAGACGTCGGTGCGTAGAACACGGGCGCGCGCCGCCTCGAGGACGGAGAGCGTCCCGGGAAACGGATGGCCGAAGCGGTTCCGGACGCCGCACGACACCGTGGCGAAGCGCGGTGCGATCGCGTCGACGAGCGCCGGGGAGCTCGAGGTCCGGCTGCCGTGGTGCGCGACCTTGAGCACGTCGGCCCGGAGCGCGTCTCCGAGCGGCAAGAGCTTCTCCTCTTCGAGACCCTCGGCGTCGCCGGTGAGGAGCAGCGCGCGCTCGCCGAAGCGAAGACGCACGACGAAGGAGTTGTCGTTGGCGCCGAGCGCCGGCTCGAACGACGGACACGGCGCGAACACGGAGAGACGCGCGCCGCCGAGGGAACGCTCCGGGCCGCATAGCTCGGCAGGGGAACGCAGCGGGATCTTGCGGCGTGACAGATCGGCGATCATCGCGGCGTACACCGGGCCCGCGCCCTGCTCGCGGCCCTGGCCGGTGTCCCAGAGCTCACCGACGTCGACGGCGTGGAGCACCGTCGCGAGGCCGAGAAAGTGATCCGGATGGGGATGCGTGAGCACCGCGACGTCGATGCGCGAGCGACGCCGCGCACGGAGCACCGGCAGCACGACACTCCGCCCCGGATCGACCGGGCTACCGACGAAGCCGCCTCCGTCGACGAGGACGAGCTTGCCGTCGGGGAGATCGACGAGCGCGCTGTCACCCTGACCGACGTCGAGAACCGTCATCCGGAGAACGCCTTGGGGCGCACCCGCCCGGCGCGCCGCGAGCTCCACGACGAGAAGCCCGAGAAGCGTGCCCGCGACGAAGCCGGCGCGGCGCGCGACGCGATACACGCCCGGGCCGGCGAGGAGCAAGCCGAGGCCGCCCACGCCGAGCACGACGAAGTGCGCCGCGCCGGGCGGCGGCACCGGTACGGCAAGCCAGGTTGCCGCAGCGCTGGTGCGCGCGAGCCACCGCACGACGAGGAGCGCGCCGGATGCGACGAGCGCGATACCGCGAGCCAGCGCTCTCCCCGGCACGACGGCGTGAACGAGACAGAGCGGGAGCGACACCGTCTCGCCGAAGGGAACCGCGACGACGTTGGCGATGACGCCGGCGAGGGTGAGCTGTGCGCCGAGCGTCGCTAGGAGCGGCGTGCAGGGCACCATCGCCGACACCGTCGCGAGCGTCGACAGCGTGACCGCTCGCCGCAGCACGCCGGACCCCTCCGGCGCGACGAGCGCGGACAGGGGCTGGCCGATGCAGAGCAGCCCCGCGGTGGCGGCCGCCGACAGCGCGAACGAGACGTCGAAGGCGACGAGCGGGTCGAAGAAGACGCCGACGGCGGTCGACAGCGCGAAAGACCGTAGCGCGGACGGATGCCGGCCGAGAGCGCGCGCGCCGAGGCCGACGGTGAGCATCCACGCGGCGCGCCACGCCGAGCCGCTGCCGCCCGCGAAATCGGCGTAGAGCGGCGCGAGCACCGCGCCGACACCCGCGGCGATGCGCCCGACGTCGCGCCGCACCGCGAGCGGCTCGATCCGTACGAGGACGAACGCGAGCGCATGCACGATGCCGAGCACGGCGAAGACGAGGTGCGTGCCGCTCACCGCCAGGAGATGCGACAGGCCGCTCGCGCGGAACGCAGCGCCGTCGTCGTCGGAGAGATCGTTTTCGCCGAGGACGAGGGCGCGCGCGAGCGGCGCGGCCAGCGGCGCGAACGTCGCCTCGATCTGATCCCGCGCGCGCGTGCGCTGTCGGTCGATGAGAGCAGGGAGCGCGTACGACGTGCGGACGACGCGTGCCGAGAGCGCCGCGCCGCTCAGGGTGACGCCGGCGCGGGCGGCATTGAACGTCGGATCGGGGAGCTCCGCGTTGCGGAACAGCTCGGCCGGGGCGAGCTGCGCGACGATCTCGACGGCGTCGCCGCGCGCGAGCTCTCGCGGGCCTTCGTAGAGGCGCACGCGGGCCGCGCCGAGCGCGCGCCCTTCGCACTCGAGGTCGTCGAAGTCGACGACGTAGGCCATGACGCCGGCGCGCGACGTGGGTGACGTCGTCACCGTGCCGGTGCCCGAACAGCGTCGCGGAGCGCCGATGCGCGCACGCACGTCGAAGAGCCGCGCCTCGAAGGAACGGACCGCGGACGCGGCGCGGACGGCGCTCAGGCCGAGCGCGACGACCGCGACGGCGAGCAGCGCCGGACGCACATGGCCAGAGAGCAGCACGACGGCGATGGCGACGAAGCCGACCACGGCGAGAGGCGCCGCGCCGAAGAGGCCACCAAGCGCCGCCGCGACGGCGACGAGCATGACGACATCGACGCGCACCGCGAGCGTGCAATGCACGCCGCGCGCCGACTCGACGCGCACGCAAAAACGTTAGTCCGAGCTGGCGAACAACGGGCTCGCCGTGGCGAGCGCCGCTCAGTTGCCGGACTGGTCGTTGCCGCGGCCGCTATTGTCGTCGAGGCAGTTACCGGCGCCGATCGCCTCGTCCACGCAGTCCATGATGTCGGAGAGATCGAGCTTGCCGTTCGGACGGCAGATGATCGAGGCGCTGCGCGCGCAATCGAGGAACGCCGAGACCGCGCCGGCGCACGCCCCGGTGACGTTCACGAGACCCGAGCAATTCGCGGTGCAGGCGACTCCGCAGGCACCGCCGAGCCCACCGCAGAAGCTCGCGCACGTGTCGCCAGTGGAGCCGCCCACGGTGGTGCCGCCAGTGTTGCCCGGCGCCTCGGCGTTCTGCGCCGGTTCTCCCGTGATGGCCGGCTGCTGGGCGTTCGGCAGCGGCACCTCGCCGTTGAGAAGCGCGGCCTGGGGATTCGCGGGCGGCTCCTCTGCCGACGTCCCGTCGGACACCGGGCCGCCCCGCGGCTGACTCCCGCTCGAGCCGCAGGCGACTGCGAGCGCGACCGCGGCGAGTGCTGCCGCGGCCTTTACCCGTGTCGCCCCGCGGTCAGATACGCGTCCCGCCATCATTCGACGCTATCAGAAGTAGTAGAGAGCAGCGACGTTGCTCGTGAAGATGTTCCACGGGTTGTCCTGAACGGACGTCGCGAACGCGACCTCCGACAGGCTGTTCGACGCCCCGCCGCCCGCGGGGTTGCCCTTCGAGCTGTCGAAGGCGAGGGCGAGCCCGACGGTGCCCTGGAGCGAGAGCTGCGGGATCCCGATGAAGCCGAAGTGGATCTCCGCGCCTGCGCGAGCGCCGATGTCGAAGTGGAATCCGCTGCCGCTGCCGTTGCCGTCCATCGACCAGCTCGAGAAGCCGAGGTTCATCTCCGGGATGACCTCGAACGTGAAGTGACCGGCGGACGCGAGCGCGAGCGGCACGCCACCGTGAAGGATGAACGCGGTCGAGCTCGGGCGATTGTTGCCGTTGTTGCCGCTCAAGCTGTTGATGGCCATGCCGAGCCCGGCGTCGATGCCGATGAGATCCGTGATCCAGTAGCGAATCCCGATGACCGGCGCGTTCAGCGTCTGGCGGCCGCCGCCACAACCTGCGCCGCCGGGTTGCGTCGACTCGGCACCGCCGTTGCAACCGACGACCATGTCGCGGCGGCCGAGATAGCCAATCGCGAGGGTGCCGATGAACTGGTCGTGCTCCGAATTGCCGGGCGCGACGCGGGCGCGCGGCGGCGGATCGTCGTAACGACGCTCCTCACGCGGGAGCGTCATGGCGCCGTTTCCCTGCGCGGTCCCACCGACCGCGACGGTTCCGTGAGCCTCCGCGTTGGCGTTTGCCGTCGCGGGCGGAGGCGGATTCGGGGGCGGCGCGAGCGCCGGCTCGTCCGCGCGCGCGCGACCGGTGAGCCCGGTGGCAATCGTGAACGCCAGCGCCGAAGCGCCCAGTGCAATACCTCTCCGCCTCATGACATTCTCCTTGGTCGTGTGCGACCCGGGTAGGCCGCGCCGCACTCGGGCGCTCGTCGAGCCCTCGTCGGCGGAGCATCCTTCACTTACCCAGGTGAAGTCGTCAATTTTCGTGTCAACGCAGTGCGTATCCGGGCGGTAGCGTACGTTTTTGGTCGTGCTGGAGCGACGATGAGTAAGAAAGTTCGCGCCGATCGCCTGCTCGTCGAGCGCGGCCTCGTGCCGACGCGTGCTCGCGCGCAGGAGCTCCTTCGCCGGGGACAGGTGTCCGTCGACGGCGCGCGCGTTCCACGCGCCGCGGAGCTCCTCGACGCCGATGCGGCACTCACGGTGGACGGAGAGCTCCGGTTCGTCTCCCGCGGGGGCGACAAGCTCGAGGGCGCTCTCGCTACGTTCGACGTCGCGCTCGCCGGCACCGTCGTGGTCGACGTCGGGGCGTCGACGGGCGGCTTCACCGACGTCGCGTTACAGCGAGGCGCGCGCAAGGTGTACGCGATCGACGTCGGTCACGGCCAGCTCCACCCGTCACTCAAGGACGACGCTCGCGTCGTGTCGCGCGAGCGCACGAACGCGCGCGACCTGGTGCGCGGAGACTTCGACGACGACATCGACGTCGTGCTCGTCGATGCGTCGTTCATCGGGCTCGAGAAGCTGCTCGACGCGATCCACCGGATCCTGCGGCCGAGCGGCGAGCTCGTCGCGCTGATCAAGCCGCAGTTCGAGGTGGGCCCGGAGTCGGCGCGAAGGACGAAGGGCGTCGTGCGCGACCCCGCGGAGCGACGGCGCGCGATCGACGGCGTGCGCATCGCGCTCCGTGACGCCGGCTTCGTCGTGATAGCCGAGGCGGACAGCACCGTCGAAGGTCCGCGCGGCAACGTGGAGCGCTTCGTCCACGCGCGCCTCGCACGCCCTTAGAATTTCCGCATCGTGCGGCTGACAAGGTCGCGCTTCTGATGAAACGCCGTCTCGCGAGCGGAGCGAGCTCGCCCGAAGGGCGGCGGGGGAGCGGGTCGCGAAGCGAGCCCGCGGGGGTAAGACCCCCTCACGAACCAATCCCACGACGTCAACTCCGTCATCACGTCAGTGCCCAACTCTCTCGCGAGCGGAGCGAGCTTGCCCGAAGGGCGGCGGGGGAGCGGGTCGCGAAGCGAGCCCGCGGGGGTAAGACCCCCTCACGAACCAATCCCACGACGTCAACTCCGTCATCACGTCAGTGCCCAACTCTCTCGCGAGCGGAGCGAGCCCGCCCGAAGGGCGGCGGGGGGCGCAGTTCGCCGAAGGCGAAGCTGCGGGGGGGCCAAGGCCCCCTTGCTACTAGACCCCCTTATTAGAAAACCAGTACCCAGAGGTCGTAGACGGCGTGCGTCCACACGACGGGCGCGAAGCCTCGGAGAGCGTAGATCGTCACGAAGACGAGGCCGCACACCCAGCGGAAGAGGAACGACTGCGCCTCGAACGGATCGCCGAGAGGGCCGATATAGTGCCATGCACTGAACGCCGCCGACGTGATGAGCGCCCAGACGACCGGGACGACGAGCCGACGCGTCGCGCTGCTCACGGGGAAAAATAACTTAACGACGTGGAGACCGCCGCCGAAGAGGGCGACGCGAAAGAGAAGCTCCTCGTAGAACCCGGCGCCGAGGGACATGACGACACCGGTGAACGGCCCTGACTCCTGAACCGTCGCCGGATCTGGACCGAGAAAGACGCGACCGACGACGTAGCTCGCAACCAGGCGTACCGCGACGGCGTACACGATGCCCTCGAACGCGATGAGCACGAAGCGTTGCCACCTGAGCGCGTGACCGCGCCCTGCGAGGCCGAGCACGAGCACGTAGGCGAGCCCGATCGCGAGCGTCAGACCGCCGTACGCGGCGCGGTCGTGTCCGGCAAGCGCGACGAGCTCCCGCGTCACCACGTCGGCCGCGTTGCGGATCGGCAGAAAGATGACCCCGAGGTGATACCCGATGAACATCGGCAGGGTGAGCACGAGGTCCGACCAGGGATCACTCGGGCTGACGGCTGCGGCGTTCGGATCGGGCGCTTGAGCCATGACGATGAGAGGCGGCGTTACCCAGGCTTGAGCTGGTACAGGATCCAGATCACGACCATCACCCAGACGAGCACCGCCGCAACGAACGGCCCGTCGCGGAGCATCTCCTGGGTCGGGCTCTCGGCGCGCGGCCTCGACCGGACCAGGTGCAGGAACCGGAGCACCGCGAGGACGACGAAGATCGACGTGAGCCAGAGCTTGTCGGAGCCGAAATACGCCTTCGTCGTGGGATCGACGGTGTACGCGACGTAGGTGGCGATGGTCGCGATGCCGGTGATCGACATCGCCGCGTCGAGCCCCTGGGTGCTGTAGCGCGAGAGAGCGGCGCGCTGTTTCTTCGCCCGCTTCTGGCCGGCGGTGAGCTCGTGGCGCCGCTTGCCGAAACCGAGGAACAGCGCGAGCAGCGCGGTGCACACCAGGAGATAGACGGAGAGCTGGATGCGCACGCCGTAGCCGCCGCCGAGGACGCGAAGGACGAAGCCCGCCGCGATCAGCACGACGTCGACGTAGGCGTACTCCTTCAGCTTGAACGAGTAGGCGAGGTTCTGAAGGAAGTAGAGCGCGGCGACGGCAAAGAACGCCAACGGGCCGTAGAACGCTCCGGCAAGGCCGAGCACGACGAGCGTCGCTGCGAGGATCTTCGCCGACTTCACGGTGACGCGGCCCGACGCGATCGGGCGGAAGCGCTTCACCGGATGAAGCCGGTCTGCCTCGGCGTCGGCGATGTCGTTGATGGTGTAGACGGCGCCCGCGAGCAGACAGAACACGCCGAACGCGCCGGCCGCGCGCAGCGCGAGCCGCGGATCGAAGAGATCCTTCGCGAAGAACACCGGGGCGAGCACGAAGACGTTCTTCACCCACTGGTGGGGGCGGATCGTCTTCACGAGGCCGCCGAAGCGCCACCACGCAGTGTCCTGCTGGCGCGGCGCCACGACGGACTCCGGCTCCTGTTCCGACAGCGGGGAACGTTCCGAGACGGGAATGGGCTGCTCGGGTAACGAGGCCATCGACGCCGCGGACCTTAGCATCAAGGCCACCACTCCCAAAAGCAGCGTCCCGACTTGATTTTCCGAGCGAGCCGGGGAAAAGGAGAGCGACTCCAATGACCGCGGAAGGCAAGACCGGGGCGCGTCACGCACAGCTGGTGCGTGAAATCCACGCGCACGATTACCGCTACTACGTGCTCGACGATCCGGCTGTCACGGACAGGCAATACGACGCGCTGGTCGAGGAGCTGAAGTCCATGGAGGAGAAGGAGCCGTCGCTCCGGACCCAGGATTCTCCTTCGAATCGCGTGAGCGGCACGCTCCGAGGCGACCTCAGGAGCGTGAAGCACGTCGAGCGCATGATGTCGCTCGACAACACCTATTCCGAGGCGGAGTTATCCGAATTCTTGCGCCGTGTGAAGGACGGCCTTCGAGCCGGCACCGAGGTGACGTTCTGCGTCGAACCGAAGCTCGACGGCGCGAGCATCGAGGTGCTCTATCGCAACGGGCGCCTCACCGAGGGCTCGACCCGGGGAGACGGCGAGTACGGCGAAGAGATCAGCGAGAACCTGCGCACGATTCGTTCACTCCCCCTGACCATCGCCTACGACGGGCCGCTGACGCTCCGCGGAGAGGTCGTCATTTATCGACGCGATCTCGAGAAGATCAACGAGGCGCGGGTCGCAGCCGGCGATCCGCCCTTCGCGAATCCGAGGAACGCCGCAGCCGGCAGCCTGCGGATGATGGACCCCCGCGTCGTCGCCGCGCGGCCACTGCGCGCGCTCATGTACGGCGTCGTCGAGGGCAAGAAATTCGCGCCCTGCCACTCCGCGACCCTCGAGCGCCTCGCCGAGCTCGGGCTGCCGACCCATCGGCGTCAGGTCATCTGCAAGACGGCGGAGGAGATCTTCGGCGCCATCGGCGACGTCGAGAAGAACCGCGCCGGCTATCCGTACGAGATCGACGGCGTCGTCGTGAAGGTGGACTCGTTCTCCGACCAGGACATCCTCGGGACGACCGCGAAGTTTCCCCGCTGGGCGATCGCCTTCAAGTACGGCGCCGAACAGGCCAATACACGCCTCCGCAACATCGTCGTCCAGGTCGGGCGAACGGGCGCGCTCACGCCGGTGGCGCTCCTCGATCCGGTTCCGCTCGCCGGCACCACCGTCTCGCGCGCGTCCCTTCACAACAGTGACATCATCGAGGGGCTCGACGTTCGCATCGGCGACATCGTCACCGTGCAGAAGGCGGGCGAGATCATCCCGCAGGTCATTGGCGTCGACAAGGACGCACGCACCGGTGACGAGAAGCCGTTCGCGATGCCCACGGCGTGCCCGGTGTGCGGCACCGCCGTCGAGCGACGCGAGGGTGAAGTCGCGCTGCGCTGCCCGAACCGTCGCTGTCCGGCGATCGTGAAGGGCTCGATCATCCATTACTCGCGGCGCTACGCGATGGACATCGATCAGCTCGGCGAGTCACTGGTCGAGCAACTCGTCGCGAAGAACGTCGTGAGCGACGTCGCGGATCTCTACGACCTCACCGTCGAGAAGCTCGTCGAGCTCGAGCGAATGGGCAAGAAGAGCGCGGAGAACGTCGTCGCAGGCGTCCTCGCATCGAAAGAGCGCACCCTCGGACGGCTGCTCACCGGCGTCGGTATCGAGCATGTGGGTCAGGTCGCGGCAGTGCAGCTCGCGCAGGCCGCGGGCTCGCTCGCCGGTCTCCTCGCGTGGGAGGTCGACAAGGTCCACGAGCTCGTCGACGGCATCGCCGGCTTCGGACCGAAGATGGCCGAGAGCGTGACCGCGTTCCTGACCGACGACGTTCAGCGCAAGCTCCTCGAGCGCCTGCACGCACGCGACGTCTCGCGACCGGAGCCCGTCCAGTCTTCGGCGGAGAGCGGGCCCCTCAGCGGCATGTCGTTCTGCGTGACCGGCGTTCTCACGCAGAAGCGCGAGGACGTGCACGCCGCGATCCGCGCCGCCGGCGGCACCGTCCACGACGCAGTGAAGAAGGGCACGACGTACCTCGTCGCCGGCGAGAAGGTCGGCAAGAGCAAGCTCGACCTCGCCAAGAAGCACGGCACGAAGGTCATCGACGAGGAGCAGCTCAAGCGCCTCCTCCAGGGCGAGACGCTCGAGGCCTGAGCCGGTCGGACCGGCTTTTCTTGTGCCAGCGTGTGCCAACTCCCGGCGGCGCGGACACGGCGGGCCGCGAAATCATTGAGCTACGGCGAGGCACGGGCGTTGCTAGGACGAAGCCCATGAGCCGAATCCGTCGTTCGTCCACCCTCCTGGCCGCTGCCGGCGCCGCCCTCGCCGTGAGCGCTGCCGCGCCGCGAGCGGAGGCGTGCGGCGGTTTCTTCTGCTCGTCGTCGCCCGTCGACCAGACCGCCGAGCACATCCTCTTCACGGTCAACGACGACCAGACCGTCACCGCGTACGTCCAGATCCAGTACTCGGGCGACCGCGACTCGTTCGCGTGGGTCGTCCCCGCGGCGGGCATCCCGAAGCTCGACACGAACTTCCCCGATCAGGCGATGCGCTCGCTCAGCCAGGCGACGGACCCGCAGTACTTCAAGAACACATGCAACCAGCGCTACGCCAGCGCGGGCTCTCTCGCGACGGTGCCGAGCGGCAGCAAGAGCGCCGACAACGCAGGCGTCACCGTGCTCGCGATGCAGGCCGTCGGCCCGTACGAGACGACGACGGTCCAGGCGACTGACTCCACGGTGCTCGTGAAGTGGCTCCAGGATCACTCGTACCGCATCACCGACAAGATGATCCCCCTCCTCCAGCCCTACGTGGAGAGCGGGATGAACTTCGTCGCGCTCCGTCTCCAGGCGGACAAGGCGGTGAGCGACATCCAGCCGCTCGGGATGACCTACGACGGCAACAAGCCGAGCATCCCGCTGCGACTCACGGCGATCGCCGCCCAGCCCGAGATGGGCATCGTCGCGTGGGTCCTCGGCGACAAGCGCTGGGCGCCGGACAACTACATCGATCTGAAGATCCCGGACGAGCTCATCACGTTCGACCAGTACGGTAGTCAGAACAACTACCTGACGCTCGTCTCGTCGGATACGGACAAGGTCGGTGGCCAGGCCTTCGTCACGGAATATGCGAAGCCCACGAGCGTCCTCATCGACGCCCTCGGGCCCATGTTTGCGCCGACCTCCGACGGCGAGGCTGCCAAGACGGCCATCCTGAACGTCCTGTCGCAGCACCCGTACATCACGCGTCTCTACACGCGCATGAGCGCCGAGGAGATGACGGCCGACCCGACGTTCATGGTGTCGAGCAAGACCGGCGACGTGGACAACGTCCATGATCTCTCCGACCCGAAGATGGCCGACTGCAACTACACGACGTCCCCGCCGACGCCTCCGCCGATCGACCCGTGCACGTTCAGCTACTGCGGTCGTCGCGGCGTCTGCGTGTCGGCCGCCGTTCCCGGCGAGAGCGGCAACCCCGGGTACGACGCGCCCGCGTGCGCTTGCGCGAGCGACGCCGTTGCCCGCGTGACGACGACCGGCGCCTACGGCGCTCCGGCGATGTACTGCGAGCCCGTCGCGAGCAACTTCGACGGCGCGTCCGACGGCGGGGGCGGGGTCACCGTCCAGGCGGCGTGTGAAGGCTTCGACTGCGGCACCCACGGCGCGTGCGTTTCGATGAACGGCAATCCGACGTGTCAGTGCGAGGCGGGCTACGCCGCGGTGGTGAGTGCCGTCTACGACCCGAACACCGGCGCTCAGTCGAGCAAGGTGACCTGCACGCCGGTACCCGGTCCGATCCCTGCGCTTCCCCGGCTGCCGAACGTCGGGAGCACGACGCTCCCCGCGAACGACGCGTTCGCGTCGAGCAGCGGCGGCTGCAACGTCGGCGCTGGCAGCACGACGAGCTCGACGGCCGGGCTCCTCACCGTCGTGGGCCTCGCGCTTTCCGCCGTGCGTCGCCGACGCCGCGCCCGGAACTGAGCGTCTTCTGGAGGAGGCCGCGGGGAATCCGCCGCGACCTCGATTTGCCGGCCGTCCTCGCGGCGCGCACGCTATCATCGCGGGTCATGGCTTCCGTGGTGCGTTACGGTCGCGTGAAAGTCTCCGGGAGCGAGAAGTGGGCGCGTCTCGACGGCGAGACGGCTCATCTTCTCGACGCCGCGCCGTGGAACGGTGGACGCGAGACCGGCGAGACGACGAAGGCCGCGGCGCTCGCGTGCCCCGTCGCACCCGCGACGATCTTCGGTATCGGCAAGAACTACCGCGCCCACGCGGCCGAGATGAAGGGCGCCGTGCCGTCCGAGCCGCTCGTGTTCACGAAGACGATCACGTCGCTCGTCGGACCTGACGGCACCGTCGTGCTTCCGAAGGAAGGCGGCCGCATCGACTACGAGGCGGAGCTCGGAGTCGTCATCGGGAAGACCTGCCGTCGCGTCCCGGTGGAGCGCGCGCTCGACTACGTCTTCGGTTACACCGCGCTCTGCGACGTGACGGCGCGGGCGTTCCAGGACAAGGACGGCCAGTGGACGCGCGCCAAGGGGTTCGACACGTTCTGCCCGGTCGGTCCGGTCGTCGTCACCGGCATCGCACCCGGTGACCTCGCCATCTCGCTCCGCCAGAACGGCGAGCTCCGGCAGGACGCGACCACGGCGGACATGGTCTTCGACGTCGCGCGCCTCGTCTCCCATCTCTCGAGCTTCGCCACGCTCTCTCCCGGCGATCTGATCGCCACCGGGACACCCGAGGGCGTCGGACCGCTCGCACACGGCGATCGCGTCGCGATCTCCATCGCCGGAATCGGCGAGCTCGGGTTCGGCGTCGCGCGCGAGGAGTGACGTTGAAGCCCCTCGTCGCGGCGATCTCCGCGTTCGCCGGGATCGTCGCGACGGTCTCCGCGGTCGTCTTCGTCGTGCGCCTCGGCGAGCGGGAACGCGCGGATCCGGCGCGCTGCAGCGCGGGCTTCACGCCGTCGCAGGGCCGCTGCTGTCCGGCTGGTCAGAAAGCGTCGAAGGCGCGTTGCTCCGGCAAGACAGCGACGTGTCCCGCCGGCTTTCACGCGTCCACATCGTCGCGGCGCGGCTGCGTGATCGACGAACGACGGCTGAAATACGTCGGCGGCCGTCTCTCGATCGGCAACGACGACTGGCAGACGGAGGGCGTCGTGCAGCCGCGCACCGCGCTCGTCGCGCCGTTCGCCCTCGACGCGGCCGAGGTCACGGGCGAGCGCTGGGAACACTGCGTGCGCGCCGGGGCATGTCGCGCGCTCGGGGACGTCGAGCCCGGTCTCCCGGTCACACTCGTCGATGCGCGCGAGGCGGAGCGCTTCTGCCGGCTCGACAGCGGCCGCTTGCCGAGCGGGGACGAATGGCTCTTCGCGGCGATGGGCGCCGAAGGCCGGCGCTTCCCGTGGGGCGCGAGCGGGCTCGTGTGCCGGCGCGTCGCCTTCGGGTTACTCACCGGTCCCTGCGCGACGGCCGGCGGCGCGGAGCTCGCCGGAGCTCGGCCGGACGGCGCCACCGCCGACGGTGCGTTCGACCTGGTCGGCAACGTCGCCGAGTGGACGACGGAGCGCGACGGCACTCATGTGGCCCGAGGGGGCTCGTTCGAGTCGGTCGCTGCCGTCGAGCTGAAGAGCTGGTCGTTCGAGGCAGCGGAGAAGCCGTCGCGCCACATCGGGTTTCGTTGCGCCTACGACCTCACCGCGGTGAGCTCGAACGCGCCCTGAAGCCATTTCCAGGGGATCTGAAGCGCATCTCGAGGATATTGGGGTGGGCGCGTGGCCGGCGGTGGCGTCGGCGGGTCGATGAATTCCGTCGTTCGGGTATCATCACTGACGGTCCACGGCGCCCGGTACTACGATGAGCTAAAGATGACGTCCGCCGTTCTCTCAATCGGCACCGAGCTCACCCGCGGTGAGATCGCGAACACGAACGCGACGTGGCTGTGTGAAGAGCAGACCCTCATCGGCCACGAGGTGACGGAGTGTTCCGTCATCCCCGACGATCGCGCCGACATACAGGGAACCCTGAAGCGACTCGCGGCGTCGCACACCGTCGTCGTCTCCACCGGCGGCCTCGGCCCGACCACCGACGACATCACCAGCGAGTGCGTCGCGGCGGTGCTCGGCGTCCCTCTCGAGCGCGACGCGCCGTCCCTCGAAGCGATCCGCGTCCGAATGGCGAAGTTCGGGCGCTCGATGACCGCCTCGAACGCCAAGCAGGCGGACTTTCCGCGCGGCGCGACCATCCTGCCGAATCCGAACGGCACCGCGCCGGGGTTCGCGGTCACCATCGGCGGCTGTCGCGCCTTCTTCATGCCCGGCGTCCCCTCCGAGATGAAGCCGATGTTCGCAAACCACGTCGCGCCCGATCTGCGGACGCTCGTCACCGGGGGCAGCTACCAGGTCCGTCTCAGGACGTTCGGGATGCCCGAGTCCGCGGTGAACGACCGTCTCGCGGGGATAGAAGCGACCTACGGCGTGGTCATAGGGTACCGCGCGCACTTTCCCGAGATAGAGGTGAAGGTGCTCGCGCGCGCGCCGACCGGCGTAGAGGCGAAGCGCGTCTCGATCGCCGCGGCGGAGGACGTGAAGAGCCGTCTCGGAGACGTCGTCTACGGCGAGGGCGGCGTCGATTTCGCGGAGTCCGTCGGCGCGCTCTTCCGCGAGCGCTCACTGACGCTGGCCATCGCCGAGTCGTGCACGGGCGGGCTCGTCGCACAGCTCGTCACCGATCATCCCGGCGCGAGCGAGTTCTTCCGCGGCGGCATCGTCGCCTACGACGACTCGGTGAAGACCGCCGTGCTCGGTGTTCCACCCGCCCTCATCACGACCCGCGGGGCCGTCAGCATGGAGGTCGCGCGCGCCATGGCCGAAGGCGCGCGCCGCGCCCTCGGCGTCGACGTCGCGCTCGCCGTCACTGGCCTCGCCGGCCCCGGCGGAGCGACCCCCGCAAAGGCCGTCGGCGACGTGCACCTCGCCGTGGCCACCGCCGAAGGCACGACCGATCGTCAGCTCTCCTTCCCCGGTTCCCGCGCCCAGGTCCGCCTCCTCGCGTCCTACGCCGGCCTCTCCCTGGTCCGTCGAGTAGTGCTCCACGGACACGGGGGAGACCAGTAGCGGCGCGACGACACCGCGGCGCGCAGCGTCGTTACTGCGCGGCCGCGGCGCGGGGGACAGCTGAGCGGGTGGCGAAGCCGAGCCCCTTTTCGGTGCGATCGACGAGGACGGTGTCGCCGGGTGAGAACTGGCCTTCGAGCACGCGACGCGCGAGCTCGTCCTCGACGTTCTTCTGGATGGCGCGCTTCAGGGGGCGCGCGCCGTATTGCGGATCCCAGCCGACCTCGCCGAGGTAGTCCTTCGCGGTGTCGGTGATCTCCAGCGCGAGATCCCGCCGCGCGAGACGGTGCGCGAGGTACTGCAGCTGGATGTCGACGATGCTCCGTATCTGCTCGCGCCCGAGCCGCCGGTAGACGACGACCTCGTCGAGGCGATTCAGGAACTCCGGACGGAAGATCCCGCGGAGCGACTCCATCGCCACCTCGCGCATCTCCTCGTTCTTCGCCGCATCGTCGAGATCTCGACGCTCCTCGAGCGCGTTCAGCTCGGTCGTCCCGACGTTGCTCGTCAGGATCACGACGGTGTTCTTGAAGTCCACCGTGCGTCCCTGACCGTCGGTCAGGCGACCGTCGTCGAGGAGCTGCAGCAGCGTGTTGAACACGTCGGGATGCGCCTTCTCGACCTCGTCGAAGAGGATGACGCTGTACGGGCGACGGCGCACCGGCTCCGTGAGTTGCCCGCCCTCCTCGTACCCGACGTAGCCGGGAGGCGCGCCGAGCAGACGAGACACGGTGTGCTTCTCCATGTACTCGCTCATGTCGATGCGGATCATTGCTTTCTCGTCGTCGAACATGAACTCGGCGAGGGCACGCGCGGTCTCCGTCTTGCCGACGCCGGTCGGACCGAGGAAGAGGAACGACCCGATCGGGCGCCGATCGTCGGCGAGTCCCGCGCGCGAGCGACGCACGGCGTTCGCCACCGCGACGAGCGCCGCGTCCTGACCGACCACGCGCTTCCGGAGGTTCTCCTCCATCGAGAGGAGCTTCTTCATCTCGCTCTCGAGCATCTTGGAGACAGGGATACCGGTCCACTTCGAGACAACGGCGGCGATGTCTTCCTCGGTGACCTCTTCCTTGAGGTACGAACCGGTCTTCTGCGCGCCGGCCAGGTCACCCCGGAGCCGCTCGATGTCCTTCTCGGCGGAAGGGATCTTGCCGTACTGGTACTCGGCGGCCTTGCCCAGATCACCGGTGCGCCGCGCGCGCTCCTCTTCGGTACGAAGCTCCTCGAGCTGCTTCTGCTTGTCGCGCACGCTGGTGAGGATCTCCTTCTCGTGGAGCCACTGCGCGCGCGCGGTGTCCCGCTTGCCGCTGAGCTCCGCGATCTCGCGGTGTAGCTCCTCGAGCCGCGCCTTCGACGCCTTGTCGCGCTCCCGCTTGAGCGCCTGATCTTCGATCTTGAGCTGGAGGATCCGCCGCTCGAGCTGATCTATCTCGAAGGGCAGGCTGTCGATCTCCATCTTGATCTTGCTCGCGGCCTCGTCGACGAGGTCGATGGCCTTGTCCGGCAAGAAGCGCTCGGTGATGTAGCGGTTCGACAGGACGGCAGCCGAGACGAGCGAGGCGTCGCGGATGCGGATGCCGTGGTGCACCTCGTAGCGCTCCTTGAGCCCGCGGAGGATCGCGATGGTGTCCTCGACGCTGGGCTGATTGACGATCACCGGCTGGAAGCGACGCTCGAGCGCCGCGTCCTTCTCGATGTGCTTCCGGTACTCGTCGAGCGTCGTGGCGCCGATGGCGCGGAGCTCTCCGCGAGCGAGCGCGGGCTTCAGCATGTTCGCGGCGTCCATCGCGCCCTCGGCGGCACCAGCACCGACCAGCGTGTGCAGCTCGTCGATGAACAGGATGATGCCACCCTGCGCGGCCTCGATCTCCTTGAGTACGGCCTTCAGTCGATCCTCGAACTCGCCGCGGTACTTGGAGCCCGCGACCATCGCCGACAGGTCGAGCGCCACGAGCCGCTTGTCTTTCAGCGACTCGGGCACGTCGCCCTTCACGATGCGCTGCGCGATCCCCTCTGCGATCGCCGTCTTGCCGACGCCGGGCTCGCCGATGAGGACCGGATTGTTCTTCGTGCGGCGCGAGAGCACCTGCATCACGCGGCGGATCTCCTCGTCGCGGCCGATGACCGGATCGATCTTTCCGCGGCGCGCGGCCTCCGTCAGATCACGCGTGTACTTCTCGAGCGCCTGGAACTTCCCTTCCGGATCTTGATCGGCGACACGGTGCGCGCCACGGATCTGGGTCATCGCGGAAAGGAGCTTCTCGTACGAGAGCCCGTTGCGATCGAAGATCGCCTGGACGTCCTTGTCCGATTTCGCGGCAGCGAGCAGGAAATGCTCGACCGAGACGAAGTCGTCCTTGAGCGCCTTCGCCTCGTCCTCCGCTTTCTGGAAGAGCGCGTTCGCGCGCCGGCCGAGGGTCGGCTCGGCGCCGCCGGTCACCCGCGGCAACGACTCGAGTCGCTGCTCGAGCTCTTTCCGCACCGCGGCCGGGGACGCCCCGGCGCGCTCGACGAGCGGGCCTCCGATGCTGTCTCGCTGCTCGAGCACCGCGACCAGCACGTGCTCCGGCGTCAGCTCGGGGTTTCCGTTTCGGCTCGCCCGGTCGACGGCTGCACGGATTGCTTCTTGGCTCTTGGTGGTGAGTCGATCCATCTTCATGACGAAACCTCGCGCTCGGCGCTCTTCGCCCGCCCACACGGCCGAGCAGCACACGCCAAGCTAAGTCCGTACCACCCGGAATCAAGGCCACACGGCCGCCAGGCAAAACACGGAAAACTCCGCGAAGGTGGTTGGTCGCCTGACTCTCTGGCGACAATTGGACCCGCGGCTAAATATCGAGGTTTCGGACGTTCAGCGCGTTCTCTTCGATGAATTTCTTGCGTGGTTCGACCTGGTCGCCCATGAGGACGCTGAACAGCTCGTCGGCGCGGATGGGGTCGTCGATGCGAACCTGGAGCAGGGTGCGCGCGTCCGGGTTCATGGTCGTCTCCCAGAGCTCATCGTGGTTCATCTCGCCGAGACCCTTGTAGCGGGAGATCATGATGCCCTTCCGGCCGCGTTCCTCGATGAAGGCGTCGAGCGCCTCGGCGTCCTCGAGCTTCAGCGGCTCCCCGTTGTCGACGGTCGCGACGTAGGGCGCCGGCCCGATGGACCGCACGTCCTCCTCGAGCGACCTGAGCTCCTGATACTCGGCGCTCTCGGCGAGCTGCCAGTCGATGACCGCAGGGCGAGGGGATGCACCCGGCCGGAATCGCGCCACGATGCGACCGGCGTTGTGCTCCTTTTCCCACTCGACGTTCACCTCCAGCGGGCAAAGGTCGGGGTAACGCTGCTCGAGCCGGGTGCGGAGCGAGAGCGCCGCCGCATCGACCCGCGCGGTGTCGCGGAAGTCCGACAGGTTCATGTCGCTCGAGCGTAGCCAGGCGGCCACCACACGCGCGTCGCACCGTCGATCGATCTTCGCAAGAATTGCCCGGAAGCTGCGCAGACGCTGCGCGAGGTTGAACAGCGGCTTGCCGGAGAGCGCCGGGCCGCGCGACGCCTGGACCGACACGTTCTCGATGCCGTGCTCGATCAGGTGCGTGTCGAGGGACGCCGCATCCTTGAGATAGAGATCCTTCTTGCCCTTCCTCACGCGGAAGAGCGGCGGCTGCGCGATGTACAGGTAGCCCTTCTGGATGAGCTCCATCATCTGCCGATAGAAGAACGTCAGGAGCAAGGTCCGGATGTGGCTGCCGTCGACGTCGGCGTCCGTCATCAGGATGATCTTGTGATAGCGAAGCTTCGATAGATCGAAGCCGCCGGTGTCGCCGATGCCGCAGCCGAGCGCGCTGATGAGTGTCGCGACTTCTTGTGATGCGAGCATGCGGTCGAGCCGCGCGCGCTCCACGTTCAGGATCTTGCCCTTCAGCGGCAGGATGGCCTGGAAGTGCCGGTCACGACCCTGTTTCGCGCTGCCGCCGGCGCTCTCTCCCTCGACGATGTAGATCTCGCACTGGGCGGGATCTTTGCTCTGACAGTCGGCGAGCTTGCCGGAGAGCGACGTCGTGTCGAGGACGCCCTTGCGGACCACCTCACGCGCCTTTCGAGCTGCTTCACGCGCCTTCGCGGCAACGATGGCCTTGTCGAGGATCTTCCGCGCGATCTGCGGATGCTCCTCGAAGAAGCGACCTAGCTGCTCGGACACGATGGTCTCGACGGCGCCCTTCACCTCGCTCGAGACGAGCTTCGACTTGGTCTGCGAATCGAACGACGCGTCCGGGTGCTTCACGTGCACGACGCAGATGAGGCCCTCGCGCGTGTCGTCCCCCGTCAGGCCGTTCTTCACGTCCTTGAACAGGTTCTGGGCCTGGCCGTAGGTGTTCAGCGTCCGGGTGAGCGCCGAACGGAGGCCGGTGAGGTGCGTCCCGCCGTCTTTGTTGAAGACGTTGTTCGTGTAACAGAAGATCTGCTCGGTGTAGCTGCCGGTCCACTGCATCGCGACATCGAGCATGATGTTCACGGAGCCACCCGCCTCGCTCGGCGTCTCGGCGTAGAAAGCGACGACCTCGTCGTGGACGGGCTCCTTCGTCTGGCTGAGGAGCGCGACGAACTCCTTGATGCCGCCCTTGTACTCGTACCGTTCCTTCTGGCCGTTCTCGCGCTCGTCCTCGAGCAGGATCACGAGACCGGAGTTCAGGAAGGCGAGCTCGCGCAGACGGTTGGCGAGCGTGCCGTAGTTGTACTCGACCATCGAGAAGATCTGCAGGTCGGGCTTGAACGTGAGCTTCGTGCCCGTCGCGCTGCTCTCCCCGATGTTCGCGATACGCTCCTGGGGGACGCCGCGGCAGTACTCCTGGAACCAGACCCGGCCCTCACGCTTGATCTCGAGGCGCAGGTACTCGGACACCGCGTTGACGGCGCTGACGCCGACGCCGTGGAGGCCGGCGCTGACCTTGTAGCTCGAGTGGTCGAATTTGCCGCCGGCGTGGAGCACGGTCATGACCACCTCGGCCGCGCTGACGCCGCGGTCGGGCATGATGCCGACCGGGATGCCGCGCCCGTCGTCCTCGACCGTTACCGAGCCGTCGAAGTGGACGTTGACCCGGATGGTCGTGCAGTGGCCTGCGAGGTGCTCGTCGACCGCGTTGTCGACGGCCTCCCACACCAGGTGATGCAGCGCGGAGCCGTCGTGGACGTCTCCGATGTACATACCGGGGCGCTTGCGAACGGCCTCGAGGCCTTCGAGCACCGTGATGCTGTTTGCGCCGTACTCGCCGGGCGGCGGTGCCGCGACCGGCTCTTTCTGGATCGCCTCCGTGGTCACGATCAGAACCTCACGTGGATGATGGTTGCTTCAGCGAGAGGGGCGCCGAGAGTGGGGCGCACGACTGTTCTCGCAGGTCGGATTCTTGCTGAGCGGCTGCCCTGAGTCGGTGATGAATCGAGGACGGGCCGCACTCGAAAAACCCCTGTTCATATACCTCCGAAGGCCCTCTCGGGCAAGGGTTCGGAGCGGTTGCGGCAGCAATCGGAGCCCGCATTTTTGCCGCAAATTAGTGGCGCGTGCCTCGCGTCTTTCCCGTGTCTCGCCTGTCTCGTTCGACGCGCTCTCGGCGCGACGTTTCGAAGCCCGAGCGCACAGCCTGAAACCGACTTCGCAACGACTATGAATAACCACTCCGTGGTCATTTGCACGCGTCGCTCGGGGTCAGGCGAACGCGCCCGCGACGAGTCGAAAATCGACTCGCGCGCCGCTCGTGAGACGCGGTGTGGCGAAGAGCTCCGGACGGGTCGTCGTCACGAAAACCTGACTCGGGGTGTCGTGCAAAAACTCGAATACAGCGCCGGTCCTGGCCGGATCGAGCTCGCTCGACACGTCGTCGAGGAGAAGCACCGGCTCCGCGCCGCGAGCGTCGCGTACGCAGGCCAGCTCCGCGCCCTTCAAGGCCAGGGTCAGGATGCGCTGCTGGCCCTGGGAGGCGTGCCGCCGCACGCTGCGTCCGTTCAGGCGAACGTCGAGATCGTCACGCTGGGGACCGCAAGTGACCGTCCGCTGGCGAAGGTCCTGCTCACGCCGGCGGCCGAGCTCCGCCTGGAGCTCCGCGGCGTCGAGGGACCCTCCGGGTGCGAACCGGGCACCGACGGTGACGTCGGGCGCCGCGATTTCCGTCACCAGCGGGCCCAGGGCGGCGATGAGCCGCTCGGCGGCCGCGAGGCGCGCGCGGCTCAGCTCGCTCCCGTGAAGCGCCATGAGCTGCTCGAGGGGACCGAGCTCGGGCGACTGGGTGCCGCGCTCCTCGAGCACGGCCTTCCTCGACTTAGCGGCGCGCGTGTAGCGAAGGCGATGATCGGCGCTCCGCGGGTCGATGAAGAGCGCGACGCGATCGAGAAGCGTGCGCCGCTCGCTCGAAGGCCCCGTGAGGATCGTCAGATCGCCGGGATGGAACACGACGATCGGCGTTCGCGTCGCGTAGCGTGAAAGCGTCTCCGGCTTCTTCCCGTCGAGCTGCACCGACCGCGAGCGCGCACCGAGCGCGACCCGCTGTTCCCGCGCGATGCCGCTCTCGACGATGCGCGCCCGCACCGCGAGCAGCTCCGCGCCCTCGCGCAGCATCTCTCGCGGGCGCTCCGCCCGGAAGCTCCGCGTCGTCGCGACGAAGTAGAGCGACTCGAGCAGGCTCGTCTTCCCCTGGCCGTTGTCGCCGGTGATCACGTTGATCCCCGGCGAGGGCTCGAAGTCGAGGGCGACGATGTTGCGAAAGTCGGTGACCCGGACCTTTTCGAAGACGATCCGGCTCGTCAAATCCGCATCGGCATGATCACGGCGAGGTAGTCCTCCGAGCCGTGAGGGCGCACCACGACGGGGTCGAGCTCGCCGCCGATGCCGATCTCGACGCGTTCCTCGTCGAGCCCTCCGAGCACGTCGAGGAAGTACCGCGCGTTGAACCCGATGGTCACGTCGTTGCCGTCGTAGTCCACGGCGACCTCGTCGAAGCCCTCGCCGCTGTCGGGGCTCTCGCTCGTGAACCGCATCGTGCCCTTCGCGAGCGTGAGCTTCACGCCGCCGGTGCGATCGCTCGCGGCGATGGACACTGCGCGGAGCGCGTCGGTGAGCGACGCACGCGGCGCGACGACCGTGCGCTCGATGTTGCGCGGGATGACCTGCTGGTACGGCGGGAACTGCGCGTCGACGAGCTTCACGCTGAACTGGAGCCCGGGCAGACGGAAGAACGCGTTCGCGCCGCTCTGGATCAGCTCGATGGCGAGATCCGCGTCGCCCTTCGCCTCGGCGCGTGCCTCGTCGGCGAGACGGCGAAGCTCCTGGATGCCCTTCAGCGAGATCAGCATCGTGGCCGATGCTTGCTTGCCGGCGACGGTGACCTCCATCTTCGAAAGCCGATGACCGTCGGTCGTCACCATGCGCACGCGGTTGCCGTCCCACTCGAAGAGCGCGCTGTTCAGGTGCAGACGCGTGTCGTCGGTCGAGATCGAAAAGTGCGTTCGCGCGATGAGACTCGCGAGCGCATCGACGCCGAGCGAGAACGTCGGAGCGCCCGCGTCGGGCTCGGGGATGGACGGAAACTCGTCTCCCGGGATCCCGTGCAGCGTGTAGCGACGCGCAGAGCTCGCAGCGCGAATCGTCGCGCCGGAACCCTCGTTCGTCGCGATCGTCAAAAGCCCCTCGGGCATCATCTTCACGCGCTCGAACAGATCACGTGCACCGACGGCGATCGATCCGCCCTTCTGCACCTCGGCGTTGATCTGTCCCGTGACGGCGAGATTCAGATCGGTCGCAGCGAGTCGCAGCGAGCCAGGTCCGTTCACGTCGAGCAACACGTTGCCGAGCACAGGCATCGTGCTTTTCTTGTCGGCTACGCCCTGGCAGCGGGCGACGACCCGGAGCAGGTCCTTCTTCGCGACGGCAACTTGCATTTCCGCTGAGCTCTAGCCTTGGGGGCTTGGCGCTTCCAGCGCGGAGAAGCCTGTCTGTGCGCAACGCCCCGGGGCAGCCCGGAACATCCGGATCTCTTCTCTGATCTATTTGATTTAAAAGAAGAAGTAGTCACCGTAGGGGTTGTGGATTCTGGGGAGAGTGCCGGAAGCGCACGATAGTTAAGGTTTATTTGTCGCGCGCCCTGGGGACATCTCCCGGGTGACGCAGTACGGCAACCTGGGGAGGAAATGTAGGCGTCACACTGCCGGCAAATACGTGACGGCTTATCTTCAGGCTTCTCCGGAGCTTATCCACAGACTGTGGAGAAGAGAAAAGTGCATCTCCGGCTCGCCGGACGGGTCCCCTCGGAGCCTCGGCGAGGCCCTCAGCCGGTGCTGCGCTGGAGCTCGAGACGGGTCAGCGCGTCGAGCAATTCGACCCGGGTCTCGTCGTAGGCGCGGGGTCCGATGCGCTCTTCGCGGCGCAGCTTCTCGAGAGTGACGAGCTCGTCGAGCACGAGATCTTGTGCCTCGCGGACCTCTGCTTCGTCGACGGATCTCGGTCGCATCTTGTCGGAGCTCTTGCGTCCGAATCCGGCGCTCATGCCGAGAGCGGCGAGCGCGCACGCGACGAACACGGCGTACCAGCGACCGGGGCTCGGCACCGGTAAATTCTCGAGAGTGAGCTCGATGAAGTCCATCGCTGCGTCGCCGCGCGCGAGTCTTTTTCCGGTGACGAGGAGGCGGCTTCCGTCCTGACCCTGCATCGGCTCGGGCTCGGGAAAGCCGTCCGCGCGGAGGATCATGCCGCGCGCGCCCTCGGCGACGATCCGAAGCTCCGCGACGTGCGGCGGCAGGCCGATGCGAAGCGTCTTCTTCGGTTCGTGATCGTTGTCGAGCTGGAACGTGAAGCCTGTCTCGCGCTGCCCGGGCGGGTACGTACCGACGAGCTCCACCGGGCTGTTGCCGACGCGGTCGAAGCGAGTCTCGCTCGCGGCGTCGCTCGGGCGGAACGCCTTCGCGCCGCTCGGCAAGGGGATCCGCACCTGGTTCGGCACCCACGCCTGCGTGCCGATGTTGAGGATCTGGAAGTTCGTCTCGACGTGGAAGACGTCCTCGCGAGGCTGGACGAAGATCACGCCGCGCATGCCGACCAGCGCCTGACGTAGATCGCGCGTCACCGGGAAGACGTGGAGCAGCACGCGTTGCCCGCCGTGCTCGCCGAGGCGAAGGAGCTCCGTCGCGAACTCGCCGCCGTCCTTCGACGCTACGGCTCGGTAGCTGAAGGCCGTGGTGTTCGGCAATCCGTCGAACACCACGATGCCGCGGGCATCGGTGTTGCCGATTCGCTCGGTGTGCGAATCGCCCTCGGCGACGTCCTGCTTCATGACACCGAGCGTGACCGCCATCCCGTTGATGGGATGGTCCTTCTCGTCGTGGAGATGGACCTCGATGGTTCCGGGGCGGAGATCGGGCGCGGGCGAGCTGCGATCCTGGGGAGGCTCGGCGGGAGCGCCGGGATGACCGGGCGGCGCGCCCTGCTGGTCCGCTTCGCCGCTGTCGCTGCCGTCCCCGTCACCGCTCGGCGCGACGCTGGGGTGACCGGCGGGCAGAGGCTCGTCGGGGTCCACTGCGGCGGCCTGGGCGCCGGCGAGGGCCGACGACGCGAGCACGCAGAGCGCGACGAGGGACGCGGAGCGGAGGGCCCTCACGCGCTTCACGAGGTCGCTCCCGCGGGTTTGCCGAGGGCGGTGCCACAGCGCTTGCAGAAGGCGGCGTCGGGGTCGTTGTTGGTGCTGCAGGAGGGACACGTGACGGTGGCGCTCGGGGGTGCAGGGACGGCCTCGACGGCTTCGTCGGGCTCCGGGGGAAGGGCTTCAGCGGCGTCTTGCTCGGCCCCGGCTGGAACCGGCTTCGCGCTCTTCTTCTTCCGCGACTTCGACTTTGCCGGCGAGGCTTGTTCGCCCTGGAGACGGAGCGCGAGGCGCTCCTCGGCGCGCTTGCGCATGGGTGCGGACTCGGCGTCGATGAGCTTGAGGAGCGCCTTCGCGTCGGCGCGGTAGCGCGCCGACAGCTCGGCGAAGTCTTCCTCGCTGATCTTCCCGACGCTGCGCTCGAACTCGAGGTCCTTCAGGGCGCGCAGGATGGAGCGCTTCCGCTCTTCTTCCGGGCTCGGCGCCCCGAGCCCGATGGCTTCTTCGAGGCTGAGCGGTGATTCACCGGTGAGGCGTCCGACGCTCGACCAGAAGAGCAACACGACCCCCACGAGCATGCCGCCCGCAAGGACGAGGAGCGCGGGGCCGAGGCCGACGGTTGCGCCGACGATGAGAGCAGCGAGAACGACGACGGGTGCGATCCACTTAGACGAATCGCCGAGCAGGCGGTTGATGTCCATGTTCGAGCCGGACGGAGTTTCGGCGCGTCAGCGCCGCTTGCGCGAGCGAATCCGCTCCGAGACGGACGCCCCGACGACGCCCACGCCGACCGCGAGCGCGGCCCCGTACGCGAACGGCGCGAGCGGCGCCGACGGTGTCGCCGGAAGGACCACGGCCGCGGCAGGAGGCCGGGCCGCCACCGGGCTCGCTGCCCGGGCGGAAGAAGTAGCAAAAAGGATGGCCAGCATGATGCTCGTCGCGGCTCCCGCCGTGGCGCGCAGGTAGCCCCAGACGCCCACTTCGCGCAAGCGCACTTCGGGCCAGAGGGAGATCGACGCACCGCTCATGAGCACCAGGACGCCGATCCATACCCACGAGACGAGCGGATTCACGTGGAATCGCATCGTCGCGCGCTTCGACGTGGGGTCGATCATGCCGACGACCAGGTAGAGGTCGTCGCGCAGGCCGCGCATCATGCTGACCTCGGTCGTCGGCTGCCCGGCCTTCGTGTAGATGAACCTCGCCGGGCTGAGGCGCCCGATGTTCTTCCCGCTGCGCTCGACATCGACGTCGGCGAAGACCATGCGCTTCGTCGGATCGACCTCCATGCGCGGGCCGCGGTACGTGATGGTGTACTCGCCGATCTGGTGCGTATCGCCGGGCGACATGCTGGCCTCGTGCTCGATCTCCCACGCGCGACCGCAGAAGCCGACGAACATCAGCCCCACGCCGATGTGCACGATGTAGCCGCCGTAACGCCGGCGGCTCTTGTCGACGACGTGGCGGAGCGCCTCGAAGACGCCCTCGTCGCCGTACTTGCTCCTTCGTGCGGAGATGCCGCGATAGAACTCCTGCCCGACGACCGCGAAGTTGAAAGCGGCAAGCGAGATGGTCAGAGCCGGCGCCATCGAACCGAGCTTCTGCAGGAGCACGCCGGCAAAGCCCGGATAGAAGGCGTCCTGCTGGACGAAGGCCGGGAAGCCGAAGTGCTTGCCGAGCGTGACGTGGAGCACGACGACGACGCCCGCGACGGCGCCCGGGAACGCGGCGGCGCGCAGCAACGACACGCCGCTCGTCTTTCGCCAGCCGAAGAGCGGTCCGACGCCCATGAGGGCGAGGAGGCCAAGGCCGAGCGGCGCCATCCAGCGGTTGAAGAAGGGCGGACCGACGGTCACCGTCTCTTTCCAGATCCACTCGCTGATCCGCGGGAAGATCGTCGCGATCAGGATGAACGTCGCGATACCGATGAGCAGCCAGTTGTTCACGACGAAGGCGGCTTCGCGGCTCAGCACGGCCTCGATCTGACCGCGGCTCCTGAGCTGAGGGAGACGCCACACGATGAGGCCGGCCGTCACCGCGATGACGAAGCCCATGAACCACACGAAGAAGATGCCGATGTCGCTCTGCGCGAAGGCGTGGACGCTCGAGATGAGGCCTGCGCGCGTGAGGAACGTGCCGAAGATCGTGAGCAGGAACGTGATCGAGATGAGCACGACGTTCCAGATCTTCAGCATGTTGCGGCGCTCCTGGATCATCGTGGAGTGCAGGTAGGCGCTCGCTCCGAACCAGGGCAGACACGCGGCGTTCTCGACCGGATCCCACGCCCAGTAACCGCCCCAGCCGAGCTCCTCGTAGGCCCAGGCCATGCCGAGCGCGTTACCGATGGAGAGGAACAGCCAGGCAAAGAGCATCCACTTGCGAACCGCGATGATCCACTCGTTGTCGAGGCGACCGGTGACGAGCGCCGCGATCGCGAACGAGAACGGAACCGAGCAGCCGACGAAGCCCGTGTAGAGGCTCGGCGGATGAATCGCCATCCAGTAGTTTTGAAGGAGCGGGTTCAGCCCCTCGCCGTCGAGCTTCGCGCCCGCGAGGTTCGACTCGAACGGGTTCGCTGCGAACAGCATCAGGACCGCGAAGAAGCTCATGATCACCATGAGGGTCGCGATGATGTAGGGCTGAAGCTGCCTGTATTTTCCCCGTAACCAGAAGACGCACGCGGTCGTGTACCCGGATAGAAGAAATGACCACCAGAGCAGCGACCCGTCCTGGCCACCCCACAGGGACGCGATGAGGTAACCCATCGGCATCGAGCGGTCGCTGTAGCGGGTGACGTAGCGGATCCGAAAATCGTGGGTCACGAACGCATACGCGAGCACGAGCACGCCGAGCGCCACGAGGCCCGACGTGGCAAAGGCGCCGCGCCGCGCCGATTCGAGCAGCCGGGGTTGCCCTCGCCCCGCGGCTATCGCCACGGCGAACGTGTACGCCGCGGCCACGAGCACCGCGTACAGAATGCCGGTTCCGAAGCCGGGGAGTGAGTTCCACATGTTTCGCGGCCAACCTTAGGCGCCCCCCGACCCTCGGGCAACGCTCCCCGGCGAAGGAGGTGCTGCCTGCGACGCCTTGACGCGGTCAGGTGCTCGTCTAGCCGCCGAAATAGCGAAATCTGAGCTCTTTCGGTCGCTCGGCAGCGCACCACCGAGAGCGTGAATTACGTGGTCCGAGGCGCCTGGTCGGGGCCGAGGCCCCGGCGCGCGTGCTCGTGCGGTCGAGTTCGTCCACACACGTGACAGCTTCAAGCGTCGATGCGAGACGAAGTCGACGGGCTCGGCGTGCGCTCTCCGACGCCTCGCGCACGCTCCGAACGAATCGGATGAACCGTACGCGCCACGGCTTTCTGTCACCCCCCCGGTGACGCGGAGGGAGTTTAAACCTTCTCGCCTCTGCTCGAGTTCAAAACGAGTTCAAATCAAGGGACGGATCGACCCCAGATTTCGGGTGCGATTCACCGCGATAACCAGCGGAGACCCGCGCGCTTCGGTGCGTGTGTTCACGCGAATGACTGTGTAGTCTCGGGACGGGCGGTGAGGACCGCCAGTGTCTGATGGAGTGATGAGGAACCGGAGCTTAAGAAATCGTGAGCCCATATCGAGACGGTGCCGCGAGAATCTTGCTGGTCGAAGATGAGATTGACGCGGTTCGTGCGCTCGAAAGGCTCTTCCGGAGCTGCGGCTTCTCCATGGTCGTCGCCACGTCGCTCGCCGAGGCGCGGGCGCTCTTCGCGCGGTGGCGCGAGCAGCCCTGCGCGTACGCGTTCGTCGACAACAAGCTCGCCGACGGCGTCGGCGTCGATCTTCTTCCCGATCTGCGAAAGCTGGAGCCGCCGCCCGCGGTGGCGATGGTCTCCAACTGGATGACGTCGGAGCTCGCCGCGCTCGCGTTCCGCGGCGGCGCCGTCCCCATGGCGAAGCCCGACGATGAGCAGACGCTACGCGACCTGGTGGCGCTGCTCGACGCGCGGCGCGAGAAGACCGCACACAGCGAGCGCTGGCCACAGTCGTCGGCGCTCGACGGCGCGGCACAGCCGCTCGCCTTCGGTCCCTTCACCCTGTTCGAGCGCGACCTCGAAACGCCGACCGGGCGGCACCGATTGCGCCGCGCGGAGCGGTCGATCCTCGCGTTTCTCGCGGCGCGCGAGGGCCGTCCCGCGTCACCGCAGCAGATCGCGAGCGAGGCCCTGAACCGGAACGACGACGGCGCCGTTCGCAGCGTCTACAGCCATGTCACGAACCTCCGCGCCGCCCTCGGCGCCTACGCCGCTCTCGTCGAGACGGTGCCGGGCGCCGCCGGTTACCGCGTCGCCGTCGAGATATTCGAGCGCTGAGCGGGCTCAGCCGTCGGTGACGGTGGTGCCGACGTCGTCCCCGAAGCAGACGCGCTTGATGTTCCCCGGGTCCATCTTGAAGACGCGGATCGGCATGCCGTTCTCGCGGCAGAGCGTCACCGCCGTCGAGTCCATGACCGCGAGGTGATCGCTCAGGAAGCGGTCGTAGCTCACCGTCTGGAACATCTTCGCCTCGGCGTGGCGCTTCGGGTCGCGGTCGTAGATGCCCTCGACCTTGGTCGCCTTGAGCAGCGCGTCGGCGCGGATCTCCATGGCGCGGAGGGCTGCGGCGGTGTCGGTCGAGAAGTACGGATTGCCGGTGCCCGCCGCGAAGATCACGACGTGGCCGGTGTCGAGATGCCGGATCGCGCGGCGCCGGATGTACGGCTCGGCCACCTGCTTGATCTCGAGGGCGGTCATGACCCGTGTCGGAATGCCCTCGCGCTCGAGCGAGTCTTGCAGGGCCAGCGAGTTGATGACGGTCGCGAGCATGCCCATGTAGTCGCTCTGCGCGCGGTCCATGCCTTCGCTCGCGCCGCGAAGGCCGCGGAAGATGTTGCCGCCGCCGACGACGATGCCGATCTGCACGCCGGTGCGATGCACCTCGCCGAGCTCGACCGAGGTGCTCTTCAGGGTGTGGGTGTCGATCCCGAAGCCGCCGTCTCTTCCACAGAGCGCTTCGCCGCTCAGTTTGATGACGACTCGCTGGTACCGGAGGGGCTTTTCAGGGTGAACGTTCACAGCCACGTCCCTTAGCGCTCACCCCAGTTTGCCGCAACGACGGAAGTCGATGCCGAGCGAGTCGGCTCGGGAGCCTCGCCGTTCGCCGCCGAAGGTTTCCGGTTTTCGGGTTCCGCGAGGGCGGCGGCGTGACAGCCGTGTGAGGTCGTAGTATTCGGCGCCAATGTCGTCCGCTTCCGCCCGCGTCCGGCGGTCGCCGGCGTGGCTCGTTCGGGCGCTCCTCGGCGTCGCGCTCATCTCGACCCCGGCGTGTCACCGTGACGCGCCGGCAGGTGGCGGCACGCCCGCGACGTCGTCGTCGGTGAGCGGCGCGCTCCCTGCGGACCTCTCCGTCCGCGTCCTCGCGAAGGTGGGAGACCGGACGATCACCCTGGGCGACTACGTCGCGGTGCTCGACGGCATGGATCGTATCGAGCGCGCGCGTTACCAGACCCCCGACCGTCGCGAGCAACTCTTGAAGGAGCTCGTCGACGTCGAGCTTCTCTCGAAGGAGGCGGAGCGGCGCGGTCTCGCCGATCGGCCAGAAGCCAGGGAGCTCGAGCGGCAGATCCTGCGCGACGAGGTGCTCGCCGAGATACGGAGCAAGCAGCCGCCGCTCGAGCAGATCCCGGCCGGCGACGTCCGCGCGTATTACGACTCGCATCGGGCCGACTTCAAGGAGCCGGAGCGACGGCGCATCTCGCACATCGTGGTGCGCGACGCGGTGACCGCAGAGCACGTTCTCGCTTCAGCGCGCGGAACGACGGCGAAGCAGTGGGGCGAGCTCGTGCGAAAGAGCTCGCTCGAGAAGCCGGCGGCGGATCTTCCCGACGAGCTGGTCGGTGATCTCGGGCTCGTGACGCCTCCGTCGTTCGGCAAGAACGACAACGCGCGCGTGCCCGAGCCGCTCCGCGCCGCGGCGTTCGAGATCGAGAAGGCCGGGGACGTGCTCGGGCACGTCGTCCAGTCGAGCGGCTTTCACGTCCTCCGCTTGACCGCCGAGAGCGCGGCGCGGGATCGCTCGCTCGAGGACGCCGATCGAACGATCCGCGTGCTCATCGCGCAGCAGCACCTCCACACTGCCGAGGCGACCTTCGAGAAGGAGCTCCGGGCGCGCTTCCCGGTGAAGATAGACGAGGCGGCCCTCGCGAAGATCGCGGTGCCCGCGCCGGAGGGGAAGAAGTGACGCGCGCTCTCTCCGTCGTCGCTCCCGAACCGGTCGCGGTCCGCGCCGGCAAGCGCGCCGCGCCGCGAAAGCCGCAGGACTGGCGCTGGCAGCTCCAGAACGCCGTCCGCACGACGAGCGAGCTCGACCGGGCCATCACGCTCACCGACGACGAACGCGCGGGCGCGCTCGCGGCGGAACACGCCGGGCTCCCGATGTCGATCACGCCGTATTACCTCGGCCTCGTCGATCGCGACGATCCGTCGTGTCCCATTCGACGCCAGGTCGTTCCCCACGCCGCAGAGTCGCGCGAGGTGCCGGGAGATCTGCGCGATCCGCTCGGTGAAGAGGCGCACGAGGCGGCGCCGCACCTCGTCCGGCGCTATCCGGATCGCGCGCTCGTCATCGCGACCGATCGCTGCGCGGTGTACTGCCGCTTCTGCACGCGGAGCCGTCTCGTTGGGGCCGGCGGCGGCGCGACGTCGCTCGAGCGGCTCGCCGGCGCGTTCGAGTACCTGCGCGCCCACCCCGAGGTGCGCGACGTGATCATCAGCGGCGGAGATCCGCTGGCAATGGCGACGGATCGGCTCGTCCGCGTCGTGCGCGCGCTGCGCGACGTGCCGAGCGTCGAGACGATCCGGCTCGCGACGCGCGTCCCCGTCGCGCTGCCGCAGCGGATCACATCGGAGCTCCTGAATGCGCTGAAGCCGCACCACCCGCTCTGGGTCATGACGCATTTCAATCACCCGAAGGAGCTCACGGAGGCGTCGCGGCTCGCGTGCCGTCGACTCGCCGACGCCGGCTTCCCGGTGATGAATCACACCGTGTTACTCCGTGGGGTGAACGACGACGCGGCCACCCTGTCGACCCTCTTCCGTGGCCTCGTCCGCGAGCGCGTGAGGCCGTATTACCTGCTCCAGGCCGACCCGGTCCGCGGCACCGGGCACCTCCGGACCCCGCTCGCCACCGGAGTTCGCATCATGGGGGAGCTCCAGGGCCGCCTCTCGGGGATCGCGTTACCGAAGTTCATCGTCGACACCCCGGGCGGCATGGGAAAGGTCCCTGCCGGCCCCGATTACGTCGTCGAGCGCGCTCCCGGCCGAACACGATTCCGGACTCACCGGGACGTCGAGGTCGACTACGTCGATCCGCCCTGAGCGGCGTGGCTGCGCGCTTGTGCAGGTTCCGGCGTCGCCCCTGCTGACTCGGCGCGCCCCCTGTGGTACCCGCGCTCCCGATGTCCGAAAGCAGGCCCAGCCTTTTCAAGGAGCTCGACGAGCGTAACGCCAAGGCACTGGAAGGAGGGGGCAAGGAGCGCGTCGAGAAGCAGCACGCCGCGGGGAAGCTGACCGCGCGGGAGCGCATCGACCTCCTGCTCGACCCCGGTAGCTTCGTGGAGCTCGATCGGTTCGTCACGCATCGCTGCTCGGACTTCGGCATGCAGGATCAGAAGATCCTCGGCGACGGCGTCGTCACCGGCCACGGCACGGTCGAGGGACGGCGCATCTTCGTCTTCGCACAGGATTTCACCGTCTTTGGCGGCTCGCTCAGCTCGGCGTACGCCTCGAAGATCTGCAAGGTGATGGATCTCGCGATGAAGACCGGCGCGCCGGTGGTCGGCCTGAACGACTCGGGCGGCGCGCGTATCCAGGAGGGTGTCGAGTCGCTCGCCGGCTACGCCGACATCTTCCTTCGCAACACGCTCGCGAGCGGCGTCATCCCGCAGATCAGCGCCATCATGGGCCCCTGCGCGGGCGGCGCGGTCTACTCGCCGGCCATCACGGACTTCATCCTGATGGTCGAGGGCACGAGCTACATGTTCATCACCGGCCCCGACGTCATCAAGACGGTGACGCACGAGGAGGTGAGCAAGGAGACGCTCGGTGGCGCGACCGCCCACGCGTCGAAGAGCGGCGTCGCGCATCTCACCGCGCCGGACGACCGCGCGAGCATCGCGCAGATCCGCGAGCTCCTCGGCTTCATCCCGTCGAACAACACCGAGGATCCGCCGCTGAAGGCGACCGAAGATCCGGTGGATCGCGACAGCGCCGCGATCGACGGCATCATCCCGGCCGAGAGCAACAAGCCCTACGACATGAAGAAGGTCATCGCCGCCGTCGTCGACGACGGGTACCTCTTCGAGATCCACGAGAGCTACGCGAAGAACATGGTCGTCGGCTTCGCTCGCATCGGCGGTCGTCCGGTCGGCATCGTCGCCAATCAGCCGGCGTATCTCGCCGGCGTGCTCGACATCGACGCGAGCCTCAAGGCCGCGCGCTTCGTGCGCTTCTGCGACTGCTTCAACATCCCGATCGTCACCTGGGTCGACGTGCCCGGCTTCCTGCCCGGCGTCGATCAGGAGCACCACGGCATCATCACCCACGGCGCGAAGCTCCTCTACGCGTTCTGTGAGGCGACGGTGCCGAAGCTCACCGTCATCACGCGCAAGGCATACGGCGGCGCTTACGACGTCATGAGCTCGAAGCACATCCGCGGCGACGTGAGCCTCGCCTTCCCGACCGCGGAGATTGCGGTGATGGGCCCCGACGGCGCCGTCTCGATCGTCTACAAGAACGCCATCGACAAGGCCGCCGACAAGGACAAGGCGCGCGCAGGGTTCGTCGCCGAGTACAAGGCGAAGTTCGCGAACCCCTACAAGGCCGCAGAGCTCGGCTTCGTCGACGAGGTCATCTATCCGCGCGAGTGCCGGAAGCGTCTCGCGACGTGCCTCGAGATGCTCAAGAACAAGCGCGAAAAGAACCCGCCGAAAAAGCACGGCAACATTCCGCTCTGAGCTCGCGATTCTGCGACAATGACGGCGCGCCGAAGGTCGCGCCGTCGGCAGTGAGGCGGTGCCGCGGATCTGCGCCGTCTCACGAGCCGCGTTGACAGCCGCCCGGTGCGCGGCGGACCATCTCCCGGTGGAAGAACGGCGGGTCGTACCGCGGCGCATCGCCTGCATTCCGACGTACCTCGACTCCACGAACGACGCGCACGATCTCGCGCTCATCCGCGACGTCAGCGTCCGTGGCGCGCGTCTCTTCGCGCGAGCGGAGCTGTCGAGCGGGCTCGCCGTCCAGCTCCTCCTCTACGTGAAGGGCGAAGATCAGCCGCCCGTGCAGGCAGCGGGTCGCGTCGTACGCGCCGACCGCAGAGAGAAATCCCTCTCCGACGTCTGGCCCTGGGAGATCGGCGTCGAATTCGACGCGCCCCTCACCGGCAGCGAGCAAGAAATAGACGAACTCTCGCGCCGCCAAGAAGCGCTCGGCATCATCAAACCATCAGGGTGACCCCGCGCGGGGCGGTGACCGTCTCTCGTCGACCCGTGAAATCCGGCGTCCGTTTCACACGACTCTTGAGGGGGTCGTCACCCGTCTTTTTTTCACGGGTCTCCCGGAAAAGTTTGCGATGTACCTCCGAGGCTCAAGATTCGTCAGATCTCCGGTGCCCGGTGAGGAACGAGAGCTAGAGCCGGGAGCTGGTGGATGAGCAAGGGCGGCGGGTCGAAGTGATGGGGGAAGGGCTGCGGGGGAAAGTGGCTCTCGGGACTTTTGAGGGTATCGACGTACTCGACGGCGTCCAGGCCTTCGCAATCGGCTTCGCCGATTGTGCTCGGTCGCTGCGCTCGCTCGCAGCCTGGACCCCGTCTGCGTGCGTCGATTCGAGGAGGGCGTCCTCGAAACCTCACGAAAGGAGTCCCCCTATGACGCTCGAAATCTACCCCGTCGTGCTCGAATTGGTTCGGCAGCTTGCGCCGTCTCTGCCCAAGCTGCGTGCGCGTTCTTCTTCGCTCGGAGATCAGATGGAGCGCGCGTTGATCTCGGTGCCCCTGAATCTGGCCGAGGGCGCCTACAGCCGCGGCAAGAATCGCCAGGCGCGGTTCCAGACGGCCGCGGCTTCGGCGCGGGAGGTACCAGCTTGCTGGGAAACCGCGCAAGCGCTCGGTTGGTGCGCCCCATGGATCCAGCTCTCTCCGCGCTCTTCAATCGCGTGATCGGCACGCTCGTGCGTCTGACGAAGTCGCGCTTCTGAAAGAAGTGCTTCGCACGGCGTCTAGCGAGCAATCTGCCGGGGAAAGGACAGCCGGTAGAGGGTACCCAGGATGTGTTGCGACGCGCGCTCGAGCTCCGCTCGAAGCGGCGGCAGGTAACCAAGGGGGGCCTTGGCCCCCCGCAGCTTCGCCTTCGGCGAACTGCTCCCCCCGCCGCCTTCGCGGGCTCGCTTCGCTCGCGTAGTTCCGCTTCTTCGATGCTTCGGGGACGGCGCTGTTCGCCGGTGAACATCTACGGACGCTGACGAACGACGCAGCTGTCGCGCGAGATCCGGATCGTGGTGTGCGACGCGCGGCACGAGCTCAGCGACGTCCGCGACGAATGACCGAATGACGGGATAGAGACGAAGCATCGGGATTCTCCTTTCGAGAGACCCCTCGCTGTCCCTCTCCCTCTCGCTAACTCGGCCCCTTACCCTAATCAGGTCCCGTGCCCCACGCCTTTGAAGGGAAGAGATGTGACGAATCTCGAGCCTCCGAGGTACATCGAATTTCCCCGTGAAAAGGGCGTGTAAAGCGCGCGCGGGACGCCGGACGCAGGGCGGTAGGTGGTCGAGAACGCCGAGGGCGCGCGTCAGTGCCCGATGGCGAAGAGCAGGAGCATCGCGACGACGAACACGATGGCCGAGCCGACCATCACGCCCTTCTTGAGCCCGTCGGCGTCGTGGGCGTCGATGGCGCGGACGTGGCGCTCCAGATCTCGCGCGCGGCCCGCGACGGCGTCGTCGGCGCGGGCGATCGCGTCGAGCGTGGCCGCCGGCACGTCGACGATGCGGCCGCGCGCCAGGAGCACGGCGCGCGCGGCCTCGACGGCAGCGTCGGAGCGATGCGTCTCGGCCTCGTTCACGCCGCGGCTCTGAGCGCCGATCTGCCGCTGAGCTTCCGTCGCGAGCAGCGACCGACGTCGCTCGACGTCGCGTGCACGGCGAAGCAGCTCCTTGCCGGCGGTCTCCGCCGTCGCCAGCGTCGCTCGTGCGAGCGCAACCTCGTGTGCCGCCTCGTCGAGCTCCGGCTTCTGCGCGGCAATTTCCGCCTCGCGCGCGGCGAGTCGCGCAGCCTGGGGCGGCGTCGATTGGCCTCCAGCCTTCTCCACCTCGTCGAGGACGGAGCGAACCTCGATGTAGAGCCGCTTATTTCGCGCG
>DATAZL010000111.1:0-9990 GCA_036272055.1 Polyangiaceae bacterium | reverse complement strand
GGGGGGAGCAGTTCGCCCGCGAGCGCAGCGAGCCCGCGAAGCGGCGGGGGGAGCAGTTCGCCCGCGAGCGCAGCGAGCCCGCGAAGCGGCGGGGGGAGCAGTTCGCCGAAGGCGAAGCTGCGGGGGGCCAAGGCCCCCCTTGTTAGTGAATGTAGGTGAGGCGACCGTCGACATCCATGAAGCCGCGCTTGCTCACCAGTCGGAAGAAGACGGACTCCTTGCAGAGCGAGCGCTCGATGGAGCCGTAGCTCCGCGAGTCGTAGGGATACGCGCGGTTGTCGCTGACGATGAAGACGTTGCCGGGGCCGACCGTGCGCTGAGTGAGCACCGGGGGCGCGCGATCGAGACCCGAGTTGCTGCCGCGCATGTGCAGCACGCCGCCGACCGATTCGAGGTCGCAGCGCTGCTGTATTTCGCTGCCGGTTTCGGGATCGGTGAGGGTGAACTCGGCCTCGTTGCAGGCCGTCTCGGTGAGCGCGTCGTGCTCGTTCACCTGGACCCGGTCGCCGTCGATCGTGACCCGGTCGTTCTGTTCGCCGAGCATCCGTCCGACGACGAAGCGGCCGGCGTTGTCCGGATCCGGGCAAAGGACGAGGCCGCCGAAGCGAGGAGCCGTGGCGCGCCAGAGGAGCACCCAGTCGCCGCCGCGGAGGGTCGGCGCGAGAGACGCCTCGAGGATGGGGTCGTCGGTCGGCACGCGCCACCAGCGGAGCGTCGTCAGGCGGAGCACGCCGATGATCACGCCGAGCACCGCCGCGATCCACAGCAGGGTACGGATGGCCCTCCCCATCGCTAGGAGATTACGACGAGGTCGTCCTTGTGGACCACTACTTGGTCCCGGCCTTCTCGGCCGAGCACCGCGTCGAGCTCGTCACCCTTCTTTCGCGCCGCGCGGGCGACGTCGATGGACGACATCCGCGCGAGCCCGCGGCCGACCTCGGCTCCCGCGGGCGTCACGAGTCGTACGGCGTCCCCGGCGTGGAAGTCGCCACGGACGCCGAGCACCCCGATCGGCAAGAGGCTGCTCTTCCCGACGGCGAGCGCTCGCGCCGCGCCTTCGTCGAGGAGGACGTCTCCGCGCGGCCGGAGCGTGTACATGATCCAGTGCTGTCGCGCGCGGAGCGTGCTCGGGTGCGGGAGGATCAACGTTCCGACGTCCTTGCCCATGACGACGTCGGTGATGACGTTCTCGCGCATGGCGGGCGCGATGACGACGCTCGCGCCGGCGCGGCTCGCCTTCGTCGCTGCGTCGAGCTTGCTCGTCATGCCGCCCGTCCCGGGGCCGCTCGCGCTCGTCACGGTGCCGATCTTCGCGCCTTCGCTCATCACGGCGATGCGCTGGCCGGCGTCGTCGAGCACGCCCTCGACGTCGGTCAGCAGCATGAGCAGATCGGCCGATACCAGCGGCGCGACCATCGACGCGAGCTGGTCGTTGTCCCCGAAGCGGATCTCCTCGGTCGAGACGGTGTCGTTTTCGTTGATGACGGGCACGGCGCCCGCGTCGATGAGTGCGGCCAGTGCCTGACGCGCGTTGTTCACGCGCTCGCGGTCGGCGAGATCGGCGTGAGTGAGGAGCACCTGGGCAGCGACCAGCCCCTCCGCGCCGAAGGCGACCGAGTAGCGCTGCATGAGAACGCCCTGGCCGGCGGCGGCCGCGGCCTGGAGCCTCGGCATCTCCTTCGGCCTTTTTCGGTAACCGAGCCGGCTCACCCCGAGGGCGATCGCTCCGCTCGTGACGACGACGAACGCGCGCCGCTCGGACGTCAGGGCGGCGATCTGCCGGGCGATGCCGGCCACGAGATCGCCGTCGCCCGCGAGGGAGCGCGAGCCTACCTTGATGACGATTCGCTGCGCCTTCGTGAGCGCGACCCGTGCGGAGTGCATGGGCTCTCAGTCGGGGATCAGGGCCGCGCGTGTCAAGGTTCTACCTTGGTGATCTCGAGCCGCGCGAGCGGACGATCGGCGGGATGCACGAGGAGCGGCGCCATCGCGTGGGCGAGCTGCATCACGGCGGGCGGAAGCACCGCGGGCAGCGCGTCGGTCTCGGCGTGGAGGCCCTCGATGCCGAGGAGCGTGCCGAGGAGCGAGGTCTGGATCTTCGGGAGCTCGATGATCGGCGCGTCTTCCGGCAGATCGCCGAGCTTCCGCGCCTCGTAGAGCGCCTGGCGGAGACCGCCGAGCTCGTCCACGAGACCGTTCGCCTTTGCCTGCTCGCCGGTCCACACCCGGCCCTGGCCGATACGATCCACGGCTTCTTTCGTCATCTTCCGTCCCTCGGCGACGCGGCTCAGGAACACGTCGTAGAACTCCGCGACCTTATTCCCGAGCTCGGTGTGCTCCTCTTCGGTGAAGGGACGGAAGAGGGACTCTGCGTCGGCGCGCGGCGCGGTCTTGTAGACCTCGACGTTGACGCCGATCTTGCGGAGGAGCTCGGTGACGTCGGCCTTGCCGTAGAAGATGCCGATGCTGCCGGTGATGGTGAGCGGGTTCGCGAGGATCCGCGTCGCGGGCGCGGCGATGTAGTAGCCGCCGCTCGCCGCGACCTCGCCCATGCTGACGATGACGGGCTTCACGCGCGCGGTGAGGAGCACCTCACGCCACATCACGTCGGACGCCATCGACGAGCCGCCCGGCGACTCGATGCGGAGCACGACGGACGAGACGAGGGGGCTCTCGCGCACGCGCTTCAAGGTATCTGCGATGGTGTACGAGCCGGCGAGGTCGATGCCGAGGAGCGGGATCTTGCGGCTTCGCCCGTCGATGATGTCGCCGTCGACGTACACGAGGGCGACGCTGCGCCGGCTTCCGAAATGGGTCGGAGCGACCTCGGCGCGATCGGCGTCGACGGTCGTCACCGGGCCGCCAACGAGGTCACGGGTCGCCTGTTCGATCTGGTCGTCGAAGGCGAGCGCGTCGACGAGGCCGGCCTGCTTCGCCTCGGTCGCGACGAACGGACCGTGTGCGATCTTGTCGCGCAGGGACTCGACCGTCATGCCGCGGTCGTGGGCCACGTCGCCCGCGAACCAGCGCTCGCTCTGCTGGAGCAGATCGATCGAGTCCGCGCGCGCGACGTCGGACGCCGAGCTCCGGGTGAACTGCTCGGGCGCGCTCTTGTGCGCGCCGATACGGATGAAGTCGGCCCGGACGCCGACCTTGTCGAGCAGGTTCGCGAGGTAGATGTGCCGCGTCTTCAGGCCGGCGAAGCGGATCCCGCCGGCGGGATTCAAGAGGGTGCGGTTCGCGGCCGAGCAGAGATAGATCGCGCCGCCGCTCGCGTCCTCGAGATGACAGAGGATGCGCTTGCCGCGCGAGCGGAGAAGCGCGAACGCGTCGCGAAGCTCCTGGATGTGCGCGAGCGAATCTGCCGGCGAGGAGCGGATCTCGAAGACCACGGCGTCGACATCGGACTCCGTGGAGATGCTCCAGAGCTTTCTGAGGAGCGCGACGTGCTCGCGCGTGTCGGGAGTGCTCTCGAGACGGATGCGGAGCGCGAGGTGAGGCGGCTGTATGCCGACCGGCTCGCGGAAGCCGCGGATCGCGACGTTGTTGTAGAAGCTGTAAGAGCCGCTCTGCCCGAGCTCGGTGCCGGTGAGCATGCCGCCTTCCAGGGTCGACGAGCCGCCGGTGCCGTTGAGATCGACCTCGAGCGATGCGGTGGCGCGCCACGCCGGCGACGACTCTTCCGGATCGAGCACCGCGAACTCGCCGCGGAGACGGCCGACGGGCGGCAGATCGATGCCGAGCGTCGCGCGTGGCTGCCAGACGTGAGGCTCCGTCATGTAGCGCCCCTCGAGCCCGAGCTCGACGGCGCGCGTACCGAACGGCCTGACCGCGACCGCGGCGGTGATCGATGCGCCGAGCGACGTGTCGACGGCGCCGAGGGCCTGCACTCGTCGCGCGGCAGCGCCGTCGAGCGGGCCGTTCACGTTGCTCGCGACGAGGGAGAGGCCGAGCAAGGTCGAGGGACGCGCGCTGACGCCGAGGGTGTACGAGCCGAGCGAGCCGGCGACGGGGCCGTTCGAATATGCGCGCTGGAGCGAGAAGCCGAACGCGAGCGACTCCGACGCCTGATACGCGAGGCCCCAGGTGAGCCACTCGTAGTTCTGCGAGAGACCGCCGAACGCGCCCTGCGGCGGGCTCAAGACGTCGAGCCGGATCGCCGTCGCGAACGAGAACGGCAACTTCATTCCCGCGGTGATGGCGTGACCGCTCCACGGCGCGGTCTGCGCACCGTGAAGATAGATTGCCTCCCAGCGGAGCTCCCAGCTCGTCTGGTAGGCGAGGTTCGCGGGGTTCAGGACGAGGGCGGTCGTGTCGTCGGTGCCGGCCACGCTGCGGCCGAGCGCCGGGAGCCGTTCGGGCTCGACCGGGATGGGCGCCGCCTTCGCGAGCGACGCGCCGAGGGAGAGGAGAGCTGCGAGGCCAAGCGACGAGAAGAGGTAGTTTTTCAACCGAGCATTCCTCGTGCACGAGCCACGAGCTCGAGCTCGGGCCGTCGCTTCGCGAGCTCTTCGTTGTCTTTCACCGGCAAGAAACGGCTCGCGGCGCCCTCCCGCGGCACGCGGACGAACGTGGTGTCGAAGTGGCTCGTCAGCTCGTTGATGAGCCGCTCGAACTGGATCACCGGGCGGCCATTCACCTTCTTGTTCACGAGGAAGTAGCTCCACGCCTTGTCGTGGGCGGCGAGCGCCGCGGCGTCCATGTGGAACGTGTTCGTGCTGAAGGTTCGCACCGTCGCGGGGTCGAACGTCGGCGGGATCCGGAACTCCTCGAGGACGACGACCTTGCCGTCGACGCGGCAGGGGATGCCGCCGCGATCCGCGTCGAGCTTGTCGACCACCTCGCAGGTCACTTTGTTACCGCGCTCGAGATGAAGTCCGATGAGCACCGGATCGAGGGTCGCGCCGAGGTTGTCGAGGTTCGCGATGGTGAGCGTCTTGCCGCCGCCGTCGATGAATTGCCGGAGGAGCCCGCTGGCGGCGAGAGCGTCGACGAAGTCACCGTGGCCGGGCGCGTACTCGCTCGGGTTGCCCTCGGCGTCCTTGAAGAGCGCCCCGGTCGGCTCGAGCCGGAGCGATAGCCGCTGGGTGAACGTCGCGACGCGCTTGCCGTCGAGGCGCGCGCCGAGCGCTTGTTGGATCGCGGCGTCGGTCGCAGCGCTCGTCATCAGGTAGAGCGGGACCGGACGGCCAGCGAGCTTCTCGAGCGCGGCTTGCTCGCCGAGTCGTAGCTCGAGGAACGTCTTGCCGGGGAGCGCCTCGACGAGCGCCTTGACGACGCCGCCCATGCGCGTCGCCATGCCGCCGGCGAGGACGACGAGGGCGCTCTCGCCACGGGACAGCGCAGCGACGCCGAGCTTTCGCAGCCGCTCCGATTCGGCGCTTCCGGCTTCCGGCATGTCGACGAGATCGGCGGACGTCGGGGCCGCGAGCTGGCCCTTCACGTGGTTGTCCACCGTCTCGGACCTGGCGAGACGCGAGGAGAAGTGACCGAGCTGTTCCGCGTCGAAGTGATGAGCAGAGAGCCGCTCCTTCAAGGCCGACGAAAGGGCGTGAAGCTCTTCGGCGAGTGACGTCATGCGCGAGAGCCTATCAAAAGGCGGTGCTACAGCGTCTGACCATGAGGCGACGCGAGCTATTTCCGTCCAGGTGTTCCGGACGCCCGAAAGTGGGCTTAGGATCCCCGGAATGCGGCGTGTGACGATGGTTGCCTTCGGCCTTGCCGCCTCGGCATGTGTCGTGGGGACCGACCGGCCCGCGTCGCGGCTCGACGTCGCGCGCGCGCCGGTGGACGAGCCGCCCGCCGTTTCGAGCACCGGGACCGCCGCCCGCTGCACCGGCGAGAGGCCCGCGCCGCCGCTGCGCCCGACGACGGACGCCACCTGGATCGACGGCTTCTGTCACTTCGACGGAGCGCGCTACGCTTACGTCCCGGGCCGCTGGGAGCCCGTGGAGCACGCGCGATGACGAGACGTCACGCCTTCGTCGTTCTCCTGCTCGCGGTCGTCACCGCGGGGCCGGCGTCCGCGGACGTCGTGCTCCACGAGTACGTCCCGCCCGATGCGGTGGAAGACTTGCGCCTCGGCGCGACCACGAGCGACGGCGTGATGTCTGCCGCGATCCAGACCCAGAGCGGTCCCGTCACCTCGCCGGATCTCGATCGGCCGAGCGACGCGAGCAACGCGGTCTACGGCGCGAACCGCACACCGGCCGGCGGCGGCTCGACGTTTCGCGTCGACCGCGACACGTCGCGGCCCGACGTCGTCAGCTACGACGATCCGTTCACGCCGAGCATCGCGCCGTACAAGCGGGAGTTCGCCTACGACGCGGTGGACGAGCACCTCGATCTCGTCGTGCACGATCCCGGTCTCACGCGGCTCTCGATCGGCGGCACTCCTCGCCCCGAGGACGATCAGTTCTACGCCGATCTCGAGGTCGATCTCGTGGACGGGCAGCCGGTTCGCATCCCGTCGGTCGGCCCGGGCGCGCGCATCCTCGCACTGCGTACGGTCCCGAAGGCATCCGTGCAAGCGTTCCACGACAGCGCCGACGGCTGGTTCATCGAGGGAGATCACGACGGGCGCGTGCGGCTCGTGATGCACCTCGCGATCGATCGCGCCGCGTTCGGGAGCCCTTTTGCCGACACGGAGTGGCCGCGGCTCTGGCGTCTGATGCCGGCCCTGCCCGATCGCGTGAAGACCGAGGGCATCCGCGTCGCGCGTCAGATCGGCGTCGTCGACGGCACCGGCCCGGCCGAGGCGCTCCGCATCCTCGTGCGTCACTTCCGTGCGTTCGCGCCGTCGAACGACCACCCGAAGAGCACCGGGACGGATCTGTATCGTGAGCTCGCGACGTCGCAGAAGGGCGTGTGCCGGCACCGGTCCTACGCGTTCGTCGTGACCGCGCTCGCCCTCGGCATCCCGTCGCGCTTCGTCCGCAACGAGGCGCACGCCTGGGTCGAGGTCTTCGACGGCACGCGGTGGCACCGCATCGATCTCGGCGGCGCAGCGGATCACCTCGACTCGCCCGATGCGTCGCGACTGCCGCACGTGCCGCCGCGTGATCCGTTCGAGTGGCCCGCGGGCTCGGACAGCGGCGCGGGCATGGCCGATCGCACGCGGGCAATGCAGGGAGCGCCGCGGCAGAACGCCGCCGCGACGACGACGGGGGCGCCCGCGATGCCCGTTCCTTCCGCCGGCCCGGAGCCGGAGTCGAAACCCGACGACACGCGTCCGCGTGCGGCGCTCACGCTGAAGCTCGGAGGCGCGGAGGCGAAGCGCGGAGGCCGCCTCGAGCTGTCGGGCCGTGTCGACGCCGCGGGCGCGGCGTGCTCGGCTGCGCGAATAGACCTTTTCCTCGAGCCGAAGGGCGGGCCGTCACACGACCGGGTGCCCCTCGGTGTCCTCGTCACCGACGCCGACGGACGCTACGAAGGCCGCATCGTCGTGCCGTACACCGTGACGCCGGGCGACTACGACGTGCGCGCCTCCACGCCCGGGAACTCGACGTGCGGCGACGGCCTATCGCCCTGAAAATGGCCGGATCCGGCGGCGGAAGAGAGCCGTTGCCGCCGCCGTGCTAGGCCACGGGCACCCATGAGCGAGCTCCTCGTCCCGTTCCTCTACGAGCTCCGGAAGCGAAAGCTGAAGGTCGGTACGCAGGAGATCGTCAGCCTCGCCAAGGCCGTTTCTCTCGGCCTGCACGGCGACTCACTCGACGGCTTCTACTACCTCGCGCGCGCGCTGATGGTGCACCGCGAGTCGGATCTCGATCGCTTCGACGAGGCGTTCCTCGCCCACTTCAAGGGCATCGAGTCGAAGGCCTCCGAGTTTCTGAACCAGCTCGAGGAGTGGCTCAAGGATCCCAAGGTCCTCGAGAACCTCACCGACGAGCAGATCGCGGCGTTCAAGGATCTGACTCCGGAGGAGGTGCAGAAGCTCTACGAGCAGCGCCTCCGCGATCAGAAGGAGCGCCACGAGGGCGGCAATCGCTACATCGGCACCGGAGGGACGAGCCCGTTCGGCAACAGCGGGCAGAACCCGAGCGGCATGAGCGTGCGCCCTCAGGGCGGCAAGAGCGCCAAGGGCTCCGGCGCGATCGGCATGGCCGACGCGCGGAAATACCGTCCCTACCGGTCGGACCTCGTGCTCGACGTGCGACAGATCGAGGTCGCGCTCCGGAAGCTACGTCAGTTCACGCGCGAGGGTTTCGAGGAGGAGCTCGACATCGAGGCGTCGATCGACGCGACGGCTCGCGCGTTCGGCGAGCTCGAGATCGTCATGCGTCCACCGAAGAAGAGCAACGTGCGCGTGCTCCTCCTGATGGACGTCGGCGGTTCGATGGAGCCGTTCGCGCACACCTGCTCGCAGCTCTTCAGCGCCGCGAAGCGCGCGTCGAACTTCCGCGAGCTCAAGACGTTCTACTTCCACAACACCGTGTACGGCCGTCTGTTCACCAGCGACAACCTGATGAACCCCGTCGACGTGCCCGACGTGCTCGAGCTCCTTCATCAGCGATGGAAGGTCGTTATCGTCGGGGACGCGGCGATGGCGCCGAGCGAGCTCATGTCGTCGGGGCCATGGGGTTCCGCTATTCGCAAGGCCGACGGCCGTCCCCTCTCCGGCCTCGACTGGCTGCTGATGATCGCCGACCGGTTCGATCGCACCGTCTGGCTGAACCCCGATCCGCCGCAGTACTGGGCCGGGGGAACCTGCGAAGTAGTCCGTCAGGTATTCCCCATGTACCACCTCACGATCGAGGGTCTCGGCGAAGCCGTGACGTATCTCTCGAAGGGTTCCGCCGGGCGAAAGCCCCAGGTCGACATCGATCCCCGCAAAGTGCTGTGAGATCCGGGCCGGAGAGGCTACCTCCTCATGCGGAGGCCCGGATGCGCAGGCGTCATCCGGCAACGCTCTGAGCGTCTTGTGATACGATTCTCTGAGGCGTCGGGCTCAATGATCACCAGATTTCACGCGGAGAACTACGGCTGTCTCCGAAACGTCGATGTCGAGCTGACGCCGATTCACGCGCTGATCGGTCCGAACGATAGCGGCAAGAGCACCATCCTGAATGGGATTCGAACGTTGGCGCAACTAGCCAGCGGTCCATTCACTGGAAGCTTTGATCATCGCCTCAATGTTGAAGGTGGCGTCCCGAATATCGTTCTCAGCGGCATTGGGCGCAGCGGCGAATACTCATTGACCGCGACCGAGGACAAGCTCATCGAGACAGGAAGCGATGCGGCTGGACGGCGTGCCTCGAATAGAGGACGTCGACAAAACCAACCGAGCCAGCTCCTGAGCGACCGTCTTGTACCTGGTGCAGCGGAGATGGACGCGGTGCTCGGCACAATGAGTGGAGCGAGATTTATTCGCTTCGATCCCGAAGCGCTGCGGGGCGCGAGTGGTTTGATCCCTGAGTCGCAAGCCACTGCTTTCTTGGACGACAGGGGCCAAGGGTTGCCGGGCGTGTACCAAGTCATCCAAGGCCGCGGTGATGATTCTTTTCGAGAGCTCACCGTCGAGATTCGACGCCTGTTCCCGACGGTTAAGCTTGTGCGCGTCACGCCGATCTCCACACATGCGCTCGAAATACAGGTTGAACTCAAGGATGGAACCAGGGTCCGCGCTCATCAGATGAGCGAGGGCCTTCTGTACTATCTCGCGTTTGCGGCAATTCCGTCGTTATCCGAAGTATCGTTCCTGCTCGTGGAAGAACCGGAAAACGGTCTTCATCCCGCACGTATTGCGGATGTAATGAAAGTTCTTCGACGAGTCTCATTGAAGACGCAAGTGATCATCGCGACGCACAGTCCTCTCGTGATCAATTGCCTCGAGCCCAACGAGGTTAGCGTCGTCACACGACCGTCGCTCGAACAGGGTACGGAAGTTAAACTGATCCGCGATACACCGAACTTTTCGGAACGAAGTGAAGTCTACGCGCTCGGCGAGCTTTGGTTGAGTTACGCCGATGGGCAGTTCGAAAAGCCATT
>DATAZL010000110.1:0-20724 GCA_036272055.1 Polyangiaceae bacterium | reverse complement strand
TCGTCCTTTTCTGGCCGCTCCTCCGCCGGGACAAGGTCGCGAAGTTCTGGCTCGTCGGTGCCGCGATCGCGACGCTGCCCGCGTGCGGCGCGTTCCCCGCGGACCGGCTCCTGCCGTGGGTCGGCATCGGCGGCATGGCCGTCACCGCGCAGTTCTTCATGAGCTACCTGGACGCCGAGCCCGCCGAGCAGCGTCGCTTGCTCCCTCGCATCGGCGCGGCGGCCATCGTCGCGGTGCACCTCATCGTCGGCCCCATCCTCTTGCCGCTCCGTTCCATCGGCATCTCCCAGGTGCGTGCAGCGATCGATCGCGCCGACGAGACCGTTCCGCGCGATCCCGGCATCACGAAGCGCATCGCCGTCTACGTGAACCCCGCTGCCGATCCGTTCGCGAGCTACATACCGGTGACGCGTGCGGCGCGCGGCGTACCGCGTCCCCTCACCCAGCGCTGGCTCGCGACGGCGACGACGCCCGTGCATCTCTTCCGCGTCGACGACCGCACGCTTCGAGTCCAGCCCGAGGGCGGCTTCATGATCCTCCCGAGCGAGCGCCTCTTCCGCAACACGCGCGACGAGCCGTTCGTGGTCGGCGAGCAGATCGACACCGCCGGCATGCGCATCACCGTCTCCCGCGTCACCGCCGACGGACGCCCCGAAGAAGTACTTGCCCGCTTCGAGCACCCGCTGGAAGACCCCGAGTATCTCTGGCTAGCCTGGAAAGGTGGAGGGTATGCCCCCTTCACGCCCCCCCCCGTCGGCGGAACGGCAATCGCCGCCCCCGCCGACCTGGTAACCGTCGCCTACGGCCCCGAAAGCCCCGTGACGAAAGCCCTGAGCCGCAGATCGTTGATCGACGTCCGACGGTGACGCTAGCGCCGCGTTCGACTGAGCGACCGCCCACTGCGGGGCATCCGTTTCACACGACGGCGATGCGTGAGGGGCAGCGAGTGCGTGAGGGTGAGGGTGAGGGGCGGCGAGAGCGTGAGCGGGAGGGACGGCGAGCGCGAGCGCGGGAGGGACGGCGAGTGTTCTGTCTCGAGATGTTTGATCGTATTCGCAGCCGGAGGCTCGGTCGAGGGGCTAGCCAGCGCACCGGAGCGCACTGCGGCTCCTGCGGAGCCGCCCTCGACCGAGCCTCCGGGTGCGAATGTCGAGGCGGGTCTCTCGAAAGGAGAATCCCGATGCTTCGTCTCTATCCCGTCATTCTGTCATTCGTTGCGGACGTCGCTGAGCTCGTGCCGCGCATCGCACACCACGATCCGGATCTTGCGCGACAGCTGCGCCGTTCGTCGGCGTCCGTAGTTTTAAACACCGCCGAGGGCATGTATGCGCGCGGCCGGTCGCGCACGGCTTGCTACAACATTGCGCTTCGCGAGATGCGCGAGAGTTACGCGGCTCTCGAAGTAGCAGTGCTTCTGCGGTATCTACCGCCGCTTCGAGCGGAGCTCGACGGCGCATCGCAACACATCCTCGGTACCCTCTACCGGCTGTCCTTTCCGCGGCAGATTGCTCGCTAGGCCGTGCGAGGCGCCGGGAAATCGCTTCCCGGCGCCTCGCGATTCTTCAGAAGGGCGACTTCGTCAGCTGGACGAGCGTGCCGATCACGCGATTGAAGAGCGCGGAGAGAGCTGGCTCCATCGGGGCGCACCAACCGAGCGCCTGTGCGGTCTCCCAGCACGCGAGCACCTCCCGCAGACGGCGTCACCCTCAGAAGTCCCGAGAGCCATTCTCCCCTTCCCCCTTCCCCTTGGCCCCAACCCTTGCTCCTCCTCGAGCTCCCGGCTCCAGCTCTTGCTCCTCACAGGCATCAGAGCTCCGACGAATCTTGAGACCCGGAAGTGCCGTGGCAATTTCCCCTGAGGAAGGGACTCACGGAGACCAGCGCGCACCGACGAAGACCTGGTCGACGTCGGTGTAGAGGCCGCCGAGCGAGTACGGGTGTGAACCGAGGGGGCCCGGGTGCGTGCCTTCGACGAAGACGCCGCCGAGCTCGAGGAAGAAGGCGTTCAGCGCCTCCCACTCGATGCGCGGCATGACCATATACGTCGAGACGGCGAGCGCCGCGCCGGCGAGCTCGAACTTGAATCGCGACTTTTCCGGCGTGAAGTGCGCCGCGGCGGCGATGCCGTATTCGTTACGACCGTCGAAGCCGATCCAGGCGTACGCCGGGTTGCTCGGTGTACGGCTCGCGATGGCGGCAAACGACTCGAGGACGACCGCCCACTCCGTGCCCTCGACGTACTCAGCGCGAACTCCGAGCTGGGCCATGTTCACGTACTCGAGCTGCGTCATGGGCGCGTCTCCGACATCCATGCCGGGTTGCGCGCCGGTCAGCGACCGGTGGAACATGTACGCGAACTCGGCGCCGAGCTGGATCGGACCCGCGTCGATCGCGGCGTCGATCGATGCGATCTCGTAGCGCGGATGATCGAGCTGGATCGGCCGGTTCGCGATCGCCGCGTCCGCTTGCGCCTGCGGGACCGCCATGCCGGCCCTCACGGAGTCGAGGTACGCGGAGAAGGCCGGACTGAACTTCGGGGACGGCAGCGGCTCGAGCGCCGTACCGAGCGTCACAGAGAGCTCGCCGGCGGAGCCGTACACGGTCGCGCGAATCGCGCCTTGCGGCGACCGGAGATCGGCGGCCGGTGCGAAGGCCTGGAGCGCCGACGTCCCGGTGTTCGTGAGCGCAGAGCGACCGATTCCCTTCTCGAGCGCGGTGCGGAACTGGTCGATGTTCGCCGGGAGGTGCGCGCGATCGAGCGGCGAGAGGAGCGAGTAGTCGCTGCCGTAGAGCGAGACGATGTGCGGCACGAAGAACGGCACGTAGAAGGCCTGGAGCGTGAAGCCGCGGACCTTGTCGAAATCGAACCGTAGCGAGGGCGTCGCGACGGCGCTCGCCTCCGCCATCGTGACGGGGCCGCTCCGGAGGTCGTACGTCGCGAGAAAGTTCGTCGCGGAGAACAGATCGAAGCGGCCCATCGTGATGATCTGGTAACCGGCGCGCACGTGATAGCCGGCTCCCGGAGTCACGTCGGCGAAGAGCGAGAGCGGCGCGACGTCGAGCTCGTAGCGGGCGTCGCCGTTCCGGTGCATCGCGAAGCCGTGGCGCATCCTGACGCCGGCGGAGAGCATCAACGTGTCGGACCGACGCTGTTCCGCCTCGAGCGACGCGATCGTCGTCCCTTGAAGGACGTCCTGGCTCGCCCGGTCCCAGTCGGTGTCGACGCCCCACCGCGAGTGAATCGACGCACGCCACGTCGTGTCTTTCGGACCGTTCGCGGGCGGCGGCGCGACGAGCGTCTCGTGCGGCACGGCTGCGAGCTCCGGATCTTCGATGACCTCGTCCGCGCGTGCACCGCGCACCGAGAAGACGAGCGCCATCGCGGCGAACGCGGAGAGCGTCCGCACCAAGCCTCGTCGCTGCCCGGAAGTCGGGCAGGTGCAGGCGGCGCGAGCGACCATCCTCGTCATCATATACGTCGCGCCGGGCATCGTGCGCCCGTCCGCGTGCGTACTTCGCTAAGCAATCGCGACGGTACCGTCGGCGCGAGCGCGGCGCTCAGCGATCCAGGGTGAGCGGCGAGAACGCGGCGTCGGGCAGATCCTTGCTCGGCTTCACCGAGTCGACGACGAGCTCCGTCGCGTGGCCGGATGCGCTCTTCATGTACGCCTCGACGACCGCGGGCTTGCCGTCGATGTCCTGTGTGCGCCGAACGTACAGCGTCTTCGCGAGCTTGCCGTCCGCGTCGAAGAACTGCGTGCGGAGCGGGATGAAGTCCTTCTTCCGGATCCACGTCTTGATCTTCGCGTACGTCGTGTTCGTGGCTCCCGCCTTCGACTCGAGGACGTAGGTCGGCTCGCTCCCGATGTTCTCGTCGGCGAGGCGCGCGTTCTTCGCGTTCTTGTCCTCTTTCCGCTGCAGATCGTTGTACGTGAAGTCGCTTCCCATGAAGCTGCCTTCTTGCTCGCGACCGACGACGCGTCGCGTTCGCTTCAGCCCCGGCAGGTAGATGTGCTGCTCGGTGCCGCCACCCGCCTTCTCGATCATGAGGAACTTCGTTCCAGCGATGTCGGAGGGAGAGGTGAACCGCGCGACGGACTCGAGCATCCCGTCGTGGCGACGGCCGAGAACCTCGAGCGCGCGCTCGCTGCGCTGGCCCCCCTGATCGATGAGCACCATCCGGAGTCGCGTCGTCGCGCCTTCCCAGGTGAAGCCGTTTCCCTTCACGACGCGCGCGGCCAGCTCGTCACCGGTCAGCTCGTCGGCACGAACGCTTCCGGGTACGGCGATCAGCGCGACCAGAGCCAGGCACGACAGCAGCCACTTCGATCGATTCATCTTGCTCAATGTATGACGTCCCAGGGCGGTTCTCATTCAACCGCCGTGCCCTCCGGAAGAGGACGCTTTTTACCGGTGGTAGCTCTGACATCGCACGGCCCGAGGGGCCGTAGATCTGCACATTTCATGCGCAAATCGCGCGAACGCTGTACGTCCACTGCGCAGCACGACGCGACGCGTTATCGCCCCCGTGGCATACTAATGGGTTCGGCCAGGGCTGTTCGCTGACAGCTCACGGCCAAATCAACTCTAAAGATGCTCGATCCGCTGACCGTGGGGTCGTTTTCGAAACGAATTGGCCGCTAGCGACGGCACTCGCAACCACGGCACGGACCTTGTAACAGGCCACCCTTCGGCTGGAGGCGCACACATGACAATCAGACCGATCTCGCTAGCTTCTGTACGACCCGACGAGGCTCCCGCAAGCCCCGCGGATGAACGCATGCGATCGGAACCGAGAAGCGACGTCCACGCTCGCGGCGCCGCTGCGGCCCCCGTCGATCTCGGGAACCCCGCAGACTGGCCCGGACCAGGGCCGATCGATCTGTCGATCCACGATCTGCCCCACGCCTCCTCCACGCTCGAGTGGTGGTACGTGAACAGCCACGTGGTGACGACCGACGGGCGTCGCCTCTCGTTCTTCGCCGCGTTCTTCCGCCAGGCGAAGCGTCGCAACAAGGACACCGGCGCGTTCGACTACGCGCACTCCGTCACCTGGGCGCTCGTGGACGCCGATCGCAAGGAGTACACGCATGTCTCCGGCGTCGATCCGAGCGCCCCCGACGAGGGCCTGAAGCGGCTCCGCCGCGGCCTCGGTTCGAAAGATCCACGCCTCAACCGGTCGCTCTCGGAGATGCTCGCGCGCGGCCACGTCCCGACGCCGGACAAGCTCCTCTCGGGCCGCGTGTTCGTCGGAGATCGGCGCCTCGATCTCGACTACGGCGGGGCCACGTACCGCAAGCAGGACGACGGCTCGTATCGCCTCCATCTCCACGACGCCGATCGCAACATCGGCATGGACGTCGTGTTCGAGCCGCTCAAGCGCCCCGTCCGCCACGGCGACGACGGCGTCGTTCGCGGCGCCGACAACGAGCGGATGTTTTACTACTTCATGCCCCGCTGCAAGGTGACCGGCACGGTCACGAGCGGCGGCGTGAAGCTCGAGATCGCCCGTGGTCAGGGCTGGATCGATCACGAGTTCGGCAGGAAGCCCGACGGCAAGATCGACGACGAGAAGGACTTCCCCGAGGGCGCGTCCGAAGAGGAGCTCCTGGCACTCGCGGAGCGGCAAGCCGCCCTGCGTGAGCAGAAAGAGCAGGATGCCATCGGGTGGAACTGGCTCTCCGCGCAGCTCGACGACGGAACCGACGTCACCGTTTACCCGCTCATCAAGCTTCGCACGAACGAGAGCGCCGGCGCGTGGGCCATTGTCGTCGACGCGAAGGGCAACCGCAGTCTGCACCACGATCTCAGCTTCGAAACTCTCGAGACGTGGCAGAGCACGCAGACCTTCTTCGAGTATCCCGTGCGCTGGCGCTGCGAGATCCCTCAGGCGGGCATCGAGCTCGACGTGCGAGCCGCCTTCGACGACCAGGAGTTCATCACTCTCGTTTCGAAGCCGTCGTTCTGGGAGGGCCGCGTCGAAGTCGAAGGCCGTCTTCGCGGCAAGGACGTGAAGGGCATCGGCTTCGTCGAGCGCAGCGGCTTCGCGCCCTTCGACGATCTCGATAGCTACTTCAAGGCCGTCGGTCGCGTCGTGCGGAAGTCGATCCGCGAGGTCATTCCGCTCGAGCCGACCTACGAGCAGGCGCGCGACCTCATCGGGAACGACAAGCGCGACCACTACATGGACGGGATGGACATCAAGCAGCTCGGCCGGACCCTGATCCAGCCGATCCGCGAGATCACCGACCGCGGCGGCAAGGGCTGGCGTTCGTACGCCGCGATCACGTGCTGCGACATCGTGGGCGGCGACTCGCGCGACTTCGTGCGGTGGCTCGCCCTCCCCGAGATGATGCACGTCGGCTCCCTCATCGTCGACGACGTGCAGGACCGGTCAGTCGTTCGCCGCGGCGGCCCGGCTGCTCATCTCATCTACGGTGATGCCCAGGCGATCAACTCGGGCACGGCCGCGTACTTCCTCGGCAACCACCTGATCAACGCGGGGCGGCTATCCGATCGCGACAAGGTCCGCGTGTACGAGCTCTACTTCGAGGCGCTCCGCGCAGGTCACGCCGGCCAGGCCATCGATCTCGACGGCTTCGACGACGTGCTGCCACGCGTCGTCGAATCGGGTGACGCACAGGACCTCGAGCGACGCGTCCTCACCGTTCACCGGCTGAAGACCGCTGCGCCGGCCGCTTGCCTGGCTCGAATGGGCGCGGTGGCAGGCGGAGGTACAGAGGAGCAGATCGAGGCGCTCGGCAGCTTCTTCGAAGCGCTCGGTCTGGCCTTCCAGATCATCGACGACGTGCTCAATCTCCGCGGTTTCAAAGGCGATCTGAAGAGCCGCGGCGAAGACGTGTCCCACGGCAAGATCACTCTGCCGGTCGCAAAGGCGCTCTCGCGTCTCGGGCTCGAGGAGCGTAGGCAACTTCGCGACACGCTGGCCGCGAAGACCACTGATATGTCCGAGGTCGGCAAGATCATCGACATGCTGGAAGAATGCGGGGCAACCGAAGCATGCGCCGTGGAAGCCAGGGATATGGTCGAGAGTGGCTGGCGAAGGCTCGAGCCGCTCATCGAGGACTCTCTCGCGAAGATGATGCTTCGCGCGTTTGGATGGTTCGTGCTCGAGCGGCATTACTGATATATTTCTGCTGAATGACGGCCGCGAGGTTGCCCGGCGGAAACGCCGGGCTGGTTGGCTCCGCTGTGATCGCGGCCACGGTGACACTCTTCATCGGCGGAGCCTGCTCTCCGTCGGCGGGTAAAGCCGGCGCAGGCAGCGGTGCGTCGGGAAGCACGGCGAGCCTTGGCGGCCGCGCCACGGGCAGCGGCGGCACCGGCGCGGGCGGGGGCAAACCGATGAACGGAGGCGGCGTCGCCAGCGGCAATGTGCCCGTTGGTGGCGGGCCTCCCGTCGGTGGCGGCGGCGATCTGCAGATGAGCGGTGGGACCACCGGCAGCGGCGGCATGACGCTCCCGCCGGAAGCCGGGGGGCTCCCGAACGTCGGGGGCACCTGCAACGTGATCGTCAACGATCCGACGCCGCTTCCCGCCTGCCCCGCGTGCACCGGCGGGCGCTGCGTGAACGCCGCGGACTATCCGACCGCACCGGCGAGCGAGCTCGCCAAGTGCGGCAACACCGATCAGATCTGCCTGCCCGACACGCTCGTCGCGACGAACGGCAACGTCGCGCTCACCCCATGCACGTCCGTCGCGGGCGCCGAGGGGCGCTGCACGTCGCTGTGCATCCCGGTCGCCGCCCAGCTCTCCGGCGTCCTGCCGCAGGACGTCTGCGCCGCGTCGGACCGCTGCGCACCGTGCTTCAACCCCGTCGACGGCTCGGCCACGGGCATCTGCAGCATCGGCTGCGACCCGGGTCCGCAGAAGCCCGCGGTGCTCTTCCCCACCTGCTGCATCGACAAGGGGACGACCAACGCTCGAGGCCGCTGCGTGCCCCGCGCCGCGATCCCCGACGGCCCCGCCAAGTCGAACCTCGCGAAGGAGACGTGCTCGGGCAACAACGATCCGGTGTGCGTTCCCACGGCGATCATCGAAGATCCGACGTACAAGTTCCCGACCTGCACGGACTCGCTGTTCCTCGATCCGGGCAAGCCCGGCGTCTGCGTGCCGAGCTGCATCGTGAACGCCAACCCGGAAGGCGCCGCGTTGAAGCAGGACACCTGCAGCGACACGACCGACAAGTGCGTCCCCTGCACCAACCCGAGCAACGGCATGCCGAGCGGCGCCTGCGACGCGCCCTGAGCTCCGGCATCGCGACGCCCGCAACGTGCTCTGAAAAGCGAAAGCGCGACGTCCGCGACGCGCCCGAGCGGCGCCGGCGCGCTCAGTGATACGCGGCGGAGAACATCAGAGCGAAGCCCTGCGACGTGTCGTGCGCGTCGAACTGGGCGCTCTCGACGCCGATCTTGCGTGTCGTGAACGCAGCCGAGTACCGGGCTTCGATACCGAGCGACCACTGACTCGACACCCACCACATGTAGCCCGTCCAGATCGACAGGCCGAAGCCACCCGATAGATTGTCCTGGTTGTCCTCGAGCCCCACCTCGGCGAGGCCGAGCAACCCGCCGAAATGAAACCCACCTGTCGGCACCGGAAAGGCGTCGATCATCGGACCGATCATGCCCAACCCGACGGTACCGTTCGCGCCCGCGTCGAGCCCGCGCACGTTGCCGTTGCGGAGACGCACGCTCGTCCCCGGATCGAACGCCTGCTGGAGCAGTAAACCGCCGCCGATGACCAGCCCGGGCGCCGGCGTGCCGCCGATCATGATGTCGAAGGCCGTGCCCGAACCGTTCAACGACGACGTCGAGTCGTTGTCGCGCAGGCTCGTCGAGACGTGGAGAAAGCTATAGCCGCCGGAGAGACGGAGATAGAAGCCGTCGTGGTAGTAGCGATTGCGCGGCTGAAGCGGCGGGAGCGGCGGCTGCGCGACGTAGATCGACGGCGCAGCGCCGGGCGACTCCGCGTAGTACGGCCCAGGAGGGCCTCCTGGTGGCGCCTCTGACGGCCCTCCCGGCGGCAGCGGCGGGGGCGACGTCTGAGGCGGTGCCTCGGCCGGCCCGGGCTCGCCCGCCGGCGCAGCAGCACCCGGCGTGGTCGCAGGAGGGGGTGACGCCGGCTGCGCTCGAGCGAGCGGCGCGAAAACAGAGACGACCGAAGCGGCGAAGCAGAGACGGAAACGGCGATGAAGACTCATCATTAAGCTCTCCTCAACGCCGCCAGTGTACCGCGCACGCTCGAGACCACAACCGAACCTCCCGGCCGTTCCGACACGTCGCCTCGGCGCTTCACGGACGCCAGTGGCACGCCGACGTCGCCGGTGCGCGACTAGATCGCGCCGGGCTCGCAGCCGACGACTACACTGACGGCACCGGCGCCGAGGCTCGAGCACGTGCTCGGACAGAGCTCGACGAGCGATGGGCTCGACAGGGAGTCGAAATACCATCCGCCGCTGCCGGAACAGGCGCCGAGGCCACCGAGCTTCGGAAGATCGCTCTCGACCATCGTCGCGCTCGGAGTGTTCGAGACGCGCACACGTGACGGATCGAACTTCTCGCCGGCAGGGACCGCGGGGAGGCGGAGCGCGCAGGACGGCGTGGCGACGTACGTTCCGAGCAGAGCATCCACGAACTGCGAGGGGACGTCCCCACTGTCGATCTTGTACGCCATGCCGGTTCCCCCTGCTTGCGCGATCTGATCGAGGTTCTGTGCGCCGCTGCCCAGGTTCAGGCCGACGACGAAGGTACGCACGCTCGGCGTCGCCGCGAATGCAGCCTTCGCCAGCTGCGCGAGACCGAGGATGTCCTGGGGATCGCACTCGGTCGGAAATCCATCGGTGACGAGCACGACGGCCGGTGCGTGCGACGGATGGGCGGCGGCCCATTTCTTCATGTGCGCGAGCGCACCGGTGAGCGCCGGGCCGGTCGGCGTGAAGGCGGTGGGCATGTGTGCGTCGATCGACGCGACGAGGGAAGCGGCATTACCGGGAAGCGGCGCGAGCTCCACGTCCGGCGTCTCGTAGCTCGCCATACACGAAGCGGGCGCGATACCGCCGAGGGGAAAATACTGGATCCCCACCGTGAACGGAGCCGAGCCGCTCACGGTGCCGGTGGCACGCGGATCGGCGACGAAGCGAGCGATCGCGTCCTCGGCAGAGTGCCACCACGTCGTCGGGGGATTCGCACCGGGGATTAGATCACCCATCGACGCCGATTGATCGAACATCACGTACAGATCCACCGGAGCCTCACTCGTCGTATAAGCCGCGCTCGCACAGAGAAGAGCGCGACCACCACCGTCGCCGTCGCAGTTGCTACGCGCTCCGAAGACGTCACACGTGCCGGCATTGCCGCCCGAGCCGGCATTGCCGCCCGAGCCGGCGTTGCCGCCCGTGCCGGCGTTGCCGCCCGTGCTGTTGGTCGTCTTTGCACCGCCTGCGCCGTGTCCGCCGCCCGCGCCGGCGCCACCGTGCGACGCGCTACCGGTCACGCCGCCTCCGTCCATCTGAGTGGTCGCATCGACAGAGGCATCTCCGCCGTCACTTGCGCGCGCCGTCGTCGCAGTCGAGCCACCGCACGACAGCGTCGTCAAAATCACGGACGCAGCCACAGCCGTCGCGCCCCATGCTTGCCGGGAACGTCGCATCCTCGGATCCACTCCTCGGAAGATGCTACAGCCGCGCGCCGCGCAGGCGTAGAGACAGTGGGCGGGACAGGTTTCGAACCTGCGACATCCGGCTTGTAAGGCCAGCGCTCTACCGCTGAGCTACCCGCCCCGAAATAGGGCGCTCCGTGTGTCATCCAGGTCGCGGCGCGGCGCAAGCCCAGAGCGATATGAAGCGCCGTGACGGCGGGGTCGGACCGCCCGGTGCCGCGACGCGTAGCGGGGCACCGCGAGTGCAGCGAGAAAAGTGGTCCATGCACACACATTGAAGCACATGAGGCGCGTGTGCATCGGACCTCTCGCCGTCGTCCGTAAAAGTTTCGAGTACTTTCACGAGCGCGTTACAAAAGCGACGAATCGAGGGAGAAAGCTGCGGCGCCGGTAATCGCAAAGTTCTGAAACACAGTACGTTTGCGGCTTGTGCGTCGATCCGAACATGTGTAGTCTCGAAATGTCATGGGGGACACCATTGACCACCACGAGACCGGAACCACGGTCGACCAGCACGGAATCTACCAGTCGGCATGCAGCTGCCGGACGGCGCTGACTTTGCTCGCCGGGCAAGAGCTTCCGCGTTGCCTCGGCTGCGATGAGACGGTCGGGTGGCGCCTCGTGCAGGTCGTTCGCCCCTCACAGCCGGCGGCGCCCCGAGTGAGGCCCAGCTCGATCCGCATCCGCGCAGCAGCCGCCCGCGCCCGCTTCGACTCCGCCTCCGGCGAAGACTGAACCGCCGCGTACTCGTCCCTCACGACGCGGCGTCTTGCGACGGATTGCGTCGTAAGGCGCATGGCTCGCCGACCGCGGCATGGCGTCCCCCTCGCCTCGTAGGTCGCCAGGACGCGGTGCGTCTCAGGTGACCCAAGCGCGACGACGTAGCGCAAGCGCGACCGGCTCAGGGCCTCACAGCGGCGTGTCCGACGAACCAACGCGCCCGGTGTTGCCGAGCGCGTCGATCCTTCGCCGCGTCAGGCTCCGGGCTGCTGGGCGGGGACGCCACCGGCGGCGATTGGCGGGGCACCATCGCCGCTGCTGCGGGCGTGATCGCCTTGCCAGAGCTCTCCGGCGCGATACTCGAGCTCGAGCCGCCGTGCTCCGAAGTACTCTTCCGGCTTCTCGAGGACGAGGGCCTCGCGAAGGACGTCGTCCATGTGATCGACCAGGACGATGCGGAGCGCGCGGAGAACGCGACGTGGGATCTCGCGTAGATCCTTCCGGTTCTCCTTCGGGACTATGACGGTCTTGATGCCGCCGCGATGTGCCGCGAGGAGCTTCTCTTTGAGGCCGCCGATGGGCATCACCCTTCCGCGCAGCGTGATCTCGCCGGTCATCGCAACGTCGTGACGGACAGGTAGCCGCGTGAGCGCGCTCGCGATCGCGGTCGCCATCGTCACACCCGCGCTCGGACCGTCCTTGCGGACGAAGTCGGGGAAGTGAACGTGAACGTCGTTCTTTTGGTAGAACTCCGCCTCGAGCCGGAGTGCTCCGGCGCGCGAGCGGATGTAGCTCGTCGCGGCCTGCCCGCTCTCCTCCATCCCCTTCTCGAGGAGACCGGTGATGACGAGCTTGCCCTTGCCGGCGACCACGGTCACCTCGCAGTCGAGGATGTCGCCGCCGTAGTCCGAGACGCTGAGACCGTGCACGAGCCCGATCTCGTCCTGCTCCTCGGTCTTGCCTAGACGGTACTTGGGCACTCCGAGGAACGTCGGGACGTCCTTGGCCTTGACCTCGATGCGCTTCTCTTTGCCCTCTTTCACCACGTTGAGGGCGATCTTCCGGCAGACGCTCGCGATCTCGCGCTCGAGAGAGCGGACGCCGGATTCCTTCGTGTAGTGATGGATGACGGTGCGGAGCGCGTTCTCTCCGACTGCGAAGTCCACGTCCTCGAGCCCGCACTCCTGCTTCTGGCGCGGGACGAGGTACTTCATCGCGATGTTGAGCTTCTCGAACTCCGTGTAGCCGCTGAGCTGGATGATCTCCATGCGGTCCTGGAGCGGCAGCGGGATGCCCCCGAGCGTGTTCGCCGTCGTGATGAACATCACGTCGGAGAGGTCGTAGTCGAGGTCGAGATAGTGATCGTTGAAGTTGTGGTTCTGCTCCGGGTCGAGCACCTCGAGGAGCGCCGCCGCGGGATCACCACGGAAGTCGGTGCTCATCTTGTCGATCTCGTCGAGCAAGAAGACGGGGTTGTTCGAGCCGACCTTCTTCAGGTTCTGGATGATCTTGCCGGGGAGCGCGCCGATGTACGTGCGGCGATGGCCACGGATCTCGGCCTCGTCACGCACGCCGCCCAGCGACACGCGGACGAACTTTCGCCCCGTCGCGCGAGCGATGCTCTTCGCCAGGCTCGTCTTGCCGACGCCGGGGGGACCGACAAAGCAGAGGATCGGGCCCTTGAGCTTCTTCGTGAGCGCCTGGACGGCCAGGTACTCGACGATGCGCTCCTTGCACTTCTTCAGGCCGTAGTGGTCCTCGTCGAGGATCTTCTCGGCCTCCCCGATGTCGTAACGCTCGTCGGTCTTGTCGTACCAGGGGAGCGCGAGAACCCAGTCGATGTAGTTGCGCACCACCGTGGCCTCGGCCGACGTGGGGTGCATCATCTTGAGCTTCTTCAGCTCCTTCTCGACCTTGCCGCGCGCCTCTTCGCTCAGATGCTTGGCCTTGAGCTTCTCTTCGATCTCGGAGAGTTCGTTCTTGAACTCGTCCCGCTCGCCGCCACCCAGTTCCTTCTGGATGGCCTGCATCTGCTCATTCAGGTAGTACTCCTTCTGCGTCTTCTCCATCTGCTTCTTGACGCGGGAGCGGATCTTCTTCTCTACCTGGAGAATCTCTATCTCCGCCTGCATTAGCTCGTACAGGCGTTCGAGTCGCTTCTTGGCGTCGCTCATCTCGAGGAGCGCTTGCCGGTCGGCGAGCTTGATGGTCGGGAGGTTCGCCGCGATGGTGTCGCTGAGCTTCGACGCGTCGTCGATGCTCTGCACGCTCATGAGGACCTCGGGCTGAACCTTCTTGTTCAGCTTCACGTAGACCTCGAACGTGCTCTGCACGCTGCGGATCAGCGCCTCTACCTCGACGTCGTCGGCGACGTCGTCACGAACGCCCTCTGCTTCGACCACGAAGAAGTCGCGGCTATCGGTGAAGCGGCGCACGCGCGCACGCTGGCGCCCCTCGACGAGCACCTTCACGGTGCCGTCGGCTAGACGGAGAAGCTGTACGATCGCCCCGACGGTGCCGAAGGTGTAGATGTCCTCCGGCGTGGGGTCGTTGGTCTTCGCGTTCTTCTGAGCGGCGAGAAAGATCTCTTTGTCGCGCGCCATGGCCTCGTCGAGCGCGGCGATGCTCTTCTCGCGGCCGACGAAGAGCTGGGACACCATGTGTGGGAACACCACGATGTCGCGCAGCGGCAATGCAGGGAGCGTTCGGCGCACGCCAGGCGTGGCCGTCTTGTCGTTGTCGTTTTTGAAAAACATGTCTCTCCGAGGTCAGCTGACCTCGGCCTCTTTTTCGTAAACGATGAGCGGCGTATCTCCCTTGACGACCACCTCCTCGTTGACGACGACCTCTTTGATATTCGCCTTCGAAGGGACCTCGTACATGATGTCGAGCATCGCCTCTTCGAGGACGGCACGGAGGCCACGGGCGCCGCTCTCGCGTTCGAGCGCTTTGCGCGCGACCGCTTGAAGAGCGCCCTTCGTGAATTTGCACTTCACGCCATCCATCTCGAAGAGCTTCTGGAACTGCTTTACGAGGCTGTTCCGCGGCTTCGTGAGGATGTCGATGAGCGCTTCTTCGGTCAGCTCGTGGAGCGTTGCCACCATGGGCAAGCGACCGATGAACTCGGGGATGAGCCCGAACTTGAGCAAGTCTTCCGGCTGAACGGCCTCGAGCAGCTCGCCGAGACGCATCTCGTCCTTGCTCTTGATGTCGGCGCCGAACCCGAGGCGCGACTGGCCGAGCCTGCGAGCGACGATCTCGTCGAGACCGACGAACGCGCCGCCGCAGATGAACAGGATGTTCGTCGTGTCGACCTGCAGGAAGTCTTGCTGAGGATGCTTGCGGCCGCCCTTGGGCGGAACGTTCGCGATCGTGCCCTCGATGATCTTCAGGAGCGCTTGCTGCACGCCCTCCCCGGATACGTCGCGGGTGATGGAAGGGTTGTCGCTCTTCCTGCTGATCTTGTCGATCTCGTCGATATAGACGATGCCGCGCTGAGCGCGCTCGACGTCGTGATCGGCGTTCTGCAGAAGCTGAACGATGATGTTCTCGACGTCCTCACCGACGTAGCCCGCTTCGGTCAGGGTGGTCGCGTCCGCGATCGCGAACGGCACCTTGAGGATGCGCGCCAGCGTCTGTGCGAGGAGCGTCTTGCCGCTGCCGGTCGGACCGAGCAGCAAGATGTTGCTCTTCGACAGCTCGACGTCGTCTGCCGCTACCCGCGAATCGATGCGCTTGTAGTGATTGTAGACAGCGACCGCGAGAATCTTCTTCGCGCGCTCTTGCCCGACGACGTACTCGTCGAGGATGCCTTTGATCTCCTCGGGCTTGGGGATGGGCTCGGACCCGCCATGCGGCTCGTCCTTCTCCACCTCCTCCGCGATGATGTCATTGCAGAGGGCGATGCACTCGTCGCAGATGTACACCGTTGGCCCTGCGATGAGCTTCTTCACCTCCTTCTGCGACTTGCCACAGAAAGAGCAGCACAGGTTGCCGTTCGACTCGTCTCTCCGCCGTTCAACCATCTAGAGAACCTATCGGTCGCCGACCTCTCATAAACCCGTAAATCGGCCGAATTCAAAAGCAAGTTTAGGGCGCCGAGAACCCCGTAGCAAGCGCGCTCGCCCGAGCATTTTCGGGCTGCGTCGAACGCTTCGCATCATGCTTGACGCAGCTGACGCGGAATACACCGGAGTCAGGGCAATGACGTCCGGCGGAAGCTTCACGAAATACTCGTGCATGTTCCAGCGCTTCTCCGGATGCATCTGATGATCCCTGGGAGAAATGAAGCCTCTGCCGTCCGGTCGGTTTCGCGCGTCAGCTCGCCGGCCGACGAACTTTTTGCGATTCGCAACGCACCTCGTCCGACGTGGTTTTTTTCTTCCATTGATGCCACCCGGCGACTGACCAGCGGGATCTACGGCAGGGCGGCATCCGACAATAAGCACGCATCGTCGTCCGTAAAGCCCCGCGCGTGCCGGATCCGATTCGCCACCTTCGAGAAGAGGACGCGGAACGCGAGAACGACAGGCGACGACGCGCGAAAAAGCAAAACGCCCGGATGCTCCGACCGCAGGGTCTCGGGCATCCGAGCGTTTGCTCGGCTCGTCGCGCGATGAACGCGCGCGGCGCTCAGTCTTTCTTCTTCTTCTCGAAGATCTCGTCGATGAGCCCGTACTCTTTCGCCTGTCCGGGGCCCATGTAGAAGTCGCGATCGATGTCCTTCGTGATCTCGTCGCGGCCCTTGCCGGTCGACTCGACGAGGATCTGCGTGATCACGTCCTTCATGTGGCGGATCTCGCGCGCCTGGATCTCGATGTCGGTCGCCTGACCGCGCGCGCCGCCGAGCGGCTGATGAATCATCACGCGGGAGTGCGGGAGCGCGTAGCGCGCGCCCTTCTTGCCGGCGCCCAGCAGCACTGCGGCCATGCTCGCTGCCTGCCCGAGGCAGAGCGTGCTCACGGGGCAGCGGACGTACTGCATGGTGTCGAAGATCGCGAGGCCGGCGGTCACCACGCCGCCCGGCGAGTTGATGTAGAGCTGCACGTCCTTGTCCGGATCCTCGCTCTCGAGGAAGAGGAACTGCGCGATGATGATGTTCGCCACATCGTCGTCGACGGCGCTGCCCAGGAACACGATTCGGTCCTTCAGCAGGCGGCTGAAGATGTCCCAGGTACGCTCGCCGCGATGAGTCGTCTCGACGACGTGGGGGTAGATGACGGAAGCATGGGCCCTTTCCAGGGTCTCCATCGCTTGGGCTCGGGTCTCGGGTCTCTTCACGATCATGACTCCGTAATCTTGGACTTGGATTCGATGATGTCGAGAACCTTGTTTTCGAGAATCATCCCGATCAGCGTCTCACGCTTCTGAGCTTCGCGGTACTCCGCTCGAAGTTTCGCGAGATTCTTCCCGGATTGCTCGGCGAGCTCCTTCAGGCCCTCCTCGATCTCGGGGTCGCCGATCTTGATGTTCTCCTTCTTGGCGATCTCGGCCATGAGGAGGCCCGCGCGGACCTTCATCTCACTGTCGGCCTGGATCCGGGCGCGAAGCTCGGGCGGCACGGCGCCGGGCCGGCCCTGACGGCGCGCCAGCTGGACGACCTCTTGCTCTGCAACCTGCATCTGGCGCTGGACGAGGGACGGCGGCACGTCGATCGGGTTCTTCTCGACGAGGGTCTTGACGAGCTCCTCGGCGACGGCGTTGTCCGACTCTTCCTTGAGCCGCTTCTCGACCTGACCGGTGATCTCTTTCTTCAGCGCGTCGAGGGTCTCGTAGTCGCCCAGGTCCTTCGCGAACTCGTCATCGACGTTCGGGAGCACGCGCTCCTTCACTTCTTTCACGAGGAACTTGAACGTCGCCCGCTGGCCGCGAAGGCCGGGGTGCGGATGCGTCGGACCGAGGTCCACCTCGACGATCGCGGTGTCGCCGACCTTCTTGCCGCTGAGCCCGGTGTCGATGGCCGGCAGGAGATCGCCGTGCCCGAGTTCGGTTTGCAGATCGTTCGCACCGGCGTCGGGGACGGGGATCCCGCCCGCTTCGACCGTGTAGTCGACGAGCACGACGTCACCGCTCTTCGAGAGACGCTCTTCCTTCAGCGGCTCGAGCGTCGAGTTCTCGCGGCGCAGCGTCTCGATCTCGGCGTTCACGAGCTCGTCGGTGACGGCCACCTTGGGACGCTTCACCTCGAAACCGTCGTAGTTGACGGAAGCGATCTCCGGCAGGATCTCGACGCGCGCCTTGTACGTGAAGGGCTTGTTGTCGACGATCTCACTCGGCTCGATCGCCGGCTGGGTGACGGGCTGCACGTTCTGCTCCGCCACGGCCTTCTGGAACGTGTCGTCGACCAGGCGCTGCGCGACGTCGGCGGACACGCGCGGGCCGAAATAATGCGCCAGGACCTTCTTCGGGGCCTTGCCGGGGCGGAAGCCCTTCACGCGCGCGCTCTTCGCGAGAGTCGCGTACGCCTTCGAGAGCTCGCTGCTCACCCGCGCCGCATCGACCTCGACATCGAACTCGACGAGAACCGCACTCAACTTCTGGATCGTGACCTGCATTGTGAGGGGGACCTCCGTGCCATGCGCAGGCAGGAAGGTCAATCGACGTCGGGCCCGGCGCACGCCTGAAACCCCCAAAAGTGAGCGCCCCCGCGGGAGGCAATCCGCGGGGGCGCAAGAGTCGCCCCGGGGACGGTGGGGCTCCGCTCGGCACGATGGCCGCGCGGCTCGTAAGTGAAGTAAGAGTCAGTCGTCCAAGTCTTCTTCGTCTTCCTCGGCCTCGGCGGCCTGGAGCGCAGTCTCGAAGGGGTCCAGATCGAACTCGAGCTCCGCCTCGTGCGGTGCGTGCAGCTCGTCCATCGACCACCCGACGCGCATCGACGGGCGGATCTCCTCGCGGGTGAAGTCAGCGAAGGTGCCGTAAGCTTTCGGAAGTGCCATTCATGTCTCCTTCGGCCGGGCGCTGCCCGGACTACCGACGGCAGCAGGGAAGCCACCTGAAGCCTCGGTATGGTGGGCGACGTAAGAGCAAGTATCACTTGCACCTACATCTGCTCACAGCCTACGACATCGGCCCGCCAGCTCCAAAAAAGCGAAGGATTCTCGTGCTCGTTCGATAAGAACCGCCACGCGTGGTAGGGGGCAGCCCACTTCCCGGCCCATCGAACCGCGCTCGACGCAGGAACCGACGACTCGGTTTGACGGCAGTACTGAAACGAGGGGATACGGGAGTCCTCGAGAGGCATGGGATTGCCCAACGTCATCGCGATCGCCAACCAGAAAGGCGGCGTCGGTAAAACGACGACCGCAGTGAATCTCGCCGCGAGCCTGGCCGCGGCGGAGCGCCGGACGTTGCTCGTCGATCTGGATCCGCAGGCCAACGCGTCGAGCGGCGTCGGCATCCCGCCGCATTCGGTGGAGCGCACCGTCTACGACGCGCTGATCGGCAAGGCCGACATCGCCGACGTCATCGTCCACACCAAGATACCGACCCTCGACGTCGCGCCGTCGAGCCAGGATCTGACCGCCGTCGAGTACGAGCTCTTCGACGAGGACGGGCGCGGGCAGCACCTCCGCCGCGTGCTCGCCGATCCCGCCATCGCGAAGTACGACTTCGTGATCATCGATTCGCCGCCGTCGCTCGGCGTGCTCACGCTGAACGTGCTCGCCGCCGCGCACCGCGTGATCGTCCCCCTGCCGCCCGAGTACTACGCGCTCGAGGGCATCACGTATCTCATGGCGACGATCGACCGCGTGAAGAGCACGCTGAATCCCGCCCTCACCGTCGAGGGCATCGTGCTCACGATGTGGGATCCGCGAAACCGCCTCGCGCACGAGGTCGCCGAGCAGGTCCGGAAGCATTTTCACGTCTTCGACGCGATCATCCCGCGCAACGTACGCCTGAGCGAGGCGCCGTCGCACGGCCTCCCTGCCCTGCTCTACGACGTGCAGTGCAAGGGCGCGCAGGGATACCTGAGCCTCGCGCGCGAGGTGATCGAGGCTCATCCGTGAGCGTCATGGGGAAACCGCCGCGCGGGCTCGGCCGCGGCCTCGACGTGCTCATGCCGGTCCGCAAAGAGCCGGTCGCGACGAGCTCCGGCCAGAGCTACGGCAAGGGCAATGTCTTCGAGTGCCCGCTCGAGAAGATCGTCCCGCAGAAGGGCCAGCCCCGTCAGCACTTCGACAAGGAGAAGCTCGACGAGCTCGCGCAATCGCTGCGAGAGCACGGACTGCTCGAGCCGCTCGTCGTCCGCCGCCGCGGCGAGGAGTTCGAGCTCATCGCCGGCGAGCGGCGCTGGCGGGCAGCGCAGCGCGCAGGGCTCCGCGAGGTCCTGGTCGTCGTGCGCGACGTGTCCGGCAAGGACGCCTTCGAGCTCGCGCTCATCGAGAACATCCAGCGCGAGGATCTGAACGCCGTCGAGTTCGCCGAGGCGATGCAGCGCCTCCTCGACGAGCACGGCTACACCCAGGAGACGCTCGCCGATCGCGTCGGCAAGGATCGCTCGACGATCGCGAACGCGCTCCGTCTACTGAAGTTGCCGGAGAAGATCCGCCGCCTCGTCGTGAACGGCGAGCTCAGCGAGGGGCACGCCCGCGCGCTCCTCGGCGCGAAGGACGAGAAGACGCTCGAGGCGCTCGCCGAGAAGGTCGCGAGCGGCCGCATGAGCGTCCGCCAGACGGAAGCGCTCGTCCGGGCCGCGAAGCCCGCGAACGGCGCCGCGCCCGCGAAGGCCAAGGGCAAGACGCCCGCCGTCAAAGACCTCGAGGCGCGCCTCACGCGGAAGCTCGGCACCCGTTGCGAGGTCCGCGACCGGGACGGCAAGGGCGAGCTCGCCATCGCCTATTCGAGCCTCGACGAGCTCGATCGACTGCTCGAGAGTTTGCTTTAAGGGGGGCCTTGGCCCCCCGCAGCTTCGCTTAGGTAGGGGGGCCTTGGCCCCCCGCAGCTTCGCCTTCGGCGAACTGCTCCCCCCGCCGCTTCGCGGGCTCGCTTCGCGAGCGCGACGGAACGGGCGCCGTCACTGCCGTCCCGGCTGCGCGAGCCATGCGAGCCCGCGTAGCGGCGGGGGAGCGGGTCGCGTAGCGAGCCCGCGGGGGTAAGACCCCCTCACAAGCCAATCCCACGACGTCACTGCCGTCCTCACGTCATCGCCGTCGCGACGGTACTGACGGCGTGGGATTGGTTTGTGGGGGGCCTTGGCCTATGGATTCGGCACAATTCTATTGAAATCCTGCCGTGGGGGTGATCTGCAGCGGCGATGACCGTGTCATTCAAGGAAGCTGTTCTGAGGGAGTTCGAGGGTGTGGACCTGGGAGATCCGCGGCGAAA
>DATAZL010000109.1:0-35862 GCA_036272055.1 Polyangiaceae bacterium | reverse complement strand
GCGGCGGCGCGACGGCGAGTGGCGGCGCGACGGCGAGTGGCGGCGCGACGGCGAGTGGCGGCGCGACGGCGAGTGGCGGCGCGACGGCGAGCGGCGGCACTACGGCAAGCGGCGGCGCGACGGCGAGCGGCGGCACTACGGCGAACGGCGGCACAACGACGAGCACTGGCGGCGTGACGAGCACCATGGGCGGCGCAATGGGCGTCGGCTCAGGCGGCACCGCGAACGCCAATGCCGGCGGGACGTCGAGCACCGGCGAGATGTCGAGTGCCGGCGGGATGTCGAGTGCCGGCGGGACGTCGAGTGCCGGCGGAGCGAGCGGCTCGGGCGGCAAGGGCAGCGGAGGAGCATCGAATAGCGGCGGGGCGGGCGGGGCGACCTCCGGGTGCCCGGAGGGCGTTGCGGTCATGTGCGGCATCGTCGCCGCGCACAATGCGGTTCGTGCCGCCGCGCCCAGCGCGAGCCCGGCACTGCCGCCGATGGTCTGGGACGACGCCCTCGCCGCGCACGCGCAAGCCTGGGCCGACACGTGCCCGACAGGGCACAACCCTGATCGAAACGTCGGCGGCCAGACGGCGGGCGAGAACATCTTCTGGAGCGGCTCGAACACCGTCGTCGCGTCGCACGTGCCGGTCGATCTCTGGGCGAGCGAAGGTCAGATGTACGACATCACGACGAACGTCTGTGGAAGCGCAGTCCACAGCACGACCAACTTCGGCTGTGGTCACTACACGCAGCTCGTGTGGCGCACGACCATCAAGGTAGGCTGCGGCATGAAAACCGGCTGCGGTGGCGGCACGACCCAGCCGTGGGTGTGTGACTATCTGCCCGCGGGGAACTTCTACGACTCGTCGACCAAGATCATCAACCGACCGTACTGAGCGTCGAGTCGGCCAACGGGTTTCGCCTTCAGCCTCGACGCGGCGAGCGCGGTTCCCCATGAAACCATCCAGCAACGACCGCGCCCTCCGCGGCCCGTACGAGACGAGAGTCCATGGCCCATCCCATCTTCCCTTATTCGCCGCCGCGGGAGCTGGCACCGAACCTCTGGCAAGTGAAGGGGTCGCTGAAGCTACCGGTCCCGAGAAACATGACGGTGTTTCGCGACGCGAACGGTGAGCTCGTCCTCTACAGCGTCGTCGCGATGCACGACGACGGGATGCGTGCCCTCGAGGCCCTCGGACGGCCCGCCGTGATGGTCATCCCGCACCGGCGTCACCAGATGGATGCGGCGTTCTACAAGGAACGTTATCCACAGCTCCGCGTTCTCGCGCCGGAGCCGGCACGCGTCCCGAGCGTCGCGGTCGACGGCGGCCTCGGTGAGCTCGCGGCGCGGGGCATCACCGCGTACGTCCTGCCCGGCAACACCTACGAGGACGTGGTGATGGAGCTCCCCGCGGGCGACGGCCGCGCGCTCTGCGTCTGCGAGAGCATCGGAAACGTCGTGCTCCACGGGCCGCTCAGCGCGGTGCTTCGCGTGCTCGGGCCCCCCGGCGGCGGCCCCGGAATCGCACGCGCCGTTCGCTACCGAGAGTTGCGCGATATTTCTCGACTGAAGGACTGGCTCGGGTCGCAGTCGGAGCGGGCCGATCTGAAGCTCTTGCTCTTCGGACACGGCGACGCGATCACGACCGGCGTGCGGCGGTTGCTTCGCACCATGATCGACCAGCTCTGACGACGCGCGCTCGTACGCAGGGCACCGAGCTGGTGCGCAAAAAAGCAGCAACACGTGACGCTTTCGTTTCGCGAAGGCGCACGGACGGTCACCAGCGTTTCGAGACCGGGGACATCTCGTTACGGTAAGGTGACGGCGCACCTTTACACACAGCTTGTTCCCGATCTGTGGATTGCTGCTCCCGCTACATCTGACAACCGTTGCAGCCAGACGCGGGAGTCGCGGCGTCGATGATCCGGACCGCGGAGCCGCGGCGCTTGGTGACGACGCTCCCTGGGCTCGTATCCGCCGCGCTCATGAGCTGGACGGGCAACAAAGAAGGCCCCCCGGATAGTTTCCAGCTCATGTTCACATGATACGGGGTTGGCTCATCGGGTTAGCCCGGAGCTTGGACGGACCTTGAAAGACTCGCGGAATGCCACCCTGACCGTTGCCGGATTCGTTGTTTTCGCTGCGCTGCTGCTACCCGGCTGCGCAGAGGGCGACACCCCCCCTGCAAGCGGCGTTGTCCCGGTCAGCAATGCGGGCGGAAGCACCGCGGCGGGGGGCGGCCCCGTGGGCAGCGGAACCGGTGGAACACAAGGAATGACAACCTACGCAGGCGGCACGTCCTCGACGGGCTCCGGTGGGACGCTTGTCCAGGGATCGGGCGGCCAGACCGGCGGGGGCGCCAGCGGTGGCACCCCGTCGAGCGGCGGCGGGACGATGAATGCGAGCGGCGGCTCGGGCGGCGCAACGAGCGGTGGATCGACGAATGGCGGCGCAGCGAACGGCGGCGCGTCCGGAGCGGCCGGCGCCGCGGGGGCCGGCGGAGGAGCCAGCGCGTGCACCGGGAAGCCGGGCGCCAGGCGCGGCAAGTCTTCGCAGATGGTGAGCGCCGGCGGCGCGATGCGAACCTTCGTGTACTACGCGCCGCAGAATCTGGACGCGAACAAGCCGGTTCCGATCGTGATCATCCCGCACGGCTTCACGATGAGCGGCGACCAGATGTTCACCATCACCGGCTACGACAAGATCGCCGATAGGGAGGGATTCATCGCAATCTATCCCGACGGCGAGCCCGGCTCGCTCGGTCCCTGGAACGTCGGGACGGGGGTCTGCGGCCTGGGCGCCTTCGTCGGCGGCACGGGTGACGATCAGTCGTTCGTCGACGCGATGATCTCGTTCACCGAGGCCGACCAGTGCGTCGACCACGATCACGTCTTCATGAGCGGCTTCTCGATGGGCGGGTATTTCTCGAACGAGACTGGCTGCCTCCGCAAAGAAATTCGCGCGATCGCGCCGCACTCTGGCGGCACGCACCCTCTGTCCACCTGCAAGGTCGGGCACAAGCCGGTGATCCTCTTTCACTTCACGACCGACGCGCTCATCTCGTACTCCTGTGGCCAGGGCGCCCGGGACGAGTGGGCAACGCACAACGGATGCAACACCGCTTCGCCCATGACCACCATGGTGAAGGGGGGCAGCTGCGAGTACTACTCGTGCCCCGCCGACGGCCAGGTCGCGCTCTGTTCGTTCATAACGCCGTCGAACCACGCCAATGACGGGTTCCCCGGCCATGCCTGGTCGGGCGGCGCCGCGGGCCAGGCCTTCTCGATCTCCGAGACCGAGAGCGCCTCCGAGCTCGGCTGGGCTTTCTTCAAGAAATACGCCTGGTAAGCCGCTGACGGCGGCGGCGCGCCGGTCAGCGGACCGAGGCGCCCGATCCGGCGCGTTTAAACATGACATAATGTTGTCAAAGCGGTGCTGCACGATGAGAGCATGACGTCGTTCAAGCTGACGCTGTGCGAGCTCGAGGACACCGGAAACCAGGAGGTCGAGAGTTTCTCGCCCACCTGCGTGAAGGTGCACCGCGCGCTCGCACTCGCGGGATTTTCCTACGAGCGCGGCAAGAGCGCGCCGGAAGCCTTCCGCGGCGGCAACCCGGCGACCGACGTCCCGGTCCTAATCGTGGACGGCCGGCCCGTCCCGGATTCGTCGGAGGTCGTGTCGCTGCTCGACGTGATGTCCGGGGGCGCGCTGACGAACGGGCTCGACCGGGCGGCGCGCGCCGAAGCGAAGCTCTGGGAGGAGATGGCCGACACCGTCCTGAACGCGTTCGTCGTGGCCGCCCGCTGGCTCGATGAGGACAACTGGCCACGGACTCGTGCCGCGTACTTCACGACGATGTCGCCGCCCGCGCGCGCGATCGTGCCGTCGCGCCTGCGGAGCCGTGTCCGCGAACGCCTCGAGATGAACGGCGGCGGGCGCGCGAGGGATGACCTTCGCGACTCGCGATTCGTCATGACCCTGGACGAGCTCGAGGCGCGCGCGCCGGAGCGCGGCTTCTGGCTCGGTGATGCACCCTCACGCGCGGACGTCGCGATCTTCGCGCAACTGTGGAGTCTCCGGACGTCGCTCACGCCTCGACAGGCCGGCCAGATCGCGGCGCGTCCGCGGCTCTCGGCGTGGCTCGAGCGGGTGCACGCGGCGTGTGATCGCGCGCCGGTCCAGGTGACGCATGTCGCGACGCGTGCTCCCGTTCGTATCAGCGCGTCGTACGCGTTCGCCTGAGTCGACGAACGGTGTCCCGCGTGTATGCTCCTCCGGTGACCGACTCTCTTGCACTCCGCTGTCACTGCGGCGCCCTTCGCGGCGTCGCGAGCGACATGTCGCCCTCCGCCGGCAGCCACGTCGTCTGCTACTGCGACGACTGTCAGGCGTACGCGCGCTTTCTCGGGCGCGACGACATCGTCGACGCGTACGGCGGCACGGACATCTTCCAGACGACGCCGTCGCGCATTCGCCTCACCGAGGGCGCCGCGAACCTGCGTTGCGTGGCCCTGTCCGAGAAGGGGCTGCTCCGTTTCTATGCAGGCTGCTGTCGCACGCCGATCGGGAACATGGTGCGCCAGCCGCGCATGCCGTTCGTCGGCGTCGTGAGCTCGTTCATCGGCGATGGCCTAGACGGCAAGCCGCGGAGCGCGGTGCTCGGACCGGTCATCGCCAAGATCCAGGGCCGTTTCGCGATCGGCGGCGTCCCTCCCGGCGCGAGCGCGACGGCGCCGCTCTCGCTCCTCATGCGAGGTCTGCCGAAGCTTCTCGGTGCGTTCCTCGCCGGCGCTCACCAGCCGTCCGCGTTCTTCGACCGGACGACCCGGCGCCCCGTCGTGGTGCCCGAGGTGCTGACCGCCGAAGCACGTCGCGCGCTCAGGACCTCGCTCGCGGGCGCCTAGCTACGCTGGGTGGCGCCACCTGTCGCGTCACGTGGCGAAATGCCTCTCTCCGACGTGCTCGATCGCGCCCTGTGAAGGGGCCTCGCGCGCTGCCGACTGGCTCGGCATTTGCCTTAACGCTCGCCATGAGCGCGACGAAAGGAACTCCGGTCGGCATCATCGGAGCGGGCATGTCGGGTCTGATGGCCGCGTTTCATCTGACGCAGCGTGGGGTCCCGGTCCGCGTGTTCGAGGCGCGGGAACGCATCGGCGGGCGCACCATGACCGTCGCCGAGGACGGGTGCGCAGTGCCGCTCGAGCTCGGCGCCGAGTTCATTCACGGCGCGGCAGAACCGACCATGGCACTTGCCGATGCGGCCGACGTTCCGGTCTCGCGCGTCGCCGATACTCATGCCCGCTTCGACGACGGCAAGTTCCACGACCTCGGCAACATGTGGAAGCGCTACGCGAAGCTCCTCGACGGCGCCGACAAGGCGCCCGACGAATCGGGCACGGAGTTCCTGAAAACGAAGGGGCTCGACGGCTCGGATGCGGAGCTCTTCCGGCTCATCGTCGAGGGCTTCGAGGCCGCTCCGGTCGACGACGTCAGCGTGCAGAGCCTGGCGCGAGAGGCGAGGAGCCTCGCCAGCGACGACGACCCGCAGATGCGTCCGCTTCGCGGCTACGGCGCGCTCTCGAAGGCCCTCATACAGAACATCCCGCCGGCTCTCATCGAGCTGCGCCTGAACGCGGTGGTCGAGGAAGTGAGCTGGCGCTCCGACGGACGGTGCACGCTCAGGGTGCGCGAAGGAGATGCGGTGCAGGAGATCGAGACGCGACGCTGCGTCGTGACCGTACCACTCGGCGTGCTGCAATCGTCTGGCGCACCAGGGAGCATCCGCTTCTCGCCTGCGGTCGAGGCCCTGACGCGGCCGCTCGCGGGGCTCGCGATGGGTCACGTCGTGAAACTCGTGCTCGTGATGCGAGACCAGCCGTGGATGAAGGCGCTGCCCGACGCGGACTTTTTTCATCTCCCCAAGGGCAATTTTCCGACGTACTGGCAGCAGCGCTCGGGCGACCAGCGCATCATCGTGGCGTGGATCGGCGGTGCAAAGGCAAAGTCCATCGAGGCCCTCGACAAGCGCGACCTCATGGACCAGGTCGCGTCCGATCTCGCGGAGTGCTGCTCGGTGCTCCCCGGTGAGGTGCGTGACGCGCTCGTCGCCGCGCATCATCACGACTTCAGTCGCGATCCGTTCTCCCTCGGCGCGTACCCTTACGCGCGCAAGGGCGGCGCGGACTGCCTCGCGGCCCTCACGCCGCCGGTCGAGAACACGCTGTTCTTCGCTGGAGATGCCACCGATCCGGAGCACTTCGGCACGGTGGCGGGTGCCATCGCGAGCGGCGCGCGGGCTGCGCGGCAGATCCTGTCGCTCGGCATCGACGACAGCGTGCCGTCGTTCGCCCTGAGCACTGGCCTTTCGGGGAAGTGACGTCGTAGCGTCGAGGTACGCGGTCAGGCGTCGGGGGTAGAGTCGACCTCGACGCCCTCGTCCACGGTGACCCGACGTTGACCGAGGAACTCGTCGAGCGCGCTCTGGAGGAGCGGCCCTTCCGGATCGAAGGCGAGCTGCATCACCGTCAACGGCTCGGCGTCGTCGGGCATCTGGCGCGCACGTAGCCGCGAGCCCGCGGCGAGGAGCTCGTCGATGAGCGGAACCAGGCCGTCGATGTCCTCGAATCGCACATCGTGGTCGATGCCGGCGTGTTCCGAGAGCAGACTGGCGCGGAGTCGAGCGATGTCCTTGCGAAGACCGGCGCGGCGCGAGTCACACTCCCACGCGAGGTTCAGCTCGCTGTCGATGCTGAAGCTCCGATTCGTACAGTTGGCGGACCCGATGGTGAGAAAGGAATCGTCCACGACGAGGAGCTTCGAATGGACGAAAGTCGGGGGCGAGCGTGGCGAAGCGTCGCTCGGCGCGCTGAAGAGAACGCGCAGAGCGTGGCCCGTCTCCTTCGCGACGCGCTCCACCGACGCCAGCAGACGGCTCTCGGCGGCACCGAGGACGAGCTCTTCTTTCAGGGTGTCGGAGCCGTGCGGCACGACGAGCACGAGTACGAGCTTCGGCTTCGTGTCGTCGCGCAGGCGCGCGACGAGCGCGTCGTGGATCGCATGCGACGTGATGTACTGCGTCTCGATGTAGATCAGCCGCTCCGCGCTGCCGATCGCGTCCTCGTACAGGTGACGGATCTCCTTCACCGCCGCCTCCGATGCGTCGGTGTCACGCGCCGGATAAGTCCGCGCGATCGCAGTGACGTCGGCGTCGAGAGGGAGCGCGCCTTCGAAGACGGGCGGCGACGGAGGGTCGCCGGCGTCCGGCACCGGCAGCACCAGCGGCTCTCCCGACGCGCGCTGAAAGCGGTCGCGAAAAGTCTCTTCCAGTCGCGCGATCGCTTTCGCGCCGGTCACGTACGCGATCACCTCGTGATACGGCTTGTATGGATCGCCGTACCGGTTGACGCGCTCGACGTTGACGCTCGAGTGCGAACGGTCGTCCCACCGGCCGTCGCAGAGGTCGGCGCCGCCGACGAACGCGATGCGCCCGTCCACCACGACGAGCTTCTGGTGATGGCTCGCGCCGACGGGGTGCTCGCCGTCGAGCACGTAGCGAATGTGATCGCTCGTGCCGAAGTCGAACTTCAGCCGCTGCATCCACTCGCGTTCGAACGTGTAGACGACGCTGTAGTCCCACGCGAGCACGTAGATGCGAAGCTCCGGCCGCTCCCGGCAAAGCGCCTCCATGAACGGGAGCAGCTCGACGGGCCACGGTGCGCCCGCCGCGTCGGGACCGCGAAGCAGACGGACGTCGCTGTCGAATTGCCAGCCCGCGAGAAGCGCGTAGTGCTTCGCGCCGCTCATCGCCTGGTAAAAGGCGCGGTAATAGTCGCAGGCGTCGATCAACACGCCGGCGTGCTCGATGGGCTCGAGCGCCCACGCGTTCCGGCCCGCTTCAAGTATACGACTCATCGAACGGGTTCTTTCTGCGCCGGCGTGACGTCGACGACGATGGGGAGGTGATCCGACGCGAAGCGCTCGAGACGAGAGCGCGGAACGCGCCAGGCGACGACGTTCAGACCACCCGCGACGAACACGTGGTCGAGCCTGACGAGGGGAAACAAGGACGGCCACGTCTTCGCCGGCCGGCGCCCGCGCTGCGACAGCTCCGCGTCGGTGAGGAGCTCCGCGAACATCGCATACACGCCGGAACCGGGAACGGCGTTCAGATCGCCGCACAGAACGGACGACGATTCCGGCGTCACATGTGACAACCAGTCCTCGACGAGGGCCCGGGTCTGCAGGGCGCGCTCCCGCGGCTTGAGACCGAGGTGCGTGTTGACGACATCGACGACACCGAAGTCCGTCGTGACCGCGACGTGCAGCGCTGCGCGCTGCTCGAGGGTCGGCGAGAGCCGCGGCAGCGACGCGGAGCGGAGCTGTCTCAGCGGGAGGCGACTCAGGACGGCGTTGCCGTAGCGACCACCGTCCACGTCGCGCGCAGCGCCGAACTCGAAATGCATCCCGAGCCGTTCCGCGAGCCATCCGGCCTGGTGCAAGTGACGGCTGCGAGGATGCTCGACGTAGAGCTCCTGCAGCGCGACGACGTCGGGCCGCGCCGCCTCGATGGCCTTCGCGATGCGTTCCGGCTCGAGCCTCCGATCCACACCGACGCAGCCGTGCACGTTGTACGTCATGACGCGCAGCTGCGGCGCGGCCCGGGCATTTGGCGAAGCACTCTGGGTCACGAGTCTTCGCTCACACTGCATTCTGCGTGCCACACATCGACGAAGTCGCAAATTGTCTCACGCATCGCTCCGCCGACGCTCACGCCGTCGTGGGAGCCCAGAACTCGGAAGTCGACCGCGCTGAGGTCGGAGGTCGACCGTAGACGAGCGGCGAGTGCATCGTCCGCCAGAGCTGGATCTTGAACGAATGGTGGCTCAGGGCCTTCTCCATCACAGTCACACATCGGCTTGACCGCCATGTAACAGCGATCGCCGGACCGCACGCCGCCGGCTTCCTGCCGTGGCCTGTTCGTGCCTTCTCCTGTTGCCGCTCCGCCTTCGTTTCCAAGCGGCCAGTGTCCGCCGTCTCGCGCGGCACACCCTGCGTCCCGCATACATGTGACGTCAGTCTCGTTGCCCTGGCCAATTCCCGTGGAACAGGCAACGGCGATAAAACCCGTCATTTGCCCCCCAAAACACCGCACCACGCGCAACGTGATGGATATCGAGAAACCGCGCGTTGCGGCAACCGGGGACGGCGCACTGCTCGTGATCGCGGCACCGCACGGCTCGGCGCGTCGCCGGTGAGACGGTTTGCTTCGCCCGAACGCCGCCGATTGCGCGAGCTCGCGCCGCGCCCACGTGGGCGCTCTCTTCGTTGGCGGGCTCCGCGCCCACGTGGGCGCTCTCGTCCTTGGCGGGCCGTGCGCCCATGTGGCGCTCTCGTCCTTGACGGGATCTGCGCTCGCAACGGGAGGCGTGATCACCCCAATGTGCTGACCGTCGCATTCGGCCATCGCTACGACGTCTGCACTGACGGGAATGAGTTCTCCGTTTGAGTGCTGGTAACCCCGGTCGCACTCCGGGCAGACAGAGAGCGCGATCTGGTAGCTCGCCCGTCCGCCGTCCGCCGGACCACGAGAACGCGGGGTGCCATCAGCATGAGCGCGGAGTCGTCATCGAGCGGAGTGCCGCTGCGCTTGAGCTTGTTCATCGCTTCCCGGAAGAGCGCCGGTAGAAGCTTCACGCTGCGTGTCGTCGAGCGACGCAGCACTGGGTTTAGTGGAACGCCTCGATCTCGTGCCGACCGCCTCACGAGATCACGTCAAGGCGATTCGTCGATCCAAACACAATCGGCCCAATGACCAGTCCGGTGGCCGAATCAATACTGGAGCGATTGAATCCGGAGCCCAGCACATCACGCTTGCTGGATGACTCGCCCGTCTATATGCCCAACAATCGTGAGGTCCGGCCACTGTGTGTCGCCGACGGTCGCGACGTGGAGGGCTCCCTCAAAGCATGTGACGCGCATTCTCGACGCGACAGGTCCGAACGCCGCGCGGTCCGGATCGAGACACACCCTGCTCCGATCCGGTTATGCCGATTCAATTCCGGGCGCGCGCGCGTCTCGAGCGGCCCTACGAGGCTTGCCCATCGTCGGCGTCGGCTTTCTCGCGATGACGGCGCGTCCGGTGACCGACGGCCTTCACGTGTATGGCTGCGCGGCGTGCGCGCGATCGCGCAAAAGGTCGAACGTGGTGAAAATGACGTAACCAGCCTCCTCCAGCGTGATTTGCGAGCCGGAGAACGTCGGACCGGACACTCCGCTGGACGGTGCGAACGATGCGACGGCGGCCGTCTTTTCCGGCGAAAAGAGTGAGATGATGGGAACGATGATCGACCTTGGCGCGGGCATGGGCCGCTGGGTGGGATATCTCGCAGCGTCGCTGCTCTGTCTCGCCGCGTGTAGCCGCTCGGGTCTGGACGAGCTCGCGTTCGACGGCACGGGTGCGACGGCTGGGGGTGGCAATGGCGCTCGCGGCGGAGACAGTGGCTCGTCGGGGCGCGCCGGTTCGTCGGGTCGCGGCGGCAGCGGGAACACCTCGACGGCCGGCGCCGGCAATGCCGGCTTCGGCGGCGCTAGCGACGGTGGCTCCGGCTTCGGGGGCACGTCACAGGGCGGAGCGGCGGGCGGTCCCTTCGGCGCGTGCAACCAGGACAGCGATTGCCCGACCACCGACTCGTGCATGACGGCCCGTTGCGACCGCGGATTCTGCATCACCACGGGTCGCGATCGCGACGGTGACGGCTCGATCGACGCGGCGTGTGGCGGCGGCGACTGTAACGACCTGAATCCGCTCGCCCACCCCGGCGCGATGGAAGTGTGCGGCGACGGCGCGGACAACGACTGCAACGGCGTCACCGATTGCAGCGACCCGGTGTGCGTGGGCCGGGCGAACTGCGCGTGCACACCTACCGGAACCGAGGACTGCACCAACGGCGTCGACGACGACTGCAACGGGCAGCTCGATTGCAACGACACCGCGTGCAGCACCTCACCCGCGTGCGGCTGCAACCCTGGCACCCCCGAGAGCTGCGGCAACGGCCTCGACGACGACTGCGACGGTGCCATCGACTGCGCCGACTCGGATTGCACCGGGGCTCCAGTGTGTGCGTGCCACGGCCTCGAGCAGTGCGGCGACGGGATCGACAACGACTGCGACGGGCTCATCGACTGCGCAGATCCGGGGTGCAGCATCTTCCCGTCGTGCGTCTGCGCCCCACCCGGAAAAGCCGAGGACTGCGGCAATCACATGGACGACGATTGCGACGGCCTCGTCGACTGCGCGGATACTAACTGCTCCGGCTCCCCGGCGTGCGCCCTCTGCAAGACCGAGGTGTGCGACAACGGCCTCGACGACGACTGCGACGGTGCCATCGATTGCGCCGACTCCAATTGCCGCTTCGAGGCGAACTGCGCGCCGACGCCGGAGATCTGCAATAACAGCGTCGACGATGACCGCGACGGCCTCGCCGATTGCAACGATCCCGATTGCGCGACGAACCCGGTATGCGTCGCGAAACACTCCACGTGCCTCTCGGCGCTGCTCATCACCGCGAGCGGCACCTTCACCGGCAACACGCTGAACAACGACAGCGTGAACGAGGGCACCTGCGGCGGCGCTGGGCCCGAGGCGGTGTTCCGGCTCTCGCTCACGCAACCGGCGAACGTGCAGCTCGACACCATCGGCTCGGATTTCGACACCGCGCTCTACGTGCGAGCAGGGTCGTGCGGCAAGGGTCGCGAGATCGGCTGCGACGACGACGGCGGGGGCGTGGCACGCACCTCGGCGCTGTCGCTCGGGACGCTCCAGCCGGGCAATTACTTCATCTTCGTCGACGGCTTCACCGTCGCCATGGGCCTGGCCGGCCCCGATCTCGGCCAGTACGTCCTCAACGTCAACCTGGACGCGAAGCCCATCGAGAAGTGCGACAACCGCATCGACGACGATGGCGACGGCTATGTCGACTGCGCAGACTCGGATTGCACGACCACCGCGCAGTGCAAGGGTTGCAACAACGGCAAGAACGCCGTGCCAGAGCTCGGCATCGGCGCGTGCACGAACGGCATCGACGACGACTGCGACGGCGCGGTCGATTGCGCCGACTCCGATTGCAACGCGAGCAAGGCGTATCCGACCGAGTGCTGCGATGGCGTGGACCAGAACGGCAACGGCATCCCTGACGACTTCAGCTGCCGCTGCGTGACGGCCGCCGACTGCCCCGACGGCGAGGTCTGCTACCAGGACACGATCGGCGCGTGCGGCGACCCGTGCCGTAACTTCAACGGCGATATCTGCGTGTTTGCCGCCCCCGGCTCGACGTGCAACGCCGCGTCTCAGCAATGTGAGTTCTGAGGCGCTCACGAACGAATCGCGCAACCAGTGCGCGCGGGTGGCCGACGTGCCGCCGACATGCCCGGACCCCGCCCGTCACTCCGTGCCTCGTCTTCCTCTTCCAGTGTCGTCGCGGTCGCTGCAGCGCTGCTGCTCGTCGCATGCGGCCCTGCGCCGTCGAACGGTGACGTCGCGCGGGCAACGGAGGCGCTCACCGTCTGTGCCGGTGCGAACACGGTGCCCGGCATCGACGTCTCCTATTACCAGGGCGCGATAGACTGGGCGGCGGTGTCCGCTGCTGGATATCGCTTCGCGATCGCGCGGATCAGCGACGGGCTCGCGCACCCCGACGTGCGGTTCGCCGAGAACTGGGCCGGCATGGGGAGCGCCGGGGTCGTCCGCGGCGCGTATCAATACTTCGAGCCCGCGGTCGACCCCGCCGCGCAAGCCGCCCTCGTCGTCGCGAGCGTCGGCCGTCTCTCTCCGCTCGATCTCCCCGTCACCCTCGACGCCGAGGTGCAAGGCGACGTCGACGCAGCGAGCCTCGTCGCGAGCTATCGCGTCTGGCTCGACGCGGTCGAGGCCGGCACCGGCAAGCGCCCCATCGTCTACACCGCGCCGTACTTCTGGAACGCCCTGGGCAGCGACTCCCTGGGAGGCCTGGATTTATGGGCCGCGAGCCCATCTCGGGACTGTCCGGAGCTACCCACCACGTGGACCCACTGGTCGCTCTGGCAGAAGGGGACGTCGAACGTCCCCGGCATACAAGCGACCACCGACGTGGACGAATTCAACGGCTCCATGCAAGACCTGCTCACGTTCACCGACGGCCGACCGCGCACCCAGGCCGCGAAGCTCGACGGTGGAGCGCCCGTCGCAAGCGCCGCGCACACCTACGACCGCGCGCGGCCCTCCCCGCTCGACGTCCGGGACGGCGGCAGCGACGCCGACGACGCGGGCAGCCGGGACGGAGGCGACGACGCCCGGACGGAGGGGTCATTCGCCGAAGCGCGCACGGCCGATGCCACCACGACTTCGACCCGCCCCGACGGGGGAACGCCGAGCTACGCCGACGTCATTCCGGGCAAACCGACGTTCGCCTGCAGCATCACGGCGTTGTCGTCCGCCGGCACGCCGCAATTTCGCGACGCACTCTGTGCAGCTGCAGCGCTCCTCTTAGCGCTTCGTCGTCTGCGGCGCGACGGCGCCGCGCCCCCTCAGGAGACGCCTTTGGCGGAGGCCTGGAGCTCCAGCTCAAGGAGCTCCACGACGCCGGAGAATTTCTTGCGGTTCTCTTCGTTCATTCCCATCAGGCGGCGGTGGGCGGCGAGGATCGTCTGGAGCGAGAGCTCGCGTGATGGCGAGACGGTGGGAATGGGCTCTCCCCCGGGCGCGGGCGTCGATTCGGTGCGCATCTCGAACACCTCGTCGAGGGCCATGCTGTGCAGCACCTGGCTGATCTCGCTGCGAGGCGAGACGATGGACGCGCGCTTGCGGTTCTTCTCCGCGAGCAGCACCGCGATGCGGGCTATCTCCCCGAGGTTCGTGCTGTCGATGGCGTCGACCTCGGAGAGATCGACGACCACGTCTTCGCCTTCGAAGCGCTCGAGCAGCGTGTCCACGAAGCGGCTGATGGAAGGCGCCAGCGGGTGACGGATGTCGCCCACGTAGCGGAGCACGTGTACGTGATCGTTGTCGGCGTAAAGAACGCGGCCTTGACCCATGGCTCAGCTCCTTTCCACGAGAAGTAGCGTGACGTCGTCGGGATACTGCGCGGTGGGGTCGATGCCCATCGCCTCGATGAGCGATTCCATCCCCGTCGTGCGACCGAGCAGCGCCGAGAGGCGCTCCATGCGCGAGAGCCCGTTGCTCTCGGGCAGAATTTCGAGCACGCCGTCCGATGGTACGAGCAGACGCTTGACGGACGCGAGCGACACTTCGTGTCGCGTGAAGCGCGCCTCGGGGAAGAGACCGAGTGGCCGCCCCGAGCTCTCGAGGATCTGCACTCGTTCCCCGTCGTCGAGGAGCGGATACGGATACTGACCGGCCGTACCGAAGCTCAGCGTCTCCGACTTCAGATCGACGACGCCGTAGAACATCGTCACGTGCTTGTGCAGCTTCCGGAGCCCGAGGTCCGAGTTGAGGCTCTCGAGGAGCTTCTCGGGGTGAAGGACGAGGTCGCTCTCCCCGCGCGCGAAGGCTTCACGGTGCCTGCCGACGAGGGCCGCGACCATGGCGGTGACGAATGCAGACGCCGCGCCATGCCCCGAGACGTCCGCGAGATACAGGACGACGTGATCGTCTCCGGCCGCGAAGTAGTCGACGAAATCCCCGCTCAGGCACTGAGAGGGAAATAGCCGGCGCGCGAACTTGTACTTGCCGACGTGAAACCCGTCCTGCGGCAGGAGCGAGAACTGGACGCGCCGTCCGGCCTCCTGATCTTCACGGAGTTCCTCGACGGCGGCGCTGAGCCGCGAGTTGAGCTGCTCGAGGTTCGCCCGCTGCTCCCGGTTCTCACGGAGCAACGTGGCGCGCTCGAGGGCGCGGCGCACCGCTTTCACGAGCAGGCGCGAGTCCTCGACGGGCTTGGAGACGTAGTCCCACGCGCCGCGCCGGAGCGCCTGCACGACGTCGTCGACGATACCGGTTCCGGAGATGACGATGACCGGTGTGTCCGGTGATAGCCTGTTTACTTCGCCGAGCACGTCGAGGCCGCCCATGCCGGGCATCGTCAGATCGACGAGCACTGCGTCAGGCGAAAATTCGCGTAGCATCGCGAGGCCTTGCTCGCCGTCGGCCGCAACGCGCAGGCGATAGCCGGCCATCGACAGGATCCGCGCGAAGGCACGACGCACGCCCTCGTCGTCGTCGATGAGCAGGATGGCCTCCGCCGTCGCCGCCGCCGCCGCGCCAGGCTCGATGCTCGTGCTCGGAGAAGCCGAAGACATGTTCAGAACATACCCCCGTGTATCGTGCGCGTCGTCTCCCGCTAGCGCAACGCGTCCTTGGCTAAATGCTCAGGGCTGGGGGTATGCCCAGGTGTGTGACAGATCCGGTAGGACTACCCGCGCCGCCCGCCGAATTCCGAGGGGGGCGGCCCCCCGGCCTTTCGGGCAGTCTGTCTTGCAAAGTGGACGCGAAGACCCTAAGCCCCGTTGACCCCGAGGCCCGCGTGGCCACGAGGGGGCAACCTGCACATTGACGAGGACACCATGAGCATTCGACTCGGCGACGTCGCTCCGGATTTCAAGGCTCCCACCACGGAGGGCGACATCGACTTCCACGAGTGGAAGAAGGGGAGCTGGGCCGTTCTCTTCTCGCACCCGAAGGACTTCACTCCGGTGTGCACCACCGAGCTCGGCTACACCGCGAAGCTGAAGGACGAGTTCGCGAAGCGCGGCGTGAAGGTCATCGGCCTCAGCGTGGACAGCGTGGACGACCACAAGAAGTGGGCGGGCGACATCGAGCGCACCCAGGGCCAGGCCGTCAACTTCCCCATGATCGGCGACCCCGAGCGCAAGGTCGCGAACCTCTACGATATGATCCACCCGAACGCGAACAACACGCTGACCGTTCGCTCGGTGTTCATCATCGATCCCGCGAACAAGGTGCGACTCACGCTGACCTATCCCGCGAGCACGGGACGGAATTTCGACGAGATCCTGCGCGTCATCGACTCGCTTCAGCTCACCGACGGCTTCAAGGTCGCCACCCCGGTGAACTGGAAGGACGGCGACGACGTCATCATCGTCCCGTCCGTCTCGAACGACGACGCGAAGAAGCTCTTCCCCAAGGGCTGGGACGAGAAGACGCCGTACCTGCGAGTCGTCAAGCAACCGAACCGCTGACGTCGGCGCGAACCCATCGGAGCGAGCGCAGCGAGAGATTCACCCACTGACGGGATGACGGAGTTGGACGGCGTGGGACTGGTTTGTGAGGGGGTCTTACCCCCGCAGCTTCGCCTGCGGCGAACTGCTCCCCCGCCGCCCTTCGGGCGGGCTCGCTTTGCTCGCGAGAGATTCACCCACTGACGGGATGACGGAGCGGTGAGGTTCTTCAGAAGCGCGACTTCGTCAGTGGTACGAGCGGGCCGATCACGCGATTGAAGAGCGCGGCGAGGATTTGGATCCAGGCCCCCCCCCGCGAGCGAACCAATCCCGCGAAGGCGGCGGGGGGAGCAGTTCGCCAAAGGCGAAGCTGCGGGGGGCCAAGGCCCCCCACAAACCAATCCCGCGCCGTCCAACTCCGTCATCCCGTCTCTGCTAACCTCTCGCGAGCGAAGCGAGCGCCGTCACCGGAAGGCGTCTGAGCCGGGCTTTCGCGCGAGGCGAGCAGGAGAAGCGCCGGGAGCGCGAGCAGGGAGACGAAGGTCGACACGACGAGGCCGCCGATGACGACCGTCGCGAGCGGCCGCTGCACTTCCGAACCGGCGCCGGTCGCCATCGCGGCCGGCACGAAGCCGATGGACGCGAGCAGCGCCGTCGTGAGGATGGCCCGGAACGACGCGAGCGCCGCGTTCCGGACACGTCCGAGAGCGGGCCCCGGCGGCTCGGCGAGGAGATTCGTGGTGAGCACGATGCCCGTGCACACCGAGATGCCCGCGAGCGCGATGAAGCCCACGCCGGCGGGGATGCTGAACGGTAGCCCGCGGAGCGCGAGCGCGAGCGTCCCCCCCGCGACGCCGAACGGCAATCCGAGGATCGTGATCGCGACCCACCGGAATCGCTGGAACATCATGAACAGCATGAGCGCGATGACCGCCAGCGACACCGGGACGAGGAGCGCGAGCCGCTCCTTCGCGCGGTTGAAGTTCTGGAACTGTCCGCCCCACGCGACCTCCACCGACTTCGGCAGCTCGAGCTTCGCGACGCGTCCTTGCGCCTCCTTCACGAAGCCGACGAGATCGCGCCCGCGGACGTTGCCCTGAACGACGAGACGCCGCTTCATCTGTTCGCGGCTGATCTGGATCACGGTGCGCTCTTCTTCGATATCGGAGACGAGCGCCATGGGCACGAGCGAGCCATTCGTCGTGGATACGGGAAGCCGCGAGAGGCTCGCCGGGGACGAAACCGCGTCGCCGCCGAGGCGCATCGTCAGATCGAAGACACGCTCGCCCTCCCGCACCTGACCGACGCGCAGCCCCGCGCGGCTCAGCGCGAGCGCGTCGAGCACGTCACCGGGCGACACCCCGACACGTCCGAGCCTGTCGCGATCGACGCGAACCTGGATCGACGGCTGCCCGAGCGCGATCTCCATCTTGAAGTCCGCCGCGCCCGGCGTCGCGGCCATCGTCGCGAGGAGCTTCTCTCCGGCCTCGTTCATCGCCGTCAGATCGTCGCCGTAGATCTTCACGGCGACGTCGCTCTTCACGCCGGCGACGAGATCGTTCACGCGCATCTCGATGGGCTGCGAGAAGGCGTTCATCGTCGCGGGGACGTGGGTGTTCACCTGGTTCGAGAGCTCCGACATGAGCGACTCCGGCGTCACGCCGTGGCGCCACGCCGAGCGCGGCTTCAGCATGACGAACACGTCGCTCGACTCGGGACCCGCCGGATCGACCGCGCCCTCCGGGCGCCCGATGCGGTTCACGACGGTGTCGACCTCCGGCACCGCCTTCAGCGCGCGCTCCGTCTCGTTCCCGAGTTCGAGGGCGAGCCCGAGTGACGAGCTCGGCTGTCGCATGGCGTCGATGGCGAACGCACCCTCGAAGACCCTGGGCAGGAAATCTGCGCCGAGACGGCTCCCGCTCGCGAGCATGAGCGCCGTCACCGCGAACGACGCGGCCACGACGCGCTTCGGACGCCGGATCGCCCGGTCGAGAGCGCCGACGTAGAGACCGCGTGCCTTCCGCGCGAGCCACGGCTCGGAGTGCCCGGACGTGGACCTGAGAGCCACCGGCGCGATCGCCGGGATGACGAGCAGCGCGTACAGGATCGCGCCGAACAGCATGAACGACAGCGAGTACACGACCGGACGGAACATCTTGCCCTCGACGTCCTCGAGGGTCGAAAGAGGCAGGAAGACGAGCAGCGTGATGACCACGACGAACACCGCGGACTTCGCCACGCCGCGCATCGCGGTGACGATGCGCTCGCGCCGTATGCGCCGGTCCGTCTCCGAGGCGCCGTGGCTCATCGCGTGCTCGACCATGAGCACGCCGCCCTCGACGATGACGCCGAAGTCGATCGCGCCGAGCGACATGACGTTCCCGCTGTAGCCGAGCGCGTGGAGGCCGATGAACCCGACGAGCATCGAGAACGGGATCGCGCCGGCCACGAGGAGCCCCGCGCGCAGGCTCCCCAGCGTGAGGAGTAGACACCCGACGACGATGAGCGCGCCCTCCGACAGGTTTCGCGTGATCGTCACGAGCACACGATCGATGAACTCTGCGCGATCGTAGTAGGGCTCGATGGTGACGCCTGCCGGCAGCGAGTGACCGAGGGCGGTGATCGCTTCCTTGACCTGGGCGACGACGCTGCGACTATTTTCTCCCTTGAGCATGAGCACGCTCGCGCCGACGATCTCGCCGCGGCCGTCTCGCGTCATCGCGCCCTGACGGAGACCGGGACCGGTGTCGACCTCGCCGAGGTGACCGACCCGTACCGTCGCGCCGCGCGGATCGGTGCGCACGACCGTCGAACGGACGTCCTCGATGCCGCGGAAGCGCGCGTCGCCGCGAAGCACGATCTGCTCCTTTTCATGCTCGATGAAGCCGCCGCCCGCGAGGCGGTTGTCGCGCTCGAGCGCGTCGCGGACCGCGCCGAAGGAGACCCCGTGAGCGGCGAGCCGCGCCGGATCGAGCGTGACACGGTATTGCTTCTCTGCTCCTCCGTAGCCGACGACCTCGACGACGCCCGGCACCTGACGGAGCTTCGGCGCGATCTGCCAGTCGACGATGGTACGAAGCTCCTCCGTCGAGCGCGCCGGAGCGCCCGGCTTGAGCTCGAACATGTAGATCTCGCCGAGCGCGGTCGAGATGGGGCCGAGCTCGGGACGTCCGACGTCTTCCGGGATCTCGTCGCGGACGCCGATGAGCCGCTCGGTGACCTGGCTTCGAGCGAAGTAAACGTCGGTGCCGTCGGTGAACACCAGCGTGACGACGGAGATGCCGAACTTGGAGATGCTGCGCGTCTCCTTGAGGCCGGGGATGCCGGCCATGTCGCGCTCGATCCGCTGCGAGATCTGCGCTTCGACCTCGGTCGCCGAGAGCGCGGGTGCACGGGTGACGACCTGGACCTGCGTGTTCGTCACGTCGGGCACCGCGTCGATCGGCAGATGGGACGCCGCGACCACCCCGAAGAGCGCGATCATGCCGGCGATGAGCAGGGCGATCAGTGGATTTTTCGCGGACCAGGCGACGATGTCGCTCATTGACGGGTCGCCTCCCCGCGCAGCACGAACGCGCCGTGGGTGACGATGCGCTCGCCCCGGGCGAGGCCGTCGGTGAGCTCGGCGACGTGCGGCGTGCGTCGTCTGACGGCGACGTCGCGAACCTCGTACTGCCCCGGCGCTTTCTCGACGAACACGACGTCTCGCTCGCCGAGGGGCTGCACGGCGGCGGCAGGGACCATGAGCCCCGAGCGCGACGGCTCCCAGATCGGCACGAGCGCGCGCACGAAGAACCCCTGCCGCAGCGCCCCTGCGTGATTGTCGACGATGATGCGCGCACGGAGCGCGCGCGTCGCCTTCGACACCTCGGGTTCGATCATCGCGACGCGCCCGGTGACGGTCGTGTTCGGCAGGGCGTCGACCTTGACCTCCACCGAGGCGCCCTCGCGGACGAACGCGAGATCCGACTCGTACACGTCGAGGACCGCCCACAGTGTGTCGGTGTTGGCGACGACGAAGGCCGTCTCGTTCGGCGAGATGAAGGCGCCGAGAACCGCGTCCCGCCGCACCACGACGCCCGCGAGCGGCGCCGTCAGCACCAGGCTCCCGTTCGCCTTGATTCCGTCGGCGTCCACCGGTGACGGGGTGCCGTAGAGCGTGAGCTTCGATCGCGCCGCGGCGAGATCGGCCGCGGCGCGGGCGACCTCCCCGCGAGCGACTTCTTCTTCACGCGCCGTGGTCAGTTGCTTCTCGAGGAGAAACGCCTCTCGCTTGGCGTGATCGACGGCCATGCGGTGCGCGGAGATGGCCGAGAGCGCGTCGGCCTGGGCGCTGACGATGGCCGGGACGAGCACCGTCGCGAGCGTCTGGCCCTTCTTCACGACGTCGCCGACGTTCACGTTCACGCGGGTCACTCGCCCCTCGACGAAGGTCCCGACCTCCGCGTACTGATCGACGACGTACTCGAGCGTCCCTGGGAGCTCGATACGCTCCGCGTCGCCGTCCGCACCGACGCTCTCCGTCGTGACGCCGAGCCGTCCGAGGAGGCCCACGTCGAGCTTGAGCATCCGCGGCCCGGCGTCCTTCTGCGGCGCGGGAGAGGTCTTCGCCTCGCTCGAGTTACATGCGACAAGTATCGTTGCCAGAAACAGGAACACGACGTTTCTCATGGAAGCTCTCCCCGGATCGCCGCGAGCTCCGCGTAGGCGGACCAGGCGACCTCGACGAGGTCGAGCCGCCGCGCGCGCGCCGCGGCGAGATCTCGCCGCGCTATGAGCACGCGGATCATCTCCACCTTGCCGACCCGCTGCGCCTCGGAGACCGCCCGCTCCGCGCGTTCGGCCGCGGGAATACCGGTGCGATCGAGCTCCTCGATACCCAGCGTGATTCCGCGGTACGCCGCGAGCGCGCCGCGCGCGCGCTCGATCAGCGCGCCGCGGAGAGCGACGCCGACCTGCCGCGTCCGTGTGCGCTCCGCCTCGGCGTGCGCGATGTCGCCCTGGTTCCTGCGGAACACCGGGAAGCTCCAGCCGAGGCCGCCCCCGAGACGCGCCTCGCCGTAGTCGCCGCGGCCGCCGGTCGCGATGAAGACGAGCGGCGCGGTCCGCTCCGTCTCGGCGCGTTCGCGGACCGCGTCCCAGTAGCGTGACTCCTTTCCGAGCGCGGCGGACGCCGGCCCCCGGTCGACCCAGTCCTCGACGCGAAGCCCCTCCGGCAACCGCGGCGGTCCCACGTCGGCGGGGAGCTCCGCCACTGGCTCGCTGCCCACGAGCTCCGCGAGCGCGGCGAACGCCTGCGCGAGCGACGCGGACGCCGCGACCTCGAGCTGACGGTAGCGCGCCGCCTCCGAGTCGACGACGCTCATGTCGAACGCCGTCGCGTCACCGACGGCGAGCCGCGCGATGTACGCCTCCGCCTCTGAGCGGGCGTCGGCAGCGGCGCGCGATGCCTGCTCGAGCCGGGCGCGCGCCACGAGGACACCGCCGTAGGCCGACGCCGTCGCGGCCGTCACCTCGGCGTGCACGCGCGCCTCCAGGGAGCCCTGCCACTCGACGAGATTCTGCCACTCCGAGATGCGCGCGCCGCGCTGTCCACCGATGTCGACGGGCAGATAGAGCGAGCTGATGACGTTCACGTCCTTGGTCGCGCGACCCGTCTCGCCCGTCACCTCGAGCGTCGGATTGCCGAAGACCGAGACGCGCGCACCGGCACCCAGCGCCGTCGCCGAGGCGAGCGAGCCGCGAGCGTCGACGGCCGCGGGCGATCGCTGCCTCGCGCGCCGCACGGCTTCCTGGAGCGTGAAGTGATCGGCGCGCGCCAGCCGTGTCGCGGGCAGGAGACCGAGCACGAGAAGCGCGGCGTTGAGCCAGCGTGGTAGTCGCATTATCTCGAAGCGGACCTTTCGTTCCGTCGGGGCTCCGGCTGCACCGCCCGTGCCACACCCGATCCGCGATTCTGGCCCGCTCCCGCGACGAACCCCCGCTGTCGCAATTTGCGATCGTCTCAGAATGAGACGAGGAACGCTGCGGGATCGGCGATCGCCGGCCGTGATCGGGGCCTGGCGCGGGTTCTGCAAACGCCGTCGCTTGACCGAGGTCACCCGAGCATGATGAGGTCGAGTGGGCGTGAAGATCGTCGCGAGATTCCTGCTCGCGTTCGTCGTCGTGAGTGCGGTCTGTCTGGCTGCGTACGGCTATCTCGCCGCGCGGAGCGAGGCCCACGATATCGAGGTCGACACGCTGTCGGACATGGCCGTGCTCGGTGACGGCCTCCGTGAAGGAATGATCGCCGCGGCATCACTGGGCGGTGAATCGGCGGCGCTCGCCGTCGTGAGCTCCGTTGGACGGCGCCGCACCGACGTCGACGTCGAGTTCGTTCCCGGTGCCGCCGCTTCGGCGCAGACGTCCTCCGTCACCGCGAGCGGTGAGGGTCGCATCGTGCGGATCGCGCTGCCGGTGACGCTCCCTCGCGGACGGGACGGCACGCTCAGCGTCGCGCGGGAGATCCCCAGCGCGTCGCACATCTTTCGCCAGCAGCTCCTCCAGCAATTCGCGCTGGTCGGCTTCCTGGTGATCGCGATGGGCGCCATCGCGGTCGTGCTCGGGGCGACGCTGATCGGGCGGCCGCTACAGCGCGTCGTGGCGCAGGCGCGCCGGATCGGAGACGGCGATCTCTCCGAGCGTCTCGCCGCCGACGGCACCGACGAGATAGGCGTCCTCATGAATGAGCTCAACGCGATGTGCGACCGCCTCGTCCTGGCGCAAAAGCGGGGCGACGAAGAAGCGGCTGCACGCGTCGAGACGCTCGAGCAGCTCCGTCACCTCGACCGGCTCCGCATGGTCGGCACCATCGCGTCGAGCATCGCGCACGAGCTCGGGACGCCGCTGAACGTGCTCCTCATCCGCGGCCAGTCGCTCGAGCAGGGCGACGCCTCCGCCGACGAGGTGCGCGAGGCGGGGAACGTCGTCACCGCCCAGGTCGAGAAGATGAGCCGCATCGTCCGGCAGCTCCTCGACTTTTCGCGCCGGCGCACTACCACACAGGAGACCGTGCGACTCTCGGAAATTGCCCAGCGTGCCGTGCGCTTGCTCGACTCTCTCGCGAAGAAGCACGGCGTCGCGCTCGAGGTTCGGATCCGGGAAGACGGCACTTCGATGGGAAACGCGGAGCACCTCGAGCAAGCAGTGACGAACCTCGTGCTGAACGGGATCCAGGCAATGCCGAACGGCGGGCAGCTCGTCGTGGAGGTGCGAAGCGATGCTGCGGCGCAGGTCCCGGATTCCGCGCGGGTGCTACCGGTGGGCATCATCGACGTGAAGGACACCGGCACCGGTATCTCGAAGGACGACCTCGAGCGGATCTTCGAGCCGTTCTACACGACCAAGCCGGCGGGCTTCGGCACCGGCCTCGGCCTCCCCGTCGCGAACGGCGTGGTCGTCGAGCACGGCGGCTGGATCACCGCGACGAGCGAGCCGGGGCGCGGTAGCTCGTTCGCCATCTGCCTCCCGAGGGCGACGTGAAGGGGAGTCTGCTCGTCGTCGACGACGACGTGGACATGTGCGCCGAGCTCGAGCGCATGCTGAAGAAACGCGGCTTCGAAGTCCGCACCTCGACATCGGCCGACGAGGCGCTCGAGCTCATCGAGCAGACGGACTTCGACGCCGTCGTCACCGACCTCAAGATGCGCGGCATGAACGGCGTCGAGCTCTGCGACCGCATCGTTCAGAACCGGCGCGATTTACCGGTGATCGTCGTCACCGGGTTCGGCACGCTGGAGACCGCGATAGCGACGTTGCGCGCCGGCGCGTCCGACTTCTTGACGAAGCCGTTCAACGCCGAGCAGCTCGTCTTCTCCATCGAGCGCGCCCTCCGCCACGCCGAGCTCGAAGAAGAGGTGCAGCGCCTGCGCCGCGACGCCACCGAGCGACGCGGCTTCGACGACATCGTCGGGAGCAGCGCGCTGATGCAGCGGGTCTTCCAGATGATCGACCGGGTGAGCGCCACCGACGCGACGGTGCTCGTCACCGGCGAGAGCGGCACCGGCAAGGAGCTCGTTGCGCGGGCCATTCACCGGAAGAGCCGGCGCGCCAGCGGCTCCGTCGTGGCCATCAACTGTGCCGCGCTCCCCGAGAGCCTGCTCGAGAGCGAGCTCTTCGGCCATTCCAAGGGAGCGTTCACCGACGCGAAGATCGCGCGGAAGGGGCTCTTCGTCGAGGCGTCGGGGGGAACGCTTTTCCTCGACGAGCTCGGCGACATGCCGCTCGGCGTGCAGGCGAAGCTCCTCCGCGCGCTTGAAGATCGACGCGTACGGCCGCTCGGCGGCGGCCCCGAGATCCCCTTCGATGCGCGGCTCGTGTGCGCGACGAGCAAGGATATCGAGACCGAGGTGCTCGAGAAGCGCTTTCGCGAAGATCTCTTCTACCGCGTCAACGTCATTCACGTGGAGCTCCCGCCGCTCAGGAGCCGTGGAGACGACGTGCTCTCGCTCGCGCAGCTCTTCACGCTGAAGTTTGCCCAGCGCCACGGCAAGAACGTCACCGGGCTCTCGCCGAACGCGGCGGAGAAGCTTCTCTCCTATGCGTGGCCGGGCAACGTGCGCGAGCTCCAGAACTCGATCGAGCGCGCCGTGGCCCTGACCCAGTTCGCGGAGATCACCGTGGAAGACCTTCCCCCGAAGATCCGCGACTACAAGAGCAGTCACGTGCTCCTCGCCGGCTCCGACCCGGCAGAGCTCGTCACCCTCGAAGAAGTGGAGCGCCGCTACATCCAGCGTGTGATGGAAGCCGTCTCGTGGAACAAGAGCGACGCGACGCGCGTGCTCGGTATCGACCGCTCGACGCTCTATCGCAAGCTCGACCGCTACGGCATCGTCGCCCCCCACACAGTGCGCTCAGAAGACTGACCGCGATACCCGCGCGCTCAGTAAATGTTCATCGGCGAGCAGTTTCCCTGACAAAAGGGGGGGCCTTAGCCCCCCGCCGCTTCGCGGGCTCGCTTCGCTCGCGTTCCGCAGCTTTGATGGAAGGCTGCCCACGCACGCTCCGCGGAGTTATATGTCGGGGACCATGCGTCTCCAGAAGCCCCGTATTTTGCCGCTTTCCGACGCCGAGCTCACCGACGAGGTGCGCGAGCTCGTCCCTCCCGGGCCTGGCCGCGAGCGGCCGCTCAACGTGTTCACGACGTTTGCCCGGCACCCGAAGCTGCTCAAGCGATGGATGGTTTTCGCCGGGCACGTGCTCGGCAAATCGACGCTCTCGCCGCGTGACCGCGAGCTACTGATCCTGCGAACCGGGTTCCGGTGCAACGCGGAGTACGAGTGGGGACAGCACGTCGTCATCGGGCGCGCGGTCGGGCTCTCGGAGGACGACGTCGCGCGGATCGCGAAGGGGCCCGACGCACCGGGATGGGACCCCTTCGAGGCGACGCTGCTCCGCGCCGCGGACGAGCTCCACGACGATCAGATGCTCAGCGACGCGACCTGGGCGGCGCTCGGCGCAAAGTACGGCACCGAGCAGCTCATGGACGTCGTGTTCGCCGTCGGCCAGTACACGCTGGTGTCGATGGCGCTGAACACCTTCGGCGTGCAGCTCGACGAGGGCATCGCGGGGTTCTCCCAGTGAGGCTCGCCGGGAAGGTCGCGATCGTCGTCGGCGCCGGACAGACGGCGGGGGACACGATCGGAAATGGCCGCGCGACCGCGATGCTGTTCGCCCGCGAAGGCGCCCGGGTGCTCGCCGTCGATCGGAACCTCGACTCGGCGGAAGAGACGGCCGCGCTGATCGCGAAGGAGGGCGGCGCGTGCACCGCCGTCGCCGCCGACGCGACGCTCGAAGCCGATTGCGAGGCGTTCGTCGCCACAGCGCTTTCGTGCTACGGGCGCATCGACGTGCTGCACAACAACGTCGGCATCGGCACCGGGGACGGCGGCCTCTCGCGTCTCACCGAGGAGACTTGGGACAGAGTCTTCGACGTGAACGTGAAGACGGCCTTCTTCGCGTGCAAGAAGGTCGTCCCGGTGATGCGCGAACAGCTGAGCGGCTCGATCATCAACGTGTCGTCCATCGCGTCGATCTGCTCTGCCGGGATCCTCGCGTACAAGTCGTCGAAGGCGGCGCTGAACGCGTTCACCCACGGCCTCTCGATGCTCCACGCCAAGCACGGCATCCGGGTCAACGCGATCCTGCCCGGGCTCATGAACACGCCGATGGCAATAGAGAGCATTTCCAGGGCAAGGCAGATGGACAAGGGCGAGCTGGTCAAGGCGCGGGACGCGATGGTCCCCCTCGGCGGCAAGATGGGAACGGCCTGGGACGTCGCGTATGCCGCGCTGTTTCTCGCCTCCGACGAGGCAAAGTTCGTCACCGGTGTGCTCCTTCCCGTGGACGGCGGACAGAGCGCGCGGATCGGATAGTCTCGGGATTCTTGGAACGACTCGACACCCTGGTGATCGGCGCCGGCGTCGTGGGCCTCGCCGTGGCCCGCGAGCTCGCCCACGCAGGTCACGAGGTCGTGATCGTCGAAGCCGAGAAGAGCATCGGCTCCGGCGTGAGCGCCCGCAACAGCGAGGTGATCCACGCCGGCATCTATTACGCCCAGGGTTCGTCGAAGGCCGTGCACTGCGTGGGCGGACGACGGCTGCTCTACGAGTACTGCGAGCGGCGCCATGTTCCGTTCCGGAAATGCGGCAAGCTCATCGTCGCGACGTCGGTCGAGCAGGTCGACAGGCTCGACGGCATCCGCGCCCGCGCCGCAGCGAACGGCGCCGCCGATCTCGTCCTCGTCGACGCGCACGAGGTGAGACGGCTCGAGCCGGAGCTCGACTGCCGTGGCGCGCTGCTCTCGCCCTCGACGGGGATCATCGACGGGCACGCGTTCATGCAGAGCCTGCTCGCGGACGCCGAGGATCGCGGCGCGCTCCTCGCACTGGGCAGCAAGGTGACGCGCGCGGAGTGCACGGCGTCCGGCATCCGCGTCACGGTGGAGAGCCACGGCTCGGCATCGGAGCTCGTCGCAGAGAACGTCGTCAACGCTGCGGGGCTCTTCGCGCCGGAGCTCGCGCGACGCTTCGACGGTCTCTCGCCGGAGCTCGTCCCGACGCCGTATTTCGTCAAGGGCAGCTACTTCTCGCTCGCCGGCGCATCACCGTTCTCGCGCCTCGTCTACCCCACGCCGGTCCCCGGCGGGCTCGGCGTGCACCTGACGCTGGACCTCGCCGGTCAGGCGCGCTTCGGGCCCGACGTCGAGTGGCTCGACGCGACGTCCGCCGACGACCTGCACTACGACGTCGATCCGCAGCGGACCTACGCCTTCTACGCCGCCGTGCGCCGCTACTGGCCCGGGCTTCCGGACGGCGCGCTCGCGCCGGCATACTCCGGCGTCCGTCCGAAGCTCGCTCCCCGGGGCGCTCCGGACGCGGACTTCGTCGTGCAAGGCCCTCCCGACCATGGCGTCGCGGGGCTAGTGAACCTGTTCGGCATCGAGTCGCCAGGGCTCACGGCCGCCCTGTCGCTCGCGAAGGCCGTCCGCGCGCTCGTCGACGCGTGAAGCACCTTCAGGCGAGCGCGCCGGTGATGACCTTGCTGTTCGGCACGAGCTTCGCTGCTGTAGTCGGATCGACGCCCGTCGCGACGAGCGCCGTCTGACCGAACGCCGCGAGCGAGCCGAGCGCGGAGACGTCGCCGCCCTGTGCGCTCGCGCCGGTCTTCGAGTCGATGGACGTCGCGCCGTAGTCGTCGGCGAAGGGCGCGACGCCACCGATGACGCCGCCGTGGAACGCCTTGCCGATCGCGAGCGACACCTGGTGATTCGGGTTGTGCTGGCGGCCATCGGTGTTCTTCGGACCGAGGGTCCGTCCGAAGACGTTGAGCGACAGGAGCGTCACCTGATCTTGCAAGCCGGCAGAGCCGAGCTGGGCCATCAGCGACGCGATGCTCGCGACGCCCGCGACCGTCTCGGTCGCCTCGGTGGCGAGACCGATGTCGCGGTGATTGTCCCCGCCGAACGGAATGTGAATCGCGACGACCGGCGTCACCTTCATCTGGATGAGGGCGATGGCGGCGAGGATCTGCGACGCGGGCGTGTTGTCGACGATCGAGGAGAGCTGATCGAGCAGAGCTTGCTTGATGTTGCGGACCTGCGACTGCGACGTCACGAGCGAGTCGATGTAGTCGCGCTGCGCCTTCGTCGCCGAGCCACGGTAGATGTCGTAGATCTGCGCGAGCGCCTGATCGCGCAGCGGCTGCAGATCGGTGAGCGGGCCCGCGGGGCTGGTCAGGGTCGCTTTCAGAGCGAGCGCGGGGATGATCGGGAGCGCCTGCCCGCCATAGGTGAGCCCCTCCGACGGCGACGACGCGCCGAGGCTGATGGGCTGCGACTGGATCGTCCCGAGACAGCCCGCGAGCTGCCGGCTCAGGATCGACGGAAACATCTCGTCCGGCTGAGCGACGTGCATCAGCTTGAGGACGTCCGGTTCCTTGGGATGGACCGGCGTGTTCGTCATCAGATGGAAGAAGCAGGTGCGGTCGAGCACCGTCTGCGGGAGAGTCGCCCACGGCGCTGCCGCCGTATACTTCTGCCCGTTCATGGTGAGCGGCCCCGGCGCCATCGTCGGATCGGGGCTGTGCGAGATGTTCGCGTCCTCGTACGTGCCGGGGACGCTCGCGTTGATCGGATCTCCCTGCCCGGAGGTGTTGAAGATCACGAACTGCGCCTTGCCGGTCGGGCACGGCACGTTGCCGTCGGCGAACGCGCGCCGCGGGTTCAGCAGCAGGGACGCGGGGAGCCCGGTCGCGAGCGCGCGGAGACCCACGTAACCCGTGCCGAACAGGGTGGAGAGCAGGACGTTTCTGCGGGAAATCATCTTCGGTGACATGTTCAAAGACCGATCGAGATTGCCGAGGGGGCGAGACACGCGACGACGAAGGTGGAGCGAAGTGCGTTGGTGACGGCCGCGCCTTGCTTCGTCGCGGCGTCGTAGTGAGCGCGGAGCGCGGTGACGAGCTCTGCGGAGCGCGGGTCCGACGGAGTGATGGCCATGACGGTCGCGACGAAGTCGGCGATGGCACCGTCGGGATCCTTGCTCGACCATTGCTTCGCGCCGGCGACCTGCGTCTTCGCCGGAGTGTCGACCACGAGCGCTGCGACGCTCGCGCAGATGTTCTCCATGCCGGCGCGGTAGAAAAGGGTCGGCTCGTTGGGGAGCACCGGCGCGACGGCGCCGCGGCCGTATCCGTCGGAAGGGAGCCCCGCGACGATCTGCGGGATCGCTTTCTGGACGATCTTCGTGGTGACGTCGAGACCGCAGAGGTCCGTGAAGCCGAGACGCTGGTTCAGCGCTGCGCAGATGTGGTCACGCCGGGAGACCGCGACGGTGAGCCCGGCCTTCGTGGTCAAGGTCGGCGCCGCGCCGGTCGACAGCGGTGACGAGAGCAGCTCCTTGACGAGCGCGTTCCACGAATAACCGGTGCTCTGAAACACGCCGACGACGCGCGCGAGCTCCGGATCCTTCGGATCGCACTCCTTGGAGTTCACGTAGTAACAGAGCTTCTGCGCCCAGGCCGTCGCGAAGAGCGGATGCGTCGACAGGGTGTCGGCGAGGTCGGCGATCGAGGTCAGGTTCTTGCTCACGCCCTGGAAGACGAAGAGGCCCTTCTGGGCGGTGAGCGCGGGGTCGACCTGCTGATGGTAGTTCCACGAGTAGGCGGACGAGAGGATCGACCGCGTCGGATCGAGCGTCTGGTGACACACGATACAATCGGGGAGCTGCGCGTGATCGGTGTCGAGGCCCGGCGTGCTCGTCGGCATCGTCGGGTCCGTCCCGTCGATCTGGGCGCCGGTCGCGACGATGAGCGACTGGTTCATCGTGACGCGCATCTGGTTACTGGTGTTCGTCTGCCAGTTCGCGAAGAACGCCGGCGTCGAGAAGAAGCCGATGCGCGGAATGGTGAGCACGAGCTCGGACGTCGAGCGGAGGTTCGCGAGGTCGTAGAATGGCGTCGCTGCCTCGCCCGCCTTGGGCTCGCGGATCGTCACCATCTTCCAGGTGTCGAAGTCGGAGGCGACGATCTGCGGCGCGAGCGCCGAGCCACCGAACTGGGTGCACGTGTTCCCCTTCGCGTCCTTGCGACCGACGAGCGACCCGTAGAGCAAGAAGTGCAGCGTGTCCCCGCGAGCGGGGTACACGATCGGATCCTCGGTGCAGTTGGTACCCGCGGTCGCGGCGTTCGCGAGATCCGGATCGTACCAGTGCATGTAGTTCGGGCTCGACGGATCGAGCGTCTCCGACAACGGGATCGGGCCGGCGGACGCCTCCACCGTGATCGACACGGTCGGGTTCGCCTGCTTGAAGCGATCGGTCACCTTGCCGGCGTCGTCCACCTGCCAGGCGTCGAGGTAGGCGTAGAACTCCATGAGCGCGGGCGTCATCATGAGACGCTGCGTGGTGATCGCCTCGGTGAACGGCTTGCCCTCCGCGACGAGCGCGAGCGCCGTGCGTGCGAAGCTCTGCCGCACGTTCTGCGTGAGCAGGAGCCGCGTGGACTGGTTCACGACCGCGGCACGCGGGTACGTCTGATCGGCGAGATCGTTGATCGAGATCTGCGTCTGCTGGAACGCGAGCTCGAAGAACGTGAGCATCTTGTCGTCGTACTGCGGAAGCTTCATCCACCCGTCGATGAGGCCGCCGAGTGCGTTCGGGTCCGCGGTGACGGCCTTGACCTCGTCGTCCGTCGGCGGGAGACCGACGAGCACGTTCTTGAGCTTGGCGACGTAGACGGCGGGCGCGATCGGCTCGAACGGCCCCGCGTCGGCGCTCGCCGCGTCGGGCGTCGTGGTGGTCACCCCGCCGTCCTTCGTCATGGTGCTCCCGCCCGTTCCGCCGCCGGATTTGCCGGAATGGGGGGCAGAAGACCCTGAGCTACAGGCGGGACTCGCGACGAGCGCGGACGCTACGAGGGAGCCGGCGAGCGCGCTGACGACGGAGCGAAGCGCGGCGTTCTTCGGAGGGATGGCCAAGCCATGAGCGTACCAAGATTTTCGCGCCCTCGGAGCCGGGTCTGGTGCAGACATGCCGCTTTCGCATGCCGCGGCGCACACGAGTGTTAACGCCTCCGGATTCTTTCCAGATATTCGAATTTATTCGTGGGGGCGAGGCTCGTGCCCGCGCGCGCGGTTCAACTTTTCTTCATGTTGGCGAGCGGCGCGGCGCTTCACGATACTGAAATGTCACACCTACATCGGCGCGTTCGCGAGATGCAGAGGGTCCGCTCGCGAGGCGATCGACCGAGACGAGCTGTGCGGCGTGCTCGCGAGCCTGCTCGACGAGTGCGTGGTCCGGCGAGAGGCCGCACGTCGGATCCGTCGCGGTCATGTCGCCGGTGAGCGCGAACGCCTGACAGCGGCATCCGCCGAAGTCGATGCTGCGACGCTCGCAGGTCCGGCACGGCTCCTTCATCCAGTCCTCGCCGCGGAACGCGCGGAACATCGCCGAGTCGTTCCAGATCGACTGGAGCGACCGCTCGAGCACGTTCTCCGCCGTCAATCCGGGGAGGGTGTGCGCGAGATGACACGGCAGCGCGAGGCCGTCGGGCGAGACGACGATGTAGCGCTTGCCCCAGCCCGTCATGCACGCCTTCGGGCGATCCGAGTAGTAGTCCGGCAAGACGAAGAGGATCTCCATCTTGCCCTTGAGCCGTTCTCGCGCGGTGAGCGCCTCGGCGCGCGCGCGTTCGAGAGCGTCTCGCGTCGGGAGCAACCGTTCGCGGTTGACGAGCGCCCACGCGAGGTACTGCGTGTTCGCGAGCTCGAGTCGCTCCGCGCCGAAGCGCTCCGCGAGCGCGACGATCTCCGGCACGTGCGCGATGTTGTCGCGGTGAAGCACGGTGTTCACCGTCAGCGGCAACCCGAGCTCCTTCACCCACGACGCGACGACGTGCTTCTGCTCGAACGACTCGCGCCCCGCGATCCGCTCCGATGACGCCTTCTCGACGTCCTGGATGGAGAGCTGCACGCTGTCGATCCCCGCGTCGCGCAGGGCGACGAGCCGCTCGCGGGTGAGCGGCAAGCCGCTCGTGATGAGGTTCGTGTAGAGACCGAGCTGCGCGGCGTGCCGCACGATGTCCTCGAGGTCGCTCCTGACGAGCGGTTCGCCGCCGGTCAGATTGAGCTGCATCACGCCGAGGTCGTCGGCCTCTGTGAGCACGCGCTTCCAGTCGTCGGTGCCGAGCCGGTCCTTCCGCGTCGCGAAGTCGACCGGGTTCGAGCAGTACACGCACCGGAGCGGACACCTGTAGGTGAGCTCCGCGATGAGCGTGTACGGCCGCTCCTCCGTCACACGGGCTCCGTCTTCACGAGGCCGGCGTCGAAGAGCCGCTGCAGGAACCCGTTCACCTCCGCGGCGATCGTGCCGGGCAGCGCCGCGGAGTGCTCGCCCACGAGTAGCTCGACGATCGACGCGACCGTTCGCTCTCCGGTGCAGAGCTCGAGGATGCGCGCGCCGGTCGGATTGAGAAGAAGCCCCTTTTCCGGGTAGAGAAGCACCTTCTGCCCCGTCTTCTTGTCGACGCGGAGACGCGCCTTCGGTGATAGCCGCGGGCAGGCTTGGTCGGTGATCATGGGGCACCCTGCGCGGCGCGGCTCGTCGCGGACTCGACCGAGTCGAGGAGATGCCAGAGGATCTCCGTCTTTCTGATCAACGCCGCGACGCATCTCTCTTGCTCGGCCCGCGTGGTCGCGTTGGCCACGACGAACTCTATGGCTTCGAGCGAGTCACGCCGCGCGCGCGGCACGCGGGAGCGAAAATATTCGATCGTGGAGCGATCGACCCAGGGGTAGTGCTCTTCCCACGCTGCGATACGGCGCGACATGAGATCCGGCGCGAAGAACTCGGTGAGCGACGACGCGACGGCCTCGACGAGGGGCCGCTCGCGGACGAGCTCGACGTAGCCGTCACAGGCGAAGCGCACTCCGGGCAGCACGCCGGAGAGCGAACGCACTTCCTCGACGTTCAATCCGACGCCCGCGGCGAGCCGGAGCCAGAGCGCGAGGCCGCCCTCGCCGTCTTCCGCCCCGTCGTGGTCGACGATGCGACGTATCCACGCACGGCGAAAGACGGGGTCCTCGGACTTCGAGAGAATCAGCGCGTCCTTGATGGGGATGCGCGTCTGATAATAGTAACGATTCCGTACCCACGCCTGAAGCTCTTCACGGCCGAGCTTCCCGGCGTGCATGCGTACGTGGAAGGCGTGATGGTCGTGGTAACGGCTCGCGCCCTCCGAGCGAAGCTTCTCGACGAACTCCTCACGCGACCAGGGAGCGTCCGTCATAGCGTGAGCTCCATGCCGTCGAACGCGACGGCGACGCCGGCCTGCTCCACCGCGGCGCGCTCCGGCGAGTCGTCTCGAAGCATCGGGTTCGTGTTGTTGATGTGAATGAACACGCGGTGACGCGCCGCAAGCCCAGCGAGCCACGCGAGGCTTCCCGTGTCACCGCCGATCGGCCAGTGCGCCATGTCCTCGGCGCGCTTGTCGCTCGCACCTAGGCGGACGAGCTCGTCACTCGACCAGAACGTGCCGTCGAGGAACACGGCGTCGGCGCCGCGCACCACTTCCGTCACGCCGTCGGAGAGGCCCGCGGCCGCGGGCAGATACGCGAGCGTGACGCCGCGTTCGCGATCACGGATCCGGAGCGCGATGTTGTCCTCCGGCGAGCTCCCCATGTCGGCGAGGTGAAGGGGTGCCTTCCCCGGCACCGCGACCGCGAGCACGTCGAGCCCGCTCGGTTCGCCGCTCGAGAGCAGAAGCGGCTCTTCGCGTCCGGGTTCGAGCGCGCGCCACGTCACCTGACCGTCGAAGCGCGAGAGCGTCTTCGCGAACACGCTGCGCGCGAAGCCGTCTCGTACGCGCGCCGTCGCGTAGACCGAGAAGCGCTGCCACTCGCGGAGACAGAGCAGGCCGAGGCAGTGATCGAGATCGCCGTTCGTGACCAGGATGCCGGAGATCGGCGTGTCACGGCTCGAGCGCGGGTGGAGCGACGCGAAGCCCTCGATCTGCTGACGGATCTCGGGTGAGGCGTTCAGCAGGAACCACGAGCGACCGTCACGACTGACGGCGACCGACTCTTGCGTGCGCGGGGAAGCGGCGATCGAGCCGCTACGAACGCCGGCACAGTTCGGGCAGCCGCAGTTCCATTGTGGGAAGCCTCCGCCTGCGGCGGAGCCCAGAACTCGGATGTACAAGGGCGCGTACCTCCGGCGCGTGCCGACGGCGACGCGCCCCTTCAATCCTCAGATGCCGTCGAAGTCGTCCTGGTAGGAGCCAATCTCGGCGCTCATTTCGATCTCGACGAAACTCGGGGTCACCCATTCCATTGCGATACCTCCAGGTAAGTTCCTGAAACGACCAGGAGAAACCTTTGCCCCTAACCTCCCCGACGTCAAGCGGGCGCGGGCGCACGGCCCGTGACGCGGTATAATCACGGTCTGAGCGGAGCTTCAGCGTGGCGAACAAGCCTCCCGATGGATCCGACGTCGATGAGTTCCTCCGAGAGTCCCGGCTCTCGCTGACGGGAGAGTACTGGAAGCCGGTCGACTCGCTGGTTCCCGTCCGGCTCGTCGACATGCGCGAGGAGCCCGCGCCGGAACCCCCGCGCCGCAAGATGCGCACCCTCGACGTGGTGGTCGGCGCTGCCGGCTTGCTCGCGGCGCTCGTGCTCGTGGTGATGCTCGGCCGGAGCGACGCGCACCCGGCAGCGCCCACTGCACGACGGCCCGCGGGACGCGTGCCGGCGCACTCCGTGAAGACGCCGGCTCGCACGGTGAGGACGCCGGCGCCCGCGCCGTCGATCGCGATCGTCGTATCCACGACGCCGGTCGCGTCCACGACGTTGGTCGCGCCGGACGTGTCCGCGACGCCTGCTGTCGCGCCGGGTTCCCCCCTACCCTCACCCCAGCCGCGACACCGGAAGTCCACGCCGGGACACGTGCCGCCGACCGCGAGCTTTCCGGACTGATCGCGGGCGGAAAAGTTTCCCGGACCGCACCCGACCGTCACCCGCGGCCGTCACTCTGCGCGTCCATGGAAGTTCATCATCGGCGAGGCCGTCCCCGAGGGATCAAAGATGGGGAACAACGCGAGCGGAGCGAGTGCGCCGAAGGCGGCGGGGGGAGCAGTTCGCCGGAGGCGAAGCTGCGGGGGGCCAAGACCCCCCTGTTACTCGCTGCGAGGGTGAGATTCGCCGAGACGCACGACGACTTGCTCCGCGTGGTCGAGATCGACGCGCCACTCAGTGCGGGAGGACCCGACGAGACCTGGCGAACACTGTTCGAGCTGCGCACGCAGATCGTGCTGGCAGAGCTCCGCGTCGTCGGAGATCGCTTGCTGCAACGGTTGCACCTGGCGGAGCTCGACGGGAGCGTGCTCGACGACTCTCGCGGCCTTCTCATCCGGAACCGTCTCGAGAACACCTTCAGCGCGCCCCCGAACGGCGTCGTGAAGTGCGCGGCGAGATGAGCATCGCACTCGTTCACCGCGACGCCGTGACGTCGCCAGCATGAACGAAAACACCGCCGCGCCCTTTTCGGGGGACGCGGCGGTGTTCGTCAGACGCGGAACTACGCGAGCGAAGCGAGCCCGCGAAGCGGCGGGGGGAGCAGTTCGCCGGAGGCGACGCTGCGGGGGGCCAAGGCCCCCCGTAAACATATGCGAGCCCG
>DATAZL010000108.1:0-22456 GCA_036272055.1 Polyangiaceae bacterium | reverse complement strand
GACGATCAGGTTTCCTGCGCAGCAAGAGCCGATGCGTACCGTGCTGCAGTCGGCGGCGGTGCCGCAGAGTTTGAGGTACTGGGGGATCTTCCCGTCGTCGCCAATGCAGGCAACGCCCCCGTTGCTCGCTCCGCCGGCGATGTGCGTTCCACCGGAGCTCGTCACTCCGCCGGTTGCGGTCCGACCACCGCTGTTGACGCCGCCCGACGAATTGCCCCCGCTCGACGCACCGGCACCGCCGCTCGCGCTATCGCCCCCGGTCGCAGTGGTGCTGCCCGAGCCGCCGCTGTTGCCCGATGCGCCTCCGGCGCCGAGACCGCCGTCCGGTGACGGCGTGTCGCTTCCGGAGCCGCAGCCCGCGGCCGTGGCGATCACGGCGAGCAGCGTGCTCAGCGTCGTGCGTTTTGCGTGGTTCATTCGGTGGCCCTTCAGGGGAGGGGCATTCCCGTCGAGAGGCAGGTGCCGGCGTAGCAGACGGCGCGCGCCGTGGCCGGCGCAGTCAGCTGATAGCCGTCCTCGGTGTTCACCTGATCACCGAAGCAGTCGCACACCGGCATGCCGCCGCACGTCGCCTCGAAGGCGTCGAATGCGGCCTTCTCGGACGTCTTCAATCCAATGGCGGCCGCGGAGCAGCACCCGTTCCAGTTCGCGGCGACGACGCAGTCGGCGTCCGCCGTGCACGTCGTGTCGAACTTGGTGGGCGTCGAGCCCGTCGTTGCTCCCCTGCAAAGCAAGGACACCTCCGCGGGGTCGTCAGGACACCGCTCCGCCCCGTGCACGCACGACGAAGACGATGCGCCCGATGTGCCCGAACAACACCGCGCCTGACCGCAACCGAAGCCCGCACACGTCGTCGACCGGCACGTCTCTGCGCTGCACGAAACTCCCCCTGCGCCGCCGCCACTCCCGCCCGCGCTCGCGCCGCCACTCGCTCGCGCACCCGAGTACCCACCCGAACCCGGAGTCCCTCCGGCGCTCGCCCCCACACTTGCTCCCGCCCCCGCACTTGCACCCGCTCCCGCACTTGCTCCCGCCCCCGCACTTGCTGCCGCGGTTCCGCCAGTGCCGGCTCCGCCCGCGCCATCGTGGCCCGCGCTTCCACCGGCGCTTCCAGTGTCGTGACGAGCGTCGCTCGTGCTCCCGGAACAGCCCGCCAGCGCGACGCCGACGATGAGCCAAAGACTCCGGATGAACTCGTCTTTCATGGCGGAGTGAGCTCTCGAAGCACGGCCCATGCCGCGCGCGAAGTGCCCACAAACCTGGGCAAACGGCGCTCGACGCTGCCGGTGGCACACACGTGGGCCAGCTCGCGCCGCACGTGCATGCCGGTATCTGTGCCGCGGGACGCGGCGGTCAGATGCTCACGGAGTCGGTGGCGCTGGCGTCGCGGTGTCGACCGGCGCCGTTGCCGGCGTGCTCGCTGGCGTCTGCGTGTCTGCGGCCTTGGCGGGCTTTGCGGGCGCCGTCTCTTCGAGGAGCTCGCGGAGGCGCTTGTCGCGATCGGCGTCGTTGCCGCCGAGCTTGGAGACGTCGAAGGTGAGCATGGGGAGCGCCGCGCTGCCGTTCATCATCGGGAGCTTGCCGTCCCAGCGCTCGAGGGCGCGGTACTGGAGCACCGAGCCGGTGGTCGAGTAACGGATGATCTCGTTCGCCTTGGCGTCGGCACGCGCTCGGATGAGCACCGCATCGGCCTCGCCTTGCGCGCGCTGGCGCGCCGCTTCTGCGGCGCCATGCGCCTCGGCGATCGCCTGCTCTGCCTCGGCCTTCACCTGGCGCACGCGGTTCTCGGCCTGGATGGAGTTCTGCGTCGCTTCCATCGCGCGGTTGATGGCGGTCGCGACGTTCTCCGGAAGGCGGAGCGCGCCGTTGATCGTGATCTGGTCGATCAAGAAGCCGTCCTTGCCGAGCGCGTCGCGCAGCCGATCACCGACGTCGGCGACGACCTTCGACTTTCCGGCGCCGTAGATCTCCTGCACGGGCATCTTCGACGCGACGACGTTGAAGGCTTCGCGAACGGCGTTACGGACGTAGCCGTCCGCGAGCAGCATCATGTTCGGCTGCCGAAAGCGCAGGTAAAGGTGCGGCGCGAGGATCGGATCGATGTGAAACGAGAGCCCGATGTCGCAGTTGATGTTCACGCCCTCGGCGGACGAGAACGTGATCGATTCGTCCGTCGTGCGCCCTTCGTTCGCGGACGCGGTCCACACCACGTTCTGCACGCTGATCGGAAATTCGACGATCTGCTCGGTGAGCGGATTGAAGAAGACCCAGCCGGTGACGACTGGAATGTCCTGCACGCCGCGGGCGCTGCCCGCGAGCCGCACCCGGATGCCGACGTGACCCGCGTCGATGCGCGTGACCGTCGCCGACGTGATGACGAAGAAGGCGATGACCACGACGACCGCCACGATGAGCCGGCGGATGAGCCGGACGAAGCCGCCGTCGTCGAACGAAATCTTGCTCGGAGGTGCCAATGAAGCCTTTCAATCAGTCCTGTTTGCGCCGCAGCGCGCGCACGAGCATGACACCCGCGAACACGACGGGGACGGCGAGGATGACGACCGCGCCGGCGACCTTCGCGTCGCTGCCCGCGTTGAGCCACGGATCGAGGAGCGGACGAAGCGCGATGTGCGCCGCGAGACCGCCGACGACCGGCCACATCGGGCTGTGCGTACGCTTGCGCAGCAGCTCGCCCCGCAGGCGTGCGTTCTCTTCGAGAAGCGCTGTCCGCTTTCGGTCGTCATCGGGGAGGGCCACTTTCGCCGTAGACTAGTACGGACGCGTCAGTGGCCCACTCGAACCCGTGCACTGGGCGGAGATATAGCTGTAGGCCGGTTCTAGATCCAGCCTGGGGCCCGCGAGCGCGTCGAGGCGCGGCATTCGCCCCGATCCGTGGGATCTTTCAGCCCACGTCGCTCGCGGGCAAAGACTCGGAAGAGGGTGGCGGCATCGTACGCGGCGCAGAGCGCTCGGACGGTTCACTCGCGCGCCACGCGCTCGCCCAGAGTCCGGGCGTCACGCCGAGCCATTCGCGAAAGGTCCTGCTGAGGTGCGACGCGTCGGCGAAGCTTGCTTGACCCGCCGCTTCGGCGACGGACATTCCGTGCTCGAGCAAGCGACGCGCCTCGAGCACGCGGAGGAGCTTCCTGTAGCGGTGCGGGGAGAGTCCCGTTGCCTGACGGAAGCAGCGCACGAAGTGAAACTTCGAGAGACGCGCTTCCTTCGCGAGATCGTCGAGCGTCGTCGCCTCGCGGAAGTTCGTCGCGAGTCTCTCCATCGCGCGACGGATGCCGGGGTGATTGGCGTTCCCCGTCCGCTTCGTCGCGGTGCCTGTGTCGGCGCCGCGGACGACGAGCTCCGCCATTGCATCGTGGAAGGCCTCGACGAAGGTATGCGATTCGTCGGGCGAGTGGACGGCCGCCGCGAGCCGCGCCAGCAGCTCCGGATGGCGTCCCGGCTCGAGGAACGGCGTCTTCCAGTGTAGCCCCTCGGGCAGACCGAGCTCGGTCGCCAGCCGCGTGACGATGTCCGGGTGCACGCACACGAAGAAGAACGACGCCGGCCCGTCGGCGCTCTTCACGTACTGAGCCTCGCCGGGCTCGGAGACGATCACGTCGCCTGACGCAAATGCGCGCTCTTCGCCGCGCGCCCACCACTTGCCGAGCGTCCCTTCGCCGGGCGCCCGCACGAAGCACACCGTGTACATGTCCGAGACCAAGGTCCGGGGACGCTGCGAGGCGGTTATAGTCCAGAATTCTACCCCAGGTAGACCACGGGTCCGCCGGATGCTCAGCGCCTCGGGCGGCCTATCCGTATCGAGCTCGAAGCACGTGAGATAGCGCGGCGCGGTTGGCCCGGCAGATTGCATAAGCTCACCCATGGTCAGATTACCTCCCCGACGTTTGCTTGGATTTGCGGTGGAACGAGATTTCCGTGACGAAAGCTGCGGGCATTGCGCCCGCTCGGCGGCTCGACGTAAGCTTCGCGTTCCGTGACTTCGACGGATTCCCCCACGCGAGTGCGTGGCGCGAGGACCAGACGCGAGATCGAGATGCGCTGATGGGAGACGGGTCCGTAAAATTCGCGGAGACGCGAGCTCCCAGGGTGCTGCTCGTCGGCCTCGACGGCGGCATCGGTCGTACTGCTCTGCAGACGGACCACGAGCTCACGCTCAGCGTCGTCGACACCTTCGAGCGCGCGCAGCGCGAGCTCTCGCGCTTCGATCCGGACGCGATCGTCATCGCGTTCTCGGATCCCCCGTTCGAGCACGTCGCCGAGCTGAAGCGGATCCGTGCCGCGGCTTCGATGCCGATCCTGGTGATTTCCCGACCCGTCGGCGAGCAGCGCGTCACCGAGCTGATCAAGGCCGGGGCCAGCGGCTATCTGTTCGCGGCCGACGCGCCGCGTCTGCCCGACGCGATCCGGGAGCTCCTTCGCGGAGGCGTCCCCATGTCGGAGCCGGTTTCCCGCCTGGTGCTCGGCCGGGCGCGACGCAGCTCGGCGAAGATGGCGGCCGTTCGCCCCCAGACCGCGATGGCGGAGAGGCTCCTCACCGAGCGTCAGCGCGAGATCCTGAAGCATCTCGCCAACGGCCACAGCTACGACGACATCGGCCTGGCGCTGAATCTCAGCGTCAATACCGTCCGTTCCCACGTCCGGACGATCTACGAGCGCCTCGGCGCCAGCACGAAGGTCGAGGCGGTCGTCGCGGCAATCGAGCTCCGGCTCATCGATCGCGAGCCGTTCCGCTGATTGCCTCGTTTGTCGCATCTTCTCTCCCTCGTCCCAGGAAGAGAGTCGCTTGCAACGGCAACCACGGCCATAGCATGACCATGCTAGGCAGAGACGATCCTGGCGTGGCCTGAAACGTCCGCGACTCGCTGTTCGTCTCGAGACCGTCACCGGATCGCGACGTCGGAGTCTGGGCGCCCTGGCGACGAGCGACAGAAGCTTGGCGCGAGCTACGAGCTCTCGCCGCCGAGCGCCGGCGTCACGCGGCGCGCTCGCGTCGCGCCTGAATGAAGCGGAATACCGCGGCCACGCAGACTCCGACGAACGTCACGGCAGCGATCCCGTTGATGAGGCCCGGCGAGACGTTCGCGCCGCTGACGTGGTCAGCGATGTATTTGAGAAATGATCCCGGCAGATGAGTGACGCCGCGGGCCCGCTTCACGCGCCAGTGGAGGTCGGTGAGGAAGCAGTAACCAACGCTTCCCTTCATGAATCCGACGACGATCCACGAGAAAGCTACAAGAGCTACCAGCCGGTAGTGCCACCTCGCCGTCGACCTCGGGATCCAGAGGAACACGAACGCGAGCACGACCGCGACGTGCAGGACAGTGAGGGACCAGTCGAGGACGGCGAGCACGTCTCAGAAGGAGAACTCGACGGTGTTCAGGGAATGCACCTTGTCCGGCCAGGTTATTGATCGGATCTGCTTGTCGATGCATGCGGCGAGCTTCTTGTTCGACGTCGTCACGTCGACGCCGACGGCTTGACCCGCCCACACCGCGACCCGCACCTTGAAGTGCTGCGTGCCGACCTTGCAAGGTTCGTAGACCGACTCTTGCTGGAGTGGTTCGGCGAGTCTGTCCGCGTCGATGTTCGAGCGCGCCGCACCCTTCGGCACTGCGGCGGTCGCCTGGTCCACGGACGCGCCCTCGGGAAACGTCGGATCGCTCGCGGCGGCGGAGTCCGTCTTGACGGGTTCGCCGGCGGGCTTGCCGCCGGTCGCGTCCGACGAGGTCGAGTCGCTGTCCGCTTCCGGCTTCGTGTCCGTCGCGGCCGCTGACTGCGTGGTCTCGGCCGCGGGCGCCTTCGACGCAGGGGCGGAGCCGCCGCACGCCGTCGCGAACAACGCGCAGAGCGCGACCCCGGAACCCACCCTGGAAGCAAAGCTCATGGCGGGAAGATACGCGCTGTCGCGACACCCGGGTAGAGCCGTGCGAGCGCACTCGCGCCGCGTTGGTGATGGACGCGCTTGATCGCCAACGTTTCTGTCGCTACGGGGTAGCCGTGTCCTCGGATACGAGCGCGCGTTCCGTCTGGTGGGGCTCCTTCACGATCCCCGTCGGACAAGCCGGGCGCTTCCGCATCGGGCCGCTCGCCATCAAGGTGATCCGTCTCGCGAACGAGTGGCAGGTGCGTCGCGAGCACCCCGAGGACGGTAACGAACGGATCGTGTCGACCGAGGTGCCGGCACCGCCGAGCCGCGCGCCCGCGACGCTCGACTCGATGTTACTGCGTCCGACCAAGGACGCGCCGGAACCGAATCGCGACGCGCGCGAGACGACGATCACGCGCTACGTGACGGCGAGTGACACGCCGAAGCTCCGCATCTTGCCGGTCCTGCCGGATCGCACGGTGGTCACGCGTCCGGAAAATCCGTTGACGATCTTGCCGGAGACCCGCGTCACCCTCTACGTCGGCTCGCCGGTGTGGGTGCGCCTTCTCCAGGGTGAAGACGAGATGCTCGGCGATCTACCGGTGTCGCCGCCGAAGGAGGCGTGGCTCGGACCGAACACGCGCGAGGGCGAGCTCTGCTACGCGACGCGCACCTACGGAAGACTCGTCCTCGATGAGGCATCGCTGGCGCCGCACCGGGTGATGACCGCCGTCTCGATCGAGAACAAGTCGGAGCAGCCGTTCGTGTGCGAGCGCGTGAACCTGCCGGTGCGACGTCTCTCGGTCTACGCCTCCGAGGGCGGACGGCTCTGGACCGAACCGGTGACGATGGAGCGCTCCGGCGAGCTAGCGCGCATCGTCGTGGGAGACTCGCCGCCGCCCGTCGCGCCGGGCGCGGTTCGCGTCACCGGCCCCCGCGACATCGAGGACGGCGGTATGTTCCGCGCGTTCGGCACTCTCTTCCGGTGAGACGACCATGAATCAGCAGCAGGTCATGCGCGCCGTCGACTTCTTCACGACCGATCGGCTCGTGGACGGCGTGCGCGCCATCGCGCTGTTCTTCATCACTGCGCTCTTTGCGTCGCTCCTCGGGCGCTGGGTCCGTCGCCTCGTGGCGCTCCGGGGCGACATGCAGCGCGCGCTGCTCGTCAGCCGCCTCGTCACGTGGAGCTTTCTCGCGCTCGGGCTCGCCGGCGCCCTCGAGGAGATGGGGTTCAAGCTGAACGCCGTCCTCGGCGCAGCCGGTGTCCTCACCGTCGCGGTCGGCTTCGCCGCCCAGACGACGCTGTCGAACCTCATCAGCGGCTTCTTCCTGTTCGGTGAGCGTCCGTTTCGTGTCGGCGATCTCATCGAGGTCGACACGCTCCTCGGCGAGGTGCTCAGCGTCGACATGATGGCGACGACGCTTCGCACGCCGGACAATCGCTTCGTCCGCATCCCGAACGAGCTCGTCCTGAAGACGAAGGTGACGAACCACACGCGGTTCCCGCTCCGCCGCCTCGATCTCACCGTCGCGCTCGGACACCACGAGGACTTCGGCGCCGTGCGCGCGCTTCTCCTCGACGTCGCCGACAAGAACACGCTCTGCCTCGCCGAGCCGGCGCCGACCGTGTTCATCGCGTCGATGGGCGAATCGAGCGCCCAGGTGCAGCTCTGGCTCTGGACGCGCACCGATCAGCTCCAGGCGCTCCGCGCGTCCATCACCGCCGAGATCCAGGCCGCGCTCGCCGCCTCGAAGCGCGCGACCGCGGCTGCTTCTTAGCAGGGGGGCCTTGGCCCCCCGCAGCTTCGCCTGCGGCGAACTGCTGTTACTGACGGGGGGGCCTTGGCCCCCCGCAGCTTCGCCTGCGGCGAACTGCTCCCCCCGCCGCCTTCGGCGTGCTCGCTGTGCTCGCGGGGGGCCTTGGCCCCCCGCAGCTTCGCCTGCGGCGAACTGCTGTTACTGACGGGGGGGCCTTGGCCCCCCGCAGCTTCGCCTTCGGCGTGCTCGCTGTGCTCGCGGGGGGCCTTGGCCCCCCGCAGCTTCGCCTTCGGCGTGCTCGCTGTGCTCGCGCAGTTAGTCGCTCTTTCGTGCTTCGGACGAGGGAATCGTCGATGCGGAATTACTCGCGTAGGTTCGCTTGTTTGAGGCGGAAGTACTAAGCCAGCGTGCGCACCTGCGCTTCGCGATCCCAGGCGCGCGTTTTTGCTGCGCCCATGAATCGCTTCGTGTTCTTGGCGTCCACGACCATGTCGTCGGGCTCGACGCCCGCGGCTTCGAGGAGCGCGCGGCCTCCGTCGTCGACGGCGATCGCCTTCAGGTGCCCGAAGGCGTCGCGCACGAAATCGACGGCAGCGGCTTCCTTCGACAGTCGCTCGGCGCCCGCGTCGGAGAGGACGACTGCGACGGCGTCGAACACGACGGAGGGCGTCCCGGCGAGCTGCCCGTCTGCCGGCACGGTCTTGCCGTCGGAGAGCTTCGCGCCGTAGACCTTGGGCGCGACGAGCTTCGCGCTTCCACCGGCGGCGGTGGCGGCCTCGACGAGGGACGCGACGGTCTTTGCGTCAGAGCCGTCGTCGACGAGCACGCCGAGACAGCGTCCCTCGAACGTGTCGAGCATCTTGCCGATGAGCTGCAGCGCCGGAGACGGCTTCATATCGTGCGGCGGCACTGCCGGTACCGGCGGCGTCGGCACCGACGGAAGGCCGAGGCCGGTCGCGACGCGCTTCGCGAGCGAGCCGTCGATGTTCGCGAGATGGCCGACCATCTTCTCGCGCACGTGGGTCTGTTCGACCTTGGACAGCTCGAAGACGAGCGCCGACGCGATGTGCGCCTGCTCGTATTTCGTCTGGCTCCGGTAGAAGAGACGGGCCTGCGTGTAGTGGTCCGCGAACGTCTCCGCGCGGATGCGCCCGCGCTGCCCGTCCTCGGCGTACGCGGCGGACCGGAAGCCGGCGCTCGTCTCGCGCGCCGAAGCCTTCGACAGCGAGCTCGGGTCGTACGCGACGTTGCCCTTGGGCACCTGCGTCTGCATGTGGCCGTCGCGCTGGTGATTGGCGAACGGGCACTTCGGCGCGTTGATCGGGAGCTGATGAAAATTCGGGCTGCCGAGGCGTGAGAGCTGCGTGTCGAGGTACGAAAACAGACGTCCCTGGAGCAACGGGTCGTTCGAGAAGTCGATTCCCGGCACGAGATGCGACGGACAGAACGCGACCTGCTCCGTCTCCGCGAAGAAATTATCCGGATAGCGATCCAGCACCATCCGGCCGATGACCTTCAGAGGGACGAGCTCTTCCGGGATGAGCTTCGTCGCGTCGAGGTGGTCGAAGTCGAACCGCTCGGCGTCCTCTTCGGTGAAGAGCTGCACGGAAAGCTCCCACTCCGGAAATTGCCCGTGAGTGATCGCCTCGAAGAAGTCGCGACGCTGGTAGTCGGGATCTGCTCCCGCGAGCTTCACGGCTTCGTCCCAGATCGTCGACTGCAGTCCGAGCTTCGGGCGCCAGTGAAATTTCACGAACGTCGACTTGCCGTCCGCCGCCACGAGCCGGAAGGAGTGAATGCCGAACCCTTCGATCATGCGGAGGGAGCGAGGGATGGTCCGATCCGACATGATCCACATGACCATGTGCATCGACTCGGGCGTCAGCGAGATGAAGTCCCAGAAGGTGTCGTGCGCCGTGGCCGACTGCGGAAAGCCGCGATCCGGTTCCATCTTCACGGCGTGGATCAGATCCGGGAACTTGATGGCGTCCTGGATGAAGAAGACGGGGATGTTGTTGCCGACGAGGTCCCAGTTGCCCTCCTTGGTGTAGAGCTTGACGGCGAATCCACGGACGTCGCGCGGCGTGTCGACGGAGCCGGCGCCGCCCGCGACGGTCGAGATGCGCGTGAAGAGCGGCGTCTTCACGCCGACCTCCGTCAGGACTTTCGCGGTCGTGTACTCGCCGAGCGACTCGGTGAGCTCGAAGAAGCCGTGCGCCGCAGTGCCGCGCGCGTGAACGATGCGCTCCGGGATGCGCTCGTGATCGAAGTGCGTGATCTTCTCACGAAGAATGAAGTCCTCGAGCAGGGTCGGCCCGCGCGGGTTGGCGCGAAGCGAGTTCTGATTGTCGGAGATCGGCGTGCCCTGGTTCGTCGTCAGGGGCACGTGCTCGCCGCCGGCCTTCTGATGGAGCTCACCGGCGTTGCCGTTGTCCGTATCTCCGGCCGGCCCGGCGGCATTCTGTTGCGACCTGGACGTCTTCATCGATGAGCTCCCTGTCGTGGGCTTGCTCGACGTTGCCGACTTGCTTGCGGCCACTGGCCTGGTCGGTGCGGCCGGTGCCCTGCGCGCCGGCTCCGGCGCTCTGCGCGCGGGAGGCGGAGGCTTTCGTGTGCTCGTGCTGCTCGTCTTCGTGCTGCTCGTCTTGCTCGCCGTTTTCTTCACGTGGATCTCCGGTTCGGGATCGCCGCGTGCTGCACGGCATGTGCCACGGGTGTTCGCGGCGGATCGTCGGCGAGGGCGACGCGCGCCGCGGGCCGACGGAGGCGCGAAGTCCCATCGCGAGGCGCGCTCGCACCTTCTCCGCCTCGGCGCACCGTCGTCGTCGGCACGCCGCGGACGCCCACGACTCGCTATCGCGTTCGCGATCGTGCGGCGTTTTCGACCTCTGACCGCGGCTATACGGGCTTCCCCATGGCAAAGCTGATTTACTGTGAACACGTTCAGTGGTCGTGCTAAGCGTTGATCCACGTGACGCCGCCCCTCCTCCCGGCGTCGCAGACCCAAAAAATGGAAATGCGTGCCTATCCCCTGACTCTCCTGGATGTTCCCGCAGATCTCCGCGCCGATCCCGACGGCGATTGGAGCTACGAAAGCCTGGTCATCGCCGCAGGTTTAGACCCCGAGGCGTCGCCGAGCCCCCTCGTCGCAGCCCTCTCCGAACCGTGGAAAGGCCATCCCGAGGGCGCGGCCGTGGTCGCGTGCCCCGGTGAAGGCTGGCTGGCGATCATCGAATGCGGCAAAGCCGCGTCCTTCGCTCCGGCGAAGGCCGATGACGCTTCGCAGAAGTCCGCCGCAAGTCGCTCCGTGAACCGGGCTGCTTAGGCCGAGCTAGCGAAGCGCGACGCCGAGCTCCGCGAGTTCCTCTTCCGCGAGCTTTGCCCAGCCGCGGTTGGCCTTGGGGCTCGCGGGGCTCGGATGCAGGATCGTGCCGATCACGCCGGTGAAATCGGGCAGCGCAGTCTTCGCGCGCTCCATCGCGAAGGCGCCGACTCCGACGACGAATTCCGGGTTCAGCGTCTTCACGGTGCGGCGTACTGCCTCGTCACACGCGGCGAAGAGGGGAGCGCGCTCGGCGGCGGGTAGCTTGTCAGGCGTCAGGTTCCGCCCGCTCGCCTCCATGAATACGAGGGGGCAATAGTTCACGACGAAGTGGTTCTCGAAGAACGCCTCCGGCGTCGCGAAGCGGTCTTTTGCCCAGCCCCACAGCCGTGATCCGCTCACCTCGCTACGCGTGCAGGCGAAACCGAGGATGGGGCGTTTCGGGTGTTCACCCGGTGCCCGCGTGACTTCGCCGGAAATACGGAGCCAGTCCCTGACCATCCGCACTTCCCCAAACGGTACTCCCGTCTGCGCCATTCCGAACGGACCGGGATTCATTCCGAGGAAAAGTACCCGTTTTGGTCCTTTTCCCCAGGTCTTCAGGTACGCCTCGTGTGGTGCCCGTGCGTAGTCCAATGGATTGTACAGGTGGGCGACCGGTGCGGCGAATCTGAGGCGCCCCACGTCTTTCGAGAGGTCGCGGCTGATGGTTACGAGCGACATCGCGGATGAGAAATACGCTTTCTGCTCATCGTCATAGCTTTCTCGAATACGGACGTCGACAGCGCACGTCACTGAACATCGCCGGCAGTGGCATCGTCGTCTCTTCTGTCTCTTCTGGCACCAGCGGTGGACGAATGCACTTTGCTTTGCCAAGCTGAAGCCACGATGGCTCGGTCTCTGAGCCCGCTTGGAACGGCGCGAAATAACGACTCGAGGGCGACGCGGTTTCGCCTTCTCTACCGTGGGGAAGAGCTGGTGCTCGAGCCCGGCCAGTACGTCATAGGGCGGAGCCCCACGTCGGACATCGTGGTCGACGATCCGCTCGTGTCACGTCGCCACGCGCGTCTCCTCGCGAACGACAGCACCGTGCTCGTCGAAGATCTGCGAAGCGACAACGGCGTCTTCGTGAACGAGCAGCGCATCCGGCGCTCGGTCCGGCTGGACGACGGCGACCGCATCCTCGTCGGCCGTCAAGAGCTCGTGTTTTCCGTGCTCCCGGCAAACGCCACGCAGAAGCTCTGGTCCGGCACCGTGGTCATGAACTCCAGCATGCCGCCGCCCCTGACCGTCCTCGACCCCAAGTCGAAGGACGGTATCGAGACCCTGGAGCTGAACGCGTTCACCTACCTCGGAGAGCTGTTCGACAAGATGCTGTCCCTCGGCCGACCGAAGAGCGCGGAGCGCGTGCTGAGCGCGCACCTCTGGGACGTACTCCAGGCCGCCCGGCGCGGCGATCGCGTCGAGCGGCCCATCGTCGACAGCGCGTCGCTCTCGGCGATGCGGCTTGCCGCGGCCCTCCGTGACGCGGGCTGGGTCCATTACGTGCTCGAGCTACACGTCATCTTCGCGCTGCCCCTGTCGCTCGAGGCGACGCAGATCCTGCAGCGGCTCTTGCCGCAGGTCCCCGCCGTGAACCGCTCCCTCTTCAACGGCTATCAGCGCGCGCTCATGGCCCGCATGGACAAGCTGTCGCCGGAAGACGTCGCGCTCGCCAACGCAGTGCTCGCCATCCACACGTCCTGACAGGGCGTGCCGCCGACGTCGGAGGCGTTCGTCGCGCTCCGGGCGTGTCGCGTCTCGTGATCGAGGAGCCACTGTTTGCGGTCGAGCCCGCCGGCGTAGCCGGTGAGTGAACCGTCCGCGCCGACGACGCGGTGACATGGGACGACGAGCGCGATCGGGTTCCGGTTATTGGCGAGGCCGACGGCGCGAAACGCCTTCGGCGCGCCGATGCGCACCGCGAGCTTGCCGTAGGTCGTGCGCGTGCCGACTGGGATCTCGCGGAGCGCATCCCACACCTTGCGCTGGAACGGCGTGCCGCCGGGCACCGCGCACTTCACGGCGTCGATGGCGTGCACGTCGCCCGCGAAGTAGCGCTCGAGGAGCGTGCGGACGGCGCCGTCGGAGCGAGCGCTCGTGAGCACCGCGCCCGGACCTGCGCCGCGACGGAAGAGCCGCATCAGTCGCTCTTCGAAGTCCGTCCAGTCGTACGCGGCGAGCGCCCAGCGCGCGTCGGTGATGAACAATCCGACGCCGATCGGCGTCGAGATGCGATCGATCGTGTAACGGTCAGGCGACGCGTCGGCCATTTTCTTTCTCCACTTCTTCCGTTCGTTCAGGGGCGGCGTCTTCGAGAGACGCCCAAAGATGTAGAGCGGCGTAGGCGCGCCACGGGCGCCAGCTTTCGGCCAGCTCGAGCGCCCGCGCCGCCGATGGCCGCGCGCCGCCGTTCGCGACGCCGAGGGCTTTCAAGATACCCACATCCATTGCCGGAAATGCGTCCGGCTCGCGGAGCTCGCGCATCGCCACGTACTGCGCGGTCCACTCTCCGATACCGGGGATCGCGCGGAGTCGTTCGACGGCGAGCTCGAGGCTCTTCCCGCCGGACAGCAGATCCGGATCGGCGATGACCGCCTGGGCGAGGGCGGTGATGGTTCGGGCGCGGGACCGCGGCATTCCGAGCTTCGTCAGGTCGCACGCGGCGACGCGCTCCGGCGTCGGGAAGATCCGCGAGAGCGCCGGGTGGCTCGATACGACGGTCTCCCCGCACAGCTCGGCGAGAGTTCCGGCAAGTCGCGTGGCCGCAACGACGGTCACCTGCTGCCCGAGGATCGCACGCACCGCGAGCTCGAAGCCGTCCCACGCGCCGGGCACCCGGAGCCCGGGACGACGAAGGACGAGCGGCGCCAGCAGCGCATCGGTCGACAGATGCGCGGCGATCGCTTCCGGATCAGCGGCCAGATCGAGGAGCCGTCGCGCTCGCGCGATGAGCGACGGCAGCGCGGTGAGGTTCGGCAGGTGCACGGTGAGCCGCAGCCGTCCCGGACGATCGGCCTCGACGGAGAGGGTGCCGTGCGCGTTCTCCGTCGCGATGGTGCGCGCGTAGCGTTTGTCGCTGACCGATTCGACACCGGGGATCGCGCGAGTCTTCAGGAAGCCGAGGAGCGACGCGAAGTCGTAGGGCTCGGCGTACGGAAGGACGAGCGTCACCGGTGTGCCGGCGGCGGGCGCGCCGGCTTTCGTGCGCCGGAGCGTGCCGGGAGCGCGTCCGAAGAGGTGCTGAAAGGTCTCGTTGAAGCGACGCACGCTGCCGAAGCCGGATGCCATCGCGACGTCGGACATCGACAGCGACGTGTCGTGGATGAGCTGCTTCGCGAGATGGATGCGCCGGGTCTGTGCGACGGCGAGAGGGGACGCGCCGAGGTGTGCCTGGAAGAGCCGCCGGAGCTGCCGATCGCCGATTCCGAGGCGCTCGGCGAGGGATTCGACGTCGCCCGAATCGAGCGCGCCGCCCTCGATCAGCGCGAGCGCGCGGGCGACGGTGCTCGACGAGCCGTGCCACGCGCCGACGTCGGGCGATGTCTCGGGTCGGCAGCGCAAACACGGCCGATATCCAGCTTCCTGGCAGGCAGCGGCGGAGACGAAAAATGTAATGTTTTCGAGCTTCGGCGTGCGAGCGGGGCAGATGGGACGGCAATAGATGCCGGTCGTCCGGACCGCCACGAAGAGCCGCCCGTCGAAGCGCGCATCCCGGGTTTGGAGCGCGCGATAGAACGCATCACGGTCGAGTTCCACGGCGCTCATCATGGCGGCGGGGGAGGGGGCTGTCTCGCGGTTTTCGGACGTCGAAGGCAGAGCCCTCTAGAGCAGGGGCGACGCGACGACCGGACCACCGTGAGCGCCGGCGACGCGGACATCGCCAGGCTGATCCTGGCGTAGCACGAGCACCGTGTAACGGCCCGCGCGAAACTCGTCGAACCCGGGTTCGAAGCCGACCTTGCCCGTCGCGAGCTCGCTCTTCCGGTAAGCAAGATCTTCCTGCGACCAGTACGGATCGAAGACGTACGCGACGGTGCGCTCGCTCTTCACTGCGCGACGATACGGCGGATAGCGATCGAGCGCGGCGTGCCACGGCACGAGGATCGGATCTTCGTGAAACAAGAACGTGAGCCGATACGAGACCCAGTAATCGGCATAGCCGTAGCGCAGGCCGCGCGCGTGGAGCGCTTCTACGAGCTGTCGCTCGTCCTCGGCGCGACCGTTCTCCGTGCGGATGCGAGCGCCGTCGACGTTGTCACCGTAGCCGAGCCATCCACCGACGGCGATCGACACGAGATACGGCGCGAGCATCACCAGAACCGTGCGGCGACCGGCGACGCGGAGCACCGGCGCGAGCGCGAACGGCGCCATCAGCACGATCGCGACGAGGTAACGCGCGGAGAGCCGATCCATCGCCATCACCGACACCGAGAACGCGGCGAGCGTGATCGGGAGCATGACGGCGCCCGCGACGCCGAGCCGTCGAGCGTCGAGGACGTCGCGCCGCCGGAGCGCGATGACGCCGCCCACGACGATGCCGGCGATGAGCGAGCACGCGCCGAGCATCTCGACGACGCGGAAGGGACGCGGCGGCTGCCAGACGACGTAACCCGTCCCCGGTACGAATTGCTTCACCTCGGTGCCGAGCAGATACGGCAAGCACTCGCCGAAGAGCAGCTTCACGTGACGGCCGAACGACGCGCTGTCGAGCTGGAACACGCCGTGACGCGCGCCCGCGCTGTGCGACAGGAGCCAGAACGGCACGAGCCCGACGACGAGCGCGACCGCGCCCACTGCAAGCAAGCGCCGGTCTCGAGTGAGCAGAACGAGGAATACGACGGCGGCCGGAAGAAAGAGGAGCGCATACGGATCCGCAAAGCACGCGAGCCCGGCCAGGAGCGCGCCGAGGGCGACGCGTCGCGCGGTCGTCGCGCCGTCGAGAGTGCACAGCGCGGCGAAGAAGAGCGTCAGCGACGCCTGCCGCGGCGGATAGAAGGCGTAGATGTGCACCGGTGGCGCCATCAGCACGAGCGGCGCGACGAGGAGAGCCGCCGACCACGGCGGAAACCTCCGCCGCAACGTCGCGTACGCGAACCCGGTGAGAACGAGATATCCGACGAAGCTCGACAGCATCAGCACGAGCGGCGTCGCGCCGAACATCCGGAAAAAGGCGGCGGCGAGCCACGAATCCACCGACGTCTGGTAGCCGCTCCCCCAGAGGAACCACGACGCTTCCCCGCGCAGCGCGTGCATTGCCTGGAGCCCGACGACGGCCGCATCGGATTGCGTGCCAGCGGCGTTCAGGAGCGGCGGCAGCGATTGCACGATCGACGCGACGAGCAGCGTCGACACGACGGTGACGTCACCGTGGCCGAAGCGCGGACGCTCGCCGTGCGCCGTCATTATCGAGGCCTTTCGCCACGCATTGGCGGTCGACGATAGCGCTTTTTGGGCACTGAGAGGCACACGACGCCGCGAGGCGCGGTAACCTACCCGCCCTTCGATGAATCTTCGTCTCAAGCTGGAAACCTGGCTCCGCTCTCTTCGACTCCGGCTGCTCAAGGCAGAGCTTCGCTTCGCTCCGACGGAAACCCAGCGGCTCTTCGCGCTGACAATCGCCATCGGCGTCGTGTGCGGTTTCGCCGCCGTCGCGTTTCACTTCGCGATCTCGATCGGCGAGCGGCTGATGTTCAATCGAGCAATCAACGCGCCGGGGGACAGCTTCATCGCGTGGTCGATCATCTCGCCCGCCGTCGGCGGCCTCGTCTCTGGCCTTCTGCTCGAGTTCGTGTTCCCGAACGCACGTGGGAGCGGCATTCCGCAGGTGAAGGTCGCCTACGCGTCGCGCGACGGCGTCGTTCGCCTGCGCGATGCGATCGGCAAGTTCTTTCTGTCGGGCATCCAGATCGGCTCAGGCGGCTCACTCGGCCGCGAGGGGCCGACGGTCCAGATCTGCTGCGGCGTCGCAAGCGCCCTCGGAAGGCTCGGCCGCCTCTCACCGAAGAACCGCCGTCGCTTGCTCCCGGTGGGCGCCGCAGCGGGCATCGCCGCGGCCTTCAACGCGCCCATCGCGGCCGTCACCTTCACGATCGAGGAGGTCGTCGGCAATCTCGACCAGACGGTGCTGTCCGGTGTCATCGTCGCGGCCGCGCTCGCTGCCGTCATCGAGCGCAGCGTGCTCGGCGCGCATCCCATCTTCGACGTCAAGCAGACGTACGGCCTCGTCGATGCGCGCTCGCTCGTCCTCTACGCCGCGCTCGGCGTCGCAGCAGCCTTCGTGTCCATCTGCTTCACCGACGGGCTACTTCTCGTGCGAAAGCGCTTCCGCGGGCAGACGCGCATTCCGGTCTGGGCTCAGCCGGCAGTGGGCGGCGCGGTGACCGGCGCGATCGCCGCGGCGGTGATGGCGTGGTTCCACATGGGTGGCATCAACGGCGGCGGCTATGCCGTCCTCGATCAGGCGCTCACTGCGAGCCTCACCGTGAAGGTGATGCTCGTCCTCTGCGCGATGAAGCTCGTGGCGACCGTGTGCTCTTACGCGAGCGGCGGCGCGGGCGGCATCTTCGCGCCGGCGCTCTTCATGGGTGCGATGCTCGGCGGCGCCTTCGGGTCGCTCGATCGCACCATCTTCCACCACCCCGACAGCACGCTCGGCGCGTTCGCCCTCGTCGGCATGGGCGCAACCTTCGGCGGCACCATCCGCGCGCCGATGACCAGCGTGCTCATCATCGTCGAGCTCACGTCGGGCTACGGCTTGATCCTGCCGCTCATGATCGCCAACACCGCCGCGTACGTCATCGCGTCGCGGCTGCGCCCCGCCGCCATCTACGAGGCGCTCCTCGCGCAGGACGGCATTCACCTGCGTGACAGCGGCCCCCTCGTCGCGCTCGAATCGATGAAGCTCGACGCCTTCGCCATGAAGGAAGGCAGCAGTAAGGTGCGCTTCCGTTTCGCCTCGCGTGGCGGCGACCTTCTCCGTCAGACCGAGGGCCTCGAGCAGCGCGTCTTCCCGGTAGTCGACGCCGAGGACCGCATGGTGGGCGTCGTCACCGGCGAAGAGCTCGCGCTCCTCGAGGCCGACTCCGCGCTCGCCCTCCTCGTCACCGCGTCCGAGATCATGCGAGCCCCCATCAGCGTCCACAGCGACGACAACCTCCTCACGGCCCTCGAGCTCATGCGCTCCGAGCGACTCCCCGAGCTCCCCATCATCGACCGAGAAGGCCACGTCCTCGGCTTCATCGACGAAGCCACGATAGCCCAGGCGTATCTCCGCGAAACCGCGCCAAAGACCGCCGCAACGGCGCATTGAGTCGCGCGCGACGCCCTCGCGTCCAGCCCTTGCGGACGCCTCAGGTCTATGGGACTTTCCGCGCCGTTATCGCCTCTTTGCGCCCGTAGCTCAGCTGGATAGAGCGGTGGATTTCTAATCCACTGGTCGGGGGTTCGAATCCCTCCGGGCGTGCCACTCGCAACGTCGCGTAGCGCGATGCGAATACGGTGGCTCGTCGACCTTGCCGACTCCGATATCTTCGCGCCCGTGATCGATCCCCTCGGTCGGCGTACTCTTCTCGCCCGAGAGACGGCGGGGGCGGCACGGCCGTGTTCCCCGGCCTGCTCGTTGTTGCGTTAGATGCGGATATTGCGAATATTTCGGATAGTGCTAGGGTGCCTGCATGACCGCCAGCGCCCTGAAGATCCCGACGACGAAGGACTCCGAGCAGGCCCAGGTTGCCGTCCGCGCGCTGTCGGGGTTTCTCCGCCGGAAGTCCGCCCGCACGATCCGGGTGCAGCAGGAAGGCTCCAAGGAAGAGGTCTCCGTCTCGGTTCCCCGGGAGGCGTTCGAACTGTTTCTCGACATCCTCGGGCAGATGGCGAACGGCAACGCCGTCTCCATCGTGCCGGTCCACGCCGAGCTCACGACGCAGCAAGCTGCCGACATGTTGAACGTGTCGAGACCGTTCCTGGTGGGCCTCCTCGACGAGAGGAAGATCCCGTTTCGCCTGGTCGGGACGCATCGTCGGGTCAAAGTTGCCGACATCGTGGCGTACAAGGAAAAGGACGCGGCGGAGCGGAAGAGCGTGCTCGACGAGCTGGCTGCCGAGGCTCAGAAGCACGGCCTCGGGTACTGAGCCGCGGTGGACTTCGTCGTCATCTACGACGCCTGCGTTCTGTATCCGGCACCGATCCGGGACCTCTTCATCCGGCTCGGCATGGTCGGCATCGTCAGGGTTCGCTGGACGGAGAGCATCCTCGACGAATGCTTTCGCTCGATTCTCGAACAGCGCCCCGACCTGAACCCTGGTGCCCTCGCTCGGACTCGTACCTTGATGCAGCAGGCGATCCCGGACTGCAACGTCAACGGGTTCGAGCATCTGATAGAGGGGTTGACTCTTCCCGATCCGGACGACCGACATGTCCTCGCCGCGGCGGTCCGAGCGGGTGCTCAGGCGATCGTCACGTTCAATCTGAAGGACTTTCCGGAGACGGCCCTCGTACCGTACGACGTCGAAGCGCTCCACCCAGACGAGTACGTCCTCGACCTGATCGACCTCGCACCTGCCGCCGTCGCGAAAGTGGTGGGCGAACAGGCCACCGCGCTCAAGAACCCACCGATGACGACCGGGGCACTCCTCGACATCCTACGAGACGTGGGGCTCGTCCAATCGGTGGCGAGGTTGCGAGCCATGTTCGGCGGAGGGATTGGGACGGAGCCTGGCGACGAGTAGTGTCGGTCACTTCGGATCGCAGGCACCGACGATGCCGATCGCCGTGCCGAATCTGTGCCGAATCTCGCGTCCATTCCCGTCCCCTCGTGTCCGCTCTGTCCACTCACATCTTCGCGAATACTCAGGAGATTCAGCATGATTTCTGCTTCGCCGTGATCCCCCGGAAGGGGATTTCTAATCCACTGGTCGGGGGTTCGAATCCCTCCGGGCGTGCCACGATCCTGGCCAAAACGGCTCGATCGAGTGTCGCCAGGTGCCGCGGGATGCCTCCGAGTGCCGCCCAGTGCGGTACAAAACGGTACGCACCTATGGCGGTATCTCTTCCAAGATCGCAGGGACATCGTCAAGGCAGCGATCTAGCCAGCGGACGAGCAGCCAGACCGGATCGCGAATATAGCTCCGGCAATCAGGACTCCCGTTCGCCTGGGTATCTCGATGCGCTGCCTGAAGCGCGAACAAATACCGCCGATGCTCCTTTCGGTCCGTGGGAAATCGGATCGCCCAACGACCAGTGCGCGAGACGACGTGCAGTAGCACGAGCCTCGCGACACGGCCGTTGCCATCCACGAACGGATGGGTAAAGAAGAAAGACTCCAGGAAGCGGGCCATGCGCTTCACGAGGTCGCTTCGGTTCACAGTCGCGAGATCGCAGCTGCCCAGAAGATGCCAGGCCTTCTCGACGCTGCTCGGAATGTCTTCGGGCTGAGCTCCGGCGAGCATGTGACCGCCTTCGCCGCCGAAGATTCCCACCTCTCCCCGCACCCGAAACCTGGCAGCGATGGCCGGTTCTGCTTTGCCGAAGATGTGGCCGTGTAGCACCAAGCAAACCATTCGGAATTCCGTCGGCGTGCGGGGAAACGGCAATACCTCAAGCATTCTCACTGCACGTTCATGGCCCACCGTGAGGTGCATGTTGAGATCGGCGTAGAAATCAATCGCTCGGCCAGGGTAGTGATCGATTGTTGATCGATCGACAAGCTTGCAGAGCCGGACCTTCTTGCAGCTGGCCCATGGCGGAGAGACGAGCCTCCGAAGATTTGAGCAACCCCTGCAGCGGTTTCTCACTATCCGTCGAGAGCAGCACCAGCCTCAGACAACGTTGCGAACGTGTGTGCTGGGATCCCGTCTACCCCGAGGCTCGACGAGAAGAGGAGGTTCTCTGGAAACGCGACTTTGCCGGTGTAGAACTTCTCGCGGAAGTGCCTTCGAATCTCTTCGGTCTCAAGCGACCGTTGCTGACGATGTGCGTTCACCCAGGGCGCCTCGAGGTGAGACTCTTGGCGGATCTGCCAGGCACTTAGGCGTCGGTAGATTGAAAGGACCGCGTTCAGCTCGATTTCAGTAGTGGGGCGGTAGCGCACAACGTCATCGAAGGGACCGGGAGGTTCTATCTCCGCACTTCCGTACGCGCGATAAGCGTTCCAGACGTCCCGGGACACTGGCCCGTGCGCCCACGCCTCGAACGAGATGTGGCCGACGTCAGTAGCGGATCCAGATGCCAGCGCACCGCCGTAGCAGTAGAAGCAGAGCTTCTGGAGCTTCAGGTGCGTGACCGGGGTCGCCAGGCGACCGCGGATCCACTCCGCGAGATCAAGGGCGTCGGACACAAGTGATATTTGCCACCTACGGGCTAAATCCGCAAGATCTTAGGGAAATATTCGTAGAGGGATAGAATTGTTGGGGTTTCCCGAGTCCCGCAGGATACCATCTCACTGTCCGGCCGTTCAGGATAAATGTGGCATCCCGGCGCGGTCTCTGCGTGTCAGCAGGGCGGTAAGAATTCAGCGCCGCCGACCGCGTCGTACGCACCCCGCCGCCGCTTGCCGTCTCCGAGCCCTGTGAGCGGCGGGCGTCGAACGCGGCTGCCTATGAGCGCGGTTCGGAGCGCTCTCAGCGCGGCACGCCCGCCGCAGAGGACTAGTGCGGAGCGCGGCGTCTACTTGTGTTCGGATGATCCGCCGAGAAGTCCGGCGAGCTTCGTTCCGTTCTCGATGAGCACTCCAACGCTTGGGTCCGAAGCGATCTCGTAAAGACGAGCGGCCATGGCGCGCACGAAGTTCCTGATGTTCGTGTACGGCATGCGCGCTTTGAGAACCGCGAAATCGTCCTCGAGACTCTTCAGGCGTTTCTCTTTCTGCTTCGCGTCGAGCATCCAGATGCGCGATCCGTTCGCGGAGTACGCGCTCGACCTCCGTAGCCCAGGTCAGCAGCGCCTCGACTTGTTCGGCGGTCGCGTAAGCATCCGCGGAAGACGAGATCTTCTTGTCGAGTTCTTCAAGTAGCTGTTGCTGTTGTTTGAACAAACGCATGGCGGGCTCTGTCTGCAGCTCGGCACAGACCCGATCCGCCCACTCTCGAATGGCTTCGTTGAGGCTGTGTGTTCCTCGTACCGAACACGTCTCGACCCGGCTCAGCTCCCCCGGATTGAACTCGCATGCGATAAAAAATTCGGCGCCGTACGTCTCACCTTTCAGAAACGTCTTCTCTTTCGGGATTTGCGCCTTGAAGTACTGGGTCAACGAATCTCCTGCGAAAGCGACCCTGTGCTCGCATGAAGTGTTGAGCCCCTTTCGGCACGCCCTAGCACTACTGCCAGAAAGTTTTCCATCGGTCGAGTTTCGTGGGACGGGCTTCCATGGGCCAAAAAGTCTCGGGAATCGCCGCAGCGGCTCGGCTTGAAGTGTTCTTCGGCCGCGTCGCGACTCACCTGAAGGACTGGCG
>DATAZL010000107.1:0-122021 GCA_036272055.1 Polyangiaceae bacterium | reverse complement strand
GAAGGCGAAGCTGCGGGGGGCCAAGGCCCCCCGTAATCACAAGCGAGCCCGCGAAGCGGCGGGGGGAGCAGTTCGCCGAAGGCGAAGCTGCGGGGGGCCAAGGCCCCCCGTAAACACAAGCGAGCCCGCGAAGCGGCGGGGGGAGCAGTTCGCCGAAGGCGAAGCTAGGGGGGCCAAGGCCCCCCTACCTGGTTTGCTATGGTTGGCGGGATTCCATGAACATTTCTGCCGTCACGAGGAGCTGGGCGTTTTCGGGGTCATGGGCGTCACTCCTGCTCTCGCTCGCCGGCTGCTCGTCGAACACGGCGACCGCAGCTCGTCCCGGGTCGGACGCGGGGCCCGACGTGGTCTCGTCACCGCAGGGTGACGGTGGCGCCGTCGGTGCCGGCGGCGCAGGGGGCAAGCCGGTCGTCGAACGCGACGCCGGGCGTGCAGGGAGTGGCGGCGGCGGGGAGATCACCGATGCCTCCGCTGGAAACCAGGACGGCGACGCGACCCCGGAGCACGACGGCTCGGTCGCCACGAGCCACCCGCTTCGTTTCGTGTGGCAGCGCGACTACGGGCAATCCTACGCCGCCCACGTCGAGACCGACTCCATGGGCGCGGCGATCGTCAGCGGCACCCTCTTCGACACGAACAACGTCGTGCTCGGGACGAACACCCTGGTGAGCCACGGCGGCGCCGACGTCATGCTGTCGCGCATCGCGGCGAGCGGCGCGATCAACTGGGCGCGTACCTACGGCGGCACCGCCGACGACTACCCGGTGAGCTTCGTGCTGCGAAAGGACGACGGGATCGATCTGGTCGGGCTCTACAACGGCACCGGGAACATCGGCGGGCCGCCGTTCCCCCCGTTCGCCGGCACGCCGACGCGCTTCGACGTGTACGTCGCGGGCCTCGCCGCGAACGGCGATCATCGCTTCTCGAAGGCGATCACCTCGACCCAGGAGGCGTTCGCAGGACCGGGGCTTGCGCTCGACGACACGAACGCGCTCCTCGTCCCGGGGAGCTTCCTCGGTACGACGACCATTGCCTCGAGCGAGGTGTCGAAGGGCTCCTGGGACGCTTTCTTTGCGCGCTACTCGGAGCCGGCCGGCGCGGTGACGGCATCGGTCGCCTTCGGTTCCACCGGGGACGACCGTGCGAGTCAGGCGATCTTCACCGGAACCGACGTCGTCCTGCTCGGTCATTTCCAGGGCACGGTCGTCTTCCCGACGACGCCGCCCACGACGCTCGTCAGCGCCGGCGGCAACGACGTCTTCGTGGTCCGCATGTCGACCGCGGGCGTGATGACGAGCGCCGTCGCGTTCGGCGGGACGGGAGACGAAGACGTCTCGCGCGCGCGCCTCGACTCGAGCGGTAACGTCGTCGTCGGTGGCGTGTTCTCGAGCCCCACGCTGTCGGTCCTCGGCGGACCCGCGCTGAAGAGCAAGGGCGGAAGGGACGGCTTCGTCGCGGTGCTCTCTCCGTCGCTCGCGCACACCTGGTCGGTGAGCTTCGGCGGTGACGGCGACGACTATCTCCGTGATCTGGCGACCGGGCCGTCGGGTACGATCGCGATCACCGGCGAGTATCGCGACTCGATCCAGCTCGACAAGCTTTACCACGCGGCGAAGGACGGGGACGCCGCAACGACCGACATCGACTTCTTCGTCGCGACCCTGGGCTCGGACGGAAACGTCACGTGGTCCGCGACGGCGGGCGGGCCGTCGGCCGATCGCGGCCTCGGCGTCGCGATGGACGAGAGCGGCGGCGTGTACGTCACCGCGTCGTTCCAGAGCGCGATCGACTTCGGCGGGGACGTGCTGACGCCCGCGGCGGGGCAGTTCGGCAGCGCGCTCGTACGTTACGCGCCGTGACTCACTCGAGCGCGCGAACGGTTCCCTGATCGGCGAGGTACGCCTTCACGGCGTCGGCCGTCAGCGCGCTCTCGAAGCCGAAGTCGTCGAGCCGGCGAATGCCGATGCTCTTGCTCGGCGCGTCGAAGATGACGAGGAACACCGCGGCGTGGTCCACCGGTCGATTGAACGCGACCGAGCCGCCGCCGGTGATGTCCTGGAACGAATAGAGCGTCGTCGTCGCCTCGCGCGACGTCGTCACGCCGCCGAGGATCTCGGCGACGTCGAGCTCGCCACAGCCGCCCTTGTACGTCGGGTCCGAGCCCTGTCCGCGGCAGTTGCAGCCGTACTGATTCGTACGGATGACCTGCGCCGGCAAGATCCAGTACGCGGGCGTCTTGGTGTCGAGCGGCATCCGGAACTTCGTCGCGAAGATCTTGCTGCCGGCCGCGTCGCCGCCGAACCCGTGGAGCGGCAAGCCCTGGCTGTACCCGCAGTCGCTCGCCGCCGTCTTGCCGTTGCAGAGGGCGCTCGACATGATGTTGAGCTCTGTGCCGGCCGCGAGGTGCCCCGCGAACTCTACCGGCGTCGCGCTCTCTTTCGTGCCGTCGGCGGTGACGTAGCTCTCGACGTCCCCGGCGCACTCGAACCAGTGCTTGTTGCCGGCGAAGACGAGCCCGTCCGTCGTGCACGGGTCCCAGTACGCGACGCGATTCCACGCGCTCCCCGCGGGTTGATAAACCGCGACCTGGTAGAGCTCGGCAGGGCCCGCGAACACCATGGCCATCTCTTCGTCGAACGGCGCGAGCGCGCCGCTCACCGACTTGGCCAGCTTGTATTTCGTCTTGCAGAGGGTGCCGTCGGTGTCGCCCACGCAGCCGGTCGCCTTGGACCATCCGTCCACGACCTGTGCATACGAACCGGACGCGCCGACGTTGGTGTACGTCAGCGCGGTCACCGCCTGCTTGCCGGTGTTGGGAGTGAACACGTCGTCGCCCGCGGGCCCGGCGTCGGCGCCGTCGCACTTGCCCGGCAGTGTGCTCTGGGTCGAGCCGCCGGCGGCGTTCATCGAGCCGCCATTCGCATTCATTGCGCCGCCTTGCGACGGCGCGTTGCCACCTGAGGCGTTCGAGCCGCCAGAGGCCGTCGAGCCGCCCGAAGCCGCCCGGCCGCCATCGCCGCCACTCTTGCCGCCGGCGCCGTCACTGACGGGTTTTCCGCCGTCCTGCGGAGTGCCGCCAGTCGCCGTCGCGCCTGCATCTCGAGCGCCGCTCGCGTGACCACTCGACGAGCACGCGACTGCGGTGGACGCGACGAGTGCCACGGCGAAGGCCGAGGGGTGACGAGCAGGCATACGACAGCGTAGCCCGCCGTTTCACGTCATGCGAGGCCACGACGCGAGCAGTCTCCGGCTTCGTCCGCGGTCGCCCTTCTCGCCGAGGGCGCGAGCCAGAGATTCGACGAGGACGCGTCGGGTTTCACGCGGATCGATGACGTCGGTGAACAGGCCGAGGCCCGCCGCGTCCCACGGCGCATTCATGCGCTTCATCTGCTCGATGAGCTCTGCCCGCGGTCCGTCGGGAGCCCCGAAATCTTCCACTTTTCTGCCGAAGACGACGTTCGTCGCGGCCTCGGGGGCCATGAACGATACGTCGGCGGTGGGCCATGCGAAGAGCGCGTCGCTCTTCATGTTGCCGCCGCTCATGTTGCAGTGGGCCATGCCGTAGGACTTGCGCACGACGACCGAGAGGCGCGGCACGGTGCTGTGATGCAGCGCCTCGATGAACGTCATGATCTTGAGCGGCATCTTCCGCTCCTCGGCGGTCTTGCTCACGAAGAACCCGGGCGTGTCGTGCAGGAAGACGAGCGGGACGTGGAACGAGTCGCACAGGCAGATGAACGCCGTGGCCTTCTCGCAAGCGCCGGGGCCCATCGCGCCGGCGCGCTGCATCGGGTTGTTCGCGAGGACGCCGACGGTGTGGCCGTCGAGACGAGCTAGCGCCGTGATGAGGCTCGCGTCGTAGAGCGGCTTGAGCTCGAGCACGCTCCCGGCGTCGAAGATCCGGTTGACGAGCTTGTGCATGTCGTAGGCGACCTGCGCGCGCTCCGGCAGGACGTCGAGCACGTCGTCGAGCGTCCGGTCCGGCGGATCGCCGGTCCTCACGACGGGAGGCAGGTCGTCTGCGCTGCTCGGCAGATACGAGAGCACGCGCCGGACGAGCTCGAAGCAGTGTCGCTCGTCCTCGGCGAACAGGTCGACCTCACCGGTGACCTTGGCGTGGAGCTGCCAGCCGCCGATCTCCTCCGGCGTGACCACCTCACCGGTCGCGGCGGCGAGCACCGGCGGGCCCGAGACGGCCATCACCGCGCCCTTCACCTGGATCACGACGTCGGCGATGGAGGCCTTCCACGTCGGCGAGCCGTAGCACTCGCCGAGGATGGTCGCGACGAACGGCACCTGACGATCGCGAGGCTGTCCGCCGATCGGGTAGACCATGCTCATCATGCCGGTCGCGCCCATGATGTCCGGGATGCGCGCGCCGCCCGCGTCCCCGAGCGAGATGCACGGGTAACCCTTCGACGCCGCGTAGACCGCCGCGTCGTGGTCCTTCTTCACGCCGACCCGGCCGCCGGAACCGGCGAGCACGGTGACGTCGTCCCCCGAGACGTAGACGGGGCGCCCGTCGATGCGGCCGAAGCCGCAGACCTTGCCGTCCGCGGGGGTCTTTTCCCGGGCGTCGGGCAGATCGCTCCGCGCGAGCAGGCCCACTTCGCGGAAGCTCCCCGCGTCGAGGAGGGCCGCGATGCGCTCGCGAACGGTGAGCTTCCCGGCGCCGTGAACGCGGTCGATCTTCCCCGGGCCGCCCATCTCGAGGGCTTTTGTCCGGCGCGCGTCGAGCTCGGCGAGTCGATGAGGGTCCTTCGGGTCCGAATCGCTGTTCGACATTTCGGCCTGGCTCTACCCGACGCCGAAGTGCATCCGCAAGCTTCGCTCAGTCGTTCAGTATGTAGGCGAAGGTGGATGGGCCGAATTCCGTGCGATACACGCCGTTAACGTGTTCGCCGCTCAGTGTTTCTCCCCGTAGCTCGCCACACCAACGCACCGACAATGTGCTGGAGGGGCGTTCGCCTGCCTGCTGGCAGGAACGGATAGCGTCTACCTCGGCGGGCTACGCGCGCTCGTGCGCGACGACGAAGTAACCGAACGTCGGTGCATGCCGCGCGCGGCAGGACGGGTGCACGAAAGGTACGACACGGCCGTCACTCGTGGGCACACGCCGATATTGCGATCGAGAGCGAATGTGCGATCGTTGATTCCGGCGACCTGCGCGAGGCGCGGGGTCCGGCACGAAGAGCCAACGCGATCCCGCGAGACCCCTCCGGCGACGACGGCACCGTAGAGCAAACACTTAAGTACCGCGCGAGAGACTCCGACACTTCGCAACACCCCTATGACGATACCGCGTTCAGCTTTCGCAATCTCCATCGCCAACGTCTCGGCGCTCATCGCCGGCATTGCCTGCAACGTGTTCAGCCCGCCGCCGAGTGGCAACGACGGTGGTCAGACGCTCTCGTCGAGCGGCGGCGCCGGCAGTGGCGCTTCCAACGGCGGAGCCGGCGACACGACCAATCCGAGCGGCGGTCGCGACGCGAGCGTCGGAAGCGGCGGTACGTCGGAGGGTGGCGGCGGCGGCGGCGGCGGCGGCGGGGGTGGCTCCGGGACCATGTCTGGCGGCGCGGGGCCGATGACCGATGCCGGAACCGACGCGGGTCCCTTCGGTGGCTATACCGATCCGTGGTGGCCGAAGACGGTGTCGATCAAGTACGACGACGCCAAGCCCGCCATCATGTGCCCGACCGCGGGCGAGCCCGACGAGGGAAAGGATCGACCAGCGAGGTCGGATCCCGGCACGACGATAGCGCCGATCTACCTCGCGACGAGTCGGTTGCTGCTCGGATCGGTGTCGGAGCAGCCCGACAAGACGAACCCCGATATCACGGCACTCGTCCCCGACAAGAACGCGTGGAAGACGATCGGCTTCGACATCGACGGCAAGTGCACGAACTCGTCGACATGCGCGATCAACGACACCGCCTACGTCTCGCAGACGGAGTGCACGAGCGGCATGGGGTCTCTCTCGATCCCGTACGACGGCGACAAGTGCATCGACAACTCGATCGGCAGTCTCTTCAACCTTGCCGCAAACGCACCCTCCGTGGGCGACTGGTACGGGATGACGGAGAACGACTTCAACTGCGAGCTGTGGCGCGGCGGCTTCAGCATCATCTACAAGATCAGCGACTACAACGGGCAGGCAGACGACGACCTCGTCACCGTCGACCTCTACACGTCTCCCGGCCTGAAGACCCTCCCGGGCTGGAGCTGTCGCAAGACTATCGATCAGGCCCTCGATCCCGAATGGAGCAGGAACGCCCTGTGGCTCCCGTCGTCTCACTGGATCATTCGCAAGGAAGACATCGCCCTGTCCGCGGTACCGAAGGCGAACGAGCTACCCGCTTCGAAATGGCAGGACCAGCAAGCGTTCGTGCGTGGCGGCTGGCTCATCGCGCATTCGCCCGACGGCGCGCCCGCGTGGCTGGATGGTGAGCGCACGCCCATCCCGGGGTTTCACATGACGATGCACCGCAACATCATGGCGGCGAAGCTCGTCAAGGATCCGGGCAGCGGGCTCTGGAGCATCACCGATGGCACGACAGCCTACGTCTCGAAGGTGGACGAGGTGCTTGCAGGCTTCCAGGAGATGGGTTTCTGCGAAAACATGTGCGGGACCTGGGACATCGTGAAGGGGTACCTGAACAGCTACCTCGACATTCTCTCGACGACGTACGCGACCCCGCTGCCCACCGCGACGCCCTGCGACGCCCTGAGCTACGGGATCAAGTTCCGCGCCACGCAGGTCACCGTGGATGCCACCGACGTTCGCACGACCGCCAGCCCGCCGGCCCTGGCCTGTCCCGACCCCCGTAACCCGGAAGCGCCACGACAAAACTGCACGTGCTCGGCGGACCGAAACTCTTGCACCGTGCCCGATGCAGGCTGACCCCATGACGACGCGATCTTCTTTCATGTCACGTTCACGCACCGCTCTCGGCGTCGCCGTTCTCGCCGGCGCATTCTCGACACTCACCGTCGCGCAGTCGGCTCTCGCCGACGACGTTTCCGGCGCCGCGAACGCCTTCTCGCGCGCGCAAAAGGCGGAGCTCTCCGGCGACTTCTCGTCCGCGGCCGAGCTCTACGAGATCGCCGACGGTCTCGCTCCGGCGCCAGAAGCGCTCCGTAGCGCCCTTCGCGCGCGAAAGGCGGCCGACCAGCTCGACATGGCCGCCGTCCACGCCGAAGAGCTGATGCAGCGCTACCCGAACGACCCGCGCTCGGCAGAGCTCGCGAATACGACGCTCGACGAAGCGTCGAAGAAGCTGATGCGCTTCGAGGTCGCTTGCCACCCGGCGGTCTGTACCGTGCTCGTCGACGGCGCCGCCGCGGGCGCCGACGCGAAGGACAAGCACCTTCTCTATCTGTCGCCCGGCAAGCACGAGGTCATCGCGTCGTTCGGCAAGAACCGCAGCGAGCCTCAATCGGCGGAGGGCAACGCCGGGGACAAGGGTTCACTCGCGTTCGAAGCTCCGCCCGAGCCGCCTCCGCCTCCGCCAGGCGCGGGCCTCGGCGTGAACGAGGCCCCCCTCGAAGGCGATCAGGGCGTGCAGCGGCCTCACGGTCTCTCGCCGTGGTTCTTCGTGGGCGGCGCGATCGCGACCGTCGGGCTCGGAGCCGCGACGGTGTGGTCCGGCCTCGACGTCCTCTCGGCGAACGACACGTACAAGAAGCACCCCACCCTGCCTGCGTACAACGACGGCAGGGACCGCGAGCTCCGCACGAACGTGCTCATCGGCGCGACGGCGGTCGCCGGCGCCGCCACCGGCGTCATCGCCATCTTCACGAACTGGCACGGCAAGGGCGCCGAGAAGGCGGAGCGCCCCGGCACCGTGCACGCAACCGCGAGCGTCACCGGAAATTCGGCAGCGTTCGTCGTGAGTGGAGTCTACTGATGAACGCCCCGCCGGTCCCGACGCGGACGAAGCGCTCCGGTCCCCGGTTTCTCGGGCGCTACGAGATCATCGGCGAGCTCGCTCGCGGTGGGATGGGCACCGTCTACCTCGCGAGGAACGCGGGCGAGGCGGGGTTCCAGCGGCTCTTCGCGGTCAAGGTGCTGCACGCGCACCTCGTAGAGGAGCCCGGCTTCGTCGACATGCTGCGCGACGAGGCGCGCATCGCTGCCCGCATCCATCACCCGAACGTCGTCGCCGTCCTCGACATCGGCACCCACGACGAAAATCACTACATCGTGATGGAGTACGTGGAAGGCCCGTCGTTCGCGACCCTGTGGAAGCGGAGCCGCGACAAGCAGCCCCTCGACATGATCGTCTCGGTCATGGTCGACACGCTCGAGGGCCTCCACGCCGCCCATACCCTCACCGACGAGGACGGCGCGCCGCTCCAGCTCGTGCACCGCGACGTGTCGCCGCAGAACATCCTGGTCGGCGTCGACGGCGTGTCGCGCATCACCGACTTCGGTATCGCCAAGGCCGAGAGTCGGATCGCGAGCACGCAGCCCGGCGTTCGCAAGGGCAAGCTCCAGTTCATGTCGCCGGAGCAGATCAAGGACGCCGAGCGCATCGATCAGCGCACCGACGTCTGGGCCGCTGGCGTCGTGCTCTTCAGCTTGCTCACCGGCCAGCATCTCTTCCGCGACGAGAACGACGCTGCCACCGTCCACAACGTCATCTCGAAGGAGATCCCTCTGCCGAGTACGCAGGGGGAACACAAGCCGCCGATAGCATTCGACGCCGTGATCATGAAGGCGCTCGAGCGGGATCCGACGAAGCGCTTCGACACCGCGCTCGACATGGCCGAGGCGCTCCGGAAGGCGGCCGTCGAGGCGAACGTGCAGGGCACCCGTCAGTCGGTCGCGCGCTGGGTGACGTCGACCTTCGGGGAGGAGCTCGAGTCGCGCAGGGTCGCGATCCGTGAAGTGACGAAGCGCGGTACCGGCCCGGAGTTCCGCGAACACTCGCAGGTCACCCTTCTGCCGTCGCTGCCCTCGTCGCTCACGAACCCCATGGTCGACGGCGCGACGCCGTCCTCCCTGAAAATGAGCACCGGCGACGAGACGATCCCCACCGGCGCGATCATCACGATCCCGCCGCCGCCGGAGATGGTGGAGCTCCCGCCGCTCGTCGATCCGCGCGACCGGCAGAAGCGCCTCGCGCTCGCCATCGGCGCCGGGGTGCTGCTCTTCGTGCTCGCTGGTTTGCTCATTCGCTCATCGACCGCGAAGCCGCCCGAAGAGCCGGTCCACGACAAGCCCGTAGCGGTGGCTGCAACGCCGAGCATTCCTGCGACCGTCGCGACGGCCGAGGCGCCGCCTCAACCGGTCTCGACGCGTGAAGAGCAGAAACCGGTTGCAGAGAAGACGTCCGACACCGACAACAAGAAGACGAAGGGTGGCGTTCGGCGCGCGTCGTCGCGGCCCGTGGCCGTCACGCCGTCACGGCCCGACACCGAGAGCACGGAGCCTGCGACCCCGCGTCCGACCGCGGCGCCTCAGGCCGACTTCGAGAAGAATCCTTATCTGCATCACTGACTGAACCAGAGCGCACACTCACACCCGGGTGGATGTGAGTGTGCGTCCGACTCTCGCCGCGTCGTAGCGGCATCGATCGTCTCTTTGTGAATTTTCCCGTCAACACCGAGGCTCCTTGGAGGACCGCTTGAAAAAAAATGCAATCAACACGACCGTGACTCGAATCTCTTACGCGTCGGCGCTCGCCCTGCTTCTTGCAGTGCCCGCTGCGTGCAGTAGCGACAGCGGCGGCGCGACGGACACCGACGCCAGCACCGGCGGTGAGACGGGCTCCGGCGGCAGTGGCGCGACCGGCGCCGGCGGCGCGAAAGCGACGGGCGGCGCAAAGGCGACCGGCGGTACGACGAGCACCGGTGGTGCGTCTGGCGGCGCTGCTGGCGCTGCGACCGGCGGCAAGGGCGGTTCCGCAGGTGGCACCGGCGGAGCGAAGGGGATGCCCGACGCGGGCCCCGACGCCGAGCCTGGCATTCCCGACGCGAGCATGCCCGACGCGGACGTCCCCGATGCGGCGCCCGACGGACCCGTCGTGCACACCTGCGGCGCGCCCGCGGACGCAAGCAAGGCCAAGCTTTGCCTCACCTTCGACCCCGAGGTCGTCACCGCGATTCCCGCGGACCCACGGCTCGACAACAAGGGTGTGCTCGTCATCCAGGTCTTCAACCCGGCGGGCGCGACGCCGACGGTGCCCATCCAGGTGCTCCAGTATCCACCTCCGCCCGCGGCCAATGCGACTCAGGAAGAAGTCGACGTCGCCGCGCTTCCGCCCATCGACATCGACGGGCTCCCGGGCGCGGTCGTCATCAGCGTGTTCTTCATCGACAACAACGAGTTCTTCGCGGTGCCCGCGGCGCAGCGAACGCTCACCTACGGCATGTACATCGGCGGTTACGACCTCGCCGCCGGCGTCCTGCCGCAGCCCACGCCGAAGCCGATCGTGCTGACGGTCGGCGCGGGGACCTTGCACTCGACGGGGCTGACTGCGCTCCGGCGCTTCACGACGACGGTGAAGTACGCGCTCCTCTCGCAGCCCGTGCAGCAGGTGCTGGCGGACGACGGGCAGGGGCCGCTCAGCATCGGCGTGTTCGACGCTCCCGCGGCGTCCGGCTTGCCGCCGAAGGGCGGCGCGCGTCTCGGCTGCCAGGACATCACCAAGGGCGATATCCCGGCCACCGGATTCTTCTACGGTGTCGGCGATCGCTGGCTCATCGGCGACCTCAGCGACTTCAATCTTCCCGGGTTGTCGCAGCCGGGTGACGTCCTCTCGCTCGGCGGTGGCGCCGACGGCAAGTCCGCTCCCGACACCCAGAAGATCACCGTCACCGATCAGTACTCGTTCACCATCCCGGCCATCACGATGAACATCGTCGCGCCGGTGCCCGGCACCAAGCCGGCTTCGTTCCAGTGCCCCACTCCGTGATCCGATAGAGCTCGGGTCATCCGAGTCGAACGCGCGAGCATCGTCCCCGGTGACGGTGCTCGCGCGTTTTCGTTGCGGCTTCGCGAAGGTCGTAGCATCAGGAGTGCATGGTGCGATTCGCAGGCTTCGCCGACGCGGACGGGAAGTTCTTCAAGGCACTCGCGAAGAAGAACGAACGGCCCTGGTTCCAGGCTCACAAGGCCGAGTTCGAGGAGGGGTGGAACGCGCCGATGAAAGCGCTCCTCTCCGAGGTGCGCGACGCGATCGACGGCGCCTACCGACAGCGATCTCGACGACCCCAAGATCTTTCGCATCTTTCGCGACGTGCGCTTCGCGAAGGACAAATCACCTTACAAGACGCACATCGGCGGGCTCATCCCCGTCAAGCGGAGCGGCAAGAAGGTGACCGACATGCCGATGGCGCTCTACTTCCACGTCGGGGACAAAGAGAAGTTCGGCGCGGCGGGCCACTACATGATGGAGGCCGAGTCGCTCACGCGCTTTCGCGCCAACATCGTCGACGCAAAGCGGAGCCGCGAGCTCGATAAGATCCTCGCCGCCCTCACGAAGAAGGGGTTCACGCCGTCGACGCACAACGATCTGAAGCGAGTCCCGAAGGGGTTCGACCCGGCGCATCCGCGCGCCGAGATGCTCAAATGGCGTGGACTCACCGTCGGGTTCCCGCCCTTGCCGAAGGGCATTCTCGCGACGCCGAAGCTCGTGAAGTGGCTCGCCGACGGATGCAAGGCGAGCGCGCCCTTCGTCGAGTGGCTCGTCTTCGCGACGGCGTGAGCGGCGGTCGCGGGCGGCTCAGGTCTTCGACAGATCGCGGACCATGTTCGCGGCGGTGTCCCCGTCGATGTCGAGCGCCGCGGCGGTCTCGAGAATGAGCTCGCGCTCGCTCGTGCGGATGATGCCGTCGGCGGCCGTGATCTGGATCGCGAGGGCGAGCGCCAGCTTGCGCGCGTCGATGTCCGGCAGGCGTGCCTTCACGGCAGCGAGACGGGCGGCCCTGCCGGCCTGGTCGAGATCGGCCTTGGCGCGCGCGAGCAGCTTGTCGAGCTCCGGTCCGACGATGACGCGCGAGGTGAGCCGCTCCGCGCTCTCGTTGAAGCGCGCGCGCTCGGCAGGCGCGAGCTCGCCGTCCGCCGCCGCGGCGAGATACATGATCTCGACGAGGGCCTCGACCTTCTCGTCGCTCAGATCACGCACGAACGCCGGATCGGTATTCCTCATACTCTAGCCACTATACCGGAAGAACGCTTCGCGTGAGAACTCGCGTACGACCTCGGTCGCGTAGCTCCCGGAGGGCAGCTCGAGCTCGAGCGTCAGGGTGCGTCCGCCGGCCGCGTTTCCCGTGCTGGCCGCGCCGGTTCCGTCCTGCGTGGACGCGGCGCTCACGCGCAGAGTGGGTATGTGGAGGAGCACATCGCGGCGGGTTCCGTCGGCGTGGCGTCCGAGCGCGGTGAGCGCGTCTCCCGTGAGCCCGACGCTCGCGATGCTCGCCTCCTCGAGCGCGAGCGCCTCTCCCAGCGCCTTGCGCATCTTCGGTCCAATCATCGGGCCCGTCGGGTGAATGTCCTTGCTCATCCAGCGCGGGAGCTCTTTTTCCTGATCCTCGACGGCGAACATCGACCCCGTGCCCTCGAGGCGTACGACCTCGCCGATGAGCGGGCGCTCGAGGCCGCGTTCCATCCGGGCGGTGACGTAGCGGTTGTACACCTCCGCCTGGACGACGCTCGCGTAGAGCTTTCGCTCGAAGGGCGGCACGCGCCCGCGGTCGCCGCGCGCTTCGGCCTCGAGCCAGTCGACGGCGCTCGCGAGGTTCGCGCCGTCGCGCCCGAAGCGCTGCGCGCCGAAGTAGTTGGGCAATCCGCGCTCGCGGAGCCGCGCGGCGATCGCTACGGCGTTGCTCTCCGCGTTCTCGACGACGTCCACGAGCCGGATGCGGAACAGGTTCCCCTTGAGGTGGCCGGTGCGAAGCTTGTTCCCGTGCCGGGTGGACTCGAGGATCGAGAGCCCGTCGGCGAGAGCCCAGGCTTCGAGCGGCTTCGCACGCCGCGCGGGAAGCGACATCCACTGTGTCGTCACCGCGTGCTTGTCCTTCATCCCCGCAGTGCCGATCTCCGACTGGGGAACACCGGCGGCGCGAGCGAGGGCACCGACGGCTTCGCGGGTCGTCATGAGCCGCTTCTTCACGCGGACGTACAGGTGCTCGCCCTCGCCCGAGAAGGCGTAGAGCGGGAGCTCGTCGACCTGGAAGTCTTCCGGCTCGGGCCCGATGGCTCCGCCGGTCGCCGGCAGGTCGTTCGTTGCGATCGGGGGGATTGCTGGCGCGAGTTTTTCGGTCACGATTTTCTGGAGCTCCCTCTCCGCGGCGCTCCTTCTACCCGCTGATCCGGCTGAGAAGTCATTCCATTCGGCAGCATCGACGTTTCCGCTCGTTGACTTGTAAATTTCCTTGTCAACGTGCATGTGCCTTCGAAATGGCTATGCTCTTCACGCGCGTCGGGCAAAGGCAAAGGTCTCCGGAGCGCTCTTCTGTAAAACTGTAAACGCGCCGACCCGATGGCGGCGACGTTTCGAAGGAGTCTCGATGACCGCTGCGAATGTCACTTCCCGAAGCAGAGCTGAGCTGCACGACCTTCTGGGCAGCAGAAAGATTGAGCACGTCGTAGTCCTCGGCGCCAACGGTGCGATGGGGTACGGCAGCGCCGCGCTCTTCACCACCGCTGTCCCCAAGGTGACGTTCCTCGCGCGCTCCAAAGACAAGGCGAGCGAGGGGCTCAAGGCGGCGGTCAACGCCGTCCGTTCGTCCACCGTCGCCATGAAGGCGGACGTCGGCGATTACGACAAGGACTTCGACGCTGCGGTCGGCAAGGCCGATCTCATCTTCGAAGCGCTCACGGAAGACTTCGACATCAAGCAGAAGATGTTCGAGCGCATCGATCGCGTGCGTCGCCCCGACTCCATCGTCGGCACGGTGACCAGCGGTCTGTCGATCAATGCGCTCGCAGAGGGCCGCAGCGAGTCGTTCCGCAAGAACTTCCTCGGCATTCACTTCTTCAATCCGCCGAACGTCATCGTCGGCACCGAGGTGATCCCCGGCAAGGACACCGACAAGAAGCTCATCGAGTTCGTCGACGCCTACTGCACGAAGCGTCTCGGGCGCGTGATGATCCGCACCGCGGACACACCCGGCTTCGCGGGTAACCGCATCGGCTTCAAGGTGCTGAACGAGGCCGCGCAGCTCGCGGAGGAGTACGGCCCCTTGCTCGTCGATCGGGTCGTCGGTCCTTACACCGGCCGCGCGATGACGCCGCTCGCGACCATCGACCTGGTCGGGTGGGACATTCACCGCGCGATCGTCGACAATATCTACAAGAACTCCAACGACGAGATGCACGCGACCCTGAAGCTCCCGGGCTACATGGCCGAGCTCATCGCCAAGGGCGTCCTCGGCAACAAGAGCAAGGGCGGCTTCTTCAAGGTCGAGAACAAGGTGAAGCTCGTCCTCGAGCCGAAGACCGGGAAGTACGTCCCCGAGGCGGACGTGAAGCTCCCGGATCTGTCGTACATCAAGGACGTCGCGCGGCTTCATCACGACGGTCGCTACGAGGAAGCCATGAAGGTCCTCGTCGAGGCACCCGGCGACTACGCGGCGCTCGCGCGCAAGGTCGTGGCCGGGTACATCAGCTACGCGTTCAACCGCGTCGGCGAGGTCACCGAGACCATCTCCGGCATCGACGACATCATGGGCTTCGGTTTCAACTGGGCGCCGCCGAGCGTCCTCGTCGACACCATCGGTCTCAAGGAGACCGTCGCCATGATCGAGAAGGCGAAGCTCGCCGTCCCGTCGATCCTCGCAGCAGCCGTGAAGAGCGGCTCGCCCAGGCGCTTTTACACGAGCCCGTTCGGCAACATCGGCCGCTACTTCGTCGCAGGCTGACCAGAAAGTTCAATAGGAGATCACCCAATGGCAACTCCGGAAGTTTACGTTCTCGGTGGCTATCAGACGGACTTCGCCCGTAACTGGACGAAGGAGAAGAAGCACTTCGCGGCGCTCATGCGCGAAGGCGTGCAGGGCGCGCTCACCGCGACCGGCATCGATCCCAAGGACGTGCAGGTCGGGCACGTCGGTAACTTCGCGGCCGAGCTCTACTGCAAGCAGGGCCACCTCGGTGCGTTCTTCGTCGAGACCGATCCCGCGTTCAGCGGCGTCCCCACCGGTCGTCACGAGGCGGCCTGCGCCTCGGGAAGCATCGCCCTCCTCGCAGCTCTCGCCGAGATCGAGGCCGGCTGGTACGACCTGTCGTGCGTCGTCGGCATCGAGCAGATGAAGACCGTGCCCGCCTCCGAAGGTGGGGACTTTCTCGGCACCGCCGCCTGGTACGAGAAAGAGGCGAAGGGCATCGAGTTCCCGTTCCCGAAGCTCTTCGGAAAGCTTGGTGACGAGTACGACAAGCGCTACGGCCTGAAGGACGAGTACCTCGCCGGCATCTCGGCCGTGAACTACGCCAACGCGAAGCTCAACCCGCTCGCGCAGACGCGCACCTGGTACATGAACAAGGACCACGCCTGCTCGCGCGACGAGTTCAACGCGGCGGTCGGCGGTCGCGTGCGCATCGCGGACTGCTCGCAGGTCACCGACGGCAGCGCGGTCGTCTTCCTGGCGTCGCGTGCCTACGCCGAGAAGTACGCGAAGGCCCAGGGCGTCAAGCTCGAGAGCCTTCCCCGCATCAAGGGCTGGGGCCATCACACGAGCCGTCTCCGGTTCGTGGACAAGGTCGCCGAGAGCGCCGGCGCCGAGTACGTGCTCCCGCACGTCCGCTCGACGATCACCGACGCCTGGAAGCGCGCCGGCATGGCGAGCGTCTCCGACGTCGACGGCATCGAGACGCACGACTGCTTCACGACGAGCGAGTACATGGCCATCGACCACTTCGGCATCACCAAGCCCGGTGAGAGCTGGAAGGCCGTCGAGGAGGGCTCGATCGAGATCGGTGGCAAGCATCCGATCAACCCGAGCGGCGGCCTCATCGGCGCCGGGCATCCGGTCGGCGCGACCGGCGTGCGCCAGATGCTCGATTCGTACCGTCAGGTCACCGGCACCGCCGGCGATTACCAGATCGAGGGAGCGAAGAACTTCCAGACCCTGAACATCGGCGGCAGCGGCACGACGTCGGTGAGCTTCGTCCTCGGCACCGGCTGAGACGTAGCTCCAGGCGAGCGAGACAGCGAACGCGGCGCTCGCCGCTCAGGAGATCCCGCAGGTCAGAAACTCATTTTCTGGCTTGCGGGGTGAGCCCGGGCGTATCGTCGTCGACGCGTGTCCGTTACACGGTTCGAAGACAGGTCGGTCGTGGTCACCGGTGCTGCGAGCGGCATCGGGCAAGCGACGGCGATCGCGTTTGCAGAGCGCGGCGCGCGTCTCTTTCTGTGCGACGTCGATCAGGCAAAGCTCGCCGGAACGGTTCACGCCGTCGCGCGGACCGGCGGGGAGGTGCACTCGTTCCTCGTCGACGTCTCCAGGCGAGACGCGATGCAGAAGTTTGCGGACGCGGTGCACTCGCGCGTTCCCGCCGTCGACGTGCTGATCAACAACGCCGGCGTCGGTCTCGGTGGCGGGTTCCTCGACACCACCCTCGACGACTGGGAGTGGATCCTGTCGATCAATCTGCTCGGGGTCGTTCACGGGTGTCACTTCTTCGTCCCTCAGATGGTCCGAGCGGCGCGCGGCGGGCACGTGGTGAACCTCGCTTCCGTCGCGGGCCTCCTCGCGCCGCCCGATCTCGCGGCCTACGGCGCGACGAAATACGCGGTCGTCGGACTGAGTGAGGCGCTCCGCGAGGAGCTGCGCGAGCACGACGTCTCGGTGACGACGATCTGTCCCGGTATCGTCAACACGCCGATCACGCGCTCCTCGCGGCTCCGCGGTTCCCGCGCCGGCTCTCGCGAACGGATCATCAAGATGTACCAGGACCGCGGCTACGGCCCGGAAAAGGTCGCGTCGGTGATCGTCGACGCGGTCGCTCGCGGGCGTGGCCTCGTCCCGGTGACGCCGGAGGCGTGGTTCGTCCATCTCCTCAAGCGGGCGCTGCCGAACGCCGCGCCGCACCTGGTCCAGCAGATCGTCGAGCGCCGTCTTCTCCGGCAGCGCGGAGCAACCGTCAAATCATGACCGAAGCGGATCTACTCGTATACGGAGCTAACGGCTTCACCGGCGCGCTCATCGTCGAGCGCGCCCATGCGAACGGCCTCCGGCCCATCCTCGCCGGTCGACAGCACGAGGCGATCGCCGCGCTCGCGAAGGAGTACGGCCTGCCGTTTCGCGTCTTCGGCCTCGACGACCCTGCTCGGGTCCGTGAAGGCGTCCGCGGTGCGAAGGCCGTGCTGCATTGTGCAGGCCCGTACTCGAAGACGAGCAAGCCGATGCTCGACGCCTGTCTCGCAGAGGGCGCGCACTATCTCGACATCACCGGCGAGTTCGCGGTGCTCGAGGCCGTGCTCGCGCGCGACGCCGAGGCCCGCGCCGCCGGCATCGTCGCGATCCCGGCAGTGGGGTTCGACGTCGTCCCGACGGATTGCATGGCGGCGTCACTCGCCGCCGCGCTGCCGGGCGCCGTCCGTCTCGAGCTCGCCTTCGGCGGCGCGATGATGCCGAGCCCCGGCACCGCCAAGACGACGGTGGAGAACCTCCACGTGGGTGCGCTGGTGCGCGAGAACGGCGCGCTCACCGAGCTTCCGGGCCCGCGCAAGCGCAGCATTCCCTTCGCGAGCGGGGAGCGGTTCGCGATGAGCATCGCCTGGGGCGATCTCGTCACGGCGTACCACTCGACGAGCATCCCGAGCATCACCGTGTACATGGCGGTGCCGAAGGCGGCGGCGCGCATGGCCGGGCTCCTGCGGTTCGCGGCGCCCGTTCTCCGGATGCCGAAGGTCATCGCCTTCATGCAGCGCGAGGTCCAGGCGCGCGCCAAGGGTCCGACCGCCGAGAAGCGGAAGAGCACCCGCATGAGCATCTGGGGCCGCGCGGAGGACGCCGCCGGGAGAGCCGTCGAGGGTCAGCTCGAGGTGCCCGACGGCTACGAGCTCACGGTGATCTCCGCGCTCGCCGCCGCGGAGCGCGTGATCGCCGGCGCCGTCCCTCCCGGCGCCACCACGCCGTCGAAGGCGTTCGGCCCGGACTTCGTGACGACCCTGCCGGGAGTGGGCCGGCTCGACGTCCGTAACATGCCCTGATTCGCGAGAAATCACGGCTGAAGCAGGGGCTCCTCGCGAACTCGCGCTAGGCTCCCCATCGGACCGACGCCGGGAGTGCTCCAATGAATCCGTTCAGAAGGGCGAAGAGCCCGATCCCGTACGACATGTTCTCGCTCGCGCGCTCCGCCGAAGAAGCGAAGCGCTACGTGAAGTGCGAGCGCATCTATCACCGTGGTCAGGTGGTCGCCTGGGACGGCAAGGAGATCCTTTCGATGCTCCTCGCGAAGCACGGCGGCGTGCAGCTCGACCCCGAGAAGCGCGAGCCGCTGAAGCGGCTCTTCGCGATCATTCTCTGGGGAGAGCTCGCCGCGTGGAAGATCTCGGCGCAGCTCGCCGACCGGCTGGAGCCCCTCGAGGCGAAGATGGCGGCGACGAGCCAGGCCCACGACGAGGCGCGGCACTTCTACACGATGTACGACTACCTGACCGAGCTCGGGTACATCCCGGAGCGGCTCGATCCCGCGCCGGAGGCGCTGCTCCGTCACGTGCTCGAGACCGACGACATCGCCGCGAAGCTCCTCGGGATGCAGCTCCTCGTCGAGACGATCGCGCTCGCCGTCTTCCAGGAGGTGCGGGAGAAGCGGTTCGAGCCGGTCCTCGCCGATCTGATGCCCTACTACGAGAAGGACGAGGCGCGGCACGTCGGCCTCGGCATGCAGTACCTACCCGAGCTCATGAAGAAGATGAGCCCCGGCGCCATCTCGCGGCTCTTTCTCTTCCAGGCAAAGCTCATCGTGTATGCGCTCTGGGAGAACAAGGTGCTCGAGCCCGAGTTCCGCGCGCTCGGCATCGACGCGCGCGGTATCGTGGAGCGCGTGAAGGGCAAGCAGGCCGTCGCCATGCGCGTCGCGCTCGAGGCCCTCGGCGTCGACGTCGAGAACGACAGGAATCCCATCTTCCAGACCCTCAGCGCGGCCGTCGAGCTGGTCTTCCCCACCGACGAGACGCGCGGCGACGTGCGCGCGCAGCTCCGCGCGGCGATGAACGCCTATCGCGACACGTTCGTGCCGGAGTCCGATTCGCTCTCGGTGCACGCCTCGCACACCATCAAGACGGCGCGCGGCGAGATGGTCGGCGCCGAGCGCCTCGACGCCTGAGCGCGGTGACGGCTGCGCTTCGCCCGCATCCCGCGCTGTCCATCGCGTCCGCGGTCCGCCGCGGCAGCTCGTGGCCGGTCGTGGTGCGCACGGAGGCCGGCGAGTTCTTGACGAAGCTCCGCGGCGCGGCGCAGGGCGTGATGCCCCTCATCGCCGAGCTCATCGTCGGGGAGCTCGCGACGGTGCTCGGCTTGCCGGTGCCGGAACGCTCGCTCATCGTCCTCGACGAGACGACGCCGTCCGACGATCACACCGACGAGCTGCTCGATCTGATCGCGCGGAGCCGCGGGATGAACCTCGGGTTTCGTTACCTGCACGGCGCGACCGATCTGCGAAACGACGAGCACGGACGCGTGCCTCCCGAGGTCGCCGCGACGATCCTGTGGCTCGACGGGCTCGTGACGAACCCCGATCGCACGCCGCAGAACCCGAACGTCATGCTGTGGCACCGGCAGCCGTGGCTCATCGACCACGGCGCGGCGCTGTCGTTTCACTTCGACCTCGGACGCCTCACGGAACAGACGCCGCGTGATGCGCCCTTCGACTGGCGCGGTCACCTCTTCGCCGAGCACGCGGCGCTCGTCGCGCGAGTCGACGTCGAGTGCGCGGCACGATTCGACCGCGGCGTGCTCGCGAAGGCCGTCTCCGTCGTCCCCGACGACTTTCTCGTGACCGCGTTTCCTCGTGTCGCGCCCGCGGACGTCCGTGGGATTTACGCGGCATTCCTCTGGAAGCGTCTCAAGGCGCCGCGCCCGTTCTTGCCCGACCTGCGGAAGGCGTGAGCGGGCGCGCGACGCTTGCCCGATTTTCGGGTTATCCTGGGCCGACGATGGGAGCTCTTTTTCAGCGATTGCAGGCGGCGCTCGGCGTGCGTGACGTCCCGGCGTCCATCGCGTTCTACGTGCAGACGCTCGGGTTCGACGTTCGCGCCGAGATGGGCGAGCCGGTCGAGTTCGCGCTCCTCGCGAGGGACGCCGTCACCCTGTCGCTCGTCAAGGCGAAGACGCCCGCGGTCGCCGAGTTCGCGTGCTGCTACGTCTACGTCAACGACGTCGACGCGGTGCTCGCCGACTGTGAGCGAACCGGCGCGTCCATCGTCACGCCGCTCACCCGTCACCCTTGGGGCAACCGCGACTTCGTCCTTCGCGACCCCGACGGCCATCGCATCGCCATCGGCCAGGCCGAGGCGCCCGCGCCCTACGAGCGCGCCGTGTCGTCGAGCCGCAGGCCGCCCAAGCACGAGTGACGTCGGTCAGAACCGGAACGTCGCGTCGACGCGCACGCCTTCGAACGGCGGATAAACGCGGCACACGCCGGACACGCACCGGAGGCCGCCGCGCCGCTGTCCGGCGAAGAGCGAAACGTTCGACGACGAGTTGAAGTTGTATCCGAGCATCCCGTTGAAGTACGTCGGCGGAAACTGCGGATTGCCGGTGTACTCGAAGCCCGCGCCGACCGTGAGGCGCGGCGCATAGTCGAGCGCGATGAGCTGCTGGAGCTCGGTCCACGGCGTGGTCACGCCGCCGAGGGTCTGGTGTCGTCGCCGGTCCCAGCCCTGGAGTCGCAGCGTGAACGGACCGCCGAGCCACTCGCTCGCCTCGTAGCGCCCGTAGAGCTCCCGGTAGAAGACGTTGGTCTCGCCGCCGCTCGGATCGGGGATGAGCCGCGCGGTGTCGTCGAAGCGCGTGCCCAGCGTCGCGCTCACGCGGCTCCTCCGGTCGGCTGAGACGAGCTCGAAGCCCGACGCGAAATCCCAGACCTTGTTCAGGTTATCGCTCCCGGTGTGGCACTGCTCGTTCGCGACGGATTCCGCCCACGTCAGGTAGGTGCCGACCCACGCGAAGACGACTGCGTGCGGTCCGACCTGCACGTCGGCCTTCGCGCGACCGCCGGAGACACACGTGTTGAACCCCTCGAACTCGGTGTCGACCCACACACCCTCCGTCGTGGGCGGCGCGTTGTACTGCACGACGGAGAACTCCGGGGCGCGCGCGAGATCGACGTTGGCGACGAGGGGGAAGAAACGCCGGTAGTGCTTCGCTTCCACCGTCAACGTGACCGGCTTCTCTTCGAGCGTGACGTTCGCGTAGATGGCGTACCCGGTGTCGGGCAACTGGTTCGACGAGCTCGCGACCGCGGCGGGGTAGCCGAGGTTCTGCACCGCGGCCTCGACGTAGGCGGCGCCGTGCCCGCCGAGATCCGGCAGATTGACGGAGAGGCTCCCGGTGCGGAGCGCCTCGGCGCTTCGAACCACGCCGGGGCTCAGCGCCGTCGGCGTCCCCGCGACGTCCATGAAGGTCCGGTTCACGAGCGAACCGTGGAGCCCGACCTGGACGACGCGCGTGCCGCCCTCTGCTTCCACCGCCATTATGCGATCCGGCGCGTAAGTCGGAGACGCCGAGGCGTCGAAGGGGCTCGCATTCGCGCGCGGCATGCCGGCCTCGGCGATGGAGACGAGGCCGGGCGTCACTCCGCCGGTCACGCCGAGGTAACGGCCGCTCGCCTCGTCGAGCCGGAGCGGGTTCAGGACGCCGCCGAGCGCCGTCAGTCGAAGCCGGAAATCTCCGGAGCGGATGCGGGTCGTGACGCGGGCGCCGCGGACGGTGGTGTCGCTCGCGAGCTCGTCGAGCTTCCTGACGCTGAGGACGAGGCCGCGGCCGAACTGCGCGTAGAAGTCGCCGAGGGTCGCCTCGACGTCGCGCCCGCCGTAGCCGATGTAGTACTTCGACGGGTAGAGCCAGCTCGTGTAGCGTGTGGCAAGCTCCCTGGACGCTTCTTGCGTCTTCTGGACGAAGAACCGCGCGTCGTCGGGGGTGTAGGGCGCTGCCGGGTTCGCCCGTCGTTCGCCGAGCAGGGTGAGCGCGGTGTCGGTCGGATCGGGCGCCGTGTAGAACACTGCGCTGTCGAGCCGGAGCCCGACCTGGAAGTTCTTCCAGCTCCCCTGGGCGTTCAGTCGGTTGTACCAGACGCCCCAGTCGTCATCGAGGCGCGTCGCGGTCACGCCGACCCGCGAGTTCCGGTTGTTCACGTCGTAGAAGACGCTCGTCGCCTCGGTGACGTCGACGTGCACCGGCTCGCCGCCGACGGGCGGTGTCTCGAGCGCGAGCGCGTTCGCCGCGCCGAGCACGACGGCGAGGAAGGGCGCTGCCCTCGTAGCTTGCCGCATCGACGATTCCAGGGTCCGAGACGCTCTCGCCTACGGCGTCGATTGCCCAAGAAACTCGTCGACCTTGCCGAAGAGAACGGCGGGCTCGTCGCCGTCCAGGGCGAGGACGACCTTCATGGTGCGGGTGTCGAGGAGCAGGTTGAACGGCGCGATGTTCGGCGACGTGAAGAGCCCGAGCTGATGCTCGTCGTCGACCGCGAACGGGAACTTCAATGCGTAGACCGAGGCCCACTGCTTCGCGTCGGCGGGCGCGGCAGGGCCGCCCGCGCCGTCCTGGAAGATCGTTCCCATGATCCGGAAGCCCTTGCTCTTGCGATCGTCGAGCTGCTTCTGGAGTGACGGCCGATCTCCCGAACCGCCGTACTCGAACTTGCAGGCGACGCACCAGATCGCGCACGACTCGACCAGCAGGAGCCGCGCATCCGGGTCGTCGTGAAAGTCGGACAGGCAAATCTTCTGGAGCTTGGAGGTATCGAAGCCGGCGGCCGACGGATCGATCCAGCCCTGGAAGCAGAGGTCCTGCACGACGGCGCCGGTGCTCGTCCCGTAGGGCGGCGCGGGGTAGCTCGAGCCGCCAGCGCCGCCGTCCTGTGGCGCGTTCAGCTGGCGGACGGCAGCAAGCAGGTCCGGCGAGACGCCGGCGTTGTTCGAGCCGCAGGCGCACGCGCCCGCCGCAGCGAGCGATGCGGCGACGAACCGGAGCAGCGTCGGGGAGGGGCGTTGCGGCAGTCGCATGGCGTCTATCGGACCGCTCGGATCCGCGAAGCGCCGCGACGGCGGACTACTTCGCGAGGCGTATTCCTACCACGGAGAGTGCAGGGAGCCCTCCATCCTGGTCGGTCTCTATCGTCTTTGCGTCGGCAGAAACGGCGCCCTCGGACACCTTCGCCCAGCCGCCGTACGGCGCCCATTCCTCGTCGACGTCGACGCCGTGCAGGAACATTTCAACGCGGCTCCCCGCGGCCCAGCCCGGAGAATTGGGCACCGAGAGCGCCGCAGCCGGGCAGAGCACAGTGGCGGCAGGCGTCAGCGCGACGACCATCCCGAAGTCGAACGACGGATCGACGGCAGCCGGCGCGCCGTCGATGGGCACCTCGCGGGCGCGGAACTTCTTGAGGTCGTCGGTATCGAAGTCGAAGGGATCCGGTGTGATGGTCGTGGTGGCGGCGGACACCGTGAGCGTGATGCCGTTCGACACCGCGGCCTTCCCCGGTTCGAGCGCGACGCCCGACGCGGGAGGGTCGAACGGGAACGTGATCTCCTTGCCCAGGTCGACGTCGATCGCGCTGTCGGTGAGCGGCAGCGCGAAGCGCACGAAGTTCTCTCCGCCGCCGTACTTGAACGCGGGCTTCGTCATCCCGACCGGCTGATCGATCGCCACGGTGCCGTTGTCGGCCGTCGTCCCGTTCAGGCAGATGTTCGTGCCGCACGCCTGCGCGACGACGCCCGCGACGGGCTTGCCGTTGTCGTCGACCACGGTGGCCGACAGGTGGGAGAACTGCTGCTTGGTGGGAGAGCCGGCGTAGCCAGGGCCGTGACACATGGTCGGCGCGACTCCGGACTCTTTCGGCGGCGGCGCCGCATCCGGTTCGCGGGGGGACGGCGAGCCCGCGTCGCTCTTGATGGGTTCGTCACCTCCCGTCGGCTTGCCGCCCGAGGACGAGCAGCCGACCGCTGCGATGCCGACGACGATCGCGACGAGGAAGCGTTGCGAGCGCGCACCGACACTCTGATACGGCGTGTGACCGGGAAGCATGTGGGCCAAGTCTAGCCGGAGTTTCGGGGCTTACAACGCGCCCGGGCCGGGACGAAAGGCCGGAAAATACATGGTAACTGGAGTACGCTGACGTTTCGCGCGCCCGGAGCTCGGGCCAGCGTTCGCGTCAGATGTCGGCAGAGGAACCTGAGCCACCACCCGGCTTGATCGCCGGCAAATACCGCCTGAGTCGCCTGCTCGGGCGCGGCGGCATGGGCTCGGTCTGGGAAGGCTTGCACGAGCATCTCGGCACCCGCGTCGCCGTGAAGTTCATCGACTCCGAGCACGTGGCGAGCGACGACGTGCGCCAGCGCTTCGTCAACGAGGCACGCGCCGCAGCGCGTCTCCGGAGCAAGCACGTCGTTCAGATTTACGACCAGGGCGTCGGTGACGACGGACGGCCCTACATAGTCATGGAGTTTCTCGGTGGGGAGCCGCTCGATAGTCGGCTCGACCGCGAGCTCCGGCTCGCGCCGTCGGAGGTGTCGCGCATCGTGCTCCACGTCGCGCGTGCCCTCTCGCGTGCCCACGAGAGCGGCATCGTGCACCGCGATCTCAAGCCCGAGAACGTGTTTCTCGTGCTCGACGAGGAAGACGACACCGATATCGCGAAGGTCGTCGATTTCGGAATCGCGAAGTTCACCGACAAGACTGCGTCGGGCTCGTCGAGCACGCGCACCGGCGCCGTGCTCGGCACGCCGCAGTACATGAGCCCCGAGCAGGCGCGCGGCCTCCGGACGGTGGATCACCGCACCGATCTTTGGGCGCTCGGCGTCATCGTGTACCGCGCGCTGACCGGCGTGTTGCCGTTCAAGGGCGAGGCGGTGGGAGATCTGCTCGTCAATATCTGCACCGGGGAGCCGCCGGTGCCGTCGTCGCTCGTGCCCGACGTCCCGCTCGGCTTCGACGCCTGGGTGCGTCGTGCCCTCGCGCGTGAACCGTCGGACCGTTTCCAGAGCGCGGCCGAGATGAGCGACGCGCTCGCCGAGGTGTGCGGCGTGACGGCGCGCTTCGGCCCCGCGGTATCGATTCGAGAAGCGAAGCCGAGCGCGCGAGAGCCGTCCGCGAAGGCCGCCGTCACCGCGTCGCCGTTCGTGACGACGAACGGCCCGGCGCCGCGCACCGGGCGGCCGTCGCCGCTCGTGCTCGGCGTGCTCTTCGTCGTGGTCGCCGCAGCGGCGGTCCTCGGGGCGCGCGCCGTCATGCGTCCTTCCGTCCAGGCGGCGGCAGAGGGTCACGCCGCGGCAAGCGGCGCTCCTCCGTCACCGGCCACGTCGGTGGTCACGGCATCGCCCGCCGTCACTCCCGTCGTGTCCGCGCCGTCGGTGCCGGCCGTCGCCGCGCTGCCGGAGCAGGAGCACGGCGCCGCGCGCCCGGAGCTTTCGAACGGCAAACGACGTCCCCACGGCGCAGCGCCCGCGGACGCGAAGCCCGCGGAAAAGACGGGTAAGAAGCCCGATCGTCCGGCGGACCTCCTCGGGTACTGACGGCGCTGTCGCTTGACGCACCGTCCGATCGGTTAGATTCGATGCCCGCCGATGCCGCCTGCCGATACGACGCGTTTCGACCGTGATACAGCCATCGTCCCCATCGAGTCGGGACGCTACGAGGGGCACATCGACGCAGGGTGGTGGATCGTCAACGGCCCGAACGGCGGCTACATCGCCGCCATCCTGCTCCGCGCCCTGATAGCCGAGGTCGACGATCTCGTCCGCGCGCCGCGTTCGCTCACCATCCATTACCTGCGTCCGCCCGCGGAGGGCCCGGTGGACATCCACACCGTGAAGGAGCGCGAGGGACGGACCCTGACGACCGCCACCGCGCGCCTCTTCCAGGACGACAAGCTCATCGCCATCGCCGTCGCGGCGTTCGCCGCAGCGCGCACCGGGTTCGAGTTCGTCGATCGCAAGATGCCGGCGATGCCGCCCGCCGACTCGTGCCCGAAGATCCGCGACAAGTACCCGATGGGCGTCGAGCTCCAGCAGCGATACGACTCGCGCTGGTGTACGCCCCACGAGATGGGCTCCGGCTCGGGCGAGGCGCGCGTCGGCGGTTACATCCGCTTCGAGGAGCCGCGCATCGTCGACGCCCTGGCCGTCGCGGCGTTCACCGACTCGTTCCCGCCGGCGGTGTTCACCCGCGCCTCTCAAGGCGTCGCGCTCGGGCCGGTGCCGACCATCGATCTGACGATCCACTTCCGCGCCACGTTGCCGCTCTCCGGCGCGACCCCGACCGATCGCTGCATCGTCCAGTTCACGTCGATCGCCGGCCACGACGGCTACGTCGAGGAAGACGCGGAGATCTGGAGCGAGGGCGGCGTGCTCCTCGCGCAGTCACGCCAGCTCGCCCTCGTCGGCGGCTGACGCTCGCGTTGCCCCGGCGTCACTCGAGCAGCTGTTCCGGGCGTACGGAGGCTCGCATGAGCTCCTCGCTCGGCTTCGCGCCGAAGTACTCGACGAACTTCTTCTCGGCCTCGTCGTCGAAGAGGATCCTGCACGCCTCGAAGAGCCCGGGCGCCGCCTCGATCGTCTCCTTGCGCGCGATGAGCGCGATCTTCGAGCGACGGCGGAGAAAGTCCTCGAGCTTCGTTATCATCTCGCGGCGAGCGGCGTGATAGAGCTCGCCGCGGATGTATTCCGTGCCGTGGATGAGCACCTCCGCCATCGCGGGCTCGGCGCGGATCTCCTCGAGCAACCTGAGCGCGCTCTCGCCGTAGCGACGCCAGAGCCGCGTTGAGAGCGGCTCCGACGACTCGGGTGACGTGAGCTCGTCGAGCCCCATGAGCCGCGCCTCGTGGAAGAACTCGTCCCGCACCTGATCGGGCGGCTCGCCGTACCAGCGGTGACCTTCGTAGGGCAGCGTGACCCCGAGGTCGCGCACGAGCGCGCTGATCTCTTCCCCGATGTTGAGGCAATCGGTGAGCTTGCCGCCGAAGACGCTGAGTTGCTTCTGGGAGCGATCCACCTCGATGACGTGCTTGCGCGAGAGGCTCATCCAGTCGGCGGTCTCGTCGGCGCCCCCGTTCGGCTTCACGACGAGGGGGCGGACCCCGCAGCGCTCGGCGAGGATGCTCGCCTCGGTGAGCGGTTCCTTCAGCCGGAGCCGCTTGTTGACGTTGTCGAGCACGAAGCGCCGGTCCTCCGGGAGGACGTGAGGGGGCAGTTGCTGCTCGCGCGTGTCGGTGGTGCCGATGCAGCTCTTCGGGCCCATCGGGATGACGAAGAAGAGCCGTCCGTCGTCGGCGAAGAAGGTGAGCACCTTTCGCTCGGGGGTGAGCTTGTCGACCAGGAGATGGATGCCGCGCGAGAAGACGTGCTGGTGCTCGGTGCGCACGGCGAGCTTGCCGTTGAAGTCGTCGACGTAAGGGCCGCAGGCGTTGACGACGACGCGCGCCCGGATGGTGAGCGTGCGGCCTCCGACGGTGTCGACGGCGGAGCACTCCCACATGCCGTCCACCCGCCGCGCGCCGATGGACTCGACGTAGTTGGCGGCGATGGCGCCGGAGTTCATCGCGCTCCGCACGAAGTTGAAGACGAAGCGCGCGTCGTTGTCGACGAGGTAGGCGTCGGAGTACTCGACGCCGCCCTGGCTCAGGTCCGCGCGCACGATCGGCTCCTCGGTCGCGATGTCGCCCTTCGAGAGCAACCTCGGCGTCCGGGTGAACAGGTTTCCGATGAACCAGTAGAGCCAGAGCCCGAGCCACACCAGGAAGCGGCTCTTCCGGAAGCCCTTCTCGAGGGTGACGAAGAACCGGATCTCGCGGACGCTCGAGGGGTACGCGCGGATGAGACGGTTTCGCGACAGGCAGAGCTTGCGCACGAGGCCGAACTCGAAGCTCTCGAGGTACTTGATGCCGCCCCAGACGAGGTTCGAGCTCTCCTGGCTGGTGAACCCGGCGAAGTCGCCCCGGTCGATCAGCGCGACCTTCACGCCCTGCGCGGCGAGGGCCGCGGCGCTCACCGCGCCGTTCACGCCACCGCCGACGACCAGCACGTCGAAGACTCGCTGCTCGAGCTTCTCGAGATTGCTTGCGCGCAGCTTCAAGCCGAAATCGCTCCGGGCCGCGTCGGCCCGCCGCACACGCGAAGGCGCGCCCGGCGAGGGGACGCTATCACGGCCGCTTGACCCGCGGACCCCGCTCTCTTCTACTGACGGCAGTATGGGAAGACCGTTCCCGGGACGTTCCCCGTCGAGGCAGCGGCGCCCGACGCGCTCCTGTTTCATCGCGGTGACGCTTGCCCTGACGTTCGGGAGCGTCCCCGCGACGGCGCAGTCCGCCGCCGACAAGGCGACGGCGCGTGAGGCCGCGACCCAGGGGATAGGGCTCTATCGCGCCGGGAAATTCGCCGACGCGCTCGACCGGCTGAAACGCGCGCAGGCGCTCTACGACGCGCCCGTCCACGTGCTGTACATCGCGCGCGCCGAGGACAAGCTCGGCCAGCTCGTGGAAGCGGCCGAGAATTACCGGTTGCTCGACCGCTACGCGCTTCCGAGCGACGCGCCCGCAGCCTGGACGGCCGCGGTGGAGGACGGCCGGAAGGAGCTCGGGACGCTGGAGCCCCGGATCCCCAAGGTCCGGATCGTCACCGAGCCCGCCACCGTGAGCGGCGCCACCCTGACGATCGACGGCGTGCCGGTCTCTGCCGCCGTCGTCGGCATCGAGCGCCCGACGAACCCCGGCAAGCACCACATCGCGATCTCCGCGCCCGGCTACGACTCCGCCGAGGCCGACGCCGAGGTTGCCGAAGGGCAGACGAAGGACATCGAGCTCCGCCTGGACGCGAACGGCGGCACGACCGCGCCGGTGGCGGCCACGACGACGGGCGCCGCGGCGTCGACGGCGCCCGCCGAGGAGCACGAGAGCCGCTCTCTCGTCGGCTTCATGGGCGGGCTCCGGCTCGGCGTCGGCATCCCGACGGGCACGCTCCTCCACGTCAACGATCGCGACATCGCGACGAGCGATCCGTTCAACGCCGGTGGCGCCCTCGAGCTCCACCTCGGAGTCCGCATCGCGCGGTACTTCACGCCGCTGCTCTTCATCGAGGGCGAGACGCTCGCGCCGGGAAACTCGCTCGCCGGCATCAGCAGCAGCGACCTCGACATCTCGAACACCCGAGCGGGCTCCGCAGGCGTCGGCGTGATGATCGGTTCCGCGCCCGGCAAGCTGGGTGGCTTCGGTGAGTTCGACTTCGTGTTCGCGAGCTCGTTCAACCTGACGTTCACGCCAAAGCTCGCGGGCGCGAAGAGCTGCGATCTCGCCACGAAGGGCGGGGCGTTCCGGTTCGGCGGTGGCGCGACCATCCCGGTGCTCTCGTGGTTGCATCTCACGCCGCTGGTCATGGCGACGATCGGCAACTTCACGAGCCTCACCGCCGGGAGCGGCTGCGACGCTTACGGAATTGCGTCGCAGGACATCACCTCCGACAACCGTCGCACCCATGGAATGCTGCTCCTCGGTATCGGCGGCGACGTGATCCTCGGTCGCGACAAATAGACTCGAGACGGCGCCCGATCGGGGCCGTTTCACACCATCACCGGGCACACTCATGGCCCGCGTCTTGCTCCATGTTCTGTCCGTGAACTGAACAAGGAGACGATGATGGCAAAGCCTTTCGAAGACTGGACCGTACTGCCCCATGGTGGCTTGTCGCGCGTCGACGACAACATGCTCACGGTAACCGGGCTGCTGGATATGCCCGCAATGGGTAAGGTTCAGCGACGGATGACCGTGGTGCGCCTCAACGACGGGGACTCCGTCGTCTACAGCGCGATCTGTCTGGACGAGCCCGAAATGGCCTCACTCGAGGCATTCGGAACGCCCAGATATCTCATCGTGCCGAGCGATATTCACCGGATGGACGCAAAGGCGTGGAAGAAACGCTATCCGGCGTTGACCGTCATTGCTCCCGCCCACGCGCGGGAAAAGGTGGAGGAGATCGCGCAAGTCGACGGCACCGAGCTCATACTCCCCGATCCGTCCGTTCGACTGGTCGGAGTGCCGGGCACCGACGAGCGTGAGCTCGCGCTCATCGTCGAGACGAGAAACGGCACGACGCTCATCCTGAACGACGTCATCTTCAACCTCGCGAACGGCGCTGGCTTCAAGGGCTGGCTCTTCGAGAAGATCGGCATGACGGGAGACGAACCGCACGTCCCGCCCCCGATCAAGATGCGACAGGTCAAGGACGCTCAGGCGCTCAGCGCGCAGCTCACCACGTGGGCGCACCTGCCGAAGCTCCAGCGCGTCATCGTCTCGCACGGCGAGATCATCGCCAACGACCCCGCCGGCGTGCTCGAGCGCATCGCGAAGGAGCTCGCGGCATGAGGGAGCACGAGAAGCCGGCGCGGGTTGCGTCGGCTTCTCGTTCGTCTCTTGCGCGCTCAGTACGCGTAGCCCGCGGCGTCCACGTCGACGCCGCGGGAAGCGCGCCAGGGCGTGGGCGTCTTGTCGAGCGGCTCGATGACGACCAGCTCCGCGTCCTCGCACGTCTCAACGAGACTTCGCGTGCTCGTCACCGGCAGACCGCACGTCTCGGCGATGGAGCGGGCGGCGGCTTCGAGCTCGCGCACCGTCGGTAGCGCCATCGGCAGCGAGCGGGTCCGGCAGAGCGCTCTCGCCAGACGGTGCGCCGCGACGGCGAGGCTTCCCGCATCTGCGAGAAGCCACTCGTAGCCGCCGTCGTCCTGGAGTGCTTCGAGCCACTCTGCGGGTCGTTCCTGCTCAGCGGTGCGTGGGATCCTTGCCATTGGCGGGTCTCCTTACTTCAAGAACGGCTGCCTCGAACGGCGCTACAGGGCCAACTTTTCTGCAAGCCGGATGCCTCGTTCAGAAACCTCGTTCCAGAGGCTCACCGACAAAACAAAATACGAAATTACGGGCAGTTAGCTCCGGAGCCAATGAGACACGTGGCCACACCTGTGCGCGTTTACTTGGCCCATCGGACATAAGCTCTCATGTTCGTGCGCATGAACCGGACGTGTGAAGTCTGTTTGCACCTCGCCCCGGCTCTCCGGAACCGGGATCCCTCACGACGACCTCGACCGCTCCTTTTGCAGGATCGAATCATGTGGCTCTGCGATCCTCACGGCGAGATGGTCGTCGGCACCGGCGCCAGCACGCCGGAGCACGTTCAGGCGCTCTGCAGCGTCGACAGAACCGGCGTACGGCTCGCCCTCGCGCCCACGGGCTGAGTCTTTCTCGCTCGGCTCCGCGGGTTTGCGCTGTAATCTGCGCCCTCGTTTTCGGAGCGCCCCAATGAAGTTTCGTCTCTCTCTCCTGGTCCTCGTTCTGTCCGCTGCGACCGCGTGCGTGCCGCACGATCGCTACGACGCCGCGCTCAAGGACGCGAAGAGCGCACACGCCTCCGCCGACAAGCTCTCCGCGGATCTCGTCGCGGCGCGCGCGGAGATAGATCGCCTCAACGCAGCGCTGAAGGCCGCGCAGGACGGCGTCGATCAGCGCGACCGGAGCCTCGCCGACGGCGCGCTCACGACCCACGACCTCCAGACGAAGCTCGACGACGCGACGGCCCTGAACGAGCAGCTCCGCGTCGAGCTCGAGCGGCTGGGCAAGAATGCCGACGCGCTCGTCGCCGAGAAGGGATCGCTCGCGACCGCGCTGAACGAGGCCAAGGCGCGGCTCGAGGAGCTCCGGAAGGCACAGGCCGCCGCCGATCAGCGCGCCGCGCTCTTCCGGCAGCTGGCGCTCAAGTTCCAGAAGATGATCGACTCCGGGCAGCTCAAGATAAAGCTGCGCGACGGTCGCATGGTCATCGAGCTCGCGAACGACGTGCTCTTCGACTCCGGTCAGACGGTCGTCAAGCCGGAGGGTCAGAAGGCGATCGCCCAGGTGGCGACCGTGCTCCGCAGCATTCCGAATCGTCGCTATCAGGTCGCCGGTCACACCGACAACGTCCCCATCCAGAGCGGCCGCTTCCACTCGAACTGGGATCTGTCGACGGCGCGCGCCGTGTCCGTCGTGAATTTTCTCATCACGCAGGGGCTCAAGCCGGAGCTCCTGTCCGCCTCCGGCTACGGCGAGTTCGACCCGGTGGCGCCCAACGACACGCCGCAAGACCGCGCGAAGAACCGGCGCATCGAGATCACGCTGCAGCCGAACATCGACGAGCTGGTGGCCGTGCCCGACGCGGCGAAGTGAGAAGATCGCCCGGTCAGCAGCCGCAGGCTTGCAGGCAGGGCGGGGAACCGCCGCAGTCGCTCATGCAATCCGGATCGCACGTCGGGGAGCGCGTGGTCGGCGCTGCCGTCGGTGCGGCTGTCGCCGTGCTCGCGGGTTGTGCGGTGCCGACCTCCGTGCAGCCGTCCTGATTGCAGACGTCGGCGAGGCTCTTCTTCCCGAAGAGACCCGCGAGGTCGCCACAGCTCTTCGCCGTCCCCACCGGGCAGAGCTGGTTGCCGTTGCAGACGCACTCGATGTCGTAGGTGCCCTTGGTGCTGCGGAAGCCGCAGTCGGGGAAGTCGTCGAGCGGGAGCTTCGCGTCGGGGCACTCCGTCGTGCCGAGACAGAGACTGACGCCCGACTGCGGGTCGGTGCCGCAGCTCACGCCGGTGTCGGCGCTGGTCGTCGCGGAGCTCGACGACGAGGTCGAGCCGTCATCGCCGAGCGGTCTCACGAAGCCGCATCCCACCGCGCTCGCGCCGAGCAGCGTGAAGAGGGTACAGCTCCACAATCGTGTACGATTCCGGGGGATGACGAGGTTCACGGTGTGCTCCTCGTCGCTCGGTGCCATGGGCGCCGAGGAACGGACAAGAACGCGGTGGATCGCGCTCAGCCGTCGGACGAGCGCGGTCCGAGCCGGCTCGTGTCGATGACCTCTTCCGCGATCTCGTCACTGCCGAGCGAATAGCCGACGAGCGGCCGCGTCGAGACGTCGGGCTTCTGCTTCAGCGCCGGCCTCGATTCGCGTCGAATGGCGCCGTCGATGGGCGTCGCGACCGCACTCGCCGCGGGCGCCACCACCGGTGCGACGACCGGCTCGAGCATGACGGCGGGGAACGGTTCCGTCACGCGGTGCGTGAAGGGTAGCTCGTTGCCGTGCATTGCCGTCGCCGTCGCGGGTGCGCTCACGGGTGGCGGCGCGAAGGGCGCCGGTCCGAGGACGATGGTGCGAAGCTTCAATGCGCCGAGCGACACCGACGGCGGTCCGAGGTCCGGCTCGAAGCCGGGCGGAGGCGGCAGCGTCGAGAGGCGCCCCTCGGCGTCCGCGTCGAAGTTCGGCGGGGGCGGCAACGTCGAGATCGGCATCACGCTCGAGTCGCGCCGCTCGTCATCGTCGTCTTCCAGCTCCTGCAACTCGCTGTCGGCGAGGGCGAGCTCCTCTATCGTCTTCGCGAGCTCGCGCTGGTGACTCTCGGCGGGCGGCTCCGACGGCGCGACTCCGAGCGCCGGAGCGCTCGACCCCGGTGCTTCCGAGAGACGTCGCTTGAGCGCTCCGAGCTCTCGCTCGTGGTCCGTGAGGAGCTCGGCGAGGAACAGATCTTCCTGCTCGAGGAGGACGGCCCGGGCGAGAGCTGCGTTACGCTCTGCGTCTTCGAGCGCTTGCTCGAGCGCGCGCACTCGTCCCCGCAGCGACAGCTCGTGCTCGTTGCTGCGGCCGAGGAGCTCGCGCATCGTGTCGAGCTCCTTGAGGAGCGAGGTGTTCGCGTCGCGCGCCGCGTTCGCTCCTGCGGAGAGGTGCGTCAGGCCGCGGAGGAGCGCGCCGAGGTTCGCCTCGGTCCGGGTGCACTCCGCGAGCGCGGTCTCGACGTGCTCGACGCCTTCAGCGGCGATCGTCGGTGTCGTCCAGGTGCGCTCCTGAGCGGAAGGAATGCCGCTCTCGCGGAGCTGCTGCTGCGCGAGGAGCCAGCGGCTCGATTCGGAGCTCTTCGGTTGGGACATACCCGGCTCGGCACCCTGCGAACTCGACATGGTTCGGGCTCTCTGTCGGCCGGGGTTACCCCGCTTGCAAGCGCCCCCCGCGGAGCCAGTCCTTCCCAGGGGTTGGGGGAGGGGTGTGGGGAGAAGTCGTACCGCTCGGGCGCCGCGGAGACCGTTTTTCTTCAGTGTTTCGGGGGGTCAGAAGTGCCGGCCAACGGGTCTGATCGGCGCGGGTCGTCCCACTTATCGATGACGCGGCAAGAAGTCGAGGAGCAGCGCGTTCAACTTCTCCGGCGCGTCGACTGGAATCCAGTGTCCGGCTCCGCTGATCTTTTCGTATCTGAACGGCGCGTCCTTCACCATCGTGCCCGAGCGCTCCACGCCTTCTTCGATCAGGAAATGGTCGCCGTCGCTCCAGATCCCCATCGTCGGCACGGTCACCGGCGGGAGGGGTGGCTGTTCGAGGAGCTGCGCCGCGGGCGGCACGTTCGCGCGATAGATCGCCAGTGCCGCCGTCAGCGCCCCGGGTCTCGCGACATCGACGAGGACCTGCTCGATGTCGCCCTGATTGCGCATCAGCTCGCGGAACAGCTTCCAGTCGTGTCGCGAGAGCAGCGTCTCGGCGACGCCTTCGAACTGGAAGAACAGCATGTACCAGGAGCGCTCCCGCTGAGCGATCGGCAGGCTTGCGAAGAGCGCAGGGTGCCCTACCGAGATGGCCGTCAGGCTCGCCGTCTTCTGTGGAAGCATGGCGGCGAATCCCCAGGCCAGCGCCGAACCCCAGTCATGTCCCACCACGTGAGCTCGCTCGATGCCGAGCGTGTCGAGGATGCCGACCGCGTCCCCGACCAGCATGGGGAGCCCGTAATGTTCCACGCCGACCGGACGCGAGGACTCGCCGAAGCCGCGCATATCGGGCGCGATGACGCGATACCCCGCCGCCACCAGCGCGGGGATCTGGTGCCGCCACAGCCGCGAGGAGTCGGGAAAGCCGTGGAGGAGCAGCACTGCCGGGCCCGTGCCTACGTCGATGACGTGAAAGTCGAGCCCGTTCAGCTTCATGACTCTGGCTCTAGGGCCCGTTCTTCGGAGCCGTCAAGGCGCCCGGTCGCATCGGCTCCGTGGCGTAGGCGCACAGCTGCGATGGCCGGCGAGGGCGCTATACTGATGCGGAACTCTCCGGTGACTCCGGTCGGCGGAGCGGTTGCTCGGAGCGCATGATCAAGAAGAGCGCCGCACCGAACGAAAAAGAGCATCCGAGGCCGCCGTCGCAGGGCAAAAGGAAGCTCTACGCCTCGTTCTACGGAGCCTTCCTGTCGCCGGTCTGGGAGCGCGTCATCCGCCGGCGCGAGACGCTCACGTACCTGGCAGAGCTCGAGCAGAGCCAGTGGCTCGCCCCGGAAGAGCTCGCGAAGCTCGAGCTCGAGTCGCTGCGCGCGCTCCTGACGTACGCGGGGCGGAACGTTCCCTACTACCGCGAGGTCTTCGCCGCGGCGCGGTTCGACCCGCGCGGGCTCACGTCGCGTGCCGAGCTCGCTCTCTTGCCGCTCCTCACGAAGGAGCTCATTCGCGAGCGCTACGCCGATCTCGTGGACCCTGCGCATCGCGGCAAGAACCTGAAGAAGGGGACGAGCGGGTCCACCGGCACGCCGCTGAAGTTCGAGTACTCGACGGACAGCGAGTTCTGGCGCCAGGCCGTGAAGCTCCGCGGCTACGGCTGGGCCGGCCATCGCCCGGGGATGAAGACGTTTTACTATTGGGCGGCGGTCTCCGGCGCGCCCCCCGGGCTCAAGATCCGCGTCGATCGCGCGCTCCGTCGCGAAGCGTTCTTCGACTCGATGCGACAGGACGAAGCGTCGCGTCGCGCCGCTCTCGAAGCGTTCCGCCGCATGCGCCCCGACATCGTCATCTGCTACACGCAATCGTGCGCGCAGTTCGCGCGGTGGATCCTCGACCGCAACCTCCGGGACTGGGACGACGTGCGCGTCATCTGCGGTGCGGAAGGGGTATTGCCTGGCGATCGCGCCGTCCTCGCGAAGGCGTTCGGCCCCGACGTGTTCGAGACGTACGGCTCGCGAGAGACGATGCTCATCGCCGCGGAGTGCGAGGCGCACACCGGCATGCATCTCTCGGAAGAGAACCTCCACGTCGAGCTACTCCGGGGGAACGAGCCGGTGCGCGTCGGTGAAGCGGGCGACGTCGTCATCACCGATCTGCACAATTTCGGGATGCCGATGATCCGCTACGTGAACGGAGACGTCGCGATCTTCGCGCCCGAGGAGCGCTGCACGTGCGGTCGCGGCCTCAGAAAGCTGGAGCGCGTCGACGGGCGCCGGGCCGACACCATGCGCGACCGCGACGGCAACGTCGTTCCCGGCATCGTGTTCCACGTCCTCTTCAGCGACGCGCGCAAGGAGATCGTGAGCCAGTTCCAGGCCATCCAGGGGGAAGACGGCGCCGTGCGTCTCAAGGTCGTGCGCGGCAGGGACTTCAGCGAGGACGCCTTCCAGGCCGTCACCCGTCGCTTCGCCGACTATCTGCGCGGGCTCCCGTTCTCCGTCGAGTTCCACGACTCGATCGAGCCGCACTACAAGAGCGGAAAGCTCAAGACGATCGTCGTCGAGCGCGCCGGCGGCTGACGCACCGGCCGGCGCTGGTCGTCCAGCGGCGCCGGCGGAGTCGTACGTCGTTGCGCGCGCCGGCGGCGGAGTGCCGCCGGCATTCGTCATTGCGCGCGTCGCTTCAGGCGCGGACCCTGGCGGCGCGGCGTGCCTTGCGGCGCCGACCCAGGACGAGCGCGCCGATACAGCTCGCGGCCGCGATGGGCGCGGAGGCGTCGTGGGGAATGCCGCCGCGGATCGCGCAGCCGCCGGTAACCGGCGTGGTCGGGTTGATGCCGTTCGTCGAGCCAGCCGATGACGGGCCAACGCTGGGCGCGCCGAAGCTCGGCGTGCCGCCTCCATCGTCGCTCGTTGCCGCACCGCCGACGCCCATGCCGGCGCTGGTGCTCCCGGAAGAAGACGACTGCGCGGCGGAACCGCCGTCGCTCGCGGTCGTGCTCGTTCCGCTCGAGCCGCTGGGGGTCCCCGTCGTCGTCGTTGACGTCGGCGTGCCGGAAGTGCTCGTCACGAGCGGCGCCACGACGCCGTCGTCGCTGACCGCGCAGGTGCTCGAGACGCGGACGACGAGCCCGTGCCCGTCGTAGCCGCCGGAAGTGCCCGCATGCGGCGTGACCGTCATCTTGCAGTTGCTGCCGTCGACGACGCCGGCGACGTCGCTGCGTCCGCCGTCGCCCGCCGGCGCGTCGACGACGACGTGAACGGCGCCGGACCCGGCCGGCACGCTGTACGTCAGGGTCGACACCGGCGAGCCGTCGGCCTTGTCGGTCGCGATGACGGCGGTGCTCCCCGTGCTCCGCGTGACGAGCACGCCGCGGTAGCCCGTGCCGGTGAGCGACGTGGAGGTCGGCGCCACGGCGGAAGCGGCGTGCGCGTCCATGACGTGGATCGCGACGGCTTCGGGGCCCGCGACGTCGAGGCGGTACTCCTGGCCCGACGGCAGACGTGACGTGTCGCACGTGCCACGGTTGTCGGAGGAGCACTCCGGCGTCGTCGGCATATCGCGCACCGTGCCGGAGCCGCTCGACGTGTACACGCGCTGGATGGAGAGCGCCGAGGCGCCGACCGTCGTCGTCGCGACGTCGCCGTCGAGCGCGAGGTTCGCCGGGGTGCGAACGCGGAGATGCAGTGAGCGGCCGGCGGCGCCGGTCACTACGCGATCGATGAGCACCACCGTGCCGTCTCCCTGGGAGGGCACCATGACGTAGTCGCGGAGCGCGTGCGGTACGTCGGTCGGCAGCTCCTCGGTGCGAAACTGGTCGGCGTAGTCACACCGCGCGACAGCGATGCCAGACGTCGATTGCTTCGACCAGACGAGCTTCGTCGTCTGACCCCAGCCGGCCTGGCTCGGGGAGTAGCCGTCGGGCAGCACCGCCGAGTCGACGGCGGGCGCGTTGCCGGTGAGCGTCGAGAGACTCCCATAAGGAGAAGGATCGACGACGAGGTCGTCAGCACCGCGCGTGAGGACGAAGTTACCGGCGTCGTTGTGCTGATGATCGTCGACGAGGCGACGCGAACACTGGAAGACCGACCACGCCGTGTCCTTCGTCCAGGCGCCGCGGACGTAAAAATTGCCGGTCCCCGCCGCGGTGTAGCTCGTCGGCGCGTTCGCGGGCGCGGTGTTCGCGCCGGCGCGGGCGGCCGCGAGTGCGTCGAAGAGCGGGTTGTCGTTCGAGAGCGCCAGATCCGCGTCGAGCTTCCGGGCCCAGGAACGCGCCGTCTCGCTCGCAGGTCCGGCGATGACGGCGAGCAGCGGCCCGTTGTCCGGGACGATGTTCGTCGTGGTCGCCTCGGTGTCGCCGGCCGCGTAGGCCTGCTGCGTGGACGGCGTGAGGCCGTTCGCGAAGCGCTGGACCAGCGAATCGGCCCATGCAGACGCGCCGGCGACGGGAGCGCCGTTGTCCTGCATCGCCCGCGTCGCGAGCGCGTGCTCGAGGACGCTGAGAGGGCCGTACTGCCAGCCCTCGGGCCAGTCTCCTCCTTGTAGAACACCGCCGGCCGCGAAGCCCGGCGTCAGATCCTTTCCCCAGATCTGATCGCGAACCGTTGCCCAGTGCGAATCGCCCGCCGCACCTGCCTCGCCGCCCTCGGCGATCGAGATGAGCGTCGCCGCGAAGGCGAAGCCGGCCTCGTAGTTCGAGCCCGGCATGTCGCGCAAGTAACCACTCGAGGCGTAGTAGCTCACCCACGCATCGAAGCGTTCACGCGCGTGCGTACGAAGATCCACACTCACGCCCGGGGCATCGTGCAACCAGTCGTATGCGAGCGCGGCGTACGGAGCGAACGTGCGCATCGCGTAACCCGTGTCGTGAGTGACGACGTCGTCACCGCCCGCGCCGTCGCCGACGTTCTGGTAGTCGTCGAGCAGCACGTTGAAGTACTTGATCGCCGTCGTGAGGTCGTCTGCGTTGCCCGACGCTTCCCACGAAACGAGACAACCAGAGAGCGTGGTGACGAACTCGAACCCCTGCCATCCGCCCGTCGTGTAGCTCGCTGGATCATTCCGCGCGTCTGCACAACGCTTGGCGCCTTTTGCGACGGCGCCTTTCGCCCCGGCTGATTTCAAACCAGCAAGCGTCGGGGCATCGAGCCACAGACGCGGATGGGGGCCATTGGGGGCGGGGACTGCTGCGTGCGCGACATGAGAGGACGCAATCAGCAACGGGAGCGCGACGATACGCGCGCGGGTTCGCGTGAAACTCATTGATGTGTCGTAGCATCCTGAGTGAGTCGAAAAGGACCAGAAATACTAATCGCAACTTGCCTAACGGCCGGTCGGCGATGATTCGAACCGCGGGCACATGCGTTGCACTGTGTCGTGCGGACGATGAACGCGCTGCGCACGTTTTGCTCTGTCACACTTCTCGTACTCCCGAGTGCATGCGCGGATGTCGGCGCGAGTGCGACGCTGCCGCCGTCGCTCGACATCGCTGGCTCGACGTCCGACAGGAACGCCACAGCCACATCGAATCCGGCTGCTTTTTCGGGTGATACGCAGCAGCGAGCATCGGTCGACGCGTGCGAGCAGGGCACGCAGCACACCGAGCTCTGGCGAGCCGACATCGGCGAGGGAGACCCGATCCTTCCACTCAGCGTGAAGACCGACGGGTCGCGAAATGCGTATGTGACACGAGCGAGCGGTGAGCTCGTGAAGCTCGACGCGTCCGGCGCAAAGATGTGGACGAAGCAATTCGGCTCGCTCGTCGACATCGACGGAGCAGGTACGATTTTCGTCGCAGGGACGTTCGAAGGGTCGCTTCGAGTGAGTCCGTCCCAGACTTTGTCGTCGGCCGGAGGCCGCGACGTGTTCGTCGCGAAGCTCGATCAAGACGGCGACGTGCTCGCTGCGGTCGCGCTCGGCGGCGCGGGCGACGAGAGCGCGAAGAGCATCGCTGCGACGACCTCCGGCGTGGTCGTTTCTGCGACGGCGCTCGGTACGGTGAGCCTCGACGAGGAGCTAGAGACGGTGTGGACGCGCCCGCTCGAAGGCGCGGTCGCGAGCGACGGCGTGGGTAACGTCGTCGTCGCCGGCGCGCTCGTCGGCAGTGCGACGTTCGACACGACCCTGACGAGCAACGGCGGACAGGACGTGCTCGTCGTCGAGTTGTCCCCACAGGGTGATTACCTGTGGAGTCGTAGCTACGGCGACGCGGGCAGTGCACAGCTCGCGGAGTCCGTCGCGATCGACCCGAGCGGCGCGATCCTCGTCGGCGGTTCCGCGAACGGCTCCGTCGACTTCGGTGGCGGCGCGATCACCGTGCCCCCCGGCACTTGCCCGTCGGAATCGCCGTGCGACACCGCCGGCTTCGTCGTGAAGCTCGACGCCTCAGGCGCCTTCGTGTGGAGCCGCGGCGTCGTTCCCGCGGCGGAGATCTCCGGGATCGTCGCCGACGCAGCCGGAAACGTCTACGCCGCGGGGAGCTATCCGGGGGACGCCGCGCCGTATCGAACGCCCCTGCTGGTCGGCTTCGACGGCGAGGGAAGCAAGCGCAAGCTCCCGGCGTATGACGGCACTCCGGGTGCCGGACACGCGCTCGCGACCGATGCTTGCGGCAACGTGCTCTTCGCGTTCGCCGCCGCGGGCACGTCGTCCAGCGCGCAGGGACACGCGTACGTCGCGAAGCTGCTCGTCCCCTGACGTTTCGATTCTCGAAAACTGCTCGATAACTTCTGCCAGCTCTTGGAGTAACGAACATGTGTGGAATCATGGGTTACGTCGGCGCGAAGAACGCCGCGCCAATCCTCATCGACGGCTTACGAAGGCTCGAGTACCGGGGGTACGACAGCGCGGGGGTCGCGCTCCAGTACGCGAACGGCGACGTGGAGGTCACGCGCGCCGCGGGACGTCTCGTCGGGCTCGAGGGCAAGCTCCGTGAGATGAACGGCCATGCGCTCGAAGCGTCGGTCGGCATCGGACACACACGCTGGGCGACTCACGGCGCGCCGACCGAGGACAACGCCCACCCGCACAGCAGCACCGACGGCAAGATCGTCGTCGTCCACAACGGCATCTTCGAGAACTTCCAGGAGCTCCGCACCGAGCTCGCCGGTCATGGCTTCATGACCAAGACGCAGACCGACACCGAGTGCTTCCCGCTCATGGTCTCCCACCTGATGAAGGCAGGGGAGAGCTTCGAGCGGGCGTTCTGCACCGCCGTCCAGAGCATGCGCGGCAAGTACGCGCTCGCCTGCGTACACGCCGATTACCCGGGGAAGATCCTCGTCGCGCGCTCGGGGCCGCCGCTGGTCATCGGCATCGGCAAGGACGAATATTTCATCGCCTCCGACGTCGCACCGCTCCTCCCGTACACGCGCGACACCGTGTATCTCGAGGACGGGGACATGGCGGAGCTCACCCGCGACGGCCTCCGCGTGCTCGGCATCGACGGGCAGCCGGTGGACCGCGAGGTGCAGCACATCGACTGGGACGCCAACGCGAGCGAGCTCGGGACGTCTCCGCACTTCATGCACAAGGAGATCTTCGAGCAGCCCGAGGCGCTCTCGCGCACCGTCGAGGCGCATCTCTCGGGAGACCAGATCAGGCTCGGAGACGCGACGACGGCCGTGCTCTCGCAGACGGACCGCGTCTCGATCCTCGCTTGCGGTACCTCGTGGCACGCTGCCCTGGTCGGCAAGTTTCTGATCGAGCAGCTCGCGCGGGTACAGGTGGACGTCGATTACGCGTCCGAATACCGGTACCGCGATCCGATCGTCTCGCCGACCACCCTCGCCATCGCGATCACCCAGAGCGGTGAGACGGCCGACACCGTCGCCGCCCTCGCAGAGGCGAAATCACGGGGAGCCCGCACCCTGGCGATCACGAACACCCACGGCTCGCAGGCGACGCGGCTCGCCGAGGCGTCGCTCATCACCCGCGCCGGTCCGGAGATCGGCGTGGCGTCGACCAAGGCGTTCACGACGCAGCTCGGGATCCTCGCGCTCCTCGCGCTCGAGATGGGTCGTCTGAACGGCAACCTGTCGCCCGAGGTCCACGCGGAGCTCGTGCAGCAGCTGCGCGAGCTACCGGCGAAGCTCGAGCGGCTTCGCAGCGTCGAGTCGCAGATCGAGGTGATCGCCCGGCGCTGGTTCGAGGCGAACAGCGCGCTCTATCTCGGCCGCGGACCGCTCTACCCGGTTGCGCTCGAAGGCGCGCTCAAGCTCAAGGAGATCTCCTACATCCACGCCCAGGGTTATCCCGCCGGGGAGATGAAGCACGGCCCGATCGCCCTCATCGACGACAAGATGCCGGTCCTGGCCCTGCTCGCCGACGACGGGCACCGCGACCGGGTGCTCTCCAACCTGCAGGAGGCCGCCGCTCGCGGCGCGCCGATCATCGCCATCGTGCCCGAGGGTGATACCTCGCTCGATACCCTGGCGCGCGAGGTGATCTACATCCCGCACGTCCATCCGAGCCTCGCGCCTATCCTCTACACGGTGCCGTTGCAGCTCTTTGCGTATCACGTGGCCGTGATGCGTGGTTGCGACGTGGATCGTCCGCGAAATCTCGCGAAATCCGTCACCGTGGAGTAGCGCGCCTCTCCACCAATACTCGCGATGGACGATCATGGAAAGATTTTTCTGAAGTCGACGCGCCAGGCACGCGCCAGGCACGCGCCAGGCACGCGATAGATGGAAAGCGCGCGCGAAAAGAGGGTTCTTTGCGTCGGGATGTAGTAAGGCGATGGATGGACGAGCTCCATCCACCGCTCTCCAAATCCATCGTCTCGCATGAATCAGGCAACTGGCTGCGCGGTAGCTACCGCCCCTCGTGAATCATCCCCGGAAAACCACCGCCCCTGGGCCTTCGTCCCACGAGTGCGGCTCTATATGGAGAAGCTCACCGTCGACCGGGGTGAGTTTCTTCGTACCGAGCTCCACGACCAGACGACGCCGGTCCTCTCGGTGACGTTCGACTATGGAGGCGGCGCGACCTTCAGAGCGTGCCCGCCCGATGTCGTCTACGGAGACGAAGACGACACCGACGCCGACGGGTTCTATCTACCGGGGAACGCCCCGGCAGTGCAGTCGCGGGACGTGAAGCGCGACCACGCGGGCGAGGCGCACGCTGCCGCCCTGCTCGAGTCGTTCGGCGCCGTCGAGCTCTCGCGGCTGGACGACTTTCTCGCCGGGCCCGAGTCCCTCGCCGACTACCTCGTCCATATCGACTCCGACGTGCACGCGCTCTGCTCGTTCGCGGCCCACGCCGTGCCGAAGCTGAGAGAGCGAGGGTTCGTCATAGAGATCGACGAGGAGTATCCGTACCGCGTCGCGCCGCCCGGCGCCCCCTGGTACGCCGCCCTCAGCGACGAAGAAGACGGCGACTGGTTCAGCCTCGAGCTCGGCGTCGAGGTCGACGGAGCACGCATCAACCTGCTCCCTGCGCTCGTAGAGATCCTCGAGCGGGCGCCCGACGACGCGCCGCTCTCGAGCATCAAGCGTCTCCCGGCGCGCTACCGAGCCGTGCCCGTCGGCGACGGGAAGTACCTCGCGCTCGATCCGGACCGGCTCATCGCGCTCCTCGAGATCCTCGTCGATCTCTACGACGGCGCGCCGTCGGTGGACATGGAGGCCCGATTTCGCAAGGAGCGCGCGATGTGTCTCGCGCCCATCGACGCGGTCCTCGGCGCCGAGCTCCCGGTTCGCTGGCAGAGTGGCGCGGCACAGGTCGAGCGCGCGCGCGCCATCGTCGAGCGCCGCGCGGACGGACCCTTGCCGCTCGCGCCCGAGCTCCGCGATATCCTCCGCCCGTATCAGATCGACGGCGTCGCATGGCTCCAGCACCTGAGCAAGAACGACGTCGGCGGGATCCTCGCCGACGACATGGGGCTCGGCAAGACGCTGCAGGCCATCTCGCACCTCTCCATCGAGAAGGAGCTCGGCCGGCTCGACACGCCCGCGCTCATCGTCATGCCGACGAGCCTCATCGGCAGCTGGCAGCGTGAGCTCCGCAAGTTCGCGCCGCAGCTAAAGGTCGCCACCTTTCACGGACCCGATCGGCGGCTCGCAGAGCGGTGGCTCTCGCGCTTCGACGTGGTGCTGACGACGTATCCCGTCCTCGTCCGCGACGTCGAGCAGCTCAAGAAGGAGCGTTACTCGCTCCTCATTCTCGACGAGGCGCAGGCCGTCAAGAACCCGCGGAGCCGCGCGCACCAGGCGGTGGCGGAGCTCGACGCTCGTCAGCGCATCTGTCTCAGCGGCACTCCGGTGGAGAACAATCTGGACGAGCTCTGGGCGCTCCTCGAGGCGGCCACCCCCGGCGTGCTCGGTAGCGCGGAGGAGTTCCGCACGCGATTCCGTCATCCCATCGAGCGCGATGGGAACGAGCAGCGGCTCGCGCTCCTCCGCCAGCGCGTCGCGCCGTTCGTGCTCCGCCGCACGAAGGAGCAGGTGCTGAAGGAGCTTCCTCCGAAGACGTTCCTGACGCGGCACATCGAGTTACTCGGTGCGGAGCGAGAGCTCTACGAGAGCATCCGCGTCGCTGCCCACGCCGAGGTGCGCGGCATCATTCGCAAGAAGGGCCTCGGTGCGTCCACCGTGGCGATCCTCGACGCGCTCATGAAGCTCCGTCAGGTGTGCTGTCACCCGAAGCTCGTCGCGGTGGATCGCGCGCGGCACGTCCGCGACTCGTCCAAGCTCGACACCTTCCTGACGATGCTCGAGACGCAGCTCACCGAGGGACGTCGCGTCCTCGTCTTCTCCCAGTTCGCGCGCATGCTCGCGATGATCTCGGAAGAGCTCCTCAAGCGCGGGCGGCGCCACGCGCTCCTCACCGGGGCGACGAAGGACCGTCAGGCGACGATCGATTCGTTCCAGGGCGGCAAGGTGGACGTGTTCCTCATCAGCCTGAAAGCGGGCGGAACGGGTCTCACCCTCACGCGCGCCGACACCGTCATTCACTACGAACCGTGGTGGAACCCCGCCGCTCAGGCCCAGGCGACCGATCGCGCCCACCGGGTGGGGCAGACGAAGCCCGTCTTCGTGCACAGCCTCATCGTCGCCGGCAGCGTCGAGGAGCGCATGCTCCGCCTCCAGGAGAAGAAGAGCCGGCTCGCCGACGCTATTCTCGGCGACGCTCCGGCCGCCGCTGCCCTCTCGGAAGAGGACGTCGACACGCTCTTCGCGCCGCTCGACTGACAAAGGGGGGCCTTGGCCCCCCGCAGCTTCGCCTTCGGCGAACTGCTCCCCCCGCCGCTTCGCGGGCTCGCTCTGGTCGCTAGTTCCGCGATGCTTCGGGGATACTGAGCTTGCCACTACTCGCGCCGCGCCGTCACCAGGTCACGGGCTGGGAGTTCCGTACGAAGCGGAAGAACCCGGCCACGGCGGCGGCGTTCAGCACGGTGAACGTGCGGGCGAGAGCGCCGAGTCGTCCGAGCCGCGCGCCTGCCGCGGCCATGCCGTAGAGCGCGAGCTGGCTGACGGTGAGGGTGCGCCAGAGCAGTAGCTCGGCGGTGGGAAGGTCGGTCCTGAAAGAGAGCGTCATCGACGCGAGGAGCAGCGCGACGAGCGCCCACGGGCAGGCGAGCCGGAGGAGCTTGTGCGACATGAGCTGGACCCACATCGGATTGGTGCGCGGCACGAGGAGCCAGGGCATCATCGCGACGAGCTGGAAATTGCCGGCCAGCGTGCGCACCTTGCGCTGGAACTCGCGATCGTCGTCGCACGCCTCGTCGAAGATGCGCGCGCGCTCCGAGAAGACGACGGACTTGCGTCCGGCGCGCGCTATCGACAGCGGTACGAACATGTCGTCGAGGAGGACGTCGCTCGGGAGCTCCGGCATCTCGCGGCGGCGAACGGCGTAGAGGCTGCCGCTCACACCGACGAGGGAACCGAGCAGCGCCTCAGAGCCGCGGATGAGCTTCTCGTACGTCCAGTAAGCGCCGGCGCCGGTATCGCCCGAGAGGACGAGGTTCCCCGAGACGCATCCGATGTCGGTGTCGGCCAGCGGCGGGAGGATCCCGCGCAGCGCGTCCGTCGAGAGCGGCTGCCGGACGTCGCACATCAGGAGCACGTCACCGCGAGCCACCCGCGACAGGAGATTCAGCGCGCTGGGCTTGCCGACGCGCGCGCCGGTGGAGAGAAACCCGATGCGCGGATCTTGCCACGTGAATTCCCGCACGATGCGCTCGGTGTCGTCGGTCGAGCCGTCGGAGCAGACGAGGATCTCTATCTTGTCCTTCGGGTAGTCGAGAGCTTGCAGGCTCCGGAGCTTCGCGGCGAGGAATCGCTCGCCGTTGTAGACGGCCATGCAGATGCTGACCGTGGGCTCGAAGGAGTCGCTCGGGCGAAAGCGCCGAGGCGCGATACGCGCCCACGCGGCGACCATGACCGGATACCCGACGTAGGTGTAGAGGACGACCGCGATACACAGAAGCGCGAGCGCGGTCATGTGTAGATCTGCGTCGCGGCGATGTGCGGCTTGCCGCCTGCGCGCTGACGGACGAGGCTCGAGTAGAGCGTCTCGTACTCGTTCGCCATGCGGTCCAGCGAGTAACGCGCGAGCACCTGACGGCGCGCGGCCTCGCCGACCTGACGCGAAAGAGTGAAATCGTTCGACAGCGTCGAGAGCTGTCGTGAAAGGCGCGCGACGTCCCCCGACGGCAGCAGAAAGCCGGTCACCCGGTGCTCGACGAGATCCGGGATGCCGCCGACGGCAGTGGAGACCACGGGGAGCCCCATTGCCATCGCCTCGAGCAGCACCAGCGGCAAACCCTCGGTGCGAGAGGTGAGCGCGAAGCAATCGAACGCCGCGAGCAGGTTCTGCACGTCGGACCGCGCACCCGTCATGTGGATGAATCGCGATTTTCCGGTCGCGGCGACCTGCGCCGACAGATCGCCGCGGTCCGCACCGTCGCCGACGATGACGAGCTGACGGTCCTCACCGAGGTGCTTCGTCATCGCGTCGACGAGCAGCGCCTGGTTCTTCTCCGGCGAGAGACGACCGACGGTGCCGACCACCCAGGCGTCTCCGGGGATCCCGAGCTCGAGTCGCGCTTCGGCTCGCGCACGGCGGCTCGGCTTGAAGCGGGTGAGATCGACGCCGTTCGGGACGACGTGCAGGCGGGGTCCGTCGCAATCGCCGCTCTTGAGTGCGACGCGCGCGAGCGCGGGAGTGACGGCGACGTGAGCGCCTGCGAATCGACCCGCGGTGCGCCGCAACCAGAGTCGGCGCGGCGTGTCCGGGTTCATCCCGTGCTTCGTGTGGACGGCGATGGCGCCGGCGAGCGCCGCTGCCGGCGCTCCGTATATGAGCGCGTGAGGGTTGTGCGTGTGCACGATGGAGACCCCGGCACGGGCCAGGTGCCGCCCGAGCCGGAACGGTAGCGACGGGTCGAGCCGCATCTTCTTCGGAACCGTCTCCGCGCGGACGCCGTCGTGCCTGAAGAGCTCGGCACACGGGCCCTCGGGACCCGACGCAAGTGAGACAGCGACGACCTCGTGACCCGCGGCGACCTGCATCCGTGCGAGATCCAGCGCCACTCGCTCCTGCCCGCCCATGCCGAACGACGACAGGATGTGCGCGATGACCAGCGACTCGCTCATCGGCCGAGCCCTCGGAGCATGACCCACGGGGTCCTCACGATGATGAGCAGCTCGACGGACAGATACGTCCAGAAGTGCTCCAGGGCGGCGACGTAGGCGACGTCGTAAAGCAGCTTGGTGCGTGCGTCATCGGCGTCCGCGCCGTCGGCCTCGGGCATCCGGAACGGGTTCAGGAGCGCGTCGCGGTGAGCCATGACCGGGCTATCCGCCGAGGCCTTGCCGGTATAGCCGAGGGAGATCTGAGCCAGGCCGGTGATCCCCGGTTTCACGTCGCGCAGGCGCTCCTCGAAGTAGGGCACTGCCAGGGCCAGGTTCTGAAACAATTCGGGTCGCTCCGGTCGCGGTCCGACCAGGCTCATCTGGCCCACGAACACGTTCCAGAGCTGGGGTAGCTCGTCGAGGCGCGTCTTTCTGAGTATCCTGCCGACGCGCGTAACGCGGGGGTCACCCTCCGAAGCCAGGACGGCTCCAGTGAATTTTTCGGCATCGGTACGCATCGTTCGAAACTTGAGCATGTCGAACGTCGAAAATTCGCACCGGCCGTTCGTGTGTTTGAATCCCGCCGCGCGGCGCTGCCGGTAAAAGATGGGCCCGGGCGAGTCCAGATAGATGGCAACGACCAGGATGGGAAACAGCGCCAGAGTGAGCAGCAGCCCGGCGAGCGACATCACGATGTCGATCGTCCTCTTGGCGAACAGCACGGCGCGCGGCCGGCCGTTGATCGCTCCGGTGACGGCGCGTCGTGCCGCCTGATACGAGGCAAGCTCGTCGAGATTCTCAACTGGAAGCGTCAACATGGACATGATTCGACTCTCCGTGCCGGGCACGCTGCGATATCGGGATCTCGTTCTTCGCGTCGTTGCATCCGTCTGTCGCCTCGTGCGTAGCGATCCTGCAGTGCAGCAAGAAGCAGGCCACCGGGCTCAGAACTCGAATTTCGAGGACACACTCGTCTCCGCGGTGAGTGAGGCATTCAACAACGTCGCCCTCCACGCCTACGCCGGTCGGACCGCCGGATTGGCGGAGGTCGAGGCAGAAGTCAGTCATGACACCATCGTGATTCGCCTCAAGGACTACGGTTTGCCGTTCGATCCGGCCGAACAAACTTCTCCGGATCTCGACGGCTTGCACGAGTCGAAGATGGGCCTTTATCTCATCCGCTCATGCGTTGATGCATTCAGCTACGCTCGCGGCAATCCACCGCAGTCGCCCAATGTCATGACGCTTCGGAAGAGCTATTTTGCCGTAAAAAAAGCGGGTTCGGAGTGAGACGCCGGCGCACGAGCGTGGCTTACTGCGCGCTCGAAGACGCTTGCGAACTCGCCGGCCAGCCGTTGCCGGTGGAATCGCTGAATGCTCGGCTTCACGGCGCTTGAGACATCCGGATCACATGTGCGCCAGCGGCGATCCCGGAACGCGTGCAGCCAGTCGATCAGCGTGCTCGTGATGGCGTCGGGATCTTTCGGCGAGAGCACCGGCCCGAGCTCGTGTTCACGCACCATCGTTGCGAGCGCGCCCTCCGGCGAGATCGTGAGACACGGTTTGCCGAGGTACATGAGCTCGAAGATCTTCGCCGGATAGATCCGCTCGGCGCCCGGGTTGTCGTCGAGCATGCAGAGCACGGCGTGACTCGCCGCGAGCGCCTGGAGCGCGCGATCGTGCTCGACGTAGCCGAGGCGAATCACCCCGCGCTCCTCCATGCCTTCGAACGCCGCGGCCTCGGTCTCGACGATGCGCCCTATGAATCGCACCTCGAGCAGCCGCGCGAGGTCCGGCTCTCGCGCGTGCAGGCGCCGGATCGCCTCGAGGAGCGGGCGCGCGCTCGTCAGCTTGAACACCGTTCCCACGTACGTGAGCACGAAGCGATCGGTGGGCGGTGCCTCCATCACCGCGGGAAAGTCGTCCGGATCGTAGCCATTGGGGATGGTCGTGACTCGCTCGGGCGTCAGAAAGTCGAAGCGACGGAGTAGCTCGCGGCGAAACGCCTCGGTCGCGGTGACGACGGCGTGTGACGCCCGAAGCACGGCTTCCTCGAGGAGCTCACCGGCGCGAGCCGCGCCGCCCATCTCGTAGACGGTGCGGGTCATGGACCACTCGTCACGATAGTCGAGCACCACTGCGGTCTTCGGCTTCAGCCGCGCGACGAAGGTGAGCAAGAACTGCGAGAACGGCGGTCCACTGATGAGAACGACCTGATCGTCGTTGCTGTAGAGATGCTCGAGCAGCTTCTTCCCCGCGAGCGGCAGCCAGAGGATCTGCGGGTCGGGAACGAGCAGGCTCTTGCCGAGCCCCACTGCGCGCTTTCTGAGCTGCGCCATCGGGCCCGGGACGGAGCTCGCGGCGGCCTTCCAGGCGAGCTCTTTCGTGCGGTAGCCGGGCTCCAGGGTCCGTGCGCGCACCACCTCGACGTCCGGCGGGATCTCGCGCTCGAGCGAGGCGTCCGAGAGTGGCACCGAGGGATTTTCGACCGTCAGCACGGACGCCGTCACGCCGTGCGACGGCAGATATTTCACGAGCTTCAGCACGCGCTGCACGCCGGCTCCGCCGACCGGAGGGAACGCATAAGAGACGACGAGGGCCCGCATCAGCCGCCGCACCCTTGCGGCGCGAGTCGCACGAAGCCGCCCGGTGTCGCGGCGAGATCCGCGTTGCCGCCCGGCTCGAGCTTCACGGTGCACGCGGCTCCGTCGGCCACGACACGGTACCGATGTCCGGGCTCGAGGCCGGCGATGACGACCGTCGCGGTGGGCGCGCCGAGCGAGACTTCGCCGCTGTCCTTGTCGGCGAAGAGCACCGCCGTCGCGCGTCCCTCTCCGCGTACGAGGGCGCCGCGCAGTCCCTTTCCGGAGACGGCGCGCGCCGCGGGCGCCACAGCCTCGGCCTTGTCGGCGGTGATCACCTCGAGAAAGCCGCGCTCCTCGCCGCCGCCCGCGCCTCGCACCTCGAGACGCCACATCGGTCCCCAGGGGTGATCGGCGCGGTGCGGACCTTCGCCCGACGGAGTGGGCTCGCGGAGCGCCTCGGCCTGCGCGCCTTCCGGCTCGAGCGTCTGAATGTCGACGCGCGACGCACCGATGACGGCGCTCGCGCCGCCGTGATTCACGGTGGGCGCCGCGGTGAGATGCGCCGCCCAGGCGACGGCGTACTCCGCGCGCTCGAGCGACACGCGGTCGTCCATCACGAGGAGTGACGGCCGCACGTAGACCAGGGTGCGAACGGCGCGCTTCACGGAGCGCGTCGTGCAACCGTCCGCGGCGCACGACGGCGCATACGCTTCCCCGATGTCACCCACCACCGCGCCGACGACGCCGTCGTCCCCGAAGCGCGTCGTACGGACGCCCTTGCCCCAGACGCCCTGGTTCGGCGGATAGTTCATGTGCCGTCCCTGGTCGTCGACGAGGAGCGTGTTGTGATTGATGGTCGCCGAGCCCTCGGAGTCACCGCCGTCGACGAGGAGCGAGTCTGAACCCCGAACGAGCTCGAAATGGCCCTGATCGGCGTCCTGGTGGTCCTCGGCGAGAGGCGGCCCGGCCTGGAACGAGAGCCACGTCGCTCCCGGCGACCACTCGCTGCGGAAGAAGCTCAGGCCCATGCCATCGAGGTGAAGGGAAGGCGGCGCATCTGCGCGCGGTGACGTCTCTTTGCCGTGAGGCCGCTCCGCGAGGAGACCGATGAACGCCTGCTCGCGACGGAGGGGCGGGAGCGCGTGGGCGATCATCCAGCGCGCTTGCTCGACGCGCGCGTCGTCGATGCCCTCGAGCGCGATCGTGATCGCGGAGAGTCCGAGCGCGGACGGCTTTGCCGGGTGCTCGCCCCAGGTGCCGCCGTCGTACACGGAGCGACCGTCGGGCAGGAGCGCATGGACGTGATGCGTGATCGTCTGCGACAGCCAGGGCAGGTGGCGCACGACGTCGATGCCGGCGCCGGTGGCGAACGCGCGTGCCACGAGCGCGATCTCGGCGGTGGTGTACTCGCCGTACTGCCAGCCCTCGGGCCATCCGCCGCCCTTGAGTTCCTCGCGGAAGGTGGGGAGCACGCGGGTGGACCATTCGTCGCGCGCCTTGGCGAGCCAGGCGTCGGCCTCCGCCGATTCGCCCGACGCGGCGAGGCCGGCGAAGCTCAGCGTCGTGAGGTATCCCCAGTAGTAATTCGCCGTGGGGTGATCGCGGAGATATCCGTCGCGTCCGTACCAGTCGAGCCACTGCCCGAGGCGTTCGAGCACGTGGCTTCTGAGCGCGGGCGTCATCGACGGCGCGTCGCGGAGCCAGTCGTAGGCGAGCGCCGAGTACGCGCCGAAGGTGCGGATGCCATAGCCCGAGTCATTCGTCACCACCGTCGCTCCGCCCTTTCCGTCGCCGACCGCAAAGCGATCGTCTAGGAGCGCGTTGAGATATCGAACGGCGGCGTCGGCGTACTTCTGGTCACCCGTCGCGTGCCAGGCGAGAGCGAGGCTAGCCACGGCGTCGGCCCACTCGAACCCCTGATACCCCGACTCCACCGGGCGCTCGAGTGACTCCGCGCAGCGCTGCATCAGGTTCTGGAACGCCGGTGTCTGCGCGCGCGCCGCTTCACCGAGTCGGTCGAGCGTCGCCTGGTCGAGCAAGATGCGTCGCGCGTGCGCGACGGGGCGGTCGAGGTGGAGATTGTCGGGGCCGAGGCCGACTACCGCCGCGTACTTCGGAGTGTCGTCGCGGTCGTGCTCGCGGGCGTTCGACAGCTTGTGTGCGCCGTAGCGCACGCATGCGAGCGCGAGCCCGAGCGCCGAAGAGAGGCCGAGGACGATGGCAAAACGCCGGAGAAAGACCTGAAACGTCATCTTAGTGCCCACTTGGTGTACAGAAAAACGCCGACGATGATCGCCACGTCGACCGCGACGACGAACGCGAGATCACGCCCGCCGAACTTCACTCGGAACGACGAGTCGTGGGCCTTGATCGCGGAGTAGAACGCTCCCGAGAGCCCGATGTAGATCCAGAGCACGTAGTGATAGGTGAACGAGAGAAAGAAGATGCCGACCGAGAGCCCCGCGAACGCGGAGAGCATGGCCATCGCCCACGGGCGGGTGAGGGGAGCGCCCGCGGCGGCGACGTCGCCACCCTCCGGCGTGATCGTCCGGAGCGCGACGAGGGGAACCTTCGCGGACAGATAGAGAATGATGCTGAAGAGCACCATTCCCGGGAATCCGAGCTCGGCGAGGGCGAGCAGGTACGAGTTGTGAGCCGTCATGTAGCTCCACTCGGTGAATTGCCCGAGCCCGACGCCGAGCAGAGGGTGCGTTTTCCACATCGAGAGCGCCTCGACGAGCAGGTCGAGCCGCTCGTTCGTCGAGCTCGTCGCCTCCTCTCCGGAGCGCCCGCCGAGAAGCACCAAGGGCAAGGCGAGGGCGGCGCCGATGATGAGCCCGCGCGCGCCGAATCGCCGCGCAAAGTACGCCGCCATCACCGTCGCGAAGACGAGCTGCCCGCCGCGTGATCCGGTCAGCACCGCGCAGAGCAAGACGAGCGCGAACGCGGCCCAGGTGACGGCGCGCTGTCCGAATCGTCTTCGCCGGACCTGCCCGAACGCGAACGCGAGCGGCAATCCCACGCCGCCGGCGAGCGCGAGCTCGTTCGGATCCTGGAGGACTCCCCTGTAACGGACGCGACCACCGCCGATCGACGTCGTCCCGAAGAGCCCGATGTGTTCGCAGGCGTATTCCGCGCCCGGTTCCACGTCGCCGGAATAGCAGGAGCGTATGGTGTCGCAGGGGCGACCATCCGGTTTGCCGGAGGCCGTGTCGCGCTCGGCGGTCTGATCGATCACGACGCATCCGGAGGGCGCAAAGCCCTGGTGCGCGCCCACGCCACACACGAGCAAGACCATCGCCAGCACCGCCCCGGCGACCACGTGAAGTGCGCGAAAACTCTGAACTCCGTGCGCGATCAGCAGATAGAGCACGATGCAGATGAGTAGCCCCGTGATCGGCGCGAGCGCGCTCGACGGCGCGTGTATCAGGACCGTGAACGAGCTCCACAGGAAGAAGAGAACGATCCACGGGAGCTGTGGCGTGCTCGCGAGCTTCACGTTGCGCACGCGCAGATCGAGTAGACCCCCCGAGAGCGCGAGCACGAAGAACACATAGAGGAACGGCACGACGCGCAAGCGCTCGACGAACTCTTGCGGGCGCGCGTAGATGAAAACGACGAGAGCTATGATTCCGGGAATTGCAAACATCAGTGGTAGGAGTTAGTTGAATGGCGATGCGTCCGAGCTCGCTCGCGGTAGGGTTCTGTCTCTCTTCTCTCGCCGTCGGGGGTGGGTGCGCTCCGCACGCGCGCTACTCCGACGCCTTCTACGCGGAGGCCGCACGGAGCGACCCGCGTCGTCGTCCGTATGCGATCGGCATCGCGGACGTCGTTCGCATCACCGTGTGGAAGGATCCGAATCTCTCCACCGACGCATCCGTTCGCCCGGACGGCACGCTCACCATGCCGCTCGCCGGTGAGTTCCGCGCCGCGGGTCGCACCGCGGCCGAGCTGCAGAAGGACATCAGCACGCGCCTCGAGGGCTTCGTGAAGGACGCGGTGGTCACCGTCGCCCTCATCGAGGTGAACAGCTACCGCTTCACGGTGTCCGGCAACGTCGAGCACCCGGGCATGTTCACGTCTCGCTACTACGTGACGATATCGGAGGCGCTGGCGCTTGCCGGCGGCCCCAACCGCTACGCCTCGACGTCCGACGTCGTCCTGGTTCGCGACGTGAACGGCCGACCGCAGCGCGTGGCGATCGATTACGACAAGATCCTCTCCGGCGATCGCGCCGACGAGGACGTGGTCGTGCTCGCGGGCGATGCCATACAGGTTCCGTGAGCGACGTGCACGTTCACGGAAACCGACGATGAATCGCCCCGGGCCCGCCACTTCGCGCGCGCGTCGGAGCCCGGCGTGAGCCTCGTCAGGGCCACCGTCCGCGGCGCGATGTGGACGATCGGCGCCGGCGTCGGTGCGCGCGCGCTCGGCCTCGTCGGTACTCTCGCCGTCACTCGCTTCATCGTGCCCGACGACTACGGAGAGGTGAGCGTCGCGGTCGTCGTGGTGCTCACCGCGAACCAGTTCTCGACGCTGGGGCTCGGGCAGCTCCTCATCGCGCGGCAGGGTGCGCCGCGCAGCGTCGCCTTCCACGTCACCGTCTTTCACGTGGTGCTCGGCGCCATCGCGCTCCTCGCTGCAGTCGTCCTCGGTCGCAAGCTCGGCGTCTGGTTCGACGCGCCGGGGATGAGCCGGTACTTGCCCGGCCTCGCCCTGAGCGGGCTCTTCGACCGCGTCGCCTACGTTCCGGAGCGCATCCTGGTGCGCGATCTGCGCTTTCGCTCCGTGAGCCTCGCGCGCACCGTCGGTGACGTCGTCTACAGCATCGTCTGCGTCGGCCTCGCCGCGATGGGGTTTGGCGGAGCGGCAATCGTCTTCGGCAACGTCGCGAGATCCGTGCTCAGAACGGCGATCTTCGTCTTCGCGGTGGAGCTGCGGGACTGGGCCGAGCCGTCCCGTCTTTCCATGCGGCAAACGCGGGAGCTCCTGGCCTTCGGCGTGCCCATGTCGCTCGGCGCGCTCTGCGCGTTCGCAGCCCGCCGATGGGACAACCTGCTCGTCTCTCGCTTCTTCGGCCCCGGTCCGGCCGGCATGTACAACCTCGCCTACAACCTGGCGGACGTACCCGCGATCCAGGTCGGGGAGCAGATCGGTGACGTGCTCGTTCCGTCCTTCGCGCGGCTCGAGGTCTCTCGACGCCCGGATGCGCTGGTCCGTTCGGTGACACTGCTCGCGCTCGTGGTGTTCCCTCTCGCGGTGGGCCTCGGCGCGGTCGCACCGACCCTGGTGCGCACCGTCTTCGACGAGAAGTGGCTGCCGATGGCGCCCATGCTCGTCCTTCTCTCCGCGCTCTCCGTCACGCGCCCCGTGGGGTGGACGATCGAGTCGTACCTGCAAGCCCGGGAAAAGCCGCGGCTGATCCTCGGGCTCGAGGCGTTCAAGGTCGTCGCGTTGCTCATCGCGATCGTCACCATCGGTCGCGTGAGCCCCCTCCGCACCTGCGCAGCCGTGGGCGTCGCGTTCGGCGCCCACGCCCTGCTCGCCATGTGGACGGTGCGCGTCGTCGACGGCGTGCCCTTCGGCAAGATGCTCAGCGGCGTCCTGTCCGCGCTCGCCGCCTGTGTGCCGATGATCGCCGCCGTGCTCGCGATGCGACACGGTCTCGAGGCGAGCGGCGGAGTGCGCCCCGTCGTGGGGCTCATCGCCGAGATCGTCGCCGGCGCGGCGGGCTACGCGATCGGCGCTCTCCTCGTCGCACGCAGCACGACGTACGATCTCGTTCATCGCGTAGTGGATGCACTCCGTTCGCACGCTTGATCTCCGGGATCCGCCGCCGTCCGTCAGTGCGCGCAGCGGAAGCCCAGTGAGGCGCTCGAGTCGGTCGAGTCGTACGTGTCGCGCGCGGAGGTGCGCTGCCACACCGCTTCGCTCTTGTACCCGCCACCGCGTCCGACGAAGTGGGCGCCGCTGGTCGGCCCAGGCGGGTTCATCGCCGGGGACGTCGCGTAGTAGTCCGCCGCGTAATAGTCGGAGACCATCTCGACGACGTTGCCCGCCATGTCGAGAGCACCGAAGGGGCTCGCGCCGGTCGGATGTGACCCGACGGCTTGCGCGGTTTCTCCGCATCCGTCCAGGTTTTCGAGATCGCAGGTGGGCGCGTCGTTACCCCATGGATAGACGCGCCCGTCCGTCCCGCGGGCGGCGAGCTCCCACTCCGCCTCGGTCGGGAGGCGGCCGCTCACGAAGGCGCAGTACGCCTTCGCGTCCTCCCAGGTGACGCACCCCGCGGGCAGGGTGCCCTGTGAGCAGTCCCAGTCGCAACCTGGCGCGGTGCATTTGCCGGCCTGGACGCAGCTCGTGTACTCGGCCTGGGTGACCTCGGTCTTGTCGATCGCGAAGGCGCTGATCGACACCATGTGTGACGGATTCTCGTCGTCCTTGCAGCTCATGTCGGCGGCGGCATTGCAGCCCATCGCGAACGTGGAATCCGGGACCATCACGGTGTCCCCGGCGGGCGCCGTCATGTCGCACCCCTTCTTGCCCGAGTCCGTCGTGGTCGCGCCACCCGCACCGCCGCTGGCGGTCGCGCCACCGGTGCCGTTCTGTTGCCCGCCCGTCTCATTCGACGAGCCGCCCGTGCCGTCGCTGCTTCCACTGTTGGAGCCGCAACCGATGAGCAACGCTCCGCTACCAAGGAAAGCGGCTGCTGCGACACTTCGCCGCAGAGCCGACAATGAAGATGAAGGGGACGACTTCTCGCTGCGCGGGTTCCCGGTGGGGCGCGCCTCGATGCTCGTATCGCTCAAGTAAGCCACGCGTCGATTCATGGTCCGGCCGCTATCGCAACCGTCGTGCCACGGTGTGCGCGCATTCGACCCCGTGTCACAGTGCTCGCGCGAGCGCACAACCGGCGGCAGTTCGATGCTTTTTGTCGCACGCGCGACGCGCGGATCCCGCATCGAGCTCACGCGACGTCGCGCCGACGCCGCCCCATGTAGCAATAAGACACGACCTACCAGGCCGTCGACTGGGATGTCTCGTGCGGTATAGGGCCGGAGCCCACATGAGTTTCGGGTTCACGTCTACATGACGCACGAGGATCGGTCGAAGCGTCGACTGTGGCACGTGGCGTGCACTGACCCCTGCCGTGCTGCAAACGAGCTTTTCTTCGCTGGACGGTTCCTCCGCACGCGGCTCTCTTCCGCTCCACTCCATGGATCTGAACGGGTTCCGAGTGGCAGCGGAATGTCGAGCCGCGGGCGGTTTACTCGGCGGTGACTTCTACCGTCTTTCGCCTCATGCGCCGGGGCGCATCGGTGTCGTCATCGGCGACACCTGCGGCCAGGGCGCTCGCGCCGCTGCTTACCTCGCGAAGGTGCGGCCCACTCTCGACGAGCTCGCCGAGTCCAATTTCTCCCCGGCGGAGCTGCTCTCCGAGTTGAACCGGGTCGCATCGCGCACGCTTCCGTCGGACTGCTTCATCACTGCCGCCGCTTTCGAGTTCGACGCGGAGGGCGGCGTCCTCACCATCGCGAACGCCGGTCACGTTCCGGGCATCGTTCGCGGTCGCAGCGGCATCGTCTCGGTCGTCGGAAACGCCTCGGGCCCGCCCCTCGGCATCGAGCCCGAGAGCAAGTACGAGAACGAGTACTACGAGCTGAACCGCGGCGACGTCGTCGTCATGATGACCGACGGGTTGCTCGAGGCCATCGAGGCAGATCTCTGGTCGATGAAGACGGTTCGGGGCTGGCTCTCGCAAGCGCCCGGGGAGGCGAACAGCGTGCATCGTCTCCTCCTCAGGAAGCTCGACGAGTGCGTCGCCCGCCGCTTCACCGACGACGTGACGCTCGTCACCCTCGAGGCTTCGTACGAGGCACCGCGCATCTCTTCCCTGCAGTAGACGCACCGATGCGCGTCCTCATCCTCACGAAGATATTTCCGAACCGGGCGGAGCCGCGCTCCTCTCCGTTCAACCGGCAGCAGTTCGCCGCGCTGTCGCGGCTCTGCGACGTCGATGTCCTCGCGACGATCCCCTGGTTTCCCGGCGCCTCCCACTTTGCAAAGTGGTCGCGCGCCGGACGTCTCCTCGACGTCCCCGAGAACGACGTCATCGACGGCGTGAAGGTGCATCACCCGCGCTTCGTCTTTCTGCCCAAGGTTGGCCACGCCATCGCCGGTCCGCTCTACGTCGCGTCGCTCGCGAGCACTGCGATGAAGTACGCCGGGCGCGTCGACGTCGTCCTCGGGTCCTGGGCCTACCCCGACGGTTTCGCGGCGGTCGCCCTCGCGCGCCTGCTCGGCGTCCCGTCGGTCATCAAGCTTCACGGCTCGGACATGAACGTCGTGGCGGAGCTTCGCGGGCCGCGCAGGCTCGTCGGCTGGGCGCTGTCGCACGCCGATCGCGTCGTCGCCGTCAGCAATCCGCTCCGCGACCGGGCCGTCGCGCTCGGCGCCGTCCCGTCGCGGGTCGACGTCGTCCGGAACGGCGTGGATCGCTCCCGCTTTCATCCGAGGGACCGTGCCGAAGCGCGTCGTGAGCTCGGCGTCGGCGACGGGCCGATGGCTCTCTACGTCGGCAACGTGGAACGGCACAAGGGCGCCGTCGATCTCGTGAACGCGTTCTCGCCTTCCGGCGTCGGCGCTGCGGCGCATCTCTACGTCGTCGGCGACGGAGCGGCGATGACCGAGTGCAAGGAGCTCGTGGCACGCTCGGGCGCTCGCATCACGTTCGTCGGTTCGCGCCCGCACGACCAGATCCCGCTCTGGATGGCGGCTGCGGACGTCCTCGTGCTGCCGAGCTGGAACGAGGGAACGCCGAACGTCGTTCTCGAGGCGCTCGCCTGCGGACGCCGCGTGGTGGCGACCGCCGTCGGCGGCACTCCAGACGTCGTGACGAGCCCCGTCGCGGGCGTCCTCGTGCCGCCGCGGAGCCCCGACGTCCTCGGGCGCGCTCTCGGTGAGGCGCTCGCCGAGCCCTACGATCCGGCAAGCGTCGTTGCCGCGTTGCCGACGCCGGACTGGAGCGAGAGCGCCGCGATGCTCTTCGCGAGCCTCACGATGGCCGTCGAGGGCGTCCGAAGGAAGGCTGCCTGACATGGCGCTCGGACTCGGGGACATCGGCGCCGGCCTCCGGCGCTCGCCGCGGGTGCAGCAACTCGGGCATGTCGCGCGCGCGAACATCAGGAAGCTCGCCGAGTCGGTGATGCCCACGTCGATGGTCGTCTGGCGCGGCAGGACGAGCGGCGCGGGGGACGTGCAGGCCGGGAAGGTCGCGCTCACCTTCGACGACGGACCCGACGCGATGACGCCCGAGTACCTCGCGATTCTCTCCGAGCTCGGGGTACGAGCGACGTTCTTCGTCATCGGTGCCCAGTGCGAGAAGAAGCCCGACATGGTGAGCCGCATCGCCGACGCGGGGCACGAGCTCGGCGCGCACGGCTTCACTCACCGCCGCTTCCCGAGCCTCCGTCCGCGAGAGCTCGAGACCGAGCTCAGGGATACCCAGAAGCTCTTGCCGAAGAGCGTCACCCCGAAGCCCCTCGTGCGCCCACCGCACGGTTCGGTGTCGGTGTCGTCGATGCTCACCTGCACGCGAGCGGGGTTCACCACCGTCCTCTGGTCGCGCGACTCGAACGACTGTCGCACCGAGGCGACGGCCGACGTGGTGCGTTCGTTCGACGAGCAGCACGTGCGCCAGGGTGAGATCGTCCTGATGCACGAGGGACAGCGCTGGACGGTGGACTCGTTGCCCGAGGTGGTCGGGCGGATCCGGGAGGCAGGTCATGCACTGGTCACTGTGGGTGAGCTGCTCGATGGCTAGCGCACTCACCATGGCCGGCTCCGCGGCGTGTCTCCCGCCGCCGGGCGTCGCGGTGCTCCCCGGAGAGGTGCGCGCCGAGAGCGTGCGCGCGAACGATTCGCCGATCTTCGACGGCGGTCGCGTCGCGCTCCGCGGCGTGCGCGGCGAGACCCTCGGCGTCCAGGTCCGCGTTCCCGCAGGCGCCTCCGCGTCGTCACGTCTCGAGCTCCCCGCGAGCGTCGCGTCGGTGAGCGCGTTCTCGGTGCACGCGCTCGACGTACGGTCGCCGTCGACGGATCTGTACGGTCCGAGCACCGGCAGAGGCTCGTACCCCGACGTTCTCGTTCCCGAGAAGACGGACGTCCAGGCGCCGTTCGCTTACTTCGACGTGGCGATCCGCGGAGACGCCGTCCCTGGCGAGTATCGCGGCACTCTCTCCGCCGGCGCACACGCCTATCCGGTCATGCTCCGGGTCGGCCGCGCGCACATCGACGTGAGGCGAAACCCGCTGGTATGGGTGTTCTACCTGCCGAAGGAGCTCGCGCGCGTCCACGGTCTCGCGGACGACGACGGCCTTGCCGAGCTCGAGAAAGAGCGCGAATACGGCGAGCTTTTTCGCGCGCACGGCGCGCTGCTCGCCTCCGACCTCACGCCGGACCGGTTCCCGGCGCGCAAGGAGTTCGTCCACGACGTCGCGTTCTGGCCGGTCGCCGTCGACACGTCGAGTGACGCCGCGATCGCGCGCGACACGCGTGCGTGGCTCGCGCTCTTCGACGGCTCGAACGTCACGCCGTTCGCGATCCCGGTCGACGAACCGGCGAACGACACCGCGCGACTCCACGCGAAGCACATCGCGGACGTCATCGGCGCCGCGGGAGGCGGCCGCCCGCGGCTCCTTCGCGCCGTCACCGATGCGGCATCGAGCGTGTACGGTGACTCGATCGACGTCTTCATCTCGCCCAAGAACATTCCCGGCGCGCGCGCCCGGGCAAAGAACGGCGAACGGTTCTGGACGTATAACGGCAAGCCGCCCGAGGCCGGCAGCTCCACGCTCGACACGGAGAGCGGTGGGCTACGGACGTGGGGCTGGATCGCCGAGCGCTACGACGTTCCGCTCTGGTACGCCTGGGAAGGACTCTACTTCTCGGACCGCTACAACCACGGTGGGCCGACCGACGTCCTTCACGACCCGATCACGTTCGACGAGCGCCGTCATGGCGGCACCGACTTCGGAAACGGCGACGGCGTTCTCGCGTACCCGGGGCCGCTCCCGTCCCTGCGCCTGAAGGCGATGCGGCGAGGGCTCGAAGACCGGCTGCTCCTCGAGGAGCTCCGCGCCTGCGGCGGCAACGCCGAGGCGGACCGGATCACCCGCGACGTCGTGCCGCGCGCGCTCGCCGAGGCGGGCCGCGAACCGAGCTGGCCCGCGACGGAGGCCGGCTGGGCGAAGGCTCACGACGCGGTGCTCGACGCGCTCGAGGTGACGTGCCCATGACCGACCGCACGTGGCTCGACGACGAGGCGACGGTCCTCGACTCTGCCCGGCAGGCGTTCACGCTGTTCCTGCGCGGTGTGCGGCGACCGGTCGTCACGCTCGCGTGCGCGCTCGCTCTCTGCGGAGCGGTGGCGGCGGCGATGCTGCTGCCGAATCACGGGTACGCGCCGAAGCTCACCCTCCGGGTCACCGAGGCGGATCGCGACCCGAACAGCATGCCGCAGCCGGCGCGAAAGCTCCGCGAGTACGTGCTCCAGGCCCTCCTCACGAGCGACCATCTCATCCCGCTCATCAAGCAGTACGGGCTCTATCCGGGCCTCGCGCGCAAGAACATGCGCGCCGCGCTCGACTCGTTCCGCGAGGACATCGACGTCGACGTCTACCAGAACTACTTCGTCGAGCAGCGAGTCGTCGGCTCGGAGCCGCGCACCGCCCGCGTCTCGGTCAGCTACAAGGCCAAGGACCCGGATACGGCCGTCGCGGTGACGCGCGACATCGGGACCCTCATCGTCGAGCGCGAGCGCGCGATGCGCAGCGCCGAATCGGACCGCGCCGAGAACTCGGCGACGACCGAGCTCTACGCCGTCCGCGAGCTCATTGCGAACAAGACGCGGACCATCGCGACGATAGAATCGTCGATTCAATCCGAGCCATCCGCCGACCCGGTCCGTCAGGTCGAGCTGGTGGGCGTCATGGGCTCGCTCGCCGCGCTCGAGCGTCGCGAGGCCGAGGTCCAGAAGCGTGAAGCGGCGCTCTCGCTCAATGCCGCCATGGAGAAGCGCGGCATCGGGCTGGCGTTCGAGGTTGCCGACGAGGCGGAGGCGCCGAGCAACGCGCACCGTCGCGAGATCGCGTACCTGAGCATCGCCGCGGCGTTCCTGTTCGGCGCGCCGCTCGTGGCGATGGCAGTCGGTTCATTGAAGCTCACGCGAGGCACGACATGACGAACGACCCCGACTCATCCGACATGCACGAGGAGATCGCCAAGGTGACGGCGTTCCTGCGCCGGGCAACCCGGCTCTGGATGGCGCCGGTCGCGGCGCTGCTTCTTGGTCTCGTCGCGAGCGCGGCCTTCTTCTTCCTGAAGAAGCCGACCTACAAGTCGGAGACCGTGATCCTCTACTCGGAGGGGATCCGTCAATCGGAGGGTGAGGACTCGCGCGACGCGTCCCGCACCGTGTCGACGCGGCTCAAGGAAATCCTCACGTCGCGCTCCGAGCTCGGGAACGTCGTCAACGAGTTCAAGCTCTACCCGGGCATCGTGAAGGACCACGGTCAGGGCGACGCGGTCGACGAGCTCCGGCACCACGTCGAGTTCAAGGCGCCGGGCGGCGATACGTTCAGCATCGCGTACGAGGGCTCGACTCCCGAGGAGGCGAAGCTCGTGACGTCCCGGCTCGCTTCTGCCGTGATCGAGCAGGACGCGAGCCTGCGCAAGAAGCAAGCGCTCGTGACGCGGGACTTCCTCGAGCTCGAGAAGATGGGCACCGAGTCGCAGCTTCGCGACGCGGAACAGGGGCTCGCGTCCTTCATGGCCGCGCATCCGCGGTTCGCTCTCGATGCGACGCCGCTCGCTGCCGGCGCGGGCATCCGCGCGACGATGGGCGGCGCTCAGCCGGCGCCGGCCGTCGGCAACATGCCGGTCATGCCGCGACCGCGCGCACCCGCCGTCCCGGGCGCGCCGGTGACCGCGCGCGCCGAGTCGTCCGGTGGTTCGAGCCGCGAAGCGGCCGAGGAGCAGATGAAAGCCGCGACGGCGCTCGACGCCGCCCAGGCTCGGCTGACGGACCTCTCGTCGCGCTTCACTCCGCAGTATCCCGACGTGAAGAACGCGCAGGCCGAGGTGGATCGGGCCAAGGCGCGCGTCGCGGCAGCGGCCGTCGCTGCCGGCGCTTCCAGCGTGGGTACGCACAGCGCGGCACCATCGAGCGAGGTTACGGCCGCACGTGCGGCGGTGGCGCCGGTTGCGCGGGCCAGTGTTCGCGCGGCGCTGGCTCCCGCCGGCGTGCCGCCCCGCTCGGCCGAGGACGAGAAGAACATGGTCTCGCTCGAGACGGACTGGGTGAAGCTCACTCGCGCCGTCACCGAGGCGCGCCAGCATCAAGATCAAGTCGAGTCAGCGCTCTTCAAGGCGGGGATCGCGGCAAACTCGGAGGTCGGTGGTCACGGGGTGCAGGTCAGCGTGATCGATCCGGCGTTCTTGCCGGAGCGACCGGTGCCGCCCGGGCGGGGCACCATCGTCGCGCTCATCATGGCCGTAGCGCTCGTGCTCGGCATTCTCGGCTCGCTCATCGGCGCCGCTCTCGACGACCGGGTTCACGAGGGACGCGATCTGATGGCGATGGCTCCCGTGCTCATCACCGTCCCCAGGCAGCTCGTTGGGAGGGCCCATGGCTAGCGCAGAAATTCTCCGAATCATCGACGTCGGGTCGAAAGACGACGGCCCGCCCGACCCCGCCCCGTCGAACGATGGGGCAAAGAAGAGAACCGTGTCCCAGCGAACAAGAATTCAGGCCACGGCGAAGCTGGCCCTCTGGCCCTCTCCCGAAGACGGGAACGCCATCGTCACGACGGGCGAGCCCGTTCCGGTCATCCACGTCGACCACGTCGCCGCTCCGGAAAAGATCGACCCGCGCGTCGTCCTTCTGGCGGATCCGACGTCGGAGGCGGCGCGGAGTTACCGGCTCCTGCGTCACCGGCTCTTCGGCATGGGCGACCCGCGCACCATCGCAGTGACGAGCCCGCGCGCCGGCGAGGGCAAGACCACCTGCGCGGTGAACCTCGCGCTCGCCTTCGCGGAGGACGCAAATTCGCAGGTCCTCTTGCTCGAAGCGAACCTGCGACACCCCGTCGTAGCGCGGCTCTTCGGCTTCGAGCCGTATGACAGCATCCTCGGTGCGGCGCTCCGCACCCGCAACATCGCGCCGCCGTACGCGGTCAGCGCCGTGGTCGGGACGCGCATGCACCTCGCCGCGCTCGCGAGCGAACCCATCCCGGAGGCGCGCCTCGATCGGTCGCTCTTCTTGCCGCTCATCAACGATCTGCGCGAGGTCTACGACTACATCGTGATCGACGCGGGACCGGTGCTCGAGAGCGGCGACGCAGACATCGCCGGCGAGTGCGTGAGCGGCGTCATAGTGACGGCGAGAGCGGGGAAATCACGGCGCCCGGAGCTCAAGCGCGCCCTCGACCAGCTCCGTCCGACTCCCGTGTTCGGCACCGTTCTCTTCGAGGCCTAGGAGACGACAAGACGTGCTCGCGCTCACTCTCACACCCAAGTACATTCACCGCTGGATCGGCGGCTACGCCAAGGCCGTCGCGGAGCGCCTCTCGCAGCCGCGCGTCGAAGGGCCCCGTCACGTCCTCTTCGCGCTCTGCGATCACTACGAGCCGCTCTGGGGCGGCGCGAGCGGGCCTCACGGCAAGGAGCGCGTCGATCGCTGGGAGCGCGAATATCCGGTACTCGCCGGCGAGTTCCGCGACGCCGATGGACGGCCACCTCGTCACTCGTTCTTCTTCCCCGGCGAGCAGTACGCACCGCACTACCTCGACTCGCTCGGGCGTCTCGCGCGCTACGGCTTCGGCGAGGTGGAGCTACATCTTCATCACGACGCGGACGATGCGGCGCGCCTCGAGCAGGACATCCGCTCGTATCTCAGGTCGTACGGGGAGCACGGACACCTGTCGCGCGCTCCCGACGGCACGCCGCGCTACGGTTTCATCCACGGCAACTGGTGTCTCGCCAACTCCCGGCGCGACGGCAAGTACTGCGGCGTCGACTCGGAGCTGAAGGTGCTCTTCGACACGGGTTGCTACGCGGATTACACGTTCCCCTCCGCGCCGGACGAGACGCAGTTCGGAATCGTGAATCAGATCTACTGGCCGGGCGGCGATCCCTCGCAGGCGCGCTCCCACGAGACCGGCACGCGCGCGCGGGTCGGTCAGGTGAGGAGCGATCGCATCCTGATGATCCAGGGTCCGCTCGCGCTCGCACGGCGCGAAGGGCGCTTCGGCGTGCGCATCGAGAGCGCCGCGCTCACCGCGAACGACCCCGGCACCCAGGCCCGCGTCGACACCTGGGTGCAGCAGAACATCCACATCGAGGGACGTCCGGACTGGCTCTTCGTCAAGGTTCACACCCACGGCGCGCCCGACGCGCAGGCCGCGTCGCTTCTCGGTGAACCGGGACGGCAGATGCACCGCGCGCTTCGCAAGTACAACGACGGCGAGAATTTCATCCTGCACTACGTGACGGCGCGCGAGATGTACAACATCGCCCTCGCGGCGATGCACGGGCTCGGCGGCAACCCCGACGCTCATCGCGACTACGTCCTGCCGAAACCCCCGGTGGCTTCATGACCGACGTCTACGGGCACTTCTTCCAGAAATTTCTCTTCCCGAGCTGGGAGAGCGGGCTACGGCGTCGACCGACGCTCGGGCACCTCGCGGAGCTCGAGCGAACACAGTGGTCGTCGCTCGACGAGCTCCGGCGTCTCCAGGACGTGGAGCTCGGCAAGCTGCTCCGGCACTCGTACGAGAGCTCGCCTTATTACCGGAAGCACTTCGAGGGCCTCTCCGCAAACCCCGAGGATATTCGCGGTGTGGACGACCTCGCGAATCTGCCGCTCATGACGCGCGACGAGGCGACCGACAGCTTCGAGGAGCGCAAGTCGGTTCAGCAGCCGTTCCCCGAGATCAAGAAGATGACCAGCGGAACGACCGGGCGGCCCCTGTCGTTCGCGTACGATCGCGGCAGCGAGTACTGGCGTCAGGCGACCAAGATCCGTGGCTACGGCTGGGCCGGCTATCATCCCGGTGATCGCAGCCTTCATTTCTGGGGCTCCATCGGCGCCGTTCGCACGCTGAAGTCGAGCCAGAAGATGAAGCAGACGCTCGATCATCTGGTTCGCCGCGAGCACTACGTCGATTGCGCGAATCTCTCGGAAGAGAACATGGAGAAGGCGATCGGCGAGATACGCAAGCTCCGCCCCAAGGTCATGGTCTGCTACGCGCAGGCCGGCGCCGCGCTCGCGCGCTACGTCGTCGAGCAGAAGCGTCGTGACTGGGACGACATCGCCGTCATCTCGGCCGCCGAGCGACTCTTCCCCGCCGATCGCGCCGTCATGGTGGAGGCGTTCGGTCCGGACGTCTTCGAGACGTACGGTAGCCGCGAGGTGATGCTCATCGCTGCCGAGTGCCCGGCGCACGCGGGCCTCCACGTCTCGATGGAGAACCTGGTCGTCGAGATCATCGTCCGCGAAGACGGGCGCGTCCGCGCCGCGAAGCCCGGCGAGCTCGGCGAGGTAGTGGTGACCGATTTACATAACTACGGCGCGCCGTTCATCCGGTACGTGAACGGCGATCTCGCCATCGCATTGCCGGACGAGAAATGCGCCTGCGGACGGTCCTTGAAGCGACTCGCCGCCGTCGAGGGCCGCTCGAACGACACCTTGCGCGACGGCCAGGGTCGCCCCGTCGCCGGCATGTTCTTCATCGTTCTCTTCTCGACCCTCGCGGACAAGGTACGTCGCTTCCAGGTCGTCCAGCGGAAGGACCGCTCAATCGACCTGAAGCTCGTGCCGGGGAGCGCCTTCGACGACTCCCTGCTCGAAATGGTCCGGAGGAACTGCGCCAAGTTTTTACCCGGCATCGATCTGAGGACCGAGGTGGTCCCGGACATTCCCGCCGGTCCATCGGGTAAGCTGCGTGTCATCATGGTCGAAAGCTGAAGCGCATGGCTCGACGGGCCGTGCGTCACCGGGTACCCGGGACACCGGGGTACCATGCTGCCCTCGTCGCGAGCGTGCTGCTCGCGACGGGCGGCCGCGCCGTGGCGGAGCCGAAGCTACAGGCCATCGGAGAGGCGTCGGTCGGTTACACCGACAACATCCAGTCCGCGCCCGATCAGCCGATTCCCGGGCAATCTCCGAAGGCGCCCGGCGCGTTCATCCTCATGAGCCCCGGCGTGGTGCTCGCGCTGGCGAACGATCGCAGCGTGCAGCGGTTCGGCTACACGTATCTCTACAGCCTATTCTTCGCGAAACCGAGCGCGTCGAGCTCGTCCAATCGGGTCGAGTATCACGGCTTCTTCGATCTGAATCCCAGGTCGTCGCTGCTCGTCGGCGCGACGGCGGTGCAGTCGAACACGTATTCCTCGGTGCTCTTCACGGCGCCCGGGGCCGGCGCGGTCAACGCGCTGCCACCGGGTGGCGGCTCGTTCCTCGCCGCCACGACGGACGAGATATTCTCGTCGGACATCGCTCCCGGGTGGCGCGCGTGGGAAGGCGCCTCCATGTCCGTGCAGGCGCCGATCTTCGGCACTGCGGCGCCGTCCACGCTCGAGCCGACCGCGCGCGCCGGCATCGAGACGAGCTTCGTGCGGGACGCCGTGGGCGTCGAGGCGCGCGGCGACTACGCCGTCATCAAGAACAGCTTGCGACCCGACGGAACTCCGGCCGGCGTGCAAGAGCAGCTCATCCTGGGCGGCGTGGCCCAGTGGCGTCACGACTGGGGACGCTACTTTACGAGTCGCGCCGAAGCGGGGCCCGAGCACCTCGAACGACTGAACTCCGACACGGGGTTCTGGTTTCCGAGTGTGCTCGCGTCGCTCGCATACGCGACGGAATTCGGCGACGCACAGCTCTCGTATGGGCATACGTTGAGCACCAACCCGCTCCTCGGGCAGTCCCTTCTGGTCGACGAGGTGCGCGCACGTGGGGCGCTACCGCTCACCAAGAAGGGCGAGGTGCTCATTGCGGGCTCACTCGGTTACCAGAACGGCAGGCTGCTCGACGAGGACTCGTCGCTCGCCGCACACGTGGACGCGATCCTCGCCGACGCAGCGGTCGCGTGGCAGGTGGTAGATCAGCTGCTCATCGGGATTCGCTACCAGCATATCCAGCAAATCTCGGACGTTCGCACGCCGCCGCTGCCCATCAGCTTCGTCAGAAACGCCATCATGCTCGGCGCGACGCTCAAGCTTCCGCCCGAATCGGACATGCCGCACGCCTATCGAGCGCCGCTTCGGGTGGATCGAACCGACGAGATTCGAGACGCGGTCGAACCCGGAACTCCCGGTATGCAGCAACCCAACTCGACGGCACCCGGAAGGTGACCGACTCGAAACCGCGCCGCCGGCCCGCGGCCCAGCCTTTGCTTATCGTACGTCGCTAGGAGGATTGTTCATGGAAGAGCGGATTGCAGTCATCGGTCTCGGTTACGTAGGTCTCCCCATCGCGGTCGCATTCGCGAAGAAGTTCCCGGGAACGGTGGGCTTCGATATCAGCTCGCGTCGCGTCGAGAGTCTCCGGCGTGGCGTGGACGCCACGCGCGAGGTCGCCGATCAGGAGCTCAAGGGCAGCACGCTCAACATCACCGACGACCCGAGCGCGCTCCGTGGCTCGACCTTCTTCGTCGTCGCCGTCCCGACGCCGATCGACGACGAGCACCGGCCCGACATGCAGGCGCTGATCTCGGCGAGCGAGGCGGTCGGCGCGGCGCTCACCCCCGGCGCCATCGTCGTGTACGAGTCCACCGTGTACCCCGGCGTGACCGAGGACATCTGCGGACCGATCCTCGAGAAGGCGAGCGGCCTGACTCGCGGTACGGGTTTCAAGCTGGGTTACTCACCCGAGCGGATCAACCCCGGCGACACCGAGCACACCTTCGAGAAGATCATCAAGGTCGTGGCGGCCGAGGATCACGAGTCGCTCCAGCGAGTGGCCCGGATCTACGGCTCCGTCGTCACGGCCGGCGTGCACCGTGCTCCGTCGATCAAGGTCGCCGAAGCCGCGAAGGCCATCGAGAACGTGCAGCGCGACCTGAACATCGCCCTCATGAACGAGCTCGCGCTCATCTGCGATCGCATCGGCATCCGCACGGTGGACGTGCTCCGCGCAGCCGGCACGAAGTGGAACTTCCTCAAGTTCGAGCCGGGGCTGGTCGGCGGTCATTGCATCGGCGTCGACCCCTATTACCTCACCGCTCTCGCCGAGAAGGTCGGTTACCATCCACAGGTGATCCTCTCGGGCCGTCGCATCAACGAGGGCATGGGCCCGTTCGTCGCTCAGCGGCTCATCAAGCAGCTCGCGCTCAACGACATCCCCATCAAGAGCGCGCGCGTCGGGATCCTCGGGCTCACCTTCAAGCAGGACGTGCCCGATCTCCGCAACACGAAGGTCGTCGACATCGTGCGGGAGCTCCACGAGTTCGGCATCGATCCGTTGCTCCACGACCCCCTCGTCACGGCCTCGGAGGCCGCGCGTGAATACGGCGTGCGCATCAAGCCGTGGGAGGAGCTCACCGGGCTCGACGCGATGGTCGTCGCGGTGCCGCACCGCGAGTTCGTCGGCCGCCCCGTCGAGGAGCTTCTGAAGCCGCTCCGTCAGGGCGGACTGCTCTTCGATCTGAAGAGCGCCATCGATCCGTCGAGCGCGCGCCCGGACGTCAAATACTGGAGCCTGTGATGTCGTATCTAGGCGGAAAACGCCGGAGGGTCCGATGAACCATACGCTCGTGCAGGAAAATCGAACGGCCGTCCTCAGCGTGCGAGGGGAGCTCGATGCGCTCTCGTGCCCCGAGCTCCGGCCGGTGATCGACTCGCTGGTGGGTGACGGCCCCGAGACCGTGACGGTGGATCTGTCGGAGCTCGAGCTCATCGACAGCTCCGGCGTCGGCGCCATGGTGTCGCTCTACAAGCGCGTCCGCGCCAACGGCGGAAACGTCCGCTTCGTTGGCGTCACCAATCAACCGCTCGTGATCTTCAAGCTGCTCCGACTCGATCGCGCTTTCGAGCTGACGTAAGTCATGCGTCGATCGAGGCGCGAGCAGCTAGCGGGCCTCCTGGAGAAGACCGGGGTCCTGTCCGCCCTCGTACGATGGCGGGAGCGCGCCCCTGCGCGCTGGCTCAGCATCCTCACGTATCATCGCTTCGCCGGGCCGCCCGGGGCGGAGCCCTTCGACGACGGTGTGGTCGACGTCACGCCGGAGGAGTTCGAGCGGCAGGTCGTCACCCTCAAGAAGCACTTCAACGTGGTCGGCTCGGACGAGCTCTGCGACTTCGCGCGAGGCGTGCCGCTGCCGAGGAACCCAGTCGCGATCACCTTCGACGACGGCTACGCCGGGGTCCACGAGCACGCGCTGCCGATCCTCAAGCGCCACGACTGCAAGGCCATCGTCTTCGTGGCGACGTCCTTCATCTCGAAGCGCAGCGTGTACTGGTGGGATCGCGTCGCGTACATCGTGAAGAACTCCACCCGTGATGAGGTCTGGCTCAAGTATCCCTTCCCGATGCAGATCGACCTCGCCTGCCGGGTGACGGCGATCGAGCGCGTGCTCCGCCTCATCAAGGCGCACCCGAGGCTGGACCTGGGGCGCCTGCTCGATGAGCTCGGTGACGCGGCCGGCGTTCCTTTCACACCGGAGATGGATCGCGCCTTCGCCGATCAGCTCCTCATGAACTGGGACCAGGTGCGCGAGCTCAAGGCCGCCGGCATCGACGTGGAGTCGCACACGCGCACCCATCGTGTGCTCGAGACCCTGTCACCGCGCGACCTCGCGGAAGAGCTGCGCGGCTCGAGCGAGGATCTCGTGCGCGAGCTCGGCTCGGCGCCGCGGGCGCTCGCGTACCCGGTCGGCAAGCCCGTCGCGCGCGAATCGGAGATCCGCGGCGAGCTCGCGCGCGCCGGCTACACGATCGCGTTCACCAACGGGACGGGCCCGACGCCTCTCGACGGCCACGTCGATCCGTTCGGCATCAGCCGGCACATGGTCGACCGCGGCGCCTCGGACGCCTATTGCCTTGCCGTGCTGACCCTGCCGTCGCTCGCGGCGAAGCACGCCTGGCGGCTCGATCACCGCGCGACGTGAGCGCCAGTTTTGTCGTTTCTCCGCGATGTCCGCGGCGTGCGCGTGGCCATCGCGTGCGGCGGAGTGGGTGACGCCGCTCAAAACGACGTCGGTGCCGATGACGTTTGTCGCGACAATTTCGTCGGCGATACAGAGCAAGGTCGGACGAAAGCGTGGGTTCGCTGCATTGCGCGCGAGTTGCGTTCTCGTTTCGTGCAGCGTTTTGCGCGCGAAAGCGGTGCCTTGCACGCCGATGTGGCGAATGGCACAACGGTTGCGATGGCGCTGCTCACCATGGCACCCACTGTGACGGCGGCTCCCAAGGTCGCGTTGCTCGAATCGCGTATGAGCCGGGAGCTCGCGCGCCTCGTCGAGAAGCACGGCGGTGAGCCGGTCTGCGTTCCCGCCGTGCGTGAGGTCCACGAGCTCGACGCGAAGACGGCTGACGAGCTCGTCTCGTCCATGGTCGCCGGCGCGTACGACGTCACGGTGTTCATGACCGGCGTCGCCGTCTCGCTGCTCTTCGAGATCGCCGAGCAGATCGGCCGCCGGCCCGATCTCGTGACGGGTCTGAAGCGTCTGACGACGGTGTGTCGTGGTCCGAAGCCGACGGCCGCGCTGCGTGGGTTCGGCGTGCCGCCGACGCTGACGGCGCGAGAGTCGTTCACCTCCGCGGAGGTCATCGACGCCTTCTCGACGCTCGAGGTCGCGGGCCGTCGCGTGCTCCTCTTCCACTACGGCGAGCGGAGCGAGGCGCTCGCGGAGACGCTCGTGGCGCGACAGGCGATCCTCGACGAACGGTGGCTCTACCGCTGGCAATTGCCGGAGGACACGACGGGCCTCGAGGGGCTCGTTCGGAGCATCGTCGCAGGGCAGCTCGACGCGCTCGCGGTGACCTGCCAGATCCAGTTCCGGCACCTGCTCCAGGTCGCCGAAAGCATCGGCCTCGGGCCGGATCTGATCCGCACCTTGAACGAACGTATGGTCGTCGGAGCCGTCGGGCCGACGTGCCGCGCGATTCTCCAGGTGTACGGCGTCGAGGCACACGTCGTCCCGGAGCATCCGAAGATGGGCCCGCTCATCGTGTCCCTCATGCGCTACCTCGAGCGACGCGACGGCGAGCGCGGCGCCAGCGGCCCCGCACGCGTTGCGTAAGCGCTCGCCACGCGTGGGTCACGAATGTTTCCAGCAGAATTCGACGCTAGGCGGTAAGCGCTACCGCATCGAAACCTTCGTGCAGCGCGCGGGGCGCGACACTCTTCGTGCCGACGATGCCTGAGCTGGCCTTGCCACCGTCCAGTGAACGGGAGGGCACCGAAAGGGAACGCGCCGTTTCAGCCCCGCCCGAGCAGCTCGCGGCCCTCGCGTACATCGGGCAGGAGCTCGCTGCGGCGCCCAACCTCGCCGACGGCTTTCAGCGCGCGATGCGCCTGCTCGATCAGCGGCTCGGCGCGCGCCGTTCGGCGCTCTTCGTCGTCGACCCGAAGGAGCGCGCGCTCTCCGTCATCGCCGCTTACGGCATGCCCAAGGAGGCGACCCGCGCGAGGTACGGGGTGGGCGTCGTCGGACGCGTGGCGGAAGGGGCGCGTCCCATCGTCGTCCCGACCGTGCGCCACGAGCCGATGGCGCTCCTCGAGCTGTCGGAACCCTCCGCGTGGAGAGAGACGCGGTTCAGCCTCGTCGCGGTTCCGTTGATGGTCGCCGCCGAGTGCGCAGGGGTGTTCTCGGTGTACTTCGACGGCACGGCGCCCGATTTCCCGACCCGGCTGAACGTGCTCAACGTCGTCGCGTCCCTCGTGGCGCAGAGCATCCGCCCTGCGCGTGCGCCCGCTCGCACCGAGCCGTCACGTCCGACCCAGAGCGGCGTGTTCGAGTACGCGAACATGATCGGCTCGAGCTCGATCATGCGGCAGGTCTACGAGCAGATCGGCCAGGTCGCGCGCACGACCGCCACCGTGCTCATCCTCGGCGAGTCGGGCACCGGCAAGGAGCTCGTCGCGCAGGCGATTCACGCCAACTCGGAGCGCGTTCGCCAGCCGTTCATCAAGATCAACGGCGCCGCCTTCCCCGAGCAGCTCTTCGAGTCGGAGCTCTTCGGGCACGAGCGCGGTGCCTTCACCGGCGCGCTCGCGCGCAAAAAGGGCCGCTTCGAGCTCGCTCAGCACGGCACGCTCTTCCTCGACGAGATCGGGGAGCTGCCGCTATCGACCCAGGTGAAGCTCCTCCGCGTCCTCCAGTCGCGCGAATACGAGCGAGTCGGCGGCACCGAGACGCTGAAGAGCGACGTGCGCCTCATCGCGGCGACGAACAAGAGCATGATGGAGGCCGTTGCGAGCGGCGTGTTCCGCGAGGACCTCTATTACCGCCTGAACGTGTTCACCATCACGCTCCCGCCGCTCCGGGAGCGGCAGGGGGATGTCGCTCCGCTCGGAGAGTACTTTCTCTCGAAGTATACGAACCTGCACGGCAAGCCCGCGCGGAGCATCTCCACCGCGGCGATGGACGCGCTCGTCCGTCATCCGTGGCCGGGGAACGTGCGCGAGCTCGAGAACGCCATCGAGCGCGCCGTCGTGGTCTGCGCAGGCCCGGTCATCGAGGAGACGCACCTGCCGGAGGTGGTGCGCGGCGATGGCGGCGTGCGTCCGACGCGGAAGCTCTCGCTGTCCGAGGCGGTCGAGCGTCTCGAGCAGGAGCTCATCGAGGAGGCACTGCACGACTCCGCCGGGAACCTGGCGCGGGCGTCGCGGGCGCTCGGCACGACCGAGCGCATCCTTCGCTACAAGGTGCAGAAGTACGGGCTGTCGCACCTCCGCACGCGCCAGTAACGCTGGGCGCTCAGCTCGACGCGGCCTGCGCGGTCGCGGGCTTCTGCGGGGTGAGCGCGGCGAGGAGCCCCTGCCGCGTCTCTTCGGCGCGGGCGATGTCGAGCTTCGTGCCCTCGGCGGTCGTGACGTAGAACACGTCGACGACCTTGGTGCCCTCGGTGTTGATCTTCGCGATGGCGATCGTCGCCCCGAGCGTGTGAAGCGCCTCTGCCAGGGCGAAGAGCACTCCCGGCCGGTCCTTCGTCAGCACCTCGATCACCGTGTAACGAGACGACGCACGGTTGTCGATCACCACCTCGGTCGTGACGGTCGGCGACGGCCGCTCGCTCCAGCGCGACGAGCTGCGCCTCTTTGCGAGCTCGCGCGGCGTCACCTCGCCGCCGAGGACCCGGCGGAGATCGCTCTCGAGCTTGGGGAGCGCCTGCTCGACGCCCTCACCGCCGGCGACCTGACCCCGGATGAAGAACAGATCGACGGCCTGGACGCCGCCTTCCGGGAGGGCACGGGAATGGATCTGGGCGGCGTGCACCTCGAAACCGTTCGCCGAGATGGCGGCGGTGATCGCGGCGAGGAGGCCCGGGCGATCCGTCGTGACGACGCAGAGACCGGGCTCCCGTGACTTGTCCCCGACCACGACGCAGAGCTCCGCCACGTCGGGATGCCGGGACGGCACGATCGCCGCAGTGACGGTCGAGAGCTTGCCTCGGAACGCGACCTCCGCGTGAGCGGCGATCTCTTTCGGCATGTTGGACAGGAGATACCGCTCCGGCATCGTGTCCATGTATTCCTCGAGGAACGCCGGATCGAGGTCGGGGTTCGCGTCCTTTCGTACCTCCTTCCGGACCCGCGCGAGGCGTGCGGCGTCGGAGGTGTCGTTGCCGGAGAGCATGCGGTCTGCGGCGAGGAAGAGCTCGTCGAGCATCCGCGCCTTCCACTTGGTCATGGACGTCGGGCTCGTCGTCGACAGATCGGCGACCGTCAGGAGGTACAGATCGCGAAGGCCCTCGCGCCCGTGCACTTCCCGTACGAACTCCGCGACGGTCGCGGTGTCCTCGAGGTCACGGTGGGCCGCCACCCGATACATCACGAGGTGCTGCTTGATGAGGTAGCACCCTTCGCGGATCTCCTCCTTGGTGAGTCCGAGGCGCGTGAAGATGGTCTCCGCCATCTCGGCGCCGCGCTTCGAGTGGTCCTTGCCGCCGATCGCCTTGCCGACGTCGTGGAGCAGCACCGACAGGAAGAGCATCTCGGGCCGGGTGATCTCGGCGGCGAGACGGCACGCGAGCGGATTGTCGCTCGTCAGATCGCCGCGCACCAGCGCTCGCAGTCTGTCGACCGCCGCGACCGAATGAACGTCGACCGTGTACACGTGATAGACGTCGTGGTGCACCCGCCCGACGACCGGGAGAAACTCCGGGATCATCGCGGTGAGCAGCCCGACGTCGTGGAGCTCGGCCAGGATGGAGCCGTTCTTGAACGGCGAGAGACGAGACGTCGCGGCGAGCTGGACGAAGAGCTTCGCCGCTTCCGGGCTCTCTCGGAGCGACACACCGAACGCCGGATCCGATGAGATTCGAGCCACGACTTCGCGCGCGAACGGCAGCACGGTCTTGCCGATGCTCACCGCGGTCGCGTAGAGCCGGAGGGCCGCGGCCGGATCTTCACCGAGCCGGTTCGGCTCCGCGAACGTCACCTGGCCGTCGAAGGCGCGGAGCCCATTGCCCAGGTCCTCGATGCGGGGCTTCCGCCGGCTGAGGCGAGGCGTGGACCGCGCGACGATCTGCTCGCGGAGCCGCGTGATCACGCGTGCGTGCCGGTAATAGTCGGACATGAACGCCTCGACCATCAGCGCCGCACCCTTCGAGTCGGGCTTGTCCGACGACACGCCGACCCGCTTCTTGTAGCCCATCGCGCGCGCGATCGCCTCTTGCTCCTCGAACGTGAGGCGATCGCTCCGCCGGCCCGCGTCGTAGTGCAGGTGGTTTCTGAGCGACCACACGAAGTCCGCCGCGGCGCGCATCTCCTCTGCTTCCCTCGGGACGAGCACGCCGACCTTGAGCAGGTCGATGAGATCCGCGGTGCGCCAGCGTGCGCGCGCCGCCCAGAGCGCGATGTCCAGATCACGGAGGCCGCCGGCGCCGTTCTTGACGTCGGGCTCGAGCAGATAGACCGAGTCGCCGAACCGGCGGTGTCGCTCGTTGACCTCTTCCTCGAGCCTCCGCATGAAACGCGGTAGCTCACCCTCGTTGAAGATGCCGGCAAACGCCTGCTCCTCGAGCAGCGCTCCGACGGCGGAGTCGCCCGCGATGGCGCGCGAGTCGAGGAGCGCCGTCGCGGTCGGCAGATCGTGCCGCGCCGTCGCGATCGCGTCGGCGACGGTGATCACCTGATGCCCGATGCTCACGCCGGCGTCCCAGAGCGGGTAGAGGATCGATTCGGCGACCGGGCGCAGGCGCTCCGGCGATTCCGTCGTCAGGAGGCGGACGTCGAGATCGCTCTTCCACGCGAGTCGCTGGCGGCCGTAACCGCCCACTGCCGACAGAAGGACGGGCGTCCATTTCTTGCGCTGCTGCTTCGCGGCGGCGAAGGCGGCGGGGTAGAGCGCCGAAAGGAGTCCGTCCATCACCTTCGAGTGGCGTCGCGCGAGCGCGATGCCCGACGTCGTCGGCGAGTCGAGCATCACCCGGAGCTCGGTCCGGTGCCTGTCGAGGTAGGCGCGTACTTCGGGCTGCTGAGCTAGCGGCTGGCTGACGGTTAACGGCGAATGCAACGGTGCCCCTCGCGCAATGACGGTTCAGCGACCTGCCGCCGCTGTTGATCTCGAGTCTGACGAGGCGGATGTGACGCCCCTGTTTCGTCAGTGTGTTCGGGAGCCGCGCGTTGCTCGGGGAAGGGCGGGCGAGGGCCGAAAAGCCGCTACACGACCTCGAGCGGACCGGGCCGCCCGCTCGGACGGTCCTGCTTGCCGGCGGAGTAGATGTAGAAGCCGCGGTTCGTCTTTCGCCCGAGCCAGCCGGCGGAGACGTAGTTACGGAGCAGCGACGACGGGCGGTACTTGTCCTCGCCGAACTCGCGCTGGAGCACCTCGGTGATGAAGAGACACGTGTCGAGGCCGATGAGATCGGCGAGCTGCAGCGGTCCCATCGGGTGGTTCAACCCGAGACGCGCAGCCTCGTCGATGTCTGCGACCGTGCCCAGGCCGTCCTGAAGCGTGAAGCACGCCTCGTTGATGAACGGGATGAGCATACGGTTGACGATGAAGCCCGGCATGTCGCGTGTCGTCACGAACGTCTTGCCGAGCTTCTGCGAGAGCTTGCACGTCTCCTGGTACGTATCGTCCGCCGTCTGCAGGGCGCGCACGATCTCGACCAGCTTCATGAGCGGGACGGGATTCATGAAATGCATGCCGATCACGCGCTCGGGCCGCTTCGTCACGCCGGCGAGCTTCGTGAGCGAGATCGACGACGTGTTGCTCGCGAGGATCGCCTGAGGCGCGATCGTCTTGTCCATGTCGCGGAAGATCTGGAGCTTCAGCTCGGTGTTCTCGACGGCCGCCTCGATGACGTACTCGCATGCCGCGAGATCGCCGAACACGCGCGTCGGTCTGATCCGCTCGAGGATCTTCGCGCTCTCGCCGTCACCGAGCTTTCCCTTCGAGACGAGGCGATTCAGATCCTTTGCGATGGAGACGAGCGCGCCGTTGACCTGCGTCTCGTTGGTGTCCATCAGGTGCACCTCGCAGCCGGATTGCGCGGCGACCTGCGCGATGCCGCGCCCCATCTGACCAGCTCCGACCACGCCGACAACGGGAGTGTCGTTCATGGAGATCAAGTTAGCCCCGATCCGTGCAGCCGGGGAGAGCCCGGTGCGCGTCAGGTGGCGCCGAGCTGGTCGACGGTGACGAGGGCAGGGCTCGACGCCTTGCGCGGTTCGACTCGACGCGCTCGCTCTTCGAGTCGTGCGCTCACCGTGACGCGCGCGTCTGCCCAGTCGGGCGCGAGCTCCGCGGCCAGCGCACCGAGGGCGTCACGCGACCCGGCATCGTGCTGATGGCCGTGCGTCAGCAGGAGCGCGCTGCCTTCCGTTTCCGCGAGGTGCGCGAGGATGTCGAGCGCGAGTCTACGGCGTGCCCTGAGCGACGCGGGGTCCCAGAAGCCGCTCGTGACGAGCGCCACCACGAACGTCCCGTCCCCTTGCGAGGTCGCGCGGCCGAGGGTCACCTCCAGCCGGGCTCCGAAGGCGCACATGGATTCCCACTCCTCTTGTTCGAGGACGCTGAACCCGTCCTCGGGCGGAGCTCCGAGATGGGCGGGCCACATCGGGCACGCGGCGCTTCCTTCCACGACGAGCAGCACGCGCGCATTCGAATGGAGGGTGATCGGCGCCATGCCTTCACTCAGTGCAGCCGGTGTTCCATCGCCAAAGACAAAGCGCTAGTCGTTGAAATCATTGACCCTCGCTCGTGCGCGGCCCATCTCCGGGTGTGGGAAGTTTGCGCAATCGAACGTCCGCCGTACGGCAGCGGACGTTCACGACGACGGCATCCGGCCGTCGCGTTGCGCGGTTCCCCCTGTTGCATGAGCGCGAGCCACCTCACTGGCTGCGATCACCGAGGGCCGCAGCCCTATTTCACTGCGTCCTTGATGGCCTTCACGGGGCGCGCGCGGATCTTCTGCGTCGCGGGCTTCGCCGGGATCGTGATCGGCTCTTTCGTGAAGGGGTTCACACCGGGGCGCTCGGGCGTCGCCGGGCGCTTCGTGACGATGAACTTCGCGAAGCCGGGGAGGGTGAACTCTCCCGAGTCCTTGAGCTCCTTGTGCGCGATATCGGCGAGGATCTCGAAGAATGTCGTCACTTGCTTCTTCGAGAAGCCGTCACCGAGCTGGGTCGCGACTGCATCGATCAGGGCGCTCTTGGTCATCGTCTTGGACATAGGGTCTCTCTCTCGGGGCGGGATGATATCCGATAACGCCGACCCGCTTGCAACCCACTCGTGCGCGGAGGCGAGCTCAAGAATGGGCCTTATCTGGCGTTTTCTGCTCTCGGCGCAAGCCCAGAATCAGAAAATCGCCCGACAAAGCGCCTCGTCCGCCCTGACCGGACCCCTGGCCACGTCCGTGGGGGCTCTCGGCTCAGCCCTCGGGCGGCCGTCTGGACCTCAGAGAACGCAGCCGATCCGGTCGTGATCGAGCGCGATCTCGTCCATCCACAGCTCGTACTGCTCCGGGTTACCGTCCGTCCCGTTGATCGCCTGATACTCCTGGAAGCCGAACCACACACGTCGAAAGTTCGGAAGGATGTACGGCACCTTGTTGCCGCCGTGCTGTGAGGACGTCGTGAGGAGCGAGGGATGCTCGGTGTCGTCCCAGTAGAACCGCGTCTCGTTCTTCGCTCCGTCGTGCAGCCACTCGATGCAGAGCCACTGATTCAGGGGGACGGTCTTCGGCGCGCCTTTCGGGTCGTTGTCGGAGTTCGTCCAGTCGCCGGTTCCGTTCGCGTCGGTGCGGTTGTCGGTCCCGACGCCGAAGTGATTGATGCCGGTCTGCATCTGGCCGCTCAGACGGATCTCGCCGCTGACGTTGTCACCGGTCGCGGCGATGAAGGTCCAGTGCGCGTAGTTCGTCGCGCCGACCGGCGTGGGCAGCGCCGCGAAGTAGACGAAGGTGCGCCCGTAGTAGACGTTGTCGGTCTCCGGGAAGAGCTTGCTCGTCTCGATGGCCATCTTGCCGCCGCTCGCGACCTTGATGTGCAGCGCTTTCTGGCCGCGCGCCTTCTGAACGCCGTCGATCGTCGGCTTGCCGGACAGCGTGTACGCAGCGAGGCTGCCGCTCTCGAAGTCGTCACAGAACTGCAAGCCGGCCGCGGCGCACCTGCTGTCCCCGAAGAACTTCGTCCGGTCCGTCGAGAAGCTCCGTCCGCCGTCGGTCGGCTCTGCGCCGCCTGCAGATGCGCCTGCCGTCCCGGCGTCGGTGACGTGGCCGCCGCTGCCGCCGTTGTTCGCGCCGCCGCTACCGTTCGCGCCACCGCTGCTCGCACCGCCACTGGTGCTCGAGGTGCCGCCCGTCGTGACGCCGCCGCTGCCCGTCGCGCCGCCGGAAGCGCCGGCGTTCCCGCTGCTTCCCGTCTTTCCGGCGACACTGGCGCCCGCAGCGCCGCCGCTGTTCGCGCCGCCATTTCCCGTGGACGAGCCTCCGGTACCCGTCGCTGCGTCGGGTCCTCCGCCATGATCGCCCGAGCTGCACGCGGCGACGAGCAGCGCGAGTGCAGAGGCGGCAGTGACGGACGCGATGGCGGATGAGTGCGACATGATCCGATCAGGATAAGCCACGTCGCATCGCTCACCGAAGCTCCGATAATTTTCGGAGCAGAGCGAAACGCGGGCGATCTTGCCGACTTACCGCGTCGCGATGTCGGTGTGTGGCGCACTCATCCGAGCCTCGAGCGCCTCGTAGAAGAGGAGACAGTGCTCGAGCACGACCTCGAGCGGCTCGCGGAAGCCGCCAAGCGTCCATCGCATCGCGATGTACACGGTGGACCCATAGAGCCCGTTACCGACGATCTCGGCGTTGAGCGTTCTCTCCTCGATGTCCGGGAAGAATGCCTTCGCCGTCGCGGTGATCTCGTCCGCGAAGCCCTGGCTCACCATGAGGCTCGCTTCACCGCGGTTCGCGCCGACGGACAGCACCTCGAGCAGCAGGATTCGCGCGACGCGCGGATCGTCGCGGAACATCCGGAGCGTCGCCTCGAGTCCGGCGCGGGCGTAGGCCGTCACGCCGAGCGGGGCTCGGGTGTGTGCATCGGCGATCGCTTCGCGGACGCGCTGCGCGGCTTCCTCGTACACGGCGACGAACAGAGCCTCCCGGTTCTCGAAGGACTCGTAGAAGTAGCGCTCGGTGAGCTTCGCCAGCGCGCAGACGTCTCGAACGCCGACCGCGTAGAACCCGCGCCCGCCGAACGCCTCGAGCCCCGCCTCGAGCAGGCGTTTGCGGCGCTCGGCCTGGCGATCTTCGGGAGAAACTCCGCGGAAGTTTCGCCTTCCTGAGGTCGCTGCGGCCGTCACGAAGTCATCTTGACATGGTTTGTTGTCAACTGTATCTTGAAAACGCATGTTGTCAGAAAGCATCTCGCCGCCTTCAGCTGGGCACGAAAATTCTAGCAAATTCGACGTCATAGTCATCGGAAGCGGTTTCGGCGGCCTGGGAACCGCCATCAAGCTCCAGGAGGCGGGGATCCGCTCCTTCGTGGTCCTCGAGCGCGGCACGGACGTCGGCGGGACGTGGCGAGACAACGATTACCCGGGCTGCGCCTGTGACGTGCAATCGCACCTCTACTCGTTCTCCTTCGAGCCGAACCCCGGGTGGTCCCGGCTCTTCGCACCGCAGAGGGAGATCTTTTCGTACCTCCGCCGGTGCGCCGACAAGTACGACGTCCGCAAGTACGTCCGTTTCGGGGAGTCCGTCGTGCGCGCCGACTACGACGACGCCCGCGCGGAGTGGACCGTGCGGACCAGCTCCGGCAGCGTGTTCCGCGGCAAGGCGCTGATCTCCGCGATGGGCGCGCTGAGCAATCCGGCGTTTCCCGATCTCCCGGGTCTCGAGCAGTTCGAGGGGCGCGCGTTTCACTCCGCGCTCTGGGATCACGACTTCGACCTCACCGGCAAGCGGGTCGCCGTCATCGGCACCGGCGCGAGCGCGATCCAATTCGTTCCGAAGATCGCGCCTGTCGTCGGGCATCTTGACGTGTATCAACGCACTCCGCCGTGGGTGCTTCCGAAGCCCGATCGGGCGACGACGGAACGCGAGCGCAAGCTGTTCCGTCTCTTTCCTCTCCTGCAGTGGCTCTATCGCGCCTTCATCTACTGGATGCTCGAGGCGCGGGTGCTCGCGTTCTTCCGGCCCGGGCTGATGAAACAGGCCGAGGTGATGGGACGGAGACACATCGAGAAGCAGATCCCCGACCCGGAGCTCTGCCGCAAGGTGACGCCGGACTACACGATGGGCTGCAAGCGCATCCTGATGTCGGACGACTATTACCCGGCGCTCGCACGGAAGAACGTCAGCGTCCTGACCGATTCGGTTCGCGAGGTGCGACGCCGCAGCATCGTCACCGCCGACGGCGTCGAGCGCGAGGTGGACGCGATCATCTTCGGCACGGGATTCACCGTGCAGTCCCTCGTGCCGCGAGGCATGTTCATCGGCTCGAAGGGCCAAGACATCACCGCCGCATGGTCGAACGGCCTTGCCGCGTACAAGGGGACGACCGTCGCCGGCTTTCCGAACTTCTTCTTCATCGCGGGGCCGAACACCGGGCTCGGCCACACGTCGATGGTGTTCATGATCGAGTCGCAGATCGCCTACGTCGTCGACGCCCTCCGGCACATGAGGGACGAGGGCTGGGCCAGCGTGGACGTGCGCCTCGACGTGCAGGACACCTTCAACGACGTGCTCCAGGAGAAGCATACCCGGGCCGTCTGGAGCTCCGGTTGCCGTAGCTGGTACCTCGACGCGCGCGGTCGGAACACCACGTTGTGGCCTGGATTCACCTTCGTCTTTCGCCGACTGACGTCCCGCTTCGATCCGAGCTCGTACGTGATAATGAAGGCCAGGGCCGAGCTCCTGGCTCCCTCGCTCGGGCGCGCCCCGGGCACCGCTGAAAGCACCACATGAAATCGTTCGAAGACAAGGTCGCGGCCATCACTGGCGCCGGCTCCGGGATGGGCCGCGAGCTCGCCTACGAGCTTGCCCGCGCCAAGGCGCACCTCGCGCTCAGCGACATCAATCGCGACACCGTCGAGGAGACCGCGCGGAAGGCGAGGGAGCTCGGCGCGCGCGTGACGGTCGCCGCCCTCGACGTCTCGGACAGGAAGGCCGTTCACGCCTGGGCCGACGCGACGGCCGCGGAGTTCGGCCGGGTGAACCTGGTGTTCAACAACGCCGGAGTGGCCCTCGCGAGCACGCTCGAGGGCGTCAGCTACGAGGACTTCGAGTGGATCATGGGGATCAACTTCTGGGGTGTCGTCTACGGCACGAAGGCGTTCTTGCCGCACCTCCGTGCGTCGGGTGAAGGCCACGTGGTCAACGTCTCGAGCGTGTTCGGTCTCTTCGCCGCGCCGGGGAACGGCACCTACAACGCCTCGAAGTTCGCGGTCCGCGGCTTCACCGAGGCCCTTCGCCAGGAGCTCGAGCTCACCTCCGCCCCCGTCAGCGCGACGAGCGTTCACCCGGGCGGGATCAAGACGAACATCGCGCGCTCCGGTCGTTTCTCGGCCAACGTCAGGGAGCTCACGAATACCGACCCCGACGTGGCGCGCGCGGAGTTCGACAAGCTGCTCCGTACCTCCGCCAACAAGGCGGCGAAGATCATCCTGAACGGTGTCCAGGCCAACAAGCGGAGGATCCTCGTCGGTCCTGACGCCCATGCCCTCGACCTCTTCGTTCGTCTCATGCCCGCGTCGTACCAGTTCATGTTGACGACCCTCGCAAAGCGACGGCTCGCAAAGAGAGAAGGAAAGAAGTGAGCACCGTGACTCCGCGGCGGACGCTGCGCGACCGCGCCGAGCTGTTCCTCGCGCGTGCCCTGCTCGGGCTGTCCCACGAGACGCTTCTGCGCCTCTCGGGCAAGCCGCAGATCGTCATCGACGGCCAGTCACTCCACCCGGAGATGCAGTTTGCGATCACGACGCGGAAGCGTCTCAAGGTGCCGCCGCTGCGCGCCGCGACGCCTGCGGTCGCGCGCCGCGCACTGCTGGCCGAGACGCGTCGCTATGCGGGCAAACCGCTGCCGCTGGCGGTGCGTGATCTGAAGATCCCGTCGCACGGACATCAGCTCGACGCCCGTCACTACGCGCCGCCGGAGCCAGGTGGTCCGCATCCGCTCCTCGTCTTTTTCCACGGAGGAGGCTTCTCGCTCGGCGATATCGAGACCCACGACGGGCCCTGCCGGCTGCTCTGTGCGCGAGCCGGCGTTCACGTGCTGTCCGTCGCGTACCGTCTCGCGCCGGAGCACCCGTTCCCCGCCGCGATAGAGGACGGCGAGGCCGCGTTCCTCTGGGCGCTGGAGCACGCGACGGAGCTCGGCGCCGATCCGTCGCACGTCGGAGTCGGGGGAGACAGCGCCGGCGGCAACATCTCCGCGGTCGTCTCCGCCCTGGGACGGAAGTCGGGCAAGTCCCCGCATTTTCAGTTTCTCATCTACCCCGTCGCGGATCGAAGCCAGACGCGGCCGTCCTTCGAGCATTTCTCGGAGGGGTTCTTGCTCGAGCGAGCGGACGTCGAGTTCTTCGATCGCTGCTACACGGGCGCGAGCACCGAGCTCACGCGGGACGTCCGCGTCTCACCGCTTCTCGACGAGATGCCGCCAGCGGTGCCGACGGTAGTGGCCACGGCCGCCTTCGATCCTCTCAGGGACGAGGGCGAAGCGTACGCCGCGTGGCTCGAGCGTCACGGCACGCCCGTGGTGATGAAGCGGTTCCCGGGTCTCATCCACGGCTTCATCAACATGTCGTCGGTGAGCCGCGTCGCCGATCACGCGATGAGCGAGCTCGCGGCGTTGCTCCGGCCTCTGTCGCGCACGAGCTGAACGTCAGGGCGAGGCAGCGACCTCGGCGGCGAGGGCCGCTGCGTGAACGGTGGACGCGATCCGGACCGCGTCGACGACGTGATCCACCGTGAGCCCGTGCTCGACGACGGTCGCTTCGTGCGAGCGCACGCACGTCTCACAGCCGTTGATCGTGCTCACCGCGAGACAGAAGAGCTCGAAGTCGGCCTTGTTGGTCGCCACCTTCGCGATGCGCTGCATGCGCAGGCGCGCGGGCTTCTGCATGTACTCCTCCTTGTCCACCATGTGGCGGAACCGGTAATACACGTTGTTCATCGCCATCAGCACGGCGGCGGCGCGAGCGTCTTCGACCACGGCGGTCGGTACGTCGGCGGCCTGGGCCTCGGCGAGGATCGCCGCGGTCACGCCGGGATGGCGGGCGGCGTATGCGCATGCGATCGCCGTACCCCACACCTGCGCGGCGTTCAGGGTGCCGGGCGTCAGCACGTTCTCGAGGTTGATCTTCACGTCACGCGCGACGTCGGGGAAGGTGTCGCGCAGCCGATCGATGTGCTCCATGGTCTCCTCGCGTTCTTGCCGATACGGGGGGCCGGGTGGAGCGTGGGCTCCACCCGATCCCGCGTCAGCGCCTTCTCAGACGGCCTTCTTGAGCTTCGCGGTCAGGGTCTCGTCCCCCGACTTCCAGTTGCAGGGGCAGAGCTCGTCGGTCTGCAGCGCGTCGAGGACGCGGACGATCTCGTCGGCGTTGCGGCCGACCGACAGATCGTTCGCCGACGCGTAGCGGACGATGCCCTGCGGATCGACGATGATGGTCGCGCGGAGCGCGACGCCCGCCTCGGGGTGCAGGATGCCGAGCCCCTGCGCCATCGAGGGGCTGAAGAACATGAGCGGGTGCTTGATGGTCTTCAGGTCCGCGTGATTGTTCCGCCACGCGAGGTGCGAGAACTCGTTGTCGGTCGAGCCGCCGAGGAGCACCGCGTCGCGCTCCTCGAACGCCTTCAACTTCTTGTCGAGCTCGACGATCTCGGTCGGGCAGACGAAGGTGAAGTCCTTCGGGTAGGTGTAGATAACGAGCCACTTGCCCGGGAAGTCCTTGGAGCTGATGTCCTTGAACTCCTTGCCCTTCTCGGTGCTGACGCACGCGGAGGTCTTGAACTCGGGAATTTTCTGGCCAGGAACGAGCATCTATCTTCTCCTTCAGTCCACGTTGACGATTCGTTGCGTTACTGAGCCGAACGGCTCTTCGAACCGCGGTGGCCGCGCTTGCGACCCCGCATGACGACCATGTATTCGCGCACCTCGTAGCCCGGGATGCGCGCCGGGTCACCCACCGGCAGGGCGGACCACGGAATGTCCTCGATCGCGCCGGTCTCGTCGTCCACGAAGTGGTGGTGGCGATCGAGCTTGGGATCGAACACGACCTTGCCCTCTGCGAGCACCAGCTCCCTGAGGAGCCCCTTCTCGACGAGGAGATTCAGGGTGTTGTAGACGGTGGCGCGCGAGATGAGGGGGAACTTGCGGTGCACCCTGTCGAGCACCTGCTCTGCCGAGGGATGCTCGGTGGTGTCGAGCACGTACTCGGCGACCGCCAGGCGGTGCGCGGAGGGTCGAATGCCCTTTCCGCGAAGCCGTTCCTGGAGTTCGAGAGACATTCCGGAGCTAGACATAGTCTAAAGGTAGCCGATGTCAACGCCCCGCGCCCGCCCCTTTTGACGATGGACAGGGCGGCGCCGACGACCCGGCTGGCCGGGGGGAGTTGCTCGCGTGCTCCGCGCGTTGAAGCGGCTGCGGAGTCTGCGACGCGGTGTGAAGCGGACGCGACGGGGTCGGAAGGCGCGACGGATAGAGTCGTGGTGGGACGACGGCGCAAGTGCCGAGGATGCAATCGCCGAAGGGGCGAGCACCGCGACTCAGGGCTCGGCTGCTGCTCGCTCGCTGCGCGCTGGCAGGCTCGCGAGCATCACGTCTCGTGGAGGCCCGAGGCTCGGCATCTTCTTGAGCTTGCCGGTCACCTTGAGCACCAGGTAGAGCGCGAACATTCTGATCGCGAGCAGTATCGCGACCCAGGGCGGCGACACCTCGCGCATCTGGGAGGCCTTCACCCACTCGCGCGCGAGTCGCTCGTCGACCTCGATGATCGGCGCGAAGAGCTCCTCGTAGAGGTACGCCATGACGCGTTCGGGGAACGACACCGCGTCGCCGCGGGTCATGCGCGCACGCGCGAGGAACGCGCGATCCGCCGCGCGAGAGAAGTCGAAGTGCGGCTTCAGGAGCGTGCGCACCTTTCCGAAGTAGCGGCTCGCGTGCTCCTCCGGCGATCCATCCGTCGCGAGCGTCTCGGCGAGCGCCTTGGCCTGCACGAACGCCATCGAGCAGCCGCGCCCGTAGATCGGATTCGTCTGGATGTGGGCGTCGCCGACGGGGAAGAGCCCGAGGACCGCGGTGCCCGTCGCCTCCGGATAGTTGTGCCAGCGGTTCGAGAGCGATGCGCCGCCGAGCACGCGGCTCGCCGGATCCGCACGGCTCGTCCACCTCGAGAGGGCAGGGATCTGACTACACAGATGGTCGAAACCCTCCGGTCGCTTCACGGCGTCGGTGAGCTGCTCCTCCATCTCTGGGCAAGCGAACGCGATGGAGAACGAGCCGTGCTCGGCGAAGAAGATGCCGTAGATGAGGTAATCGATGTTCGCGCCGGTCCCGCGCCGGGGCGGCTCCGTCGAGAGATCACGCTGCTGGAAGTGACGGCAGTAGTAGGCGCAGGCCGACGGCACCGCGTCGGTGACGACGTCGACGCCCTGGGCGCGGAGCCACTCCGGCGTCTTCGAGCGAGCTCCCGACGCGTCGACGAGGATCTCGGCGGAGAGTACCGCGTCGACGCCGTTCTGCCGGTACCGGACGCCCTTCACGCGCACCCGGCCGTTCTCCGTCGCGACCTCGAGGCCCTCGACGCGCGCACCCTGGAGGATGCTCACGTGGGGCAGCTGCCCCACGTGACGACGAAGGACGTACTCGAGCGTCGCGCGGCGCCCCCAAAGATGCAGGAGATCGTCGTCGCCCGGCGCAGCCTGGTACCGGTCGATGAGCGAGGTCGGCAGGATCTGATCGATGGACGAGCGGTGGATGCCGGCGGCCTCGAGCTCCGCGAGCAGCTCGGGGTGATCGTCGCGAAGGATGGTCCGGAGACGCGACAGGAAGATGTGCGTGTGGTGGAGCTGCGGAACGCCGGGACGCTTCCACGACTCGAACGCCTCTTCCGGCGGAATGGACGGCGGTGCGTCGTCCCGCTCCAGGATGACGACGTCGCGCCCGCTCTTCTTCAGGGACAGCGCGGTCGCGAGACCCGCCATTCCGCTGCCGATGACGACGACGCGACGGCGCAGGCGTTCGGGATCGTTGCCCGCGGGGAGAGATGAGGAGCCGTCCAAGAGGGACATCTTTTAGCAGACGCGAGGCGCGTTCCACGGGCAGGAGCGTAACCCTACATCGGCCTCCCAGTCGGCACCCTGTAGGCCAGAGTACGCTTGGAACTTTTTCATGCGGTTGCGCTCGGATTGCCCGGCGGCGGCCACGCCGGAGACCTTGAGCGTAAACGTGAATAACTGAGCCGCCAGGAACCCCGCCACTGTGCTTGGATGGAGCGACTTGGCTGAACGTGTCGTGGTCATCGGCGCGGGCATCGCCGGCCTCGCCCTGGCGCTCGCGCTCAAGAAGAGCGACTGCGAGCTCGTGCTCGTCGAGCGCGATCCTCCGCCGCCCAAGATCCCGCCCGAGTCGGCGTTCGACGAATGGCAGCGTCCCGGCGTTCCGCAATTCCGGCACGCGCACATCCTGCTCGCGCGCCTTCAGACGCTCCTTCGAGATCAGCATCCCGAGGTGCTCGCCGATCTGCTCGCCGCGGGTCTCACGCTTTCACGCGTCGAGGAGTTGCTCCCGCCGAGCCACCGCGATCACTACGCGTCGCAGCCTGGTGACGCCGAGCTCTTCCACCTGTGGGGACGGCGCGCGACGTTCGAGTACGTGCTGCGAGACCACGTCGGGCGTCTCCCCAACGTGCGCCTCGTTCACTCGGCACGCGTCACCGGTCTCCGCTCGCAGTCGAGCGACGGAACCGTGCGCGTCACCGGAGTCGAGCTCGTCCGGGGCGGCGTCGAGGAGACGCTCGACGCGGACGTCGTCGTGGATGCGTCCGGCAAGCGCACGAGATCGAACGAGTGGCTCGAGAAGCTCGGCGTGAAGATCGAGCGCGACGAAAATCCCTCTCGCTTCGTCTATGCCTGCCGGCATTTTCGGCTGAACGACGCGAGCGCGAGCCCGCCACGCCTCGACGGAGGTGGGAACCTCGACTTCCTCGGTTACGCGACCTTCTACGCCGAACACGGGACCTTCGCGCTCACCTTCGGCTGCCCGGTGGACGAGAAGGAGCTCGCGGCGGCGATGCATCGCCCGGAAGGCTTCGAGGCTCTCTGCCGGCAGCTCCCGGTCCTCGAGCGGTGGATCGACGCGGCGGAGCCCACGACCAAGGTGCTCGGTGCCGGTCTCTTCGAGAACCGGTGGACGCGCTACGGCGCGGCCGGGGGCAATAAGCTCCTCGGCTTCTTCGCGTGCGGCGACTCCTACGTCGAGACGAACCCGATGTACGGGCGCGGCTGCTCGGCCGCCTTCATGGAGGCCCATGTGCTGGCCTCCGTGCTCATGAGCGTCACCGACCCGGACGCGCGCGCGCGCCGCTATTACGAGACCGCGGGGGCGATGCTCAAGCCGTACTACGATCTCAGCATCGCGACGGACCGCATGTATCACATGCGGGCGCGCATGAGCCGCGGAGCGCCGCTGACGCTCGGCGAGCGAGTGCTCAACTGGGGCTACGAGGCGGCGTGGATGCCCGCCGTGGAATCGAACCTGGTCGTCGCCCGTGAGATGGTTAAGAGCGCTCAGATGCGGGAGATGTCGAGCGCCGCGACGCGCCTCGCCGTCGTGCTGCAGCTCGTCCTGGCCCTGCTCCGGACGCTATTCGGCGGACAGCGCGCGCCCGATGCCGTCACGCCGCGTCGCATCGAGCTTCTTCATCGCTTGCCGGCGCATCAAGACGATGGTGTCTCCGCGGAGGCCGTGAGAGCGTCCGCGGACCAATGAGCGCTGCCCCGGCCGGGGAAGGCCGCCCCTTCGACGTGATCGTGTTCGGCGCCACCGGCTTCACCGGCGGCAAGACCGCGGAGTATCTCGCGCGGAACGCGCCGAGGTCGCTCAGGTGGGCGATCGCCGGACGCAGCAAAGGGAAGCTCGAGGCCGTTCGCGCGCGGCTCACGGCGATCGCTCCCGGGGTCGAAGTCGGCGTCGTCGAGGCGAGCGTCGACGACCCGGTGTCGCTCGGACGGATGACGGCGCAGACCCGCGTCGTGCTCACGACGGTCGGGCCCTTCATCGACTACGGGGAGCCGCTCGTCGTCGCGTGCATCGAGCAGGGCACCGACTACGTCGACAGCACGGGAGAGCCGTTCTTCGTCGAGCGACTCCTGGTGCGGCATCGGCAATCGGCGGAGCGCGCCGGCGTACGCCTCGTCTCGTCCTGCGGCTTCGACAGCATCCCCGCCGATCTCGGCGTGTTCTTCACCGTGAAGCAGCTTCCCGAGGGCGCGCCGGTGACCGTCGCCGGCTACCTGAAGCTCAAGGGCACGTTCTCGGGCGGCACCGAGCGCTCCGCGATCAAGTCGCTCGCACCGCCGAAGGATGCCGTGAAACCGCCGCCGCCGCGACCGGACGGGGCGCGACGCGTCCGCCTCGTCACCGGCAAGGCGCGCCGCGTGCCCGAGCTCGGCGGCTGGTCGTCGCCGCTCCCGACGATAGACGGCCCCATCGTGCTCCGGAGCGCCGCGACGCTCGACCGCTACGGGCCCGACTTCACCTATAGCCACAACGTGATCCACCCGTCGTTTTTCGTCATGTGGATGGCGTTCTGGTTCTTCGGCAGCCTCGCCGTCGCGGCCCGCATACCGCTCGTCAGAAATCTGCTTCTCGCAGTCGTCAAGAAGTCCGGGCAGGGCCCGACCGACGAACAGATTGCGAGCAGCTGGTTCGAGCTCAGCTTCGTCGCCGACAGCGGCGGCAAGACGATCAAGACGCGGGTCAAGGGCGGCGACCCCGGTTACGGCGAGACGAGCAAGATGCTCGCCGAATCCGCGATGTGCCTCGCCCTCGATCGCGCCGCCCTCCCGGAGCGCGCCGGAGTGCTCACCCCCGCCGAGGCAATGGGCGACCTATTGCTCGAGCGTCTGACACGAGCGGGCCTCGAGTTCAGCGTAATCGAGTAGTTCGCGACGTCAGCCCGACGTCACCACGTCTCGCCGAAGGGCCGTGCTTCGACTTCGAAGGACCAGGCGGAGTGGGGCTGCTCGGTGAGGTGATACGCGGTCTCGGCGACATCGTCGGGTTTCACGAAGAACTCGTCGGGCTTGTTCGGCATCTGCTTCCGCGTGCGCTCGAGGTCGACGACGCCGTCGACGATGATGAGCGACACATGGACTCCCGACGGCCAGAGATGGCGCGCCATCGACTCGGCGAGGGTGCGCTGCGCGCTCTTGGCGGACGCGAACGCCGCGGTCTTCACGCCGCCGCGGCGCGAGGCGGTGGCACCGATGAAGACGATGCTGCCCTTCCTGGCCTGCTTCATCGCCGGGATGACCTCCTTCGACGTCAGGAACGCGCCGAGCGTGTTGACACGCCACGACGCCTCGAAGTCTGCCGCGGAGATGTCTTCGACCGTGCCCCAGACGCCGCTGCCCGCGTTGTAGACGAGCACCGAGATATCTCCCATGCGCTCGCGGATGGCGGCGAAGGCTTTCTGCACCGAGCTCGCGTCCCCGACGTCGCACTCGAAGGCCTGAGCGTCGGGAAGCGACTCGGCGAGCTTGCTCGAAGTCTCGAGGCCGCGGGCGAGGAGCGCCACGGCGTAGCCCTGGCTCGCGAATTTTCGTGCGAACGCCGCGCCGTTACCCGGCCCGACACCGACCACCGCGCAGACCGGCCGCTTCCCATTCGACGCTCTATCGGAGTTCATCGACTCCTTCGTGGGGTAAGGGTGGGCTAGGCGTCAAGCTGCTAGGCTCGGCCCATGGCGTCCGTCGTGCTCGAGACCATGCCGCTCGGCTTTCCCTGGGTCACCGCCGATCCGTTTCTCTTCTGCGTTCACCATGACGACGCGTATCCGGCGGGGGACGAGCGGCTCGGGCCGCGCGCGTCGCTCGCCGGCAGGCGGCTCGGCAACGACTTCACGGTGAAGGACGGCTTTCGCATGTACCACGGGACCGTCGTGCCCGGCTTTCCCCAGCACCCTCACCGTGGCTTCGAGACGGTGACCATCGCGCGGCGCGGCTACATCGATCACTCGGATTCACTCGGCGCGGCGGCGCGGTTCGGGCGCGGTGACGTTCAGTGGCTCACCGCCGGCGGCGGCATCGTGCACGCCGAGATGTTCCCGCTCCTCGAGTCGAGCGCCCCGAACCCGGTCGAGCTCTTCCAGATCTGGCTCAACTTGCCGAGCAAGGACAAGCTCGTCGAGCCGCACTTCGCGATGCTGTGGGACAGCAACATCCCGCGAGTCGTTCAGGACGAGAAGGGACGGAAGGCGGAGGTGACGGTCGTCGCGGGAACGCTCGACGGACGCGTGCCGCCGTCGCCCCCGCCGCACTCGTGGGCGTCACGGCCCGACACCGACGTCGCGATCTGGTGCATCCGCATGGACGCCGGAGCGACCCTCACGCTACCGCCCGCCGTCAACGACGAGTCGAACCGCACGCTCTACTTCTTCCGTGGCCCGTCGGTCTCCGTCGGGGGGCACGTGCAGACGGAGCACGCTGCAATCGCCGTTCGCAGCGACGTCGAGCTCCGGCTCGAAGCAGGGGCCGGTGAGTGCGAGCTCCTCGTGCTCCAGGGCCGTCCGATCGGCGAGCCCGTCGCCGCCCACGGGCCGTTCGTCATGAACGACGCCTCGGAGATCCAGCAGGCGATCCGCGACTATCAGCGAACACAGTTCGGCGGATGGCCGTGGCCGGTGGACGATCCCGTGCACGGCAAGGAGCAGGGCCGCTTCGCGCGACACGCCGATGGTAGAGTCGAGCGCAACGAGCCCTGAGGGTTTCGTCGGACTTTTCGGCTGACGCGGTGCGTTTCCGCAAGGGTACGAGACAACCTGTCACATCCGGGGAGAGTCGAAAGACACGACACTTGTGTCCACGACGGGGGGCCACATGAGAGAACCCTCCGTACGACCTCGCCATCGCCTTGGCCGGAGTTAGCTCAGCTTGCAATTACTCATCGCCGCGGTGCTCGGGATCGTCCTGGCGTTCTTCGGCTCCGTTCCCGTCGCCGGACCGCTCGCCGTCCTGGTCCTCGAGCGTGCGCTGTCCGGGCGTCGCGGTGAGGGACTGTTCATCGCGATGGGCGGCGCGCTTGCCGAGGCGATCGTCGCGTTCGGGGTCGCGCTGCTCTTCCCGCTACTCTTCGCGCTCTCTCACACCGTCGTGATGGTCTCGCGCATTGCAGGCGCGGCGCTCGTCGGCGTGGTGGGTCTCGTGCTGCTCGTCTATCCCGACGTGGTGAAGCATCCGCCGACCGCGCGCCGGAGCGGGAGCTTCTTGACCGGCCTCGTGCTCTCCGGCGTCAATCCCACGCTGCTCGCGACCTGGACGGTCGTGGTCGCGACGCTCAACTCACATGGATTGCTCGGCCGGTCCGTTGCTGCGGCAGCGTTCTTTGGACTCGGCGTGGGCGCCGGCGTGACCGGCTGGTTCGCGCTGCTGGTGCTGCTGTCGGGGAAGGCCCGGGACTTCATGCAAGGCAAGAGGCGCACGCAGACGATCCGCGTTCTCGGACTGTTGCTCGTCTGCGCGGCGAGCTATCTGTTCTTCCGATCCATGCACGAGGCCAGCATCGCCGCGTGACGCGAACGCCTTCGGAATTTGCTCGAGTTTGAAGCACAGAAGGAGAACTCTCTGACCATGAAGCTCTACAAGTCGCTTGCCTGCACTGGCCCCCTGCTCCTTGCCGTCGCGTGCGGCGGTTCGCAGCCCGAGCCCGAGGCGTCGATGGCCCCGCCGCCCACCGCGTCCGCGGAGACCCCGCCACCCGCGCCATCCGCTGCTGCCCCGGATCCTGCGGCCGCGCCGGCAGAGGCGGCGAGCGCAGCCCCCGAGCCGCCCAAGGCAGCGTCGTTCGACATTACCGCGAAGAGCAATTCCAAGCTCACCGGCAACGTCACCCTCACCGACACTGGCTCCGGTGTCGACGTCGTGATCACGCTCGCGGGCGTCAAACCCGGCAAGCACGGCGCCCACGTGCACGAGAACCCCGACTGCAGCGCGCCCGACGCGAAGAGCGCCGGCTCGCACTACAACCCGGACAGTCATCCTCACGGTCTACCAACGGCGGCGGAGCATCACGTCGGCGACCTGGGCAATATCGACGTCGGCAAGGACGGCAAGGGCAAGCTCGAGATCACCATGCCGGGTGCCAATCTGAAGCAGGGTGACCCCCATTCGTTCCTGGGGCGCTCGATCATCATCCACGAGAAGCTCGACGACGGCGGGCAGCCAGTCGGCAACGCAGGTGGTCGGATCGGTTGCGTCGAGCTCAAGTGAGCTCGCGCAGCGCGCCCGCGCTCTAGAAGGCGCCCACCGCAGCGAGGCCGTAGCCGCCGCCCACCGATGACGGAGTGAAGTGAACACCCGCCGTCCTGGTCGGCGTGCTGCGGCTCGCGTTGGTCACCGTCACCCGCTCCGGGAAGAGAAACGCGCCCACGATCTCCAGCGCGCCGAGGCCCTGGAAGATCCCGTCCACCACGAGGAGGCCCTTGTAGAGTCCCTCGTGATTGCAGCTCGACCCGAGCTGACAATGCCGGTCGCTGAGATCCATCCAGGGGCCCGCAACGGGGACGAACAGGTTCCGGTCACCGGGGTGGCTGCTCTCGGCGCCGACGACCACTGACGCGAGGTACGGAACGGCGACGCCGACGATGCCGCTACTCAGCATCGCCGAGTTCGGCCTCGTCTGGCTCACCTGGACGTCGGGAGTCCTGTGTTCGACGACGACCTCTTCGGCGTGAGCCACTGCAGTCGCCATCACCATCGCGGTCGTCACCGCAGCAGCGGCGATTGGAAACTTGAGCGAATTCATGTCCGAAACTCCTCTGAAGGCGCGGCCGTCGGACGCGCTGTGGAGTTCGTTGTGCAAGCTCGGTGCCGTTCGTCGCGTTGCGCCGGTTTCGAAGCAATACGGGCGTCTAGCGTGTATTTGCCGGCTTGCGGCGCGGTGGCGAATTGTCCCCTACGAGTGCCCGTGCGCGCTGACGAGTCTCCCCTGGCGCATCCGGTCACACGCCATTCGCCGGTCCGACCCGCAGGTCTGACGCCCGAGAAAGGCTCCGGCTCCGCGCTTCCGTCGTTGCGGCTGGTTTTCCTGCGTTCGAGGTAGGACTATTCTGGTTCTCCGTCGTTTCGGACGGAGCGAGCGATGACCATCCACCACCGCGGTTCTCTCGATCCAGGGCATCGCGCCTCCGCTCCCGACGTGGCGGTGACCGTCTGTGAGGCGCCTGGCTTCATCATCGCATTGTGGCGAAACGTGAGCGTCGTCGTGTGGGGAGTCCAGGCGACCATGCCGCTCGTGCAGAAGCTCGAGTCCCACAGCGACGACTTCGTCGCGAAGCACAGTGAGGGGATCTCCGCCATTCACGTCATCGCGAACGGTGCGGCCCTGCCGGACTCGACGACCCGGAGCGAACTGAACCGCCTTACTGCGAAGTATTCCAAGGACCTCGCCTGCATGGCCACCGTGATCGAGGGAACCGGGTTCTGGGCCAGCGCGATGCACAGCTTCATCACGGGGATGCACTGGGTCTCCCGCCGTCCCTTCAAGGTCCGCATCAGCGGGTCAATCAGCGACATCGCAGGGTGGATGCCGATGGCCCACGCCGAGCGAACCGGGGTGCGATTCACCGCACCCGATCTGCTCCGAGCAATATCGTCGGTCCGCGAGCGAATCTCTTAGCCGCCGTCATCCCCCGCAGCCGAGCACTGCGGCCTTCACGGTGCCGTCGACCCACGACAGGCCGACGTGCTGGTCGTCGAGCTTCGCGGCACCCGCGCCGCTCACGCTGGTGCCGAGATCGACGTCCGTCAACGGGAATACCTCGGGCGCCACCGCGTCGAAGCTCGCCGGGGCCCAGCCGAAGGAGAGCCGCGTGGCGCCGCGAGAGAAGACGAGCAGCACGCCGTTGCCGACCGGGACGAGGCGCGGCGATAGCAGGGCGCCGCTCCCGATGGAGATGCTCGCGACACGGAGCTCCTGCAACGTCGCGGCGTCGATGGCCGAGATCTCGAGGGTGGCGCCGCGGGTCGAGCGCGCGACGAAGAAGCGCCCGCCGCTGTACGCGACGGCGAGCGGCGACGCCTGGAACGAGTTCGGCAGGTCCTGCGGGCCGACGAGCGTCGAGAGCGTCGCGGGGTCGAGCAGCACCATCCTGAGCGTGTTCACTCCGGCGAAGGCGACGAACACACGGGTCGGCGAGGCCGTCACGAGCGACGGCGGAAAGGCGCCGCCGGCAGGCGTCGAGTCGGACTCGTCGGCGGTGACGGCGTGAACGCCTCCGAGGACCCCCTGCGAGCTCACCGTCGCGATCCACGCGCGGGCCGTGCCGCTGTGAGCGTCCACCCAGGTGGCCACATATTTCGACTGTGACGGCAGCCAGTCCGTGCTCGCGGTGGCAAACTGCCCGGTCGGCACCGCCGTGGTGCACGCCGTGTCGGCGTCGCTGTCGAAGCCGAGGGGCGTCGGCTTCGACAGATCGACGGGGGTCGCGACGCCGAGGACGGAGCGGGTCCAGCGCGCGTTCGCGGCGCAGCAGCTGTTCGCCTGCGGCACGGCCTGGAAATAGCCGGCGAGGAGGTTCGCGTCGTCGGACGCGAGCGTCGGGAACGCGACGCGCTTGCCGGAGGACGGCGGGCAATCGGTGCCCGCCGCGGTGGCGAGCGTCGCGGAGCCGAGGAGCTTGCCGGCCGCACTCAGACGGAACGCCTCGACGGCTCCCGTCGTTCCGTCTGCGGTGGCGACGACGGCGAACCCTTCGTTCGTCGCAGCGACGCCGGGCGTCGTCTCGGTGCCGAGCGCATTTCCGACGGGAAAGTCCGTTCCCTTGGTGAGCGCCACCGACGTCCCGAGCTGCCACACACCCTCGTCCGCGATGCCGTTGCAGTTGTTGTCGGCACCGTCGCAGATCTCGGGATGGCCGGGATAGACGGCGGCGTCGTGATCGTCGCAATCGTCGGCCCGAGACGAGGTCGCGCCGCAGGCGGCGTTCACGGCGTAGTGGCCATCGCCGTCCTCAGCGAGACGCAGTCGGCGCTGGATGCGCACCGATCGTGACACTGGCCATCGACGGCGCATTGCTCGGTGCCGGGACAGTCGCTCGTCCGCGTGCAATCTGCCTCGCCCGGGAGCTGGCAGACGCGATAAGGCTTGTCGCTCGACACGCAGTGTAGCCCCGCCGGACAATCGCGAGAGTCGTTGCACGCTTTGTGGCATCGCTCGAAGGCGCACACGAGCGGCTGATCGCAGTCGGTGTTGATCGTACAGCCGCTAGCAAGCGGCTTCGGGGAGTCACCCGAGCACGCGAGCGCGGTCAGAAGCGCCGCGAGGACGAACGAGAAGACGCGCGAAACTCCGCCCAGGCTCCCAGTGACGCCGGTCATCGGCGAGAGCGTCGCGCGGAAACGGAGCGCCGCGCAACGACACAGACATGGATCGGGGTTGCTCGCGTGAAAGTGCGCAGGGTCTCTATCGAATCCCCGCGCCGAGCCTCAGGTGCTCCCGCCGATTCCGAGTTTCTTCATGCGCGACGCGAGCGTGGTGGGCTTCACGCCGAGCAGATCGGCGGCGCCCCCGCGACCGTAGACGCGCCCGCCCGCTGCCTCGAGCGCGAGCTCCAGGTTGAGTCGCTCGAAGCGTCGCATCTCGGACTCGGGAACGACGCGCGCGTTCTCCGCCGGTACGGCCAGGACACCGCGCGGCGGTGGCGTGCTCGCCTCGCGCTGGTTGCCGAGCGGCGGCAAGACGAGCTCCGACGCCGTCCGCGGTGTGCTGATCACGGCTCGCTCGAGCACGTTCGCGAGCTCCCTGACGTTGCCGGGCCACGGGTACGTCTCGAGGGTCCTGAGCTGCACCGGGCCGAGTGACGGCGGCTCGCGGTGCATGCGCCGCGAGATGCGCGCGATGAGATGCTCGGCGAGCGCCGGCACGTCGTCGGGGCGGTCGCGCAGCGGCGGGGTCTCGATCGGAAAGACGCTGAGACGATAGAAGAGGTCCTGACGGAAGCGACCCTCGCCCACCTCGCGCCCCAGGTCGCGGTTCGTCGCCGCGACGATGCGCACGTCGACCTGCCGCGAGCGCGTCTCGCCGACCCGCTCGAAGGTGCCCTCCTGGAGTACGCGCAGGAGCTTCCCTTGTAGATCGATCGGGATCTCGCCGACCTCGTCGAGGAACAACGTGCCGCCGTCGGCCGCCTCGAACCGGCCGATGCGCTCGTGAGTCGCTCCGGAAAACGCGCCCTTCTTGTGGCCGAAGAACTCGCTCTCGTAGAGCTCGCGCGGGATCGCCGCGCAGTTCACCCGGATGAGCGCGGCGGACGACCGGTTACTCTTCCGGTGAATGGCCTCGGCGACGAGCTCCTTTCCCGTGCCCGACTCGCCGGTGATGAGCACGCTGGCGTCGGTCGGCGCGACCAGCTCTATCTGCTCCTTTATCTGCAGCGCGGAGGCGCTCGAGCCGACGAGGTTCGACGCGTCGCGGGCGGTGACGACCTCGCGCAGGTACTCGTTCTCGCGCTCAAGCCTCTGCTGGAGCCTTGCGATCTGGTCGAAGGCGCGGGCGCTCGCGATCGCGGCAGCGGCGTGGCTCGCGAGCAGGCGAAGGACGTCGAGCGCGCCGTCGTCGAGCTTCACCCGCACGAAGACGCCGAGCACGCCGAGCACGTTCTCCCGGTAGATGAGCGGGTGCCCGCCGAAGCTCTGGATGCCCTCGGCGCTGATCCAGTCCGGGCGCGCAATATGCGGATCCCCGTTCGTATCTCGCACCACGAGGGGCGCGCGCTGGGCGAGCACCTTCCCGACCTTGAAGGCGCCCACCGGGATGCGACGGAACGCGCCCTTGAGCTCGCGATCGACGGAAACAGGCTGTCCGCGGCTGCGGATCGCGCTCGCCGCGAGGTGCAGGCATTCGGTCTTCGTCGGGCAGACCAGCGCGTTCTTGCACGTGGCGCAGGCGTCGGGCGGCCCGAGGAGCCAGATGCGTGCGAGCGCGACGTCCTCCGAGCTCTCTGCGAGCCGCTCGACGATGAGTGGAAGGAGCGCCGCGAGCTCTCTCTCTTGCGCCATCTCGAGCAAGAGATCTTTGAGGGCCCCGAAAGCGTCGTCTCCGGAGCTTGCGAGGAACACCTCCGGATCTTAGCGCGAATCATCGTGGTCGATCACGAGAGCTCGTTGTCGGATCGCGAGATCTCGTCGTGCGCTTCGCTCGTGAGCAGTCGCACGAGGCACGACGAAACACGGCGTTCACTCACGACGTCGGATCCGGAAACCGACACGACCAATTCGGACCCGCGGAAACCTCGACGTCACGCGCGCGACGCTCGCGTTCGAGTGGTCCGAGCCTTGCTCTAGGGGGCCTCAGGATTTGCAAAACCACGAACCCACTTACAGGAGCTAGAGCATGCCCGCCGTCAATCTGCCCGCGCACAAGGAAGGCGACTTCTTCGTCGACTACGAGGAGAAGGTCTTCGAGGACGTCAAAGCAAAACCCGGAGAGAAGGCCCTGGTGACGTTTCACACCGTCGCCTTCGAAGGGTCGATCGGTCTCGTCAACATGCTGCAGGCCACGCGCCTCATGCGGAAGGGTTTCGACACCAGCGTTCTCCTTTATGGACCCGGCGTGTTGCTCGGCGTGCAGCGCGGCTTCCCGAAACTCGCGTCGGAGGCGTTTCCCGGTCACCTCGTCGTGAACCAGAAGATCAGCGCGTTCATGGCGGAGGGCGGCAAGGTGTACGCCTGCCGCTTCGCGCTCCAGGCGCTCTACGGGCACGGCGAGCCCTCGCTGCTGCCGGGTATCCGCCCGATCAGCCCGCTCGACGTCCTCGACATCATTCTGCTGCACAAGCGCGACAACGCCTTCATCTTGAACACCTGGACGCTCTGAGCGTCGACGTGCCCGAGGGATCGTCATGATGCGAGAAATCATCCGAGCCGCAGCGGTGCAGTTGAGCCCCGTGCTCTACAGCCGCGAAGGCACGACCGAGAAGGTGTGTCGCGCGATCGCCGAGGCGGCGTCGCGCGGAGCACGGCTCGTCGTCTTCCCGGAGACGGTGGTGCCGTATTATCCGTACTTCTCGTTCTTGCTTCCGCCGGCCGCGATGGGGAAAGCCCATCTCGAGCTCTACGAGCAAGCAGTGACGATCCCCGGGCCGACCACGGACGCGGTCTCCGAGGCCGCGCGCCGTCACGGATGTGTCGTCTCTCTCGGTGTCAACGAGCGCGACCACGGCTCGATCTACAACGCACAGCTCCTCTTCGACGCGGACGGCAAGATCGTGCAGCGCCGCCGCAAGATCACCCCGACCTATCACGAGCGCATGGTGTGGGGTCAGGGTCACGGAGACGGTCTCCGCGCCGTCGACACCGCGATCGGCAGGGTCGGCCAGCTCGCGTGCTGGGAGCATTACAACCCGCTCGCGCGTCACGCCCTGATGCTCGACCACGAGGAGATCCACTGCGCGATGTTCCCGGGCTCCATGGTCGGGCAGATCTTCGCCGACCAGATGGCGGTCACAATCCGTCATCACGCGCTCGAGTCGGGTTGCTTCGTCGTGAACGCGACGGGGTGGCTCACGCCCGAGCAGCGCGCCCTGATCGCGAAGGGCACCGGCCTGGAATCGGCGCTGAACGGCGGCTGTCACACCGCGATCGTCTCGCCGGAAGGCGTCCTGCTCGCGCCGCCCCTCACCGAAGGGGAGGGCATGGTGATCGCCGATCTCGATCCGGCGCTCATCACGAAGCGCAAGCGAATGATGGACAGCGTCGGCCACTACAGCCGCCCGGACATTCTGAAGCTCACGGTCGACCACACTCCGCACGCCGGCGTCCTCGACGTCACGCGCGCCCCCACCCCCATGACCTTCGTCGAAGAGGTAACCCGCCATGGCGATGATGTCACTCCCGCTACTTCAGCCGTCGCCTAGCTCGCGCCAGGCACTCACCGAGCTCCAGGCGCTCGGTGCCCGGTTCATCACCGACGCCGGTACCGGCCTCTCACGCAAGGGGGGCGCCGGTCCCTCGGATCACAAGGCCATCGTCTTCGACGGGCACACGGTGATGATCCCCATTCACACCGCGGCGTCGCTCGCATCGCCGTACGCCCTTCGCGCGTCGGGGCCGAACAGGGCCGTTCTCGAGCGGAGCGGGATGCGCATCGGTGACGTCACGTTCCCCGAGCCGCCGAAGTTCTACGGCGGCGAGACCGCCGACGGCATCCCGTACTGGAAGATCGCGCAGCTGCATGCCGCCGACGTGCTCGCGACGACGGTGCTGCAGACGTGCATCCGCTACAACGACAGGAAGACGTCGTGTCAGTTCTGTGCCATCGGGCAGTCGCTCGAAGCGGGTCGCACCGTTGCGCGAAAGACGCCCGCGCAGCTCGCAGAGGTGGCGGAGGCCGCCGTCCGCCTCGACGGCGTGAAGCACATGGTCATGACGACAGGCACGCCGGCGAGCGCCGACCGCGGCGCGCGCGTCCTCACCGAGGCCGCCGCGGCGGTCACCGCGCGAGTAGCGCTTCCCATCCAGGCTCAGTGCGAGCCGCCGGCCGACGACGTCTGGTTCGAGCGCCTCCGCGACGCGGGTGTCGTCACTCTCGGCATGCACCTCGAGTCGGTCACCGACAGGGTCCGCCAGAAGATCATGCCCGGTAAGGCAGAGGTACCGATCTCGAGGTACCTCTCGGCGTTCGAACGCGCCGTCGCGATCTTCGGTCGCGGCCAGGTGAGCACGTACATCCTCGCCGGCCTGGGTGATTCGCATGACGAGATCGTCGATATGTGCCGGACCGTCGGCAAGCTCGGCGTGTATCCGTTCGTCGTCCCGTTCGTCCCCATCGCGGGCACGCCGCTAGAGAAGCACACCCCGCCGGAGCCCGGCTTCATGCGACGTCTTTTGCCGGACGTCGCGGCGGTCATCCGCGACGTCGGCCTCTCGCGCAACTCGATCCGCGCCGGGTGCGGTCGGTGCGGCGCTTGCTCGACTCTCCAGGCGCACGAGGGGGCGGCGTGATCCTCGAGGCCGTACAGCCGTTCCGGTGCGCGGACATCGGGTTCAAGCTCGCCACCGAGGCGTGGGAGCTCGACGCTTATCACGCGCTCCGCCGCCGCATCTTCTGTGCGGAACAGGGGATCTTCGCGGAGGACGACCGCGACGCGATCGACGAGCGTGCGACGCCCATCGTCGCGCTCGCGCGCATGGCCGGCGTGTCCGAAGAGGTGGCCGGAGTCGTCCGGATCTGGGAAGAAGAGCCGGGCGAGTGGTTCGGCGGGCGTCTCGGGACGGACCGCGAGCACCGGAAGAACGGGAACATCGGTCCGGGGCTGATCCGTCTCGCGGTGCGCACTGCTTGCCGTCGCGGGTGCGCGCGCTTCCGTGCGACCGTCCAGCAGCGCAACGTGAAGCTCTTCGAGCGGCTGGGGTGGTCCGTCACCGACGAGGTCGTCCTCTTCGGCATTCCTCACGCGCGCATGCAGGCCGAGCTGTCGCGTTTCACCGGGGCCGCGTCATGAGCGGGCTGGCGGCGCGCACTGCCGCGACGCTCGCCGAGAGCGCCGCGTTCCGCGCGAAGTGCGACATCGGTCGCGTCGCGGAACGCATCGACGGCGCGCCGCGTGCCACGTCGGCCTTCGGTGAGCGACAAGGCCGGATCCTCGTCGGGGACGACACCGCGGCCATCCCCGACGGCGACGGCTTTCTGCTCTTCGCGGCGGAGGGCATGCTCCCGAGCTTCCTCGACGCGGATCCGTATTTTGCCGGTTTCTCGTCGGTGATGGTGAACGTCAGCGACGTCGCCGCGATGGGTGGCTACCCGCTCGCGGTCGTCGATGCATACTTTCACGCTCCCTCGTCGGCGGTCGACGCAGTGCTCTCCGGCATGCGCGACGCCTGCGAGGCGTACGGCGTCCCGCTCGTCGGCGGTCACACGACGTGCCGCGAGGGCGGCCCGCACTGCCTAGCGGTAGCGATCCTCGGACGTGCACCGCATCTGCTCACGAGCTTCGACGCGAAGCCAGGCGACCAGGTCCTCCTCGCGACGGATCTGCGCGGCGCGTATCGCGACGGGTTTCCGTTCTGGAATGCGACGACCGGGCGCACGAAAGAGAGCCTCAGGGACGATCTCGCGGTGCTCGGCGCCCTCGCCGCAGCGGGTGACGTGCACGCGTGCAAGGACGTGAGCAACGCGGGCATCGCCGGGACCTTGTTGATGCTGTTCGAGGCATCGGGCGTCGGCGGGACGCTGGAGCTCGACCGCTTGCCGATGCCCGACGGCGCGACGCTCGAGCGCTGGCTCGCGACGTTTCCGAGCTTCGGCTTTCTGCTGTCGGTGCCGCCGGAGCGCACGGCGAAGGTCCGCGGCGCATTTGCCGCGCGCGGTATCGCCTGCGAGACGGTGGGCGCCGTCGACGGCTCGCGCGCGCTCCGCCTCGTCGCGAGCGGCGAAGAAGCCGTGCTCTGGGATCTCTCTCGCCGTCCGTTCACCGGCTTCGGAGTGGCGCGATGAGCCGGCCGTCACTCGGGCTCTTCACGTACTCGACCGCGCCCCGGGGCAGCGTCGTGCACGCCGCGTTCCTCGCCGAGGCGATGACCGAGCTCGGCTGGGACGTCACGCTGTATGCGCTAGACAAGGACGGTGGTCGATTCTTCCGCGACGTGCGCGCGAAGGTGCGGCTCGTGCCGGCCGCCGCGGCGCCGACGACGACCGCGGAGCTCGTGAAACAACGGGCAGAGGAGCTCGCCAGGTACGTTCGGGACGTCGCGCCGAAGCACGACGTCCATCACGCCGAGGATTGCCTCACTGCGAATGGCCTCCTCGCGGCTCGCGACGCCGGAGTGCGGCTCTCCGTCGTGCGGACGGTGCACCACGTCGAAAAGTTCACGGATCCGTACCTCGCTGCGTGCCAGGAGCGCTCGATCCGTCGCGCCGCGCTCTGTCTCGCCGTCAGCCGCACGGCGGAGCTCGATGTTGAGCGCGGCTTCGGCGTCCGATGCGCCCGCGTGTCGAACGGCGTGTCCGTTGCGCGCTTCGCTCGCCGCGACGAGGCGCGCATCGTCGCGCTCCGCGCGCGGTACGGGCTCGGTGACGAGCCGGTGGTGCTCGCCGTGGGAGGCGTCGAACCGCGGAAGAACACGCTGTGCACGCTGCGCGCGTTCGTGCGCGTCCTTCGCCGCGAGCCCACCGCGCGCCTCGTCGTCGCGGGCGGCGCGACGGTGCTCGACCACGGCGAGTATCGCGCGCGCTACGAGGCCGAGCTCGCGGCGCTGCCGGCCGCCGTTCGCGCGCGCGTTTACGAGACGGGCGTCCTCGCCGACGACGATGTGCCGTCGTTCTTCCACCTCGCGCGCGCGCTCTGCTTTCCGTCGGTCGAGGAGGGGTTTGGCCTCGTCGCGCTCGAGGCGCTCGCGGCGGGGCTCCCCGTCGTCACCTCTGCCGTGCCGCCGCTCACCGAGTTTCTCGACGATTCGGTCGCGGCGCTCGTCGACCCGCATTCCGACGAGGCGGTCGCGACGGCCGTCCTGCGAGCGTTCGACGCGCCGAGCGCGCAGCTCGAAGCCGGGCGCGTGCGCGCCACGTCGTATTCCTGGGAACGCGTCGCTCGACTGCACGCCGACGCCTATCAGGCCGTCATGAGCGCTCCGGCGCCTCGCCGGACGTCACTCGAATCCACAGCATAGGAGACCGCGACATGCCCGAGATGCATTTCACCGTTCGCTGGCCCGACGGCGAGGAGGCGCGCTGCTATTCGCCGTCACTCATCGTCCGCGAGTACCTCGAGGTCGGGCACGACTATCCCGTCGAGGAGTTCCTCGGCAAGACCCGGGAGATGCTGAACATCGCCTCCGAGCGGGTGAAGGCGAAGTACGGGTACTACTGCAGCGCGGCGATGGATCAACTCGCCACGATCGAGGAGCGGGCGGGAACTTTCTCGGGGACGGCGCTCGTCACCGTCGTCGGGTTCGAGCCGAAAGGCGGATAGAGGAGCGACTGACATGAGCCACGATAAATCAGAGGACATCAAGGGCGGTCACTACGACGCCATCGTCATCGGCGGCGGCCAGGCCGGTCTCGCCATGAGCTACTGCCTGAAGCAGCGCGGAGTGCATCACCTCGTGCTCGAGCGGAACCGGCTCGCGTACGAGTGGCGCGAGCGACGCTGGGACACTTTCTGTCTGGTCACGCCGAACTGGCAGTGCCAGCTCCCGGGTTTCCCTTATCCGGGTGCCGATCCGGATGGGTTCATGAAGCAGGGCGAGATCGTCGAATATCTCGAGAAATACGCGGCTCTGTTCGAGCCGCCGCTCGTCGAGGGCGCGACGGTGACGTCACTCCGGCGCGTGCGCGGCGTCTTTCACGTCACCGCGAACGTCGGCTCGTTCACGGCCGATGCCGTCATCGTCGCGACCGGCGGCTATCACACGCCGAAGCTGCCGCCCCTCGCCGAGCGCCTGCCCGATCACGTCGTGAAGCTGCACTCCTCGGCGTACAAGAACCCCGAAGCGCTCGCGGCGGGTAGCGTCATGGTCGTCGGAACCGGCCAGTCGGGTTGCCAGATAGCGGAGGATCTGCACCTCGCCGGGCGCAAGGTGTACGTGTGCACGGGGAGCGCGCCGCGCACCGCCCGCCGCTACCGCGGAAAGGACGTCGTTCGCTGGCTCGCCCAGATGGGGTACTACGACATGCCGATCCACGAGCATCCCTTGAAGGAGCGGGTCCGGGCCAAGGCGAACCACTACGTCACCGGGCGCGACGGCGGCCGCGACATCGATCTCCGCAAGTTCGCCGCCGAAGGGATGGAGCTCTACGGCCGTCTCCTCGGCGTGAAGGGCGACACCTTGCAGTTCGCGCCCGACCTCGCCGCGAACCTGGACGGCGCCGACGCCGTCTCGGAGAGCATCAAGGATTCCGTCGATCGCTTCATCGAGAGCAAGAGCATCACGGCTCCGACCGAGCCGCGCTACGTGCCGGTATGGAAGCCGGCCGAGGAGCGAGTGTCGCTCGACGTCTCCGGGACGAACATCACGACGGTCATCTTTTCCACCGGGTATCGGTCGGACTACCGCTGGGTCGAGGTTCCGGTCTTCGACGGTACCGGCTATCCGATGCACGACCGCGGCGTGACCGGCGTCGACGGCCTCTATTTCGTCGGGCTGCCGTGGCTCTACACGTGGGGATCTGGTCGGTTCTCCGGGGTCGCCGCGGACGCCGAGCACCTCGCGGAACGGATCGTGCAGCGTCGCGGAGAAGGACGCAGCGTACCGCGAATTGCAACGAGCGCCAACGAGCTCGCGCTCGGTTCGTGACGCGCCGCCCGGGGGGGAAACGGCACGCGCTCGTACTAGCTGACGCTCGTCGCGCTACGGTCGGTTCTGAGCACGCCGCCCTGCGAGCGGCGATATTCGACGGGCGTCTGCCCCGTCCACCGACGGAAGGCGCGATAGAAGGTCGCCACTTCGGAGAACCCGAGCATGAACACGACCTCCGAGATCCGTAGATCGGTCCGCAGCAAGTAGCGGAGCGCGAGCGAGCGCCGCAGGTCGTCGAAGAGGGCGGAGAACGTCGTGCCCTCGCTCTGCAGACGGCGAGCGAGGGTGCGCTGATTCATCCGGAGCCGGACGGCGACCTGCGCTGCCGTCGGCTGGCCGCCGGCGAGCTCTTTGATGATGAGGTCGCGAACGGACTCGGTGACGTTGCGTGTGCGCGGAAGCTCCGCGAGCAGGAGCTCGGCGTGCTTCTTCACGATCTGGTTCAGGTTCGGGTCAGCCTGGGGAAGCGGAAAATCGAGGTGCGCCCTGTCGAAGCAGTAGCCGAACGCCGGCGCCGAGAAGCGCACCGTCGCGGGAGCGAACACCTCCTCGTAGACGCTCGTGTCGGCGGGGCGCTCGTGGGTGAACCACCATTCGAGCCCGGGGATGAGCCCGGCGTAGGGAGCGAGCTGCAGAGTCTGGGTGATGCTCGCCTGGTAGTCCGCGGAGGCGCGCGGAAGGGGCACCTTGCTGTCGAGGCGCACCATCGCTCGCTCGCCGTCGAGCTCGAGGCGATAGTCGATGGCGTCCGTGAGGAGGCGCATGTACCGCTGCGCCGCCATGATCGCGTCGTTGACCGTCGGCGCGGAGCGGATCGCGTAATGGATCACGCCGTAGTCCGAGGGCTCCGCGTGTCGCCCGGCTCTGAGCCCGAGATCCGGGTCACGTGTCCGTTCGACAGCGCCCCTCAGGAGCTCGTGCGCCCAGGAGAGCGACACCCGTCCGTCGGGATCGAGCGCGCGCAGGTCATCGAGCTCCGCGCTGTGGAACGCGGGGTCGGTGGAGAGGGCTCTGGCAAAGGGAAGCAGGAGCCGCGCTGATATGGTTAGATCTGGGCCTAGAATTGCTCGCCGCATTGTTTCCGAACGAACCGGCGACATTGACTCTACATTGGCTGAGCTCGGTTACGAATCCCCTGCACGCTAAAGATCACGCCCTTTGAGCTCGTTTGGCCCGATGGGTGCCGGGTCGACGGCCGAAGCCTGTAACGACCGTTCGGCGGGCTCCGGCTCTGTTCGGGTCTCGCCGATGCGCCGAAGTCAGATCGTCTGACGTTTCGCGAGATCGTGGAACACGCCGGGGACGCCCACGAGCTCGTCGAAGCGCCCCATCTGAACGACGCGACCGCGCTCGAGCACGATGATCTTGTCGGCGTGGCGGATGGTGCTGAGCCGGTGCGCGATGACGATGCGGGTGACTCGTAACCCCTCGAGGCTCTCGCTCACCATCGCCTGCGTGACGTTGTCGAGGGCGCTCGTCGCCTCGTCGAAGAAGAGGATGCGCGGCTCCGCCGTCAGGGCGCGCGCGATGAGCAAGCGCTGCCGCTGGCCGCCGGAGAGGGTGCCGCCGCCCTGGGCGATCACGGTGTGCATTCCCATCGGCATCGCCTCGACGTCCTTGTCGAGCGCGGCCTGACGTGCGGCGCGCCAGGCGTCGTCCAGGCTCCGGCCGGTGCTGCCCACGATGTTCGTGTAGATGTCGCCGGCCATGACTCGACTGTGCTGGAGCACGACGCCGATCTGCTGGCGCACCGCGCGGACGTCGAGGTTCGCGAGCGCCTGACCGTCGAAGAACACGCCGCCTTCGCTGCAGTTCTCGAAGCCGAGCAGGATGCGGAGCAGGGTCGATTTCCCGGAGCCGGATGGGCCGACGATCGCGACGAATTCGTCGGCATTTATGCGGAAATGCACGTCGTCGAGGATGAGCGGCCCGGACGGCTCGTACCGGAACGAGACGTGGCTCACCTCGATCGCGCCGAGGAGCGTCGTGCGCGTGTCCGACTTGCCGCGGCTCTCGAGCGTCGCCTCGAGGATCGGGCGCGCTCGCTCGTAGAGGGGGATCGCGTTCAGCGCGTGCAGACCCGCCGCGATCACGTCGAGCACGGCCGACAGGAAGATCGTGAACGCGGAGCTGAAGGCGAGAAACTTTCCGGTGCTGAGCTTCTGCCCGCCCTCGCCCGCGAGCATCCAGAAGAGGACGAAGCTGCAGAGGATGGGATACGACGTCTGGAACACCGACACGCGGATGCCGACCTGCTCCGCCTCGAGATCCGCATCGCGCCGCGTCGTGAAGAGCCGGCTCCACACCCCGAACGCGCGCTTCTCGCTGGCGGTCACCCGGAGCTTCGACACGCCGCCGATGAGCTGGAGGAGAAGGCCACCGATCTTTCCGTCGAGCTCGGCCACCTTGCGCTGGCGCTTGAGCGTGAAGTACGCGGCCATTCCCGCGACGGCCCCTGCCACCAGGACGAGCCCGGTCGCCGCCGCGGCGAGCATCGGGTCGATCAAGAAGAGCAGCCCGAAGTTCCAGAGCGAGAAGACGCCACTCAGAAGGATGGACAGAGTTGCTCCCGCGAGCACCTCACGGATCCCTCCGATGCCTGCAGCGCGCGACGCGAGATCACCCGCCGAGTAATCCCGGAAGAAGGGCAGGGGAAGGCCGAGCAACCGATCCCACACCGACGCCTCGAGCGTCGCATCCATGCGTGTCTGCGCGCGCACGAGGCAGAGACCGCGCGCGACGTCGAAGAGCGCGAGCGAGCCGTAGACCGTGAACAGCACGAGGGTGAACTCGCGCAGGAGCGGCCGCTCGGCGCCGGGGATGATACGGTCGAAGATCTGCCCGGTGAGGAGCGGGATGAGCATGCCGACCGAGCCGGTGAGCATGCCGACGCCGAGCGCGAACGCGACGTCCTTGCGCGCGCGCCGGCTCGAGAAGCGGAGCACATCGAAGGGCCGGAGCGGCGTCGACGGGAACGGCGCGTAGAACTGGTACGCCTGCGGATGCAGGCTGTTCGCGAGCTCGAGCGTCAGAGCGACGGGGGCGTCCCGGCGCGGATCGTGGAGCGTGTAGCCCTTCCGCGCCGGCAGGAGCGCGACGGGGTGGAGCACCTCCTCGTCGTCCATCATGAAGCCGAGGAGAGCGCCCGCGTCGTCCTCGAACCAGCGCTTCTCGAGGAGGACGCCGCGCGTGCGGATGCCGGTCATCCTCGAGAGCGCGGCTTGCATCTGCGACAGCGAGGTGCCGTTCGGGCGAACGACGCGCGGCGCGTCGACGTCGAGCCAGTTGGCGATCGTGCGACACGCCCTGTCGAGGGGGTGCGCGCCGCCGACCTCCGGGGCGAGCCGCTCGCCGCGCCCGACGGACGCGAGACGCGCGAGCGACTGACCGACGAAGCGCCGCTCGGCTTCCCTCGACGCGACATCGCGCACGAGGCGTGTTCCGGCGAGCTCCGCGCGGCGGTGTGCGACGAACGCGACGACGAAGGCGTAGAAGCCGTCGGCGAAGGACGCATTACCGTTCGCGTCCAGGAGCTCCCCGCTGCCCCAGACCCGGAGCTTGCCCGCTTCGAGGAGCGCCCACGCTTGCTCACCGAGCGGCCACACGTCCATCTTCGGCATGCTCGCGTCGAGATCGACGCCGAGAAAACGGCGCAGCGGCGCGGGAGGCGCGATCCAGGCGAGCCCCGTTGCGGCGCGGAGCGCGGTGCCGCCCGCCACGTCGAGGACCTCGCCGACGGTCGCGGCGAGACACTTCGTGGGGATCGGAGCGGTCGGCAGGACGCCCACGAGCAGCGTGATCCAGTCGTCGAAGAGACGCGAGACGACGGCGAGCCCCTCGGGCTCCCGCGCCAGCCGGAAGAGCATCGCCGTCGGGACGCGCCAGACGACGCTGCCGCTCACGCCGGAGAGCAGGAGCGCGGTACGGTGTGTGCCTTCCCGCGGCTCGAGGCCGAACAGAAGCTGCCCGGGCTGGCAGATCGCGACGTGCTCACGGCGTCCGACCGCTGCGCCGCTCTCGTAACCGACGCAGAAGAGCTGGTGATGCTCGGACAGCGTGACGTAGGCGCACGACGGGTCGTCGAGGACGAGCGGGCGGTCGCCCTGCACGCGCACCTCTTCCACCCCGGCGCCGAGGCGTCGCTTGATCCACGCTATGTTCTCGAAGTCGGCCACTGTTTCAATCCGACGAGATGAGTTCTCTGTAATGTCCGCCCACGGCGAGAAGCTCCTCGTGCGACCCGCGCTGGACCACGCTGCCCCGCTCGAGGACGATGATCTCGTCACAGTCGCGGATGGTGCTCAGCCGATGTGCGACGATGAGGCAGCTGCAACCGCGCCGGCGAAGGTTCTCGTCGACGAGCCGCTCCGTCTCGGGGTCGAGCGCGCTCGTCGCCTCGTCGAGGACTACCATCGCCGGCTGTCGTGACAGCGCGCGGGCGAGCTCGAGCCGCTGGCGCTGTCCGCCGCTGAAGTTGAAGCCGCCCTCGGTGACGCGCGCGTCGTAGCCGCCCTGGAGCTTCGTGATGTCCTCGTGGATGCAGGCGTCCTTGGCGGCCTGCACGACGTCGGTCTCCGGGATGGTCTCGTCCCAGAGCGTGATGTTGTCGCGCACCGTCCCTTCGAAGAGCGCGATGTCCTGATCGACCAGGGCGATGGACGACACGAGCGCCGCGCGCGGCAGTGACTGCTGCGACTCGCCGTCGAGGAGGATCTGGCCGCCCCAGGGACGGTAGAGGCCGGAGACGAGCTTTGCGACCGTCGACTTTCCGCTCCCGGTTCCGCCCACCAGCGCGACGCGCTGTCCGGGTGCGATATGCACGTCGAGCCCCTCGATGAGCGGCGGCGAGAACGGCAGATAGCCGAAGGTGAGCGCGCGGAGCTCGAGCTCACCGGTGAGACGGCGCGGCCGCTCGGGCTCCGCCGGCTCGTCGGATTCGCGATATACCGCTTCGTCCTCGGCGTGGCCGAGCACGTCGTCGAGACGTTCGACGTTGCCGCGCAGCGCCTGCACGGCGGCGCCGACCTGGGAGAGGCGCTCGACCGGCTGCACGAAGCTCATCATCAGGCTCTGGAACGCCACCAGGGTTCCCACGCTGCTGTGCCCGTCGATGACCCGGAGCGCGCCCACCGTGAGCACGAGGAGCGAGTTCGAGCGCGAGAGCACGTCGTTCACGACCATGAGAAACTGCTCGCGGCGCGCGAGCTTCTGCTGGGCGATGACGAGCTTCGCGTGATGCCCCGCCCATTGACCGAAGAACTCCGTCTCCGAGCCGGTCGCCTTGATCGTCTCGATCATCTGGAGGCCGCCGGCGGCGACGCCTGCGACCTTGCCGCCGTGCTGCCCGACCACGCGGCTGAGATCGGTGCGCATCCGATCGGCGGCCTTCAGCATGATCACGTGGAGCACGATGGTGCCGATACCGACCAGGAGGAGCACCCGGTCGAGCGAGAACATGAACACGCCGTAGAAGAGCACCAGCACCAGATCGAGCACCACGGCCGACATGCGACCGGAGAGCGTCGAGGCGACGGCGTCGTTCAGCTGCACCCGCCCGGCGAGATCGCCCGGGGAGCGCGCCAGGTAGAACCCGACGGGCAGCCGGAGCGCATGCCACATGAAGTTGCTCGCCATGTTCACGCCGAGCTTCATGACGAGACGGAGCAGGTACGTGCGCTGCAGGTACGTGAAGCCGGCGCGGAGGAGCGCCGCGATCGCCATGCCGATGAGCAATGGCCGGAGCCAGTCGTGCTTCCCGCCGACGAGCACCTCGTCGACGAACACCATGCTGAACACCGGGACGACGAGCCCCGGCAGCACCAGGCCAAACCCCGAGAGCGCGACGAACGCCATGGCGCCCCGCGAGCCGCGGAGCCTTCCGAGCAGCGACGGCAAGAGCGCCGGCCGCTTCCCGCTCGGCTTGAAATCGGGCCCCGGACGCAGCGTGAGCACGACGCCCGTGAAGGCGTGGTCGAACTCCTCGAGCGTCACCGAGCGGGGGCCCATCGCCGGGTCGTTCAGGTACGCGCGGTGCTTGTCGAAGCCCTCGAGGACGAGGAAGTGATTGAAGTTCCAGTGCACGATCACCGGCATCTGCATGTCGGTGAGCTCGTTCGGTTCCTTGCGGAACCCCTTCGCCTCGAGGGCGTAGGTGCGAGCGGCCTTGAGCACGTTGCTCGCCTTGCTCCCGTCGCGCGAGACGCCGCACTCCTCGCGCAGCCGCGAGAGTGACACGAAGGTGCCGTGATGCTCGAGCACGATGCCGAGCGCCGCGGCGCCACACTCGGTCGCCTCCATCTGGAGCCGCGTCGGGGTCCGGACCCGGCGCGGCCGCTTCTTGCTCTGAGCGGCGGGCTCGGTCACGTCAGGTGCTGTTGTCGAGGGCGGGGAAGACGAGCGCGATGGGCCGCTGACTGCGGGTGGTGACGTAGGCGGCGCAGCGAGTGCCGCTCGTGAGCGTCAGCTCGGGGCCGTGGCCCGACGACCACTTGTAGCCGCTCGGGGTCTTGCCGACCGTGAGTTCGGCACGGACGGCGATGGGCGTGCCGGCCGTGTCGGAGAGGAACGTGTCGACGAGCTGCTCGTTGTGAAGGACGCGCATCATGCCCTGGCGAGTCGAGGGAAAGTTCTCCACCGACTTCACCTTGCCGATCATCACGCCGTAGCGTTCCTTCCTCACGATCGACGGCGCGACCTGCACCTCCATGCCGGGGCGGACGAGCTTGCCCTGTCGTGAATCGACGTAGAGCAGCGCCTCCAGGGTGCCCTGCTCGCCGGCGCGCTCGAGGCTCACCACCGGCGTTCCCGGCACGACGAGATCGCCGGCCATGGAACGCACCTCGAGGACGCGGCCCTCGTGGGTGCTCGTCACGTGGCTGTCTTTCTCGAGCCGCTCTTTCAGGATCTGGATCTGCCGTTCGGCGTCCTGGATCTGCATCGTCTCGGAGGTGAGCATCGCCTCGTTCACGCGCTGGGCGGAGAACGCCTCGACGTCGATCTGCTGCATGCTCGCGCGCATGCCCTGCACCGCGACCTGGGTCGAGCGCAGCATGTCTCGCGTCGAGGTCAACGCCTCGTTCGTGACCAGGCCCTTCTCGTAGAGGCGCGCCTGGGTGACGAGCTTCTCCTCGAGCTCCTGCGAGCGCGCCTCGCTCGCGGCGATGGCCGCTTCCTGGTTCTGCCGCTCCTTGTTCGCTGCCTGCGACCGGAGGCTCACGTCCTGGCTGCCCTGCGCCTTCACCCGCTCGTAGTTCGACTTGAGCTGCGCGAGCCGTGACTCTGCCGCGTCGATCTCCTGCTTCAGCTCGGGCTGCGCGAGGAGCGCTATCTCCTGGCCCTTCTTCACGTAGTCGCCGACGTCGACCTCGAGGGCGAGGACCTGACCGGCGCCGATGGAGACGACATCGGCGAGCCCTCCCGAGTGCATGAGGATGCCGCTCGCGTCGAGCTTCGTCGGCACGCGGCCCATGACCCCCCAGACGACCGCCGTCGCGACCAGCGCGCCGAGCCCGAGGAGCGCGAGCCACCCCTTCGCGTCCGTCACCTGCATGAGCGTGTGGAGCTGCTCGGGCGACGCGAGGCGGTCGAGGACCGCCTGCCGGAACACCTTATTTTCCTGCATGCGGATCCTCGGGGGTGGAGAGCGGCACGAGCGCGAGCGACGCTGCGGCGGCGTCGTTCGGCATGCCGCCGGTGGCGAAGACGAGCCGGCTCAGCGCGCTGGAGTACCTCAGATGATTCGCGGTACGCGCGAGGCGCGCCGTGATGAGCCGGTCCTCGGTGAGCACCATGTCGATGACGGTGCCGACGCCGGAATGCATGCGATCCGTCTCGTCCCCGAGGGCCAGGGCGAGGTTCTCGACCGCCTTGTTCGAGGCGGCGAGGGCGGCCTGCGAGAGCTTGACCTCGGCAAGCGCGCTCACCGTGTCGATCGGCACGCGCCGCTCGATGTCGGCCGCGGCGATGCGCGCCTCGTCGTGGAGCGCGCGCTTGAGGTCGCGATCGGCGAGCCGGGCGGTGTTGTTGAACGGCAGCTCCATCGCCACGCCGATCCCCGCGTTGACACCGGGGACGTTGCGCCCGGTCGATGCGAAGAAGGGGCCCACGCCGTCCTTGTTGAGGAGGCCCGTGTATCCGATGGAGCCGTTCACATCGAGGTTCAGCTTCGTGTTCCACTCCGCGCCGCGCAGATCGGCGGAGGTCGCACCCGTGATCTCGCGTGCGGCGATCAGATCCTCCCGCCGTCTCTGAGCAAGCCGGATGAGATCGTTCTGATCCCCGGGAGGCGCTCCCGCGACTGGCATCCCGTTGGTCGGATGCCAGTCGGCGTTCCCCTCGGCGCCGAGGCCCATGGCCGTCCGGAGCACGTAGAGCGCGTTCGAACGATCCGTCTCGGCCTCGAGGACGCCGCGCGTGCGATTGGCGAGATTCCCCTCGAGCTGATGCAGATCCGCCCGGGGCCGCTGATCGGATTCGACCAGGACCCTGGTCTGATCGACGAGCTGCCGGGCAGCGGTCTCCGAGTCCCTGAGCAGCGCGACCTGCTCGCCCGCGGCGACGAGCTGGAAATACGCGGTCGCCGTCTCGAACGCCTGCTCCTGGGCGGTGAAGTTGACGGAGTGCTCCGCGGCGCGGGCAACGCCGCTCGCACGGTCGATGGCGCTCGCGGCGCCGACCCATCCGGCGCCCCTGAGAAGATGCTGGACGACAGCGAGGCCGACGCTCGCCTGCTGGAACGGGTCGAAGCCCGGAGCCGCCACGTCCGCGCGCTGATAGACGCGCTGGATGGAGACGCTCGGCGCGACCGACATACCCCACGTCGTCTGGGCAGAGCCGCCGACTGCCAGCGTCGTGGTGTCGCTCAGCGTCGCGGTTTGATTCGGAACGACACGCGATACCGGCGCGAGGGGCGTCGCGTCGTGGACGTGCTGCAGGCTCGCGTCGAAGAGCGGGTCGAAGGGGCCGCGCGCGGTTCCCAGGTCGGCGCGCCGCGCGGCGAGCTCCGCCCGCGCGGTCCTGATGCTCGGGTGGAGGCGCAGCGAGGTCGCGACCGCCTCGGCGAGCGACAGCGGATCTCCGACCGGGACGAGCTCCGCCGGCGGTGGTGTCACCGGCGCGACGACGACCGGCGGCGGGGGCGGCAAGGGCGCAACCACGGGGCCCGCCGGGGGATGCCGTGGCGCAGACCACGCGGGGCGCGCGACTAGCGCGAGCACGAGCGCCGCGCTCGCGAAGGGGTACGCCGTCTTCCTCATCTCATATCTCGATTCTCGTAGAGCGCCCGGAGCGGACGGTTCAGCCATCGAGGAGTAATCGTCCCAGGGCGTCGAAGCGCGCGCCGGCGCGATCGACGTTGTCGAGCACCGCGTCGTCGAGCTCGTCGACCGCGTCGCGATCGATGCCCTGTTCCCGGGCCGTCGCGCTGCGCACGCGGTCGGAGAGGAACGTCGCCACTGCCTTGTAGAAGCGCGCCGCGAAGGCGATGTTGTCGGCGAGCCCCCGCTCGAGCACCTGCCGCGGGATGGCGTAGACGACCACGTCGGTGGCCGCACGCACCGTCGCGCTCGGCGGGCGCGCCTCGATGAAGGACATTTCTCCCACGATCTCGCCGACGCCGAGGCGCGCGATCTCGCGGCCCTTGGCGCTCTGAACGACGAGCTCCCCCTCGAGCAGGATGAAGAGCGTCTCGACGCGGCCGCCCTCGTTGATGAGCACGGTATTGGCCGCCAGCCGCTTGCGCCGGCCTGCCTTGGCGAGCCACTCGATGTCCATATCGGTGAGCTGACCGAAGATGAAGAGGACCTTGCGCATGTTCTCTCGGGCTCCGCGCGCCGCGGAAACCAGAGAGACTACGCTACGAACAAAAAAGCCCGCAAGGCCTTCGTTCCATCCGGCATGTTCTTCCCTTCAAAGGACTCGCGTCCAGGACGTGGTCCTGGACGTTATCGCGACGTCTCGCGACGTCTCGCGACGTCCGCCGTCCACGAATGGCGACGCGAGAGCCGCATTTTTCGGCGATCCTCGGGCGGCACGCGGGCTGCAATTGCCAGCCGTCATGTCCGTCGAGACCGTGCTCCGCATCATCGGATTCAGTCATCTCCTCCAGCCGCCACTGACGGCGCTCCTCGCGCGCCGGCTCGGGCTTCGCGTCGCGTTCGAATCGCTCCCGAAGATCGCGTTCGGCGTCGCGCAGAACATGGCCGTCGCCGCCGTTGCGCTCCCGACGTCGCTCGGGCTCTTCATCGCGTGGCGCGCACACGAGGTCGTGGAGCACGGCTCGGCGTTCGCGGTCGCCGTCGCGACGTCGCTCTTCTGGACGTTCCGCCTCGAGCGTCAGCTCCGCTCGATAGGTCCGCTCCTCCGCGACGAGGACCGGTTCTTCCACCCGCTCCTGACGGCGATCTTCGTCGTGCAGGGGCCGCTGCTCGCAGCGCTGCTCGTCGCTACGAGCGTCGCCTGAGGAGATCGCCGACGCGGCCCTCGCCCTGCGCGCCCTTCTTGCTGTTCGCCCGATGGAGCGCGACCCACGCGCCGGGCGGACAGCCGCGGTGCTTCCGGAACATGCGAGTGAAGAACGCCTCGTCGACGAACCCGAGCTCCTGCGCGACTCGCCGGATGGGCATGCCGCGGAGGAGCATGCGGCACGCCTCCGAGATCCGGCGCGCGGCCCAGTACTGCCCGGGGCTCACCCCGTACGTCGACTTGAAGACGGCACAGAGGCGGTACTTCGACATGCCCACCTCGCGAGCGAGCTCGTCGAGGCTCGGCTTCTCGGCGAGGTGCTCGCGCAGGTAGTCACGCGCGCGGCGCAGACGGAAATCGCGCACCGGATCGAGCATCACCCCCGACGGGCTCGGCAGCTCCGACAGCTCGTCGACGAGCTTCGTCACGAGCTCTGCGCTCGCCGACTCCACCTCGAAGGCATCGGCGTTCTGCGCATGAACGCGGACCAGGGCGTGGATCGCCTCGAGGACTACGGGGTTATTCACCGCGGGCGCCCGGAAGTGGAACGTACCCGGCCGATCGAGCGCGAGCATCGCGTCCTCCAGCAGAGCTGGATCGAAGCGCACCACGTCGAACGCCGCGGGTGACGTCACCTTGTGGGTGACGTGGACGTCTCCGGGCTCGATGGCCATGAGCGTCCCTGCGGTCGACGACAGCGAGCGCGCACGCGTCTTCCACCGCGCCTCGACCAGCGGCTGACCTGGTGCGACCGCTGCGATGGTCACGCTCGTGTGCACCTCGGTCCAGTTGCGCTGGGAGCCGCGCGCCGACATGACCTGCAGCTCCGGCGTGGGGTTTCCGATGGCGATGGTCTCCCCCGGAAGATCCGTCGCGCTCCACACCCGCTCGTCGGTGAACATCGTCTCTCCCATCCGGGACAGTACGCACGCGCTCGACGGATCTCCAGCGACGATCTTCTTCTCGGGTGACGATTGTGAGAATGCGTGACGGAAACATAGGAAACAACCGTTCGCTGAACGAAGTTGCGAATGGACCGTGTTGCGATCGATGCCGTCCATTGGACGTCCAGAACGGAGCGCCGTGCGCCGAAGCGCTGCAAATCGCCCATGAATCATGAGTCGCATGGCCTGGTACGCGCGCTGCTCTGTGTCGTGTCATGAATGAAACTCATAGAGTCGCAGACTTCTTCGCCGAGCTCCTGGTGCGTGAAGGAGTCGAAGTTGTGTTCACGATCCCGGGGGGAACGGCGATGCCGCTTCTCGAAGCAATCTCGAGGCGCAAGAGCATCCGCACCGTGGTCGCGAAGGACGAAGCGGGAGCGGCGTTCATGGCCGACGGCTACGCGTGGGCGTCGGGGAAGCCCGGTGTCGTCGTCACCATCGGCGGTCCCGGAGCGACCAACGCACTCACCGGTCTCTGCTGCAGCGCCGCGCAGGGCAACCCCGTCGTCCTGGTGAGCGGCGAGGTGCCGACCGTCGCGAGCGGACGGCGCGCCGTGCAGGACGGCACGGACCTGGAGATACCGGTGACGGCGATGTCCCGTCCCGCGACGGTCCTCAGCACGACGGGAACGAACGCCGAGAGCGCAAAGCGCGCGCTCGAAGAGGCGTTCCGTCGGGCTCTCCACGCGCGCCGTCCTGCCCACGTCTCGCTCCCGCTCGACGTCCAGCGCGCCGAGCTCCCCTCTGCCTCCGTCGGGCGCGGAAATTACCGCGTTCCGGAGGAGTCCGGTCGCGGCGTGAACCCTGAATCGATTCGCGGAGCCGCTGCCGTCCTCGCAAATGGCAGGAAGATGGCGCTCCTCGTCGGCCGTGGCGCGCGCGGTGCCGAGTCGTCACTCGTCGCGCTGGCGGAACGACTCGGGTGCGCCGTCGCGACGACATGTAGCGGCAAGGGCCTCTTCCCGGAGCGGCATCCGCTCAGTATCGGTGTGTTCTCGTTCGCCGGCGGTCCACTCGCACGCGCCGTGCTGACCGGCGGCCTCGATGTCCTCTGCGCGATCGGCACCGGCCTCGGTGAGTTCGCGACGATGAACTTCAGCGACAAGCTCCGTCCTCTCGGCGCGCTGGTTCACCTCGACCGGGATCCCGCGGTGCTCGGTCGCAATTACCCCTGTCTGCCCATCTGTGGCGATGCACGGCTCGCGGTGCCGGCGCTCGTCGCCTCGCTCGGGGCGTCGCCGCAGCGCGAGGCGCGCGTTCCGTCGTGGCTCACGTCCCTCGCTCGCGAGCACGAACGCTTCCAGCATCCCTGGGCGCTCGAGAGCGAAGCGTCACCGATCCGTCCCGAGCGTGTGATCCGCGAGCTCGAGCGTGTTCTTCCCGAGAATGCCTGCGTTCTTGCAGACATCGGGACGAGCTGCGCGTTCGTCGCCCACTGCCTCAGGCTCTCACCGCCGCAACGCTGTTATATCCCGATGGCCTGGTCCTGCATGGGCCACCCGCTCGGTGCGTCGCTCGGAGTGCGGCTCGGTTCGGGGAATCCGACGTTCTGCGTGACGGGAGACGGGGCCTTTCTCGCGAAAGGGTTCGAGCTTCACGCCGCCGTCGAGGCAAAGGTCTCTCGCTTCGTCTGGATCGTCCTGTCCAACGGCGGCCACGGCCTCGTGCGAATGGGAACGGAGGCCGCACTCGGGAAAGACCACGGGATCGAGGTGGGAACCTTCCGCGAGACGCCCGACATCGAACGGATAGCGCGTGCTCTCGGCGCCGAGGCGGCCCGCGTCGACGATCCTTCTGCGCTCGCGTCGACGCTGCGCCGCGCGGCGGAGTGCGAGCGCCCCTTCGTCGTCGAGGTCCGAGTGGACGAGGCTGCTCGCCCTCCGATGGAGGATCGCATCCAGGGACTGAACCCGGCGTGTGTCGTCGACGCCTCTTGAGAGGGGTGCACGCGCTGGGCCGTTCTGAACGGTGCTGCGGCGCTTTGTCACAGTTTTCGACCCGATCGCCGGCATTACGCGCGGCGTCGATATTGCAGGCAGGCGATGCAGGTCCGCCTTGGAATTTCGAAGCTTCGCCGTACGCGTTCTCTCTCTGCTCTTGCCGGCGCTCGGGCTCGCTCCGTCGTGCGTGCACGACTCGCGAAACGTCAATCAGGCGACGGTGCTGCCGGAGCGGCACCCGGCGCCGATCGCGGTGCGCACGTACCCGCTCTGTACTCTCGTCGGTCCGCGCAACGCCGACCCGGGGGTGTACGGGACCGACCTCGGCATCACCGTGAAGCTGCCGGACGAGCCGGGTCGGGTCAGTGACCGGCTCGCCGTCTTCTTCGGCGACACGTGGGCGAAGGCGGGTGACGCCTGCAAGTACCCGGTAGCGCACAGCGACGATCTGCAGGCGTGGTTGCCCGCGTACCGGCCGACGACGCTTCGCATCGGCGCTCCGACGGGAAACGAGAAGGCCGCATGCAAGACGCTCGAATATCCGCTGGAGGACCGCAAGGACGTGACGTCGTGGTCGCGGGTGCGGCTCTGCGAGAGCGTGGACGCGAAGAAGAGCGACGCGCCGAGCGACACCGGCATGCTGCGTGCGCCGAACGGCGCGTTCAGCGACGGCAAGACCGTCTACGTCATGTACGGAGCCGATCCGGTCCCGTGCGACGCGACGAAGGAGTGCCCCGAGAGCATGCTCTGCTCGACCGACCCGACGTACTCCGGCAAGAAGCTCGGCGAGTGCAGCGGTGCGTTCGCCAAGGCGGGCAATGCCATGACCGCCTATTGCCGCGACGGCAAGGACTGCCCCGCGACGGCGAGCTGCGACATGACGCCGAAGCACGGCGTGTGTCTGACCACCACGCCCTTCACGGTGCACACCGACGAGGGCGCCGTGGCACCGCGCTGGTTCGAGGACGATCCGCGGCGCGGCGTGGCCCGGATGCGGAGCATCGCCGGCGGGGTCTGGCAGGACCGACCGTCGGATTACGGTATCGTGGTCCGCTTCCCGACGAACAAGTTCCAGAACGTGTCGGTGCGCACCGTCGCGTTCTTCGACCCCGAAGATCCGGGGAAGAACGACTATCGACCAGGCAATCACACGCTCCTCATGTGGGGCCGCGCGACCTACGCCGAGAAGCACGGCGCGCAGACCTTGCCGTTTCTCCTCTACCAGTCGCTCGCAGGCTGGAAGGACGGGCAGCGCAAGTGGAGCCCGCGCTTCTTCGCCGGATACCGGAAGGACGGGCGCCCGGCGTGGTCCGAGCGCGAGAGCGACGCGCAGCCGATCTACGGCACGCAGCCCTCGCTCCTCAAGGCGTCGAGCACGCACCTCGAGTGGACCGAGCCGGAGTTCGACTACGTGAACCAGATGACGCTGAGCTACGTCGAGCCGCTGAAGCGCTGGGTGATGCTCTACGGCGGCGACGATCCGGCGTTCATCGTCCTCGATCCGGGGAGCACGACGGTGCCGGACCCGGTGCACCTGCAGCGCAGCCCCGGTGCCATCCATTTCCGTATCGCACGGCATCCGTGGGGTCGCGCGCTCCATGACAGCCCCGCCGGTGACGGTTTCACGTCGGCAGAGCCGATCCTGACCCGCAAGGAGGCCGCGCCGTATCTCGCGTGCGGTGACGGCGGCGAGAAGGAGCTGCCCGGCTGCCTGAAGCAAGGCGACCCGAACAGCCCGCTCTCGCTCTTCGGCACCCTCGCGAGCCTCTCCACGAAGCTGAACGTCGGAGGCTTTGCCGACATCACCGCGAGCTGCCTCGGCGGAGCGGTGGCGATGGCCGGGCAGAACGCGCTTTCCGGCAACCCCATTGGTCGACTCTACGGCGCGAACGTCATCGACGAGTGGACGGCCGAGGTGAAGGACGGGACGGCTCCCGGGGAGCGCGCTGCGGAGATCTACTGGAACGCCTCGACCTGGAACCCGTACCAGGTCGTCCTCTTCAAGACCGAGCTCCGGGTGACGGATCCGGACGAACCCGCGTCGAGCGCGCCCGTCCCGAAACAGATCCCGTAATTCCGCTTCGGAACTACGCGAGCGAAGCGAGCCCGCGAAGCGGCGGGGGGAGCAGTTCGCCGAAGGCGAAGCTGCGAGCGAAGCGAGCCCGCGAAGCGGCGGGGGGAGCAGTTCGCCGAAG
>DATAZL010000106.1:0-9940 GCA_036272055.1 Polyangiaceae bacterium | reverse complement strand
GAGCCGCGCCTTTTTTCGTCGTGCTGCGCGCTCAGTCCTTGCCGTCGCCCGCGGTGGCCATGGCGAGGCGCGCCGCGGAGTCCTCACCTGCGCTCATCAGATGGCCCGACGTGAACGCCTCGTCGAGGTGATACGCGGCCTCCCCGTGGTCGGACAGGTCGAGGCCCTCCTCTTCTCCCTCCTTCGAGGGACGTAGACCGAAGAGTGCCTTCACGAGGCTCGCGATCACGACGGTGCCGACCGCGGACAGCGTGATCGTCAGGCCCATCGCCTTGAGCTGCTCGACCCAGAGCGTCTTCCCGACGATGCCGCCGAGGTTCGTGGAGAGGTTCGGGTTCGCCTCGGGCGTCGCGAGGAAGCCGGTGACGAGGGCGCCGAGGGTGCCGCCGACGCCGTGGACGCCGAAGGTGTCGAGCGCGTCGTCGTAGCCGAGCGCCTCCTTCAGCTTCGTGCACGCGAAGAACGGCACCGCGCCGGCGAGGATGCCGATGATCACCGCGCCGTTCGCGGTGACGAAGCCCGCCGCGGGCGTGACGACTACCAGGCCGCCAACCGCGCCGGAGCAGAAGCCGAGCACGGTCGGCTTTCCGCGGGTGACCCACTCGAGCATCGGCCACACGACGGACGCGACGGCTGCGGCGATCGTCGTCGCCATGAACGCGCCTGCGGCGATGCCGTCCGAGGCGGCGGCGCTCCCGGCGTTGAAGCCGTACCAGCCGACCCAGAGCATGCCGGTGCCGATCATCGTGAACGCCAGGCTGTGCGGCAGGAACGGGCGGTGCCCGAAGCCCTGGCGCTTGCCGAGCATCAGGCAGAGCACCAGCGCCGACCAGCCAGACGACATGTGAACGACGGTGCCGCCGGCAAAGTCGACGGCCTTGATGCCCGCGCCGGCGTTCCACACGCCGTTCATGAAGCCGTCGACGCCCCACACCATGTGCGCGAGGGGGAAATAGATGACGAGCATCCACACGACGATGAACGCCATGACGGCCGCGTACTTCATGCGCTCGGCGATCGCGCCGACGATCAGGGCCGGCGTGATGATCGCGAACATGAGCTGGTACATCGAGAAGACGCTCTGCGACACCCACGCCGAGTAATCGGCGTTCGGGAGCGCCCCCACGCCGTTCAGCAACGCGAACTTCGTGCCGCCGAGGAACGGCGAGCCCGGGGCGAACGCGAAGGTGTATCCGCAGAGCCACCAGAGGATCGTCACGACGCCCGCGCAGCCGAGGCATTGCGCCATCACCGAGAGCAGGTTCTTCCGGCGCACGAGCCCGCCGTAGAAGAGCGCCAGGCCGGGGAGCGTCATGAAGAGCACGAGCGCGGAGGACGTCATCATCCACGCGTTGTGACCGGGGCCGGGCGAGGCGAGCTTCTTCGGCGCGCTGTTCGTCACGTACGCCTCGAGATCCGCGATGCGGGCGGCGAGCTCTTCCGGTGTGGGGCTGGCCGTGGCCGCCGCGACGGGTGCTGCCGGTGCTTCGTCCGCGCGGGCCGTACCCGGCAAGGCAACGGCGATCAGCGTCGCGAACAGCATCCCCGCGATCAGTGGCTTGATGATTTCCTTATGTCCGTGTCGGTAGATTCCGTTCAGCATCAATCGCTCTTTGGTTCGAAGCCACGAGGGACGCATCGTGTCGGACCGAAATCCGGCTTTCGCGTACCCGCCGCGCGGCGCTCCGTGCGCCGCCTGCGCGTCGTTATCGGGGACCGCGAGTTTCGTTCGAGTTTCTCGTGCTCCGTTCTCGACGGCGCTTACGTAGATTTCACGGTGCGTTTATCCTGTGGATACCGCCGCCGAGAACGAGCCCTCCGCCAATGCGAGATTTACGTTCTCTCTACTCGCTCGAAATTATCGCGAACGGCACTTTACCCATGGCCCCCGCATGTCACCGAACGCGAAACGGTTCGCGCCGTGCGCGATGAAAATCGGTAAAAAATGAAAATCCAAGCCGTACTGCCGGAAGCGCATCTGCCCGCAGTTCTGGAGCGATTGTCGCTGATCGGCGTGGACGACATCGTCGTCAGCTCGGTGCGCGTGTACGCCAAGACGGACGAGGTTCGTTCGTTTCGCGGAGTCCGCTACGCCTCCCAGCTCGTGGATCGCTGCGCGCTCGAGTGCTGGCCCGACGACGACCACGCCGAGGCCGTTGCCCGCGCCATCCTCCAGGCCCTCGAGAAGAGCGCTGCCGACGCGATGATCTACGTGAGCCTCACCGAAGAGCTCGGCTCGGAAGAGTGAGCATCGTTGGCGAGCGTGATAATTTTATGATTTCTTGATCACTTGCGCTGCGGCCCCTCGTGTACATCGTGGCAGGCATCGCGTTTCGCTGCACCGCGCCGCGTCATTGGCGTCGCCACCGAGGATTTCGCCTGGGCACCCCCTGAAAGGTGCGTCCGGGTCGGTGGACGTGCACTTTTCTGAATCGCAACGGATTCGAAAAATCCGCGAAACATTCGGTCGGTACTTTCGCCAGCGACACACACCACACCGCCCCTCGCACAACTCGCGAGGGCGCACGCTTTAGGAGAACCGATGCTGAAGGAATTCATGCTCCGCATGAAGCGGGCGGAGGACCGCCGATTGCTCGCCACCTTGCTCGCAGCCAAGGTGGCCGGAGTCCTTCTGGTCCTAGTGATCATGAAGGGCGTTAGCTGGTATTTCGCGAGCCCGGCCCTGGCCGATGACGCGGCAGCCCCGCCCCCCGCTTATCTGAACCCGATCAACACGATGTGGACGGTCATTGCGGCCTTCCTCGTCTTCTTCATGCAAGCGGGCTTCATGATGCTCGAAGCCGGTTTTGCGCGCACGCGCGAGACCGTGAACATCCTCCTCGAAGGCATCGTCGACACCTGCCTCTGCGGTGTCCTCTTCTGGGCCTGGGGATTTGCGTTCATGTTCGGTGCCGGCAACGGATTCATCGGGCACCAGTACTTCTTCCTCAACGGCGCTCCGGACACCTACGGGTCGACCGGCGTCGCGTTCCTCGCCTTCTGGCTCTTCCAGTTCGCGTTCGCCGACACCTGCAGCACGATCACCTCGGGCGCGATGGTCGGCCGCACGGGCTTCGTGGGCGATCTGCTCTACAGCTTCGGCGTGAGCGGCTTCATCTACCCGATCCTCGGGCACTGGGCCTGGGGTCCCGACGGCTGGCTCAACACCATCAAGCCGGTTCCCTTCCACGACTTCGCGGGTTCGACGGTCGTCCACACCATCGGTGGCTTCGTCGCCCTCACCGGCGCGATCGCCCTCGGGCCGCGCCTCGGTCGCAAGTTCAAGCGTGACGGCGGCAGCATGCCTCCTGGTCACGACATGGTCATCGCGTCGGTCGGTGGCGTCATCCTGTGGTTCGGCTGGTACGGGTTCAACCCGGGCAGCACGCTCTCGGGCATGGACATGGTCGGCTGCGGTCGCGTCGCGGCGAACACCACGCTCGCCGCCTGCGCCGGCGGCCTCTCGGCGCTCGCCTTCATATACCCGCGCAACAAGGTGTGGGACTGCGGCATGACGGTCAACGGCTTCCTCGCCGGCCTCGTCGCGATCACCTGCCCCTGCTACTGGGTGTCGCCGGGTGGCGCGCTCCTCATCGGTGCGATCGCGGGTGTCGTGGTCGTCCTCGGCATCGACTTCGTCGAGTGGCTCCGTGTCGACGACCCCGTCGGCGCAGTCGCCGTTCACGGCATCTGTGGCATCTGGGGAACCCTGAGCCTCGGGCTCTTCGCGACCGGTCAGTTCGGCGCGGCGACTCCGACGGGTCCGGACAACTCGGCGGGCTCGGTGGTGAAGGGCCTCCTCTACGGTGGCGGTACCGACCAGCTCGTCGCCCAGGCGATCGGCAGTGCGTGCGTGACCGTGGCGACGTTCGCTGCGGGCATGGCACTCATGTACGCCGTCAAGGCAACCGGCACCCTCCGCGTCTCGAAGGAAGGCGAAGAGGAAGGCCTCGATCTGCACGAGCACGGTGGTCCCGCGTACCCCGAGCTCGGCAGCCAGGCCGTGCACGGCGTCGGCAGCGGCTCGGCCGCGAGCGCTGCGCACATGGTCGCAGCGACGGGCATCGTCTCCAAGTAGTCGCGTAAGCAGACGGATGCGGGCGCCCGGGCAAACCTCGGGCGCCCGTTTTTTTTTCGGGGGAGTGTTCCTGAATGCACAGCGCAGTCGAGTCGCCTCCGCTCTTGCCCCGCGCCCGTCCGCGAAAGCGGAACACCGCCCGCGGAGAGCCGCCTCCGACTCGGCGTGCCGAGAACGGGTACCTCTGGGGACTGCTCGTCGTCTTCGTCTGCCTCGTCTTCTCGCTGAGCATCTCGAGTTACCTGCGGCTCTCCGACCTGGTGATGATCAACCTGCTGGGCGTCGTGGCCATCTCCACGCGCTTCGGCATCGGGCCCTCGCTCTTCACGGCGGCCATCACGTCGCTGACCTTCGATTTTTTCTTCATTCCACCCCTCCACCGGTTCGCGTTCGACGACATGAAGGGTGCGGTCACCCTGCTCGTCATGGTGGCGGTGGCGGCGACGATCAGCGGGCTCGGTGAACGGACGCGCCGCCAGCAGGCCGCCGCCCGCGCACGTGAGCTCCAGATCGAGACCGAACGCCTGCGAAGCTCCTTGCTGAGCGCCGTCTCGCACGACCTGAAGACGCCGCTCGCCGCGATCCTCGGCGCGGGGACCGAGCTACTCCAGGACGGAGCGCGGATGGACAACCCCTCGCGCGAGCATCTCGCCCGCGCCATCGTCGAGGAGTCGCGCCGTCTCAATCATCTCCTAACGAATCTCCTCGAGGTGACACGGCTCGAGTCGGGCACGGTGAACCTCCGCAAACGCCCCGAGGCGATCGAGGAGGTCATCGAGGGTGCCCTCGGACGGATCCGCGGCCGGCTCGGCGAGCGCAAGGTCCTCACCAACGTCCCGGAGGAGATCCCCATGGTCCCCATGGATTCGATGCTCGTCGAACAGGTTCTCGTGAATCTCCTCGAGAACTCGCTCAGGTACTCACCCGACGGCTCGCCGATCGACATCGCGGTCGCGGCAGCGGACGGCACCATCGCCGTCGAGCTCGCCGATCGAGGGCAGGCGTGCCGCCAGGAGAGCAGGAGCTCGTCTTCGAGAAGTTCTATCGCGGCGCGGCCCGCGTGAAGGGAGACGGGGGCGTCGGTCTCGGTCTCACCATCTGCCGCGCCATCGTCCAGGCCCACGGCGGCACCATCGCCATCTCTAATCGTGAGGGGGGCGGCGCGAAGGTTTCCTTCACGCTACCGCTCTCGCAGGAGGCAATCGCGTGACGGATCAATCTGCGTGCGTGCTCATCGTCGAGGACGAGGCGCACATGCGACGCTTTCTCTCCACGACGCTGACCCACAACGGCTACTCGACGATAGAAGCGCCGACCGGCGCGCGCGCACTCACCGCGATCCGCGGCGGTCGCGTGAACCTGGTGCTGCTCGATCTGGGGCTGCCCGACGTCGACGGCGCGGAGGTCGCGACGCTCATCCGCGAGCAGAGCCCCGCGCCCATCATCGTCATCTCTGCCCGCGACCAGGAGAGCGTCAAGATCGACGCGCTCGACCGAGGCGCGAACGACTACGTGACGAAGCCGTTCGACGCGGGAGAGCTCCTCGCGCGCATCCGCGTCGCGCTCCGCGTCGCTGCGCCCGCGAACGGTCGCGCCCCGGCGATCTTCTCGGTCGGCGAGCTCCGTGTCGATCTGCCGCGCCGCCTCGTCTATCTCGGCGGCAAGGAGATCCATCTGACGCCGACCGAGTTCGACATGCTGTCGATCCTCGTCGAGCAGGCGGGCCGCGTCGTCGGTCACCGCGAGATGCTCCGCAAGGTGTGGGGACCCGACTCCGTGAACGAGACGCAGTACCTCCGGGTCTTCATGCGTCAGCTCCGGTTCAAGCTCGAGCCGGAGCCCGCGCAGCCTCGCTACCTGGTGACCGTCGCAGGCGTCGGATACCGGCTCCGCACCGACTCCTGAGTAGTCCAGCATCGACGTCTTCGTCGTCCGTGAAGGATCAAAGAGCGGGACTACGCGAGCGAAGCGAGCCCGCGAAGCGGCGGGGGGAGCAGTTCGCCGAAGGCGAATGGGCAAATCTCTCGCGAGCGAAGCGCGCTCGCGAAGCGGCGGGGGGAGCAGTTCGCCGAAGGCGAAGCAAGGGGGGCCAAGGCCCCCCTTGCTGGCGCCGGCTATTGCCGGACCCCCAGGCCGCTGCTACGGTCCGCGCCCCGTCGGAAGACGAGGTTTTGCGCGATTTTTGCCTCGCAGCGGCGCTCGCCCGGGTTGTGACGCGGGGCGGCTGGGGGCTCTCGGAGAGGTACCAGATGAGCCAGCCAAACGTTCCCGAAGGCGGGGCGGGACAAGCCGCCAACCTACAGATTGGCGGCACTGCCGCGATCATCGCGCCAGTCAGCGCGTTCCAGGGAGGCATCCCGCAAAACGCGCTCGTCGTTCTTCCGCTGAGCAAGCTCGGGGACGAGCTCACGACGAAGCTCCAGAGCGGTCCCGTCGTCGTCGGCATGGACGACATGTGGAAGCTCCTCGGCTTCAACGGCCCCGCCGTCCAGGTTCAGGACGGTGAAGGCAGGCCCGTCACCATCGGCCTCGAAGATCTGCTCGACGGCCTCGAGAAGCACTGGAACGAGTCGAAAGAAGATCTGAACCGCGGTCGTCTCTTCGCCCAGGAGCTGATGAAGTACGGGCGCGCCGAGAAGGCCGAGAAGGTGCTCGCGAAGATCGTCGCTTCCGGCGGCACGGGGGACGACTGGCTCGGCCTAGGCGTCGCGCAGATGCAGCTCGAGAAGTGGGACAAGGCCGAGAGCACGCTGAAGGGCGCGCAGAACCTGCTCCCCGCGAGCCCCTATCCGTCGCTTCACCTCGCGCGCGTCTCCAAGGGGCGTGGCGATAGCGTCGCCGAGCGCGCGGCCATCGAGCGCGCGATCGCGATCGAGCCCGGCGCGGTCGATGCCTGGGCGCTGCTCTTCACGTACGTCCGCGAGACCGAGAACGAAGAGGCGGCGATCAAGACCGTCACCGACCTCGCCGAGGCCGCGCCGAACAAGAAGACGGCGGCGCCGTTCGTCGCGATCCAGGGCATCTACTCGGCCGCCGAAGAGACGCGCGAGCAGGCCATCGAGTGGGCGAAGAAGGCCGTCGCACGCAACTCCGACGACGCGCTCGCGCTCATCGCGCTCTCGGCCCTCTACGGCCAGCGTGGTGACCTGAAGAGCGTCATCGAGCTCCTCTCGCAGCACGAGGGGAAGATGTCGCGCGACGTTCGCCTCGCGAACAACTACTTCGAGGCGCTCTTCCAGGCGCGTGAGATCGACAAGGTGACGCGCCTCCTCAACGCGCTCGCGGGCTCTCCGAACCGCGAGGTGAAGCAGTTCGCCGTCGAGCGGTCGCGCCTCGTCGCGCAGTTCCTGCAGCAACAGCAGCAGCGGCTCGCCGCTCCGGCTGGCGCACCGCCCAGGTAAAGTCGCACCGCGGGGCAGGATTCCGCCGCTCGGCCGGGCCGGACACAGGGCCTTTGCAAGTGTCCGGAACTGCTAGAGCCGCCGGTTTCCGGCGTCTTTCGTGGGACGGAATCTTGGCCGTTCCGGGCTAGGCGGCTCAAATCGCCGCATCGTGGAGCCTGGTAACGTCATCGCGGAACGGTACCGTCTGCTGCGTCTTCTGGACGTGGGAGGCATGGGGGAGGTCTGGGCGGCGAAGAACGAGCTCACGCAGAAGAGCTTCGCCATCAAGTTCCTGCTTCCCGAGCTCGCCGAGCGCCCCGACGCGCTCGAGCGCTTCATCAGGGAAGCCGAGACTGCCGGCAGCCTGAATCATCGCGCCATCGTCAACGTGTTCGACGTGGCCCAGGCGGAGGACGGACGGCCGTTCATCGTCATGGAGCTGCTCGCGGGCGAGAGCGTCGAGGCGCGGGTCGAGCGCACCGGCCCTCTCACCTCGCTCGAGACGGCGGCGTTCATCTCCCAGGTCGCGGACGGCCTCGAGGCGGCGCACCGCGCCGACATCGTGCACCGCGATCTCTCGTCGTCGAACATCTTCCTGTCGCGTAACCCCGACGGCGGCACAGCGATCGCGAAGATCCTCGACTTCGGCGTGAGCAAGACGCTCGGCCCCGCCCGTCACGATCGCACCCAGACCGGCAACGGCGCGGTGCTCGGCTGCCCGGAGTTCATGAGCCCCGAGCAGGCGCGCGGCGCGGAGGCGGTCGACGCTCGCACCGACGTCTGGTCGCTCGGAATCGTCATGTACCAGTGCCTCGCCGGCAAGGTGCCGTTCCGCGCGCAGAACTACAACGCGCTGATGGTCGCGATCCTGACCCGCCCGCACCGCCCGATCGTCGAGGTGACGCCATCGGTCGACAGGGAGCTCGCCGAGATCGTCGAGTCGTGTCTCTCGAAGGATCGCGAGCAGCGCGTCCAGAGCGCGCGAGAAGTCGCAGACCGTCTCTCCTCCATCGTGCGCCGTCTCGCGGGGAGCTCGTCATTGCCCACCGCGCCGCAGCGTCGCGCGACGGACCGCTTGCCGGCGCGCCGAGACGAGTCGAAGACGTCCTCCGCCCTGCTCGGCAAGGAAGATCTCCAGGCCCTCGAGCGGCTGCGCGCGCGACGTCGCATGATCGGGCTCATCAGCGCGGGCATCGGCTGCTTCGCGGGTCTCGTCGTCGCGCTCGTCGTCGGCGCGCGGGGTCACGACGAGGTGTCTTACGTCTCGATCCCGGCGACGCCCATTCCAGGCTACGACAAGCGGTCGACCGAGCCGCTCCTCCCGGTGCCGCACGAGTTCGCGACACTCACACCGGCAACGGCGGTCGAACCTCCGCCGGCGCACACCGACACTGCGAAGGCCACCGACACGACCAAGGCTGCAGTGGACACCGTGAATGTCGCAGAAACGATCAAGACCGTCGCGGAAACCGTGAAGGTCGCCGAGGCGACGAAGACGTCCGAGTCGAGCTTGCCGGACGGAGAATCGCGCCTGGCGATCGCCGTCGCGCGCGGTCTCGGCGTCGGAGCGAAGCCGGTCTCAGAGCACTGAGCCCGATGCTCATCTTCATCTTCGCGGTCGCCACGGCGCTCGCGTCGTCGTTCGTCTGCTCGATCTCCGAGGCGGTGCTCCTCAGCGTCAGCCACGCGCAGATCGCAGCGCTCGGGAAGTCACGCGCGGCGGATCTCCTCCGGAAGTACAAGCGCGAGATAGATCTGCCCATCGCGGCGATCCTCACGCTGAACACGACGGCGCACACCATCGGCGCCTCGGTGGCCGGCGCGTACTACGGCGACGTGTTCGATCCGAACACGCTGTGGCTCTTCTCGGTGCTGTTCACGCTCGCCGTGCTGCTCTTCTCGGAGATCATCCCGAAGACGCTCGCGGTCGCCTCGGCGGGGACACTGGCCACGCCGGTCGCGTACGGCATCGCCGTGCTCGTGGCGATGCTGAACCCGTTCCTGAAGATCACGCGCGCCATCGCGAGGCTCCTCCGTCCGAACTCGGCCCAGCCCATCACGTCGCTCGAGGAGATCCGTCTGCTCGCCGCTCTCGGTCGTACCGAGGGCGTCGTCGGACAGCTCGCGGCGGACATGATCGAGGGCGTCGCGACGCTGCGGGAGCTCCGCGCTCGCGACGTGATGGTTCCGCGTGCGCGCGTCGTCTATCTGTCGGGCCTCCGTTCTCTCGACGAGAACCTCGAGGTGATCCGCCGCACCGGTCACAGCCGCTTTCCGTACACCGAGACCGGCGATCTCGATCGCGTCGAGGGCGTCGTGCTGGTGAAAGATCTGATGTTCACCCTCCGCGAGGTGGACGAGAACATCGACCTGGAAGAGCTCGTGACCAAGGCGCTCGTCGTGCCCTCGGCGACGACGCTCGAGCGGCTCCTCCGCATGTTCCAGCTCGAGCGACGGCACCTCGCCGTCGTCGTCGACG
>DATAZL010000105.1:0-174127 GCA_036272055.1 Polyangiaceae bacterium | reverse complement strand
GCGCCGCTGGGTAGTCAAATTGTCAGCATCGTGTCCGCCACCTCCGAACGCAGCGCAACGTGATGAACGTCGAGAAAACGCGTATTGCGGCAACCAGGGACGACGCACCGCTCGTGATCGCGGCGCCGCACGGCTCTGCGTGTCGCCGGTGAGACGGTTTGCTTCGCCCGGACGCCGCCGATTGCGCGAACTCGCGCGGCGCCCACGTGGGCGCTCTCGTCCCTGGCGGGCTCCGCGCTCGCAACGGGAGGCGCGATCACACCGATGTGCTGACCGTCGCACTCGGCCATCGCTACGACGTCTGAGCTGACGGGTATGAGTTCTCCGCTTGCGTGCTGGTAACCCCCTCCGCACTCAGGGCAGACAGAGAGTGCGATCTGATAGCTCGCCCGGCCATCGTCGGCCGGACCACCGAGAACGTGGCGTGCCATCAGCATGAGTGCGGAGTCGTCATCAAGGGGAGTGCCGCTGCGCTTCAGCTTGTTCATGGCCTCGCGGAAGAGCGCCAGCGTTTCGGGCGCAACTTCGAAGCGAAGAACGTGACGTCGCGCATCAAGCTTGCCGGCGGAAGAGGGCCCGTCGCCTGGGCTCTTACCGGCCACCAGCGCCTCCAGCTGGTGCACGGTCTTGCCACGAGCGACGTCTAGCCATGCGCACTCGGTTTCTGCGACCGCAACGCGTGTGAGCTCGCGCGCCGCGGACCAGTTCAGCAAGCCGCTCGCGAGCGCTTGTGCGATGGCCGGCAGCTCTTCGAGCCCTTCAGCCACGCGCAGCAGATCGACTTCGCCGCCGTCCGCCACGTAGAAGCGTCGCTCGTCCTGATGCCGAGCGGCGCATCACCGGATTTAGCGGCATGCCTCGACCTCGAGGTGACATCTCGCGAAATCACGTCAAGGCAAATCGTCGGTCCGAACACAATCGGACCTGTGACCAGTCTGGTGGCCAAGTCCATGTCGGCGCCGCTCGTTCGGTACTCTCGTTCGAGACGCCTCCGCCTCAATCCGGATACTCATCCTTCCGCCACGCGGACAGATCCGACGGGACGCCATTCGGCGTTCGTTCGAGCAAGAAGTTGAAGTACGGCGCGACGAACGGGTCGGGCGCTGACACGGTATACGTGTGGTAGACGTGCCCGTTTTCGCGCGCGAAGCTGATCCAGGATGGGTTCTCGCGCAGCCCCACCTTGATGTCGACGCCGGTCTGGCGTGACCAATCCTTCAGGAAGTCAGGCGGGCTTTCGATCATCTGTTTGACCTCCGGTTTCTGCGCGGCTCGCTCCTCGGTCAAGGCGAGGCCGAAGTCGAAGGCGAAGTCGGTGTTGTAGGTGGAGACATAGGGGAAGTCCCAGCCCATCCGCCGCTTGTAGGCGCTCAGGCGATCGATCGGCGCACGCGAGAAGCACAGCACGGTCACGTCGCGGTGGTTCAGGTGGACGAGCGAGCCTTCGAGCCCGTCGCCAACGCTGGTGCAACCGGGGCACGCGCCGCCCTTGTAGTCAGGGCCGAACATGATGTTGTAGGCGAGGAGCTGAGAGCGTCCTTCGAACAGCTCAGCCAGCGTCTTCTTCCCGTTCTCGGTGTCGAACGAGTACTCCTTCTCGACCCGTACCCAGGGAAGCTCGCGACGCTTGCTCTGGATCTCCTTGTTTCGTTCAGCCTGCTCCGCCTCGAGCTTGGCGAGCTCGTCCCGGGCCGTTTGCCATTCCTCGCGGGTGCCTGTGCGGTGCTCTGACATGGTCGATCTCCTTTGCTGAGCAAATGCTCCGATGCGTGTGCCGTGCCATCACCCGACGACTCCGACGCCGTGGATGATCAGAAAAAAACCGTACGCGATACCGAGCGCGCCGATGCCGCGCGCGACGCGTTCGCCGGCGGGCGCGAGTCGCTCCACGGTGATCGCCGCGGACACGACGGTCATGGTCCGGAGGTCCATGACTCCGATGACGAGCAGGACCGCCATGAGGCCCGCGCAGCACTTGATGCAATGGACTCCGAGAGCCAGGCCGTGTCGCCACGCCGTGGCGGCGTCGGAGCGCAGCGTACGGTGCAGAGCGGGTGCTTCGCGACAGCAAGCGAGGTGGCGCGCCTTCCACTCCGTGAACTGCAGCGCGCCCGCGAGCAGCACGACGACGCCGACCGCGACCGGCACGGCGTGCGACAGCGCCGGCTCGCGCATCTCGACGATCGCGAGCGCGATGCCCAGCGGAAAGACGGCGACGCCGAACAGCGTCCACATCGAGAAGTACGCCACGCCGACGAGCGCAGTCAGCGGACCCAGCCGCGTCGAGTCCGTCGCGCTGGCTGCCTCGCGGTAGCGTCGCAGCATGGGGATGAGCGACGGGAGCATCATCGCCACCATCATGACGAGCCACATCCCGAGAAAGGACACGGCGGCGCTTGCCCAGGTCTGACCAGAGCTCCGCATCCACGCCATCGACATCGTCCAGCCGCCGGGCATCGGCATGTCGGCCATCCGAGACATGGACGCGCACCAGGCGATGGTGACGGCTGTGCTGCTCGCGAAGACCAGCGCCGATATCCCGTAGAAGGCTCGCTCCGGAGGGAGGCGTCTCCCGAGTTGCGCGCTGCCCATCACAGGAAAATGTTTAGCGCCGGATCCGGGCGAGGGGAGTGTGACATCTTGGAGCGCGCACGGCCGCGCGATAGCGTGTGTGGCATGGCGCTGAACGTCGGACGGCTGTCTGGACCTGGGTTGACCGCGTTGCTCACGGTGATGCGAACCCCGGCCCGGTACGTCGCCGCGGGCGTGGTGCGGTCGCAGCTCGGGATCGACCGTGCGCTCGCTTTGCCCGACTCGGACCGCGGCGAGATGCTGAACGACGGCCGCCCGGTTCAGGCACACGCGCCCGCTTCCCGTCATGACGCGTCGCTCGGCGTTCCCGCTCCGGCCCCCTGGCAGACGAGCTGTGAAAGCTTGCGCGTCGCATATGAGTCCGGCCAGTGCACGCCACGCGACGTGGTGCGTCGTGCGCTCGACCGATCCCGCGCGCTCGCGCGCCGTTCACCGAGTATCGGGCCGATTCATCTGGAGGACGAAGCGCGCGCGCTCGCGGCTGCCGACGAGTCGGCGCGACGGTTCGAGCGACGTGAAGCGCGCGCTCTCGAAGGCGTGGTGATGGTCGTCAAGGAGGAGCTCGACGTCGAAGGGTTGCCAACCGGGCTCGGCACTTCGTTTCTGACGGCTCCGGCTGTTCGCGATGCCACTGCCGTGGCGCGGTTGCGAGCGGCGGGCGCCATCGTGCTCGGGCAGAGTCCGATGACTCAGTTCGGCATGTCGCCGCTCGGCGCGAACCCGCATCGACGGATGCCGCACAACGCGCACGATCCTTCTCGTCTCGCTGGCGGCAGCTCGACGGGCTCGGCGGTCGCTGTAGCGACGGGTGTCGTTCCGGTGGCGCTCGGGTTCGACGGAGGCGGCTCGATCCGCATCCCGGCTGCGCTGAACGGCGTGTTCGGGCTCAAGCCGACGTTCGGGCGCATCCCGACCGACGGTCACGGGCTTTCAGGAGGCAGCAGCGTGATTCACGCCGGGCCCATCGGGGCGACGCCACACGACCTGGCGCTGTTCCTCGCGAGCACGTGCGGCGCGAGCGAGGGCGACGCCGTGAGCGCGAGCCAACCGCCGCTGTCTCTGGCAACCTGTGTGGCCGCACTCGGACGCGGGGTGCGCGGCCTGCGCATCGGCATCGACGAGGCGGAGTGGGCCGCCGCCGATCCCGACGTCGCAGGGCCTGCACGCGCGGCCGTCGCAGCGCTCGAGCGCGAGGGCGCCACCGTGCACTCCATCGCGATTCCCCTCGCGAGCCACGCCGCGGCAATCGGATACCTGACGATCGGCCTCGAAGAGTCCACCGCGCTCCGCGAGTTACGCCGACGCCATGAGCGAGAAATGGAGCAATACATCCAGCTCTTCCTCATTCAGACCAGCACGTTCTCGCCCACCGACTACCTCGACGCGCAGCGCCTGCGCTCGCGACTCCGCGAACAGACCGCAGCGGCGCTGCGCACCGTCGATCTCATCGCCCTCCCGACGACGAACTCCACGGCGCCGCGCGTCACCGAGCGCGAGATGAAACAAGGGTTCGTCGACCCCGACGCCCTCAACGCCATCTCCCGCTACTCCTACGTAGGCAATCTAACCGGCATCCCCGCCGGTACGGCCCCCGTAGGCACCGCGCGCGACGGACTCCCGGTGGGCCTACAGCTGCTCGGTGACGCCTGGGACGAAGCCGTCGTGTTGCAGGCGCTCGCGCACTTGCAGCGAATTGGAGTTGCTACGCCGATGCGAGCTGCGACGCATGGGGGCACACTCCTGGAGCTGTGGGCGGAGCGCGTGCTCACTGCCCCGACCCTGGACGAAGTGCTCGGCTAGCGTAGAGCCCGCGTTTTCGCGCCCCTCCGGGGCCGGCTTCGTTTCTCATTTTCCTCGACGCGGCGCGAGGCTAGCCACGGCGCATGGACGCCCTAGCTGCATTTGGCGAGACGGCGGGGACGCTGAGCGCGACGGAGCTCCGTGTTCTCGCGGTTCTCGCGCTGGCGGAGCCGCGGAACGCGCTCGAGCTCTGCGGGCTCGCCGATGCGTGCGGTGTCAAGGGACCGTCCGGTCGAAAGTTCGCCATGACGAGCATGCCCCCGGTGCTCGAGTCGCTACTCACGCGGAAGCTCATCACGAGCCAGGGCGACGGCTTCGCCTGCGCTCCGAGTGTCCGTCATCGAGTGCTGCGGCTTGCTTCACAGGAGGGCTCACTTCCGAAGTTCGTCGGCGTTCTCGTGCCGATGCTATTCCGGTCGTGGACGAGTCGCATTCACGAGCGGCGCGCCTTCGACCTGCTCGTCCAGCTCGCTTCGGCGGATCCGAAAGCGGAAGGGACGCTCACCGAGCTGCTCGGTATCGAGACACCGGAATTCGTCGCGGAGACGTTCGTGGTCCCCGCTCTCGCACTTACCTTCGAGCCGGCGTGGTTCGAGGCGCTCACAGTCGGATTTCGAACGCGCTTGCTGGAGCTGACGCTGTGGTACGCCGAGGCGGTCGGGCTGCCACTGGCCGGGTTGTACGGTCACCTCGCCGCGACTCCGAGGCTCCTCACGGGTTCCGCCGATGCGCTCGCATCCTTCGCCGGCATCGCGCTTCTCCAGGGGGACCTCGCGCTCTTGAAGCGGCTCGCCGCGATGAATGCGGACGACGTGCTCGTGCGCTTAGCCATCGGCGGTTCGATAGCGATGCTCGAGGGGCGAGTCGAGAATGCCCTCACGCTGTTCAAGACGGTGTCGAAGCGAGCGGTGCCCTTCCGCGGCGTCGCGGGTGTGATCCAGACGTTGACGCTCATCGGCCGCGGGGGCCCTACCGGGCTCGAGCTCGCCGCGCGGCTGGCCTCCGCCGGGGCGAAGAAGAAGGGGCCGTTCCAGCAGACGTACGGAATCCTGGTCAGCATGGTCTCGGTCGCGACCTCGACGTTGCCAGCGCGCGATGCGGCGCACGTCTCGCGGCGCGACCCGCCGAGAGATTGCTTCGCGCTGCTCGCACGGGTGCTGTTCGCCGTCTGGTTCGACGTGTCCGAGGGGGAACGCCGGATGGCCTTCGAAGAGGGGGTGGAGCTCCGCAATCTGATCGCGGCTTTCGACACGAAGTGGCTGTTCGAGCAATACGACGCCGCGCTGCTCGCGCTCTCGGCGCGTGTCGAGAACCCGGCGTTCAAGAAGCGCGCGAAGAGCCTCGTTCGCCCGGAGTCGCCTGCCGGTGCGTTCGCGCTACACGAGCTGCGCATCCAGAAGGAGGAGTGGGAGACCGGGCTCGAGGGGCTCGAGCGAATCGTCGTCGTGACCGGCGGCAAGAGCGCCGCCGAGGCCATCACCGAGGAGCGGATCGTCTGGAAGGTGGACACGCGTCACTTCGAGCTCGAGCCCATCATCCAGAAGCGGAGTGATGGAGCATGGACGCGCGGGCGGAAGCTGGCCGTGAAGCATCTCCTGCGGGGCGCGAGCAATGCTCCGAAGTTGCCACCGGAAGATCTCAAGGTCACCGCGTATGCGCGAGAGCGCCGGGAGCCGTCTTATGGCGGCTACGGCCAGACCTCCTACTTCATCGACAGGAGAGCCTGGCCGTCGCTCATCGGCCACCCGCGCGTGTTCACCGCCGAGGACGATCGACACGTCGAGGTGACGCGAGGCACGGTGCAGGTCGTCGCGAGCACGGAGGGCGACCGCTTCGTGCTGAAGCTCGAGCCGCCCGATCTGCACACCGAGCTCGAGCTCCGCTTCGACGGCCAGCGCATCACGGTGTTCGAGACGCTGGAGCCGCTGCGCTCGCTCGTGAAGCTGCTCGGCACCCGCGGCCTCTCCGTTCCCGTTTCGGCGCAGGGGCGCGCGCTCGACGCGCTCGGGGGGCTCGCGCATCTTCTGCCCGTCCATTCGTCTGCGCAGACATCGGCACGTAGCATCGGGTCGGATCCGAGACCGTGGTTTCGAGTCGTGCCTCGTGCGCAGGGGCTCTCTGTATCGCTCAGCGTGCGGCCGCTGGGCGGAGATGGGCCGCACGTCACTCCGGGCAAGGGCGCACGCACCCTCGTCGGTCGTTCGAAGGGCGAAGCGGTGCAGACCGAGCGCGACCAGGAAGAGGAGCGCCGTCTGGCGGAACACGCCGTGAAGGAGTGCGCGCCGCTCGAAGGGAACGACTCGGGCGAAGGGACGTGGTTCGTCGAAGAGCCCGAGTCGTGCCTCGAGCTCATCTCGTGCTTGAAGAGCATGGGAGGGGGCGTGCACGTCGAGTGGCCCGAAGGCACGCCGCTCCGGCTCCGCGCTCGCGTCGGGCTCGCGGCGCTGCGCGGTCACGTCCGCCGCGACGGCTCGTCGTTCTTCGCGACGGGGAGCCTCGCCGTCGACGGCGAGCTCTCGCTCGAGCTCGACCAGCTCGTGGCGCTCCTCGCCGAGAAACCCGGGAAGTTCATCCGGCTCGAGAGCGGCGAATACGTCGAGCTCGAGCAGCGGCTCAGAGAGATGCTCGAATCACTTTCGTCGTTCCACTCCGAGCGCCGGTCGAAGCAGGGCGGGATCGTCGTTCCGGTCGCCGCGCTGCCCGTTCTCGAGCGTCTGACGGATGCAGAGTCCGGGCTCACGCTCGATCAGCGTTCGCTCGAGTGGCGCGAGCGGCTGCTACGAGCCACGGATGCACAGGTCCAGGTCCCGAGAGGCCTGAACGCAGAGCTGCGCGACTATCAGCTCACCGGCTTTCGCTGGCTTGCTCGACTCGCCGCTCTTGAGCTCGGTGCTTGCCTCGCCGACGACATGGGTCTCGGCAAGACCGTCCAGCTCATCGCGCTCCTCTTGCACCGGGGGCGTACCGGTCCAGCACTCGTGGTTGCACCCACCTCGGTCTGCGAGAACTGGCGGAGAGAGCTCGCCCGCTTCGCGCCCACGCTGAAGGTGCGAGTGTTCATCGGCCCTGGACGGGAGGAGGCACTGGAAAAGCTCTCTCAGCGGCACGTCGTGCTCACGAGCTACGCGCTCTTGCAGCAGGACGCGGAGAAGCTCCAGGGCATCGAGTGGGCCACGGTCATCCTCGACGAGGCGCAGCTCATCAAGAACGCGGAGTCGCAGCGGGCCAAGGCCGCGTTCGGGCTCCGTTCCGCGGTACGCATCGCCGCAACGGGTACGCCCATCGAGAATCATGTGGGCGACGTGTTCAGCATCTTCCATTTTCTGATGCCTGACCTGCTCGGGCCGTGGTCGCACTTCAACCGTCGCTTCGGGGCGAGCTCGACCGGGGAATCCGCCGCGAGCGGCCGCCGTGCGCTCCGCAAGCTGCTGTTGCCGTTCATTCTGCGGCGCACCAAGGCGCAGGTTCTGGACGATCTGCCGCCACTCACCGAGATCGAGCGAACCGTGACGCTCGGCACGGAAGAAGCCGCGCTCTACGAGGCCGTGCGTCGCGCCGCCCTCGCGAAGCTCGGCGCCACCGGTACCGATGCACGTTCCCGCTTTCAGGTGCTGGCCGAGATCACGCGACTTCGTCGCTTGTGCTGCCATCCCAAGCTCGCCGTGCCGGCGACGACGGCGTCGAGCTCCAAGATAGCGAGCTTCCTCGAGCTCCTCGACGAGCTCCTCGAGGCGCGTCATCGTGCGCTCGTCTTCAGCCAGTTCGTGGACGTCCTCGCCCTCGTGCGCGCCGAGCTCGAGCAGCGCGCAATCCCGTACCAGTACCTCGACGGCAGCACGCCGCCGAAGCAACGGACGGCCGCGGTCGACGCATTCCAGGCCGGCGAGGGAGCGCTCTTTCTCATCAGCCTCCGGGCGGGCGGTTTCGGGTTGAACCTGACCGGCGCCGACTACGTGATTCACCTCGACCCGTGGTGGAACCCGGCGGTCGAGGCCCAGGCCTCCGACCGTGCGCACCGCATCGGCCAGACCCGCCCGGTCACCGTCTACCGTCTCGTCGCAGCCGGGACGGTGGAAGAGCGCATCGTCGCCCTTCACCGCACCAAGCGAGAGCTCGCCGACTCCCTGCTCGCCGAGACGGATCAATCAGCGACGCTGTCCGTCGACGACTTGCGGGCGCTCCTGGACGAGTAGCGCCGTTATCAAGCGTCGTCGTCCCACGTGAACACCGCCGCGTCGAAGATCCGTTCCCCGCGCGCCCATCGCTCTGCGGCGTCGTCGTGCGACAGCGCGACGTCGAGTGCGAGCGACAGCTCGAACGGGCGCGCGTCGACACCCGCCGCGTCGACGGCGTCTTTCTGGGCGACGATCATCGCTTCGTGCGCGTCGAGGACATCCGGGTAGCGCTTTATGCGCAGGTCTTCGTCCGGGCGGAGGCTCATAGCCTCGCAATCCGCGACGTTCACCGAGTGGTGTGCGCGACACCGCATCGGGCGCGCGTCGTGCACGGCGCAGAGGCCGGAGCTCTCGTCGAGGAGTGAGCACGGAGTGCGCGCCCGGTGGCGCTCCGTCAGGGTCATGCCGCGAATCGTCTCTGCGTGACGGCGTACGCGTGCGCGGATCACGTCGAGCTGTTCCGCCGTGAGCGCTTCGCGGAAGCCCCGCGCGATCGTCAGGGCCTCGGCCGCAGTGACGTCCACGCGCACGCCGTGACAGCAAAACGAGCATCCCGCCCGGCAATCGACGGCGCCCATCACCGGCAAGAAAATGCGCTGAGCTCGCTGCGCCGTGCCCATGGCGAGCTTCAGCGCCGTGTTCCGGTCGCGTACCTCCGCGAACACGGCCCGCGCCGCGTCGAGCTCCGCCCGATAAAGGCCGCGAAGTGCCTCTTTCTTGGGCTCGCCGTCCATGCCCGGACGCTAGCGCAAGACGGCGCGCGCGCGCCCGCTCACGCGCGATGGCCGGGACCGCCTCGCCGCCGGCCCCCGCCGCGTCGCGACTGCCATTTTCACACATACCGTTCAGGCATATAGCCTCGAGGCTATGTCGCAAAACCCCCCGTGAAGCCACACGCGGAACGACAGAATGCGACTCGAGTGGACCATTGAGAACGCGTCGAGCGAACGCGCCGCGACGTCTTCGCGAGAACGCCTACGAGCGACGGCGACCTGACGGCCCGCGTGAACGCGATGGGGCATGAAAGCCGTTGCCGCGGCATGATCGACGGCGTTCGTTCTTGCCGCTATTTTGCGCTATGGCGCTGCTGTCTTTCGGCTAACGGTGGCGTTGTCGGCTAGCGCGTGCGAGCGCATGCCGTTCACGCGCGATTCCTTCAACGCTGAAGGCGTATCTTCGGCGCGCAAGTGACCGCACAGGTTGACAGGCTGGCACCCGAGGCATATTCGCTTGAGAAGCGGGCTCGGCGCACGGAGCCACTTCCGTGTGTGAGGATAGAAAAATGAATTCAGGTTGTAGCAAGGGTTCTCGGGCATTTCGCACGTCGATCATCGGCGGCGGCAGCGGAACGGTAGCGATGTTGGCGCTCATGGCTTCGGCCGTCGGCTGCTCATCGGGTGACGGCGGAAATCAGCAGCAAGGCCTCGGCGCGTCCGGAGCGGCTGGCGGTGGCAACACGCCTGCATTCGTCGGCGCAGGTGGCGGAGCAGTCGGCGTTCCGGGAGCTGGTGGCGCCACGGGCGTCGGGCCGGTAACGGGCGGCGGCGCGGTTCCGGTTGGCGGCTCTGGGGCCGTCGGCCCGACACCGGTTTCGGGAGCTGGCGGCACGACTCCGGTTGGCGGCGGTGCAGCCCCGTCGATCGGCGGCGCGCCGAGTGGCGGCGCAGCTACCTCGGGTGGCGGCGCTCCTCCTGCAGGCGGCGCTGGACCGGGTGGCTCAACAGGCGTCGGCGGCATGGCCGCTCAGCCTTGCGGCCTGAACACCGGCTACGAGGGTGACGACAAGTGCATTCTCCCGCCCCCGGCGGACAAGGGCTATCAGCTCCACATCGGCCCGACGAACTACACGAACCCTGAAGCGGCGTACGTGCTCCAGCCCGGTCAGGAGCTCACGACGGACTTCCCGGCCACGTCGACGAACGACAAGGACGTGTACTTCTTCTACCGGCAGTACCGCCTCCGTCCGACGACGCATCACACGATCATCACGGCGGCCAACGGCTCGGCAATCAGCGGGCGGCGCATCGCGACGGCGAACACCTCCGGCGAGTACCCGGCAAACGGCATCACCGCGCCCGAGGACATGGGCGTCGGTATCCCGCTCGCGGCTCACAGCTCGATCGACGTGAGCTTCCACACGATCAACACGAGCACCGACCCTCAGCTCCGGGAGCTGTGGATCAACTTCTGGTACAAGGACGCGAGCACGGTCACTCAGCCGGCGACCGAGTGGTTCAACATCGGGAACCCGGTGTTCTCCGTCGCGCCGCACACGAAGACCACGCTCGGCCCGTACACGTGCAACGTCTCGGGCAGCGGTCGTCTGCTGTGGCTCTACGGTCACCGCCACGCGAACAACACGCGCTTCACGGTGACGCGCATCCACGCCGGCCAGCGCGACGTGATCTACGACGCGAACAACTGGGAAGAGCCGCTGATGCTCAACTACAGCACCCTCGTGACGAACCCGAAGCCCGACATCGCCAACAACATCGAAGGCGGCTGGAACGGCATCCTGCCCGTCGTAGCCGGCGACCAGGTCACGTGGAGCTGCGACGTCAACAACACGCACGACACCGCGCTGACCTTCACCGAGCAAACGTACCTCGGTGAAATGTGCATCGTCGACGCCGAGGGCGTCGGCGCCACCTGCAACTAAGCCCCCCCCGGCCCGCCGAACCGTCGTAGCCCCACAAGAGCTACGACGGTTCGCGTTTTGTGACCACGAGCAACGCGCCGCAACGTCGCGCAACGCCGTCACGTCGTGCAACGCCGTCACGTCGTGATGGCGTCCGCGCCGCCCTTCGACGCTCCGCCGACGCCGATCACGGCAGGGAGTACTTCAAGAGAAAGGCGGTGCTCATGTCGATGCCGTTGATGTCGTTGTTGGGCATTCCGAGAGGGATGCCGCTCTTGGTGAGGCAGTTGGTGGGCGACTCGGCTTTCATTCCGGGGACGCAATGGCCCATGCCGTCGACGGAACAGAGGGTCACCTGGGTGCCGGCCGCGCACTGGGCGTACGTGTTGCACGTTGCTTTGCCCATCATCAGGGTCGTCATCGGGGAGCCAATGCACATGTCGAGGGTCGACCAGTTCTTGAACGCTTGCGGTACCGGAATGCCGCCGGCGAACGCCGTGGCGGTGTAGCCGACGAGGGGGTCCGCGGTGCCGTTGATCATCAGGATCGGGATCGGCCGTGAAGGCAAGCACTCCGCGACGGGGATGGTCAGCGTGCTCCCCATCGGCGCTGCGGCCGCGAACACGTCGGCCATCTTGCAGGCGAGCACCTGGGAGATCATGCCGCCATTGGAGAAGCCCGACGTGTAGACGCGCTTCGTGTCGACGCACACCTTTGCTTCGAAGTCCTTGATTAGCTCCTTCGCGAACACCGTCTCGTCGCGGCGCTTGCCGTTGACGATCGTCGTGCAGCAGCTCCCCGCATCCCACGACATATCCGGGCTGCGCGGAAACACCGTGATCACCCCCGCCGCCTCCGACGAGGCATCGATGTTCGTCAGGCTCCGCGTCTCTTCCGGGCTCGACGAGAGCGCGTGCCACACGATGTTCACCGGCGCCTTCTTGCCGGGCATCACCGTCTTCGGGACGGTCAAGATGTACTCGTACGCAAGGCCGTTCGCGCTCATGATCTGATACGTGTGATCGCCGACCGAGAGCGATTGCGTCATCGGGCAATCCATCGCGGTGCCCGCTCCGCCCGCGCCATCACCGCCGCTGCCCGCGCTGCCGGCCGTGCCCCCGCCGCCCGCCGCACCGCCGACGCTTCCCCCTGTGCCCGACATTCCACCGGAAGTCACCCCGGCTGTGCCGCCCGACGAGCTCGTCGTTCCGCCCGATGAGCTCGTCGTTCCGCCCGTCGACGGCCCGGTGCCTGACGCCGTAGTGCCCGCGATTCCCGGCGATCCAGCTGTTGAAGCCGACGTGGTTCCGCCCGAACCGACCGCGCCGGAAACGCCGCCGGCGCCTACCGTCTGACCACCTATATTGCCGGAAACGCTCGTGCCGCCGAACGACGACCCTCCGGTGCCGGCGTTCGCGCCGTCGCTGCCGGAGCTACATCCGAGCACTATGGCGCCGATCGCCATCGCGGCCATCGTTGCCGCGCTCATCGCCGTTGCGCCGATACCCATCAGATTGCGCGTCGCTGGTCGTCGTGAGTTCCTCATCGCCATGAAGCAAAGCGTTGAGCGTGCCCACGCGCAATAAACACTACATGCTCGTTGCGCTCATCACGCACGACGCAAAGCAGTGTCGGCGCGCGAACGTTTGCTTCAGATTGGCGAAACGCAACACGACTCGCCGCGTGAGCCAGCTGCTAGCTCCACGGCTCCACGGCTCCACGGCTCCACGGCTCCACGGCTCCACGGCTCCACGGCTCCACGGCTCCACGGCTCCACGGCTCCACGGCTCCACGGCTCCACGGCTCCACGCGCGTGCCCGCCGCGATTCGTGCCTCTTCATGGATATAGCCTCCAGGCTATATAGCTCCAAGGCTATATAGATAAACACCATGCGTTCGCGGAGAAGGCGTCGCGACGATAAGCGTTGGGCACGCCCAAACCGCGTCGCGCCTGTAGTCCCGTAACGAACCCAGGCGGCGTCGCGTTTCGCGGGCCCTCGCAGCGTTGCGTTTCGCGTGCCCTCGCAGCGCTATTCCAAAAAACGGCATATAGCTTCAAAGCTATATCGATGAACACCGCGTCGGTGCGTCGGTGCGTCGGTGCGTCGGTGCGTCGGTGCGTCGGTGCGTCGGTGCGTCGGTGCGTCGGTGCGTCGGTGCGTCGGTGCGTCGGTGCGTCGGTGGAGCGATTGCACTGCATGCGGGCTCGGTCGCGACATCCGCCGATCCATCGGCGTTCTATGATAGCCGGAGTTTCTCGACGAGTCGCTTCACGGAGGGGACGAGTGCGGCGATGACTTTCCGCTCGCCGGGGCCGACGAGGTTCACGAGCCGCTTGCCGTCGGTTGCGAACACCTCGAGCACGACCTCGCCGCCCATCCCGACCGTCTCGAACGTGCCGCCGATCGCGGTGAGCGCGCCCTCCGCCAGTGCCCATTCGTCGAACGGCGCCGACGCCCAGCTCTGCTGGCGCAAGATCGCCAGCAGCCCGTCCTTCGTCAACGTGTGCCCGTCGGGGTTTTCGGCGCGCACGTTGAGGAAGACGCCGTGCTGGACGGAGCGAAGATAGACGCCGTACGCGTCGGTCGCCTTCGGATCCGTCTCGTCGACGACCCACTCTTCGGACAGATCGAGCGACAGCTCGAGTCGCGGAAGCTTGAACTTCATTGTGATTTGCGGCGAAAGGATATCCGATCACGTCGTCGGCGCACGTCCCTTCCCGTTACCGAAAAAACGCCAGACAGACGGGCGCCGGATAGACGGTCGGCTCGCCCCCGTCGACGAAACCACGCAACCGGAGTTCGCCCCCGGCCGACGTCCCACCATGTCCACGGCTTTCGCGCGTGTCCCCTCATGGTTCGTAGCATTCACGACGGCGGCACTCACCAGCGTTTCCGCGGCGTGCACCGCATTCACCAGCACCTGCGAGGCAACGCACACCTGCGCCGTGGTGCCCTCGCCCGACGCCGCTGCGGGGACCGACGCCGGTCAACTCAGCGGATTGGCGTCGGGGGGAAGCGGCGGTACCGGTTCCGGCATCTTCCCCACGGCCTCCGGCGGCAACGGAAGTGCTCGCATTGCGTCCCCCGGTGACGGCGATTCGCCTGCGCCAGCGCGGGGTTCCATCGACGCTGACGGCGGCCGCGAACCCGCTGGCGGAAACCACGTCGACGCCGGCCCGGCACCGCCGAACGGCGCCGGTGATGACGCGGGCATTCAATGCCCGACGGGCCTCGCCGACTGCAATGGATCGCGAGCGGACGGTTGTGAGGTTCCGCTCGCCGCCAGCGCCACCAATTGCGGCCAGTGCGGCCGCGACTGCAAGGGCGGCGCGTGCATCGCGGGCGAATGTCAGCCGCTCACACTCGTCAGCGGCCTGGCGTTCGCAGGGGACCTCGTCGCAGATGCGTCCTTCGTTCATTTCGTCGATCGCGGTAGCACGACGGCCTACCAGCTGAAGCGTGTTCCGGCCGCTGGCGGTGCCGTCACGCAGATCGTCGACAACGAGGCGATTCGTTCCGTCGCCACTGACGGCACGCACGTCTACTGGACCCTCGCCGGGAGTAGCTCCGGGAACATCGACCGAACGCTATCCGGCTCCGGGCCGAACGACGTGAACCTGATAATGAGCGAGATCAAATCTCCCGGTGTCGTTGGTGCCGATCCTCTAAACGTCTTCTGGGCCGACGACGATATGTCCACCATCTACAGATGTGGTCCGACCACTAACCCGAATCAATTTTGCAATCCCGTCCCCGTCCTCGACAAGACCGGTGGCGTCGCTAGCCTGTTGAGTGATGGAACCACCCTTTATGCGTCCGGAGATGCAGTGCTCTACGCGGTCGATCTCACCACTCGGAGCGTTGCGATGCTGGTCGAAAATCCCGGCACCGATCTGCAGCCTTCCTTCGCTCGTCTCGCAATGGATGCAACCCATGTGTACGCCTGGTTCGAGAGCAAGACGATCGGCGATCGGCCCGGAAATCACATCCTTCGCTTCGACAAGCCGACGCTCGCGAACCCAGTCGACCTCGTCAACGTCACATTCAAAACTGCTTCATTGGAAGTCATCGGAAGCTATGCGTACTTCACCCAGCCTGACGGCGTGTATCGGATTCCCACGACGGCGCCCGGGGAGATGAGCAACGTTGCTGTGAGCTTTGCGCAGTACCTCACCGCCGCTGCCGGTGCCGTCTACTGGATCGAAGCAGGGGCGGGCATCGGCGCGCCATCGAGCATCAAGAAGATTGCCGTATTCTGATGCTACGCCGCTGTCCGGCGCCTCCCATCGACGATGGTGTGAGGTTCGCGCCCGAGTGTCCAACGCATCGCGGATGCGGGCGGTTCCACTCTGAGCGAGCCGCCGTGGACCCCCTCGAGGTGACACCAGACGCAGAGACTCGTCACGTTGCTCTCTCCGTCATCTCCTCCCCGCGAGCGGAAGCGCAGATGATGCGGCGTCACGTCGCGGCGCGTACACACGGGACTCGTGCAACGATACAGATCCCTCGCATAAATCGATGCGTACGCTTCCGACGAAGGATGGCGCGGTTGCCAGACTTCGATGAATTTCACGCACAGATACCGGAAAAAGCCGACGTCCCGTGGCACGCGCTGGAACGCCTGTTCGAGCCACCGGTAGTAACGCCGCGTGCTCACGGGGACGCGAAACCGCAATGTCACGCGTCCGCAAGCGTCGAGCTTGCCCACCATACCTCCAGTGCCAGCGTTGCCAGCGCCGGGGGACTTCGCGAGCGCAGTAATCTGGCTTTCGGCATGCTGAAATTCCGTCCCCGTGATCACCTTGCGCTCGATCTCCGCGACCTCCGCCATCGTCGCTTCACTGGGCGGCCGTTTCATGGTGTTCACACCGAGCCTCGCGAGTACCTGAGCGACGCTCACCTCCTCTCGGAGGTGCTTCACTGTTCGCTCGCGTGCCCGCGATACCCATTCGACCGCCGTGTCGCTTACGGAAACCTCCGTGACGAGTCGAGCCACTTCGTACGCAAGTGTTCCATCATTGACCGCCGCCTTGACCGCCGGCAACGTATTCGCACGCCGCGCGAGGGTACGTTTCGCCTTCACCGACGACGCACTCATTCCGAGCCGCTCCTGTGCATACTGCGCCTCCAGGGCATAACCCAGTCGTCGCCAACCGTCAGCTTGCCAAAATGCGTTCGCCGCTTCGCCCAGCAACAGATCGCGCCGCGCGAGTTGCGCCGCCACTTCGCGCAGCTGCGCATCAATGTGCATCGCATCTCCCGCCCACCGTGGCGGCGCATCGATGTTCGAGTCGGCGACCTGTTGCTGCCGCCCATGAAACGCGAATTCAGGTTCGATCTCGGCCTCCTTGCGATAGCGTGCGAGCTCTTGCTCCCACTGCCGCTGCGAGGCCTCCTCATCGGGTGCGTCGCCGAATGGGACCAGCGCATCGCGCTCTACTGCCGCCAGCAACGTCGTCGTGCCCTCCGCGAGCATTGCATCCAGCGTGTCTTCCATTCGCGGCCCAGCGATATGCCTGCCGAGCATTCGCACCCGCTCGAACAGCCAGACATCCTCTTGATCCACCGTGACGGTGAGCATCGTGTGAGGTTCGTCCTCTACCGCGACGACCGGCCCCGCAGCCATGAACTCTCTCGCCATGCGGCGCATTTCGCGCACGGTTGTTCGCGCAGCCCACAGGAGCCACCACTCCTCGTCCTCCGGCCGCGCGACACCGGCGAGCACCTGCGCGAGCGAGAAACCAATGTGCCCCGCCATCAATGCAGCTCGAACATCGGGCAACATTGCCAGCCGACGGACCAGTGCCCGCGCGGATTGAACCCACCGCGCCGATCTCCCACATCGCTCGAGCGCGTAGCATTCCACTGTCGCGAACCCGAGGTCGTGATGTCCGCCAATGCGAGCTAGCTCTTCGAGACCTTCCGCCATCAGCAGCCGCAAGCGACCTCCCGAGCTGGCCAGGTGCGCAAGCCGCGAATCGAGCGCGGCGACGGTGCTGCTGCCCACCGCATCCTCTACTACATCGTCGTTCGCTCCCGTAGGCCCGGCGGTCGGTATGGGATCAACAGCCGCCAATGAGAATGAACGAACAGTTGGCCGCCCAACGACTTGCGACGTTCCCGCGGCCGGTGCTCTCTTCACGTGCCCCGCAGCGTGCTGCGTCGACGTGCCACGCCGTCGCCTCCGACTCAATCTAGGCGTTGACCGTCGCATCTCGCTTCCATTCATGGACTTCGGTGCACATCTCGACTCCAGGCACAAATTTGCGGTCATGTTGACCACAAGGACCGGCAGCGTGATCTGCGCGACTGGTTGCCGTGAGGTCTTGACTACTGAGCATAGTAGCAGTATGAATAAAAGCAAGATGTGAATGTGAATCCGAGAACTCAATTGGGAACGAGACGATGCCCACAGGTTGTCAGCATGTGGATTAAATTACGTCACTTGGCGGCGAGGTCGACGATGAGATAGGTGCTTCAGTTCTAGCCACAGAGGAGCCGGATGTCTGCGGAGGCATCCCAGCGGCTGTCCAACGTTATCGAGCCGAATAGTTCGAGCTCCCATTTGTCGGAGCATTGACCGTCGGCGCTCCACTACAAGATCAAGGACGAGACTGATGGAATAGAGTCGCGGGTTGCTGTGCTGCAGCGGTCAGCTCCGTCCCGCGGAGACTTGGGAAGACCTGCGCAAATCGAGCTGGGTGGTGCAGACACTGGATTTACATGTCGGCGAAGCGGGAATGGACTGTTCGCGCGCGGGCGACGCCCTTTACGCAACAGCCAGGTTGACTGCCGGCACGGGCTGATGACCGTGCAGGGGTGGAGTCTTTCGTCGGAGCCAGACTATGTCGCGAGGTAACTATGGCGTCGTGAAGCTCCGCTTACACGGCTTGGTATGAGTGCCGGCCGGACTCATCGTTCCTGAAAGCCGTCGCGGCGGAAGGTGACGACGAGGGTATCGCGGTGTCCGCGTGAGTCGTCGGAGGCAGCAACCACAGGCGACGCGTCGGGTTGGATGGGCGTCGATTCGTGGATGACGCGGGCGTCGTCGAGGAAGAGGAGCGACCATGGTTCGGTAATAGTGAAACGGAGGCCGCGCGGCGCGTCCGCTTCGAAGACGCGGGTCTCGCCGCCCTTGATCGCGACGCGGGAGACGAGGGCGATGGCGACGAAGTCGACGCCGTCACGGTGCGCGCCCTCGGGCGTGGGACGGCCGATGCCCTCGTGGGTGTCGATGCGGAACTGGTGCGCCTCGACGAACCAGGCGCGTGCGCCCGCAACCGCGGAACACACGGACGCGAGCGACGTGAGGAGATGCGTGAACGACGGCGACGACGCGAGCTCGGGCCGTATCGGGTCGAACCAGCGCTCCATGCCGCCGTGGAGCGCGTTGTACTCCGCGGACTGGAAGTGTGGACGGCGCGGCATCTGGCGGCATTCGGGGCCATCGACGACGAAGGCGGCGTGGCGGCGGCGACGGTAGTGACCGCCGTCCTTGAGATACGGATCTGCCGGCATGTCGTCCCAGCTCGCGCCGAGCGCGACGAGGTCCGAGCGCGACGAGCCGGCCGCGTGTGCCGTCCAGTCGGCGGGCAACACGACGAAGCCGCGGTCGCGCACAGCGTCGGGGAGGGAGCCTGAGGTGAATAGCGGCGGAGCGAAGTCGCGCATCGCGGCGCAACATAGCGCAACGCAGGCGATGAGCCGCAACGCAGGCGATGAGCCGCAACGGCGACGCAACGCGGGCGATGAGCCGCGGAGCGGCCGCTACGTCGTCATCATGGACGAGAGGACGCCCTTCTTCAGGGCGGGGTCGCCGAAGTCGTCGAGGGGGGCGCCAGCGGCGTTCTTGCAGCCGACGGCGGCGCCGATGGTGTTGAGGAACTGGTTGTGCGTGACGAACTTGTTGTTCGTGACGTCGCCGACGTCGACGTAGGAGCCGGTCTTGAGGAAGCCGCCGCAACCGCCTGCAACGACGTACGGGACGTTGTCGAGGCCGTGCGGCGGGCCGTTGGAGAGGTCGTTCATCCAGATGGACGCGCCGTCGTCGAGGAGGGTGCCGGTGGGCGTGGTGTACGACGAGAGGCGGTCGAGCAGGTACTTGAACATGCCCGCAAAGAGCTTGTCGATGTCGTGGTGCTTGACGTCGGCGTTGACGATGACGGTACCGGTGTCGCCGTCACTGTCGATGCGGTGCGAGATGTGGTGGTAGCGCTCGTATTTTTCGCCGTTGATCGTGTACTGGGTCTGGTCGTTGCCGTTGCCGACCTGGAGGGTGACGGCGTGGACCTTGCCGCACGAGAGGGCGAGGGCGATGACGTCCATCTGCATGTGGGTGATGGTGACGACCGCGTCGTCGCTCGTGGACTGGTCATTGGTGACCATCGAGATGGGGTCGAGCAGGTTGGACGGGAGGCCGCAAGCCATGGAGACCTCGAGGTCGCGGATGGCTTGCTGGTGCTGTTGCAACCTGTAGACGTCCTGCTGGCTCAGTTTGGGGTTGGCAAGCAGCGCCGACATCTCACCGCGAACGAAATCATTGACGCTCTTTCGCCGGAGCGCGTTCTGCTGCTCGGAGCTCGCCATGGTGCTCGGTACGCCGAAGAGCGCCTTGTAGGCGTTGTAGGGATTGCCCTCCGCGGTGCGGCGGTCGCGCGAGCCACGATACGAGAGCACGTCGTCGAGATACGAGCTCCGGACGCCGGAACGCAGCGTGAGTGGTTCCTGGCCCACGCCCTGGAGCTCTCGCACGATGCGGTTGTCGATGGACTCGCTGAGGGCGAGCGCTTTCTCGATGTTCTTGCCGTCGGCGTGCGAAGCGGTGAGGCAGAGGAGGCCGCCCTGGGAGTGGCCGCAACCCGCGTCGACCATGACGCTGCTGTACTGACAGCCGCGCACGATGAGGAGCTTCGCCGCGTAGTCCGCGAGCACGTTGACGGCCTGGTCGCCGTCGGCCGTCATGCCGGCAGCGGTGAGCGCGCCGAGCTTGGTCGGCCAGAAGCGGTCGGGCTCCATCTGGTAGCGCCCCTGCTGGCAGCCGTTTCCCTGGCGCATGAAGACCGCGTAGCGAAAGCCGTTCGGCGCCGCGTCCGCGCGCCGGGGCGCGAACGCCTCGAGCAGCGGCAGACCCACGACGACACCCGCGGCTCCCTGAAGGAGCAGCCGACGGCCGATACGCTTGATTCCTCGCTCTTTCATTGGCTCGTCTCAGGGGGCATCGGGCACGCGGGCCCGGAAGGTGTTGAGGGTCACGATGGTGGCGAGGATGTCGCGCGCCGACGCGCCGGCGACCGACTTGTCGCGGAGCGCTGCGCCCACGCCTTGCTCGACCGGATCGACGGGCCGCGACAGGACGAACTCGAGGAACTGCCGCGAGTAGCACTCGTGCGTGCGCGGCAGATCGGCGAGCTGCTTCGACAGATCGACCGCGCCGTCGAAGGTGATCGTGCCGTAAGGATTCTTCGCCTTATCGGCCTGGGTCCAGCCCTGACGGATTCGGAGGGTGTCGCTCGCGTCGATCGTGAGGCCGTTCTCGGTCTCGCGGTACGCGCCGACGGCGTCGAAGTGCTCGAACGCGAACCCCGCCGGGTTGATGAGAATGTCGTGACAGCCGACGCCGCAAGCCGTCTTCGCTTCGTAGATCTGGCGCGTCGTCTTGCCGGCTTCGGGCGTGGGCGGCATGAACATGGCGGGCGGCGGATCGGGCTCGTCACAGAGCACCTTGCGGAGCACGGTGAGCCCGCGGTGCACCGGATCGGTGAGAACGCGCCCGGCCATCTGCGAGAGAAAGCCGATCTGCGTGAAGAGCCCAGCGCGCCGCGACGGATCGAGCGTCGCGCGCTGCAGATCGGTGCCGGTGATGCCGCTCAGGCCGTAGAGCGGCGCGGTCGTCGCGTTGACGTAGGCGACCGGCGTGGTCAATAGCTCACGAATGCCCTTGTTCTGCTGGATGACGATCTCGTCGAAGAACATCCGCGGTTCGGCGACGAGCGCGGGCTGGAGCGCCGTCGCATCGAACGAGAACATCGGATCCTTGCTCTGGGTGCCGTAACCGCTCGTGCCGAAGAGCTGCTCGTGGAACGAGAGCAGCGCGTCCTTGGCACGCGGATCGGCGACCATCTTCTGCGCCCACGACAGCACGCCGTCCTTCGTCGCGAGCTCCTTGCGGCCGGCGGCGTCGAGGAGGTCATCCGACGGCGTCGTGTTCCAGAGCGAGTACGAGAGCCGCGTCGCGATCTCGTAGCTGTCGAGGAAGAGCGGCGAGCTCGTGCCCTGAGTGCGCTCGACGCGGTAGAGAAAATGCGGGGACTGCAGCATCGTCTGGATGACGAGGTTCATTCCGACGTGGAAGGCGTCACCGGTGGTGAACGTCGGCGCCGCCTTGAAGAGCGCGAGATAACCGTCCGACTCCGGCTGCGTCAGCGGACGCCGATAAAGACGCCGCCCGACGGCCGTGATCGCGGCAGTGGCCTTCGCGTCGCCGTCAGTCGGCAGGTTCGCCGGGAGGATCTTCTGGAACTTCGCGTCGTCGTGAGTGACCAGATCCGCAACCTGCTCCGCCGCCGTCTGATAGCGGCCCCAGGCATCGCCGCCGACGGTGAGCGGCGCGGCGGCTTCTGCCTCGTACCCCTGGTCGGCGGGCTCGTGCACGAACGCCGACGAGAACCCGGTCGGTGCGGTCAGGTAGAAAGCGTCGGTGACGCTGTTCTCCCACTGCGCGTTGGAGAGCTTCGGAAACCGCGTCGAGAAGCCGACCCCGTCGGGCGTCGTCGGATCGCCGACCCCAGGCGGCGTCGTCGAGTCTCCACCTGCGCCCGTGCCCCCGGCACCGGTGCTCGCCGTCGAGCCGCTACCGGAAGGCCCTCCGTCGTCACTGGTGCCCGTGTCACCACCCGGGCCCACGCCCTTGCTTGCGCCGGAGCCGTTCGCCGTGTGACCGGCGTGGTGGTCGGCGCTGCCGATGACGCCCGTGCAGGCGCTCGCGCCCATCGCTCCGGCGAGGAGGGCGCTCGATACTCCAGCGTAACGACTCGGCAAACGCATGCACTCTCCTCGTGCTGGGGGAGAGGGTTACACAGCACCCGGCGCCGATACGATCGCACTCAGTGGAAAGTTTCAGCGTGGCCCGCGAACCCGGACCGACAATCCTACCGCAATCCCCTCGATGTTCAACGGAACTGATGCCGACCGTGTGTGGTCCCGTGTGCGAGCTCCCACGTAACTCGAAGTTATCCGGCGTGAAAGTATACGCCGAGAATCAGCGCGTATTTTGCGTGCCTGATTTTTCCGTCTCCCACGTCAGCGCCGGGAGCTCGCGGAACGCGGCGCGGACGCCCTCGCTCCATTCCTTGCTGAGGGCCGTGAAATACGGGTCACCGGTGCTGAAGCGCCGGCGCATGGTCACCGCGAAGGAGTCACTCTTGTACGACAGGAGATCGATGGGCATGCCGACCGACAGGTTGCTCCGCATCGTCGAGTCGAACGACACGAGCACGCACTTGGCCGCATCGGACAGCGTCGTGTCCGACGTGATGACGCGATCGAGAATCGGCTTCCCGTACTTGGTCTCGCCGGTCTGCAAGAACGGCGTGTCGCCCTCGGCCTCGATGAAGTTCGTCTCGGCGTAGGTGCGGAAGAGCCGTACGGGCTCGCCCTTGATCTGTCCGCCGAAGATGAACGACGCGTTGAAGGCGAGGTCCGCGCTCTTCAGTCGCTCTCCGTCGCGCTTCTCGATGTCCCGGGTCGCCTCCGACACGAGCCCCGCGACGTCGAACATCGTCTTCGCGGTCCAGAGGGTGGGCGAGCCGTCGCCCTTGCCGTCGGCGCGCTGCTTCAGGAGGCTCACGATGGCCTGCGTGCCGGCCAGGCTTCCGGAGCTCAGGAGCACGATGACGCGGTCGCCGCGACGCTCGAACACCGTCATCTTGCAGAACGTCGCGAAGTTGTCGACGCCCGCATGGGTCCGCGAGTCCGACGCGAATATGATGCCCTCGTTCAGAAGGCAGCCAACACAGTAAGTCACGCCGTCTCGCTTTCTTCGGGCCGTCGAATCGCGGTGACACGGTCCGCCCGTGAGCGGCGGCCTACATCAATACTTCGTCCGTCTTGACGAGGAAGGTGTCGAGCGTGTTCGGTCCGAAGGTAGTATTGATCGCCACGTCGGCCGCGTCCCGTCCCTTCGCGATCAAGATCCGGCCGATGCGCGGGGTGTTGTTGCGGGGATCGAAGGTGTACCATTGCCCACCGAGGTACGCCTCGAACCAGCCGGCAAAGTCCATCGGCGCGTCGACCGGGGGCACCCCGATGTCGCCGAGGTAGCCCGTGCAGTAACGCGCCGGAATGTTCAGGGAGCGGCAGAGCGCGATCGCGAGGTGCGCGAAGTCGCGGCACACGCCGCGCCGCTCGTTGAACACCTGCCACGCCGTCTTCGTCGGGCTCGCGAACTCATAGCCGAACGTGATGTGTCGATTCACGAAGTCGCAGATCGCCTGCACGCGCTGCCACCCGGTCGGCCCGTGCGCGAACATCTTCCACGCCGTCTCCGACAGAAGATCCGTCTCGCAGTAACGGCTGCCGAGCAGGAAGAGCAGCGTGTCGTCGGGGAGCTGCTCGGCCGGCGTCTGCTCCGCCCACGGCGCGACGATGTCCGTCACTCCGCTGTCGTGCACGACAGCGTCGCTCCAGATCCGCATCGTCCCAGCTGGCGCGACGAGCCGCGTGCACCAGTTGCCGAAGCCGTCCCGGTAGCCGCGCATCGGCACCTGCGGATCGGTGCGCATGTGATCCGGCGCCACCAGATCACCGACGCGCGAGTAGTGCACGTTCAGGGTCAGGATCATCGGAGTCGGCTGCGGGAACGTGTAACGAAGCTCGTATCCGATACGGATCTGCATGGTGTGGGTGTGCGATTCTTGGTCTGCGAACGAAGGCGCGAGGGCCACGAGCTTCTACACGCGCGGTGCCCTCGCGACGGACGAATCGCCCGGAATAATGCACCACCAGAAAATCGCCTTCGTTTCACGCGCGTTGCCAATCGCTCCGCCGGTGGGGCATTTCGTCGCACGGCCTTCTGGCGGAGCGCTAGACTGAAACTCCGGCACTCCCATGTTCCTCACGTTGATGGTCATCGGCCTCGTCGGACTGATTGCGCTCGCGATCCCCGCCTTCGCGCACGGCCACGCACTTTCCGGCCACGGTGTCGGCCATGGCGGCATCGGCCACGGCGTCTCTCACGGCATCGGCCACGCTCATGGAGCGCCGCAAGCAGGTGCCCGCGACGCGGCGATCCTGCCCGCGGACGCCCATCACCAGAGCGCCCTCCGCTTCCTTCCGTCGCCGCGAGCGGTCTTCAGCGTCCTCGCCGTCTACGGCGCGTTCGGCAACGCCGCGACCCACGCCTTCCATCTGACCACGTCGCTTGCCGCAATTGCGGTGATCCTGCCCACCCTGCTGGTCGAATGGGCCCTCGTGCGTCCCTTGTGGCGTCTCGTCTTCCGCTTCCAGTCCGACGCGAGCTCGCCCCTCGAGGCCCTGGTCCTCAACGAGGCCCAGGCCGTCGTGCCCTTCCGCAACGGCCGCGGCATGGTCTCGACCGTGCGCGACGGCCGGCGCGTGCAGCTCTCCGCGCGCCTCCGCGACGACCAGCAGAGCCTGCCCGTCAAGGTCGGTGATCGCCTCGTCATCGAGTCCGTCGACGCAAGCCGCGAGCGCGTCACCGTCTCAGTCGTCTAGCCGGCGCAATATCATTTGGGGGACGGGAGCCCTCGTCGTCGAGGCCGTCGGCGGTCCACGCTTTGAGCCGCGTGCAACCGCCGGAGAAGCGGAGTAGACCGAAGGATCTCATGGAACCTTCGCTGATCATCGCGGCGTCCGTCGTCCTCTTCGTCCTCGTGCTGACGTCCGTCATCATCACGACCTTCCTTCGTAGCGTGGACGCGGGCGAGATCCTCCTCGCGAGCCGCGGACGCAACCTGAGAATCTACCGCGGCCCGAGCAAGGCCCTCATCGTCCCCGTCGTCACCCAGGTGCGCTTCATCCCCGCCCAGGCGATCAACGTCGACATCGAGATCACCGACCAGACCGCGGACGTCGACAACACCGGCCGTCCCGCGCCGGTCAAGGTCACCGTGAGGGCGTCCGCCATCGTCAGCGTCGGTGAAGACGAGGCCATGGTGAACACCGCCGCCAACAAGTTCTTCTCCAAGTCCGGCGGCGAGCAGCTCTCCACCCTCACCGACGTGCTCTCTTCCGCCGGTCGACGCGCGATCAACCTCCTCAAGCACGACCAGCTCTTCAACGCGCGCTCCGCGCTTGCCGCACCGGCCTCGAGCGCGTCTCCCACCGGCGCGGCGCTCGCGCTCGCCGGCACGACGGAGCTCGCCCTTCCACCGCGCAGTGACGACGACGAGCTTGCCGTCATCATCAAGGACGCGTGCTCGCGCGAGCTCCTCGACCTCGGTCTGTCGTTCAACAGCCTGAACATCAAGGCCGTGCTCAGCGAGGTCGCCGACGCTCGCCGTCGCGAATCCGCCGCCCGCGCCAAGGCCGACGCCGACGTCGTGCAGGCACGCGAAGAACAGCGTGCTCGCATCGCCCAGCTCGAGGCCGCCCAGAAGATCAACGACCAGGAGAAGAACCTGAACATGCAGATCGCCTCCAACGGCGCGTCCATCGCGCGCGCCGAGGCCGAGAAGCAAGCCGCGGTTCGCCAGCAGCGCGAGGCGGAGCTCGGCGCGAACCAGATCACGCAAGCGCGCGCCGACGCCGAGCAGAACGTCATCCAGCAAGAAGCGGAGGGCCGCGCCCAGGCCGCCCGCATCCGCGCCATCGCCCAGGCCGAATCGGAGGCCATCCGCATGAAGGCCCAGGCCCTCGCCGAGGCGGGCGGCGCGTACCTCGATCTGAAGAGGCTCGAGCTCGCTCCCGAGCTCACTCAGCAGGTCGCCGCTGCGCTCTCCAACAGCCAGTTCGTCAACTTCGGCACGACCGGCGGAAGCGGCGGTGGTGAGCACAGCGCCGTCAGCACCGGCGCCGACGACGTCCTCCGCGTCGTTCAAACCCTCATGGCCGCCAAGGTCATCACCGGCGCCGGCATCGGCGGCATCAGCAACGCCCCCGAAGAGCGCCCCAAGGCGCAACCCACGCCGCCGCCCGCGCGACGGAGCTGAATCGCTCGAACGCCGTTTCAGCGCGCGACGGCGAGGGACTCGCGCGTGCGCGTGCTGCACTGGCGCGCGAGCGTCTTCAGCGCGTGCTCCGTCAGGCGCGTCTTGTGATCGCGTGGGAGCCGCTTGATCGCCGCTTCGAGACGGAGTGCCGTCGCCTTCGAGTTACAGCGTCGTGTCGCGCACACCGTCAGCGGCCCGCGCCCCCGCGTGTAGCGTGCGCCGCGTCCCGAGTCGTGCGCGGCGATGCGCGCCGCGACGTCCCGCGCGATACCGGTGTAGAGCGTGCCGTCCGCGCAGCGCGCCATGTACACGAACCAGCGTTCCTGCGCGGCACCCGGCATGAGCCGGAGCATACCGACCCACCGCGCGCCGTCCAAATTCACTGACGTAAGGGCGCTCCGTCGTGTAAGCCGCAAGCGAGCCGCGGGGGCAAGGCCCCCGTGAATAAACTCAGCCGCGCACGCCGTCGTCGGGGTCCACCGTCAGGGTGCCCTTGGCGGGCGGCTCGGGCCCTGATTCGGCGATGGTGAACATGAAGAGCCGATCGTCGCGATCGGGGTGGTCGTTCGGGGTCCGCTCCTGGGTCTTGGCGACCGTGTAGCGAACCCCCTTCGGCCCCACCACGCTGAACGGCACCGCCGGAACGTCTCCGCCGCGAACCATGAACCACTGCGGCCGTCCACTGCCGACGATCCGGAACTCCGACATCGACGGAGTCTAACCGAATCCCGGGCCGTTGCGAGGCCGACCGCGTCACCGCGTGCTGGCCTCGAGCCGTACATCGTCACACCTGCGCGAGGCCGCCGTCCACGAACAGCTCCGTCCCCGTCACGTAGCTGCTCTCGTCCGAGGCGAGAAACAGCACCGCGTTCGCGATGTCGTCGGGGACCCCGACGCGCCCGAGGGGAACGCGATCCTTGTACGCCTCAGTGAGGCCGTCGCTGTCCGTCCTCGCGAGCCCCTGCAGTCCGGGCGTGTTCACCGCTCCCGGGCTCACCACGTTGACCCGGATCTTGCGGCTCTTCAGATCCGTCGTCCAGGTGCGAGCAAACGAGCGGAGCGCCGCCTTCGTCGCGCTGTAGACGCTCACCGCGCCCAGCCCCTTGGATCCGACGATCGACGACGTCAGGATCACCGACGCGCCATCCGCGAGGAGCGGCAGGGCCTTCTGCACCGTGAAGAGCGCACCCTTCACGTTGATCCCGAAGTGCCGGTCGAACGCCTCCTCGGTGATCTCGCCGAAGGGCGCCGGCTCGGCGATGCCCGCGTTCGCGAACAGCACGTCGATGCGCGCCTTCGACGCCTTCACCGTCGCGAACAGTCGGTCGAGGTCGGCGAGCTTCGACACGTCACCCTGAACCGCCGTCACGTTCTTGCCGAGCTCCTTCACCGCCGCGTCGAGCTCGTCCTTGCGGCGGCCCGTGATGAACACGTGAGCCCCCTCCGCGGCAAGCCGCCGCGCCGAAGCAAACCCGATCCCGGTACTCCCCCCCGTCACCACCGCAACCTTGCCGTCGAGCTTACCCATCGGCGCAACCCTTTCGTGAACGTCGTATTACAATCGTAATATGAGACGGCCACGGGCGATGTCAACGGGCGACCCAAACCGGGAATGTCACTTCTTCGTGTCCACGACCTTCTTCACCGAATGAGTAGACGTCACATATCGCCGAACGCGGCCTGGAGCCACGCCACGCCGACGAGCACCGCGGTCTCGGCGCGCAGCACGCGGCCTCCGAAGCGCAGACCCGTCGCGCCACGCGCTCGCAACAATGCGCGCTCCGCGTCCGTCCAACCGCCCTCGGGCCCCACCGCGAACGCGATCTCGGTCGGAGTCGGGGTCCCGCCTCCCGCAGCGCGCTTCGAATCGTCACCCTGGTCGTCCAGGTAGAACCGACGTGTCGCGCCGGCGAAGCTCGCGTCGTCGAGAGCCGCTCCGAGCGTTACTGCGGGGCGAACCTCCGGCACGCTCGCGCGACGGCACTGCCGCACCGCGCGCAGCGCCTGACCGGGCCAGGCATGTGCCTTCTCGTGCGCGAGACCAGCGCGCTGGACGGAGCGCTCCGAGATGATGGGCACGACGCGCACCGCGCCGAGCTCCGTCGCTTTCTGGATCACGACGAGCATGCGCTGCCGTGCGAGCACCGCACAGAGCAGCGTGATGTGCGCAGGCGACTCGGGCGATTGCGTCATCGCCTCGTACACCAGCGCTTCCCCGCCGCCTTCGGCGAGCGATGTCAGAGACGCACGGAAGAAGCGGCCCGCGTCGTCGACCAGGGTGAACGCCTCTTTAGGGTTCACCTCACGGAAGCGAAGGCCGCGCGCGTGTTCGGGGGTCAGCGTGATTCGCTGGCCAGGGACGAGCGTCCCGGCGTGAACCATCGGAGCGTTGACCGCAGGGTACATGCGCGCGGCGGGAGGCTACTTCTTCTTGTCCTTGTTCGCGCTCGCCGAGAAGGACGCCTGGCGGTTCGCCTGATTGGTCTTCGTCTGCGTCTTGACGGCAGTCTTCTGTTCTTTTTCGCGCTGCTTCTGCTTGGGGGACTTGTCGCCCATGAAGTGCCTCTGCTTGCTGGCGGCAAAAACGCCGTCGACAGACTACGCTCGCCTTTCCGCCAGAAAGCAAGGCGAGTCGGCCGGAGCGCGTCGGGCAAAGTGCGCATTTCCCGCAACCCGTCCCCTCGGCGTCCGACGAGGCGCTGGACGGACCTGCATGCGGCTTCTCTTCGACGACGGATCGCTCGTGCTCGTGGAAGCTCCGGACGTCGGTGTGGCGTCGCTCCCTGGCGTCACCTGGGACGCGCGCGTCGGGCTCTTTCGGGCGCCCGCGTTCCGTCATGGTGACGTGCTCGACGCGCTCGTCCAGCGTGGATTGCCCGTTCGCGACGAGGTCGTGCCTCCGGAGCGCGGCGCGCCCGCGGCATTTCGCGCCATCGAGCTGCGTCCTTATCAGCAAGCTGCGGTGACGGCCTGGGAGACGGCAGGGCATCGCGGCCTCGTCGTCCTGCCGACGGGAAGCGGGAAGACGCGCGTCGCGACGGCGATCCTCGCCACGTCGAAGGCGCGCGCGCTCTGTCTCGTGCCGACGCGCGCGCTCCTCCGCCAATGGCTCGCAGAGCTCGCTCGCATTTACGACGGGCCGCTCGGTTGCCTCGGTGACGGCGTGCACCGGGTCGAGGCGCTCACTGTGTCGACGTTCGCGAGCGCGCACCGTTACATGCCGCGGCTCGGGAACGCGTTCGAGTTGCTCGTCGTCGACGAGGCGCATCACTTCGGCCTGACGCTGCGCGACGAGGCGCTCGAGAAGTGCGTTGCACGGAAGCGTCTCGGCTTGACGGCGACGCCGCCGGAAGGCGACGCGCTCCGGCGTCTCGAGACGTTGCTCGGTCCCGTCGTGTACACGCAGAGCGTGCCCGATCTCGCCGGCAAGTGGCTCGCGGACTTCGAGGTCGTCGTGATCCCTCTCGGGCTCGAGCCGGACGAGCGCGCGCGATATCAAGCCGATCATCGCGTATTGCCGACGCGAATCGCGCGTTTCGCCGCGAGCATCCGGGCGGCACGTGGCAGGAGTTCGTCGGTATGGCGTCCCGGTCGAGCGAGGGGCGCCTCGCGCTCGCCGCGTTCCATCGCTCGCGGAAGATGCTCGGCTTCACGCGGGCGAAGCGTGACGCCGTGGGTGCGCTCCTCGCACGCCACCGTGACGCGCGCATCCTCGTCTTCACCGCCGATAACGACGCTGCCTGCGCCATCGCTGTCGAGCGTCTCGTCATGCCGATCACGTGCGACATCCCGCGTGCCGAGCGCGATCGCGTGCTCGACGCCTTCCGGCGCGGAGAGCTGCGCGCCCTCGTGAGCTCCCGGGTCCTGAACGAGGGCATCGACGTCCCCGACGCGGATGTGGCCATCATCGTGGCCGGAGCGGGCGGCGCGCGCGAGCACGTGCAGCGCATCGGCCGGCTCCTCCGTCCCGCTCCCGGCAAGCACGCCGTCGTGTACGAGCTCGTCACCGCCTCCACGACAGAGGCGCGCCGCACCAGCCAGAAAAGGAGAAGCCTTGCTGCCCCGCGCACTGCTCCGGCTTAGTTCACGTCTCGAGGGCGATCGCGTCGTGCCGCGCTATCTCGGCGAGCGCGACCACCCGTGGCTATGCGCGCTGCTCGACGAGTACGCACGCGCAGAGGGCGAGAAGCGGAGCGACCTCGCCGCACGTCTTCGCGAACCTTTGACGTCGCCCGCGCCGCGGTCGAAGCTTCGCGTCGCGATCCACCTGCTCGAGTCGCTCGAGACGCGCGTGACCAGCGCAGTACCCCCCGCGGATGCTCGATGGCACGTCTTCCGCGCCGCCGCGAGCATGACGTCCGCACCGCGAACGGACGTGCTTGCGCACGTCGCAAGCGAGCTCGACGTCCCTGTCGTGGCGCTCGAGGCCGCACTCGTTGCGGATCTCGGCAGCGAGCGACGCGTGCCGTCCCTGCCCGCCACGCTGTCGCCGGCAAGCCTCGCACTCGCGGCAAATCGCGCGCTCGCCTCGTCGCTCCTCCGTCGCTCCGCGAGCGTGCGTCTCACCGCGTCCGGCGATCCACGACGCTTGCTCGTTCAAGCGCGCCGGCTCGGTCTGATCTGCGCCGTCGAGCAGCCGGCCCTCCGTCGTGCATCGGGAGACGACCGAGGCAACGCGCCGTCACGCGTCGCGCTCGACATCACAGGTCCGCTCGCCCTCACGCGCCACGCGGACGCCTACGGGAAGGCGCTCGTGTCACTGCTCGCGTGCGTCGCGACCTGCGACGGCTTCGAGCTCACCGCGTGGTGCACGCTCACCCGCGGCCGCCCGTGGTTCCGCTTCGTAATCCGTCCCGGTGATCCACTCGCCGTCGATGAATTCCGTGCGCCGCTCCCGTCGGAGCCGGCCGATCCCCTCGCGCGCGCGAAGCACCGATTCGCCGCCGATTTCGAAACCGCGGCGAGCAACTGGACCGTGATCAGGGAGCCCTCCGCGGCAGACGCCGTCGGCGTGCTGGAGCTGTCCGACCTCGAGCTGGTGCACCGTGGCGACGCTACCCGTCGCTGGCGTCTCGACCTGTGCGGCTTCTGGACCGCCGAACACGTCGCGCAGGAGCTGGCGCGTCGCGACGCCGCCAATCTCCGTCACTCCATCGTATACCTCGACGATCGCCGTCGCTGCAACGACGCCCCCGTCCCCGACGATCCCCGCATCCTCCGTTACAAATCGAAGCCAGACCCCGTCGCCGTCCTCGCACTCATCGGCGAGTAGTTCTCGGAAATCGTAGTCCGAATTCGCGCAGGTCGAAGACCGGCTTCGGCCCTGAGAGTCAGCTGCGCGGACCGCGTCCTCCGGCTCTTCACTCGCCGCGCAGCTCGACGTCCGCCCAGAGCACGGAAAGGTCGAGCTCGATGGCGTCGAACGGTTCCGCACGGACCCGCGTTTCGCCCGCCCAGCTACCGACGAGCGTCCAGGTCCCGACCGCGTCGAGCTTGAACACCTCGAGCGTCCGAACTTCGACCTGCGTTTCGCCCCCGGAACCCGGTTCCCCATCCCGCCGACGCCGTGAACAGGCCGAGCAGGGCCATTGCGCGGCTCGGCGTGGCGCACCATGGGACTATTCCATGAGCAGCGTCTTCATCACCGGCTCCGCGGACGGCCTGGGGCTCATGGCAGCGCAGCTGCTCGTCGCGGACGGTCACGCAGTGACGCTTCACGCGCGGAACGACGCGCGTGCGAAGGCGGCGCGCGCCGCGCTGCCCAGCGCGAAGGACGTCGTGGTCGGCGACGTGACGACGCTCGCCGGTATGCGAGAGGTCGCGGCGCGCGCCGCCGGCCCCTTCGACGCCGTGATCCACAACGTCGCGATCGGCTACCGCGAGCCGCGGCGAGTCGAGACGGAGGACCGCATCGAGCGCCTCTTCGCCATCAACGTCGTCGCTCCGTACGTCCTCACGGCGCTCATGCCGCGACCGCGACGCCTCGTCTACCTGAGCTCCGGCATGCACCGCGGCGGCGAGACCGACGTCCGCGATCCCGAGTGGAAGCAGCGCGACTGGAACGGGAGCCAGGCCTACGCGAACAGCAAGTTCTACGACGTGGTCCTCGCCTTCGCCGTGGCGCGCCTCTGGCCATCCGTGTTGTCGAACGCCCTCGAACCCGGCTGGGTGCCGACGAAGATGGGCGGAGCGGGTGCCCCAGACAATCTGGAGCTCGGCCCCGTGACGCAAGCATGGCTGGCGGTCAGTGAAGACCGCGCCGCCACCGTCACCGCCAGCTATTTCTACCACCAGAAGCCACGCGACGTTAACGCCGCCGCCCGCGATCCCGAGCTCCAGGACGCCCTCCTCGCCTACTGCGCCAAAGTGAGCGGCATCACCCTGCCGCGCTGACGCCGTGGCGTCGCAATCGCGTCGCCGTGAGCGCGCGCTTTCTGCCGTTTTTTTATGGGGTGTTGCGGAAAAAATTGCGCTGTACCTCCGAGGTACATCGATTTTCTCCGGCAAAAAGGCCTGTGAAACGACGGAACCCGCCGACGCCGACGCGTCGAAGGGAATGCGTCGCTTCGGAGGAGTGCCTCGCTCTCAGGTCCGTCGCGTGCGACGGCGAAGGACGAGCCCGAGAGCAACGAGGGTGACCGCGAGGGCGTTGCGGTGAGTGCGACCGTCCGCGTCGGAAGCGACGCGACACCCGCAACCGCTGTCGGAGGCTTTGCCGTGCGATTTGCCGCCGTCGGCCAGGAGTCCACCGCCGTCCAGCGGAAGCCCGGCGTCGGGGGTGCTGAGAGACGGCGTGCCGGCCTGGCCGCTCGGGCGGCCTGCACTGCCGCTCGCGCCGCCGGCGCCGGTGCGGCCCGCTGTGCCGGCGGTGCCGGAGGTGCCGCCCGCGGCGTTGCCTGCTCCGCCGGCTGCGGCGTCGATGCCGCCGTCGAACGCGCCGCCGTCGGGGAGGGGGTTGATGCACGAGCCGCTCGCGCAGACGGCGCCTCCGGAGCAGTCGTCGTTCGTCGCGCAGGTCGTGAGACAAGTCGGGTTGTCGGACGTGCAGGCGTAGGGATAGCAGTCGGCGGTGTCGCTGCTCGCGATGCAGTTGCCGATCCCGTTGCACGTTGGCGCGGTGGCGATGACGCCCTCGCCGCAACCCGGCGTGCCGCACGCGGTGTCCTGCTTCGGGAAGACGCAGCTCGTCGTGCTCTTGCCGTCGCAGGCCCCGGCACAGGTCCCGTTGCCGCCGCAGGGAGGGCGCGCGCCGTGGGGCGGGCCGACGGCGGGGGCACACACGCCGGTGCTGAGCGGGTTGTCGCAGGCCGAGCACTCGTCGTCGCAGGCGCTGTTGCAGCAGAGCCCGTCGATGCAGAAGTTGCTCGTACACTGATCGGGCGCCGCGCACGGAGCACCGAGCGGGTTCTTCGGACGGCAGATCCCGGCGGAGCAGTAGTTGCCCGCCGTGCAGTTCGCGTCGGTCGTGCAGTTGCCCTTGCACGACGTCGTGCCGCAGGGCGACGGCGAGCAGAGCTGCTCCTGGGTCGGCCCGCAGGTGCCCTCACCGGAGCAGACGCGCGCGAGCGTCGCGACTGCCCCGGTGCACTTGCCGGCGGCGCACACCTTCGTGAAGGTCGGGTACGTGCACGCAGTCGTCTTGGTACCGTCGCAGGCGCCGCCGCACGCCTGACCGGCGCCGGCGCACCCGGGGCGCTCGCCGTGGGGGACGCCGCTCACCGCGGTGCACGCGCCGGGATTGTCGGTGCTGTCGCACGCCTGGCACTGGCCGTTGCACGCGGAGTTGCAGCACACGCCGTCGACGCAGAACGACGAGAGGCACTCGCTCGCGTCGCTGCAGACGCTTCCCGCCATGCGCTGGGGCACGCATTGGCCCGACAGACAGAACTGGTTCAGGTTGCACTGCGAGGACGCGACGCAGTCGTTCCCGCACTGCTTGCCGACACAATCCTTCCCGCATGCGAGCGTCTCTGCCGCTGGGCACTTGCCGTTGCCGGTGCAGCGTGCGCCGACGGTCGCCATGCCATTCACGCAGTCGCTCGCCCGGCACTCGACGGCGGGGCCCGGATAGACGCACGCCTGACGGTTCGTGCCGTCGCAACTCCCGCCGCACGTCGAGCCGTCGCTCGTGCAGGCGGCCTTCGGCGCGTGCGGCTGTGCATTCGCGACCGGCGAGCACGTGCCGACCGTCGCGCCGACGTTGCAGGCCTCGCACTGGCCGGTGCACGCGGTGTCGCAGCACACGCCGTCCACGCAGTGCCCGCTGCCGCACTGCCCGTCGGTGGTGCACACGCCGGCCTGCTTCACCAGCGGTACGCATTTGCCCGCCGCGCAGTAGTTGCCGGTATTGCACTCGGCGTTGGCCGTGCACGCGGTGTCGCACGCGGTGGGCCCGCAGACGTACGGCGCGCAATTCTGTGTCTTGGCTTGAGTGCAGGAGCCCTTTCCGTCGCAATCGGCGGCGAGCGACCCGACGTCGTTCGTACACCCCGGTGCCCGGCAGACCTGGGATGCGGCGGGAAACGTGCACGCCGCGGCGTTGGTGCCGTTACACGTCCCGCTGCACGCGGTGCCGTCCCCGGCGCACGCCGCGCGCGGCGCGACGGGAACACCGGTCACCGGCGAGCAGGTGCCCTTCGTCGCCGCGAGATTGCAGGCCTGGCACTGTCCGCTGCATGCGTTGTTACAGCACGTGCCGTCGACGCAGAGCGTCGATGCGCACTGCGACGCCGCGGTGCACGAGCTCCCGAGAGGTCGCCCCGATGCGCACGAGCCGGTCGGAGTGCCGGCGCACCCGCCCGCGGTGCACACGTCATTGACGGTGCACGACTGCCCGTCGTCGCAGGCGCCGCCGCTGAGCGGCGTGACGGTGCACGCCGCGGAGCCGTTGCAGGCGCGCGTGTTACAGGCGTCGCTCGCGCAGGAGATGGGCGTCCCGGCGCACGAACCGGCGGTGCAGGTGTCGTTGAACGAGCAGCCGTTGCCGTCGTTGCAGGCGTTCCCGGTGAGGAGCGTCGTGACGCAGGTGCCGGTCGAGGTGTTGCACGAGTTCGACTTGCAGGGGTCGGTCGACGCCGCGCAGTTGACGACGACGTTGAACGCGCCGGTGAGCGCGGCGTCGTTCGAGTCGTCGCACGCCGAGTCGCCGTTCACGTTGTTGCCCCAGACGTCGAACGTGAAGGTGCCGCAGCGCCCGCCCACCGGCGAGTACGTGAAGGGGAACGACACGACGCCGCCCGAGTTCACGCGCGGCGACTGGTGCATCACCTCGGTGTTGCCGTTCGACGTTCCGTTGCACGGGAACCCATCGGCAGAGTTGCAAGCGTGCTCGAAGCCGTCTCCGCCGGGGCCGAGGGTGCCGCCAGCGTTGTTCGCCGTGCCGTCATTGTGAGCGACGAGGAAGCCGCCGTACGGCTTGCCGGCTCCGACATTGAAGCTCAGCGTGAAGTTCGCGACCTGGTCGTTGGTGACGGCGAAGGTCCCGAGCCCCGACCCGTTGATCGACAGATTGGACGGCGGATTCAGGGTCCCGAAGTGACAGCCGTTGCAGCCGAAGCTCAGGCCGCCGAGCACGTTCGACGTCACGTACCCCGAGCCGGCCGTCCCGTTCACGTTGTTCGGCCCCGGGTACGCGCGGGCGACGGACGGCACCAGGAGCCATGCGCTCACCAGCACGAAGAGCGCGAGCGAGAACGGGAAACGAAGCGTCGGCGTGAAGATCCTCACGATGCAATGCAATGCCGGCGCCCGACTCGCGTCAACCTGGGTAATCCTCGCCTTCCGGTGAGCCTCTGACCTGCTGAGCCCGGCTCTTCCCGCTCTTCCCGCTTGCAGTTTCGCCTACGGGGCGAAAATGGACGGTAACCGCTTCTGGCGGAATGGGCTTGTCTCCGTGGTTTCCGTGACATGGACTCGAGCCATGAAGACGTTGCACCGCCCCACCTTGTTCGGTTGGTCCGTGTTCGACGAATCGCGGAACGTCGATTTCAACAGCGTCCTCTGGACGGAGCCACCCGGGAATGTCGCCATCGATCCGCTCCCGCTGTCCGCCCACGATGCGGCGCACCTGAAGGCGCTCGGCGGCGCGCGCCTCGTCATCCTGACGAACTCCGATCACGCCCGCGACGCGAAGCGGTTCGCTGAGCTCACTGGCGCTCGCGTGTTCGGACCGCGCGCCGAGCGCGAGTCGTTCCCGGTTCACTGTGACGGCTGGCTCGGGGAAGGGGACGAACCGATCGACGGCGTGCGCGTCATCGAGCTCGAGGGTTCGAAGACGGCGGGCGAGCTCGCGCTCGTCTTCGACGGGCATACCCTCGTCACCGGCGATCTCGTGCGCGCGCACCAGGGCGGCAGACTGAACCTGTTGCCGGACGGTAAGCTCGTCGATCGCGCCCGCGCGGTCGCGTCAGTCGAGCGCCTCGCCGAGCTGCCGTCGGTGGAAGCGGTGCTGGTCGGCGACGGATGGCCGGTCTTTCGCGAAGGAAAGCGCGCGCTCGTGGAGCTCGCGGCGAACGTGAGGTGAACATGTCTGCCGCGAACCATGCGGAGCTGCTCGTCAACGGGCACGCCATCCTGCCGTCGCTCCTCGCGGACATCCGCGCGGCCACGACGACGGTCCACGTCTCGATCTTCCTCTGGTTCCGCGATCCGGTCGGCGAGGAGGTGGCCGACGCGCTCATCGAGCGCGCGAACGCGGGCGTCACGGTGCGGGTGCTCTTGAACGTCGAGAAGACGGCCATGGGCGATCCGTTCTCGACCGGCGAAGCCGAGATGATGAAGCACGACCCGTCGATGAAGCACGACCCGACCGACGTGAAGCCGCTCTGTGAGCGCATGACCCGGGCCGGCATCGAGGTCCACGACACGAACATCGATTACGACCGGAAGCTCCCCGGTCTGAACGAACGTCTGGAGTCGCTCTCCGCCCAGATCTCCGACGCCATCGACATCGACGACCTCCACATCGATCACCGGAAGATCGTCGTCATCGACGGACGCATCGCCTACGCCGGTGGCGCGAATATCGGCGCGCAGTACATGCACCACGTCCCCTTCGACCCGACCAAGGAGGCGAAGCAGGAGGGCGAGGAGCGCAAGAATGCCGGCCTCGTCGAGCCGTGGTGGAAGTGGCACGACAGCCTGACTCGGTTCGAAGGGCCCATCGCGACGGACCTCGACCACGCCTTCCACGAGCGATTCGTTCTCGACGGCGGGCAAGACTTCGACCTGCCGATCCGCGCGAAGGGCGACGCTCCGGCGCCCCGCGGTTTCCCCGTTCGCGACGCGCGGATCCTCTGTAACTCCCCGACGCCGGAGCCGAACGAGGTCCGCGAGAAGTACGTCGAGCTGATCCGTCGCGCCGAGCGCTCGATCTTCATCGAGAACCCGTACCTCTATCATCCGGCGCTGATCGACGCGCTCTGCGAGGCGAAGGGCGCGAGGCCCGGGCTCGCCGTCACCATCATCGGCCCTGCGCGCGAGTACAACGACAACGAGTTCTCCCAGGACGCACAGCAGTACTGTTACGCGCGCTATCTCGAGCACGGGATCGACGTCTACGAGTACGCATGCCACTTCACGCACATGAAGCTCGCGGTCTTCGACGAACGCTTCTCGATCCACGGCTCGACCAACGGCAATTTCCGGAGCCTCGAGGACGACAAGGACTTCGAGCTGGTCGTGCTCGTCGACGATGAGCCGTTCGCGCGGCACGTGCTCGAGGTCACACGCGACGTGGACGTCGGTCACGCCCGCCGGATCACGCCGGCGGATCTCGACGGGTCTTTCACGGGCTTCCGCATGCGGCACCGCGACCCGCGGACCCTTTATCTCGTCACCCAGCGCATTCTCTGAGCATTTCTCGCTCCCGACGGCATGGAGCACGATGTGGTCAACGCGCACGAACGCGCACGAAGAGGTGCGCGCCGGTCTCACCTATTTCGTCACGTCGCGACACCAACGGCGTGTTTCGCTTCCGACGTCGTTTCGACGAACGTACTCTTTCGGAATGCGTACTCCGAGGGCGGAGCAGGGCGTTCCACGTCCTTCGTATGGCAATGACGTTCCCGATTCCGGCGAGGTGTCGGTTCCGACCGCGGTGACCGTCAGGCGCCACGCGGTCGAGACCAGCGCCCTGGTCGAATCCGAGAAGCTGCTCGCGCAGACGAATCGCAGCGGCGTGCGCACGATTGCACCGGAGGTCCGCGCCATCACGGAGGGGTTCGATCCGTCGAACGCGGTGACGAAGGTGCACCGCGCGGTGCAGCTCGACGAGTTCTTGCCGCCGACCGTCGAGGTGACGGTCGTCGTGAACGAGATCATCGCCGTCGGTCGCCCCGCATCCCTCGCGAGCAGGCCCATCGCCGTCCTGCCGACTCCGCTGGACGTCGTTGCCACGGCACCCGCCGTCACCACGGTTGCCGTCGAAGACCCGCCGCAGCGGCGCGCATCGTCAAGTGCGCGCCGGGCCATCGCAGCGCTCGTCGCCGCGTCGGTGATGGCCGGCGCCTGCGCTCTCCTGGTCGTCGCGGTCCGCCGCGGTCGGGTGTCGGTCCCTGAGCCGGTCGCACGAGCGTTCGCGCCGCTTCTGCAGCTCTTTCATCACGCGCCTGGCGGGCGTCCCGCTCCGAACACGGTTCAACTTTTTCGAGAACGGTAGCGATCTGCCGATCCGTTGCGCTCGGCTATTTTCGCTTTAGCGAACTGTGTTGTCCGTAGTCCGTGAAGCCGGTTAGGGTCGCGCGGTCATGTCGTTTCGTCGCGCCGTCATCACGTGTCTGGCTTCCATCGTCGTCATCGCGGCGTGTGCAGATCCGCAGCAGCTCGACGACGCGCTGAACCTCGGCAGCGGCGGCTCGAGTGACTCCGCCGGCGGCGCACCGGGCGCGGGAGGCGACAGCGATACCGGCGGGACGCCATCCGGAAGCGGCACCGGCGGGACGCCTTTCGGAAGCGGCGGCGCGATCAACGGCTCCGGCGGCAACTTCACGTCGGGCGGAGCACCCGCGACCGGCATGGGTGGCGGCAGCGGCGGCAAGGTCTCGCAGGGCGGCGCCGGCGCGGGTGGCGGACCCGGCACCGGGGGCACCGTTCCGGTCGACGCCGGCAACGGCATCGGCGGCATGTCGTCCGACAGCGGCATCGCGACCGACGGCGGTAACGCCTGCCCGAACGGCCAGAAGCGTTGTCAGGGAAGCATGGCCTGCGTGGTGCCCATCCCGTCGAACGGCTGCGACCTCGGTGAGGCGTGCACTCCTTGCGCCGGCGCTCCCGCGAACGGCTACACCAGGTGCACGAGCGACGCCTGTGACTTCGACTGTCTCTCCGGCTTCACCCGCAGCTCCGACGGCATGAGCTGCGTCTCGGGGAACGGCAGCGGCGGCACCACCGGCGCGGGCGGTCGCGGTGGCGGGCGTGGCGGTCGAAACGGCACCGGCGGAAGCGGCACTGGCGGAACCGGTGCCGGCGGATCGCCCACGCAGTGCAGCGTGAACTCGTGCCCCGACTGCAACAACATCCTCGAAGCACCCTGCTGCCGCAACAACGGCAGCTGCGGCTGCGCCCTCCTCGGCATCGTCCTCTGCAACTGATGCGCGCGGGCGCGAACGTCGCGCCAGCTGATCGGCCGTCAGAGTGGTGGCGAGTGGACCTCCATCGAGCATGGCAGCGGAGCGGTGCGGCTCGCGTCCGTCTCGTGTGAGCTCCCGCTCGACGAGATCTACCGCGATCCGCTCGCGTGACCCGCCCGCCGGACGGCGCGGCTTCGTGAGCTCCTGACGGGGCTCGGAAAAAACCGCCGCCGGCTGTCGATCCGTCGCATCGTCGCTCGTCGTCTCTTCGAAAGCGGCTGGCGCAGGGCCTGCCGAGGAGAAAATTGCGATGCTTTTCATGGTGATGCACAAGATGACGCCCGATCTCGAGAACGCCGTTCCTCCGCGGCCGGGGCTCATCCAGGAGATGGGCAAGCTGGTCGGTGAGGCGCAGGCCAGCGGCACTCTTCACAACGCGGCCGGCCTTCGTCCGACGTCGGAGCGGGTGCGGCTCATCTGCAAGGGCGGGAAATGCACCCCGGGAAAGGTGCCGACCGTCGGCGAGAAGGAGCTCGTCGCGGGTTTCGTGATGCTGAAGGTGCCGACGATGGAGAAAGCCGTCGAGTGGGCGGCGCGCCTCGGTGAAGCCATCGTCGACGGCGAGATCGACGTTGGTCCGGTCGTGGAGGCCTGGGACCTCGGCTTGATGCCGAAGCCGGCGAACGCGCCGCTGCGCGTGCTCGCGACGACCAAGGCCGACGCACGGTTCGAAGGGGGCGCCGCTCCGCCTGCCGCGACGACGGCGAAGCTCGACGCGCTGATCGCGTCGATGAAGGAGGCCGGCGTGTTCCTCGCTGCCGAGACGCTGAAGCCGAGCTCGCGCGGCGCGCGCCTTCGCACGAAGGGAACGAGTCGCACGTGGACCGACGGCCCGTTCACCGAGACGAAGGAGCTCATCTCGGGCTTCACGATGCTTCACCTCGCCGATCTCGACGCGGCGAAGGCCTGGACCGAGCGCTACGCTGCCATCCTCGGCGACATCGAGGTCGACGTCCGCGAGGCCGTGGCAACCTGAGCCGCTGATCATCTAGAGACGATCTGCGATGCGAAGGAAAAGCGACGGCCAGTTCGTCTCGCCGTAGCCTTCGCCGAAGCGGACGAAGACGGCGTGCTTCGCGGGCACCACGAAGATGTACTGGCCCTCGTAGCCCTTGGCGAAGAATGCGCGGCCGTTCCGCGTGAGAAACCACTGATAACGGCCGCGCCGCACCCAGTCGTCGGTGGTGTGAACGAGGCCGGCGACGGGGTCCGGCGTGAGCGAGCGCGTCACCCACTCCTCCGGCAGGATCCGCCGGCCGTTCGCGAGGCCCCCGTGCAGGTAGAGGAGGCCGATGCGCGCGTGATCACGCGCCGTCGAGTTGAAGCCGCCCGAGAACTTCTCGATGCCACTCGTGTCGCTGTCGAGCGACCACGACGCGGCGTGCGTCGCGCCGAGCGGTCCCCACACCTGCCGCTCGAAGTAATGCGTGACCGTCTCGTCTCCGAGACGCCGGTGAAGCACCTCCCAGAGGAGCTGCACGTTGAGGCTGCCGTACAGGTAGTGCGTCCCCGGCCGCCACGCGACGTCGTAGCCGTGCATCATGCGGCGAAGGTCGGTGGTGTAGTAGAAGAGCGGACCCGCGATCGTCGTCTCGTCGAAGTCGATGCCCGACGTCATGCGGAGCAGCTCGTCGAGGGTGATGTCGCGATAGCCCGGCTTCGCCGCCAGCTCGGGGACGTAGGTGACGAGCTTCGCATCCATCGAGGGCAAGAGCCCGTCGCTCACGGCGCGCGCGAGGAGCGTCGCCGCGTACGTCTTGCTCATCGAGAAGGACGGCAGCTCCGTCGACGCTGTGACGCCTGCGAAGTAGCGCTCGTACACGACCGCGTCATCGTGCACGACGACGAAGGCGCGCGTCCCCTGAGACTCGAGGAACTCGTCGAAGGTACGATAGCGCGCGCGCTCCTTCGGGGTGAGCTCCAGCTTCGCTTCCGGGCCCTTCACGAAGGGTGCCGGCGTGGTCGACGCGCGCACGACACGCTCGTCGAAGTAGCTCGGAGCGTCGAGGTTCGGGTCGTTGAAATAGAAGAGACGCGCGTAGATGCAGCCGTTGCACGTCAGCCCGAGGAGGACGGTGACGACGAGCCGGAGGCGACGGAGAAAGCGCGGCATCGGGGCTCGTGACCGATGCCTTTACCGTCATCCGGGGTGAGCCTTCCGCGATTTCGCCTCGATCCGGGATGATCGGGGGAAAAATCCGCTCTAGGCTCGCATCATGAAGTCCAGGGTCATCGTCGTCACGGGGGCCAGTGCAGGAATCGGCGCGGCGCTGTCGGAGCTCGGCGGGAAGCGGGACGCGAAGGTCGTGCTCGTGGCCCGGCGGGAGAAGGAGCTCGCGGACGTCGCGGCACGCGCTGGGGCCGAGACCCTGACGGTGGTCGCAGACGTCACTCGACGAGCCGACGTGGAGCGCGCTCGCGATGCGGCGCTCGCGCGGTTCGGGCAGATCGACGTCTGGGTCAACAACGCCGGGCGCGGCATCTCCCGCGTCGTGTCCGAGCTGACGGACGACGACCTCGACGAGATGATGACCACGAACCTCAAGTCGGCCCTCTACGGCATGCAGGCCGTGCTCCCGCACTTCAAGGAGCGGAAGCGTGGACACATCGTCAACGTGTCGTCCCTCCTCGGACGGCTCCCGCTCGCGCCCTTTCGCTCCGCGTACTCGGCGTCGAAGCACGCCCTCAACGCGCTCACCGCGAATCTGCGCGTCGAGCTCAGGGACGCCTTCCCGGACATTCACGTCTCGTCGGTGCACCCGGGAGTGGTCTCGACGGAGTTCGGCGTGAAGTCGCTCCACGGGGGCGTCGATTCGCGCGCCCTGCCCGGTGCTCAATCCGCGGAAGAGGTCGCCGCAGTCATCGCCGATCTCATCACGAAGCCCGCGGCGGACGTCTACACGCGTCCGGGCGCACGCGAGATGGTCGCGGCGTACTACGGCGCCGAGGACATGAGCGTCGCCGAGCTGGGTTTCGGGCGCATTCCGTCGCGGTAGTCCGGGCGACGGTCGCCGACGGTTGGCAATCGTCGGCAATCGTCGGGGAGCACGCGGGCCCATTCCGGGCGCCGCGGTTCCGTTGCGTTTCTCCGCGCGTCTCTACGTGGCGCACGGGCGGGATGGGGCCGAAGCTCTACGCGAAGAACTACGACGGCGCGCTCTACGAGAACGACGGCCAGGGCGCCGGGAACACGACTGGTACTACCTGACGAACGGTAGGACCCTCTACAACGACTACGGAAGTAACCTCGGTAATCCGGGCAGTGCGGCGCAGATCAGCGTCGGTCGCTACGACGACACCCCCTACGACTGGTCGAGCTCGAGCGGCAATTACTCGCTCTTCTTCGTGCTGAACGACGATCGCTCTATCGCTCGCACAGCGGCGCGGACGAGTCATGGGACTACGTCGGCAATCCGTATCAGGCGTCGCGCGTCGTGGCGGCGGGCGGCACCCTCGGGGAGCGGCTCTTCGCGCTGAACGACAACGGTGACATCTACTTCAACTACGGGGACGGCTGCGACGCCAACTGGGTGAACCTCGGCTCGACGCCGCCCGGGTACGGCAAGCCCGTGGAGATCGCCGCGGCCGACGCCAAGGTGCTCTACGTCATCGACGAGTTCCACGACGTCCTCAAGTTCGAGGTGTTCTACGCGGGGAGCTATCTGCCGACCGGCTCGCACTGCGACGCCTCGTCGGGGTTCGTCTCCGGGAGGCCGTGACCTAGACTGCGGAAGCCCTGACGCTAGACTGCCGGCGGCGTGGCTTACCTCGGCCGGCTCTTCGGGTTCATCAGACCGTATCGCGGGCTCTCGATCGCGTCCCTGGTCTTCCTCGCGGTCCTGGTCTGCTTCGACCTCGCCATCCCGCGGCTCATCCAGCGCATCATCGATCACGGGATCCTCGAGCACGATCGCGGGGTCGTGCTGTGGACGGCGGTGCTCATGCTCGGCATCTCCGCCGTCAGCACGGTCATCGCGATCGGCAACAACGTCTACTCGGTACGGGTGGGTGAAGGCGTCGCGCGGGATCTCCGCGAGGCGCTCTTCCTCAAGATCCAGAGCTACTCCTTCGGGAACCTGGACCGGCAGAAGACCGGGCAGCTGATGGTGCGGCTCACGAGCGACGTGAGCGCCATCAAGAGTCTCACCCAGATCTCGCTCAGGATCGGGACCCGCGCTCCGCTCCTGATGCTCGGGAGCCTCGTCCTGATGGTCGCGACCAGCGCGGAGCTGGCGCTGACGATGCTGCCGCTCCTGGTCGTGACGTCGGCGCTCATCGTCGTCTTCATCATGAAGATGGAGCCGCTCTTCCGCGTCGTGCAGTCGAAGCTCGACACGCTGAACAACGTGCTCCAGGAGAACATCGCCGGCGCGCGCCTGGTGAAGTCCCTGGTGCGCGCCGACTTCGAGGAAGAGCGCTTCGCCGTCGCCAACGAGGAGATGACGGATCGCTCCATCGAGGTGATGAAGTTCACGTCGGCCATGATGCCGGCGCTCACTCTTTGCGTGAACGTCGGCATGGTCGTCGTGATCTGGTCGGGTGGGCTCGAGGCGATCCGGGGACGGCTCTCCGTCGGTCAGATCGTCGCGTTCTCGAACTACATGCTCACGACGATGACGCCCATCGTCATGATGACGATGCTGTCGAACACCTGGGCCGCCGGTCTCGCGTCGGCCCGCCGCGTGCACGACATCCTGAGCACAGTCTCCGACGTGGTGGACACGCCCGGCGCGACGGCTCTTCCAGGCGACGCGAAGGCGTGCGTAGCGCTCGACGGCGTCTCCTTCACGTATCACGGCGAGGGGAACGAGGCCGTGCTCGAGGACATCGAGCTCCGCGCCGAGCCCGGGCAGACCGTCGCCATCCTCGGAGCGACCGGCGCGGGCAAATCGACGCTCGTGAACCTCGTTCCGCGCTTCTACGACGTGACGTCGGGCACGGTCTCGTTCGCCGATCACGACGTGAGAAGGCTCACCCAGGACTCGCTCATCGCGCAGATCGGCGTCGTGCCGCAGGAGGCGCTCCTCTTCACCGGCACGATCCGCGACAACATCGCGTACGGCCGCCCCGGCGCGAGCGACGAAGAGGTCGTGCGGGCCGCGAAGACGGCCGAGGCGCACGATTTCGTCGCGAAGCTCCCCGCCGGCTACGACACCCACGTCGAAGAGCGCGGCGCGAACTTCTCCGGAGGGCAGAAGCAACGGCTCGCGATCGCGCGCGCTCTCCTGCTCCGGCCGAAGCTTCTTCTCCTCGACGACAGCACCAGTGCGGTCGATGTAGAGACCGAGACGCGGATCCAGGACGCCCTCGAGAAGGACAAGGACGAGCGGACGACGATCGTCGTCGCGCAGCGCATCAGCACCGTGCTCAAGGCCGACCGGATCTACGTCCTCGACAAGGGGAGGGTCGTCGCGGCCGGCACGCATCACGAGCTCATGCGCGCGAGCGCCATCTACCAGGAAATCTACGAGTCGCAGCTCGGAAGAGGCGTCGCGGTCGAGCCCGTCGCGCAGGAAAGCGAGGTGGCACAATGACCGCCGAGCGTCGCGCCGGGACGGAGGGCACCCGCGCCGCCATGCAGCCGCTCGGGCCGCGCGGAATGGGCAAGATCGAGCGCCCGGCGGACGCGCAGGCGACGCTCCGGCGTCTGGTCGGTTACTTCGAGCGCTTCAAGACGGCGCTCGTCGTGGTCGCGCTGCTCGTCGTCGTCTACACCGTTCTCGGTCTCCTCGGCCCTTACCTGATGGGTGTCGCGCTGGACCGGTATGTCGCACGGCGTGACGCCGCCGGGCTCGGGCACATCGCGCTCGTCATGCTCGCGGCGTTCTTCGCGAGCAATGCCGTCAACTTCGTCGCGAACTGGATCATGGCGAGCGTCTCCCAGCGCGCGCTGAAGGACATTCGCACGAGCCTCTTCACGCACCTGCAGTCCTTGCCGCTCTCGTTCTTCGACACGCGGCCCGCGGGCGAGCTGATGAGCCGGCTCACGAACGACATCGACGCCATCAATCAGGCCGTCGCCCAGAACGTCACGTCGCTCCTCGCCAGCGTGCTCTCGATGGCGGGCATCCTGATCGCGATGTTCGTGCTCGATCGCTGGCTCGCGCTCGCCTCGGTCCTGGTGGTGCCGATCATGTTCTGGTTCACGCGCTTCGTCGCGGTGTACACGCGGCGCGGTTTCAAGGATCTCCAGCGGGCGCTCGGCGAGCTGAACGGCGTGATGGAAGAGGGCATCAGCGGCCAGAAGGTCGTGAAGATCTTCCGGCACGGCGACGCCGTCGCCGCGGCGTTCCGGGCGAGCAACGCCGAGGTCTACCGGACCGGCGTGTCGGCGAACACCTACGCGCTCCTTCTCATGCCGCTCACGTCGGTGCTCGGCAATCTATTCGTCATCGTGCTCTCGGGGCTCGGAGGGTTCCTCGCGCTCGCGGGCCTCGTCAGCGTCGGCGTCATCGCGACGTTCATCACCTACGGACAGAACTTCATCAATCCGCTCCGCCAGCTCTCGAATCTCTACAACACGATCCAGGCGGCGCTCGCCGGCGCGGAGCGCGTCTTCCAGATCCTCGACACGAAGGCGGAGGTCGACGCCGCGGGTGAGCATCCCATGGGCGATATCCGGGGTGATGTGCGGTTCGACCACGTCGGGTTCTCCTACGTGCCCGGCTCGCCCGTCATCACCGACATGTCGCTCACGGCAAAGGCGGGGGAGATGGTGGCGCTCGTCGGACCGACCGGCGCCGGCAAGACGACGATCATCAACCTGCTCACGCGGTTCTACGAGCTCGACGGCGGCGCCATCACCATCGACGGCACCGACCTCCGTGCGTGCAGCAAGGCCGACCTCCGGCGCAAGCTCGGGCTCGTCCTTCAGGACACGTTCCTCTTCGCGAACACGGTGCTCGAGAACATTCGCTACGGCCGCCTCGACGCGACCGACGAAGAGGTCGTCGCGGCCGCCCAGGTCGCGGACGCCGATCACTTCATCCGCCAGCTGCCGCAGGGCTATCAGACCGTCCTGTCGGAGCGAGCCGGCAATCTGAGTCAGGGGCAGCGCCAGCTCCTCGCCATCGCGCGCACGTTGCTCGCCAATCCCGCGATCCTGATTCTCGACGAGGCCACGAGCAGCGTCGACACGCGCACCGAGGCACGGATCCAGAAGTCCCTCCTTCGCCTCATGAAGGGGCGCACGAGCTTCGTCATCGCGCATCGTCTGAGCACGATCCGCGACGCGAATCAGGTCCTCGTCATCGACGGCGGCCGGATCATCGAGCGCGGCACTCACGCCGCGCTCATCGAAGCGGGCGGCCTCTACCGTCAGCTCTACGTGAGTCAGTTCAAGGGTCTCTCACTCTGAGGAATCGACGGTGCCGCTAGTTTATCTGCCAGATCCCGAAGCGCTGTTCCTCTGGGGAGACGAGCTGGGTGTCGCAGCGCGCGACGTACCGCGGCTCGCCGAAGGCGGCGAGCCGCACCAGGCGAATCTCGTCACGCCGTCGGGACGTCGGGACGTCGACGGCCTGAAGCTGTCGCTCTTCGACGCGGTGTCGACGCTCGCCGTCGTTCCGGCTCCCGCTCTCGAGACGTTGCCCGCGTCGGTCGTCACCTGGACGCTCGCGAGCAAGCTCGCCCTCGAGCTCCTCGCCCGCGAGCGCGTCGTCCCGACCGTCGCGCGGAAGCAGGGTCGCGTCGAAGCACGCTGGGCCGCCGCGCTGTCCGCCGCTGAAGACGCGGACGACGTCGCGGCGCTCGCGCGCAGCATGCCGCTCTCCGCGCACGCGGTCCCGGTCGCACAAGGGGAGGGGGACGACGTCTGGGCACCCGAGGCGCTGCTCCGCGCGTATCTCGACGCCGTCGTGGACGCTCTCGTCCGCGCGAGCCGTGGCGGACCAGAGCTATCGCGTGCGGCAAAGCCACTGGTCGCGGCACGGCCGAAACCAGGGGCCGGTCCCTCGTCGTGGGACGAGCGCTGGCGTGCGGCCCTCGAGAGCGACGACCCGAGCTTCGAGGTGCGGGGCTTCACGGAGCGCTCCGTCGTCGACACGCTGGAGCGCTGGACGGCGCCCGCCCTCGGCGCGCCCGATCGCCCGCGCGCGTGCTTCCGCCTGGAGCTCCCCGAGGAAGATCGCGCTCCGTTCGTGCTCCGGTTTCTCCTGCAATCGCCGGAGGACCGGAGCCTGCTCGTCCCCGCATCCGACGTGTGGACGTCGGGCAGCGGGCTCGAGAAGCTCGGCCGCGCCTTTCGCGCTCCGGAGGAGGCGCTCCTCGAGGCGCTGGGACGCGCCGCGCGTCTCTTCCCGCCGATCGCGCAGGCCCTCTCCGGCACGAAGCCGGTGCTCCTCGAGCTGGATCCGGCCACGGCGTGGTCGTTTCTCGGCGACGGCGCGGCGGCTCTCTCCGACGCGGGCTTCGGCGTGATCGTGCCGGCGGAGCTCACCGTGTCGGGCCGGCGGCGGCTCCGCCTGCGCGCGCGCGTCGGCGGAAAGTCGTCGAAGGTCGCGGGTGCGGTGCACGGCACTGCCGGGCTCGGCCTCGACGAGCTCGTGGCCGTGAACTGGGAAGCCGTGATCGGCGACGACACGTTGACCCCCCACGAGCTCGCCGCCTTGGCGAAGCAGAAGGCGCCCCTCGTTCGCTATCGCGGCGCGTGGGTCGCGGTCGATCCGCGGGAGCTCGACGACATCCAGCAGCACCTCGAGCGCGGCCCGGGCCGTGTCTCGCTGCGCGACGCGGTGCAGATGGCGCTCGCCGGGGAAACGCGCGAGGGTGAGCTCGCCGCGGAGGTCACCGCGACCGGCACCCTGTCGGAGCTGCTCGAGCGAATGCGTACCGGAAGAGAGACGGCGCTCGGCGCGCCCGCGGGGCTCGCCGCGACGCTGCGGCCGTATCAGGAGCGTGGGCTTGCCTGGCTGACGAGCATGGCGTCGCTCGGGCTCGGCGCGTGCCTCGCCGACGACATGGGGCTCGGCAAGACGATGCAGCTCCTCGCCTTCCTGCTCCGGAGGGCGGAAGAGACGCCGGGGGACGAGCGTCCGGCGCTCCTCGTCGCACCGATGTCGGTGGTCGGAAACTGGGAGCGCGAGCTCGAGCGGTTCGCGCCGTCGCTCCGCGTGACGCCGCACTACGGTGCGACGCGCGTGCGGTCCGCGGCGGAGTTTCCGCGGCAAGCGGGCTCGCTCGTCGTCACGACGTACGGCCTGCTCCGTCGCGACGCCGCGCTCCTTGCGAGCGTGAAGTGGTCGGTGGCCGCCCTCGACGAGGCACAGAACGTGAAGAACGCCGCGTCGGCGACGGCGAAGGCCGCGCGTTCGCTCGACGCCGAGCACCGCTTTGCGCTGACGGGCACGCCGGTGGAAAATCGCCTCGCAGAGCTCTGGTCGATCTCGGAGTTCACCAATCCGGGCTTCCTCGGCTCGCTCGAGCGGTTCCGTCGCGAGTTCGCGGTGCCCGTCGAGCGCTACGGCAACGAAGAAGCGGCGGCGCGGCTCCAGCGCGTCGTCGGTCCGTTCATCCTGCGTCGGCTCAAGAGCGACTCGAGCATCATCCGCGATCTCCCGCCGAAGAACGAGATGAAGGTCGTCTGCACGCTGACCCGCGAGCAAGCGACCCTCTACAAGGCCGTCGTCGACGACGAGATGCGCCGCATCGCCAGCGCCGAGGGCGTGGAGCGGCGCGGTCGCGTCCTCGCGCTCCTGACCTTCACGAAGCAGATCTGCAACCACCCCGCGCAGTACCTCTCGGAGCGCGGTCCGCTCGCCGGGCGCTCCGGCAAGCTCGAGCGCGTCACCGAGATGCTCGAGGAGGCGCTCGCGTCGGGCGATCGCGCGCTCCTCTTCACACAGTTCCGGGAGATGGGCGACCGGCTCGTTGCGCATCTCTCGGCGACCCTCGGCTCGGAGGTGATCTTCTTGCACGGCGGCACCTCGAAGCGCGCGCGCGACGCGATGGTGCAACGCTTCCAGATGGATGCGCACGGTCCGCGGGTGTTCGTCCTCTCGCTCAAGGCGGGCGGCACCGGTCTGAACCTGACCGCGGCGAATCACGTCTTTCACTACGATCGGTGGTGGAACCCCGCTGTCGAAGATCAGGCGACGGACCGCGCCTATCGCATCGGCCAGAAGCGCGCGGTGCAGGTGCACAAGCTCCTCTGCGCGGGAACCGTGGAAGAGAAGATAGACGGCCTGCTCGAGCAGAAGCGCGCGCTCGCGTCCCGGGTGGTCGGCAAGGGAGAGCAGTGGATCACCGAGCTCGGTGACACCGAGCTGCGCGAGCTCTTCGCGCTGTCGAAGGGCGCGATAGCGAGCAGTGACGAGAGCGACGACGACGGAGCCGTCGCGCCCGCCCGGCGCAAGCGAGCGAACCGTGCCGCGGAAGGAGAGCGCGCGTGAGCCCCTGGGAACGCAACGACTACCGGATGTACGGGACGAAGAAGGCGCCCCCCGCCAACGGCATCAAGGTGAGCGCCACCGGCATGACCTGGTGGGGGCAGCGCTGGATCTCGGCTCTCGAGAGCGTGCTCGCCGGCGACTCCGGCCGGCTCGCTCGTGGCAGGACCTACGCGCGGGCGGGTCGAACCCACGACCTGGAAGTGAACGCCGGAGCGGTCACCGCGAAGGTGACGGGGTCGAGTGATTCGCCATACAAGATCCGGATCCGGCTATCGAACTTGTCGGACACGGCGTGGGAGAGCGCCATCACGGAGATGGCCTCGAAGGCGCAGTTCACGGCGGAGCTTCTCGGCGGAGAGATGCCCAGGGAGATCGACGTCGCGTTTCAGGCCGCGAAGACGAGCCTCTTCCCCCGGAAGCGCTCCGAGCTCACGACGAGCTGCTCGTGCCCCGACCACGGCGATCCGTGCAAGCACATTGCGGCGACGCATTACGTGCTCGGCGAGGTGCTCGACAGAGATCCGTTCATGCTCTTCGAGATGCGCGGCCGCACGAAGGCGCAGGTACTCGACGCGCTCCGCGCCCTTCGTGGCAAGGGCGGCGGCGCAGTGGCGCATTCCACGGCGAAGTCGCAGGCGGCGAGCGCAGGTGCGGCGAGCGCAGGTGCGGCGAGCGACGCCGAGCCGCCGGAGATCCCGCGCATGACGCCCGGCAAGTTCACCGCCGCGGAGTACGACCGTCCGCGAGAGGCGATGCCGTCGCTCCGGTTCTCGTTCGACGAGAAGGTCGCCCACGGCGCCGTGCTGCGCCAGCTCGGTGCGCCCGCAGCGTGGGGCGGGAAGAAGTCGCCCGCGGACGCCCTCTCGCCGCTCGTTCAGCGTGCGGCGGAGACCGCCCGTCGCATCGCGCTATCGGATCGCGACGACGCAGCGCCGGAGACCGCCGCGACGAAACGGAGCGCCGTCACGACGACGAAGAGCGAGGCCGCAGCGACGAAGAGCGACGCCACGACGAAGAGCGCCGTCACGACGACGAAGGGCGCCGTCACGACGACGAAGAGCGACGCCACGACGACGAAGAGCGGCGCCACGACGTCGAAGCGCCGTCAGTCTTCCACGAAGCGTGACACCACGTCGTCGAAGACTGGCGCCGCGACGTTGAAGGCACGGACGAAACGTATCGTAGCGGAGAAGACTCGTGACGCCGCATCGTCGGCGAAAAGCGACGTGAAGGCGAAGCGCGTCGTTCCGCCGACGACCGCGACGCCGAGGGCTCCCACCCCAGACAGGAAGCGACGCAGCAAGCGGCGCTGAGGGTGCAGAAAGCGCTTGCGCGGATCCGACGCGCGGGTGTAATCGAAAGTGACTTCGGGCCGTACGCCGACGTGCTGAAGGGGCTCACCTACGTCTCCGACGGGCGCGGGCTCATCCCGCACGAGGAAGTCACCGCGTGGCTCGAGCGGCAGGCAACGGCGCTCGCGCGAGGGCCGTTCCGGGCTACCAAGCCGGGTTGACGCGCGAGGCCGTCGGAGTTAGCGCGCGAGAAGCGCGCTCGATGGTGTAAATTCATCGGCGATGCACCGCTTCTCGCGCCGCGACGCGTTCCGCCTCTCTGGACTCGGGGCCGTCGCGCTGTTCGAGCCACGGCTCCTGCTCGGTTGCTCGAACGGCGCCTCGGTGCGTCAACCTGGCGGCGTCGGCATGGCTACCGAGGCAGGCGTTCCATCGTGGAACTTCGATCCGAGCGCGCCGTGGTGGATGCAGTTCAACTTCGGCCCCGTCGCCGACGAGCAGACGGAGATGACGCTCGAGGTGGAGGGGAGCATCCCGCCGGAGCTCGACGGGCTCTACCTGCGTAACGGCTCGAACCCGAAGTTCGGAGACTCGGCGCACTGGTTCGTCGGCAACGGCATGGTCCACGGTGTCCGGCTGAAGAACGGCAAGGCGCTCTGGTACAAGAACCGGTACATCGACACGCCGCACCTTCACCCGTCGGCAGCCGACGCGGCGCCGGCCGTGGTGCTTCCCGGACCGACGGACACCGACTCGAACGTCTCGCTCGTCTCTCACGGCGGCAAGCTCCTAGCGCTCGGCGAGGTGGGGCTCCCATTCCAGCTCTCCGCCGACGATCTCTCGACGGTCGGTCCCTGGGACTTCGACGGCAAGCTGACGACCTGGATGACCGCGCACCCGAAGCTCGATCCGGTCACCGGCGAGATGCTCTTCTTCGGCTACGGCGGCGTCGCGCCTTACCTGACTTATCACCGCGCCGACGCGAACGGCATCCTCACCCGGAGCGAGGTCATCGACCTGCCCGGCTCGGTGATGATGCACGACTTCCAGGTGACGGCGACGCGGGTGATCTTCATGGATCTCCCCATCGTGCTCGATCTCGATGCGGCGATCGCGGGCTCACATTTCCCGTTCAAGTGGGATCCGTCGCATCAGGCGCGCTTTGGCGTGATGCCGAGAGACGGCGGTAACTCGGACGTCGTCTGGATCGACATCGAGACGTGCTTCATCTTCCACACGATGAACGCCTACGACGACGCCGACGGCAACATCGTGCTCGAGGCGTGCCGGCTGCCGGAGATCTGGGTCGACGGCCCGGCGAAGTTCGATCACTTCCCGAACCTCGAGCGGTACACGATCGACGTCGCCGCCGGCACCGCCCGCCGCGAGACGATAGATGACCGCCTGCTCGAGTTTCCGCAGCTGAACCGCAGCAGAGCCGGTCTCGACTACCGCTACGGCTACGGCCTCTGGCTCGCCGATCCCGACGGCTCGGAGCACCCCGACGGCGTGAAGGGCATCGTCAAGTTCGACCGGACGCGGAACGAGTCGACCGTGCACGCCTTCGACGCCGCGCTCTGGCCCGACGAGGCGTTCTTCGTCGCGAGCCGGAACGCCACCGGTGAAGACGCGGGATGGCTCTTCTCGTACGTCTACGATCGCAGGACGGATCGCACCGACCTCTACATCGTCGATGCGAGCAACATGAGCCGTGAGCCGATCGCGAAGATCAAACTGCCGTTCCGCGTCCCGTTCGGCTTCCACGGGCTGTGGGTACCAGCCGTGTCGGCCTGACGTCAGAGACGTCGCATCTGATTCAGAAGCAGGAGCAGGTGACGGGCGCGGATCGCCGAGCTGTCGCGCATCTCCTGAGTCACGAGCCAGTCCGCCGCCTTGCCGGTGTCACTGAAGACGGAGTTCTGGAACCGCACGCGGCTCGCAACGTTGATGGCGGTGATGACGCTCCTGAGCACGGTCATCGCGAAGCCTTCTCGCTCGAAGACCACGGCGGCGCGCTGGATGCGCGGCTCGTTCGATTTCAGCATGTTCCCGGAGCGGGTGCGAACGTCCGGCGGCGTCGTGATGTCGCAGGAAGGCTCCATCACCACGAACACGCCGAGTGGTCCCTCGGCTCGCTCCGTCGTGACGCGCTCGAATGCGGCTTCACACCAGAGCACGCCTTGCATGATCACGCTCGTCCGCCAGAGCAGGATGATGTACGGGCCGAGCGACACCGTCGCGCATTCGCCGATGGCGCCGTACAGGATAGGCTCGTCCACGCCGCTGAACGCCGTCGAGTCGAGCTCCTTCGGTTGCGATGCGGTTCCCACCCTGGCGCGAGCTTCGAGAATCGGCGAGTGCGCGTCAAGCATGAGGCTATTTTTCTGCGAGCGCTTCCGCCACGAGGGTCGGATCGAGCACCGCCTCGAGCGCGGGTGACTCCTTGTATGTGTGATTCGCGATGTTGAATTTGTCCACCGCCTCGGTCGACCCGTAGACCGAGTCGAAGCCGGACTTCTTCTCGAAATGACGGGCGTTACCCTCGTGATTCAGGATGAACGTGCCGTCGAGGAGCGCGCCGTACTTCTCGGGGGTGAGGTGGACGCGCGCGCTCATGATCCGGAGCGCCTCGGGCCGCGTCGCGGGGTTCTCGATGAATGCGGCGACCCGGAACCAGACGTTCACGACCTTGAACCAGTCGCTCCGCCGCTCGACGAGGCTCTTCGGGCTGACGAAGAGAAGATCGTAGATGAGCCCCGGCACGTTCGCGCTCGTGAAGATCGCCTTCGACCCTGGAAGCAGGTCGAGGGCCTGCCCGCTGTTCGGCTGCCACGCGGCGATGGCCGCAACCGAGCCGCTCTTCAGGAGCGCCGGGGTCTCGTGGGTCTTGGTGTCGACGATCTCGACGTCGGCCTCGGTCATCGACGCGGATTTCAGGGCCTCCATCAGGAGCAGATGATCGACGAAGCCGACCTCGACACCTATCTTCCGGTGTCGGAGATCCGCGACGTTCTTCACTTCGCGACGGGCGACGATCATGTCGTTGCCGTTGCTGAAGTCGTTCAGGAGGATACCGACGCTCCGCGCACCGCTCGACGCCGTGACGAGCGCGTCCCCGTTCGTCATGCAGACCGCGTCGTCCTTGCCCTCGGAGAAGGCCTCCATCGACGGGACGTAGTCTAACCAGTCGAGGCGCACGTTCACGCCCGCGTCTCGAAAGAAGCCTTTCTCGACGGCGATGTCCCAGGCAATCCATCCGGGCCAGTCGCTGTAGGCGATCGTCAGCGGCGCAGGCTGCACGCGCTCCGACGTGCCGCTCGCCGCGCTCGACGGTTTCTCGACGGGCGCTGCGACGGCGGTGTTCTCGATGTCCTTCGCTCGGTCGTGACAGGCCGGCGTGGCGAGGCCGAGCAACACCACGAACGCGCGAAGCCCCTTCACGGCAAAAGTGCCTTCTGCACCGCGGTCAGAAACTCGTCGCGGCTCGCCGATTTCGTGACCCAGCCCACGGCCCCGTGCTCCGTCGCGAGGCGCGACAGTGGCCCCGGATCCATGCTGCTGAAGAGCAAAACGGGCAGGTCCGGTCTACCGGCGTTCTTTCGCATGATGCCGAGGAGCTCCGGTCCCGAGAGCCCCGGCATGAAGACGTCGAGGATCACCAGATCCGGCGAATCGTGCACGGCCAGCGCGCTCGCGCCGAACGGGCCGATATGGAGCTTCACCTTGTGGCCGGCGCGTTCGAGCCGCTGGGTCGTCATGTCCCCGTAGACGGGATCGTCGTCAATGATCAGGATGCGGGCCATCGTGGGTCGTGGTTCGGGCTGGGAGGGTGACGGCAAACTCGGTGCCTTTCCCCACGGTGCTCGTAACGGTCACCTGTCCGCCCAGAATAGTGCTCAGGCGTGAAACGATCGCGAGACCGAGGCCGGTCCCGCTGACCGCCCGCCGATCCGACCCTTGCGCTTGCCGGAACGGCTCGAAGATCACGGCGAGCTGTTCAGTGGGAATGCCGACGCCGGTGTCTACGACGTGGAAGGAGACCTGCTCGTCGCTCGCGCGACGGACCCGGAGAACGACGCTGCCCGAGTCCGTGAATTTCACGGCGTTGCTCATCAGGTTCGTGAGGATCTGACGCACCTTGGTCTCGTCGGTACGCATCACGAGGTCGTCGATCTTGCTGTCGAGCCGCACGTCGATCGCGCGGCCCTGTGCGAGCGCACGCGTCTCCTCGACGACGAGCTCCGCCAGCTCCTTCGCGCGGAAGCTGTCGTCGTGCACCTGCATGCGCCCCGCCTTGAGCTTGGAGAAGTCGAGGATGTCGTTGATGAGCGCGAGCAGTCGCCGGGCCCCCAGCGCGACGTTGCGGACGTTGCGTGTCACCGGCGCGGGCAGCTCTGCGCCGTCCTCCATGATGAGCTCGGTCAGCCCTAGGATCGAGTGGAGCGGAGACCTGAGCTCGTGGCTGACGATGGAGAGAAATTCGCCCTGCAGAAGGTATGCCTGCTCGAGCGCCTTATTCTTCTCGAGGAGGACGCGCTGGCCGCTCTCGACCACGCTCGCCATCTCGTTGAACCGCTTCGCGAGCACCCCGAGCTCGTCTTCCTTCTCCGCGTGGGGAATTCGGTAAGTGAAGTCGCCGCGCGCCATCGCGTCGGTTCCGGCGGTCAACAGGCGTACGGGGCGGAAAACCAGGCGCGCCAGGGCGACCCCGGCCGACAGCGTCACGAGCGCCGAGATCGCCGCCAGATAGTTCGCCCATCTCCGGAGTGTGCCGGCCTCTGCCTGCGCGTCGCTCTCCGCCGCGCTCACCTGCGCGCGCTGCATCTCGATCGCACGCGTGAACCACGGCAGCATCTCCTCTTCGAAGAGCGACTTTCGCGCCAGGTTGAAGAGATGCTCCGCCTCGGCGAACTTTCCAGCTGCGCGCAGCGTGTCGGCGTGCTCGAGCTCGCGGTGGAGGTCCTTGCTGATGGAGCGAAGTAGCTTCCAGTCCAGACCGTGGACGCGAAGATCCTCGCTCGGGATCGTCGCGATCCGCTGCTCGAAGTGCTGGGCCGCGATGCGGCGTTCGTTGTTCGCGATGAGGGTGCGTTGCCCGAGGGACGTCCCGAATGCGCTCATGTAGCGATGCGCCGCGAGCGCGAAGGTGAGAAGCTCGCGCACCTCGTCGTTGGCGATCCGCGTTTCCCCGGCCGTCTCGTCGATGCTCCCGGCGCCGAAATAGAGCACGCCGGCCATCGCCAGCGTGATCGCGAAGGCGGTGACGAACATCGCGCCGAGGCGCACCTTGATGCTCTTCATCCACACCGCTGAACGGCACGAAGCCGCGACGCGCTAAACGCGATCTTCGTCGGCGTCGATGTAGACGGATGTCACACCTTCGACTCGGGCTCGTGGAGAGCCCGGTTCGCCCGTCGAACGCCAGCTGGCTCCGCGAGCTCGAGGTAACGGCAGAGAGCGTTCGCGAGGCGCATCTGCCGCGGCGTCTTGCAGCGTGCCTTCGCGATCTCGGGGCTCGCCACGAGGACGACGACGGCCTGGGCGCGCGACGTCGCGACGTTGAGCCGGTCGAGGCTGTACAGGAACTCCATGCCGCGGGGCGCGTCCTCCGCCGACGAGCTCGTCATCGAGTAGACGACGATGGGCGCTTCCTGGCCCTGGAACTTGTCGACGGTGCCGACCCGCATGTCGCCGAGGGCCCGGCGGAGCGCCGCAACCTGGACGTTGTACGGTGCCACCACGAGCACGTCGGAGGCTCGGGAAAGCGGGCGCGACTGGCCGTGTCGATCGACGAAGGTCGGCCCCCCGGCGAAGAGCTCCTCGACGGCGCGTGCTATCGCATCGACCTCTTCGGGCGCGCTGTTCGTGTTGCCGCGATGGGCGACCGGCAAGAAGCGGAGCCCTGCGCCGTCGAAGAGCCCTGGGCCGTTCACCCGCTGCACGTCGAGCGCGTCGACGGCGGCGAGACGGCCGTCGTAGAACACCTCGGACGTGAAGCGGCAGATCGCGGGATGGAGCCGCCGGGTCCGTGGCAGGAACACGCCGGCGTGGTCCGGCACCGTTATTTCCCCGCCGAGCACGTGCTCGAGAGCCGATACCTCGGCGCCGTCGGGGTGCGCGCCCTTCTGCGGTTGCTCGAGCTGCGCCGGATCGCCGAACAGCATGAGGCTCTTCGCGGCCCTGGAAACGGCAAGCGCGTTTGCCAGAGAGACCTGCCCCGCCTCGTCGACGACGAGCACGTCGAGGATCCCGGCGTACTCCGGTCGCGTCCAGGCCCAGGCAGTGCCTCCGATCACGTCGAAGACGCCGTCGCGGAACTTCGGCGCGAGCTTCTTGTGGTCCTTGTTCGACTCGAAGGGAAGCGCCTCGCCGTCGCGATCGTCCTCCTCCCCGAGGTGATGCACGCGGATCGGACGTCCCTCCGACTCCGCCAGCGAGTGCGCCCTCCGGAGGAGCTGGATGATGACCTTGTGGCTCTGAGCGACCACGCCGACGCGCTTGCCGTCGCGCACGAGAGCGACGATGGCCCGCGCGGCGCACGTCGTCTTGCCCGACCCTGGCGGACCCTGCACGGCGAGCACCTCGTGGTCGAGGCTCCGCGCAAGACGAACGACGGCATCCTGCGGATCTTCGCCGCTCCGGACCAGTGAAGCGCGGTCACCGTCGCTGCGGGGCGGGCGACGGCAGAGGAGCGCGCGCGCCGCACGGAAATCGCCGTCGTGCTCGAGTCCGTGATCGCGGACGGATTCGCCGAGCTCGAGCAGACAGCGGCGCTGCACGGTGGTCGGGAGCGGTCCTGCCGGGATCAGCCGGGACGGCGTCGAGGGCTTCCGCTGCTTGCCCTTCTTCACGACGAGATACCCCGGTCCGACCTCCGTCACCGTGCCGAACGTCTCTCCGCCGTCCGGATCTTCGGGAGTGCCGTCGGCCCGGATCCCGTGCTCCTGCTCCGGGAACTCGTAACGGTACAGGATCGACTGAAGGACCTTGCCGACCTCGCCCACGAGCTCGAGATTCGCGAGCACGCTGCGATCCTCGAGCCGTTCCTCGGGTCCGACCTCGCCCGCGCGGAAGTACTCCCACCACTCTGCCTTGTCCTCGCGCGCGTGCCACTCGAGCAGCGACGCGAGCAGACGGAGGCTCTTCGCTCGCGGCGAGTCGTCGCCGTCCGCGAGCGGCTCGGTGAGCTCGCGGGCGACTCGCGCCGCGGCGACGCGCTGATCGGCATCGTCGGTCTTCTTCGGCTCCGGCTCCTTCGGACGCGACACCGGTCGGCCGCTCGCGACGGCGAGGTCGGCGCGTCGCGCCTCGAGCCAGTCGCGCAGGTGCATCGCCGACTCGCAGTCCTCGCGGTTGTACGCCTCGATCACCGCACGCTCGTCGTCCGCCAGCCCGGGCGCGCCCGTCTCGAGCGCCAGCGTGAAGTACTGCATCGCGCGCTTTGCGGCGCGGACCTCGGTCTTCCGGGTGAACGACCAGAGCGGCTCGAGCTCCTTCAACGAGTACGTTTCCACCGACGCTCGGATCCCCTGACGGACGGCGCGGTGCAGATCGACGAGGACATGGCGCGAGAGCCAGCGGTCCACGACCTCCACCCGGGTGCCGTGCCGGTTGGCGAGCTGCTTCAGTGCCGCGTTCTCGCGGTGACCGAAGTGATAGACGTGCATGTTCGCGTACTCGGCGAGGCGCGCTTCGATGCGATCGACGCACTGCTCGAACGCGCGCCGCTCTTCGGCCGGATCTTTCGCCCAGAAGGCGTGATACGCCGGCGGTCCTTTCCGCGGCGCTCCACCGAAGTAGTCCTCTTCTTCGTCGAGCTCGAGGAGGCCGAACAGGTAGTCGAGCCCGCGTCCCTTCAGGTGCGGATCGCCTTCCAGATCCAGGAAGACGTCGCCGTGGGACGGCTCGGGCAAGCTCTCGAGGCCGGCACGCGGCTCGGTGTCCGTCAGGAGCTCGTGGAGCACTTTTCCCGCGCTGCGTCCTTCCACCTGGAGACGCGCCTGCTCGCGGAGGCGCGCGAGCGTCTCGACGCGCACTCCTTCGACGCGCTGCTCTCCGGCCGAGGCGAGCTCCGTCACCCGTGCGACGCCGTGGTCGACGAGGCGCATCCGCTGCCGTCGCGTGATCCCCGCGACGAGCGACAGATGGTCGTCGTCGCGCCGGCGGTCGTCGCAGCGCTTCCACCACTGACAGACGTTGCAGTGCTCGACGGGCTCCGGATAGGGGACTGCGCGAGCGCCGTCGTCCATGAAATCGGCGAACTCCGCGCGGGCGCGCCGGTGATACGCGGCGTAGTCGGCGGTGCGCAGCCACTCGACGTCGAGCGGGTCGTTCATGGGGACGACACCGAACCGGTCGGGCATCAGGCCCTGAGCGCGCTCGAGCTGTGCGGTATAGACCGAGAGCTGCAGCACGGCGCGCGCCCGGAGCTCGCTCGCGAGCTTCGCGTCCACGACGGCGTAGGAATGCGCGCCGAGGTCGCTCTTTGCATCGATCCGGATCAGAAAGTCGGGCCGCCCCTGCCACGCGCCGTCGAGGAACACGCCCTGGCAGATGAGCGGCGCACCGTCGCGCATCGCCGCGAGCGTCTCTGCCGCCGCTCGCTCGAGCACGCCAGGCCCGGACGCGATCTTCGTTGCCGCACCGTATCGCTCCACGAGAAACGCCAGGGCGCGCTTCTCGTGTTCGTGCCCGCGGAGGTCGAGGAGCTCGTTCTGGACGGCGTTCCGTCCCGGCCGCGCGAGCTCGCCGAGGGCGACGCCACGGTCGAGCACGCTCCGGTGCTCGCAGTCCGAGTGCACGCTCAGGTCCGTCGCCGAGAAGCCCAGCCCTTGAGGGGTACGATACACCCCGGGACGGTATCGCGAATCTCGACGGAGCGCGCGCGTCAGTGCGCGTTCGTGTCGACGACGCCCTGCGGCGTGGGGCGTCGCATGAAGACGACGAGCCCGCTCGCCGCCAGGAACGCCAGGGCCAGCACCATGAAGTTCTGGTTGAACGACTGGAGCAAAGCCTGCGCCTCGATGCGGTGGTGGAGCACCGCGAGCGCCGCGCTCCCGGGGTCGAAGAGACGGGCGCCCGGGCCGTGCTCGAGGGTACGAAGCTGGTCCGCGAGGACGGCGCCATAAGCGTCGACATGTGCGGTCAGATGATCGAAATTGCGGTGCGTCTCGCGATCGAGCCGCGTCGTCATCCAGGCCGTCCCGATCGACGCGCCGAGCTCCCGCGTCAGGTTGAAGAGCGCGGTGCCACCGGGTCGTTCGGACGCGGGGAGCGACGCGACCGCGAGGAAGGTGAGGGGAACGAAGCCGAAGCCGGTGCCGACCGCGCGGATGAAGAGCGGCGTGACGATGTTCCCCATGCTCGCGTCCGCGGTGAGGTGCGCGTTGAGCCAGAGGCTCGTGAAGATCCCGGTATTTGCGACGATCATCAGCCGGCGCGGATCCATGCGCGTCACCAGCCGTCCGGCGAGGGGGAAGATGAGGAGCTGGATGAAGCTACCGCGCAGGAAGACGTGCCCGATGTCGAGCGCGCGGTAATGCATGATCGTCCCGCAGTAGAGCGAGAGCAGGAGCGAGCCGGCGAAGACGGCGGTGCCGACCAGGAAATTGAGGCCGGTTGCGGCGGCGTACCCACGGTTCGTGAAGACCCGGAGGTTCACGACGGGATGCTCCGTCTCGAGCTCGTGACTGACGAAGCCGACGAGCGAGATCGCCGCCACCGCGGCGAGCGTCGCGATCGTCTTGCTCTCGAACCAGCCGTCGCGATTGCCCTCTTCAAGCACGTATTGCAGTGACACCATGCCGACTGCGAGAAGGCCGATGCCGGTGCGATCGATGGGTGCGCGATCGGGAACGAACGACGGCTCCTCGATCCGGCTCCACGCGATGTACGCCGCGAAGATGCCGAACGGGATGTTGACGAAGAAGATGAAATGCCAGCTCGACCATTCGACGAGGTAGCCGCCGATCGTCGGGCCGAGGAGCGGGCCGGTGATGGCGCCCATTCCGAAGAGGGCGCCGGCCATCCCGTGCTGGCGCTCCGGGTAACGCGAGAAGAGCACGCTCTGCGACGTCGGGATGATCGCGCCGCCACCGAGGCCCTGGAGGATGCGGAAGAGCACGAGCGAGAGCAGATTCCACGAGAGCCCGCAGAGCACGCTCGCGACGGTGAAGATGACGATCGACGCCGTGTAGTAGCGCCGGAAACCGAAGCGCCGGAGTAGCCACCCCGACATCGGAATGATCGTGATGTTCGCCATTGCGTACGCCGTCGAGATCCACGCGATGCGGTCGAGCGGCGTGCCGAAGTTCGCGCGAATGTCGTTCAGCGCGACGTTCACGATGGAGATGTCGAGGAACGCCATCAGCCCGGCGGCCATCGCGCCGATCGTGATGAGCGCCTTGTTGCCCCGGAGGAGCGTGTTCTCGTCGTCCACGGTCAGCGCTCCGCGACGCGAACGGTGACGTCGGCGCTCATGCCGGGCCGGAGCTCGAAACCCGCCTCCGGGTCGAAGCGCACCAGCACCGGCACGCGCTGCACGACCTTGACGAAGTTCCCCGTCGAGTTGTCGGGCGGCAAGAGCGCGAAGCGCGCGCCGGTTCCGCCGGCCAGGCTCTCGACGTGCCCGTGGAAGGCATGACGGCCGTACGTGTCGAGCGTCACCTCCGCGCCCTGTCCGGGCCGCATCGTGGCGAGCTGGTCTTCCTTGAAGTTCGCGACGACCCACACGTCGTCGAGCGGCACTATCGCGAAGAGCGGGCGCTCCGGGCTCACGAGCTGCCCTTCCTCGACGGACCGCCGCGACACCACGCCGCGGCGGAGCGCCTTCACCGTCGTGTACGACAGAGAGAGCTCTGCGAGCTTGAGCGCCGCTTCCGCCTGAGCGACGTGCGCCTCGGCGGACGACAGCGTCGCGTGCGCGGCGTCGATCTGCTCCTCTGCCGTCGAGGCGGCGGAGAGCCGGCCCTTCGCCAGCGCGACGCCGCCGCCGCTGCCGGCGAAGGCCGCCTCGGCCGAGCGGAGACGCGCGCGCGCCTGCTCGAGCCGCGCCGCGGTCTCGTCGAACTCCGTCCTCCGCGAATCGAGCTCGGCGACGGTCACGGCGCTCCGCTCGAACAGGGTGGTGGCGCGCCCGAGCTCGAGCTCGGCGAGTGCCTTGCGCGCGCCGGCCGCGTCCACGTCGGCGTGGGCTTGCTCGATCGCCGCGCGCGCCGAATCGACGCTGGATGATGCCGTGGTGAGGCCGCCGCGTGCCGCGACGAGGTTCGCGGGGGCGGTCTTCTCCGTCATGCGGAGCGCGGAGCGAGCGCCCTCGACGCTGGCGCGCGCGGCGGCGAGATCGGCGCGCGCGGCGTCGGCCTTCGCGGCGTAATCGGCAGGGTCGAGCTCGATGAGCACGTCCCCGGCGTTCACGACCTGATTGTCGCGGACCGCGACGCGGAGCACCTGGCCGCTCACCCGTGCGGCGACGTTGATGACCCGGCCCTCGACGGTGGCGTCGTCGGTCGACTCCTGCCCGTAGCCGGCGATGTAGAACCCGCCGGCCACCGACGCGGCGACGACGGTCATCGCTCCGACGAGGAAGGGCGTGCGCTTTCGCTTCTTCGCGGTCGAGGACGGCACGGCGGCGGGGCGCGGCTCTTCGAGCGCGGCCGCGGGACCCACGGTTGCGGTTGCGGACATGATTAGACTCCTGGTCCCTGTGTCGCCGTCTTCACGACGGTTCGTTCGCGAGTACGGCTTCGACGACGGCGCCGGGGTGCGTGATGGGGAGCATGTGGCGCGCGCCAGGCACGACGATGGTCTTCCCCCCGAGCGCGCCGGCGAGGAGCCTGCCGACGGCACGCGGAGCGACCAGCGTGTTTTCTCCGACCACTACGGTGGTCGATTCTGGCGGCGCTTCCGCGAGCGACGAGAGCGGCGTGCGATCGGTGCGCGCCGCGGTCATCTCGACGCGAAGCTTCGGCGCCAGACCGGCGAGGATGGCGTGCACCTTGTCTCCGAGGACGTCCCACGTACCCGGGCCGCTCCAGTGTTCGACGAACGCGCGCGCGGCCGCGGCCTGGTCCGGAAGCGCGTCCATGAAGCGGTGGTACTGCGCTTCCATCTCCGCCAGCGCCGCTTCTTCTCCCGGGACGCGCAGGATGCTGACCACGACCGGATCGAGCAGCGTCAGGCGTGCGACGCGCGCGCCCAGCACGCGACGCGCGTGCAGTCCCATCATCGACCCGAGCGAGTGCGCGACCAGGTGAAAGCGGTCGATCCACTGACGATCGAGCTCCGCGACGAGATGCGCGATCTCCTCGTCGATGGAGTATGCGTCGCTCGCCTTCGGTGCCTTGCCGTAGCCGACGAGGTCCGGACAAAAGACTTCTTTACCCGCCTGGGTGAGGGCGGTCGCGACGGTACGCCACGAGCCGGCGCCGTTGGCAGAGCCGTGAAGCAAGACGACGGGCTCAGCCACGACGCGCCCCCGTTCCCGTTGCTGGACCGCGGAAACCCACGAGAAGTGTACGGAATGCCATGCAGGTGCTCACCGAGTACGAACGTAAGATTATGATAGTAATATGATTCGTCAAGGCCACAAAACGCGACGCGGGCCCCGCTCCCTGAGGAGACGAGGCCCGCGATGCACTCCGTCGTCAGAACCGCGCTCGGCGGATCACATCTTGACGGCGAGCAGCTCGACCTTCTCGATCTTCGGCGGCTCGGCGAGGAGCTCGCTCGCCTTCGCCATCAGCGCGGCGGCGATGGGGCCGTTCAGATGTGCGTTGCGGCCTGCCTCGTCCGGGAACGCGTCGAAGATCCCGAACTCCGACTTCGACAGACGGAGGGCGTACCAGACCGTCGTCGCGGGCTCGGCCTGCGCCAGCGGGAGTGCGCTCTTCAGGAACGCAGCGACCTCTTCTTCTTTGCCCGGCTTTGCCACCACGCGCGCGAGAATTGCTACCTTGACCATGTCGACTCCTCTCGGGCGGGTCGCCCGTGTCGACTGAATGTAGTGGAGGTCACGACGCAGCGTCAGTGTGCGGCTTTCATACGATTTCTCGAATTTGTCGTAACCGGATCGAAGAACCGCGATCGCCTCCTGATGTGGGGGCACCAAGGCGCGGCGGCGGCGCGATTTGCAACGTGTGCAGTGCCGGCCTGCCCGACGGCGGCGAGACAGGAATGCGCGACGTGGGCGTCGCGAGTGGAGCTCACGTGCCCGTCGAATCCTCGTCCAGGTGAAGGACGATCGCGGAGCTCCAAACACTCGCCTAGGTACTCGGCGGCGTCGGTGTCCTCTCGCTCGGCGCGGCGGTGTCGCTCTATCTGTCGAATCGCGATGACGGCGGCGCGCAGGCGCGCATCGGTGTCACCGCGCTCCCCGGTGGCGCGAGCGCGACGGCCGCAGCGCGTTTCTAGAATGCGCGCAGCATAAAGAGCGGGGTCCGCGATGTGCTCGGAGACGAAATCGTTCGGCCTCGGGGGCGAGACGATGACGGCGGCGTTCCCGGCTGGACCTTCCGTGCGGATCTGGCAGTCTTCTCGTCGGTCGCGTCGAGCGAGCGGCCGGCTCGGTTTGCGATGGTGACCAACGTTCGCCCCTTCCGCGTCGTCGGACGCTATCTGCTAGCGGACCCCATCGCAGCAGGGGGAATGGCGACGGTGTATCTCGGGCGGCTCATGGGCGGCGAGGGCTTCTCGCGCACCGTCGCACTGAAGCAGCTACATCCGCATTTCTCCCGCGACGCGGACTTCGTCGACATGTTCCTCGACGAGGCACGGATGCTGTCGCGCATCCGTCATCCCAACGTCGTCTCGCCGCTCGACGTCGTGCTGCAGGACGGCGAGCTCTTCATCGCCATGGAGTACGTGCACGGTGAGACGCTGTCGCGGCTGGTGACGCCGGGAGAGCCGACGCCGCCGTCCATCGCGTCGGCCATCCTCACGCAGGTCCTCGTCGGTCTCCACGCAGCGCACGAGGCGCTCGGTGAGGGCGGGCAACCGATGGACATCGTCCACCGTGACGTCTCGCCGCAGAACATCCTCGTCGGCGAAGACGGCATCGCGAAGGTCGTCGATTTCGGGATCGCGCGTGCGCTCCTCAGGAACCACACGACGGAGGTCGGGCTCCTGAAGGGCAAGCTCGGCTACATGGCGCCCGAGCAGCTACGGTTCGAACTCGTCGATCGACGGACTGATCTTTACGGCGCCGCCATCGTCTTCTGGGAGCTCCTCACCGGGCAGCGTCTCTTCGCGACGGACAGCCCTGCCGCCGCGCGGGTGCAGGTGCTGGGCGGCAAGATCCCGAAGCCGAGCAGCGTCGTGCCGTCACTGCCGTCCGAGCTCGACGACTTCGTGATGCAGGCGCTCTCCGCCAACCCGGGTGGTCGTTTCTTGACGGCGCGGGCGATGGCGCTCGCGCTCGGCCAGGTCGTGCACCCGGCGAGCGTGCTCGAGGTGGGAACCTGGGTGGAGCGCGCGGCAGGGCCCACGCTCGCCGCCCGCGGCGAGAAGATCATCGAGCTCGAGACGGTATCGCTGAGCGACCTGACGCTCGCGCACCCCCTCGGCGTGCCCGGCGCGAACGCCCCGACGCCCGTGCCGCCCCGCGGGTCGCTTCATCCCATCGAGCACACCGGGCTCTCCATGGCGCCCTCGAGCATCACGAAGGAACCCGGGTGGCGCCGCTCCCGCGCCCACATCTGGATCCCGACGCTGCTCGGGCTCCTCGGCGGCTCGCTCCTCCTCGCCGCGCTCTTCTCCCGCCGTTCCGACGATCACGCCGCGTCGTCCGTCGCGACACGCGCTCCCGCCTCGGTCACACCGCTCGCTGCCGCTGCCGTCGAGCCCGTTCAGAAGCCCGTCACGGAAGCGTCCAGTACAGTGGTCGAATCTCCGCCCCCCGTCGTGGCCGCCCCGGCGTCGTCGGTCGCCCCGGCGTCGTCGGTCGTTCCGGCGTCGTCGGTCGTTCCGGCGTCGTCGTCGGTGTCTTCCGCGAAAGCGAAGAGCGGCGGAGGCTCGGGCGCGAAGAGCAAGATGTCGCACAAGGGCAGCTGCGATCCGCCGTATTCGATCGACGCCGACGGCATCAAGCACTTCAAGCCAGAGTGTTTCAAGTAGGAATGGGTTCGCCGCTCGCTCGTTCCCGCGCTCTCGTCGTCGCGGCGCTGATCGCCGCCTCGTTCACGACCGTCGCGCACGCCGGGAGCTCCGACGAGTGCATCGCCGCGCATACCGAGGGCCAGCAGCTCCGGCGCGAGGGCAAGCTCCTCGCCGCGCGGGACCGCTTCCTCGCGTGCGTCGCCGATCCGTGTCCGGCCATCATCCGCAAGGACTGCTCCGCCTTCGACGACGACGTGGAGGCACACGTGCCCACCGTGGTCTTCGCGCTCACCGACGCCGGCGGCAAGGACGTCCACGACGCCACCGTGACCATCGACGATGGCGCCGAGCAGAAGCCGCTCGACGGGCGTGACGTCGCGCTCGACCCCGGTTCCCACCGCTTCACCTTCACCACGCCGTCGGGCGAGACGGCGAGCATGACCGTCGTGCTCCGCGAGGGGGAAAAGCTTCGCCGCGTCGTCGCGGCGCTCCCACCCGTCGCGAAGCCCGCCGTCGCGTCGAGCCGCTATCTCCCCGTCCCGACGCTCGCCTACGTCCTCGGCGGAGTGGGCGTCGCCGCGCTCGGCTCCTTCACGTACTTTGCCATCAGCGGCAAGGCCAAGCAGGACGACCTCGAAGCCCACTGTGCGCCCCACTGCACCGAGAGCGCCGTCGACACCATGCGCACCCGCTACCTCATCGCCGACATATCGCTCGCCGTCAGCGTCGTGTCGCTCGGCGTCGGCACCTACGTCTTCTTCGCCGACCCCTTCGGCGAGCGCACCGCCCAGAAGGCGGCCGACTCCGCGACGTTCCTCCACTGGGCCGTCAGCGGCGCACCAGGGCTAGCCACCGCAACCGTCAGCGGCCGTTTCTGACCATCGTGCACGTCTCCGCGTCGAACTTCGACGTCACACGCGACGTCGCGTAGGCGCTCGACGTCGCCGCTCAACGTCGTATCGGCCGCTCAACGTCGCGTCGGCCGCTCGACGTCGCGTCGGCCGCTCGACGTCGCGTCGGCGTTCGATAGGGGGTCTCCAGTGAAAAAATTGCGATGTACCTCCGAGGAACCTCCGAGCTACATCGATTTTTTCGCCGTAAAAAACGCCGTTTCAGGGACGAAGGCGCGCCGAACCTCACGGCTGCGCCGTCAAGCGGGCGGCCAGGATCCGCGCGGCGTCCCGGTACGACTGCCGCGACGGATCCTCCGACGCGAGCTTCCGGTAAAGGTCGAGCGCCGCGGCGTAGCGCCCTTCGGCGACCGCGTCGATGGCGGCTCGCTCCGCCGTCGGACCACGCGAATTCGCGGCGCCGACCTTCGCCGTCGCGCCATTTGCGACCACCCCGGTGGTCGTAGATGAGTTCGTGGCAGAGGGAGCAGGGGCCCTCGTCGTCGTGCCCGTCGGCGTCGCAACATTCGCCGTCGCGGCCGATAACGTCGCGGCCGGAGCCGTCGCGGCCGGTAACGTCGTGGCCGGTAACGTCGCGGCGTGGTGCGCGACGTAGCGGGCGTGTAGCGCTGGCTCTGCCAGGAACACCACCGGAACGGCGACGGAGAGAACCGCGAGCACGATGTGCCGCGCAGAGATCGCCCCGCCACGGAGCTTCGGCCCCCATACGTAGGGGAGCTGCACCGGCTCGTTCGCGACGTTCCGGCTCGGCACGGTGGCGTCGAGCGTCGTGGGCGGAGTCGACGTCGCGACGGGCGCGGGTGGCGGAGTCGACGTCGCGCCGGACGCGGTACCGATCAGCAGCGTCCTGCGCTGCTGCACCGTCGCGAACTCCCCCGACCCGAAGCCGTGCGGGTTCACCTTCTCGCCGCGGGAGCGGAGCTCGTCGGCCGAGAAGAACTGCGTGACGGGTTCCATGCGTGGCAACGTCGGCTGCTCCTCGAAGGGCGGAAACATCGGCGCTTCGTCCTGCGGCGTCATGCGGAAGAGCCGCGTGAGCTCGCTGCCCTGGGGACCCTTTCTACTTGCGTCCATCGCGTTGCTCCGTGATCTCCTGCGCCTCGTAGACGGCATCCGGCAGATCGACGCCGTGGGCGCGCAGGGTGGGAATGAACGTCGGGAGCACGCCGGTCGGCAAGAGCCGGCTCTCGACGTTGCCGTCGTCTCCAAGGGCACCGTATTCGCGGACGAACACGTCGTTCAGCACGTAACGACCCGATGCGAGGTCGAACTCGACGACCTCGGTGATGTGCGTCACGTGACGGCTCCCGCCGGCGGAGCGCGCCACCTGTACGATGACGTTCACCCCCGATGCGATCTGGAGCCGGAGCGCCGCGAGCGGCAGCTCGACGTCGCTCATCATCGCCATCGTCTCGAGGCGCGTCAGGGTGTCCCGCGGGTACGTCGCGTGGAGCGTCCCCATGCAGCCGCCATGTCCACTCACCATGGCCTGCACGATGTCGAGCGCCTCGCCCCCGCGGATCTCGCCGATGATGATGCGATCGGGGCGCATGCGCAGTGTCGCGCGAAAGAGCTCACGGATGCTGACGGCCCCGCGCCCGTCGTGATCGGCGGGTCGCGCCTCCAGGTACACGACGTGCGCCTTCTGCACGTCCACCTCGCGCGAATCCTCGATCACGGCGATGCGCTCGCCGTCCGGGACGAAGCGCGTGAGCACGTTGAGTAGCGACGTCTTGCCGCTGCCGGTGCCGCCGGCGATGAGCACGTTGAGCTTCGCGTGCACGAGCGCCTGGAGCGTCTGTGCCGCCTCGACGGTCACCGAGCCCTTGTCTATCAGGTTGCCGAGGTCGAGGACGTCCTTCGAGAAACGGCGGATCGAGACGTAGGGACCGTCGGGAGCGGCAGGCGGAATGACGGCCTGGAGTCGCGAGCCGTCGGGCATCCGCGCCTCGAGGATCGGGTTCAGCTCGTCGAGGGTCTTTCCGACGAACTGCGCGGCGTTCCGGAGCGCGCACATGACCGACTCCGACGTCGGGAACACGGTGTTCGTCAGCTCGAGCCGTCCACGGCGCTCGACGTAGACCTGTCGCGGTCCGTTGATCATCACCTCGGTCACCGACGGATCGTCGAGGTACCGTCGCACCGGCGACAGGAAGCCGAGCAGCGTCTCGGCGAAGACTTCGTTCGGGATCATTCGATGACCGTCATGAGGGAGCCTCGCGCTTCCTCGGCGTGAGTGCCGGCGGGACGTAGCTCGAGATATTTGCGAAAATGCTCGTCGGCCCGACCGGGGCTCGCGAGGCCGTCGCGATAAAGCACCGCCAGCGCGTACTGCGCCTCGGCGTTCTTCGGCTCCGCGCCGAGCACGCGTTCGAGCTCCGTCTCGGCCTGGGTCTGGTAGCCGACCGCGGCCTCGAGCGCGGCGAGGACGAGCCGCGTCCGCTGGTCGTCGGGATGCTCGCGCAGGAAGCCTTCGCCGTGCTGGATCGCGTCGCGATAACGGTGATCACGCACGCACACCTCGAGGAGCAAGAGGATGATCCGCCGCTCGTCGGCCCCGCCGTCGCGGGCGGCGTTGAGGTACTGCTCCGCGCGCGTGAAATCGCCGATCGACGCGAAATCACGGGCGTGCGCGACGAGGCGGTCCGGCGCGCTCTCGCGGTGCACGGTGTCCATCCGTTCCCGCGCCTCGTTCTCCGGTGTCTTCACGCAGGCGGGCACGACGAGTGCGACGAGAACGATGAGGAGGGCGCGAGCACGCATCGAGAGACGGAGGGGCGTCATGTCGTCTTCTTTCCCGAGAACCTGAGCTCGATCTGCCGGTCGAGGTCCGAGAGCCACCGTGTGTAGTCGCTGCTCTTTCTTCCGACGAAGGAGAGCAAGAGGCGTACCTCGGTGCGCGCGTCCTCGTAGCGGCGCGTCGCGAGGGCGCGCTCGAGACGTACGCGGTGCACGTGGAACTCGTCGTTGAGCTGGCCGCGCAGCGCGGTCGCGGCGCTCGTCGCTTCTTCGTTCGCGACGGGACTCCCGGCGGCCTCGAAGCACGCGGCCGCGCGCTCGAACGACGACACGGCGGAGATGCCGTCCTCGGCGTTGAAGGGCGCGCGCTCGCGGGCGCTCTCCGCCTCGAGCCGCGCTTTCTCGCCGAGGATCGCGGCGGCGCGGCCGTCGTCTTCCGGGCAGCGCACAGGCTCGGTCGTCGTCTCGAAGAGCTGTGGCGGGGGGACCGACGCGGGGAGCCCGCGGTCCGGCGGCTGCATCGTGAGGAGCCAGTAGAACGCGAGCGGGAAGCCGATCGCGCCGATGACGTACACGACGGGGTTCGACGTCTCGCGACGGCTTGCGGCCGCGCGCGGCGACAGGCTCGTCTCCACGGCGGTCACCGTGAGCTCGGCGCGTCCGACGCGGAGGATCGCCTCCGGCAGGAGCTTGCCCTGGGCGAATGGCACGCCGTTCAGCATGGGCGGCGGCTTCTGCGAGCGCGCGATGGCGAAGACCGCGCCGCCCGTCTCTGCTCGCAGAAAGAGATGCTCGCGATCCGCGTCGTCGGCGCCGAGGCGCACCTCGCAGTGCGCGCCGCTACCGACGAGGGCCGTCTCGGCGTCGATCGTCAGGTGACGGACGGGCTGGTCGGGCAGGCGAACGGTGACGGACAGTGCGTAGGCGTCCATGGGCTCAATCTGCGTTGAAGGTGCTCTGGAGCTGGAGTGCGAGCGGCGCTGCGATGAGCAGGATGACCGCGACGAAGGCGAGCATGAGCGGCATCATGATCTTCACGCTGGCCCTTGCCGCGGCTTCCTCGGCCCGTACCGAGCGGCGTCGCCGCGACGCCTCGGCCTGGATCTGCAGGATGTGACCAAGCGGGTTGCCGCGCTCTTCCGCCTGGACGGCCGAGGCGACGAACTCCTTCACCGATTCACTCTGAGCGCGCGCGGCGAACTGGAGGAGCGCCGCTTTCCGCGTCTTGCCGACCTTCTGCTCCTGGAGCAAGAACCCGAGTTCCTCGACGAGGGCGTCGTCGGGGTTGCTGCTCTTCTCGACGACCTCCTGCACGGCTCCCGGGAAGTCGAGGCCGGCCGAGAGCGCGAGCGCGAGAAGATGATGACGTACGGCAGGCCGTTCTGGAAGTGCTTCATGCGCGCCTGCTGCGCGGACGTCAGCTCGAGGTACGGGATCGCGAGACCGAGCGCGGCGGCGACGGTCGGGTAGAGCGCGCCCTTCTCGAGCAGTAGAGCGAGCGCCCAGCCGAACCCGGCGGCGCCGAACGACGACACCAGTGACAGCGCGACGAACTCCTCCGGCACCAGGCCCCAGAAATCGCCCGCGAGCATGATCTGACGGTCGATCCGCGCCCGGAGGCCCTCCCCGAGGAGCGGCTGGAGACGCACCCCGAGCCAGCGCACGAGCGGCTCCATGCGGGCGAAGACGGGGTTCGAGCGCATCGTGCGCACGCGGCGGAGACCGCGGAGCCCGAGCGGGCTCGCCGGCACCGTCGGCGCGGCGGCGATGCCGTACACGCCGGTGAAGAGCGCGAGGAACGCCGTGAAGACGCCCGACCCGCGGAGGAGAACGAGGATGAGACTCACAGGTCCACCGCCAGCACGCCGCGTGCGAGTACGAGAGACGACATCCAGAGTGCGAAGGCGACCCCGATGACCATCCAGCCCGTCGCCGAGTGGATGAGCGGCGCGAAGTAGCCGTCACTGACGAGGTCGAACAGGAAGAGCACGATGACGGGCAGGACGACGAGCATGCCGAGCTGCGCCTTGCCCTCCGCCGTCTTGCTGCGCACGACGCCCTGGAGGCGGGCCATCTCGCGCAGCGTCTCGGCCGTCGTCTCGAGGATCTTGCCCAGATCGCCGCCGACCTTGCGCCCGATGAGCAGGCTCGAGAACGTCGCGTCGAGCTGCATGCTCTGCACGCGGCCCGCCATGTTGAGGAGCGCCTGATCGAGGCCGGTCCCGACGCGCATCTCCTTGAGCGTCAGCGCGACCTCTTCCTCGAGCGGACCGTGGAGAAGGGTGAGCGTGTACGAGATCGCGCTGCCGATGCTCGGCGTCGATTTCAGAGCGTTGGCGAGCGCCAGGATGAATCCGTCCATCGACGCTTCGATCTGGCGGAGCCGCTGCCGTCGGAGATGCTCGATGTACAGCACCGGTGCGAAGAACACGATGGGCACGCCGAAGTAGAGGCCGGGGCTCGCGAGCGCGAACCGGAGCGCGAGCACCAGCGCGAGAGCGACGGCTTGCCCGATGGCGATGTGTCGCCCGCTCCGCGTGATGAACATGTTGCGGAGCTTCCGCTCGAGGAACGCGACGTAGCGCGAGAAATACCGGTGCGCGAGCGAGTCGCGGTCACCCACGACGCCGAACGCCAGCGCGAACACCGCGCCGGTGAGGAGCGCCACCGCGCCCCACTTCATGAGCAAGGGCGACGCGCTCACAGGTACGGCTCCCCCGGCTTCACGAGCCCGCGCACGATGAGCTCGTCGAGGTACGTCGGCAGATTCCCCGTCGCGCCGAAGTCGCCGAGCACCTGGCCCTTGGGCCCGGTGCCCGTCCGCACGAAGCGGTAGAGCGCGCGGGTCCGGAACTCACCCTGCCGATCGAGGCCCGTCACTTCGGACACCTCGGTCACCTTTCGCGAGCCGTCGGAGAGACGTGCCTGCTGCACGATGAGCTGGATGCTCGACGCTATCTGCTCGCGGATCGCGCGCGACGGCAGGTCGACCCCGGCCATGAGCACCAGGGTCTCGAGCCGCGCCAGCGCCTCCACCGGCGAGTTGGCGTGCGTCGTGGTGAGCGAGCCGTCGTGGCCGGTGTTCATGGCCTGGAGCATGTCGAGCGCCTCGCCGCCGCGGCACTCCCCGATGACGATGCGATCGGGGCGCATGCGGAGCGCGTTCTTGACGAGATCGCGGATGGTGTACTCGCCCTTGCCTTCCATGTTCGGCGGGCGCGTCTCGAGCGACACGACGTGGGGCTGCGCGAGCTTCAGCTCGGCGGAGTCCTCTATCGTGACGATGCGTTCGCCCGGCGGGATGGCCGCGGAGAGCACGTTGAGGAGCGTCGTCTTGCCGCTCCCGGTGCCGCCGGCGATGAGCACGTTCTTCTTGGCGACCACGCTTCGCGTCAGGAAGCGTCCCATCGCCTTCGTCATCGCGCCGAGCTCGCACAGGGTGTCGAGGGTGAGGGGAGTGCGAGCGAATTTCCGGATGGTGATGCACGAGCCGCGGAGGGCGAGCGGCCGTATGATGGCGTTGACGCGCGAACCGTCGGAGAGGCGCGCGTCGACGAGCGGGGATGACTCGTCGATGCGACGCCCGAGCGGCGTGACGATGCGCTCGATGACGGCGCGAACCCGGTCGTCGTCGGTGAATCGCGCGGTGGTCAGCTCTATCTTGCCGCGCCGCTCGACGTAGATGGTGTCGGCGTCGATGACCATCACCTCCGACACCTCGGGGTCGAGGAGGAGATGCTCGAGAGGGCCGAGTCCGAGCGCCTCGTCGGCCATCTCGCCGATGAGACGGTCCAGGTCGGTGCCCGGCGGAAGCGACTCTTCCATGCCGCGAACGATGCGGCGGAGGGCCGTGAGGACCCGCGGGCGAAACGAGGCGTCGTCGAGCTTCGCGGCGTCGATGGTCGCCAGATCGATGTGCTGGAGGAGCCGCTGATGGATCTCGCGACGGAGCGCGGCGTCGGCGCGCCGCTCGTTCGACGATACGAGGACCGGCTCTGCGGGAGCGCGCGGCGATTCTACGGCGACGGGCTCGGCGGGAGTCGGCGTGGGTCGTGAGTCCGGCGCGCGCAAGACGGCGTGCGGCCGGGACGGCGTGTGCCGCCACTTGCCGAACGCGTGCCGCTCCGCGGCGTGCGGCTCCGGCGCGGGCCGCGCATATATCGTGTGCTCGCCGATGAGGATCGGAGTGCCGTAGGGCACCTCCGCCGACTCGTGACAGAGGAGCGTCTTGCCCGCCAGCGTGCCGTTGCTCGACACGTCCTCGACGCGGATGCTCCTCTCCGAGAAGTGAAGCACCGCGTGCCGTCGCGAGATGTGGTCGTCGGGCACGCACACCGAGCAGTCCGCCTGACGACCGACCGAGACGGGACGGTCGGCGCGCACGCGGCGGACGCTCTTGCCGCCCCCGTCGCGCTCGATGACGATCTCTACGTCCATCACTCCGCTCGCGGTGTCGTCCTGCTGGTGAGAGGCAGTGTTCACGGGTTCACTCGCACCCCGGGCGCGCGCGCCGGGTTCTTGTCCCAGGTGTTCACGTCCTTCATGGAGCCGTCGTATGCGTGGTAATTAACCAGCGCCTCGTCGATGATCTCCTGCGCACCCTTGGGAATGGACTCGACGATGCTCGGCACGACGTAGATCGCGCCCTCGACCTCCTCTTGCGTGTCGGCGTGGCTGCCGAAGAGCACGCCGAGGATCGGGATCTCGCTGAGAAGCGGAAGACCGCGGACGTTGTGCCGCTGCGCCTCCGAGCGGATGCCCGAGAGCACGATGGATTGCCCGAGCTTCAGCGCGACGAGCGTGGAGAGCTTGGAGACGTTCCTGCCCGGCAGGTTCGTCCCGCTCGCGACGGTGGGCGTGAGATCCGTCACCTCTGCGTCGAGGTGCACCTCGAGCTCGCGCTTCACGGGGTCGTAGCGCGGCAGGACGGTGACGTTCGTGCCGAACGTGATCTGCTGGAGGCTCGCCGCGAACCCCGTCGTGAGGAGATAATTTTGCTCCCCGCCGCTCGAAAACTTCGCTTCCGAGCCGTTCGACGTGATCACGGTGGAGTGCTTGAGCACCTTCGCCCAGCCCTTGGTCGCTGCGATGTCGAGGCCGGGGAGCGGCTGGTTCGCGATCGTCGCCTGCGCCGACGTCGTGGCTCCGGCGAGAAAATCGTAGGCGCCACTGAAGCTGCCGATCCCGGGTCCGGAGATGCTCGTCGGGTAGTTCACGCCGAACTGGTACGACTTGTCGCGGTCGAACTGCACGAAGATGAAGTCGACGCGCACGTTGAGCTTCCGGTCCGCGGCCGCGCCGCCGAGCACGACGAGGCACTCGACCTGACCGGGGAAGAGCGACGCGATCTGCTGGATGCGCTTCAGCTCGGCCTCGGTGCTGACGCCGCCCTCGATGAAGAACCGCGCGCCGACGCGGCGGACGCGCACGCCGGTCGTCTCGTCGAGGAGCTGTAGCAGCTCGTGCTCGACGCTCTGCACCGCCCGCTGGAAGACGTTGATCGTGTACGTGACCTGCGATTGGTCCTTCTTCAAGAGGAGCAGCGTGGTCGAACCCGGTTTCTCCCCGACCACGACGAACTCGTTGCCGTCGGGGGTGAGCCGCACGTCGGCTATGCCGCCCGCGCCCTCGGAGTAGCTCTTCACGCCCGCGGCGGAGATCGTCTTGTTTTCGCCCACGGAGAGGTTCAGCTCCTCACCCTGGTCGGCCTGCGGGGCCGTCGCGGGCGGCGAGGGAGCCGCGGGCGTCGTGTCGGACCTGTGCGCGCGCGGCTCGGCCGTATTGCCGTCGATGGCAAACGCGACGGCCAGCGCGACGCACGCGACGGACGCGAGACGTCTCATCGGAACGCCGTCCCTTCGATGCGCACCGGGGCGCCGTTCGCGGCGGGGTGCTGTACGTCGCTCCGCGCCTTGGTGTCGAACAGCGCCGACGCCTTGAGATCCGGGATGTCGCTCTGCACCGCGGGATCCTTTGCGTTGCGCACCGCGACCGAGAGCCGTCCGCGTTCGAGCGCGAGCGCAAGGAGCTGCGCTTCCGGCAAGCTGAGGCTCAGGGTGAGGAGCTTGTCGCGCACGCCCATCGAGTCGTGCTTCGAGTCGAGGCTCTTCACCGACTGCGTCTCCTGGCCGACGGCGAGGACGAGCACCTTTTGCAGGAGCACGACCGACGATTTCTGGTGCACGCCGTCGGGTCCATCGCCCTCCATGGTGACGATGACGTCGACGTAGTCGCCCGGGTGAATCAGGGCGTTGCCCTGGGTGCTGTCCATCCCTGCCGTCGCGCGGACGGTGATGCCGCGCTTGCCGGGCTGCACGAGCGAGCTGAGATCGCGATCCTCCGTCGTGATCGCCAGATCCGTCCACATGAGCGTCTGCTGCGGGCTCAGCGCGACGGACGTCTCGAGGCCGAGCACCTTGGAGCGCTCCATCGACTTCACGGCGCGATCCTCGACGTAGGCGGCCGGGACCGCGCGGCTCGAGAGCATGTCGTCGGTGATCTTCGTGCCGCGCTCCACCGGTTTCACCAGCGTCAGGAGCTCGACCCGGTCGCCCCCCGACATCTCCGCCTCGAAGCGGTGCATGTACAGGGCGAGGAGCCCGGTGCCGAAGAGCGCGAGCGTCAATGCGACGAGGAACGGCTTCGTGTTCATTGGACCGGATCCACGGTGTTGACGAAGCCGGTCGACGCCATCTCGAGGAGCGAGACGTCGGTCTTGCCGCCGGCGCCGTCGCGCGCGGTGACGATGACGGCGGTGCCGTCCTTCTCGAAGACGCGCGCATTGCCGTTCAGGTCGAACCCGGGCGCCTTCGGCATGAGCTGCGAGTCCCAGCCGCGCGCGGTCATGTCCGTCGTGTAGCCGTCGAGGACCTCGACGCGGGGATGCGCGGTCTCGTAGGTCCGCATCGCGTACGGCCGTCCCTCCATCTCGGCGCTCACGAGACGCACCGAGTCTCGCGGGCGCGGCGCGTAGGGCGAGTCCTTGCCCGGCGCGTCGCCGTGGTCGGGGAACATCGACGCCATCGAGAACGGCCCTTCCGTCCACACCACGACGGTGAGCGTCGCGCCGGTCTTCTCATTGTGCCGGACGACCGCGTAGCGGCCGTCACCGAGCTTCGACAGATCGCCGCTGACGGCAAAATCCGAGAAGCGCTGCGCGAGCCCGGAGAGCCCATTCATGTCACCGGCAGGGACGATGCACGCGACCTGGCCGGGAGATCTGCCGTCGGGGTCCATTCGCAGGGTGAGCGCCTGCGCTAGATCGCGGTACTTCGCGGGCAGCGCCTTCGTCGCGGGCGGCAGGGATTTCATCTCTTCTTTCCACTCGCTCGCGCCGTCGCGGCAGTTCTTCTCGAACGCGTCGAGCACGTCCGCGACGGGGAGCTTCGTGCTCCTGGCGGCGATGAAGAGCCGCTGTCCGTTCAGCAGGACGCCCTGGGTGTTGCCGATGATCGACGGCCCGAGCTGGTCGAGCAGCGCCTCTCCCGCGCGTCGCGCCGCGGTCTCCGCCGCGCCGCGTGCGGACGACAGCGTGACGAGGACGAAGAGCACGTTCACCGTGCCGAGGAACACGGTGACCCGCACCGTCCCCCGGAGCCACGGCGCGCCGAACGCTCGCGAGAGCGCTCTCCGGAGCGAGCCTTCGCCGAAGAGGGTCTTCATTTGGGGAGCTTTCCGACGATGGTCCGCGCCGCCGCGCCGATCTTCTTGAAGATGCTGTCCTTCTCGCCCTGGAGCTGGTCGTTGCACGCGATCTGGTGGTGCGCGCTGAACGAGAACGTCCCGGGGCCTCCGCCCGACGTTCGCGCGATGAGCGACGGGGTACGTACGGGCGCCGACGTCACGACCTTGTCGACGTGGCCGACCTGGAAGAAGCCGGGCGGCGACGCGAGATCGACCTCCTCGAGGGGCGCGCTCTCGCTCGGGTCGAGGAGCGTGTCTTCGCCCTCGAGCTTCGACGAGCAGCCCTTGATGGCGCGTGTCCATACGTCGAGCCGCGCGTCGCGGTTCGCCTTCATCTTGGCGGCGAAGAGGCCGTGAAAGAAGATGCCGCCCGCGAAGGCGATGGCGAGCACCATGGACACCATCACTGCCTCGATCATCACCGCGCCGCGCTCGAGCCGGCGCAGGGGCCGTCTCGTTCGTTCGTGCATGCTCGTCATGCTCAATGAATCACCGCGTTCGACGAGCCGTGGTGCATGATCCATTCCCTGATCCCCGACTTCTTCCCGAGGAACTCGCCTCCCGCGTCGATGCCCTTCTCGCCAAGGAACTTGTAGATCCCGGTTCCGACGACGACCCCCGGCGAGATGGGGGAGACGTGGAATTTGCCGTGAAGGAGCTCGTCCATGAGGGCGTCGTTGCCCTTGCCGGCGATCTTCTCGAGCGTCGTCACGCCGATCTCCTCGGCGGCGCTCGCGGCGAGGACGTGGAGCGGCTGGACGCGACGCAGACGCGCCTCCCATTCCAGGTTCCACATGGCCTCCTCGCCGCAGTCGCTCCAAGCGCCCTTGCAGTCGAAGTACATCTCGGCGTGCGCGTCGACCTCTCCCGTCTGGACGGCGACGACGTTGCCGGTGCGCGCGCCGTCGGCGACGTCCAGCCCCTTGTCATCGTGGCTCGACGTCGTGTCTCGCTGCGTGATGCTGCTGAAGCTCCGCATGAAGACGTTGCCGTTCTTCGCGAATCCCCACACCGCGGCCGGCTTGCCGCACGCCTCGGCGCTCTCCGTGGACTCGTTGATGGTGTCGTTGAGCTGATCCTTGGCGTCGTCGATCTTCTTTTTCTTGCAACCCGAGAGCCAGTCGTCCTTACTGGCGGGCTTCGGCTTCTTGGCCTTCTCGTCGTTCGGGTCGTAGCCGTAGGGGTAGTACTTCGGGTCTTTGGGATCCGAGCCGGGGACGAGCGCGCCGGTGTCCTTGACGAGCTCCTTGTTGCAGGTGTCGCCGACGGACTTCTTCACCTCGTCGAGCGCGTCGTTGACGGCGGTCGACTTGTCGATCGGCGCGCAGAAGACCTGCGGCGACTTCGACACGATGTCCTGCACGTGATCGGCCGCCTTGCTGAGCACCGAACCGATCCCGCCGAGGCCGATGATGTCGAAGAGCTCCCCGAAGCTGTCGAAGACGAGCTTGCCGGCATCGCCACAGAGCTGGTCGTACTCGCCGGCGGACACCGGCAAGCTGAGCGGCATGCTGAGGCGCGGCGTGCCGACCCAGTCGTCGTACCCCTTGAGTCCCTTGACGTAGCCGTCGGCGACCTTCTTCCAGGTGGACGTCGAATCGCCGTCCTGGCCCGGATCGCCGCCGCCCGTCGTGTCACCGCCGCCGCCCTTGGAGCCGCTCCCGCCGCCTTCTTTGCCGCCCCCGCCTTCTTTGCCGTCGCCCTCGTCCTTCGTCTTCATGAAGCACTTTGCGACGTCCTGCAGCGCCTCGGTGTTGAACGACGGGATGAGCGACGCGCTCCACGTGCTCGCGTCGCTCACGGCGGTGTACGCGCCCTCGGTGTGCGACCCGGCGAACTTCCATGCGAGCGCGGGCGTCGCCTCCGACACGGCGTACTCGGCGACGCGCATGCCGCCGAGCATCTTCGTGACGACCTCGACGACATAGTGGTCGCTCTTCCGCATCCAGTTCGCGGCCTGGGTGAGGCGCGTCTCGATCAGGCAGGCCGTGCCGCCCGATTCGATGCCGAAGAGCGCGCACGCGAACGCCGCGAGCACGACCGCGATCCCGAGCGCGATGAACACCATGCGCCAGAAGACGAGGAACGCCAGGATCACCTGCATGATGAGGTTCAGCGACGCGAGCAGGTTCATCCCGCGGGCGTGCCACACGGCGTTCTCGAACGCGGCGGCGTCCGCCGCGTCCTGCGCGCGCTCGCGCCAGATGATCGCGTTGCCGACGCTCGCGACCTGCCAGAGAGCGCCGACGAGCAGTACGCCCATCACGACGCCGAAGATCATGACGGCCCCGCGCCTGTCTCCGACGAGCCCGTCGAACGAAGAAGTCATGGCGTTCCTGTCGTCGTCGGGCACGTTCACTCGTACCCGTATTCGGCGCCCTGATAGGCGTAGGTCGCTCGCGCGGTGAGCGTGCGCGACGAACCGCCGCACACGATGCTCGCCCAGCCCATCCCGCAGTTGAAGCTCGTGGTGACGACCGCGGTGAGCGGCGCGCCGCGCTCCATCCCCTCCTTGAAGTCGGGGAAAGTCACCGTCGCGGGGCTGAACTGCGACGGGAACGGCGGGACGTTCATGGTGCCGAGGATCAGGTTCGCGGCGAGGGTGATGTCCTCCGCCTTCTTGCCGGAGAGAGCGCCGCCCTTGCCCTTTGCGGCCTTTCCCTCGTCCCCGCCGTAGAAGCTCGGGTCGTCGGGGAGTATGACGATCGCGGCTCGCGCCGCGGCCGACGCGGCTCGCTTCAGCACGAGATCTGCCGTCGCGAGCTCGATGAATTGCCAGGTCGCGACGAAGAACGCGACGACGGGCACGCACGCGATGAGATACTCGACGTACACGGCGCCGCGCGTGTCCCGGGCGAGCGACGTCATGTCTCCCCCCAGTGTGCGAGCACGGAGAGCAGCGTCGCGGCGAACACCGCGGGGGCGAAGCGCAGCGACGTCATCAACGCCTCCGGTACCGGACGACGCTTCTCTGGCGCGCGCATCGGGTTCGTCGCGAGCGCCAGGGAATTGCCGAGGAGCCGGAGGAGCTCCCCGCGGTACGCGAGGCGAGCACCGGCGTAGAGGACGGCCACGACGAACGCGGTGAGCTCGATCTCGAGGCCGAGCATCGGACCCGCGGCGAGCCCGATCGCGCCGAGCAGCTTCACGTCACCGCCGCCCATCGCGCCGACCTTGTAGAGGAGCAGCGGCACCATCGCGCAGAGCACGACGCCGAGCGCCGCGGCGAACGTCGCGTTCGCCAGGGCGTCGCCGACGCCGCGCCGGACGGTGCCTTGGCCCCACAGCCCGAGCACGAGCTGCAAGGCGACGCCTGCTACGGCGAGCGTCGCGACCAGCGGATTCGGGATGTGCCCGGTCCGGTGATCGGTGAACGCGGCAATCGCCGTGAACAGGCAGAGCGCGACGAGGGTGACGATCGGCATGGTCACTACGGGATGGTGTTGATGGTGCCGGCTTCCGCGTTGATCTTGTTCGACATGTTCTGGCCGAAGATGCGCCAGCCGCCGATGCAGAGCAGGGCGACGAGCCCGGCGATGATGAGGTACTCGAGGGAAGCGGCGCCGCGGGTGTCTCGGACGAGGTTCTGAAGCTTGGTCATGGGTCTTCTCCTTCTTGGTGTTCGGTCGAAAGTCGCTCAGGGAGTGGGCTGGTAAAGAACGTTGCGCTGCTCGGAGTACTGGCGAACGACGCGGGGCCCGAGGGCGACGAGCACCATCGCGATCACGAAGCCGACGAGCGCGTAGAGCACCGCGTATTCGACGTAGAGCGAGCCCCGCGTGTCGCGCACGATGTTCACCCGCCACCCCGCCCGATGCGAACCGGACCCTTGTGAACGGCGCGCACGACGTGCGTCCCTCCGCCCTCGAGCTGAAAATTTTCGTCGAGCACGACGAGATCGTCGGCTTGCCCGACGCGAAAGCGCGCGCTCGGCTCGTGCGGGCGGAGACGCGGGTTACTGCTCGTGTCGAGGCTGAGCTCGACGGTCTCTTCCGGCGGGCTCCGGAGCGACAGATGCGCGGCTCCGGAGCGATCGGTACGCGCGACTTCTCGACCGAGGTACATGACGGGGAGGTTCGGGCCGTGCTCGGCGCGGACCGCGACGACGAGGGTGCGCTCCGTCGGCCGGCACTCCGCGACGTACTCGGGCACGCGATCTTTCTCCGAGAGACGGCGGAGAACGACGGCGAGCGGGCGCGACGGAGATTGATATCCCTCCGGACACGTGATCTCGAAGCTCAGCACGTCGCCCTCCGCGCCGTGGGCGATCGCCTTCACGACGCCGCTCTGACCGGTCACGCCGATCTTCTTGTCGCCGAGCTTCACCTGTGCGCCGGTGAGTGGACGACCGGGGTCGGAGTCGACCCGGATGGAAAGGCCGTAGTCGCTGCGCGCCGGAGCGCCGTCGCACCCAGTGAGCAGGGCTAACCAGAAAAACGAAGAGAGGGGCGAAGGCCGGAACCGGGTCCGCATCACGCGGCGCTGTTACACGACGCGTGCCTGCGCTCTTCCGTCACCTTTGCGGCGCGATCCGGGCGGAATTGCCGGTGACGACTCTGGCGAGCGCCACGTCGAGGTCGCGCACTGCCAACCGCCGGTTAGCGCCGCACGGTTGCCGTCGCAACCGCCGGTTGCAAGCCGGGAAGGCCGGCCCAGCGCTCGGTGTACCGCCAGCGTCCACCATGACGTCACGCGAGCCCAGCGAGCACGCCGAAGGCGGCGGGGGGAGCAGTTCGCCGAAGGCGAAGCTGCGAGCAGAGCGAGCACGCCGAAGGCGGCGGGGGGAGCAGTTCGCCGAAGGCGAAGCTGCGAGCAGAGCGAGCCCGCGAAGCGGCGGGGGGAGCAGTTCGCCGAAGGCGAAGCTGCGGGGGGCTAAGGCCCCCCCACCTAACCGAAGCTGCGAGGGCCCACTTTCCTAGTAGACTCGGGCAACGAGCGCCGGAACGAAGAGGCTCGAGCGCCTCGGACACGATGCCGACACCTGCAGATCTGACGCGAGCAAAGGACGGACCGACCGTGGTCCGTTACTCGAAGACCCGCGTCACGGTCACCGAGGGGCCCGACTCGGGTCAGACGCGGGACATCGTCAGCAACACGCTGCGCATCGGCACGGCGCCGGACAACGATCTCGTCCTTCGCGACAACACCGTGTCGCGGCATCACTGCGCGCTCGAGCCGGTCAACGGCGGCATGCGCGTGCGCGACGAGGGGTCGACCAACGGCGTGCTCCTCGCCGGCGTCCGGGTGTTCGACGCGGTCGTGCCGGGCGTCGCAGAGCTCCGGCTCGGTGACACGCTCCTCAACGTCGAGCCGCTCCCGGAGACCGTCTCGCGTGAGCAAGCGACGGAGGATCGCTTCGGCGATCTACTCGGCAGCTCGGCGCGCATGCGAGAGCTGTTCGCGGATCTCGCGCGCATCGCGCCGGTGGACGTCACGCTCCTCATCGAGGGCGAGACAGGTACCGGTAAAGAGCTCGTGGCCGAGTGCGTGCATCGCGAGAGCCTGCGCTCGAGTGGCCCCTTCGTCGTGTTCGACTGCAGCGCCATCGCGCCGACGCTCGCGGAGAGCGAGCTCTTCGGTCACGAGCGCGGCGCGTTCACCGGCGCGGTCGCATCGCGCCCCGGCGTGTTCGAGCAAGCGGACGGCGGCACGATCTTCCTCGACGAGCTCGGCGAGCTGCCGAAGGATTTACAGCCGAAGCTTCTCAGGGTGCTCGAGAAGCGCCAGGTGAGGCGGCTCGGGTCGCAGCGCACCATCCCCATCGACGTGCGGCTCATCGCCGCCACCAACCGGAACCTCGCCGCCGAGGTGGCGGCCGGCAATTTCCGCGAGGACCTCTATTTCCGCGTCGCCGCTGCGCACGTCCACGTGCCGCCGCTCCGCGACAGGATGGACGATCTCCGGCTCCTCACCGCGCATTTTCTCTCGCGTGCGAAGCCTCCGCGCTCCATCGCCGAGGTGCCCGAGCAGGTGTGGGATATGTTCGCCGCGCATCGCTGGCCGGGGAACGTCCGTGAGCTCGGCAACGCCGTGCAGCGGTTGCTGGTCACGCCGGAGCGAGCGCTACCGGCAGCCACCACGACGAGCCGTCCTCCGCCGCCCGACGAGGCAGCGGTCACGGTGCCGCTCCGTGTCGCGCGCCGGGAAGCGAGCGACGCGTTCGAGCGGTCTTACCTGGAGGCGCTCCTCGAACGCACGGGGGGCAACGTGACGCGCGCCGCCGCCATCGCCGAGGTGTCGCGACAGATGGTGCAGAAGCTCATGCGCAAGCACGGAATCGGCTGAGTCGCGACAGTCGCTCTGTCTCACGTCGGGAAAGACTCGACCGTCGTCTGAGAGGGACAGCGAGAGGGAGAGGGACAGCGAGAGGGAGAGGCCGCCCTCGACCGAGCCTCCGGGTGCGAATGTCGAGACGGGGTCTCTCGAAAGGAGAATCCCGATGCTTCGTCTCTATCCCGTCATTCTGTCATTCGTTGCGGACATCGCTGAGCTCGTGCCGCGCATTGCACACCACGATCCGGATCTCGCGCGACAGCTGCGCCGTTCTTCGACGTCCGTAGTTCTGAACACTGCGGAGGGCATGTACGCGCGCGGCCGGTCGCGCACGGCTTGCTACAACATCGCGCTTCGCGAGATGCGCGAGAGCTACGCGGCTCTCTCGAAGTAGCAGTACTTCTGCGATATCTCTCGCCGCTTCGAGCGGAGCTCGAGCGCGCATCGCAACACATCCTGGGGACCCTCTACCGGCTGTCCTTTCCGCGGCAGATTGCTCGCTAGGAGGTGCGACTTCGTCAGCCGTACGAGCGTGCCCAGCGAAGAAGAACGCGCACGCAGCTTGGGCAGAGACGGAGCAAGCAGCCGAACCAATTCGAGCACGACGGGGTAAATCTCGAGCGTCATGGGGAACTCCTTCGTGAGGTTTCGAGGACGCCCCCCTCAGAAGTCCCGCGAGCCCCTTTCCCCTGCACCCCTTCCCCTTCCCTTTGACCCGCTGCCCTTGCTCCTCCTCGAGCTCCCGGCTCAAGCTCTTGCTCCTCCCCGGCACCAGAGATCTGACGAATCATGAGCCTCAGAGGTTCAACGCAGACTCTTCCTCGATACCCCGCTAATCCGGCGTTGATGGTGGTCACGGCGCCGAGCGCCCTCGTCAGCGCAGGATCGTGATCGAGTCGCACGGGAAGCTCACCTGGAGGAGCTTGCTCGTCGTCTTGATGCGATCGCACGACGCGCCGAGCACCTCGAGCGTCTGGGCGTCGAGGAGATGCCATCCGTCGGGCGCCATGTAGTCGAGGCTCGTTCCGTCGAGTCGCACGCTGCCTTGCGACTCCTTGCCGGCGGTGACCTTGCCGTGGAGCGTGAAGGTGCACGTCCGGGTGCTGTTCACGATGCTCGACAGCGCCGCTGCGAGCTCGGCGCCGTCGGCAGGCTTGTAGAACTTCGCGTTGTTCGCCGGCGCGGACGCGGCGTACTTCGGCGTGACGGCGGGGTCCTTCGGGCAGCCGTTGTAGAAGCCGGGGTCGGGCGGCGCGACGTCGAGGCCCGCCCCCGCGTTCGCCATCTGCTGCAGGTGCCAGCTCGCGACGTCGTCGGAGATGCCGATGACGAACGCGCCGATGCCCGCCGCGTAAGCGTCCTCCGCGGCGCTGACGGCTTCGTCCTGTCCGCACTGCGGATTGGGACGCGCGCACGTGTCCGGATCTCCGTCCGTCGCGAGCAAGATGTGCTTCGGCCCCGGTTCGGCGTAGTCGGCGAGCACCTTCGTCGCGGCGCGAAATGCGGCTCCGGTCGGCGTGTCACCGGAGTACGGCAAGCTCGGACGCTCTTCGGGGTAAACGTTCTTGAACGCGCCGAGCGCGGTGCCGTCCGAGGACGCCGCGAAGACGTCGGTGCGCTCGAGGATCGGACACGTCGCGGCGGTACCGTCGCCAGTGTATCCCATGAAGCCGAAGCGGACCTCCGACGCGAGCGTCTGCACGAGGCCGCCGTCCGCGAGGAGCGCGTCGTGGAGCACGCGCCACCGCGACTGAGCTCCGCCGGAGGGATACTTGTTGTCGGACATGCTGCCCGACTCGTCCACGAGGAGAAGGATCGTGGGGATGAGTTTCTCGAAGCCGACGTCGATGTCGTTGCAGCCCATCGGCGTGCCGGTCCCGGCGTCTACGTGGAAAACCGGCGGCTCGTTCGCGCCGCCCGCAGAGTTCGAACCGCCGCTCGAGCCCGCGACGATCGACGGCGCGCCGCCCGTGGAACCGGGCTTTTCGACGCCACCGGGATGCGAGTCGTGGTTCGACGACGAGCACGCCGCCACTAGCGCGGCGGCGAAGACGGCCTTGCCGGTCGCAAACATTGTCCAGGCATAGTCGCGACAATGACGCCACGCGGCTCACCCGATGTTCGACTCCGAGAAATTCCCGTCACGAGGCGACGCATGCGTGGTGCGTTGCGCACCGACATTCACCGCCTGTGCAACATGCGAACACCACGTGTTCGTTGCTGTCATGCGCGAATCGTGAAGCGTGCACTCAAAAGAGACGGCATGCGACGCAGCGCTCTCGCGACGCGACGTCGATGGAGAAGAATCGTGGCTCGCGCCAGTAGCATTTCGTGATAAATTTATCGACTAGCCGCCAAGGACGGCATGTGGCCGCTTTCTCCGACCTCTGTGGGCCCCATACGCCACTGTAGTCGAGGAGGATCAGGTAGTTTGACGCCCCAGTATCCGCACGCCGTGTCCCGAAGGAACGGCTCCGTCACCCGTCCGCGAGCGCTACTCGCTCGACGCGTAGCGTTGCCACTCTTCGCGGCTGCTCTGCCTGCCTTTCTGGTCGGCTGCGGTGCGTCGGACCGCAGCGCGCTCTTCGGCAGTGGTGACGATCCGACGCTCAACCCCATCGTGTCGGCGGGTGGCGCCTCGGGCATCCATCAGTCCCCCCAGGGTTCCGGTGGTGATCCGGGGATGGGGATCATGATCTCCGTGCCCGGCGCTGGCGGCGGCGGCACGGCTCCTCCACCGCCCTCGTCGACCGTCCCACCAGGTGTTGGCGGCGCGCCCCCGTTCATGATGAGCGGCGGCGGTGCTTCCGGCACCGGCGGCACGCCCGCGCCCGATCCGTTCACGTCTCCCGACGCCGGTCCCATCAGCTCGAACCCACTTTCGAGGTGCGATTTCTCCGGGACGTGGGGCTCGATCATCCGTGTGCCCGTCACCTGGCCAGAGGCGCCGCTCGTGCTCCACGCAGGAACCGGTGAGGTGATCGAGTGGCACCTCTCGCACCGCGTTCGTGACACGGCCGCGACGTATCGAGAGGTCACCGCGAACTGCGGCATCTTCCTGCCCGATCTCAGCGGCTCGGTCCTCGCCAACAACCAGAAGTTCGGCATCCGCTTCCCGACCAAGCCGTTCGACGACAGCGACATCCCTCCGACGGTATTTTCGACCACCGCGATGGTCACTGACACCGACGCCACGTGGACCGCGGGCCCGGTGGCGATGCTCACCGGCCTCCTGATGGCGGATCCATTGACTGCGCCGTGGCCCTCGTCGTTCACGAAGGACCAGACCCCCGACGAGGACATGGACGGCGCTCTCGGGCTTACCGTCGTCGCCGTCGATCCGGCCACGGACCCGAGCTACAACTGGCCTCCCGTCGGGTTGCCGCCCACCGTCGGCGCGGACTACCCGCGCGCGAGCCGCATCTCGGTCGTCGTCCGGACGGTAGCAAACCTGCGCGGTACCATCTCGAGCTGCGACCAGCTCCGCTCCGCGGTCGACATGACCGAGATCGACGGGACGCCGGCGCTAAATTCGATGGTCATCGGCTGCATCAAGACCACCGGCGAGACCTGCAGTTCTGACGAGGCGGCGTTCCTGAACAGCGCCCGGCCCCAGTTCACGCCCTCCGGCCCCGGGACGCTCGCCCAGGTGCGCATGCCCGACAACGTCGGCTGCCCCGACGTGCGCGGCATGCTCCCCCAATAGGCCGTCCATGTGTACGATGCGGGGCACATGCTCCGCGCGCGCATAGCCCCCATCGTGGGCCGCTCCCTGCGCTCGCTCGCAGTGGCGTCGCTGCTCGTCGCTGCGCGCGCCGTCGCGGGTCCGGACGCTGAAGGAGCACCCGGAACGTCGCCGCCATCGGACGGCGCGCCGTCGCCCGCGCTGCCGTCGCCGGGCGCCACGACGGCGCCTTCGACACCCGAGGTGGACGCAGCAGCAGCGGCGCCCGAGCCGCCGCCGCGCTTCGACGCGAGGACGCACTTCTCGCTGAGCTGGGTGCGGCTACCGGGCGCCGAAGAGTGCGTGTCTGCAAAGCAGCTCTCCCGCGACGTCGAGAGGCGTCTCAGCCGACCCGCGCTCGGCGCCCCTGCCGAGACCGACGTCGCGATCGAGGGCTTCATCGAGAAGACGCCGCAGGGAACGTTTCACGCGGTCGTCACCATCGCCGACGCGCGCGGAAAGCTCCTCGGCAAGCGCGAGCTCGAGCGCCCCGAGTGCAGCGACATCGACGCCGCGCTCGGGCTCGCGGTCGCCCTCATGATCGATCCCGACGCCGCGTTTTCGCCAACCGCGCGTCCGGTGGCGCGCGCGCAGGTCGTTCCGCCGGCGCCCGTCGCGCGCCCGCGCGTCGCGCCACGACCGGTCCGCGGTCTCGTCTCGGCCGGCGTGGGACTTGGTTTCGGCGCACTGCCGCGGACGTCGCAAGAAGCGTGGATGCTCGCGTCGGTCGAGCCAGTGATCCCCTTGAGGTTCGAGCTGGGCGCGCACCTGTCACTGGACCAGACGGTTGGTGTCGGTCAAGACGTGGGGGTGGCGTTCTCGCGCTCGACCCTCGACGCTGCGGTGTGCCCCGCCGACGCACATGTAAGCGTGCTTCGACTCGGCGCGTGCGCGGGCGTGGAAGCAGGGGTTTTGTCCGCGGCCGGTGACGGCCGGACCGGCCTCATCAGCGAGCGCTCCGCCGTGGTCGACGGTGCCCTCCGAGGGCACGTCGACGTGGTTTTCTTGCGACATTTCTCCCTCAGAATAATTCCCGGGCTCGGCATCCCGTTCATCCGCAATTCCTTCGATTACCGCCGCAATGACGACACGTTGGCGCACGTCTATCGTCTCCCCGCGGTGCGCGGTGACGTGGGCGTCGGGGTCGGTGTCGAGCTGCCGTGATAAAACCGAGGCCGACTCGCCAATATACGTCCATGAGCGCCGGCTCGACTCTTGCGATGGACGCGCCTGCTCGCGAGAGCAAGCGCGCCGCCGTGGACGTCGGCTTCGACGGCGTGTTCGAGCGGACGGCGCCGTTCGTCTGGCGGGCGCTCCGCCGGCTGGGCGTCCGCGAGGCGGACGTGCCCGACGTCTGCCAGGAGGTGTTCGTCGTGGTCCACCGGCGGCTGGCGGACTTCGACGGTAGCTCCGCGCTCCGCACGTGGATCTACGGCATCTGTCTCCGCACCGCGTCCCAGTACCGGCGCCGCGCACCACAGCTCCGTGAAGTGCCGGAGACCGACGCGCGCGAACAGTCCGTCATGCCCGAGCAAGAAGAGTCGCTCGAGCGACGGCGCGCGCGCGACCGTCTCGATCTCGCGCTCCAGAAGCTCGACGAGGACAAGCGCGCGGTGTTCGTCCTGTACGAGCTCGAGGAGCTGCCGATGAAAGAGGTCGCGGCGGCGCTCGGGTGTCCGCTGCAGACCGCGTATTCGCGGCTTCACGGCGCGCGCCGTGAGGTCGAAGAGGCGTTTCGAGCCCTCTCGAAACCGGGGATGAAACGATGACGTACGAAAGCGATCCTCCGCGTCTCGTGTACACGGGCGATCCCGAGGACCCCTTCGTGCAAGCGCTCGAAGCGGCGAGGGACGACCTGCCGAACGACGAGCAGCTCGCCCGCATGGCCGCGGCCTTCTCGCCGTTCGGCGGCGCCGCGAAAGCGTCGGGCTTCTGGTCGCCCAAGCGAAAGCTCCGCGTGCGCAGCCTCCAGGCCGCCGCGGTCGCGCTCGCCGCCGCCGTCGGCGTCGGCGCGACGGTCAAGCTCCTGAACCCGTTTTCCTTCACGAAGACCGAGGTCGCGGAAGCGCCGGTTCAGGAACCGGGCCCGTCGCCACAGCCCGGGGTGGTGAAGCGCCCGCGGGTCACCGCTCCTATGGTGGTTCCCGTCGCGCCGAGCGCCGAGGAGCCGACCGAACGCGCTCCCGAGCCGAAGCCGCGGGCGCCGAGCGCGAGCGCGAGCGTGCACCACGAGCCGGTGGCCACCGCGCAGCCGAGCCGTCCCAGCCAGGCCGATCTTCCGTCCACCGACATGGACGGACCGGAGAACGAGACGGCGCTCCTCGAGCGAGCGCACCATGCGCTCGGGTCGAGCCCCGCGCGTGCGCTCGCACTCACGGAAGAACACCGTCGCGCGTACCCAGCCGGCGTGCTCGGCCAGGAGAGCGACCTCATCGCCATCGAGGCGCTGGTAGCGCTCGGGCGAGACGGCGATGCGCGGAGCGCCGCAGCGCGCTTCCGGACGCGTTACCCGAGCTCGGCGCATCTTCGTCGTATCGATCGCCTCCTCGGCAACGCTGCGGGCGCGCCCGCGCCGTCCAGCCCCTGACCGTCGTTGGTCGAGCAGGTCTCCATGCGAACGACTAACAAGGGGTGGCGTCGAAGGCTCGAGCTCTCGGTAGTAGCGATGGCGCTCGCGGCGCTGCAGTCGGCGTGCGGCAAGTCGCTGGTCGTCGCGGAGCAGAAAGAGACGGGCGAGACCGTCGATGCTGGCGATGCCGACGCTGCGCGCGATGGCGTTGCTGCTGCGTTCGACTCGGGACCGCAGGACGACAACGGCGTTTTGCTCTGTGGCACGGAACGCTGCACGGGTCGTACGGTATCGATCTCCGGCGCGACCGTCCCCTGGTCGCCGTGCTGCGTCCTCGGGAAGCGTTCGACCTGCGGTCTGAGCGAAGGTCCGCTCGGTTGCACCGAGCTCAACCAGCCCGGCAAGCTCGACCCGGAGTGTCCGGATCTTCCCACCGTGGTCGGTCCACTCGCGGGCTGCTGTCAGCCCAGCGGGTCATGCAGTGGGCTCGACAACATCGTCGGCTTCGGTTGCGCGCAGTTCCTGCCGTTCCTGTTGTTGCAGGGTAACCACGACTGCACGTACTGACCGCGCGGTGACGCGCGGGTGACGACGCTCGTCGTGCTGCGCGTGCGTCGCAGGTTCGTTCCGTGAAGAAAGCTGCATGCGAAGCGTGACGCCTGCGACGATCCGTCGCAGGCGCGCCGTATACGCGCCGTATTTTCGACGAGCTGGCAATCGAGCTCCCTCAACGGATTCTCAAGGGGGCTCTTGCACAGTCGACAGTGGGACCCAATGTCGAGCGTTGAAATCACTTTTCGGGAATCTCCGAGCGACCCGGGCCGTTCGCGTCTCGTGTCGGCTCTCTCGGATTCGAAAGTGGTTCCGGCGCCGAGTCCGGCTCGTGCGTCCCGACGAGTGGAGGTCAGCATGTTGGAAGAGAGCGAATGGGTTCGTCTGCCGGGGCTTTTCCGGTGGGACGAAATCTGTGAAGTCTTCGCCACCGAGGCAACGCCGGATCGCGAGTGGCACTTTCTCGTGCACGCCGCGTCCGCGCCCGGTGCAGCCGAGCGGCTCTACGTCGTGCACGCCGCGCGTGAAGCCGCCGCGAAGCTCGCCGCAGAACGCGCCCCGCGCGCGGACGGCTAGCCGTTTCTAGCGCGCCGCAGCTTCCGGTGACGAACGCTCCGGCTCGTCGCTCAGTACGAGCCCGCGGCGATCGATGAACCGCGACAGCGCGCTCGCGGCGTACATGAGCGCGTTCCTGTCGTCCTCCGTGAAGGCGCCACCGTCGGCGGGATCGACGAGCTCGAGTAGCCCCAGCTGACGTCCCTCGCTGGCGAGTGGCGCGCAGAGTACGGAGCGCTTCGGTTCGGCGAGTGCCCAGCGCCCGCGGCCGAAGCGAGGGTCGCTTGCCGGATCTTGCACGAGCGTCGATTCGTCGCTCTTCATAACCTCGACGATGAAGGCGTCGGTCTCCGGGGTGGCGTAGTCGAGCAACGCGGCGGCGCGATTGCCCTGGGCGCTGACGATGAGAAAGTGCCCCGAGTTGATGTCGTAGAGATGAACCAGCATCGTCGCCGGACGCATCTTCTCGGTCAGCGTCCGGCAGACGAAGGCAGCGCCTTGCCGCACGTCCGGCAAGAAGTGAAGGCCGTGCAACGCCTCGAACAGACCTCCGACGAGCCGATCGCCCGCGGGACGCAGCGTCGGTGGGCCCTGCTCCTCGGCGTAGACCTCGTCTGGCGCGGGAGAGGGAGCCATGGGCGTCTTCGGCTCGACGAACCTCGACGCGCTCTTCTTCACGTCGGGGAGCTTCACGTCATCGGGAAGGTCGTTCGCGATCTTCGAATCGAGGAGCTCCGCGAGCTGCGCGTCCTCCGTCACGTCGGCGGCGTCCACCTGTGCGTGGCGCGCCGACGGCGGGGGCGGCATCGAGAGTGCCACGGCCGGCGGCGGCATCGTGACCGCGACGAGCAGCGACGGCGCTTCTGTGGCGACGGAGGGCGTCGTTTCCATCGCGATGGGTGACGGCGCTTCTGCGACGACGGGCAGCGGCGCTTCTGCGACGACGGGCAGCGGCGCTTCCGCAGCGACGGCTTCCGGCGCTTCCACAGTGACGGACTCCGGCGTCTTCGGTTCGGGACCGATGACGATTGACGGCATGGGCGCGACCTTGGGCCCTGCTTCGGGAAACGCGGACGGCGGCGTCACCGTGTTCTTCGCCTCGGTGGCGCCTTCGTCGAGCGGCGCTGCGGGCGCGAGCGTTCGCTCTGCGAGCGACCGGAGCACGGGCTCACCCGTCGCGCTGCGGGTGACGTGGATCACGCCGGACTCCGACGAGGGATTCTTGGGCGGCGGGAGAAGCTGCTGGACGCGCTCGTCCTCCAGCTCACCGGCCTCGGCTTGCGTGTCTTCTTGCCAGTTCGTCGGCTTTAGGATCGCGCTCGGCAGGGTCGCCCGGAGGGACGTGCCAGTGATCGGCTCGTCGTCGCCGAAAGCGTCGAGGCGTCGCTCGCTCTCGGGGTCTCCGCTGTCGCTTCCGAACACCTCGGGGATCGTGTCCCGCCGTCGCGGCGCGGCAGGAGGACGGAGCCCCGTCTCGAGGGGGCCGCCCTCGGCGGACTGAGATGTCGCGACCTGCGCGGCTGACGGCGCGAACGTGAACCCGAGCCCCGCGCGCATGGAGAGACGCACCATCGCCGCAGCGAGGAGCTCGCGCGAGCGTGGGTTCGACCGGTCGCACTCGAGCGCCCGCCAGAGGAGCGCTATCGCACCGCCGAGATCGTCCATCGCCTCGTGAATGCGTGCTGCCTCTGCGAACCAGTACGCGGCCGCCAGCGAGTCGTCGGTCTTCTTCGCGGCGCACCGGAGAGCGGTTGCATAAGCCTGCGGATGACCCCCAACGGCGTCGTACGCGCGATCGAGCGAGGGCTGATCGAACGGACGGGTGAGCAGCGAGGTAACAACCGGTGACAGATCCACAGCAACTCTTGCCATCCAAGTTCTCCGTAAGGCGCAACCGTTCCTATGTCACCGACGCGGGTCAGGCAAGGTGACTCGCGCGCTCTCACCAGCGCTTTCGAGCATGACGAAATCGTGAGACATCCTGGCTCACCAACGCAAGGAAGTGACGATGCGTGAGTGGAACTCGAGATCCAATGACAGCAGATCACCGTGTTTCCATGTTGGCGCGGCGGAGGCGGGTCACGCATGACTCGCGCGGTTTCGATGCCGAATCGAAGCGCCCGCGCCACGCATCCGAAACGATGGTCACGGCGCCTGCGGGAACGGCGAGATCCCATCAAATTGCCCGGCTCGAGGGGGCGCAGTATGTTTCGCGCATGAGAGGTCGGCGTCATCTGTTCGTTGCGTCGCTCGTCGCCGCGGTTCACGTGGCCACAGGGTGCTCGGGCGATGAACATCACGCGCCGTTCGCGAACGACACGTGCACGCATCCGCCGTGCGGTGTGCCCGCCGTGGTCAGCGGCGGCCAGTCGTCGGCCGGCGGCGCCGCGGCGACCGACGGCGGGATCACGGTGGACGCCTCCGCGAACAATTGCTTCACCGAGACGGCGTCGGGTCTCAAGATATGCAAAGGCTCCACGCTCTGTCCGGGCTACGTGCTCGACACGGGGCTCTGGCCCGACTGCGGCTTCGTGAGCTCGGGAGCGACCGCATCGGAGATCGACGTCGAGTGCGTGTGCCGCACTCAGAACGTGCTCTGCCCGGTGTCGGTGATGTCGACCTGCGCCGCGATGATGCTGCAGGTCACGAACAACCAGAGCGAGGACAACCTCTGTACGAACCTCTCGGCGAGCTCGTTCGCAACGTGTCGCGATCTGAACAGCGTGTCACCGACGGGCATCGGCGGGGCAGGCGGCGCGGCGAACTGTGATCAGAACTGCATCGCGACCTGTGCGAACGCGCCGGCGTGCGTGGCCGGCTGCTGCACGAACCCCTGAGACGGGCGAGGACGTCGTCGTCGCGACGGCAGCTCTCGCCGGAGTCGTCCCTGCGCTACTCGGCGCCGGACGTGTCGCCGCACCATTCTGCGGCGGCCTGCGAGAACGTGACGCAGAACCCACGGTCGCACTTGCCGCTGGCGCACTCGACGTCTTGCACGCAGACGGCGGCGTTGGCTTTCACCGGGTAGCAGATCCCGCCAGTGCAGTAACCGTCCGCGCCGCACAGAGCCGTGGCGCAGCTTTGCCCGACCGGCACCGGCACGAAGCACTGGCCGCTGGTTAGATTGCATTCCTGGCCCGCCGGGCAGCTCGCCGTCGGGTTCTGCTTGCAGTCGGCGGAGAGCGGCTCACACGTCGCGGTGCCCATCGCGTTCGCGACGCACACCAGGCCGTCACCGGAGTGGCAGGCCGCTGCGTCGCCGGACGCGAGCCCGTAGAAGACGCTCTTGCAGTGCGGTAGCCCTGCTCCCTCGATGCACGTGTACGTGCAGGGCTGGCCGAGGGTGCCGCGCGGCGGCTGCTCGCACACGTTGCTGGCGTTGCAGACCGCGAAGCCGAACGGACCCTGGTCGCACTCGAAGCTCGACTGGCACGCGGCGCCGACCAGGAATTTGCCCTGGAAGGCGTCGTAGCAGGTGCTGATGTCCACCGAGCTGCAGGACTGCGCAGCCGCAGTGATCGCCTGGATGCACCGGCCCGCCTGCACCGAGTCGTAGATCAGCGTCGTGTCGGAAAGCGGCACGACGAACTGCTGGATCACGGTGGTGCGGCAGTGCACCGGATCGAATTGCCGCTCGGCGCTGGTGCAGCAGCTTTGAACGCTGTCGCAGAGCGCGTGAACGAGCTCCGTCTGAAGCTGGTTCTGATCGACACTCGGGGCGTCTTTACCCGCACAAGCGGATATCGAGGCCGCCGCGCCAGAACAGATGGCCAGCGTCGTGAGCAACTTCGTGAATAGCCGCATGCTTCGAAGCCGAGAGCGGTCCTTTAGCGCAGTTCGATTGCACGCAAAAGGATTGAACGCGAATCGTAAGAGCCGTCTGAAGTCGTACGGTAGCTTTACAGTTAACGGCCGCTGGCGACGTTTCCGATGATGACTTCGTCGACGGTTCGTCAGCGCTCGCGCTCAATCATTGAGCGAAAAAGCGCGCGTGAGCGTCAAGAAGGTGCCTTTCCCGCTCACTTCGCGAACGCGTTGTCGTCGAGGCTAGTGCGTCGATTCGCCAGAATCGATGCACTTCATGACAATCCGTGCTCGGAGTCAGAGGGGCCCATGGCGCAGGAATTTCGAGGCCCTCGCCCGTCGGGGGACTCGAAATTCCCATCGCTTCAATGGACTCGAGGCACCAGTGCTTCGCGAAGCGTCATTTCCATCCGCACGTCTGTCCGGCTAGCTGCGTGTCCAGCCACGCGGTCAGCGGTGCGAAGTATTCGAGTAGCGCGTGCGCGTCGATGCGACGTCCGGCGCCGAGCGCCTCGAGTGCGTCGGGCCACGGTCGGCTGGCGCCGAGCGCGAGCATCGTCCGCAACCGCGCGCCCGCTTCTTTGCTTCCGTAGATGGAGCACGCGGCGAGTGGCCCCACGTAACCCGCGGCCTTGCAGAGCGCTGCGTGAAACTGGAACTGATAGAGGTGCGCGAGGAAGTACCGCGCGTACGGCGTGCTCGACGGCACGTGATATTTCGCGCCCGGGTCGAAGTCGTTCTCCGTCCGCGCGACGGGCGCGGATACGCCCTGATAACGCTCGCGGAGCTCCCACCACGCTGCGTTGTAGCGCTCCTTCGGGATCTTTCCGGAGAACACCTGCCACCGCCAGCGATCGACGAGCAGACCGAACGGCAGGAACGCGACCTTGTCGAGCGCGGTCTTCATCAGCTGATCGAGCAGGGCGCCGTCTCCCTTCGGCACGGCGTCGAGCAGACCGAGCTCTTTCAGGTACGCCGGCGTGACCGACAGGGCCAGGGTGTCGCCGATGCCCTCGTGAAAGCCGTCGTTGGCTCCCGCCTGGAAGAGCATCGGCAGATTCGAGTACTCCCGCGAGTAGTAGTCGTGGCCGAGCTCGTGGTGAATCGTCACCAGATCTTCCTCGGTCGGCGTGATGCACATCTTGATCCGCAGGTCGTCCGAGTACGAGATGTCCCAGGCCGACGCGTGACAGACCACGTCGCGGTCCTTCGGCCGCGTGAAGAGGGAACGCTCCCAGAACGTGGGCGGTAACGGCTCGAGCCCGAGAGAGACGAAGAACCGCTCCCCGAGCTTCACCATGCCCTTTGCGTCGTAGGCCTTGAGCTTCGCGGCGATGCTCGTCGACTGGCCCTTCACGGGCTCCACGAGGTCGTAGAGATGCGTCCACTCCTGTGCCCACATGTTGCCGAGAAGGTGCGCGGGGATCGGCGCGCCGTCCTTCACGCGCTCCTTGCCGTAGCGCTTCTGCAGGCGCGAGCGCACGAAGCAGTGGAGCCGCTCGTAGAACGGCCGGACGTCGTTCCAGAGCCGGTCGAGCTCCGCGTCGAACTCGGCCGGTGTCATGTCGTAGCCCGACCGCCACACCTCACCGAGATCGCCGAAGCCGATGTCGCGCGCGCCGCGATTGCCGAGCTCCACGTAGCGCGCGAAGTCGTCCTTCAGAGGGCGTGCCGTCCCGTGCCAGCCCACCCACGCCTCGAGGAGCGTGTCGTAGTCGCGGCTCTCGCCGATGATCTTCGACAGGTCGTCGAGGTTCTCGCAGCTCTTCGTCGCGCCCTTTCGCGGCGAGCAGAACGACGCCTTGCCGTAGGCGCTCACCATCTTCGTCTCGAGGCCCGAGAGCTCGTCGCGCAGCGCCGCGTCGTCGGGCGCGGGTACCGTCTGCGCGAGCCGGAGGAGCATGAGCTTTCGCCGCGCGTCCTCCGGCAGGTCGAGGTTCTTGAACCGCGCTGCCTCTCGCACCGCTCCTATCACGTACGCGGACGTCGCCGATTCGGCGTCGGCGGCGATGGCCTCGGTGTCGTCGGTGATGAAATTCTCGCTGACCCACGCCGCGCGATCGCGCCGGATCCAGAGCTTTCGCAGCTCCCTGTCGACCCGCTCGAGGAACGCCAGCGCCTCGGCGACGGTAGGCGGCGTCGAAGCGCTCGGCGTCGCGGACGTGCGGGGTGCCGCGGGAGCGCTTCCCGTCGTGGGCGCCGCGCCGGATGCGCCGCCGTTCAAGGGGGCGCTGCACGCGGTCGCCGCGAGCAGAGCGAGCGCCGTCAGCGCGCCACGCATCGCTACCACGCGCAGTCCGGGAATGCCTTCCCCGGTCGCGCGATGAGGTACCCTTGGAGGAGACGACAGCCGAGGCCGAGCAAGCAATCGCGTTCGGCGATCGTCTCGATGCCTTCGGCGATGACGGTGATGCCCATGTCGTTGCAGAGCGCCGTCATCGAACCGACGAGCTTCTGCTTCACCGGGCTCGAGTGCACGTCGCGGACGATGCTCATGTCGAGCTTCACGAACTCCGGCTCGAGCATCGCGAAGCTCGTGAGCCCGGCGTAGCCCGCCCCCAGATCGTCGATCGCGACGCGAAAGCCCATCTGGCGGAGGTGCGCGACGCGTTCTTTTGCCTCGCGGACGCCCTCGAGCGACGAGCGCTCCGTGATCTCGAAGATGACCCGGGGCGCCATCGCGGCGAGCGGCGAGGACGGATCGGTCAGCGTCGGATCTTCGAGGTCGCGCGCGTGCAGGTTCACGAAGAGCAGCGTCTCGGCCGCGATCCGGCTCATCGGCGCGCCGGCGATCGCGCGCACCGCGCGGCCCACGTCGTGGAGACGCCCGAGATTCGTCGCCGCCTCGATGACGGCACCGGGGTTCGGCAGCGCAGGCTCCGCGCTCCGCAGCAACGCCTCGTATCCGAACACCGTGCGCGCCGGAAAATCGACGATGGGCTGGTACGCCATCCACAGCGTCTCGATCGCGCGTATCAGCGTCACCTCGAGACCGGCGCGGTCACCGGCCTCGGGCCGGGTGCTCCCGAGCTCGCGCATCGCCTCTCGCTTCGCCCTCGCCAGACGGCTCAGGTCGACGGCGCGCCGGACCAGCTGGAGGAGCTTCGGCCCCTCGAACGGCTTGATGATGTACTCGCACGCCCCGTGCTTCACCGCGTCGATCGCCGAGCTCACGTCGGGCGCGCCGGTCATGAGGAGCACCGGGATCTCGAGATCCCGCTCTCGCGCGACTCGCAGAAGGTCGATCCCGCTCATCTTGGGCATCGCCACGTCGGTGAGCACCGCGTCGAACGACTCTTCTGCGAGGAGCGCCGCCGCACGCAGTCCGTCTTCCGCCGTCTGCACGGTGAAGCCCCCGCGCTCGAGGGTGCGCGCTATCGCCCGGCGAAGCTCCGGATCGTCATCGGCGAGGAGAACACGCGACGGCGCGCGCTCCGCTCCCGCCGCGGAGGCTCCCTCTCGAGAAAGCATGATCCCGGCCAGTCTGCCACGCCGGCAAACGAAACCTCAACCTTCGCCAGAGAATCGCAGTGACGACGGCGATTCTCGTGCTGGCTCAGCTGCAGGTGCCCGGGATATAGAAGATTGGACAGCCGCACTTTCCGGCGGTCGTGCAGCAGGCGGGTCCGGTGGCGATGTTACACGCCGGACACGACGTGGGTTTGCAGGAGCCACTCGAAGTGCTCGCGCCGTTACCGTTCGAGGAACCCGAGGTGCCCCTGCGCCCACCTCCCGACGTGCCTCCGAGCCCGATGGGCTGGATGAACTGAGACCCACCCGAGGACGACGAGGTTGCTCCGCCGGAGCCCATCGCGGGCGAGCCGCCGTTGACGTTCATCGCGGGGGAGCCGCCCGAGTCGGCTGCCGGGCCCGTGCCTCCCGCGCCATCGGCTGTCCCGCCGTTCCCGGACGAGACGTCGCCTGCGGCGCCGGCCGCGCCGGAATTTCCTCCGGACGAAGTTCCCTCGAGCCCGGCGTCGAGCCCGGCCGGATCGAATCCGATGACGCTCGCGCAGGCACTCAGACTGACGAGCACCGGGCAGAGCAACAGCAATGTCGGCCGCATCTCCAAAACCTCGCTACGCCACCGAGTCTACATCTTGGTTTCCAACGGGACAGCCGAAAGGTTCTAGTAACAGGGGGGGGCCTTGGCCCCCCGCAGCTTCGCCTTCGGCGAACTGCTCCCCCCGCCGCCTTCGCGGGCTCGCTTCGCTCGCGTGCGGGTCCCCCGGACAGGCAGTCTTACGACTGTTTTGCCGCGTCAACGTCCCCTGTCCCACTCCACGGGTGTAAAGTTCTCGTCTCACCGGTCCTGCCGCCCATTGAGGGCTGTCGCAGGATCGTCACCAAAGCTAGAGGGAAGGGCCACTAGCGTCACCCCTCTGATCAAATGATGGAACCCGAAGTCGTCTCCGATGAGCCGCTCGCCTCGTCGGTATTCGCCTCGAAGGACGACGCCCCGCCGAGTGTAGAGCCGCCCGCGCGGTTCCTGAATCGCGAGCTCAGCTGGCTTCTCTTCAACCGGCGTGTCCTCGCCGAAGCTCTCGACGAGCGGACGCCTCTCCTCGAGCGAGTGCGCTTCCTCTCGATCTTCGCCGGGAACCTCGACGAGTTTTTCATGATCCGGGTCTCGGGGCTCCGCACCCTGATGGCGACGTCCGCCGCGGAGCGCTCGCCCGACGGCAGGACCCCTGCCGAACAGCTCAGCGCGATCCGGCGCGATCTCCTCCCGATCCTCGATCGCGCGACCAAGTGCTGGTCGGACGATCTTCTGCCGAAGCTCGCAGAGTCGGGGGTCCGCATCCTCCGCTACGACGAGCTGAAGAAGAAGCAGCGCAAGCTCCTGCGCAAGCACTTCAAGGAGCGGATCTTTCCGGTCCTGACGCCGCTCGCGTTCGACCCCGGGCATCCGTTCCCGCACATCTCGAACCTGAGCATCAACCTCGCCGTCGTCGTGAAGGACACGAGCCAGCGAGAGAAGTTCGCGCGCCTGCGAGCTCCGGTCGCCCTGCCGCGGCTCGTCCGCATGCCTGACGAGGAGAAGGTCGACAACTACGACGAGCTCGGCGTCGAGACGACCACGATGGAGCCGAACTTCGTCTGGCTCGAGGAGGTCATCTCCGCGAACCTCGATCTGCTATTTCCGAAGATGGATGTCGTCGCGTCGTATCCCTTCCGCGTCACGCGCGACGCCGACGCAGAGATAGAAGAAGACGAGGCCGGCGATCTCCTCACCGTGGTGTCGCAGCTCGTGGAGCGCCGTCAGTTCGGCCGCGCAGTGCGGCTCGAGATCGACAGCAAGATGCCGGATCGCATCCGCGACATCTTGACCGTCAACCTCGAGCTCGCGCCCTATCAGGTTTACACCACGACCGGGCCCATCGGCGTGCGCGACCTGGCCCAGCTCACCGCCCTCGATCGCCCGCAGCTCAAGTACCCGCCGTTCTCGCCCACGTCTCGCTCGCTCACCATGAAAGCGGGCATTTTCAAGGAGATCCAGAAGCGCGACATCATCCTGCACCATCCGTACGACTCGTTCGACACGGTGCTCGATTTTCTCGCTGCGGCTGCGAAGGATCCGGACGTCATCGCGATCAAGCAGACGCTGTACCGGCTCGGTCCCGACTCGCCCGTCGTGCGCCGCCTCGAGGAGGCGCGCGACAACGACAAGCAGGTTGCCGCGCTCGTGGAGCTGAAGGCGCGCTTCGACGAGGAGAACAACATCGTCTGGGCGCAGCAGCTCGAGGATTTCGGCGTGCACGTCGTCTACGGCGTCGTCGGCCTCAAGACGCACGCGAAGATGACGCTGGTCGTCCGTCGCGAGGGGAACGGCATTCGCCTCTACGTGCACGTCGGGACCGGCAACTACAACGCGGTCACCGGTCGCCTCTACACCGACGTGGGGCTCCTGACCTGCTCGCCGGACATCGCCCGCGACGTCGTGGATCTGTTCAACGGGCTCACCGGCTACTCGGCGAAGACCGACTACGACCACCTGGTTGTCGCGCCGGAGTCGATGCGAAACTTCATGATGGGCCGGATCGATCGCGAGATAGAGCACCAGCGCGCGACCGGCACCGGCCACATCGCGTGGAAGTGCAACGCGCTCTCCGACGAGCGGATCATCGACGCGCTGTACAAGGCGTCGAGCGAGGGCGTGAAGGTCGAGCTACAGGTTCGCGGGATCTGCTGCCTACGGCCCCAGGTGCCCGGCCTCAGCGAGAGCATCACGGTGACGTCGATCGTCGGTCGTCTGCTCGAGCACGAGCGCCTCTACTATTTCGGGAACGGCGGAGACGAGGAGCTCTACCTCGGCAGCGCCGACATGATGCCGCGAAATCTCGACCGGCGCGTGGAGCTGCTCGCGCCGATCAGGGATCCGGGCCTTCGCACCGCGGTCCGCGACAGCATCCTCAGAACGTCGCTCGACGACACGGCGAAGTGCTGGCTCTTGCGCGCAGACGGCTCCTACAGCCGGCGCGAGCCGCTGCACGGAGTGGAGCCCTTCAATTCGCAGGAATTCATGATGGCCAGGGGCGGAGCCTGGCGACGGGATTGATCCGATGGACGTGATCGTCGTCAGACACGGAATCGCCATGGACCGCGACGAAGCCGCGGACAGCGCCATCCCCGACGAGGAGCGGCCGCTCACCGCCAAGGGGCGCCGGCGAATGAAGGAAGCGGCGAGAGGCGTCGCGCGCCTCGCACGCGGCGCGGAGCTCGTCCTGTCGAGCTCGTTGCTACGCGCAAGGCAGACGGCGAAGCTCGTCCGGCGCGCGTTCGACGACGACATCGGATACCGCGAGACCGCGACGCTCGAGCCCGGCGCGGAGCCTCTCGAGCTCGCACGCGAGCTCACGTCGGTTCCGCTCTTGCCGTCGGTGCTGATCGTCGGACACGAGCCACACCTCGGGCGCTTCGTCGACTGGAGCCTCGCAGGCCAGTCGAAGGAGCTCGTCGAGCTCGACAAGGGCGGGGCGTGTCTCATCCGTTTCAGCGAAGGTCCGACGGCCGGCGAGGGGCAGCTCATCTGGCTGCTATCGCAGAAGCTGCTGCGGCGGGTAGGGTAGGGCGATGTCCGAAGTGGCCGCCGAAGCGAACGGGCAAGGTCCCGGTTCCGGACCTCAGCGGCAGACCGAGCAGGCTCTGGCCGCCATCGATCTCGGCTCGAACAGCTTCCACATGGTGGTGGCGCGAGTGGTCGACGGGCAGATCGTCATCGTCGACCGCATGAAGGAGATGGTGCAGCTCGCGGCCGGCCTGACCGACGCGCGCAAGCTCCGTCCCGACGCGCAGCAACGCGCCCTGGTGTGTCTCGAGAGGTTCGGTCAGCGCGTCCGGCAGATGCCGCAAGAGAGCGTGCGCGTCGTCGGCACGAACACGCTGCGTGTCGCCAAGGACTCGGAGGCGTTCCTCGAACGTGCCGAGGAAGCGCTCGGCCAGCCCATAGAGATCATCAACGGCATCGAAGAAGCGCGCCTCATCTATCTCGGCGTCGCGCACGGCCTCGGCGCCAGCAACGATCGCCGGCTCGTGATCGACATCGGTGGCGGCAGCACCGAGCTAGTCATCGGCGAGGGCTTCACGCCCCTCGACATGGAGAGCCTCTACATGGGGTGCGTGGTCATGATGGCCCGCCATTTCCCCGACGGGCGGATCTCCGCGAAGCGGTTTCGCCGGGCAGAGGTCACCGCACTGCAAGAGCTCGAACGCGTCCAGGAGCGCTTCCGGAGGCTCGGATGGAAGGCCGCGATCGGCGCCTCGGGCACGATCCGCGCGGTGGCCTCCGTCGTCGCGAGCGCGGGCTGGGGCCGGCAGACGATCACGAAGGACGGGCTCCGCAAGCTCCGCTCCGCGATCATCGACGCCGAGTCCGTCGACAAGATAGCTCTGCCGGGGCTGAGCAGGTCCCGCATCTCCGTCTTTCCGGGCGGCGTCGCGATCCTCTCCGCGCTCTTCGAGAGCCTCGAGGTCGACGAGATGCGGGTGAGCGACAGCGCCCTCCGCGAGGGTCTGCTCAACGACCTTCTAGGCCGCTTCCAGCACCGGGACGTCCGCAACACGACCGTCGAGGCGCTGATGGACCGCTATCACGTCGATCGCGGGCAGACGGCGCGCGTCGAGCGGACGCTCCTCGCGCTCTTGCCCCAGGTCATCGAGCAGTGGAGCTTGCCCCGACGTCGCTCGGAGGAGCTCTGCTCGTGGTCCGCTCGTCTCCACGAGAGCGGCCTCGACATCGCGCACAGCCACTATCACAAGCACGGCGGATACGTGCTCGAGAACGCGGACATGCCCGGCTTCTCCCGTCAGGAGCAGTGGCTCCTCGCGACGCTGGTGCGCGCACACCGCCGCAAGTTTCCGACCAATCTCTTCAAGAGCCTGCCGACGAAGGGGCGCATCGTCGAGCACCTCGCGGTGCTGCTCCGGCTCGCCGTGCTGCTTCACCGGAGCCGCACCGACGTGCCGGACATGACGCTCGTGCCCGGGCGGCGCTCCCTGTCGGTGAAGCCGCCGAGCGGATGGCTCGACGCGCACCCGCTCACCCAGGCCGACCTGCTCGAAGAGGCAGAGCTCCTGAAGACGGCGGACTTCGAGCTCAAGATCGTCGGTAACCCGGCGCTGCAAATCGGAGACTGAGCGGCGTGGCCATCGATCTACGCGCGGTCGCGAAGCGACTCCGCAAGAGCGGGCTCTTGCGCAATCTCAGGAAGGAAGCGCCCGCAGCCCGGGACCGCGCGCGGGGGATCATCACGGCGCTCCTGCCGTCGCCGCTCACGTCGCGTCCGCCGCCCTTCGAATCGCGTAACCCCGCCAGGAACGGCAACGGCGCTTCGAACGTCGAGCTCTCCGCCGGGCTCGCCGCATACCTCGGGCAGATGGTGCACAAGCGCCTCGGGCAGCTCGCCGGCACACTCGACTTCGACGAGCAGGACGATCCCATCGAGGCGCTGCACGATCTCCGCGTGGCGTCGCGGCGGCTCAGGGCCTTCGTGAAGGTGTTCGAGCCGCTCCTCGAGCCGTCCATCGCCGCTCACGTCGGCAAGCCGCTTCGCCGGGTCACCAAGGCCGCCGGCGAGCTGCGCGACATCGACGTCCAGATGCACCTCATCGACGCACGCATGAGCGCCCAGACCACCGACGCCACCCGCGCCGCGCTGGAGCTCCTGCTCGAGCGCTTGCACGGCCGTCGCGACGCCGTGAAGGCGCACGCCAAGAGACGGCTCCGCAAGGTCCGTCAGAGCGACCTCAACGTCGGCGTCGCCGCTGCCCTCGGCGAGGTCGTCGCGCGGTTGCCCGCTTCGTCGTCGGAAGCTGCGAGGCTCGCCTGGACGCTGCTCGAGCCGATCCTCGACGACATGGACGCGCATGATCGCGCGGCCGGCCCCGCGTCACCTCCGGACAAGCTTCACGAGCTCCGCATCAGCATCAAGAAGCTCAGATACGCGCTCGAGCTCGTGGGCCCGCTGCTCGGTGAAGAGCAGCGGGAGCTCGTGAAGAAGGCGGAGTCCTTGCAAGAGCTTCTCGGCACGTATCACGATCTCAACGTGATCGCCGGGCTCATGGAGGACGCACGTCGGGAGCTGGAGGCCCGCGGCAGAAAGACTCTGCCCTTCGGTCTCAGCGTGCTGCGCGGCGAGCTGGACGCCGAGGAGCGCGCACTGGTCGACGAGTTCCAGACGATCCGCATGCCGCCCGGTTACTTCCGCGAGCGCGTCCGCTCGGCGCTCGAGAAGGCCTGAGCATCGCTCCGGCTAGAAGCGAGCGCCGGTGATCTCCGTCTCCCGTACCCACGAGTGGCTCGAAGCGGACGGCCTCGGCGGCTACGCGTCCGGAACGACGTCGGGAGTCAATACGCGTCGCTATCACGCGCTCCTCCTCGTCGCGGAGCGTCCGCCGGCGGATCGTCGCGTGCTCGTGAACGACGCCGCCGTCTGGCTCGAGGGCCCCGGCGAGCCGCGGTATCTGTCGCAACACCGCTACGCGCCGGACGTCGTGAGTCGTCTCGACGCAAAGCTCGTCTCGTTCGACGCCGAACCGTGGCCGCGCTTCTCGTACCAGGGAGACGACTTCGCCTTCGAGCGCGAGGTCATCGCGCTCCACGGGTTACCGGTCGTCCTCTCGACGTATCGCTTCTCGCGGCTCCCCGCCGGAGCTCGTCTGTGCCTTCGACCCTTGCTCTCGGGGCGAGACTTTCACGCGCTTCACCACGAAAACGCGGCGTTCTCGTTCGAAGCCGTGACGCCCGGAAGGTACGTGCGGTTCCAGCCCTATCCGTCGGTGACCGGCATCGTCTCGGTGACGGACGGCGCGTACCGACACGTGCCGGAGTGGTACAGGAATTTTCTCTACGAGCGCGAGCGCGACCGCGGGCTCGACTTCCTGGAAGATCTCGGCTCGCCGGGCGTCCACGAGTTCACGCTTGCCGACCCCGAGGTGCACTGGGTCGTCGCTGCCGACACGCCGGAGGTGCGCGCCTTCCTTGGTGACCGGACGGCGAAGGAGCTCGCCGTGGAGATCGTTCGGACGGAGAGCGCGCGTCGACGCAGGTTCGCGACTCGGGTCGAGCGCGCCGTGGACGCCTACGTCGTGAAGCGCGGCGAGGGGCGAACCGTCATCGCCGGCTATCCATGGTTCGGCGACTGGGGCCGCGACACGTTCATCTCGCTCCGTGGGCTCTGTCTCGCCACCGGGCGGTTCACCGATGCACGCGGCATTCTCGGCGCGTGGGCGAGCGTCGTCTCCGACGGCATGTTGCCGAACCGCTTCGCGGATCGCGACGGCGAACGCCCGGAGTACAACTCCGTCGACGCTGCGCTCTGGTACGTCGTGTGCGTCGGCGAACTCCTCGCACGCGCCGGGGATGACGTGCCGGCACGCGAACGCGACGCGCTCGTCGGCGCGGTGCACGAAATAGTCGTGGGGCACCTCAGCGGGACGCGTCATGGTATCCGCGTCGACGGGGACGGGCTCCTCGCCGCCGGTGAGCACGGCGTCCAGCTCACGTGGATGGACGCGAAGGTCGGCGACTGGGTCGTCACTCCGCGAATCGGCAAGCCCGTCGAGATCCAGGCGCTCTGGTTGCACGCGCTGTCGTTCGCAGCGCGACTCCTCGGCGGTCACGACGACGTGCTCGCGCGCGGCCTCGCGAGCTTCGAGTCGAGGTTCTGGAACGAGAGAGCCGGCTGTCTCTTCGACGTCGTCGACGTCGATCACGAACCGGGAAGGACCGACGACAGCATCCGTCCGAACCAGGTCTTCGCAGCGGGCGGCTTGCCGGTACGTCTACTGTCCGGGGCGCGTGCGCGCGCGGTCGTCGACACCGTGGAGCGAGAGCTGTGGACGCCGCTCGGTCTCCGCTCGCTGTCGCGCTCGCATCCCGACTACCGCGGCACGTATCGAGGCGGCGTGTTCGATCGCGACTCGGCCTATCATCAGGGCACGGTGTGGCCCTGGCTCGCGGGACCGTTCATCGAGGCGTGGGTCGTGAGCCGCGGCGGCACGCCGGACGCGAAGACGGAAGCGCGACGGCGCTTCTTCGAGCCGCTGGCGTCGTCTCTCACGAGCGCGGGCATCGGGCATCTCCCGGAGATCGCAGACGGCGACGCACCGCATGCGCCGGGTGGCTGCCTGTTTCAGGCGTGGTCGCTGTCGGAGATGATCCGCATTGCGCACTCGGTCCTCACCGATGAACCGGCGTCGCGCGACCACGCGGGATGAGCCGCTTCCTCGTCGCTCGCAGGGCTGCGCCGGAGCACGAGTATGGCCGCGAGCGGGAACTCGGAGTCCAGCGCAGTGCGTCGACCACGCTTGCCCGAAAGCTGCGCAGCCGATCGAAACCCGCCGCTGCGTTGCGTGGCCCATCGGCCTGGCGTCATACCGACATCGTCACCGGTAGTACGTTGCTTGCGCAGATACATAAATCACGAGCGAACGCCGTCGCGAACAGTGCCCATCTCGGCTCGACGGAAAGGACGCGGCTGAGGTAGAAAGGCATGTGGTCTTGTCGATCTTCCACGGCATCGTCTCCATTCTGCGGAGCCCCAAGCTCCTCTTCAGTAGTAACGCCGTCGATTACTACCAGTATCTCGGCGACGACGTGGTCGAGGGCAAGGACGGTGGCTTCGAGGATCCGAACAAGCCGCTCTGGCTGAATCTCGGATACTGGAAGACCGCGCGCACCTATCCCGACGCCGCGAAGGCGATGGCGCGCATCCTCGGCGAAGCGGCCGCCCTCGGCCCGAGCGACGAGCTCCTCGATGTCGGCTTCGGCTTCGCCGAGCAAGACTTCTTCTTCATCGAGAACTTCGACGTCAAGAAGATCACGGGCCTCAACATCACACCGCTCCACGTCGAGCGCGCCAATCAGCGAGTGCGCGAGCGCGGCCTCGAGAGCCGCATGGATCTGCGGATCGGCTCCGCCACCGAGATGCCTTTCCCCGAGGCGTCCTTCGACAAGGTGACGGCGCTCGAGTCGGCGTTCCACTTCAACACGCGGGAGAAGTTCTTCTCCGAGGCGTTCCGGGTGCTGCGCCCGGGCGGCAGGCTCGCGACGGCCGATGGCGGCCCGGTGCCGGGGCAGGGACCGCTCACGTTCTCGAACCGCTTCGTCATGAAGCGCTGGTCGGTGCCGGTCGAGAACATGTACGACCGCGACGAGTACTGCAAGAAGCTCGCGGCCCACGGCTTCGTCAACGTGAAGGCAGAGTCCATCAGGAACGACGTCTTCCCCGGCTGCACGAAATACCGCCGCCTGCGCGAGAAGGGCACCCCGATGAAGGACGCGGTCATCGAGCTTTCGCAGAAGGAAGTCGACGAGTGCTACAGCATCGAAGACTGGGCGCTCACCGGCTTCACCGACTACGTGATCTTCACTGCCGACAAGCCGCGTTGACCGACGAAAGCGTTTTCGGCCTGAAGAGTGAGTGAATGCTCGTAGGTCTCCGGATCGTCATCGACGTCGTCGTCTTCCGCTTGAAGAAGCTGGAGATGGCGAACCTGGCCGCGGCTCTCGCCATCGCCCTCGCCCTCCGGATCAGCGTCCTGGGCGTCGCGGTACGTCTCGCGTTCGCGTTCGCCCTCAACATCGTCGTCTATCTGAACAACGACTATATCGACGTCGAGCTCGACCTCGCCTCGACGAACAAGGACACGTCGAAGTCGCGGTTCCTCGCCGAGCACCTCCGCGCCGCGTTCTGGGCGCAGATCGTGCTCGTCGTGCTGCTCTGCATGGGCGCGGTCGCCTACGACGCCGGGCTCCTCTTCCCGATCATCGTCGGCGGCGGGATCTGCTGGTGGTACTCCGCGATCCTGAAGCGCAGGCCGTACCTCGACATCATCGCGATGATGATCTGGGGCGTCGCGATGCCGATGGTCGGCTCGCCGGTGGATCGGGCGCTCGGCTGGTGCCTCGCCGCGCAGCTCGGGCTCTTCTCCGGCGTGTTCGAGAGCATCCAGGTGATGCGCGACGCGGATGCCGACGCGAAAGAGGCGGACGTTCGCACCACGGGAGTCGTCCTCGGTGTGGATCGAACCTTGATGCTCGCGCGCGTGCTCATGGTGACGTGCACCGCGTACGCCGCGCTGGTGATGAACCCCGTCGCCGCCGCCATCAGCGCCGCGGCACTGGTCGTCCCCTTCACGCGCAGCGACATCGCGAAGTACTGGACCCGGGTGAAGCTCGTCTACGGCGTCACCTGGCTGGTCGTCTGCGCGTTCGTCTTTCTCTCGCAACGTAGCTCGGGCCTCGTGTGGGCCGTCGACGCCGCGTCCACGCTTCGCTGAGTCGAAAGCCGACGCAAGGCACGAGCCACGAGATGAGTTCGCTCGAGTCCCGGCTCCTCGGCTTTCTCGCCCGGAAGAACCTCGGGCGGTGGCTCGCGCTCGTCGCGGTCCTTCTGTCGTCGCCCTGCCTCTTCATCGGCTTCTTCCTCGACGACTACATCGGCCGGTACGTGTGGTCCGATCTTCCGGGCGCGCACGAGTGGAACCGGATCATCGAGGGCGGATACGCCATCGCCAACGGCGACCCGGCCGACAACCGCTGGCAGGTGGAGCTCGGGTTCGCCCCCTGGTGGATCTACGACCACCTGCTCGTCCGTCTCTACCGTCCCATCAGCCTCGCCACGCATCTCTTCGACGCGAAGCTCTGGCTCCACAGCGCGTTCATGATGCACGCGCACAGCCTGCTCTGGCTCGCGCTCATGGTGCTCGCCGCGACGCGGATGTACCGCGCGGCGCTCGGGCGCGTCGTGGGCGGGTTCGCGGCGCTCCTCCTGGCCGTCGACCACACGCACGGCTTCGTGGTCGGCTACATCGCGAACCGTCACGCGCTCGTCGCCGGCACGCTCTGCATGATCGCGCTCGAGCTCCACATCCGCTCGCGCACCGACGCCGACAGGCGGGCCCGGTTCCTCGCGCCGGTCGCGTACCTCCTCGCCCTTCTTTCCAGCGAGGCGAGCCTCGCCATAGCCGGTTACATCTTCGCCTACGCGCTCTTCGTCGAGGTCGGTCCGCTCCTCCGGCGCGCGCTCGGCTTCGCGCCGTACTTCATCGTCACCGTCGCGTGGCGCGCGGTCTACAACCTGACCGGTCACGGAGCACGTGGCTCGGGCCTCTACCTCGATCCGGGACGCGATCCGGTGCATTTCGTCGCCGCGATGCTCGAGCGGGGGCCGGTGCTTCTCCTCGGGCAGTTCTTCATTCCGCCGGCGGAGGCCGCATCGCTCGGCGGCGGCGCCTACGTGAAGCCGCTCGTCGCGTTCGCCGGGCTCTTCACGGTGGCCCTCGTCGTCGCCTTCACGCCCCTCCTCGTGAAGAGCAAGACGGCGCGGTTCTGGGCGCTCGGGCTCCTCATCTCGCTCGTCCCCGCGAGCTCGACCTGGCCGCACAACCGTCAGCTCCTCTTCACGAGCTTCGGCGCGATGGGCCTGGTCGCCGAGCTCTGGGACATGTTCGTCAATCTCCGTGGCCAGAAGGTGCCGTTCAACGTCAGGGTCGCGGGCGCGATCGGCGCGGTGCTCCTGCTCGGGCGGCTCGTCATCTCGCCGGTGGCGACACCGATCGCGGTGTGCAGCATCATGCTGACGACGCCGCTCCACCACTCGATCACCACCGTCGGTGACGACATCGGCGGACGGGATGCGGTCTTCGTGACCGCCCCCGATTACTTCGCGGTGAAGCTCGTGCAGCTCTCGCGAAGGGTCGAGGAGCAGCCGCTCGCGCGTCGCTGGCGAGCGCTGTCCTTCGGCCCCGAGCGCGTCACCGTCGAACGGACGAGCGATCACGTGCTCCGCCTTCACTACGAAGGGGGCATCCTCACGCACCCCTTCATGGAGCTCTACCGCGCTCGAACGCTCCCCATGCCGGTCGGCACCGAGGTCGACCTCGCGGGATTGCGCATCCAGGTGGCGCACACCACGCCCGACGGGCGCCCCGACGTCGCGGACTTCACCTTCGATCGCTCGCTCGAGGATCCACAGTTCCGGTTCTATTACTGGACCGACCGCGGCTTCGCGACGTTCGTGCCGCCGGCCGCCGGCGAGCAGAGGGCGCTGCCCGCCGCCGAGATGCGCTACGGGCTCGACTGAGCGTCAAGCGTCGCGCGTGCCGGCGACGGTCAGCGTGCGCGCTGGGACGCCGGCTCCGGACTTGCGGCTGCGAGGGACGGGACCCGGCGGGCGCGTGCGCGAAACTCCGACGGCGCGACGCCCGTCCATCGACGGAAGGCACGATGGAACGCCGACTCGCTCGAGAAGCCGAGCAGGAACGCGACCTCGCTCACGGCCATCGACGGCTCGCGCAGGTAGCGCTCGGCGAGCTCCTTCCGGATCTCGTCGACGATGTCGCTGAAGGTGGTGCCTTCTTGATCGAGCCTCCGGCGCAAGGTGGGGACGCTCATTGCCATGCGCAGCGCCATGAACTCCATCGTGACCTCGCCGCCGCGGAGCTGCTCGATGACGATCCGACGGACCTTTCCGGCGATGCCCTCGATCGCCGGAAGCCGCTCGAGGAGACGGCGCGCGTGCTGCTCGTATGCTTCCGAGACGGTCTGATCGGAGCGCGCCATGGGCGACGACAGGGTGTCCTTGTGAAACACGAGGTCGTTGGTGCCGCCGCCGAAGTACACCGGGCACTCGAAGTAGCGTGAGTACTCGGCCACGTAGGCGGGCTCGGCGTGGGCGAAGTGAATCTCCGCGGCGTTCACGCCGGGTCCCGAGTTTCGCCGGACGAACGACAGCGTCGACGCGAGCACGAAGTCGTTGGCGGCCGGCGGCTGGAACACGCCGTCGGTCACGCGATACCGGTAGAGCACGCGGTCGCCCTGCTCGATGAGCATGAACTCCGCGGACCCGTGCATGAGCCGGTAAAAGCGCGCGATGCAGTTGAGCGCGTCCCCGAGCGTCGCCTGGCTGCGCGCGGTGTACTCGAGGACGTCGAGATCGCACGGTTCGGCGAGGGACCCAGCCTGGAGCCCAATGGTAGCGTCCTGGCGGTGAGAGATACCCGCCTCGAGTAGTTCTATCGCCGTGCGATGCGGTATTCTCGTGTCCGGGTTCGCGAAGTCGGCGGGCTCGATGCCCACGCGGTTCAGCTGGGACAGTGCTCTCGAGCCTCCTCCCGTGAGCCGGGCGAAGGGCCACACGAGGCGAATCGAAACCAGATTTTCTCTCGGAGAAGGCCCGCGCATCGGTAAAAGCCCGCGATCAGTCTAGCATCGCCGGGACGTCGGCAGCAGAATCAGGTCCGTGCCGCGATCGCCGGCAGGGCTGCCTTCACAGCAGGTCATCGGGCTGACCTCTGAAGCGAATCGTCTGTCGCGTGCCTTCGGGCGCGTGCTCGCCGTGACCCTCGTGATGCCGCCAGGCGTCATCGCCTGTTCACATACGCGTTCGTCTTCGAAAGCGGACGCCGGAACCGAAGAGCCGGCAGATGGGTCGCTGTCGGATGTGCCGCTCGACGCCTGCATTCCGCGTCTCGAGAAGGTCTTCTTCGGCACCGTCAATAACACCGCCGAGTGTCGTGCCACGCAGTCCCTCGCTTGCGGATTGCCGAGCCGGGTCCATGTCCTCGATGGCGGATGTGCGATCAAGGCGTCGGATTGCAGAGAAGTGTGTCCGTCGTATGGCGCGTTCAACTGCCAGGCCGCCGATGCGTCCTGCGTCGGTGGACAGATCCGGCGCGACGGACCCATCTCGGTGTCCTGCGACTTCTGCCCAGGCGGGATTGGCCGGCGTCCAGTGAACCTCGTTGCTCCGCCGCGTCGCGAGTCGGCCGGCGCCGTCGCGGCGTACTTCGAGCACGCCGCGTTCCTCGAGGCCGCCTCGGTGCGCGCCTTCGGCGAGCTCGCCGTGGATCTGGCCGCGTGCGATGCGCCGCCGGCGCTTTTCGTCGAGGCGCGCCGCGCGGCAAGAGACGAGCTCCGGCATCTGCGCATGACGGCGCGCCTCGCGCGTCGCTTCGGTGGGCGCGCGCCACCGAGCGCACGCGCCGTGGGCTCGCCGACACGCCGGTGGCCGACGCTCGCGAGCGTCGCGCGAGAGAACGCCGTCGAGGGCTGCGTGCGCGAGACGTACGGCGCGCTCGTCGCGCACTACCAGGCGATGCACGCCAGTGACGCGGTCGTGAGACGCACGATGAGCACCATCGCCGACGACGAGACCCGGCACGCCGCGCTGTCGTGGAGCGTCTTCCACTTCACCGCCGCGCGTCTGAAGAAGGGCTCACGTGCCGTCGTGTCGGCGCGGCTCGCGTCGGCCATCGACGCCCTTCATCGGGAGGTCGAGGAGCCCGACGCCGAGCTGGTCCGGGTCGCGGGCTTGCCGACGGCCGTGGAACAGCGGCGTTTACTCGCGCAGATGAAGAAATATGTATGGTCATGAGGAGCACCACTCAATGATTTCTCAATACGCCCCGGGTAGCGTCGAACCCACATCCATGGCTGATCCAGCGCGTGTGTTGGTGGTCGAAGACGATTCGGGCGTGGCCGGCGGCATCGTTCGCGGGTTGCGCGGTGCGGGCTTCGACGTGGAGCTCGCGGCCGACGGCTTGGAGGGCACTCGCAAGGCTCTCGAGCGCCGCTTCGACGCGATAGTGCTCGACCTGATGCTCCCCGGGCAGAACGGCCTCGCCGTACTCGAGCAGCTCAAGGGTCGCGAATCCGTTCCCATCCTCGTACTGACGGCGCGGAGCGAGCTGCCGGACCGGCTCGCGTGCTTCGCACTCGGCGCGGCGGACTTCATCGCAAAGCCGTTCTGGATCGAGGAGCTCGTGGTGCGCCTGCGTGCGCGCCTGAAGATCGTCCCCGAGGCGAAGAAGCGCGTCGTCTGCTGGGCGGACGCGGTGCTCGATCTGGATCGCCGCGCCGTCACCGTCGCCGGCAACGACGCCGGGCTCACCCGTCACGAGTTCGACATCCTTGCACACCTGGCCGAGCGCGCCGGTCGCGCCATCTCGCGCGAGCAGCTCGCCGAGCACGCGCTCTCGCCGTTCGAGCAGCGCGACGCGCGCACCATCGACAGCCACATCGCGCGCATCAGAAAGAAGCTCGGCTCGCTCGCGAGCGCGCATCTCACGACTGTCTGGGGCATCGGCTACCGCTTCGAGCTGGAGATAGACGGGGCTTGAGGCTCTGGCGCGGGCTCGGCACTCGCATCGTCTTCAGCTCAGTGCTCTGCGGGCTCCTCGGGATCCTCGTCGCGTGGCTGCTCATCCGCCACACGACGAGGGAGGCGATGCAGGCGGGCTTCGCGCCGTATCTTCACAGGACGTTCGACAGCAAGCAGCTCGCGCGCTGCGAGGCGTCACCCGAGACCTACGCCATCGAGCTCGGGAGCGGCGGTCGCCTCGACGCATACGACATCGCGACCCTGCGTTCGCGTAACCCGAAGTCGCCCCCGCTCGAGGAGACGCTCTACTCGAAGCTCCGTTCGGGTGAGCAGGCGCCGGTGCAGCTTCCGCGCCTCGGCTCCGATCACGGCGGCACGATGGTCATCCGCGCCGCGAACGAGGGCCCGTGCAGCCTCATCCAGGCGACGTGGCCACCGCGCGCCCCGCCCCGCACGCACCTGCTCTATCTGATGCTCGCCGGCGCCGTGATCGTCATGGCGCTCGCCGCGGCGCTCGGCGTGCTCGCCGTCGTGGGCCCGCTCACCCGGCGGATCGATCGGCTGCGCACCGCCGCCGGCCGCGTCGGTTCGACGACCGGCTACGCCAGCGCCAAGGACGCGGAGAGCGACGAGCTCGGTGAGCTCTCCGTCATCCTCGACGAAGCGCACGACCGGATCCGCGTCGACGCCGCGATGCTCGAGGACCGCCAGAAGGCTCTCGAGCGGTACCTCAGCGACATCGCCCACGACCTGAAGACGCCGATCGCGTCGCTCCAGCTCGCCCTCGAGCAAGCCGCTCACCAGAGCAAGGACGCGACGCTCGATGAGATCCTCCGCGGATCGCTCAAGGACGTCGTCTATCTGTCGGCGCTCACCTCGAACCTGCGCCTCGCGTGTCAGCTGCGCGACGGCTGGGATCCTGCGGCCGGCGCCGCCGACGTGGACCTCGGTGAGGTCGTCGAGCGCGTCGCGATGCGAGTGAGCTACTTCGCGAAGAGCCGCTCGATCAAGGTCGACGTGGCGCGTCCGGACGCGCCGGTGCTCGCGCGCTGTCACTCGACGGCGGCCGAGCAGGTCGTCACCAATCTGGTGGAGAACGCCGTCTCTTACGGCGATCCGGGCGGTCACGTCGCGGTGGTGCTCGAGTGCCAGGCCGAGCGCTTCACGCTCGCGGTGGTGGACGACGGTCCCGGCGTGTTGCCGTCCGAGCTCCCGCGACTCGGTGAAAGAACCTTCAGAAGCGACGAGGCGAGACAGCGAGAGCCGAACGGCAGTGGTCTCGGTCTCGCGATCTCGAGCGAGGTCTGCTCGCACTGCGACTGGTCACTCTCGTTCGCACGAGAAGAACCGCGCGGCCTGCGAGTGACGATCAACGGTGAGCGATTTCCGAATCAACCCGCGGCGTGAAGAGGCTCCACCGTTCCTCAATACGAGAGAGTGATGATGCCTGTAGCTCCTCGCCGAGTTGCCGTGGGTCTCACATGGTGAAAGCGTTCGTCGGCGATCGAACTCCGGACCGCGGTGGTTCTGGCGGGGAGCGCATTCGATAGGGGCGGAGTGACCGAGGGGGGAACTGGCGCGACGGACGATGACTCCGCCGCGCCTCGTCGTTTCTGGATCAGGCCGCGCTGGTCGTGGTGCTGGTGCTGCTGCTCGACGAGCTCGACGTGATCGTGGAGCTGGTCGTGCTCGAGCTGCCGTCGCTCGTGGCCGAGCTGAAGGCGTTCTCGAGGTCGCTCATGATGGCGCCACCGCCGTGATGGCCGCCACCGTGGTGGTGTCCGTGATGCGCGCCCTGCGCACCACCGCCACCCTGGGGACGCGGTGGGGCCAGGTCGGAGAGGTTCCCCGACTGCGACACTTTGTCGAGCCGGTCGGCGATCGACGAGAGCCGTGTGGCCTCGTCTCCCGTCGCGTTCTTCGCGTCGGCCCGGATCGAGCTCGCCATGTCGGACATGACTTGCTTGAACTTGGTCGGGTCGGATTCGCTGAGCTGTTGCAGCTGGTGGAACATCCGGCCGGGGCCGGAAATGCTCGCCGTCGCAGGAGCTCCGAGGCCCGCCGAGTCCGCCTGTGCGGGCTGGGGATTCGCGCTGTTCGCTCCGACGGACAGCTGGGCATCTACATTGGAAATACTGGTTGCGGAGGTCACGTTCATGAGTCGTCGTTCCTTTCGCGCTTCTCGAGCGTCGAAACTGGGAACGGCAGACGTCGGTGATCGTTGATGCGCCGTTTACGCGCGTTCAATACTTCTGCAACAGTGCTGTCCGGGGTGGCATCGCCACACACCGGAGCGCACGACGGCTCACGCCGGAGTCGTCGAGCCCCACTGCTTCGCGCGATACGCCGCCGGCGGCATCCCGCGCCACCGCTTGAACGCCCGGTGGAACGCCGTCACGTTGGCGAACCCGAGCAAGAACGCTATCTCGCTCACGGTGAGCGCGCGCTCCTTGAGGTAACGATCGGCGAGCTGCTTCCGGATGTCGTCGACGACCTCCGCGTAGGTCGTCCCCTCGTCACCGAGGCGACGACGCAGCGTCGCGACGCTCATCGCCAGGTGCTCGGCGATCCAGTTCATGCTCACGACGCCGGTGCTGAGGTGAAGCGCGACTTCTTCGCGAACGCGCCCGCTGAGGCCGTCTTTTCTGTTCATGCGCTGTAGGACCTGCCGGGCGTGGAGCTCGAAGGCCTCTCCTGCGACGGTCTTGCGCTGCATGGGCATCGCGAGCCGCGACTTCGGCATGACGATGGCGTTGTAGGGTGCGCCGAACACGACGCGCGTCTCGAAGCGATCGTAGGCGCTCGCGTACGAGGGGCGCTCGTGCATGAACCGGAGCTCGGTCGGGGGCTCGTATTTCGCGAGACGGAGGCGCGCGAGCTTCATCATGCTCGCGATGATGAAGTCGTTCACCGCTGCGGGGCGTGGCACGCCGTCGGTCGAGCGGAAACGCCACTCGACGAACTCGCCCGCGCCGGCGAGCGTCACCTCTTCGGCGTCGCTGACGAGGCGGAGGTACTGCGAGATGCATCGCATGGCGTCGCCGAGGGTCGCCACGAAGGGCGAGGCGTGAGCGAGGACGTCCCCGTTCGCCGGTTCGAGCTGTTCACCGGCGCGGAGCCCGAGAGCCGGATCCCCCGATGCGGCCACGCATCGATCGAGCAGGTGCATCATGAGCCGGTGCGAAACGCGCGTGCTCGGGTTCGCGAACTCGGCGGAGCCGATGCCCGCTGCCGACAGCTCGTCCACCACCGCGGGGACGACTCCTGCTGCGCGAAAGAACGGCCATAAAAGCCGGATCGAGAGCCGCGTGTCTTCGTTCGAAGCCGGAGTGACTGGTGCGTGCTCTAGCATGTTGAATCCTGCAAGTTGCGGCGACCGTCCGCTCGCTCAATCCGGAAAGGTTGCAGTCGGGGGAGAGTGCGTCGCAGAAGCTCGGTGAAGCGCACCGTGCGTCTTCGGGATCATCCGTCGGGTGGGATCGGTCCGCGGGTTCGGTCGGTGCGACGTGGCAGCGACTCGCTCGGACGCCGTCGCGTGCGCGCGTGACGGCAGCGTCGTGTTCGGTGATGCGACAGCGACAGCGACGGCGTGCGCGGTGCTCGTGGATGCGACGGCGTGCGAGTGCGCCGTGCTCGTCGATGCGACGGCGTGCGACGGCAGCGCGGTGTTCGTCGGCGCGACGACCTGCTCCGCCGTGGCGTTCGCGACGACGGCCGGCGTGGCAACCATCGCGACGTCGGCCGCCGGCGTGGCGGCGGCGAGCCGCGGGAGCTCACCGCGTGACGGAGCCGTTTCGAGACGGGCCGACGCCCCCGACGAGCTTCCCGTGCCGCCGGTGATCCCCAGCCGGAATGGGAGCAGCACCAGAACGGCCGCACCGAGGACGCCCACGACGCGGATCACGATGCGCTGAGCACGGCCACGGCGCTCGAGCACCTCGGGCGTGACGGCGGTAGCAAGCTCGTCCTCGTCGTGGTGGCTGCTGTCGACCACGGCGGGCCTGAGCGACCGCGGGCCGCCGTCGTAGGTGCCTTCGTAACCCTTCTGGAAGAAGGACTCGGAGTACTCGTCGAGATGGCTCACGACGCTGCTCCGATTCTGGAAGCGGTTTCTGCCATCACCAGGAATGACAGTAACCAGGACCGACCGGTATCAGGCAGCGGATGCAGGCGTACCGGCCCGCGAGACAAAATCGGCGCAACAGGCGTTCGGAACGCCGTTCTGCATCACGCCGCGACGCGTCTCGTCAGGGAGCCGCGTGGCTCGCGACGCCGTTCTGCATGACGATGCGACGCGCCTCGTCACGGGCGAACCCCTCGGGGTATTCAGCCAGATAACGCCGCGCCTCGCGCGCCGCTTCCACGGCTTGCCCGGTGCGCTGCAGAGCGCGCATCCGCTCGACGCGCGCTTCACCAGCGAGAGGAGAGCCGGGGAAGCGGTTCAACAGCGCGCCGAGGTGTTCTGCCTCACTTCGATCGTCGCCATGGTTTCTGGCATCGACGGCGTTCTGGAAGAGAGAATTTTCTTCCGCCAGCGTTCCTGGATGAGCGGGGCGCGAGCTCTGCGCCACTGAACGGACGGTGCGCGAAGACGCGACGATCGGCGCGTGCGACTCGCCCGCGGCGTGTGGCGCGCTCAGGCTCGCGGAGGACCAGCTCTGGCCTGAAGTGACGGCGGCAAGCTGCTCGGTTCCGCGACGGATCACGACGCGGCCCTTGGTGACGGATACCGTGGTGACGAATTCCATCGGGTCATGGCCGCGGGTGACGTCGACCTGGAAGATCGTGCCGGTGACCACCACGTCCACGTTCGGCGTCTGGACGACGAGTTTCGGCGCGGCGCTCGGACGGTCGTTCACCTTCGCCAGAATCCGTCCGCGATCCAGCCGGAGCCGATGCGCCGATGCGATCGGCGTCACCATCGAGAGCTCGCTCGAGCCGTCGATCTCGGCGAGGACGAGGTCGGTGAGCTTGAGCTCTGCCCGGCCGTCGGGGGCGGTCGAGAGCGCGTCCCCCACTTCTATAGTGGATTCGGACACCTGGTTCGGGCCCGCGCCGTTCACGAGGGTCACCGTCCCGGAGAGGGTCCGCACGCCGCTCGAAGCGTCGAAGGCCGCGAGCGACGCCGCGTCGTGCCGGTGGCCCATCCACCGCGCGAGGCCGACTCCGCAGAGCAGCATGGCGGCCACCGAGAACGCGGCGAAGAGCTTGCGAAGGCGCTGCTTGCGTCGCCTCCCGTGGCCCGCCTGACCGATCATCGACGCGACGGACGACACGACTCGCGTGCGCTGCGCCGCCAGGGTGCGCTCGTCTTCCACCGGGAAGACCTGGCCTTGCCACAGCCGTGACAGCTCGCTCACGCGGCGTCGATCTTCCGGCTCGGTCATGACGGGTTCCCTGGGCGAGACGCCTTGTCTTCACGATCGATACGTTTGAAGAGCTCTTTGCGGCCCCGGACGAGGCGCGACTGGGTCGCCGCGACGGACGCGCCGGTCATCATGGCGATCTCGGCGAGGTCGTGGCCGAGGGCGTCGTGCAAGAACACGGTCTCGGCCTGCTCGGGCTTCATCGCGGCGAGGTGACGGCGCACCTGATCGAGCCGCGAGCGCGCCTCGAGGGCCTTCTCGGAGTCCTGCCGGACGAGGGGATTCTCGGGAGCGGTGCTGTCTTCCGGCGACCGGTCGATCCACCGGCGCTCGCGGCGGCGGCTTCGGAGCGCGTTCAACCCGACGTGGCCGGCGACGCGCGCGGCCCAGGTTTCGAGACTGCACGCGCCGGCGAACTGCTGGCGCGCGAGGGTCAGCACGACCTGCTCGAAGGCGCTCTGCACGATGTCGTCGTGATCGGGCTCGCGACGGCCGAGGATCTTGTAAAGCGTGCGATCGACGACGCCGGCAAGACGGCGATAGAGCTCGTCGGCGACCCGGCTGTCACCGCGCTGCACCGCGTCTATCAGTTGCTCGTCGCTTACCGGCGCCTCTGCGGGCAAGCCACCGCCCTGGACGGCACGGAGCCGGGGGCGCTGGAAACGAGCAGTGTTCTCGGGCACGACTACAGCTTAACCGATAGTCACCCGACTGCCTCGCCGGCATGCAGAATTCGGTGACACGAACCGGATGTCCTACCCGCGGAATCTTCCGCATTGACACCATGGCGCTGCCTTGTGCGACCTGCTGGCGCGTGGCAATGGAAAGGCGTTGTCGTTCAGTGGTCGCAGCTTCGCTTTTGCGCTCGCTTCCGTCGCGTTTGCGCTCGGTTGCGGCAAGGAGACGATCGGGCTCGGTCGACATCAGCCGGACGCATCGGTGACGTTGCCGCCGCCGGACCCGACGGCGAAGGCAGATGCGTCGGTGCCGAAGCCCATGCCGTCGACGACGTCGACGGTGCACACACCGACGCCGCTTCCGTTTCCCCGCTTGCCGACCCGCACACACGAGCACGACGCGAGCACCGAGCCATCGGCAGTGCCGCCCACGCCGATGCCCGATGCGGGCGGCGGCTGCAAGAGCAGCGCGGACTGCGACTACAACGCGCCGGTCTGTCAGGCGGAGACCGGAAAGTGCTTCAAGTGCCTGAGCGATCTCTCGTGCCCGCCGGGACTCCACTGCGTCGACAACGAGTGCATCTGCACGACTCCCGCCGACTGCAGGTACGCGCTCGAGACGACGTGCGACGCGACGACGCGGCAGTGTCTCGTCGGATGTGACACCGTGGGAGAGTGCAACAGCGTCTTCGGCACCTACTGCGAAATGACGCGCGGCGTGTGCATCCAGTGCTCGAGCGACACGGAGTGCAAGGGCAAGACGTTCGGTAGCGCGTCGACGGAACGATGTCACAACGCGGTCTGCGTTCAGTGCGTGCAAGACTCCGACTGTCCGGATCCGAAGTCGCACTGTCAGACGCGAGACGGCGTGTGCCTCGACTGCCTGAAGACCGATCACTGTCCGGACAACACGACGTGCTTCGACGGGCACTGCATCCCGACGCCGCCCGTGCCTGCGTCGCCGTGACTCGCTGCGCGATTCAGCGGAAGCCGTACGCCGCGCCCGCGCGAACGACGTAACCGAACGACGGCGCGCTCCCCACGAACGTCCCGCCGTCGCTGACGTCGGTGACGCCCGACGTCCACTTCGCCGCGGCGCCGGCGAAGAAGCCGAGCGGATCGGTCCGCCAGAGATACACGTCGGCTCCCGCGCGTGCACCGCCGAGCCACCGCTCGCCGCTCGAGGGTCCGCCGTTGCCGCTCTCGATCGACGGCGAGAAGCGTTCGCCGAGCGCCTCGGCGTGGAGCGCGAGGGTGAACGCGCTGCCGAGCTCGCGCACGTACGACACTCCGATGAACGCCTCGGCGAACGTCGTCTGTACGCCAGCGACGCGCGACGTGGCCGTCGTGTAGGCGGCGCCGAGCAGCGCGTACACGTCGCCCACGAGGAGCAGGTGTCCGTCGACCTCGGCGCCGAGCCGGGGCGGGCCGCGGTCGAGCGCCGATCCGACGACGAGCGCGGCGTCGATGAAGGCGTGTCGCGACGGCGGCCTTTCCGTCACGGATTCGGTCGGAATCGGCTCCGCGACGCGATCGCCGGTGAGCGGCTGCTCCGTGGCGGGCTCCTCCGGCGGCAGGGGCGGCCCAGGTGCTGCCGCGACGGGCGGGGCCGGCGCGGGCACGGGGAGGGGCGTCGGCTTCGTCTCCGGTGCGACCGGGACCTCCTTGTTGTGGGCCATCAAGCTGGCCAGCGTTCCGATCACGAGGCCGACGGCTCGCCAGCGCTCTTCCGGGGCATCGCGCTGCTCGAAGCCCATGGCTCGAACGACCCAGCGCTGCTCGCGCCGGAGGGCCACCTCGAGCCGGGCGTGAAGCGGATCCCCCCACGAAACAATGGCAACGACGTTCGGCTCCTGCTCCCCCTGAGCGATCACGCAGCTCTCCTCGGCGGCGCGGCTACAGGCGTCGAGCAGCGACTGCTTGAGCAGGGGGGTCGCGTCCGGAGGCGCGATCTCGACCGCTACCAGCGCTGGGGCCATTTATGGGTCCGATATAACACCCTTCAGTGGATGAATGCCCCGCTCGGGTCGCGCCACGCCATCGAGTCGTCGCACCTACCTAAACGGTTACTCGGCGTTATTGCAGCTCCGGCGTGCGACGCTGCGTCTGAGTAGATCTGCGGCTTCCCCCCACACGCCTCGCGAACTCGAAGAGTGGATGTTTCGTCGCGGCCGGAACGTTGTGCTAAGCCCAGAGTCGATGTCGGCGGCGCGTGTTCAAGCGGGGGATATTCTCGCAGGAAAGTACCGCGTCGAACGCGTCCTCGGCGAAGGCGGGATGGGCATCGTGGTGGCGGCGTTCCACCTCGCGCTCGAGCAGCGCGTCGCGGTGAAGTTCCTGCGCAAGGACATGGCGGATCGCGGTGACGCCGCGGAGCGCTTCCGGCGTGAAGCGCGCGCCGTCGCGCGCATCCAGAGCGAGCACGTCGCGCGCGTGCTCGACGTCGGCTCCATGGACGACGGCGAGACGTACATCGTCATGGAGTACCTCGACGGCAACGACCTCGCCGAGGAGTTGCGCCAGCGTGGTGCGCTCCCGCTCGACGAGTCGATCGACATCGCGCTCCAGGTGGCGGACGCGGTCTCCGACGCGCATGCCTCCGGCATCGTCCATCGCGATCTCAAGCCCGCGAACGTGTTCCTCATCCGCCGTCCGGACGGGTCACGGCTCGCGAAGGTTCTCGACTTCGGCATCTCCAAGTCGCTCCTCGTGGACTCCGCGAGCAACTTCTCGCTGACGCAGACGTCCACGGTGATGGGCTCCCCGCTGTACATGTCGCCCGAGCAGATGCGCTCGGCGCGCGACGTGGACGGCCGGACCGACATCTGGGCGCTCGGGGCGATCCTCTACGAGTGCCTCGCGGGCGCACCGCCGCACGGTGGCTCGTCGCTGCCGGAGATCTGCACGTCGCTCCTCCACGATACGCCGCGTCCGCTCGAGACCCAGCGCGGAGATCTCCCGCCCGGTCTCTCCGCCGTGATCATGCGCTGCCTCGCGAAGGATCGCGCCGATCGCTTCCCGAGCATGCGCGACTTCACGCTCGCGCTCCTGCCCTGCATGCCGGAGGGGATGACCTCGGCGGTGCACGCGGCAGGGACGCGGGTGTCGTCGTATGGCGCCAGCACGACGGGTTCGCGGTTCACTCCCGCGCCGCTGTCCCCCGGCGCGCGTCCCTCCGGGCGCACACCGAGCGGCTCGACGGAAGCGCCCGCCAGCTTGACCCTGAGCTCGCAGTCCGAGCTTCACGAGCAGCGCAAGGCGCGCAAGGTCATCTTCGTCGGGCTCTTCGGCGCCGCGCTCCTCGTCGCCGTACTCGCGACGATCGCGTTCCGGATGAGCGGGCGCGGAGACGACGTGGCGAAAGGCGCCGACGGCGTGCCCGAGACGCCGAAGGTCGCCGCCGCGGGGGTCGCGCAGGGAGAGCCCACCGCCGCCGTCACTTCCATGAAGGAGCCCGCGCCGGTTCCGCCCGCGAGCGTGGAGGTGGCGTCGAGTCCGCGGAAGCCCATCGCCGAGCCGGTGGTCACCGCCGCGCACGCGCACGCGCAGGCGCCTGCGACCGAGCAGAAACCGCCCGTTCACGTCGTTCTCACGAAGCCGCACCCGCAGACGGAATCGATCACGGATTTCGGCGGCCGGCGTTGACACCCGGCACGCTCCGGCCGAAGGTCGGAGCCGAAAATGAGGCGAACCGCTGCTCTCTCACGGTGCACGGGCGCAGTCTCCGCGCTCCTTCTGTTCACGACCGTCGCTCACGCCGGAGCCGATGAGAAGATCGCGGCCGAGGCGCTCTTCGACGAAGGAAAACGGCTGATGACGGAGGGCAAGTTCGGCCCTGCCTGCGACAAGCTCGAGCAGAGCGAGCGCGTCGACGCCGCCGTCGGGACGCTGCTCTATCTCGCCGAGTGTTACGAGAAGAGCGGGCGGCCCGCGAGCGCGTGGGCGACGTTTCGTGAAGCCTCGTCGCAGGCGCGCGCCGAGGGTCAACTCGAGCGCGCACGGGTCGGACAGGAGCGCGCGCTCAGGCTAGAGCCGCTGCTCGTGAAGCTGACGATCAACGTCGCGCCCGAGGACACGGCCATCGCCGGGTTCACGGTGAAGCGCGCGAACGACGCCGTGTCGCAGGCCCTCTGGGGCGCATCGGTGCCGGTCGATCCGGGGGACTACACGATCGAGGCGAGCGCGCCCGGGTACGACACCTTCACGGGCCACGTCGTGGTCGGCAAGGAGTCGTCGTCGTTCGACGTTCCGGCGCTCCGTCAGCAGCCGGCCGCTGCCGTCGCAGTCACGCCCACCACGCCGGCTAGCGCCGCGAACACGCCCGCGTACGTCGCGCCCACCGGCGCCGCCGCTCCGGGGGCGGACTCCGGGGGCGGAATGGGTGGCGGACAGATCGCGGGCCTGGTCATCGCGGGGGCGGGCGTCGTCTCGCTCGCCGTCGGCACAGTCTTCGGCGTCAACGCGATTTCAAAGAACGACGACGCGAAGAAGCATTGCCCTCGTGGCAACGCCTGTGACGACCAGACCGGCGTGAGCCTGTCGAAGGACGCCAACACCGACGCGACGATCGCCAACGTGACGGTCGGGCTCGGCGCGGCGGCTCTCGTCGGCGGCGGGCTCCTCTACTTCCTCTCGCCGTCGAAGCACACGACGGAAGCCGCCTTCCACGTCGTCCCCGCCTTCAGCGCGCGTGAAGTCGGCGCATTCGCGGAAGGGCGCTTCTGATGCGCGCCATCCTCTGTTCGCTCGTCCTCGGCGCGTTGGTCGTCGGGGGCTGCCAATCCATCGCCGGCATCGAGGACCGTCACTTCGATCCCCTCGACGACGGCGGCACCGGCGGCAAGGGCACCGTCATCGAGGCCAGCGAGACCTGCAAGAAGTACTGCAAGGACGTCATGGGCGCCTGCGTAGGCGACATCGCGCAGTACGCCGACATGGACACGTGCCTCGCCGTCTGCGGCAAGATCCCGGAGGGTGAAGCGCACGAGCCCGGCGGGAACACCATCGGATGCCGGGAGACGCAGGCCGGCTACGCGCTCGTCGGTGAGCCGGAGCTCTACTGCGACAAGGCCGGTCCGGGTGGCGGCGGCACCTGCGGCACCGACTGCCAGAGCTACTGCAATCTGTTCGCCGCGATCTGCTCCGATCAGTACGACCCTCTTCCGGACTGCGAGGAGAGCTGCAAGGCGCTTCGCGTCGACCCGGTCTTCAACCCCGTCGCGTCGTACATGGGGGACACCCTGAACTGCCGGCTCGTGCACATCAGCGCCGCGTCGCTCGACCCGACGACGCACTGCCAGCACGCGCGCGTCGTTCCCCCGACGGATCCCTGCGCCGATCCGCCGACCGACAAGCCGAGCTGCACCGATTTCTGCCGCATCGTGGGCGTCGCTTGCGGCGATCCCGCCGGGGACGGCGCCGCGGACGCCGGCGCTGCTGGCCCCCGCGCGGTGTACGAGTCCACCCAGCAGTGCATGGACGTCTGCAACGCACTGCCGCGAGGCCTGAACAAGGACATGGACGGCAACAACACCGTCGGATGTCGCAAGTACCACTCGTACAACGCGGTCGCCGATCCGGTCGTCCATTGTCCGCACACCGGCCCCGGCGGTGACGGCGTGTGCAGCACCGACAACTGCGAGTCGTACTGCCAGCTCGCCGCGGTCGCGTGCTCGACGGATTTCAAGAAGCACTTCCCCGGCGGCGCCGACGCCTGCAAGACGGAGTGCGAGGCGCTCGACGGCGCCGCGGCCGGCTCCGGCTACAACATCTCGACGCCGGACGGGAACACCGTCCAGTGCCGTCTGCTCCGCACGGCGCGCGCCTTCTCGGACTCGTCGCAATGCGCGGCAGCCCTGGGCGCCGCGCCCTGCAATTGAGCGTCGGCTAGCGCCGTCGGCCGCCCGCGGAGAACGTCCGCGGGACGGCTCCGGCGTTCATGCGCGGGGCGGGCGCCATGACGCGCGGTGCCGGCGTGTAGGCGTGCATGACGGCCGCGCCGGGCGGCGGGTGCGCCACCGAGACGGCGCGCGGGCGCGGCGCTGCCGCCACTGCTGCACCTACGTTGGTCGCGCGGGCGTCGAAGCTCGCCGGGCGAACGCGCACGGTGTTCATCGGTCGATACCCAGGCGCCCACTGCTGCTCGCGCGGCCGCGGCGCGCGCGCCATCTGGTTCGCACCGGGCGCGGACGATGAGCGGTGTGGCGTCGCCGGGACGTACGCGCGCGTGTGCGGTGCGATCCCCTGCGCCTCGGTCGGCGAACGCACGAGGTACTGCGCCGGCGCCGCGCTGTGCACGAACGCGCCCTGGCAGAACACCCAGTAGTACGAGCTCCGCCACGAGATGCCGACCGGCGCGCGATTCACCCACACGAAGCTCGGCGGCAACGGCGACCAGCCGTAGTAGCCGTACGCATCCGTCGGCAGGCGCCACGCGACCCACGCCGGCGCGTAACGATAGCCCGGTACCCATCCCCATCCCCCGGTCGTCCATACCCAGCGCCCGTAATGGAAGACGATGTCGCCGAACGGATAGTCGCTCATCCACACTTGCGAGCCGCTCGCGTCCGCCGCCCAGTGACCGTCACTCACGTACGGCGAGAAGCCGTCGCCGGTGATCGCCGGATCGGGGGTCCACACCTGGCCGTAGCTCGGATCGGTCGTCCACGAGCCGTACGGATCTAGGCGCGGCCCGAACTCACCAAGCGCGCGCGGATCGTCGTCGGCCACGGCGGGGGCTTCGGGCGGTCCCGGCTCGGGCGCGGGCGTCGCGTCGTAGATGCCCTCGTCTCCGGGAGCATCGGTGGCAGGGACATCGGCGGGGGCGTTCGGATCCGCCGGGTCCACCATCTGCACGGAGTTCTCCGGCGCGTCGCCGGGCTCTATCAGGTACGCGGGACCGGGGCCGTCGGCACGAGCGCCGGCGGCGAACCCCACGGCGGCCAGCACGAGCAGCACGGAGACGTGGCGCACCTCTCTCATCCTCGTCCTCACAACGTTCATCCTCGTCAGATGTTCCCACGAGTTTCGCGGCGGGCAAGACCTGGAAAATACGGGGGCGCCTTCGCCGCGGTTACAGGAACGTTCCGACGTTGCCGATGGTGATGCTGGGTCCGAAGACGAACGCCCAGGGGTTCAGTTTTACCGTGGCGGTGGGCGTTCCGAGGACCGGGTCGGTGAGCGTCCCGGTCCGGTTACCTACCGTGTACGCGACCCAGGCGTGGATGTTCACCGACGCCTGCGTCGGCTGGTTCACGTTGCCGAGCGGGACGCCGATGCCGAGCCCGGCAACGAGCGCGAGCTGGCGGTCCCTGTCCGTCGCGAGGCCCATGCCCATGACGCCCGCCTCGAGCCCGACGAGGCCCTCGTGCCCGGTGTCGTCGAGCCAGGTGAGACGCGAGAGGACGCCGAAGTTCAGCGCGAGCGGGCCGCTCCCGAGATCGCCCGGGTCCTTCGAGAAACGGTAGAGGCTCGCGGGGATGGCCGCCGTTGCATAGAACTTGAAGTTCGTGTTCTCGGTGACGACCGTCCACTGCGAGCTCGGGATCTCGGCGCGGTTGCCGGTCGTCATGTACTGCGACTCGTCGATGATGTGCGTCACGCGCACGTTGATCCGGTCGAACTGCTCTTTCGCGCCCCGGATCCAGATGACGTCGCGGCTGTCGGCGTGCCGGAGCACGAGGTGATTCGTGAGCTTCGCCTCGGGGCGATCGCCGCTCACCGTCGCGACCGAGACGTCGATGTCGACGCGCTGCTCGCCGTCTTCTTGCGGGATGCGATCACGGTGGATCGTGAGCCGGCAGCTGTCCCGCTCCGCGAAGGGGATGTGCGGCGAGGTGCCGGGCTTCACGAGCATGAGCTTGCCCTTCTCGATGGCGCACGCGAGCTCGATGATCGGCTTGTCGGTGACGCTCGAGGCGCTGAGCGGCGCGGGGACGTTCGCTTCGCGGATCGGTCGCTGCACCGGATCGACCAGCGTCGCGAAATCGGTGTCGGCGAACGCCTTCGGCACGTTGCTCGGCCGGAACGCGAACCGGAGCGCGGTGTAGCCGCCCGAGGTGGGCTCGCCGCGGATGTGGAAACCGTCCTTCTGCTCGGAAGCGACGTAGGCGCCGGGGACGGTCACCGGGATGAGACGACCGGTGCGCAGCGCGGGCGACACGGTGAGCACCGCGCCGCGGTTTTTCGGGATGAAGTCGATGTCGCCGAAGCCGGGGAGCGTCAGTGACGTCCGGAGCGGCGGCGCCTCCCACGTCTTCTCGCTCGCGACGGCGAGCACCGAGCCGTCTTCCTGTCGCGATGCGACGAGGGTGAGACGGTCACCCGAGGTGCGTCCGATCCGGAGCAGGACGTAGACGCCGTCGGGGAGCGTCTCGACGCGGTCCGCCTCCACCGGTTCGCCGGTGACCGTCCACTTGATGGCGCCGGCGTCCTTGCCGCACGTCGGGTCGAGCCGCACGAGGACGCTCAGGTTGTCGACGTTCCGCATCGGCTCGCCGGAGAGCATCGTGAGCGGGCACCGGAGCACCGAGAGCGTCTCGGTCGCGTTCGCGTCCTGCGCGTCCCCGTGCGCGAGAAAGACGCGGGGGATGAGGCGCGCGCGGACGGCGAGGCTCGTCGTGGTGGCGGGGACGCCGCGAACGACGAACCCCGTCTCTGCCGTCTCGCAGCGCGACGTGCCGCAGTCGACCGACGACACCGCCTCGGGATGGACGAGCCCCACGTGGCCTTCGCCGCTCGCGACGTCGACGGTGTTGTTAGGGCCGAAGAGCCGGCTCACGAGGATCTTCGCGACGGGCAGCTTCGTCTGCTCCTCGGGGAGCGCGGCGCCTGCGGCGTCGTAGATCACGGCGTCGGCGTCGGCGCGACCCCCGGGTGGCGCCCAGCGCAGGACCACCGAGCGCGGATCGGCGGGGAGCTTCCGGTCCACGTCGAGCGCGCAGAGATCGCGTCCCTTGTCCTTGCCGACGTTCAGGCAGGTGTCGGTGCCGGCGCGCGCGTCGGAACGCCACGAGACGAGCACTCCCTCGAGGGCGTCGCCGCGTAGCTCGAGCCGTCCCGCGTCGACCGACAGGGTGACGCTCGCGACGTCGAGGACGGGCAGCGGTCCGGTGACGATCAGGGTCGCGCGGTCGCCGTTGCCGTTCGTGCACGCGGCGAGGCTCGACGCGAGCGTCACGTCCGACGTCTGCCCGATCCGTCCGTCGGTGGGCGGCTTCAGCCGCTTGCGCGTCGCATCGGCGGTCCATCCGTCGGGGACGTTGCCGCAGAGGAGTCGATCCGCCGGCAGGGTGATCGCCGCGCCGCCAACGGGCGCCTGGATCGACAGCGCGCGCGCTGCTCCGCTGTAGAGCAGTCCGACCACGACGAGCAGCAGCACCTGTGCCGCGCGTAGGACCGTTCTGTTACAGAAGGCCGCGAACATGCCTCTCTCCGCTCTACCTCGCACGGCGAGCCCTGTCATGAATACGACTCATCGATTTGCCGGGCGCGTGGCCGATTGTCTCGGTGGCGTTTCACTAAGCTTCCCCGGCAGAGCGCCGGCGCTCGCGCTCGCGGCCGTGCTCGTGTTCCGGGTCGAACGTGGCACCTGGGATGGCCAGATGGAGAGCAGCGGATCCGTGCCGTCTGCGGCCTTCTTCATCGCCCGCGCGGCGTTCGCTGGCAACTCTGCGAGCTTGTCCACCTCGGTGCCGTCGCGCTCGATGGCGACCCAGATCGGCGGGTTCTTTTTCTGCGCCTCGAAGTAGAGGACGACGAGCCGCGGCTTTTTCCGGGGCGTGCCCCAGAGATCGAACGCGAACGCCTCGTCGTGCTTGTAGAACTTCTCGAGCTCGTCGCGGGCGAGGTCGAGCGGCTTGCCCTCGATCTTCCCGTCGCCCTCGAGCCCACCCGCGCGCGTCGCCTCCGTCGCGGCCGCTCGGGCCGCGCTCACGAGTGCGGCGTGGGCCGCCGTCGGTAGCGCCTTGGTACGAAGGCGTACCCGGTCGCGTGTCGCGAGAGAGACGACCGGGTCGCGATGACGCGCCACGATGGCGAGGGCCACGCCGGCCGAGACGAGCCCGGTGACGAGCAGCACGACGAGCCGTCTGCGCCGGTAGCTCGAGTGATACCAGACCACCGTCGTCGCGATCGGCATCAGGAGCGAGAGGACGACGACCGTCTCGACGATCAGCGTCTTCACGACCGACACCGAGAATTGTCGGAAGGTGAGCTCGGGCTGCCAGTACTGGAAGTACTGCACCGTCAGCGACCCGAGGAGCACCACGAAGCTCCCCACCGTGTAGCCGCGGAACATCAGGAACTCGCGCCGCGCGGAGCGGTTCGTGAGCCAGTACGGGAAGAGCAGCGGGTAGAACAGGTAGTACGCGAACGGCCTCGGCGCCCGCTCGCGGTAGTACGTCTCGAACGCGAGCGCCTCGGTGATGACCCAGCGCACGGCGCGGTTCTTCGACGCTGCTCGCCGGGCGGCCTCGCCTCCGACGAACACGCCGAGGGCGAGGCCGACGTCGATGAGCGCGCCCCGGACCGGGAACCACTCCGCGACGCCCACGATGGTGAACGGGGCGAGCGCGAAGAACGCGAGCCGGAGGGCGAAGTCCGCCGCCGAGAGCGGCGACGTCAAGAGCGTCGAGCGATCCTTGAGCAAAGCGCGCCGTCGTCCGTCGGAACTACAGCGGTTCCCACTTGAGTTGAGCGTCCGCCCATTTTTGGCCCCAACGAGTGAGGGCCAAAAATGGGCTCCTGTTCGCCCGTGGTCTGGTCACCGCTGAGGTCATCCTAGCTCATCGCAAGTGGAACTTGCGATGAGGAGGAGAGGGAAGGCCCCATCAGATCGAGGAAGTTTTTGGCGTAGAAGGCTTCCTTGTCGGGCTCGCTTCGCCCCTCGAGCGTCGTCTCGAAGCGCTTCAGTGGGTTACGCCCGCCCTCGACGTGCGGAAAATCCGACGAGAAGAGGAACATCTCCGGGCCGCAGCGCTCGATGAGACGACCGACGTTCTCCGTCGGGTACGGCGTCACGCGGATCTGACGCTTCGCGTACTCGGTCGGGCGAAGCGAGAGCCCGCCGATGCGGCTCTCGGTGCGACCGAAGGTGTCCCTGACGATCTCGAGCCGCTCGAGCCACGCGGGGACCCACACCGCGCCGAGCTCGATGACGCCGACCTTGAGCCGCGGGAACTTCTCGAGCACCTGGTCGAAGATGAGCGCCGATAGCGCGATCTCGGTCCACTGACTGACGGCCATGTAAAGGAGGCCGGTGAAGTTCTCGCCTCCGCCGTGAAAGTCGGTCTGGCCTTCCCAGCCGTTGTGCGAGAAGCCCGCCGGCACCTTGCGCGGTGCATGTCCCTCGACGTGGAAGAGGAGCGGCACGCCGCGCTCTTCGAGGAGCGCGTAGAGCGGATGCAGCGACGGGTGCGTGAGCGAGTGCGTCTCCGGCGGAAGCGGCGAGATCGTCACGCCCTTCACGCCCGCGTCGAGCGCGAACCGGGTCTCGGCGATGGCGCGCTCGGGGATCGTCAGGGGCACGAACGTCACGGGCAGGAGCCGCGGATCGCCGGCACAGAAATCCACCATGCCGCGGGTGAGGGCGCGCGCGGCGCCGTACGCGACGTCGGGATCCGTCGCGACCTCTGCCTGGTACGAGCCGAACGTCGAGAAGACGAGCTGCGCGCGGAACCCGAGGAGGTCGAGCGCGCGTCGTCGATCGGCCGCGTGGAACGCGCCGTAGGCGTCCCAGCCCTTGCGGGTCAAAAGCTCTTCCTCGTGACCGGCGCGCTCCGACGGCACGCCGGCGCGCCTCTCGCCCCGGGCGATCATTTCCCTCACTCGATCGGTCGCGCCGCTGCTCCCGAGGGAAAACCCCGGGAGCCGGTCGCGCACCGACGGATCGGCATAACCGCCGAGCCACGTCGGCAGCTCCATGATGTGCGAATCCGCGTCGTAAAAATCGCGACCCTCGGCGTACGCCATGCCGTGATTGAGAACCCGTATACCCGGCTCGTCAAGGCGCGAAGAACCGCTCATTTCGGGCCCTTGGCGAAGGTGCTACGCGACTTACGCTCCATCGATGTTGGGCGAAGAAAAACGGAGACTTCGACTCCCGCCCCCGAGGTCTGGTAGAGCGAAGGCGCCATGAGCGGCGCTGCAGAGCCGGCCGGGGCATCCGGCATCAACGGCGCGGACCCCCGCGTAGCTAGAACACCCTGGTACTCCGCGCAGGTGCTCGCGCTCCTGAACGACCCGAGAGACGCGCAGTTCGTCGGGCTGATAGCCGAGTGCCTGCTCTACGCCGCGGCGGGTATCGGCCTCTTCTTCTCCGGTAAGTGGCTCTGGTATCTCGCGCCCGTCTACTGGGCGGTGCTGCTCTTCGGGTTCATCGACCGCTTCACGTTGATGCTCCACTGCACGTCGCATCGCCCGCTCTTCAAGGCGAAGTACCGCGCGCTGGGGCATGTCATCCCGTGGGTCATCGGTCCGTTCTTCGGTCAGACGCCGGGGACGTACTTCGCCCACCACATGGGCATGCACCACGTGGAAGAGAACCTCGTCGACGACCTCAGCTCGACGGTGACGTTCCAGCGCGACAGCTTCGCAGGGTGGCTCCGGTACTGGGGCCGCTTCATGACGGTCGGCCTCCTCGATCTCGCGCAGTACATGGCGAAGAACAACCGCCAGCGCCTGCTGCGAAAGGTGTTCGTCGGGGAGGGCGTCTACTGGAGCGTCGTGGCCGTGCTCGCGTACTTCGCGCCCGGCGCCACTGCGGCGGTGTTCATCATCCCGCTCGCCCTCATCCGCACCCTCATGATGATGGGCAACTGGGGCCAGCACGCCTTCGTCGATCAGGCGCAGCCCGAGAACCCGTATCTCTCGAGCATCACCTGCATCAACAGCCGCTATAACCGGCGCGCGTTCAACGACGGGTATCACATCGGCCATCATCTGAAGGCCAAGGCCCACTGGACCGAGTATCCCGTCGAGTTCGAGGCGAACGTCGCCGAGTACGCGAGGCAAGACGCGATCGTGTTCGAGGGGCTCGACTTCTTCCTCGTGTGGTTGCTCCTCATGACCAAGCGCTGGTCTGTCCTCGCGAAGGCGTTCGTACGTCTGCCCGGCGCGCCCGCGCGGACCGACGCCGAGGCGATCGCGCTGATGCAGAGCCGGATGCGCCCGCTGATGGCGTCCGACGTTCAGCCGACTCTCGCCGTGCAGACGAGCGGGAAGTAAAAGCACCCGCAGCGCGACGGCAGCCCGTTCGGGATCGCCGGGATACAGCAGCCCTCGAAGCCCCGGCTGCAGGCGGGGCACTCGTTCGGATCGCACGTCGTGCCGTCACCGCCGGAGCCGCCCGCTCCGTTGCCGCCGTCGGTCCCGCCGGCGCCGCTCGCACCGCCGGCGCCGCTCGCACCGCCCGCGCCGGGCGGAGCCGGCACACAGTCGCGGCCGGAGGGGACGAAGCCGGCGCTGCACACGGCCTCGCAGGCGTTCTCCTTGCTGCACGAGACCTGCGCGTTCATCGGTGCGATGCAGGGCGTGCACGAGATGCCGCCGCAGCCCGTCGCGGGGCTCATGGGCGTGCACGCGTCGCCGCAGAGCTTGCTCCCTTTTGCGCACCCCTTCGGTCCGGCGTCGGGCATCGCCGGAGGTGCGCCGGCCGCGCCACCGGGCTCGAACGGTGGCGGCCCGAGCTCACCGGTCGAGCCACCGCTCGCTCCGCCGACGAAGGGAGCGTCCGGTGGCCGCACCGTGCTGCCGCCGGCGCCTTCGGGTTTGCCGGCGTCGGACTCCGCCTCTGCGCTGCCGCCCGCGCTGTTCGTCTCTTGCTGCTCGCGCGAGTAACGCCCGTCGATGCCGAGCAGCTGCGAGCACGCAGCCGCCAGCAAGGAAGACGAAAGCACGACGGTGATCCGGAACCGCACGGGACGACTTGAATCCTAGTCACAAGGTGCGACGAGACCAACCCGTGGACTCCACCTCTCGCGAGATCCACTGTAACCGTTAACCCTGGCGGCCAGCTCGGCGCCAAACGTTCGATGACGGTCGATCCCGGCCGGTTGCACGGAGCGCGTCACACCCCTACGTTGACGCTCACGATGAGCGCAAATGTGCCGAGTCTCACCCTCTGTGACTTTCCCGCGAAGACGAACCTGGTGGGCTGGGCTTCCTTTTCCCCGTTCGTGCTCGAGGTCTCCCGTGCGCTCACGCTCGCGAAGCTGCCCTTCGAGCACCGGCACCTCGACATCATGAAGCTCAAGGAGGTGAACCCACTCGGGCAGCTCCCGGTACTCATCGTCGACGACGTGAAGGTCGCCGACTCGACGAAGATCCTCCAGCGCATCGAGGCGCTCGCACCGGGCTCCATGACGGGAGGGCTCGGCGGTGCGTCGCTCGCCGAGGCGTGGCTCTGGGAGGAGTTCTCCGACACCGCTCTCTATCCGTACGTGCTCACGACGCGCTGGGCGGACGATCGCGGCTGGCCGGTGCCGCGCGCGGCGTTCTTCGGTTCGCTGCCGCTTCCGGTCCGCGGTCTCGTCGCGTCGATGGTCCGGCGAGGGACGGTGAAGAAGCTCGTCGAGCGTGACTTCACGCGCGGCGGTCTCGACGCCTGTTACGAGCGGCTCGGCCGCGTGCTCGACGATCTCGACGCGCGTGCACCCGCGGACGGCTTCTGGTGCGGGCCGCGCCCGTCGGTGGCCGACCTCGGGCTCTTCGCGCAGCTACACTCGCTCCGGCTTCCCACGACGAAGTTCCAGGCGGACGAGGTCGCGAAGCGCACGCGTCTCTCGCAATATCTCGATCGCGTCGACGTCGCTACGAGCTGAGCGTCAATCCGACGTGGCGGGGAGGCCGGTCGCGCCGATCACGCATCGCGCCCAGTCACCGGTGACGTCGGGGAGCTGGCTGTCCTTCGTGATGCGGAGGTAGAGCTTGCCCGAGCTCGGAATGGTGAGCGACGAGAGCTCGAGGCCCGTCGCCGGATCCTCGACGGCGTCGGCGAGCGACTCATCCTTCTCGTTGCGTGCGGAGACCGCGAGACCCACGACGCCCGAGCCGTCGCCGCGCGAGACGCAGCTCACCTGCGCGGTCTGCCCGCTCTTGCCGTCGAAGCGGAAGTAGTCGACGTCCCCGTCACCGACGTGGAGGAGCACGAAGGCCTGGAGCTGGCTCCCCGCGGCGTCGAGGGTGTCGACCACGAGCGGCTCGGCCTTCGCGATGACGCCGTTCGTCTCGTCCTCGGACTCGGCGGGGTTGTCCGGCGCGATGAGCGCGCGGAGCACGTAGAAGTCGTTCGCGCCGAGCGGCGCGGAAGGATGCGACGTCCAGAGCAGGTACTTGCCGGGGTCGAGCGGCGGCGTGAGGGACGTCTGCCCGCTCGCGCCGTCGATCTTTCCGATGACCGTCGCGCCGGACAGGTCCGTCACCCAGACCGCGCCGGGCGTCGTCGTCGAGCCGTTGCCGGTCTTGCCGCTGGTGTCGACCTTCACGTCGGCGAGCCGCGCGCCGTCGTCCTTGATGTCGAGGACGAACGCGTCGGAGTCGTCGTCGGCGTCGTAGGTGCCGGAGACGAACACGTCGTCGAGCTGCCCTCCCGGCGTGGAGATCATCGCGAGCCGCGACGGCGTCGGGTCCGCACCCTCGGCGTTCACGGTGTAGCCGTCGGTGAGATCGGCATCGACGACGCTGATGCGGTACGGCTGCGTCAGGCCCCACGACACCGATGGCGCACCCGGATCGGCGACGCCGACGTAGAACGTGCCCGTCGCAGGCAAGCGGGTGACGATGCGCGACAGCAGGTCTTCACCGAGAAGCGACTGCGCGTAGCGGTTCGCCGCGAGCTTCACGCGGTCGGGGCCGTACAGCGACAGCGGCGTGTCGGAGAGGTTCGTCTCGCTCTTGTCGATGGTGCGAATGGAGACCCACTCCCCTTCGGTTCCCTGGAACGAGAAGAAATCGATGTCCTCACGGCCGTCGAGCGAGTCGAACACGCCGGGGAAGTCGCCCATGACGAGCGGCGTCGCCTTGTCCATCGTGCCGTTCGGGTCGCCCGCGTCCATGTCGGTGCCACCGTCGTCGGCGGTGCCCGCGTCGGTGTCCGACGCCCTTTTTCCGGACTGGTCTTCGGTGCACGCCGAGAGGAGCCACGCGGCGCTGACACAGGCGAGGCATCGGCGAATCATCGGCCCCTCGGTCATTAACACGGGCATAGGCCGGAAGCCCCCGGCCTAACGCGTAAACTTTTTGCCGACCGGTTGACGCGAAGGGACTTACCCTCAAGGTCTTCCACTCGATCGAGCGTGTCGCGCCGATCGAACTACGAAACCCAGGGAGGTTACATGGCGATCAGCAAAGCGTCCGCGCAGTGGGAAGGCAGCCTGAGAGAAGGCAAGGGAGCGATGAAACCGGAGCACGCTCCGGAGGCGCCGTTCTCCATCTCGTCTCGCTTCGAGGGTGGCAAGGGGAGTAACCCCGAGGAGCTCCTCGGCGCGGCGCTCGCAGGTTGCTTCTCGATGGCGCTCACCGCGTCGCTCAACAAAGAGAAGCTCAGTCCGCGCGCCGTCCGTACGTCGGCGACCGTCCATCTCGACAAGGAGGGCGACGCCTTCAAGATCAGCGCGATCGAGCTGACGACCAGCGTGGAGATCGAAGGCCTCGCGGACGAGAAGTTCCAGGCCATCGCGCAGGAGACGAAGAAGCAGTGTCCCGTCTCCAAGGCCCTCGCCGGCACGACCATCACCCTGAAGGCGAGCCTCGGGTAGAGCGCGCCCCCCTTCGCACGGATGCCTGGCCCCTCCGGCCAGGTATCCGATTCGAAAGACTATTTCTGCCCGCCCTCAAGGCGGCCCGGCGTTTGCCGTTCCCTGTCGAGAGGCCCCCGCTCGGGTCTCGCCAAAAATGCAGGACAGCGCGCTCGCCGACCACATGCACCGCGTGACGGAGGAGCTGCCGCGCAAGGTCGCCGAAGCGCTTGCCCGTCAGATCGAGGACGACACGCTGGACCTGCCGGTGCTCGCCGGTACGGCAGCGCGGGTCATGCAGATGGCCCTCGACGAGGACGTCGATCCCGTACACCTCGCCGACGCGATCCGGAACGACGGCGCGATGGCCGGGAACCTGCTCCGCATCGCAAACTCGCCGCTCTACCGCGCGCGCTCCGCCATCGTGTCGCTGCAGCAGGCGATCAGCCGGCTCGGCATGCACCAGGTCCGGGAAATCGCGCTCGCCATCGTTTGCGAGAGCCGCGTCTTCCGCGTGAAGGGCTTCGAGAAGGAGCTCACCGAGGTTTTCCGTCACTGCCTCGCGACCGCGCACTTCTCCCAGGAGATCGCGCGCGTGAAGCGATGGAACGTCGAGGAGGCGTTTCTCGCCGGGTTGATGCACGACATCGGTAGACCGGTGCTGCTCCAGGCCGTCTCCGATCTGTCACGCGAGCTCGATTGCCGGCTCACGAAGCAGCAGTCGCTCGATCTCGTGACGACGGCGCACGAGCGAGCCGGCGCGAGCCTCGTGACGCGCTGGGAGCTCCCGCAGCGCGTATCGGACGCGGTCTATCACCATCATCATCAGATGGGGCAGGTGCAGTCCGGCCCGCTCTACGCCGTGGTCGGTCTCGCCGACGAGCTCGCGCACTTCGCGCTGCGCGACGGCACCGTCGATGAGCCTGCGCTCCGCGAGAGCCCGCGCCTCGGCGTCATCAATCTGTACCCCGAAGAAATAACGGCGCTGATCGCTTGCGGCGAAAAGGTGCGCCTCGCGGTGGAGGCGGTCGGATGATTCACGAATACGACGTGGTGGTGCTCGGCGCAGGGCCGTCGGGTCAGAAGGCCGCCATCCAGGCGGCAAAGGCCGGACGGAGCGTGCTCGTCATCGATCGCGATCTGCAGGTCGGCGGCGCTTGCGTGCACCGCGGGACGATCCCGAGCAAGACGCTCCGCGAGACGGCGGTGGCGCTCGTCGGCTTCAAGCGGCGCAGCGGCGGCGTCTTCGAGATCCCCGCGAGCGAAGATCTACAGGTCGCGAGCCTCATGACGCGGCTCGAGCAGGTCGTGAGCGGCAACGAGGAGTACATCGGCCGGCAGCTCGCGCGGAACGGCGTGACGGTGTGGCATGGCAAGGCGTCCTTCGTCGGGCCGAACGAGATAGACGTGCACACCGTGCGCGGAGAGCGCTGGCAGGCGCGTGCGTCACTCATCGTCATCGCGACCGGCTCGCGACCGCGAAGCCCCGCCGACATCGTGGTCGATCACGAGCATATCCTCGACAGCGACTCGATCCTGTCGATGACGTATCTGCCCCGCTCGCTCGCCGTCCTCGGCGCGGGCGTCATCGCGAGCGAGTACGCCTCCATGTTCGCCGCCCTCGGCGTGAAGGTCGTCATGGTCGACCGCGGTGAGCGCCCGGTCGGCTTCGTCGACCCGGAGCTCACGACGCGCTTCGTGAAATCGTTCGGCCAGCTCGGTGGTCGCTTCGTCGGCGGCGTCAAGGTGCTCGGCTCGCAGTGGGACGGCGTCGCGTCGGTCGTGACGCTGCTCTCGAACGGCGAGGTCCTCTTGACGGACAAGGCGCTCTTCGCGCTCGGACGGATCGCGAACGTCGACGATCTGAACCTCGCCGGCGCGGGCCTCTCGCTCACCCAGAGCGGGCTCCTCGAGGTGGACGAGCACTGCCGCACGGCCGTGCCGCACGTCTACGCCGTCGGGGACGTCATCGGTCCGCCGTCGCTCGCGTCTTCTTCGGCCGAGCAGGGGCGTCGCGCCGTGTGTCACGCGCTCGGGCTCTCGGTCGGCATGCCGGCAGAGTTCACGCCGCTCGGCGTCTACACCATCCCGGAGATGGCGGCGGTGGGCCTCACCGAGGCGCAGGTCGTCGCGAAGTACGGCAGCGCGATCGTCGGACGCGCGCGCTTCGACGAGGTCGCGCGCGGCAGGATCTCCGCCGTCGAGGACGGCCTCCTGAAGCTCGTCGCCGATCCGGAAGGCCAGCGGCTCCTCGGCGTTCACGTCATCGGTGAAGGCGCGAGCGAGCTCGTGCACATCGGACAGATGGCGCTGATGGGTGGTCTCGGCATCGACACGTTCATCGAGACCATCTTCAACTTCCCGACGCTCGCCGAGGCTTATCGAGTCGCCGCGTTCGACGTCGTGAAGCAGCGCGAGCTACGCGCTCTTACATCGTCACCCGCTCCGAAAATTCGCCCAGCGCCGTCTCCGGCTGCCGTCTCGAGCTGACCCGCGGCCGAGGGGTCACGCGGCGCGGCGCGCGCATGCGCCTAATCCCTTGCGTATACGGCGGAGTCCGCCGAAAGTACCTTGGTGCGTCCTGTCCGACCACCGAGTGCCCTCGGAGCCGCGGTCTGGTTCGCGACGCTGTTCACCGGGACGCTCGCGTCGGGCCTCGAGCCGCTGCCGGCGCCTTCCGGCTCGGCCGCGCCGCTCGTTCCCGCTGCGGTAACCTCGGCCGGCAGCGTGCGGCCGGTAGCCGCCGTCCCGCCGACGGCACCGCCCGCTCAGGGAGCCCTCCTTCCCGGCGCTGCCTACGCCACTGCGCCACCCGATCCGTCGGCTGAAGCCGTCGTGGAGCCGCCCGCGTCGGCGAGCGCGACGGCCGTTCCGCCACCGGAAACACCGCCGCCCGCGATCGCGCCGAGCATCGACCCCGTCGCTTCCGCCGCGCCGTCTGCATCCGCCGCGCTGGTCGCTCCCGCGCCGCCCGTCGTCGCGGAAGAAACCGTCGCGCTTCCGGAGGAGCCGGCGAAGATCCACGACACCGTGGTGTTCGTGCTGCGGCACGGCCACGGTAAGAAATCGGCGGCCGAGCGCGCCGCCGCGTCGAGCGAGGCGCTGACCCGCGCCGTCGAGACGCAGGGGACGGAAGAAGTGCGCGTCGTGCGCCAGGGTGACGCGCTCGTCGTGTACGCCGCGTCGATCCCCGTCGTCGAGCTCTACCCCGACGACGTCGAGGGCACCGGCTTCTCCACCGACGACACGTTCGCCGCGACGGTTGCCGCGCACGTGCGCGAGGCCGTCGTCGCCGAGAAGAAGCGGAGCGCGATCGCGAGCGCCGTCTTCTCGTTCTCGCTCCTCGTCTTCGTCGGGCTCGTCGCGTTCTACGTCCTCCGCAAGATCGGCGAGTTCTTCGATCGCGCGCGCAAGTGGACGCTCGACAACCCGGATCGCATCACCGGCATCCGCGTGCAGTCGCAGGAGGTCATCGGCCCGACGGCGCTCCGCGGCGGCGTGCTGGTCACGCTCATCGTCGGTCGCTTCGTCGCCCAGATCGGCGTCTTCTATCTGTGGCTCGTGTTCGCGCTGTCGCTCTTCCAGACGACGCGTCCCTACACCGCGAAGCTCACCGGCTTCGTCGTCACGCCGCTCTCCGATCTCGCGGCGCGCATCGCCGCGTCGCTCCCGCTCGCGGTGATGGCCGCGGTGTCCGGCGTCACCGTCTACGTCCTGCTCCGCTTCGTGCAGCTCTTCTTCGAGGGCATCGCGCGGCGGCAGACCGTGATCCCCTGGCTCCCGCCGGATCTCGCCGGCTCGACCAGCGTGCTCGTGCGGGTCGGCATCGTGGTCGCGGCGCTGGTGCTGGTCGCGCCGCTCGTCAGCGGGGACTCCGACGGCGCGCTCGCGCGAGCGGGCTCGGTCGTCCTTCTTTCGTTCGGGCTCTCGGCGACGCCGCTTCTCGCGTCGATCGCCGTCGGTGTCGTCATCGTCTTCGGCAGACGCATCCGCGTCGGGGAGCACGCCGAGATCGGCGGTCGCACCGGCAGGGTCGTCGCGGTCGGCCTCATCGACGTCAAGATGCGCGATCGCGACGGCTGCGAGGTGCGCGTCCCGCATCTCCTCGCGCTGGTCCACCCGACCCGCGTGCTCGGCGTGCGCCCGCGCATCTCCGTCGAGATCGTCGTCGCTCCCGATTCGGCGCCCGCGCACGTCCGGCAGGTGCTCCTCGACGCCGTCTCGACGATGGGCGAATCCCCCGCCGTCGAGCTCACGAACCTCGACGCCGACGCGGCGTCGTATCGCGTCACGCTGTCCGTCGTGCCCGAGCTCGGTGCCGGCCAGGTGCGCGTGTCGATCGCCGAGGCGCTCCACGAGGCCGGCATCGCGTTCGGCCGTTCGTCGGGGAGGCTCGCGGCGACATGAGCTCCGTCGCTCTTTTGCTGGGGCTCCTGGTCGTCGCGTACGTCGGCAGCCAGCTCATCGGCGGCCGTGGCGAGAGCCTGCGGCTCGCGTCGGGCGCGGAGTATCTCGTCCTCGGCGTCGCGCTCGGGCCCTATGCGCTCGGCGCGGCGGAGCGCTCGACGCTGCACTCGTTCCAGCCGCTCGCCGTCATCGGGACGGCGTGGCTCACCCTCGTCATCGGCGTCGGGTTCGGCTTCCGCGAAGGCCGGCGTGTGTCGTTTCGCGGCATGCTCACCGGGATCGTCCTCGCCGCGTTCTCCGGCTCGGCGGCGGCCGCGGCGGCGTACATCGTGCTCGACGAGGTGTGGCACGTCGCGGGCGACGCGCTGGTGCTCGTCGCGGGCGGCGTCGGTCTCATCGCGTGCGAGACGACACGGCACGCGGTGCGCTGGGTCGTCGGCCGTCACGGCGCGGACGGACCGCTGTCGACGCTCATCGCCGAGGTGTCGGAGTGCGACGATCTCGTGCCCATCGCCGGCATGTCGGTGCTGTTCCCCCTCGTCGATCCGCCCGACGTCGCGCTGCATATTCCGGTGTGGGGATGGCTCGCGATCACGCCGATCCTCGGCGTGCTGCTCGGCGGCACTGCCGCGGCGCTCCTCCGCGCCGAGCCGCGCGCGAGCGACGGCTGGGGCGTCATCCTCGGCGCGGCGCTCCTCGGTACCGGTATCGCGTCGCGCCTCGGGCTCGCGCCGCAGGCCGTCACCTTCGCGATCGGCGTATCGCTCTCGCTGCTCTCGCGCCACCGGAGCGAGCTCCGCGCGATGCTCGGCCGCTCGGAGCAGGCCGTGCTCTTGCCGGTGCTGATGCTCTCCGGCGCCGAGACCGAGGTACGAAACCTCGGGCCGCTCCTGATGCTCCTCGCTGCCGTCATCGTGGCGCGGCTCCTCATCCGTCTCCTCGCGGCACCGGTGCTCGCGGGGATGTCCGGCACCCCACGGCAGATCTCGCCGGCCCTCGCGGTCGGCCTTCTGCCGAGCGGCGCGCTCAGCGTGACCCTCGGCCTGGCCTTCGAGAGCCGCTATCCCGGTGTGTCGGGTGACGCCGTGCTCGCGATCGCCGTCGGCCTCGCCGTCGCGGGCGAGCTCGTCGGGCCCGCGTCGTTGCGGCGCGCGCTGACCCGCGCCGGAGAGATCACGCCGCGCGCCGCCCTCGACGCCCCGCCGACGCCGCACGCCGTCCAGGAGGCAACCCCCAGATGAGCCACGGAACCACGGCGCGGAAAGGCATCGCGGAGCGGTCGGCGGAGGTCGTCGCGCTCGGCGTGGTCTTCGCGGTGATGTTCGTCGCGTCGCGCGCCGTCCCGTCGACGGAGGGCGCCGCCGGGCTCATCACGGCGATGGGCTTCTTGCTGCTCTCGGGGATGCTCGCGAGCGCGCTCCTCGAGATCGTCGGGCTCCCGCATCTCACCGGATATCTCCTCGCGGGCTGCGTCGCGGGGCCCAACGTGCTCCACCTCGTCGATCATCACGCGGTGCAGAGCCTCGCGCCGGTCAACACGCTCGCGCTGTCGCTCATCGCCCTCGCCGGCGGCACCGAGCTCCGTATCGAGCTCCTGAAGCAGGTGCTCAGGAGCCTGACCTTCGCGATGTTGCTGCAGAGCGTGCTCGGCGTCGTCGTCGTGGGGCTCGGGTTTCTCTCCATCACGCGCTTCTTGCCGTTCACGGTGGGGCTCGGCACCTCGGCGCTGGTCGGCATCGCCATCCTGTGGGGCGTGCTCGCGATCTGCCGGAGCCCTTCGGCGACGCTCGGCATTTTTTCCCAGATGCGCCCCGACGGCCCGGTGTCGCGCTTCTCGCTCGCGTTCGTCATGAGCTCCGACGTCGTGGTCGCGATGCTCCTCACGGCGAGCATCGCGCTGACGCGCCCCCTCATCGAGCCGTCCGCGGGCCTCGCGCTCCGCGACTTCACCGAGCTCGGCCACGAGATCCTCGGCAGCGTCTCGCTCGGCACGACCCTCGGGCTCGCGCTCACCGCGTACCTCTGGGCGATCGGCACCGGCGGCTTCCTCGTCGTGCTCATCGCGATCGGCTTCGGCATCACCGAGGGCCTGCATTATCTCCGGTTCGATCCGCTCCTCGCGTTCATGGTCGCGGGCTTCGTGGTCGCGAACTTCAGCCAGCAGGGTGAGAAACTCCTCTCGAGCGTCGATCGCACGGGCAACGTCGTGTACGTCGTGTTCTTCGCGACCGCGGGCGCGCACCTCGATCTGCCGCTCGTGCGCGAGCTCTGGCCGATCGCGCTCTTCCTCGGCGGCATCCGCGCGCTCACGACGTGGGGCGCACACCGGCTCGCCTCGTATCTCGCGAAGGACGACCCGGTCGTGAAGCGGTGGGGATGGTCGTCGCTCGTCTCGCAGGCTGGTCTCACCATCGGCATGGCCGTGGTCGTCGAGCGGTCCTATCCGTCCTTCGGCGCGGGCTTCCGCTCGCTCGCCATCGCCAACGTGGCGCTGAACGAGCTGGTCGGACCGATCCTCTTCAAGTTCGCGCTCGACCGCACCGGCGAGAGCGGCAAGGGAACACAGGAGATGGCGTTCCACGAGAGCGTGCGACCGCCGGCCCCCGCATGAGCGCACCGCGTTTTCCTCGTCACGGTCTGGTAGCCGTGTTCGCCGCGTTCTTCGTCGCGGCCGGCTGTCATCACGAGCCGGGTCCGGGCGACGACTGCAAGCCGACCGACATCCGCTGCGTCGATCCGCGCACCGAGCTCGCGTGTCAGAAGAGCGCCTTCATCCCCGTTCCCTGCAAGGGGCCGGCAGGGTGCAAAGAAGACCCGAAGCACCTCACCTGTGACGTGACCGGCAACGCCGAGGGCGACGCCTGCTCGACGGACGAGGAAGGCACCGCGACGTGTATCGGTACCGACCGGCGCATCACGTGCCGCGGCGGCAAGCAGACCATCGACTTTTGCCGCGGCGAGAAGGGGTGCCGCTCGGAGTTCGGCACGATCCGCTGCGATCAGACGCGAGGCGAGCCGAACGACCCGTGCAGCGGGCAGACCCACGCCTGCAGCGGCGACGGCAAGGCCGTGCTCGCCTGCAACGGCGGCAAGCTCGCGTTCGTCGCGAACTGCCCTGGCGACTCGGGCTGCACCATCGCCCAGGGCAAGGTCGACTGCGACCTCGGCACGAAGGGCGACGAGAAAAAGAAGAAGGCCGGCGCCAAGGCCGAGTGACGAGCGGCGGCTCGGGTCACTCCGCGGCGTACAGGGTGATCCCCTTGTGGAATCCCCAGGGGCGCAGCGGGCCGCCTATCTCGTGAAAGTGCTTCTCGAATCGCGCGATGACGGATCTGCCGTCGTCCTCGATGACTATCTCGCTGCCGATCGGCGAATCGAACTTCCACAGCACGTCTTCGGCCTTCTTGATGAGGGAGGGCGTCAGCTCTTCGGGCGTCAGCTTGCGCATGACGACGGCCGGCAGCTCCTCTACCTTCACCACGGGGGGGGCGGCGGGCAGGGCCGTCGCGGCCTTCGCGACGCTCAGCAAGTGCGCGACCCGGCCGTGCGGATGGGCGTGCAGCTTGAGCTCGTACCCCACGGCGAGGACGGTGCAGACGCCGAGTGCGAAAGCGACGGTTCTTCTCATCGTGTGTCCAGATTCCCCAGGCATTCGAGTCGCACGATCCTTCCATCGAGTCAACGAAGACCCGCGCTCGAACTGTGTGGTTTCGCTGAGAGGGTATTTTTTCGCTCTCGCGATCGCCCCGATGGAATGCGGTCTCGATGAAACGACCACCAGAGTGGTCACACATTGGCGTGTGTCCTAGATCGTCAATCGACACGTGTGGACACGCCGGAGACCGCGGGCGCGTCTCGTCGGCCGGACCGTGACGCCAAATGCGGAACCAACGCGAAGCGGCGGGGGAGCGGGTCGCGAAGCGAGCCCGCGGGGGTAAGACCCCCATGAAACCAATCCCACGCCGCCAACTCCGTCCGCCCGTCAGTGCCGTCGCGCCGCTCGCGAAGCGAGCCCGCGAAGCGGCGGGGGAGCGGGTCGCGAAGCGAGCCCGCGGGGGTAAGACCCCCATGAAACCAATCCCACGCCGCCAACTCCGTCCGAAGCGGCGATTTGGCGAATTATTTTGCGGGAAAACGCAGGCGGCCATTTGGCTCGGTTGCGCCGGTGCCGCTGTGCTAGACGCGGGCGGGCTCCTGGCGATTTTCCAGGGGCTTTCAGAGCCACATGCCGCGTCGCGACGACATCCAGAAGATCCTGCTCATCGGCTCCGGGCCGATCGTCATCGGGCAGGCTTGCGAGTTCGACTATTCGGGCACCCAGGGCGCCAAGGCGCTCACCGAGCTGGGGTACGACGTCGTGCTCGTCAACTCGAACCCCGCGACCATCATGACGGACCCGGAGCTCGTCCGGCGTACGTACATCGAGCCGCTCGAGCGCGAGTCGCTCCGTGCCATCATCGAGCGCGAGCGCCCCGACGCGCTTCTGCCCACCCTCGGCGGCCAGACCGCGCTGAACCTCGCCCTCGACCTCCACGAATCCGGGGTGCTGTCGCAGCACGGCGTGCAGCTCATCGGCGCCCAGGTCGACGCCATCCGCCGCGCCGAAGATCGCCAGCTCTTCAAGGAAGCGATGGCGCGCTGCGGGCTCGAGTGCCCGCGCTCCGGCTATGCGAGGAGCGTCGAAGAAGCGCGCGAGATCGTCAAGATGACGGGCTACCCCGTCATCCTTCGCCCGAGCTTCACGATGGGCGGCCAGGGCGCCGCCATCGTCGACAACCCCGAAGACCTCGACGAGAAGGTCGAGTGGGCGCTCTTCAGCTCGCCGACCCGCGAGGTCCTCGTCGAAGAGAGCGTCCTCGGCTGGAAGGAGTACGAGCTCGAGGTGATCCGCGATCGCGCGGACAACTTCATCGTCATCTGCTCCATCGAGAACATCGACCCGATGGGCGTGCACACCGGTGACTCGATCACCGTCGCGCCGGCGATGACGCTCACCGACCGCGAGTACCAGCGGCTCCGGGACGCCTCGCGCGCCGTCATGCACGAGATCGGCGTCGAGACCGGCGGCTCGAACGTCCAGTTCGCCGTCAACCCGAAGGACGGGCGCGTGCTCGTCATCGAGATGAACCCCCGCGTGTCGCGCTCGAGCGCGCTCGCGTCGAAGGCGACCGGCTACCCCATCGCGAAGATTGCCGCGAAGCTCGCCGTCGGCTTCACCCTCGACGAGCTCCAGAACGACATCACGAAGACGAGCGCCGCCTTCGAGCCGACCATCGACTACGTGGTCGTCAAATGGCCGCGCTTCGCCTTCGAGAAATTCCCCGGCTCCGACCCGCGCCTCGGCACCCAGATGAAGAGCGTCGGAGAGGCGATGGCCATCGGCCGGACCTTCCCCGAGGCGCTCCAGAAAGCGGCGCGCTCGCTCGAGACGGGCAAGGAAGGCTTCGTCAGTCTCACCGATCGCATCGATTATCGCACCATCAAGTCGGTGCCGAAGCCCGGCCGTGATCTCGCGCTCGACGCCCCGCCCGAGGTGAAGCCGCGCCCGACGCTACCGCCGCCCGGTCCGGGCGAGGTGAAGGACGCGATCGAGAAGCTCATCGGCGTCGCCACGGCGGACCGCCTCTTCTACGTGGGAGACGCGCTCCGCGCCGGCTTCTCCGTCGAGGAGGTCCACGAGAAGACGAAGATCGATCCGTGGTTCCTCGAGCAGCTCGAGATGATCGTGCTCCACGAGCAGGTGATCCGCGACGCGAAGACCCTCGACGCCGAGTTTTTCTCGACCGCCAAGCGGCTCGGCTTCAGCGATGCGCAGATGGCGAAGCTCCGCGGCACGACCGAGGGCGAGATCCGCTCGGTGCGCCTCGCCACCGGCGTCGTTCCCGCCTATCTCCGCGTCGACACCTGCGCGGCGGAGTTCGTCGCGCACACGCCGTACCTCTACTCGTCCTACGAGTCGGAGAGCGAGGCGGAGGTGACCGGCAAGAAGAAGGTCATCATCCTCGGTGGCGGACCGAACCGCATCGGGCAGGGCATCGAGTTCGACTATTGCTGCTGTCACGCCGTGTTCGCGCTCCGCGAGCTCGGGCTCGAGACGGTCATGGTCAACTGCAACCCAGAGACCGTCTCCACCGACTACGACACGTCGGATCGTCTCTACTTCGAGCCGCTGACGCTCGAGGACGTGCTCGCGATCTGCACCGAAGAGCAGAAGAAGGGCGAGCTCCTCGGCGTCATCGTCCAGTTCGGCGGACAGACCCCGCTGAAGCTCGCGGTGCCGCTCGAGCGCGCCGGCGTGAAGCTCCTCGGCACGCCCGGTGACGCCATCGACCGCGCCGAGGACCGCGAGCGCTTCGACGCGCTCCTCGGCAAGCTCGGGCTCGCGCGTCCGTCCGCCGGCATCGCCCGCAGCGTCGACGAGGCGGTGGGTGTCGCGCAGAACATCGGCTTCCCTGTGCTGGTGCGTCCCTCGTACGTCCTAGGCGGCCGCGCGATGATGACCTGCTTCAACGAGGACGAGCTCCGCGCCTACGCCGAGCTCGCGATCGAGGCCGCACGCGAGGCGGGCACCCAGACCCTCCTCATCGATCAGTTCCTCAAGAACGCCGTCGAGGTCGACGTCGACTGCATCGCCGACGGCCGCACCGCCGTCATCGGCGGCGTCATGCAGCACATCGAGGAAGCCGGCGTGCACTCCGGCGACTCGACGAGCGTGCTCCCGCCGCACTCGCTCGACCTGGACATCGTCGCCGAGATCGAGGACCAGGTGCGCGCCATCGCCGTGGAGCTCGGCGTGGTCGGCCTGATGAACGTCCAGATGGCCGTGAAGGACCGGAAAGTCTACGTCCTCGAGGTGAACCCGCGCGCGTCCCGCACGGTGCCCTTCGTGTCGAAGGCGACGGGCCGTCCGCTCGCGAAGATCGCCGCGAAGCTCATGGTCGGCCACACCCTGGAAGAGCTCGGCGTCCACGAGATAGCGCTGCCGACCCACGTCTCCGTGAAGGAGTCGGTGTTCCCCTTCAACAAGTTCCCCGGCGTCGACACCATCCTCGGCCCGGAGATGAAATCGACGGGCGAGGTGATGGGCATCGCGACCGACGTGGCCGTCGCGTTCGGAAAGTCGCAGCTCGCCACCGGCACGAAGGTGCCGCGGGGCGGGAGCGCGTTCGTCAGCGTGAACGACGACGACAAGGTCGCCGCCTGTCATGTCGCTCGGCGCCTCCGTAACCTCGGGTTCAGCATCGTCGCGACCAGGGGTACCGCCAAGGTGTTCGAGCGGGCGCGCATCCCCGTCGAGATCATCAACAAGGTGAAGGACGGCTCGCCCCACATCGTGGACGCGATCCGCGCGGGCGGCATTCACCTCGTCGTCAACACGACCCAGGGGACGCAGGCGATCCGCGACAGCTACGCCATCCGGCGGAGCGCGCTCCTTGCCAACGTGCCCTACTTCACGACCATGTCGGCGGCGCAAGCCGCGGTCTCGTCGCTCGAGGCGACCGCCCTGGGCGGCGGCACGACCCAGGTCCGCAGCATCCAGGAATGGCACGCGCGTTCGCGCTGAGCCGTTCTCGCGCGCACATCGACCAGGACGGGCGGCGCGAAGCCGCCCTCAGAGCGCGACGAGCAGGCCGCGGCTCGCGAAGCCGACCAGGCCGTCGAGGGTATCGACCAGCGTCGCGCTGAGCCTCGCGTCGTTGCGTAGCGCCCACAGCCCTTCACCGTGCGACCACGCGCCTCCGCGCGCCTCCACGATGCTGAAGTTCGCGACGACGTCGTTCAGCTTGCCGAGCAGCCGATCTTCGACCACGAACGGGCCGGTCAGAAACTCCACCTTGATGCGCGCCTCGACCGCGGCGAGGAGCGGGTTCACGGCCAGGTAGTCCTGATACTCGGGAACGGTGCGAGCGAGCTCGACGCCGGACTCCGTGCACACGGTGACGAGCGCGACCGGCAGATCACGGTTGATGTGCGCGTTCATCCCGGCGAGCGCGAACTGGAGCGCGGCCCTGGGGAGCGAGCGCGACGCGAACAGCGGGTACCACGCACGCGGCGTATCGGGGCTCCCGTCGAGAAAGAGCCGGAGCGCTTCGAAATAGAGGTTCGCGAACGCGGCGTCGAGTCGGTCGAGCCAGCGCGGGTCGTGAAACGTCGTCGCGGCGAGCGAACCGCGGATCGCGTCAGTGACGGCCTGATAGAGCCGCGAGAAGCACCACACGCCGTCGCCCGCCGGCAGCGTCTCGACGATCGCGCCGAGGATCGCCGCTGCGTCGTCCGCCGTCGTCACCGGAGCCCGGCTCAGGATCGCCTTCAGAGATTCGTCCGTCGTGGTCACGTGTGTCCTCCCGCCACAGCTCGCGGCTGCTGCTCTTTTTTCGGTGTGCCCTTCGTAAAAACGCCGCGTCGCCCCCACCAACCGACAGTGCCGCACCTGTCGTGCGTGCTGAAGCGAGGTACGCGAGCGATGATCCTAAATGGTCTCTCCATCCAGCGCGCAATATTCTTGAGTGCTTTCGCCATGGTGGCGTGCTCCGGGGCCTCCGGCACCGAGCCGGGGACGTCTCAGGAGCCCGCGTCGTCCGGCTCCGTCCCCGCAACGAAGAGCGGCGGGACCTCGGGGGCCACGGCGACTGCCAGCGGGAGTGGCAACTCCGGCAAGACACCCGGGCTCGGCAACGGCAATCAGTCGACGGGCCTCGGCAATCCGGGGAAGGGAACACCGACCTTCAACGGCAAGAAGGCGGACTACTGCGGCGCCGGAGGCTGCGCCTGCTCGAACGGCATCGACGACGACGGCGACGGACTCGTCGACGCGGACGATCCCGAGTGCGTGGGGTCGGAGGACAACGACGAGGCCACGTTCGCGACCGGCATGCCCGGCGACAATCGCGATCCCAAGTGGCAGGACTGCTTCTTCGACGGCAACTCGGGCGCCGGTGACGATCGCTGTCGCTATCCGACGGGCTGTCTGACTGGAGCGATCGCGCAGACCGATCCGGCTTGCGCGATCACCCAGTATTGCCTCGATCACTGCGCTGCGTTTGCCCCGAAGGGTTGCGACTGCTTCGGCTGCTGCACGGTCCCCTCCGGCTCCGGAAGCGTGAACATCATCCTCACCAAGACCTGCACCGAGGCGAACCTCGGAGACGTGACCGCGTGTCCCCGGTGCATCAAGTCGACGACCTGTCAGCCGCCGCCCGAGACGCCGCCGCCGCCCACGACGACGCCACCACCGCCGCCGCCACCCACGACGACGCCCCCGCCGCCCCCGCCTCCGACCACCTGCGCGGACGGATCGCCGGTTTGCTCCGACGCGGTCGCCTGCAACACGGGCCTCACCTGCGTGAACGGGTGCTGCAAGGTGATCGTCCGGTAGAGCAAGGAGTCGCTCTCGCACGCGCACTCCATCGAAAGGTCGACGATGTCCTCGAGACTGCCCTCCGTCCGTCCGCGACTGGCCGCGCTGGCGCTTCGCGCATCCCCGCTCGTCATGACGGCGCTCCTCGGCTTTGCCGCGTGCGCTCGCGATCCCGCGAGCGGATCGAAGATCGATGGTTCGGACATCAAGGGGGGCGCCGGTGGAGCCGCGGGAGCGAGCCACGGCTCCTCGGGTGGTGACTCGACCGGTGCGGGTGCCTCGTCGTCGGCCGGAAGAGGGACGACGGGCTCCGCAGGAACGTCGTCCGGCGCCAGCGGTACGTCGCCCGGCAGTGCCGGCCGAAGCGGAGACGGCAGCGACGGTGGGCCGACCGGAGGGGGGACAGCCGGTTCGTCGCCGACGGACGCGGGCAGCGTCCCGGGCTGCGGTCAGTCCATCGAGGGGCTCGGCTCGTGCGGTCAGCAGAGCGTCGGCGCGCGCATCCGTCATCCGCAGATGCTCATCGTGATGGACAAGTCTGGCAGCATGACGGACCAGCCCGCGGGGTTCGACGTCAGCATCTGGGACGGCGTGAAGGCCGCGCTGAAGACGTCGCTCGAGGCCGTCGCAGGGCGCGTCTCGTTCGGGCTCGAGCTGTTTCCCTTCCCGAGCGACGCGTCGCACCCGATCGCGCTCGACTGCACGACCAACTGCTGCGAGATGCCGGCGACGCCGGACATCAACGTGCCCATCGAGTCCGGTACGACGGCACTGCCGAAGATCCTCGCTGCGCTCGACGCGACCTCTCCGGGAGGAGGGACGCCGACGGCGGTCGCCCTTCACCGCGCCTACGAGTACTTCACGAAGGGGGCCGGCGCCGCGCTGAGCGGTGAGAAGTACGTGATGCTCGCCACGGACGGTGGGCCCAACTGCAACACAGGTCTAACCTGCGACTCCGCGGGCTGCTCGACGAACCTGGAAGGACACTGCACGGGGTCGCTCAATTGCTGCGCGAACTACGGGCAGGCGTGCGTGGACGATGCGGCGACGACAGCGGAGCTCGAGGCGCTTCACGCCGCAGGTATCGCGACCTTCGTCGTCGGTATCCCGGGCAGCGAGGCTTACTCGCGCTTTCTGGACGGCTTCGCCGTCTCCGGAGGCGAGACGAACCCGAAAGCGCCGCCCTCGTACTACCGCGTGGACGCCGCCGCCGGCGTCGCGGGGCTGACGAACGTGTTCTCCGACATCACGACCCAGCTCGTCACGGCGTGCGAGCTCGATCTCGAGATGCCGCCCGTCGACCCGAGGCAGGTCAACGTCGCCATCGACTGCAACGTCGTCCCGTCCGGCGGCGACGGCCCCGATGGCTGGCGCCTCGACGTCGACTCGGATCCGGCGAGAGTCCTCTTCGAGGGCACGCTCTGCCGCTACATGCAGACCGAGGGAGCGCATCGCGTCGACATCGTCTTCGGATGTCCCACCGTCCGATGATCTTCCGGCTCTCGACGATCCTCGCGGTACTTTCGCGTGCCACGGTGCTCCTCGCCCTGCTCGCTCAGGCGTGCGGGACGAGCGGAACTCCGCTCGGCACGTCGGAGGTGAGGCAGGCCGCGTCGAGCTGCTCCAACGCCGCCGACTGCGACGATGGCGCGCTCTGCACGCTGGACCAGTGCGACCCGGTCACCCACACCTGCGCGCACCCGAAGATCGCCGGATGCTGCACGGCCGACGGCGACTGCGACGACGCGATCGCTTGCACCCGAGATAGCTGCGACGGGGCGTCGTTCACCTGCGTTCACGACGCGCCCCCGGGGTGCTGCACGCCCTCCGACGTGGCGAAGGGCGCGTGTTGCTCGGTCGACGCGGATTGTGACGACGGAGACGCCTGCACCGAGGACGGCTGTGACACGAAGGCGCACACCTGCACGGTCCGGAAACTCTCCGGGTGCTGCAGCGCGGACGGAGACTGCGCCGACGGGACGCCCTGCACCAGCGACGCCTGCGACCTGACGCGGCACCGGTGTACGTTCTCACCGGTCGCGTCGTGCTGCTCCGCGAGCGCGGACTGCAACGACGGCAACTCTTGCACCCAGGAGATCTGTGACGAGGCGAGCGGCACCTGCAGCTTCGCGAAGGTCGCCGGCTGTTGCCAGACCGACGCGGACTGCGACGACTCGGACGCATGCTCCCTCGACACGTGCGCTACCGCGACGCACACCTGCGTCCACGCGGCGAAGGTCGGCTGCTGTCACGCCGACGCCGACTGCAACGACGCGGACGTGTGCACCACGGACGTCTGCGCCTCCGGCAGGTGCACGAACGCACGTCAGGCGGGGTGCTGCTCGTCGGGCGCGGATTGCGACGATGGAGACGCCTGCACCAGAGACGCCTGCAACACGACGTCCCACACCTGCTCGGAGGCGAAGGTCGGTGATTGCTGTAACGCCGCGGCGGATTGCGACGATGGAGACGCCTGCACCGCAGACGCCTGTGACGCGTCGACGCATCGCTGCGTCCGCGCGAAGGTCAGCGGATGCTGCAAGGTGGACGGCGACTGCGAGGACGGCGACCCGTGTACCCAGGATTCGTGCAGCGCGAAGGGCGCGTGCACGACGAAGAAAGTGGCCGGTTGCTGCCAGACGGCGTCCGACTGCAAGGACGCCGATCCTTGCACGGTCGACACCTGCGACGTCACGGGTCACACCTGCTCGAACCCGAAGAAGACGGACTGTTGCACGGCCGATCGCGACTGCGACGATGGCACCCTGTGCACGGTCGATCATTGCGACGTCGACGCACAGCGCTGCGAGCACGCCTCCAAGCCGTTCTGCTGCCTGGGCGACGACGACTGCAACGGCAACGACGCCTGCACGACCGGATCCTGTGGAACGCAGGGCGCGTGCGTCGTCTCGACCGAGAAGAGCTGCTGCAACACCGCGGCCGATTGCGACGACGGGGATGTCTGCACGGCGGACGTCTGCGTCTCGAACCAGTGCAAGCACTCCGGCGTGAAGGGGTGCTGCCTCGCGGACGCGGACTGTGACGACGGCAGAGCGTGCACCATCGACGCCTGCGACGAGACCCGTCACCAGTGCGCGGCCCTCCCGACGTCTGCCTGTTGCTCGACGATGGACGACTGCGCCATCGGGTCCCGGTGCACGACCACGGCGTGCGCCGCCGGCGCCTGCGACGTGACGCCCGTCGCCGGCTGCTGCAAGACCGACGCGGACTGCGAAGACCTCGACCCCTGCACCGCAGATTCCTGCGATGCTTCCACCGGAAAGTGCGGGTACGCAGCCGTGGCCGAGTGCTGCCGCACCGACGGCGACTGTGCGGACGGCAAGGCTTGCACCCACGACTCCTGCGACGTCGGCGAGCACCGCTGCGCGCATGACGCGACCGGAGGCTGCTGCGCGAAGGACAGGGATTGCGATGACGGGGACCAGTGCACGACCGACACGTGCGACGTCGCGAGCGCCGTTTGCGACCACGCGCATCTCGCCGGGTGCGCCGACTCCGGTGCCGCCGACGCCGCGACGAGCGGGCCGCCGCCTCCCGTAGCGACGGGTAGCTCGTCGCCGCCCTCGACGGGACCGACCGCCACCGCGACGAGCGCCGTGCCTCCGCCACCGCCGGTCCGCATCGTCGTCGACGCCGGAGCGGCCGCGACCGGCTTCTCTCCGACGAATGGGAAATCGTCGTGTGAGTGCCGGGCTGTACACGGCTCACCGTCGACGCCTGCCGGCCTCGCCGGCGCCGTCCTCTCGCCCTTCGTCCTCGGCGCGAGGCGACGGCGCTCGACGCGCTCAGGATAGCGCGGACGTCACTCGTCGAGCCCGAGCTCCCGCAGGCGCCTCAGGAACGTGGGGTAAGACACGCCGAGGGTCTGCGCGGCCTGGGTGCGTTTTCCGCCGCAGTACTCGAGCACGCGCTTCACGTAGGCCTGCTCGACCTGCTCGGCGGAAGGCGGCTCGCCGCTCTGCTCGAGCTCGACGCCGAAGAACGGCGGATCGCCGCTCGGCGTCGCGGACTCGGCGCGCGGCACGACGATGTCGTCGGGGACGATCTCGCGCGAGCGCGTCAGGATGACGGCTCGCTCGATGATGTTGCGGAGCTCGCGCACGTTGCCCGGGTAGTCGTACTGCACGAGCTTGTCCCGCGCCGGCCGCGAGAGGCCCGCGACGCGCTTCTTGACGCGCTTCGCGAAGAACTCGACGAACGTCTCCGCAAGATCCGGGATGTCCTCGCGCCGCTCGCGCAGCGCAGGGACGTCGATGGAAAAGACGCTGATGCGGTGGAACAGATCTTCGCGGAGCTTCCCCGTCGCGACCATCTGCCCGACGTCCTGGTTCGTCGCGGCGACGATCCGGAGATCGACGGCGATCTCTCGCTCGCTACCGACTCGACGGAAGCGCATCGCGTCGAGAAACTTGAGGAGCTTCGCCTGTGAGCGCTCGGGTAGCTCGGTGACCTCGTCGAGGAAGAGCGTGCCGCCGTCCGCCATCTCGACGAGGCCGCGGCGAGTCGCTCGGGCGTCGGTGAACGCGCCCTTCTCGTGCCCGAAGAGCTCGCTCTCGACGAGCTCGGCGGGGAGCGCGGCGCAGTTCACCTCGACGAACGGCGCGTCCTCGGCGTTCTCGTACGTCATGGCGTGGAGCAGCTCCGCGGCGCACTGCTTGCCGGCGCCCGACGGCCCGACCAGGAGCACCGGCGTGGAGGGGCTCGTCGAGACGCTGCGCAGGCTCTCGCGCAGGATCCGCTCGGCGGGGCTCCGTCCCTCGCGGAGCGGCGGTCGCGCGGTGCTCGTCCGCGCGAGGCGGAGTCGATCGCGGAGGCCGCGCGCCTCGAGCACCTTGTCGAGCTTCACGATGAGGTCCGTGACCTGTATCGGCTTCGTCAGGTAATCCGCGGCGCCGGCCCGGAGCGCCTCGACGGCGTTCTCGACGTCACCGTACGCGGTCACGACGATGACGTAGGGGCTCCCGCGCGGATCGGAGGTGATGGCGGCCAGGAGCTCGATGCCGTCCCCGTCGGGGAGCCGCCGGTCGAGCACGATGACGTCCGGCGTGCTCTTCTCGAGCTCGGCGCGTGCCTTCGCGAGCGTCGCGGCGGTGCGCACGTCGAAGCCCTTGGCGCTGAGCGCTTCTTCGCTCATCACTCGGAAGACGCGTTCGTCGTCGACGACGAGGACGGTCGCTCTCATGTCGCCTCCGTGGGTAGCGTCAACAGGAACGACGCGCCGGCGCGGGTCGTGTCGAGCACCAGATCTCCGCCGTGAGCGCGCGCGATCTTGCGCGAGATGGAGAGACCCATCCCGACGCCGCTGGGCTTGCCCGTCACGAACGGCTGGAAGAGCCGCTCGCGGAAGGTCGGTTCGACGCCGGGCCCGTTGTCCTCGACGCGGACCTCGGCGTGGCCGTCCTCGGCGGCGAGGGCGACGACGATGAGCGGCGGCTCCACGCCGGCCACGGCGTCGAGCGCGTTCGAGACGAGGTTCCCCACGACGATCTGGAGCAGCGTCGGATCGCCTTGCACGACGACGGGGCGGTCGGCGCCGTGAAGCTGCACCTCGACGCCGGTCTCCGCCGCGACGTCGCGGGTCAGCGAGAGCCAGCGCGGGACCATCTCCGACAGATTCACCGCCGTGCGGTGCGGGTCGGGGTTCTTCGCGAAGAGCATGAGCTGGTACGTGAAGCTCGAGAGCCGCTCGATCTCGGCGCGAAGCTCGGTCACGACCCGTTCGCTCGGCCGCCGGTGCTTGTCGAGCATCAGGTCGATACCCATGCGGATCCCGTTCAGTGAGTTCCTGACTTCGTGTGCGATCACGTTGGCGGCCTCGCCGATGGTGCGCAGGTGTTCCTCGCGCACTGCTTCGGTCTCCGAGCGCCGGAATTGTGCCAAAGAACGGCTGAGTATCAACACGAGCGCGATCATCGGCGAGAGCGCGAGGACGACCCCGAGCAGGAGCCGCACCCGGAGCCGCCGGTCACTGTCGGCGAAGAGGTCCGACTTCTTCGCCGCGTTCAGGAGGAACAGGTCCGCGACCGGCACCCGAGCCGAGGCGACGATCGCCTCGGCGCCGTCGAAGACGACCTCCGCCGTGGTGGCGTTCTCGCTCCGGCCCTGGAAGATGGAGTACCAGTCCGCCGAGCGGGTGAAGGCCGGCGGCGCGGGTGGGAAGACGACCCCGCCGCGCCGGGTAGCGAGCAGGGTGGAGACGTAGGGACGCTCGCGCATCGCGGCGGTGATGGCGCGATCGGTCGTCAGGTCGAGCCCGCCGATGAACGCGCCGGTGAACCGCTCCTCGCGCAGGATCGGCGACACGACGTACAGGACCGGCTCCTTCGGGAACGGCGAGATGACGCGCGCGACGCGGCGGTCATGCACGTCGAGGAACCAGGGCCGCGCACCGAGGGAGCCGCGGTCGCCGAGGAACTGCTGCGGCTCGGCCCAGAGCACCTGCCCGCCGCGGTCGACGATCGCGACGCCCAGGTTGAAGAGCGGGCTGTCCTGGTGGGCCATGTCGAGGAGCGCGCGCTCCGGCTCGAGGCTCTGATCGAGGAGGTTCACCTCGGCACGCTGCCCGAGGCGCTGCAGCTCCTCGACGTGGAGCGACAGGTAATCGGCGAGCCGGTGCGCGACGACCTCCGTCTCGAGCTGGAGCTGGCGAACGGCCTGCTCGTCGTTGTGACTCTTGTCGGTGACGATCGCGGCAAGGAGCAGGATCAAGGCGAGCAGGGCGGCGCCCAGGTAGATGAACAGCGCGGCCTGCGCGAAGCGCGAATGCGCCTCGGCGAGCTTGTCCGTCGATCGAGACTCGAGAGGCGTCGCCACGACCCGTGGAGGCTACCTCAAACGACGCCTCGTGCCGGGAGGGTTCGCTCCCGGTGCGCGGTCACCCGAGGGCGGCGGCTTCTCGACGGTCTTTCCATCGGTTCAGCGCCGACGAGAGCGTCAGGAACCAGTAATAGCTCACCGGCAGCACGATGAGCGTCAGCGCTGCGGCCGTCATCGTGCCGCCGACGACGACGACGGCGATGGGCCGCTGCGTTTCGCTACCTATGGCGTGGGAGAGCGCGGCCGGCAGGAGCCCGAGCGCGGCGAGCAGCGCGGTCATCAGGACGGCGCGCAGTCGATCGCGCGCCCCGCCGACCACGGCGTCGTAGTGACTCTCCCCGTCCTTGAGTCGTGCGCGGATCGCAGCCACGACGAGCACGCCGTTCAAGACGGCCTGCCCGAGCAAAGCGATGAAGCCGACCGCGGCGGACACCGACAGCGTCATGCCCGCGACCGCGAGCCCGAGCACGCCTCCGATCAGCGCGAACGGCACGTGGAGCATGATGATGCTCGCGTCGGCCAGGCTCCCGAAAGCGGAGAAGAGAAGCAGGTACGTGATCACGAGCGCGACCGGGATGACGAACCCGAGGCGCTTCATGGCGCGCTGCTGGTTCTCGAACTCGCCGCCCCACGTCACCTGATAGCCGGGTGGCAGCTTGAGGCCCTGGTCGACCTTGGCCCGGGCCTCCTCGACGAAGGAGCCCATGTCGCGGTTCCTGACGTTCATGCGGACGCCGATGTACCGCTTGCCGTTCTCGCGGGTGATCGCGGCGCGGCCCTTCGCGAGCGTGATGTCCGCGACGGCGGAGAGCGGAATGACGCTCTCGTTCTTCAGCGGGATGCGGATCTCGCGGATCGCGGTGATGTCCTGGCGGGTGGAGCGCGGGAGGCGCACCGTCACGTCGAAGCGCTTCTCGCCCTCCCAGAACTCGCTCGCGACGTGACCGGCCATCGCTGTCTCGATGTAGTCCTGCACATCGTCGAGATCGAGGTCGTACCGGGCGAGCGCGTCGCGGTCGATCTTGATGGCCATCTGCGGGCTCTCGCCCGATTTGACGAGCGCGAGATCGGCCACGCCGGGCACGTTCGCGATGAGCGCCTTCGCCTTCTCGGCGCCTTGCTGGAGCTCGTCCAGATCTTCCCCGTAGATCTTGACGGCGATCTGGCCCTGCTGGCCCGAGATGTTCTCGAGCACGTTGTCGCGGATGGGCTGCGAAAAGTTATATTCGATGCCCGGAATCTCCTCGAGGTTCTTGCTCATCTCGGAGACGAGATCGTTCAGGAGCGGCTTGTCCTTTCGCCACGCCTTCAGCGGCTTGAGCTTCAGGAACACCTCGAGGTTGTTCGGGAGCTTCGGATCGGTGCCGTCCTCCGGGCGACCGAGCTGAGACAGCACAGACTCCACCTCCGGCGTGCGCTTCAGGAGCTGCTTCAGGCGAGGCGTGAGCCGTCGCGACTCGGTCGGGGCGATGTTCGGCGGCAAGGTGAACGTGACGTACAGCGCGCCCTCGTTCAGCTCGGGCAAGAACTCCGAGCCGAGCCGCGGAAGTAGCACGAAGCACGCGATGAGCGCGCCGAACGCGAGGAGCATCACCGTCGCGGGCCGCGCCATCGCCGCCCCGAGGGTCGGCTCGTAGCCGCGCGCCGCCCATCTGAGGAGCGGCGACTGTTTCTCGACGTGGTGCTTCCGGAGCGAGAACGCGGCGAGCACCGGGACGAGGGTGAAGCTGATGAGCAGCGCGCCGACGAGCGCGCTCACCACCGTGTTCGCCATAGGCGAGAAGATGCGTCCCTCGACGCGCTGGAGCGCGAAGATCGGCACGTACGCGGCGATGATGATGAGGAGCGAGAAGAGCGTCGGGCGAGCGACCTCCTGTGCGGCGCGGAAGACGCGGTCCCCGATGGGCGTGTCGCGGTCCTCCATCTGCGGCACCTTGTGGAACAGGTGCTCGACGAGAATCACCGCGCCGTCGACGATGATGCCGAAATCGATGGCGCCCATGCTGAGCAGGTTCGCGCTCATCCCGCGGGCGTGCAGGTAGGCGAAGGACGCCGCGAGCGATAGCGGGATCACCGTCGCCACGATGAGCGACGCGCGCACCGACAGCGTGAACGCGAAGAGCACGAGGGTGACGAGGGTCGCCCCCTCCATGAGATTGTGAAACACCGTCTCGAGCGTCGAGTCGACGAGCGTCGTGCGATCGTAGAACGGCGTGACCTTGATGCCCTTCGGCAGGATGCGCTCGTTCAGCTCCTGCACGCGCTCGCGGAGGGCCGGCAGCACGTTGGACGGGTTCTCGCCACGTCGCATGAGCACGATGCCCTGGACGGCGTCGTCGTCGTCGTCACGGCTGACGAAGCCCTGGCGCGGGAAGTAGCCCTCCGTCACCGTCGCGACGTCGCGGATGAGCACCGGCACTTCCTTGTGCTCGGCGACGCGGATCCGCGTGATGTCGTCGAGGTTCGTGAAGATACCGACGCTGCGGATGACGAACACCTCGGCCCCGCGCTCGACGTATCCGCCGGTGGCGTTGCTGCTCGCGCGCTTGATGGCGGTGAAGACGTCGTTCAGGCTGACGCCGAGAGCGGCCATCTTCACCGGGTCGGGCTGGACGTGCACTTCCTTGACGAGGCCGCCGTACGACACGACGTCGGCGACGCCCTGGGCGCGGAGCAGCTCGGGCCGCACCGTCCAGTCCTGGAGAGTGCGCAAGGTCATCGGATCGGTGGCGGAGCCGACCAGCGTGTAGCGATACACCTCGCCGATCGGCGTCGCCATCGGACCGAGCTGCGGCACGATGCCGTCCGGCAGATCGGCGTCGCGAATCTTCTCGAGGACACGCTGGCGCGCGCTCGTGAGCTCCACGCCGTCCTCGAACGTCAGGGTCACGAACGAGAGCCCGAAGAGCGAGATGCTCCGCAGGCGGAAGAGACCGGGAGTGCCGTTCAGGGCGCGCTCGATGGGGATCGAGACGCGGCGCTCGATCTCCTCCGTCGGCTGACCGGGGAAGAGCGTGATGACCTGCACCTGGGTGTCGGTCGGATCGGGGAACGCCTCGACCGTCAGATCGCGGTACGAGAACCAGCCGATCACGCCGAGCGTGATGGCGAAGATGAAGGGTGCGAGGCGGTTATTCAGCGAATACCGCAGAAGTGCGTCGAGCATGGCGGAGCTTCTCGGGCGTCAGTCCGCGAGCTGGATCTGGTTGTCGAGGAGGATCGCGCCGCGCTCGACGACGATGTCGCCGTCGCCGAGCCCCTCGGTCACGATGACGCGGCCCTCGCGCGCCGCGCCGGCGGTGACCCGCTTGCGCGCGAACTTGCCCTCGGGGCTGCGTGTGTAGACGTACTGGTTCGCGCCGTCGGTCACGAGCGCCGAGGACGGAATGTCGACGCTGCCAGGGGGCGCCTGCGTGTAGAACTGCATGCGGGCGAAGGTGTTCGGCTTGAGAGCGCCGTCGGGGTTCTCGAGACGCACGCGGATCGGAATGCTGTGACGCTCGGGGTCGACGACCGCCGACACCGTCTCGACCGCGGCGTCGAAGACGCGTCCCGGTGCCGACGCCACCGTCACGTGGGTCTTCGTGCCCGGGTGCACGCCGATGGTGTCCGACTCGAAGAGCTCGGCGACGACCCAGACGCTCGACAGGTCCGCGATCATCATGAGATTGCCCTGCGCGCCCGCGTCGATCTCCTGCCCGGGGAGCACGCTCTTCTCGGCGACCTGCCCGGCGCGCGGCGACTTCACCACGAACTCGCCGTAGCCCTGGGTCGAGACCTTGAGCGAGCTCATGCGCGACGCTGCGGCCGTCTCGGCGAGCTCGGCCTGGCTCAGGGTCTGGCCGGCGGAGATCTCTTCCTTCTCGGGAAGCGCGCGCGCCTGGACGATCGCGTGCACGCGATCGAACGTCGTCTTTGCCGCGGCGAGATCGATCTTGGCGTGCTCGAGGTCGGCGCGGAGCGCGGCGAGATCCGGGCTCGCGACGCTGAAGAGCGGCGTGCCGACGCTCACCACCTGTCCGAGCTCGGCGAACACCTTCTGGACGCGGCCACCGAGCGGCGCACCGACGCGTGCGGCCCGCGTCTCGTCCACCCGGACGTAGCCGGGAACGGGATCCGACCAGTGCTCGGTCGCGAGCTCGGCCTTGCCGAGGCGGATGACGTCCCATTGCGGCGCACCGCTCGTGATGGAGATGGCGCTGCCGGTGACGGCCACGGTGTTCGACACGGTGGGCGGCGGCGGCGGTTTCCGCTCGAAGCGCGCCGCGGCGACGACGGCGATGGCGCTCAGCACGACGGCGACGACGGCGCCGGTGATGCGCCGCCGGGTTCCACCCGGGCGCAGCGAATGGGGCCCGCTCACCTGGACGTTCAGGCGGGGCTTTTGCTCGGGCGTTGGGGTCTCACGCGACATCGGGCTTGTTACCTCTCACCATTGTTCGTCGGGGCCTTCGGTACGCCGAGGCTCAACGTGCGGTAGAGCGTGTTGCGTACGGTGAACAGATCGTAACGAGTGTCGAGCGCGTCGAGCAGCAGCGAGGCGTGCTCGCGCCGCACGAGGAGCAGATCGGTCAAGCTGAGTTGCCCGCGGTGATACGCCTCGTCGCTGGATTTCAGCACCGAGTCCGCGCGGGGAATGGCGTCGGTCGTCAGCGTCGCGAGCTTCTGCTGGAGCACGTTGCGCCGGGCGAGCAGCGAGCGGGCGTCGACGAGCGCGCGCGTCTCGAGCGCACGCGCCGCGTAACCGTACTCGGCCGCGACGCCCTCGGCCTGGCGCGCGAGGTGCTGGCCGTGATCGAAGAAGGGCAGGGGAATGGCGACCGTCGCGCCGAACGTGTTCGGCTCGTTGCCCGCGTACGTCAGGTAGTCGTGGGTGTACTGCACGCCGACCGTCGGATCGGGGATCGATTGACGGCGGAAGAGCACGGCGTCGGTCTTCGCCGCGGAGCTCGTGAGGCGCGCCTCCTGCACGTCGGGGCGCGCGCGCACGATGGACTCGAGCCCAGCGTAGGCGTCCTGTACCGGCACCGCGACGTCGATCGACGACATGGTCGCGGCGCCGATGTCGCACACGCCGACCAGGAGCGTGGCGCACTCTGCGCGCGCGGCCTCGAGATCCGCCTCGTTGTCGGCCGCAGCGCGCACGACCGTCGTGACGTCGAGCTCGAGACGGTCCTGATCGATGCCGCTGATGTCCCCGTGCTCGAGCCGCACCCGCTCGAGGGCCGCGACGTTGCGCGACGACCTCAGCCGCTCGTCGAATACGCGATGGCGCTCCATCAGATAGACGACCCTCGCCATCGCGTCGCGCGCGTCGGCGAGGCGGTCGGCGAGGACCCCGCGTGCGCCGGCGCGCGACGCTTCACGACGGAGCTCGGCGGCGCGCGCTCGCGGTCCACGCTTGCCGAGCTCGATCGTCTCCGAGAGCCCGACGGACCAGTTGATGGTATCGCCGTACGGGATGGTGCGCGGATTGCGGTTCCCGACGGTGAGCCCACCGACGCCACCCTGAAGACTCGGGTTCGGGATGACCCGGCTCTGACCGACCGCGGCCTCGGCCTGGACGACGCGGGCATTCGCGGCGAGAACATCGGGGTGCCGGGTCGACACCCAGTCCACGAGCCGCGCCGGATCGGCGAGCAGCGCCTCGACTGGGACGACGCGGGTCGTGAGATCCCCGGGGGCCGCCGCGACGTCGGGAGTGGATTCCTCTGCCCGGGCCACGCCGGCGAACGCGAGCACGGCCAGCAGGGCCGCCCCGGCGTACGTGCCGACCGCGGCAAACGCGGCCAACGCGCTAGGCGCGCGAAACTCAAAGCATTTCCTCATTGGCGGGGCCCGGGACGTAGCAGGGACCGTGCCGGAAGCCTTCCCGGTGGCTCGTCCCTCGAAATCATTGGTGAATATACGGTGCGCCGTCCGGGAATATCCCGTCCGATGAACACTTCTTTCGGCCAGGACCAAACGAAAGTTTCGTCCTGCCGTCACTCGGTGAAAATTATGAGAACTACGGATGAAAGAGCAGCGGAACGACGCGAGCGGAGCGAGCCCGCGAAAGCGGCGGGGGGAGCAGTTCGCCGGAGGCGAAGCTGCGGGGGGCCAAGGCCCCCCTTACCTAGGGCGGGAGCAGTTCGCCGGAGGCGAAGCTGCGGGGGGCCAAGGCCCCCCTACCTGGGAGTTATCGGCGATGCCGGATGAACCGGTCCCGTCGAGCTTCCTCGAGGTCCCCGAGCTGTCGGTGCTCGTGCTCGACAGGAGCGCGACGGAGCGAGTTTTTTCCGAGCTCGCCTTCGAGACGACCGTCCTCGGCGTCCTCATAAGGGACGGGAGCACCGAGCGGGCTCGGGAGCCCGAGCCGTCGCTCGGAACGGCGCGCGCGGTACTGCTCGCCGGTGAGGCGAAGGGCGTGCAGATCCACTATTCGCATCGGGGTGAGGAGTGGTGGGCGACGCTCATGACGGCGCAGAGCGTCGTTCGCTTCGTGCGGGTCAGAAAGCACACCGTTCCCGAGGTCTGAGGCGGATCCGCCATAAGTCGCCCGTCCCGGAGGCTTGAGCTAGGTTCGTCCCGTGGCACGCCGTTCGACGCTCGAGCTGCTTCGCGTGCTCCGGCGGCGCGAACGAGAGAACCAGGGCCGTGCCCTCGCCGTGGCCGTTCGCGACGGTGACGTCGCTCTCGCCGGCGCGAAGGTGACGAGAGCGCGACGTGCCCGTGTGGCGTCGGAGCGCGACGACGTGGTCGCCGCCGAGCGCGCGCGGCTCGACGCGGGGACCGCGACGGCAGGCGCCGTCGCCGGCTCGCATCTCTACCGCCGGACGGTGGAAGAACGCCTCGCGACGCTCGCCGTCGAAGAGAAGCGCGCCGCCGAGGAGGCGACGCGGGCTCTCGCGCGCGAAGCGCACACCCGGAGCGCCCTCGAGCGCGCATCACACGCCGCGACCCGCATCGACGAGCACGTCGCCGGTCGCGACGCGGACCTGAAGCGCCGCGACGAGACCCGAGACGAGGAAGCCTTCGCGGACGCGCGGAATGCAGAGCCCCTCGAGCGGCGTTCCCGGGAGACCCCATGAGCTCGCGGAGAGCGCGCCGCTCGACGGCAATGACCGGCGTTCGCCTCGGTGTCCTTCTTCTGGGGTGCTCCCTGGCGTCGATCGGCGTCGGCGTGGCGGCCTGCTCCGGCGATCGACGTGAGCCCGCGGAGCCCCAGGCGTCGCGCCCGCTCTCGCTCGTCCGCGCTGCGCTGCTCGGCACCGCGTCGGCCGCGCCGGGCGCTCCCGCGCCCGCGCTGGGCCTCGACGCGTTCGAGCCCTGGCTCGCGCTTCCGGAGCTCAAGGCCGCTGCCGACGCTCTCGAGGCCGGCGATCCGGCGCGAGCGGCGCGCGAGGTCGAGGCCGTCGCGACGAAGCGGCCGCTCCAGGCCGGCGAGGTCCAGAGCTACCAGGTTCTCCTCGCGCGCCTCCGCGAAGCGGCAGGTGATCTCGCCGGCGCGACCGCGTCGTACCAGCTCGCTGCCGCGGCGAAGGGCTCGCTCACCGGCTACGCCGCCCTCGGCGCAAGCCGCACCCTGCTCGCGAGTGGCCACCCCGCCGACGCCGCGTCGTGGACGGCCCGGGTTCCCCCCGACGAGCTCGTCGCGGGCGACGCAGAGCTCGTCGCCGCCGACGCTGCCCTCCGCACCGGCGATACCGCGCGCGCGATCGACATCTGGCAACGTCACTTGTCGAAGAGCGACGCGGGGCCGGAAGCGCCGCTCCTTTCCCTGCGACTCGCCGAGGCGCTCGTCGATCCGCCGGCACCCGCCGACGCCGCCCGCGACGCGAAGCTCAGCGACGCACTCGGGCACGTGCGCAAGGTGCTCTCGCGGACCGCCGACCCTGCGACGATCCTGCGCGCCGAGGCGGCACAGACGAAGCTCCTCGCCGCGCTGTCGTCCGCGCTCCGCGCCCAGCGTTCCCGTCCGAGCGCGGAAGAGGACCTGGAGCGGCTGAAGACGCTCGTCGACGCGAAGAACTACGACCTCGCGGTGTCCGTCGCCGACGGCTTGCTGGCGCGCGTCGGCGATGCGAACCGCTGGCAAGCGACGGGGTGCGAGGCGACGGTGCTCCGCGCGCGCGCCCTCGCCGCCGAGAAGGAGTGGACGACCGCCGAGGAGTCGCTCCTCTCCGCAGTGCGGAAGTGCGCCGATCCCGACCTGCGCGCGCGCGCCCTCTTCGCGGCCGCCAAGTACGCCACCTCGACGAAGCGCTACGTCGAGGCGGCGGGCTACTACGAGCGTCTCGAGACGGAGTTCCCGACGAACCGGCTCGCCGACGACGCGCGCCTGCACCGCGCGCTCTGCTACCGCGAGCTCGGCGACGACGCGCGCTTCACCGAGCTCCTGACGCGGATGGCCGACGACTACCCCGACGGCGACATGGTCCTCGACGGGCTCTTCGAGCTCGCGCTCCGTCGCATCGAGAAGGCCGACTGGGCGTCGGCGGAGAGCGTGCTCGATCGCGCGGCCCTCGCCGCGGCGCCGGTGGACGCGAAGCGTGGTCTCGAGCGCGCCGGACGTGAACGGTACTTCCGCGCCCGCGCGCGCGCCGCCCGCGGCGACGTCGAGCAGAGCCTCGCCGACTACGAGGCGATCGTCCGGGAGCTCCCGTTGTCGTACTACATGCTCCAGGCGTACACGCGGCTCTCCACGGCCGACGCCGCACGCGCCGAGCGCGCGCTCGCCGACGGGCTCGCAGAGGCCCAGAAAGATCCGTTCTCGTTCGCGCATCGCCCGGAGTTCGACCTTCCCGGCTTCGTGCGCGCGCTCGAGCTGCTCCGCGTCGGTGACGTCGGTGACGCGACGCGGGAGATCGACGCGCTCGGCCTGCTCAAGTCGGACGCGGCGCCGCCGGTGCTCTGGGCGGTGGCGTTGCTGTACGAACGCGCCGGCGCGGCGAAGCTCTCGCACGACCTCGCCGACGGGCTGTCCGACTGGCTCGGGCGCTGGCCGTCGGGCGACTGGGCGCGCGCATGGGAGATCGCGTTCCCGCGCCCGTACCACGCCATCGTGCAGAAGGAATCGCGGCGGAGCTCGATCCCCGAGCCCCTCGTCTACGCCGTGATGCGCGAGGAATCGTCGTTCGACCCCGGCGCAGAGAGCCCGGTGAAGGCTTACGGCCTGATGCAGCTCATGGAAGGGACGGCGAAGCGCTTCGCGCGTCCCCTCGGCCTGGCGAGCGACCCTGCCGCCCTCAAGCGTCCCGCGGTGAACGTCGCGCTAGGCTGTCGCGTGCTGTCGGATCTGACGCACGTGTTTGCGGAGAGCCCGCTGCTCGCCATTCCCGGTTACAACGCTGGCGCGGGCCGACCACGACGCTGGCTCGGTGAGCGTCCCTCCGTCGACTTCGACGTCTGGGTCGAGCTCATCCCGTTCAACGAAACCCGCCGTTACACGAAGCGTGTGCTCGCCAGCCGCGCCGCGTACTCGTTCCTCTACGCGAAGGACGGCGCAACCGACGCGCTGCGCCTCCCGACGGCGTTGCCTCCGATGGCTCAGACGTCGGTCGATCGGAAATAGTCGACGGTCGCGCGGATGCCGTCGTCGAGCTTCGTCTGGGGACGGAAGCCGGTGTGCCGCTCGAGCAGGCGCGCGTCGAGAACCGACCGCATCTGCTCGCCGAGCTTACCCGGTGCGTGCTTGGGGGCGATGTCCGAGCCGGCGGCACGACGGAGCGAGTCGTAGAGCTCGAGCACCGACGTCTCGACGCCGGTGCCGACGTTGAACGAGCCGGAGAGATCCTTCTCGATGGCGAGCACGTTGGCGCGCACGACGTCTCCGACGAACACGAAGTCGCGCGTCTGCGAGCCGTCGCCGTTGATGACCGGCACCTCGCGGTTCAGGAGCTTCCGCGCGAAGATCGCGACGACGCCGGCTTCGCCGTGCGGGCTCTGACGCGGGCCGTACACGTTCGCGAACCGGAGCGCCGTCGTCCGGAAGCCGTGAACGACGGTGTAGTAAGAGAGGTAATGCTCGACGGCGAGCTTCGCGACGCCGTACGGCGACATCGGTCGCGTCGGGTGCGTCTCGTCCGCGGGGAAGACGTCTTGCTCGCCGTAGATCGCGCCGCCGGTGGACGCGAAGAGCACGCGCCGCGTGCCGACCTTCTTGCAAGCTTCGAGCAGCTTGAGCGAGCCAACGACGTTCACGTCCGCGTCGAACATCGGGTCGTCGACGGACTTTCTGACGTCGAGCTGCGCGGCGAGATGACAGAGCACGTCCGGGCGAAATGATTCGAGCGCCGCTCGTGCTTCGGGCGACCGCACGTCGGCCTTCACGAGGCGCGCCGCCTTCGGGACGTTCGATTCGCGCCCGCTCGACAGGTCGTCGACGATGAGCACCTCGTCTCCGCGCGCGACGAAGGCGTCCGCGATGTTCGACCCTATGAAACCCGCGCCCCCGGTGATCAAGATACGCATCGTCTTCCCATTTAGTGCGCGACCGGCCGGACCGCGAGAGTGCGGATCTGTCACGGTCGCAATCGAGGTACGCGCGATTCCGGCGCCGCATCAGCGACACAAAGCACGGCAACCTCGCATGGCCATTGCCATGCGAGGTTGCGTGCTCGGCCCCCACTAGGAGCCCGATCTCTCAAAGAGACGTCAGTCGAACGGAGCTATCAGGCTCCGCCAGCGCCGCCGCCAGCCGTGCCACCGGTCTCTGCGCCAGCCGCGCCGCCAGTCGCTGCGCCGCCGGTGCCCGTCGTGCCGCCAGCAGACGGACCGCTGTCCGTGGCCGCGCCCGTGTCCGGGGTCGACGAAGCGTCGAGCGAGCCGTCCTTGGCCGCCGCCGCGTCGGAAGCATCGGAGCCGCCGTCCTTGACGGGGCCGCCGCCAGTGCCCACCACGCCGCCGGTGCCCGCGCCAGCAGAGCCGCCGCCGCCGCCCGCGCCGCCAGTGCCGCCAGTGGTGCACGCCGTCGTGACGTAATGGCAGGTAGAGCTGCAGGTGACCTTGCCGCTCGTCTTCGAGCCCATGGTCGCGGTCGAGCAGGTCGCGGTCGTCGTGCCGTCGCAGTCCTCGCCCGTGTCGACCTTGCCGTTGCCGCACTTGCCGCCGTCGTCGCCGGCGTCGCTGCCGCTGGGGGTGCTGTCGGAGCTACACGCGCCGACGATCATGGCCGTCGTGACGAGAGCTGCAAAAATCGGATGCTTCCAAGAGATCGTACGCATGTATTTGTCACCCTTCGAGGCGGCGAGGCCCCGAAGCTATGGGGTTAGTGGGGTACTACCGGCTGCCCCACGGCAGGTCGGCAATTTTGTGGCTTAAGTAAAAAAGGACCGAAAAAACGTGGCTTAAGAAATGTGGGGTGTCAGGACCAGCCAACGAATGTGTGTCTTGGTATCATACGAAGCGTGGCATGTAAATCCGCTGGGAGACCCGATCGGTACATTACCTTCGGACCCTGCTAGAATGCCAGCAATTCTGACGGGAAACGGCGGATGTTGAAGAAAGTACTGGTCTTTTTCCCCACCTACAACGAGGCGGGGAACGTCGAGCGTCTGATCCTGACCATCCGGCAGTTCCTGCCTGACTGTACGGTCCTGGTCGTGGACGACGCCTCACCTGATGGAACCGGGGAGCTTCTGGACCAGCTAGCCACGACCTTGCAGCGCCTCGAGGTGATCCATCGGCCGGGCAAGCTCGGCCTCGGCTCCGCCCACAAGCTGGCGATGCTCTACGCGCGGGACGCGGGCTTCGACGCGCTCATCACGATGGACGCGGACTTCTCGCACCATCCCCGTTACCTGCCGAAGTTCCTCGAGCTCCTCGAGACGGCGGACTTCGTCACCGGCTCTCGCTACATGCCCGGTGGCAAGTCGGACTACGGCATCGGTCGCACGTTCATCAGCCGCACCGCGAATCTCTTCGCCAAGGCCGCGCTCGGGCTCGATCTGGAAGAGAACACGACGATGTACCGGGGGTTCAGGGCGCCGCTCCTCGCCCGCCTGCGCGTCGAGGAGATCAAGAGCGAGGGCTACTCGTTCGCCGTCGACTCCTTGAACCAGATTGCTCAGGTCACCGACAAGCTCGCCGAGTTTCCCATCCACTTCGAGAACCGCGCGACCGGCGCGTCGAAGATCTCCGAGGTCGAGATCTACCGCGCCATGTTCACGATCCAGCGCATCGCCCTCGGTCGCCTCCTGCCGAAGCGCGGAGAGCCGATCCCCCACTCCAGTGAAGAGGTGGCGTGCGCCGGCTGTGGCGGAACGCACCACGTCCAGGAGTTCGCGCCGAAGCGAGAGGACCGCGGTATCGCGAGCGATCTCTCTCCATACAGTTGCGCCACGCACTCCTCTCGCTCCCACGGGCAGATCCTCCGCTGCCTGCGCTGCGGCCTGGTCTTCATGCGTCCCGAGCTGTCCCACGACGAGCTCGTCGGGGAGTACGAGAGCGCCGTCGACCCCGTGTACCTCGAGCATCTCCGCGCCCGGCAGACGACGTTTCGCCGGAACCTCGAGCAGGTTCGCCGGCACCTCCGCTCGGTGGACCGCATCCTCGAGATCGGGAGCTACTGCGGCGCGTTCCTCAAGGTCGCTCGCGACGCGGGGTTCGACATCACCGGCGTCGAGCCGTCGCGCTGGGCGGCACAGGCATCGCGCGGGATCACCTCCGCGCCCGTCGTCACCGGCACCGTCGAAGATCTGCCCGCGAGCCAGCGCGCGTTCGACGTGGTCGTCGCCTGGGACGTGCTCGAGCACTTCGCCGACCCGGTCGAAGAGCTTCGCCGCATCAACGAGCTCCTGCCCGACGGCGGCACGCTCCTCTTCTCGACGCTGATGATCGACAACTGGTTCCCGAAGCTCGCCGGTCAGTACTGGCCGTGGCTGATGGACATGCACCTCTTCTATTTCACCGAGTCGACGATCCGTCAGGTGCTGCGCACGACGGGCTTCGAGCTGGTGGACGAGGGCAAGTACACGCACGTAGTCACCCTCGACTATCTGCTGTCGAAGCTCGGCACGCTCGGCGTACCCGGCGCGACCGAGCTCTCGAAGACCGTCGAGAGCTCCCGGCTCGGACGCGTCGAGATCCCGTTCCGCTTCGGCGACATCAAGCTGTTCGTCGCGCGTAAGGTGTCGGACGTGGAGCCGCGTTCGTCGGTGCGCTCTCACGTCCCGGGCGCGCCAGGGCTCGAAGAGACGTCGCTCACGGCGGAGTGAGCGCTCCTCGGGGCGGTGAGCGCGTAGTATCCCGCCGCCGCGCCCATGGTCTTCAGCTCGCCGATCTTTCTCTTCGCGTTCTTGCCGGTCGTGCTCGGCCTGTCCTTGCTCTTCCGGGGCCGCGCCGCGAACGCGTTCCTTCTGTGCGCGAGCCTCGTCTTCTATTTCTGGGGTGAGACGACCTACGGCTGGGTCATCGTCGCTTCGATCGCGTTCAACTATGGGATGGGGTTAGCCCTCGCCGGCGGTGGACGTCGGCGGCTCGTCGCCTTCGCCATCTTCGCGAATCTCGCGCTGCTCGGCTGGTTCAAGTACGCGGCGCTCGCGGTCGACGGGGTGAACCGGGTGCTCGCCGTGTTCGGCGGCAAGGGGCTCGCGGTTCCCGTCGTGCACCTGCCCATCGGCATCTCGTTCTTCACGTTCCACGCGCTCTCGTACGTGATCGACACTCACCGTGGTCGCACACCGCCACAGAAGAACTTCGTCGACTTCGCGCTCTACGTCACGCTCTTCCCGCAGCTCATCGCGGGGCCCATCGTGCGCTACCACGACATCTCCGCGCAGCTCCACGAGCACCGGGTGGGCGCGGACGGATTTGCCCTCGGCGCGCAGCGCTTCATCGTCGGGCTCGGCAAGAAGGTCCTGATCGCGAACACGATCGGGCGCGCCGCCGACGCGCTCTTCGCCGTGCCGTCGAAGGAGCTCACTCCGTCCCTCGCGTGGGCCGCGGCGGCCGCGTACACGCTCCAGATCTACTACGACTTCTCCGGGTACTCGGACATGGCCATCGGGCTCGGACGCATGTTCGGTCTCCGGTTTCTCGAGAACTTCGACTACCCGTACGTCGCGGAGTCCGTCACCGAGTTCTGGCGACGCTGGCACATCTCGCTCTCGCGCTGGTTCCGCGATTACCTGTACATCCCGCTCGGCGGCAACCGGACGACGCCCGCGCGCACGTACGTGAACCTCGTCGTGGTCTTCTTCCTGTGCGGCCTCTGGCACGGGGCGAGCTACACGTTCGTGTTCTGGGGGCTCTATCACGGCGCCTTCCTCGTGCTCGAACGCGCCGGCGTTGGCGCGTTGCTCGAGCGCGCGCCGAGGATTCTCCGTCACGCGTATCTCCTGCTCGTCGTGATCGTCGGGTGGGTCTTCTTTCGCACCGACTCGCTCGCGAGCGCGTGGACGTATCTCGAGGCGATGGCCGGCCACGCCCACGGCACGGGCCGCGTGTTCCGTCTCTCCCAGTATCTGAACGACGAGGTGCTCCTCGCGACGGCCGTCGGGGTCGTCGGTGCGGCTCCCGTCTTGCCCTGGCTCGGCGGCCTTCGCGCCGGCTGGGTGAGCGGCGAAGGGCCGCGCCGCGCGGCGCTCCGCGTCGGCTGGGACGTCCTCGCTCTGTCCGCGACGGGGCTAGTCCTCCTCGGCTCTGCCGCGCTCCTCGCGAGCGGCACGTACAACCCCTTCATCTATTTCCGGTTCTGAGTGGACGCCGCACGACCAGCGCGAAAGCCCGGACGCGGAGGCGTCCGCCACGTCCTGTTCGGCGCGGCGTTTCTCGCGCTCCTCTGGTTACCCCTGGCGAAGACGGCGCTCACCGGCGGTGAGTTCGAGGCGACGATGGAGAAGCGCTTTGCCGCGCCGGTCCCGGCGTTCTCGTGGAGCGAACTCGGGACGTTGCCGGCCCGGCTCGAGGCGGCGTTCGACGACCGCTTCGCGTTCCGCCTCGCGTTGATCCGGATCGCGAACCTCGTACAGGTGCACCTCGGCGTGTCGCCGAACCCCGACGTGCTCATCGGCAGGGACGGCTGGCTCTTCTACGCCGGCGAGAAAGAGATCGCCGAGTACCGGCGGCTCGATCCTTACGACGCGCCCATGCTTCGCGCCTACACGGACGTGTTCGAGAAGCGCCGGGCGTGGCTCGCTTACCGCGGGATCCGTTACCTCTTCTTCGTCGCCCCGAACAAGGACGTCGTCTACCCGGAGCACGTGCCGCGGGCGCTCGAGCGACAGCCCGGCGCTTCCCGTCTCGACGAGCTCCTCGACTCTCTCGAGAAGCGAACCGGCGTCGACGTCGTCGATCTCCGTCCGGCGCTCGCGACCGCGAGGCGCACGGACCTCGTCTACGACGTCACCGACACCCACTGGAACGGCCTCGGCGCCTTCGTCGCGTACGAGGACGTCGCGAGGAAGCTCGCGACGTGGTTTCCCGCGGTCGTGCCGCTCACGCGAGCGGAACTCGTCGTGACCCGGACCACGACGCGCGGCGGCGATCTCGCCGGGTTGCTCGCGCTCGCGGCGGATCTGCCGGAAACGAATCACGTCAAGGCGCGGCCGCGCGCCGTGAGAGCCCTGGAAGCGGACCCGGGGATGCCCGCTTCCCCCGACGTCGCGCCGGCCGCGCAACCCGTCGCGCGCGAGGTCCACGACGCGAAGCTGCCGCGCGCCGTCGTGCTCTGCGACTCGTTCGTCGAACGGATGATTCCGTTCCTGTCCGAACACTTCTCGCGCGTGCTGTACCTCCGGAATCACGACTTTCCCGTCGATGTCCTCGAGCGAGAACGACCTGACGTCGTGATCGACGAGATCGTCGAGCGCGGCTTGATGCGCGGCGCGCCGGTGAACCCACGCGGGTTCGAGCACGACCTCGGAGATGCGCTGGTGAGCTCGCCTCCGGGGATGGACGGCCCGCATGCGTCCGGTTTCGTGCTGCCGTCGAGCGACGCCGCGGAGTCGAACGACGTCCGTGCGCTCCCCGGCGGCAAGCTCGAGGCGACGGGCAACGACCCCTACGTCGTCGTGCGCACCTTGCCGTTCGACGTGACAGCGGCGAGCGTTGCGTGGATACGTCTCTCCGCGGCAGCGACGCGAGACGACGTCGCACCACACGACGTCTCCGCGCAGCTCTTCTGGGCCGCGCCCGACGAGAACTTCGTCGAGAGTGCGTCGGTGCGCTTCCCCATCGTCGTCGACGGCGCGCTTCACGAGTACCGCGTCGTCCCCGGGCTTTCTCGTCGCTTCACCGGCCAGGTCGAGCGATTCCGCCTCGACTTTGCCGACGAGCGACCGGGGTTCACCTACGAGCTTCGCGGGATCGAGCTGTATTAGGTGGGGGGGCCTTGGCCCCCCGCAGCTTCGCGTGCTCGCTGCGCTCGCGAGAGATTGGGCAGTGACGGGGTGACGGAATTGACGGCGTGGGATTGGTTGTGAGGGGGGCCTTGGCCCCCCGCAGCTTCGCCTTTGGCGAACTGCTCCCCCCGCCGCTACGCGGGCTCGCTTTGCTCGCGAGAGATTGGGCAGTGACGGGGTGACGGAATTGACGGCGTGGGATTGGTTGTGAGGGGGGCCTTGGCCCCCCGCAGCTTC
>DATAZL010000104.1:0-12924 GCA_036272055.1 Polyangiaceae bacterium | reverse complement strand
GCGCAGAGCCGTGCGGCGCCGCGATCACGAGCAATGCGTCGTCCCTGGTTGCCGCAATACGCGTTTTCTCGACGTTCATCACGTTGCGCTGCGTTCGGAGGGCGGCGGGCACGACGCGGACAATTTGACTACTCTTTGCGGCGCGCACCATCGCGCGGCACATGGCGGTGAGCTCGTCGTCTCCGGCAGCGTCGCGGCGGGCATTCGATTCCGGCATGCCGACGGCAGCGACTACGGCCGGGCGCCGGAGCCCAGTTCGGTGCAGATGCACGCCAAAGCCTTCGCCGCCTTGCGTGGCCTGGGTTTTCGAGAAGGCGAGGTTCGTCGAGCGCTGGCCGAGTCCTGCAAGCTCGGGGTGCCGGAGATGAACATCGAACGCGTCGTACGAGACGCGCTGGCGAGATTGACCCCGCGGTGCGCCCACATTTGAAACACGCACGCAGCGGTTGGCGGTGGTGTGGTGAGCACTCTTCAGGTTGTCGGGATCGTCGTGGTGCCGGGGCCCTACTGCTCGCTGCTCAGCGCCTTCTCATCAGCTCCGTCGGCAGGGCGAATCCCGGCAACGCCGTTATGCGATCGAGCCAGCGCTGGATGTTGGGCCACATTGCGGGATCGATACCGGCTTCGTGGGCGTAGAACAGGTACGCAGAGCAGGAGATGTCCGCGATGGTGACGGCGTCGCCGAGCAGGAACGGCTTCGTCGAGAGCTCGGCGTCGAGCCGTTCGGCGTCCCTCTGGAAGCTGTGGCGGAGCCATTCGAGAGCGCCGGGGTCGTGCGCGGGCTCGAAGCGGAGCATCGAGCGAATGTTCGCGAGCGAGATGCCGATGCGATTTGCTTCCCAGAAGAGCCACTCCCTCGCCTGCGCGAGCCGGTGCTCCGTTTCACTTCCAAGGGCTCGGGAACGTTCTGCCAGATGGAGCAAGATGGCGTTCGACTGTGCGAACGCGGCACCGTCATCGACGACGCGTGTGATGCGCGTCGCATCTCCGGTTGCATCTTGATGCGCGAGCCGTATATTTGACGAGTGCGCACCACAGTGGACCTGGATTCTCGCTTGCTGGAGCGGGCGAAACGGCTTGCGCTGGGCGAGCAACGGACTTTGAGTGCCGTCCTGAGCGATGCTCTCGTCGCTTACCTGGGGAGCCGGCGAGCCACTGCGAGAGATGCCCCGTTCGAGCTTCTCGTCCGCGGCAAGCCGAAGGGTCGATTCCCTACCCCCGCGGAAATATCTGCCGTCGAAGAAGAGGAAGACCGCGTTGCGCTCGCGGTTCCCTCGAGGGGCTCGCGTGCTACTCCCTGACGTGAACGTTCTCGTCTACGCGCACCGCACCGAATCCCCGGATCACTCGGCCTATGCCGACTGGCTCCGTCGGCTGGCGACGAGTGCCGAACCGTTCGCCCTTTCGGAACTGGGAGGGAGCGGGTTCGTGCGGATAGTCACCAATTCAAAGATCTGGGACGAACCGACCACCCTCGAAGACGCGCTCGAGTTCATCGCGAGACTCAGGCGCAGATCGAATGCAAAGCTCCTGACGCACGGCCCAGGAAGCTGGGACATCTTCGCGAACTTATGTGTCGCCGCGCGGGCGCGCGGAAAGCTCGTCGCCGACGCCTATCACGCTGCGCTCGCCATAGAGCACGGCTGTGAGTTCGTGACTGCGGACGGTGATTTCGCTCGCTTCGCAGGGTTGCGGCACCGGCATCCCCTGGCGTGAGGGTTGAGCGGCGGGGCGCGCGGCTCTGGGTACTGAGCGGCGGCCTCCGAAGCGCTTGTGATGCGCGACCACCCGAGACGCCCAGACCTCCGTTCGCCGCATGCTGTCGTGACATCATGAAGAAGAGCGCCCTTCTCATCGGAACGCGGCGCTACGACGACGACTCGTTCGCGCGTCTACAGGCCCCGGGGGTCGACGTGAAGGCCTTCGCGGCGGTGCTCTCGTCACCGAACATCGGCGGCTTCGACTCTGTCTCCACGCTGGTGGATCGTCCCTTCGACGAGGTGACGCGGGCCGTGTCCACCTTCTTCGGCGCGGCGGGGCGCGAGGATTCTGCTCGTTTACATCTCGGGTCACGGCACGCTCGACGCGCACGGTCGCCTCTTCTTCTGCCTCAGCAACACGAGGAGGACGGCCATATCACCGTCGACGAGCTCTACGCACTGGCTAGAGCTCTGTCGATACGGACCTTCTGCCTCTGACTCCAGAAGCCCGGTTGACCGTGCGGCACGCAACAGCACACTTGAACTGTACACATGGCGCGGAGCATCAGTCTCGTGGCTGCCCGGAAGGATCTGGGCAGAATCGTGGAAGAAGTCGGGCGTACCGGGCATCCGGTCAACCTGACACGCAGGGGAAAGATCGTCGCGCGCATCGTTCCCGACGCCGGACGTGCCGGCGACGCAGTCGATCCGCTGGCTGCTCTTCGAGGCACTGCGGAGTTCCACGGCTCCTTCGGACAGCTGACTCGAGAGCTCCGGAACCTTCGTGAAGAAGCCGGCGCAGCGCTCGAGCAGCGCGTGACGCGAATCCCGCGGTCAGCGCAGCGCGGAGACCGAGCCCCACGAGCGAAGCCCCGTGCGTGAGGTGCGGGCCGTGCTCGATACGGCGCCGCTCGTTGCACTCGCGACGACGCAATTTCCGAAGCGCGCGCCCTCCCTGCCCTCCGAGATCCGTTCGACCGCCTGATCGCCGGCACCGCAGTAGCCCTTGGCGTGCCGCTCATCTCCCCAGACCGGCGTATCGCGGGACACGGGCGGTTGTCGGTCGTGTGGTGAGAGGGGCACCCCGCCATCGACAGCGGCTCCCTGGACAAGTTGACGGCACGACTTGAGTAGAGGTTGCCCGATGGTAGCGCTCCGGCCATGGCCAACCCGCATCTCTCGACGACGCTCGCGGAGTTCGATGCCACGGTTCAACGTACCAAGAACCGATTGATCGCCGTACCCGCGTCCGTGCAGATGACGACGGACGCAGTACTCATCGAGCTGGGCAATTTCTTCGCGCGAAGCCTGCTGAGGCTGACCGCCATCGGCGCAGTTCGACGCATACGCGCCGCGTCCGCAGAGGCACCGTTTCAGCGCTCGCCGGCGCCGGCTTTCCGCTGAGCCGTCGCAGCCGCGAGGCCCGGCTCCATGCTCCATGTCATCCGGCACGTGCAGCCCTCCACCGGACACTCCATCCATCCCTCCGTGGGCGGTTCGCCGTACCCGAGCAGACGATGCGGATTGAATAGATGCCCGCACTGCTTGCAGAGCTCGTCCGCGCCGGGGATCGGTTTTGAAGAATCAGAAGCCATGGATGCCCTCCGCTATGACCAACGTAGCGCGGCGTCGGGACCAGGACACCCCGAAAAACCGGCTCGTCGAGCGTGCTCACCAGCGCCCGTTCGTGACCGTATTGGTCCACCCAGCCGTGCTACGTTCGTCTAGTGGCGACCCCGAATATCGACGACATCTACAACGCGATACGAGGGCTGTCCGTGACCATCTCGCGTTCGTCGAGGCCAGACGGCCGCGCGAACCGATCCCAGCGCACGTCCTTGCGATGCGCATCCGCAACCCACTGACGAGCTGCCAGCAGATTTCCGGACGGGGTTGCCGCTACCACGCTCGCCAAAACCTATCGCTTCGGTACTGGCAGCCCGAGCTGCCGGAACTTCGAATCAGTGACCTCGTCGTCGAGCTCATCGTCGAGTTGACCCGAGATGTTGGCCGTCCGGTCCTTCTCGCCCGGCATGTTGCGCTTCAAGGCGTAGAAAGGGTGGCCCGTCTGGTGCGGCCCCAGCTCAGGTCCATGCGCGTGCAGATACAGCCCGCTTCGCGCAGCCGCTCCAAGAGCTCCCCAAGCGTCACAGATCAGGTCGCCTGGAAGCTACGCGGCGTAAACGAGCATCTCGGATGTGACGCCCGGCGAAAGCCTGTTCGCAACTTCCGTCGGAATCTCAACAGGCCGACTATTAGGCGGTTTCGTCGTGGCCACGAAACGAGCTTCCACCTCCGCCGGGGGAGCCGGACAATCGTCGAAAGGGGTCTTGCCCGCCATCAGGTCGACGAAGATCTGACCAACCAGAGCGCGCCCAAGGGCATCTACGGCATCGTCGAAAGACTTCCCCTGCGCGGCGATATCGTATTCGCGGCATTGGGCGATCCACCGCTCGCCCTTCTCACGAACAAGCACGTTGACCGTGTACCGCCGTGCACCGCCTGGATGCGTCGGTCCTTCGGCGACGACTGTTCCGCGTCGGATGGGATGCTCGGTCATTCGCTGTCCATCGCTGTACAAGAGCATACGTTCCAGGCGAGCTGGGACAACCAGCTTTTTTTAGAGCGCTTCAAAACACGATTCCGACAATCAGCAGTAAAAATCCGCTCTTATGCTCCTGAATCTGCACACGCTCACCTGGCCCTCGCCTTCACCCCCTCGCAAGCAACGGCGCCTGCGCGCGCACCACGCCGCGCCCCAGGCTGGCAAGTAGATCCCCCTTGCCGAGCAGCGTCTCTGCGCCGCCCTGGTCGAGGATGATGCGCGAGTTCGTCTGAGAGCCGACCTGGAGCGCGATGCGGCCTCCCAGGTTTGCTTTGATTATCGGGGGGACGGTGTCGCGGTCTGGGCGCTGGGTGGCGAGGATCATGTGGATGCCGGCGGCTCGGGCTTTTGCGCCGAGGCGGCGGATGCCACCGAAGAATGTCGCGGCTGAGTCTTTGTCCGCGATGAGGTCCTGGAACTCGTCGATGACGAGGACGCGGCGCTCGAGCCGCTCGGGAGCTGAGGCTTGCTCGTTGTACTCGGCGATGTCCTGGACCTGAGCGGTCTGGAAGATCCGATAGCGCTCTTCCATCAGGTCGACGAGGCGCTCGATGACGGGCAACGCTTCTTCGACGTCGAAGCGTACGGGGCCGTCGAGATGCGATGCGACGGCGGTTCGAAAGCCCGAGCCGATGAACGTCACGCGTTTCGGATCGATGAGCGTGAAGCGAATCGCTCCGGGATCGTGAAACTGGAGCAGGCTCGCGATGATGGACTGCATGAGGACGGACTTGCCGCTGCCCGTCTGTCCCGCGATCAAAAGATGCGGCGTACTCGAGTCGGATAGGTCGGCGCAGAGGATGTCTCCGTCCGGCTTCTCTCCGACGACGAAACGGCCGGGGCGAGCGGCGAGGTAGTCGCGCTTCTTTTCGAGGAGGGGACCCAGCAGAACAGCGCGCGGAGCGGGGCGCTTGACGACGAACAGGCGCCGCCCACCGTCGCGCGTGTAGTCGACGTGAATCCCGATCTCCGCGGCAAGACGATGGCGTACGTCTTCTGCAGCGCGATCGAGATGACTGACGGCTCCCCGCGACCGTACGACCTCGATGAGGTACAGGGTTGGACCGACGACGGGCGCTCGCGGGCAGATGGCGGCGACGCCTTGCTTCTTCAGCTCCGCAAGGATGCGGTCGGCCACGCCCTGGGCTTCGGCGCGGCCTTCTTCGTCTGCGTCCACTGGTCTGGTCGTAGGCGGCTGCGCGGCAGCGACCATCCCCTGCTCGAGGCCGGAGTGTGGGCGGGTCGCGGCCATTGGCGGATCGTCGCGAACGGGGACACGCTCGGGATACGTCTCGATACAGTCGCGGGAGACGGGGCACGCTGGGCAGAGATCCGTTCGGCGCGTCGCGGGCGCCGCCAGGGGCTCTCCTGCCCAGACGACCATGCGCCGGAGAAGCGGGCGGACGGTCTGGGTGAGCAAGGCCTCGGCGGCTTGCGCACTCATGGCCGTCTCGCGAAGCGTCGGGGTGAAGCGGAGCACCGTGGCCCGGGCTTCCAGTCGTTCCGTCGTCCGCAAGAGATCGCGATAGAGAGCGACCTGAGCGCGATCGAGCTCGTCATTGGCTTCGTCGGTGAGCTTGTACTCGACGACCTCGTGGCCACCACGCGCGTCACCATACAACGCGTCGATCCTGCCGCTCACCAGCGGTCCGTCCGGGCCGATGGTCGCTTCGATGGCGAGCTCGGCCGATTTGACGAGCTTCGGAAGCGCGCTCGCCGGGCTGTCTTCGCCGAACTCTCGCAACCGTCCAGCAAAGTGCCGAGCGAGCTCGCGCAGGGCTTCGGCGAGATCGTCCACCTCACCGGGGATGGTCGAATAGGTTGGATCTGCCTCCAGTTCGCCGATGAGAAGGTCGAGGAGCCACTCCGAGAGGGCCGCCTGGACATCATCCAGCGGCGATTGCTTCAGCAGCGCGGCGAATCTTCTTGGCGGCTGACCGACCTCGCCGCTGAACCGCTCGAGGACACGGTGAAACGTCGCACCCAGGCACGAGGAACCGACCGGAAACGCGACCGCCTGCTTGCGCAAGCGTCCGAGCGCGAAGATGCGCGGACATCGCAACGCATTGCGAACCTCCGTGACGCTGATTCGTTCCGTCATTGCTGAACCCTCACGCAGACGATGCTCCGCCCGAAGAATCGAATCCCTGGCCCCGCCTCGAGCTCCGACAGCACCTTGGCGCGCGTCGCGAGGGGGTCGATGCGCGCCGCCTCACGAACGACTCGCTCCACGGATGCGATGCGCAGCTGTCTGAGAATGGCTACGGCAACCCCGGTCCCAGGTGGTTCGGCGGTTGGCGCAGCCGCTTGCTGGTCCGGTACCGCACTCGGCGTCGCTTCTACGGCAGGCTCCTCTGCGGTCTGTCCGAGTAGCGCTCTGACGACACCCCATTCCGGCACAGCGAGTGTTTCGCGCACCCACCCGATGACCGAAGCAACTTCGAGGGGCTCTCCACGTTCGTTCGTCACGTCCCCAGAGCGCGCTCCTTGCAGAAGCGCATCGAGTGCGAGGAGGCGTGTGACGTCGTCGGGTTCCAGCCAGACCCATCGGGCACGGCCGGTCTCCAGCAAGGCATTGCGCTTGGCCAGAGTATCCTTCCACGTTGGCGGAAGATCGCGCGCGCGCTCGCGGATCGCGACCACCTCCGTGCGCGCAGCAAGGGTCGTGAGCTTCCCGAGAGCCGCACCGAGGCTCTTGTAGTGCGAATGCTGCAAAACAGCGGCCTGGCGCTTCGCCTTTCCAGTATCGATGACCAGCTGGACTGGTTCGCCCACCGAGCTCGTCGAGATGTGCGAGTCCGTCAAGAAGTGGCCGCACGCGAGTAGACCATCCGCGAGCCGAACGGCATCTATCGCCGTCCGCTGCTCGTCGGCCTCCGACTGGACCTGTCGGGCAGCGTCCAGGCAACCTTCCCACTGGCCCGTCAAACCGAGCGGTGCAGGAGCCTGCTCCGGGCCGCTCTCGGGCTCTTCATCCGCTCCTCCAGCGTCGAGCGCCTGGCCGCACTCCACGAGCAGCATCCGCGGAGTCATTCCCGGCGTACCAAGAACACGCGCGAGCCGCTTGTCGGTGAACGGCCACGGATACGGGCCGGTGCGTTCCGGCAGCCGATCGATCCAGAGTCGCAGCAACTCTTCGCGTTCGCGTGAGGTCGGCAACGAGAGAGTCTCCGTCCGCATCAGAAGACGGGAGCGCTGCGACATGTTGAGAGCGGGCTCGATGCCTCGCGTCCATTCCGTGTCGAGGGCCATGTGTACGAGCACGAGCCCGCGCATGACGTCCACGAGCTCCGCAGCGAGGTTCGCGTAACCGAGGAGGCGCGCCCCCGGCTCAGCGCCCTCGATGAGGTTCTCGAGCTGATCCATGACCAGGACGATTGGTGCGCCGAGCGCCGCGACGGAACACAGCGTGCGGAGCGCTGGCACGATGAGTTCCTCCGCGAGCGATGCGTTGGCCCCGATGCGCGCCAGCTGAGTCACGTCGCAATCACGCCCGGACAGCCACGCCAGCAACGCGCGCTGCGTCGCACCGGACACGAACGGTGCCTGCAGCAATCGCCGAAGGTACGTGTCGTCGACTTCTTGCCAGATGGTGACCGCTTTCTCCACCGCCTCGTCGAGCCGCGAAGCCCGTTCCACCTCCGTGAGCTGCTGGTACTCAGCGAGGAACGTCGAGGGAAACGTGGTTGCAGCGCCACTGAGATGAGCGAGCAGTGAGCCGACGAGCGCATCGAGCTGCGCAAGACCGTGCGTGGTGTAGGCGAGCTGTTTGACGAGCTCGCCCAGCACGAAGCGCGGCGTCATCGGGGCCGACACGAGAGGCCGGATGTGGATGAATACCGCGCGCGGACCGAGTCGCCCTCGAAGGCGAGAGAACAGGTGTGTCTTCCCTACCCCCGGCGGACCCAGGACCACGATCGACGTGGACCGGAGCGACCGCGGCGAGCTGCGAGCGACGGCGCGTGCTTGTTGAACGCTTTCTTCGATCGCGTCGGACGCTTTCGCGTTGAGCGTCGGCAGATCGACGAACTCCTCTGACCATGGATCGGCGTGTATGGCCTCCGGCGATAGCGACCTCATGAAACCGTCCCTTCGGTTCTTCGTGCCCACGACAGCCGCGTGCCCTGCGGCCCTGGCAAACACAGTTCGAGTTCGTCTGCCGTCAATCGGTTCAACCCGCCCTCCGGTCGCAGCTCGACGATCCCACGCCCGGCAGCTTCCAGAAGCACACGCTGGACCGTGGCCGCTCCAAGCTCGGGGCGAAGATGGTCGACGACCCGAGGAATGAACGACAATCCCACCTTCTCGTCTCGCGTCGCATCGACCGCCTCCAGCACGAGTCCGAGCGGGTCGGCTTCATGAGTATTGAGCACCGCTGGCGCACGAACAGACGCTTTCGATGGCGTCGATCGCACAACGACGGGGAGCGCATCCCGGATCTCGTCGACCACGTCTGCGGTAAGCAATGTGGCGCCGCGCGCTTTGGTGACCTTGGCCAGCACCTTGCTCAGGGATTGGACGAGGCGGCGCGCCGCCAGCAATTCATCTGGTGACAGGACCGGCGCGCTCGTCGGCACGATTACTTCGGCACTCCCGCGAAAGACCCTGACTGCCATCCCGTTCTCGATGAGCTTCGCCGCCGCAGTCTTCGCTTCCGCGGCGCTTCCGCCACGAACGAAGGACGCGATCGATTTGACTGGCACGAAGGAGCCTTGGGCGAGGGCATCGGCGAGCTGCGCTGCAATGGGCCGACGAATCAGCGACTTCGTTGCCTCGAATCCCAGCGCGCAAAGCCGCTGGACGACAGCCGAACGCGCTGCGCTCGGACCGAGCGCCGTCAACTTGATCACGCCATCCTCGTCGAGCGTCGCCCGTGCCTTCGACACCAGCTCGCCCACATCCGCGATCGCTTCTCGCTTCCGAGCGCCCGCCATCCCAGGAGACGATACGCCACTGCGGGCGGCATGGGAACAGCAACGCTGATCAGCGACACGGCACGCGCGGAGAGCATCCCCGAGAGCAAGCCTGTCCTGGGTTCGCGCTATGCAAGCCGCAGCACAAGGCCTCTCGCCAAGGCGTCGCGTCAAGTGCGAAGGCGGAGGCGCACCTGATCACCCTTGCGCTCAGCAACAACCATGAACCCCGCATCCACATCAAGGGACGCTGAGTCGATCGCGGCCAGCATCTCGAGCACGAACGCCGCGGAGTGGTGCCCCGGGCGCAGATAGACAATGCCCGTGAAAGGCTCGCCATCGCGCACCGCGAGAGTGCCGAAGTCCGCGTCGTGCGTCAGCACCACACGCTTGTCGGCGTGAGCCGCGCGCAGCACGTCGCGGTCGTCGAGACCGAACCCGCGTTCGCAGATACTTCGGACGTCCTTGCCCTTTGCCCGGAGCCCGGACACTACGTCGGGATGAATGTTCTCGTCGGCGAGCAGTGGCCAGTCGAGTGGCCTCATGCCGGGATCTTCACGTCCCAGACGACCTCGTTCTTCAACGCTCGCGCGGCGTACTGGAGAGCCGCGGCGAGTCCTTCAGCCGCGATCTGCGGATAGGCGGCGAGCACCTCGTCCCGGCTCGCCCCGCTGGCGAAAAGTTCCAGGATGAGCTCGACGGTGATGCGCGTACCGCGAACGCATGGCTTGCCCCCGAAGACACCCGGCGTCGTCACGATCCAGCTCTCGGTTTCGCCGTCGACCGCCATGGGCTGAATGCTAGCGCATCCGCGTCGACCCTGCGACCGCGTCGCGACGCGAGTGGCGCGGAGTTTGAGCGCCCCTCCCCCGTCACTGCTCCCTCTCCCCGCTGAACGTCCCCGTCACGGCAATGGACGTCGGCGCGGGGCAATCGGTGTTGGCGTTGACGACGCAGTCGGAGGACCAGGTTGCGTTGAAGGTGCCCTTCACGTTGTTGGGGTTGTCGGGGTCGTCTCCGGCCGAGAGTCACGGCATCGCGGCCGGTGCGTGCAGGAAGCCGTCACGGACGAGCACCCAGCCGCCGGTCACGCCGCACCCGGTCGGCGCCTGAAGGACGCCGAGAGCGAGGAACGAGTACCCGTCGTTCCCGATCTGGACGTGTCCCGGGCGCTCCCAGAGCCCGAGCGCCGTGGCGCCCGTCTTCGTCACGGTCAGCTTCAACGCGACCTGACGGTACGAGCAGTCCTGCTCCGGGGTCGTCACCCATTCGAGAGTGAGCTCGCGGAGCGAATCGACTCCGTAAACCATGGCGCCGCCCGCGGTGAGCACGCTGATCCCGTTCGCGATGAGGATGCTGCCGCTCGCGTCGCGGAGGACCGTCTGACCCCCGATGAGCTGCTCGCCGGGCACATTGCCGTGCGAAGGTCCGGTGCAGTCCAGGGATCTGCTCCACGTCTGGAGCTCCACCGGTACACCGACGAGCGAATCGACGGCGAGCAGCGTGGCGTCGAGCTGAATCCCGAAGCTCGCGGTGCCGACAGCGCCCGCGGCACCCTCGAACGAGAGGGTGTCCACGCCCGCATGAGTCACGCTCGACGTGGTCGGCGTGAAGGAGACGTCGGTCGTGCACAGATTGCCGTCCGTGGAGCAGCCGGGCTGCTCGCCGTTCGGGCCGGTGGGCCCCGAGACATGTCCGCCGACGCCCAGCGTGTCTTCCGGGACGCCGACGCCCGGATCGCAATGCGGCGGCCACATTGACGTGGGCACGTCCATCGCAGCGTCGGGGACGTGCTTCGGTGGAAGCACGAGCGCGTCCGGCGCTGAGGCGTCGGGGACGTGACCCGCATCTTCGTCGGGGTTGGTCGCTCTCGTTGCGCCCGCGCACGCAACGGCGACGAGCCCGACGGTGATGCTCACGGAGGAGCCGTGGAATACCCGGCGCCGCGACGCCGGCTTCACTGCACGACTCAATTCGACATGCATGTCTGGGTCACGGTCATCCCATCGGCGCAGACGCGGAATCCTTGTCTGCCACGAGCCTGCGATTTTGCAAATCGCTCACCAGGGCCTTGACCAGGCTCTTCTTGTGCGCCGGCTGCACGTCGGGGACGGGTCCGATCCATGGATCCTGCGGCGGACCCTTCAGAGGCCCTGCGGTCGCGCCCGCGATGTTGGCGGCGATCGCGTCGTGGAACGGTACGAACTCTGCGGGCTGGAGCGCGGCGAGTGTGGCAGGCGGAGCGATACTCACCGGAGCTGCGCCCGAAGCGGCAGACCCCGGGACCGCCATGCTGCCCACGCTCCGTATCAGGTTCAGCGCGCCGGCCTGCTTCCACGCGAATTTGAACTTGAAGGAGTCACCGACCTAAACCTCCTTGATGGCAGCGGTGATGGCGTCCGAGATCATGCCGCGGTGAACTTCTTCCCCGTGCCCGCGATGCTGTTGCCGAAGACGATGTTGGCCACGAACGGGATCAGCACGTCCTGGACCAAGCCGGAGACGCACACGTTCACGAACTGAGTGTGCTGCGCGGCGCTCAGGCTCGCGAAGGCGTCGCCGTCGGAGACGCCGGGCCCGACCAGGGTAACCTGATAGGTCGTCTTCGACGCGCCGTCGACGGGAGGGACCTTGAACGGCAAGGTCACGTTCGTGCTCGCGTCGCGCGGCGAGTTCACCGGCGTGTAAGCCGAGCTCGCCGTCCCGTACCACCAGTTGAACACGTTCGTGAACGCCCCCGTGAACCCCTTGTCGAGCCCGTTCACCGGGCTCACCTCGAAATCCGTGATGGCCAGCGGCGGCGAATCGACGACCGGCATGCTCGTCGTATCTCCATTCGTGTGCGACACCCGCTCGACGAACGCCGCCTCTGCTCTACAGTAGAGCTCGCAATATTATCGCCGCAGGTGCGCACCGCCCTGAGCGCACACCTGCGGCGAGCAATGATAGATCACTGATGCGCATCGACTTAGCCTCGATTTCGCGCGCTCCCGGAGTCGAGAGGCGAGCTGATCAGCGGGCCGATCTTCGATCCAGTTGAAATAAAGCGCTCGCCGCACGCGTCGAATCGTGTGTGAAAACCAAAACTACGAGCGCGACGAGCATCCATAAGGTGCGTCGAAAAATTCTCGGGGGCAAGAGGGGACAGGGGCATCAGTTGCAGCGCGTCGGGCGGAAGATCCGCCGGCCCAATGCAGCGCGCATTTCGGATGGCCAACCCGACTCGACGCTTACGGGCGTCGGCGGACTGGTGGCGTTCGGGCGGTTCACGCGTCGCTATGGCATCGAGCGCGAGCTGCGGCGCAGATTCAATGACCTCAAACGCGGCTCTGGCGTCGTCTATCCCATGGCAGAGCAGCTTCGTCTGCTGCTCGACCTCGCCGTCGTCGGCGAGGACCGGGTCCTCGCGCTCGAAGCGTTGGCTGCCGATCGCCTCTTCGTCCATCTCGCGGGCGGAGTGATCCCGAGCCTCGACACGGTGTACCGGGATCTGCGCCGCTTCGACCAGCCCAGTCTCGGCAGCATGGAGGAGATGATGGCGGAGCACGGCCTCTCGGCGATCCCCTTGTCGGTGATCGCCGGATCCCGCGCCCGATCGGTGAAGACCGCGGCGGCGTGATCGGGCCCGTTCACCATTCACCGGCGAAGATCTGGGCCTACGGGTTCGGGGCGGCGTAGACGGCGCGCCCGCCAAATAGGCGAAGGC
>DATAZL010000103.1:0-111614 GCA_036272055.1 Polyangiaceae bacterium | reverse complement strand
GACCAAGAAGGTCGTCCCGAAGGAGCAACTCGCCCGCGTCCGCATTCACCGCGCGCGCTTCCATGGCGATTGGAACTACACCGTGCGAAGCGTGAAACGGGAGCGGTAATTTCGATCGGGCTCCTAATCCCGGAGTCGTTCATCGCGAAGATGGGCGAGGTCGGGTACTTCGGGCTCTCGGTGCCGGAGCGCTACGGCGGGTTCGAGATGGGGAACCTCGCCATGATCCTCACGACGGAAGAGTTGTCGCGGGGTTCTCTCGCCGGAGCCGGCTCGCTCATCACGCGTCCGGAGATCCTCGCGAAGGCGCTCCTCGGCGGCGGTACCGAAGAGCAGAAGAAGGAGTGGCTCCCGAAGATCGCGACCGGCGAGCTGATGGTCGGCATCTCGGTGACCGAGCCGAACATCGGTAGCGACGTCGCGTCGATCTCCTGTCGCGCGGAGCGCCGGAACGTCGGCGGCGTCGACGGCTGGGTCATCAACGGCGCGAAGTCGTGGTGCACGTTCGCCGGCCGCGCCGACATCCTCGCGCTCCTCGCGCGCACCGACCCGGACGTGAAGAAGGGCGCGAAGGGTCTGTCGCTCTTCATCGTGCCGAAGACGACCAGCCGCGAGCACTCGTTCACCTCGGTTCAACCGGGGGGCGGTCGCATGGAGGGCAAGGCCGACCGCACGCCGGGCTACCGCGGGATGCACTCCTACACGCTGAGCCTCGAGGAGTACTTCGTTCCGGCAAATCACATGGTCGGAGAGAAGGACGGCGAGGGGCGGGGCTTCTACCTGCAGATGGCCGGCTTCGGCGCGGGACGTCTCCAGACCGGCGGTCGCGCGACCGGCGTCGCTCAGGCCGCGCTCGAGAAGACCGCGGAATACGTGACGGAGCGCACCCAGTTCAAGCAGCCGATCGTCGATTTTCAGCTCACCCAGTACCACCTCGGGACGATGGCCGCGAAGCTCGCCGCAGCCCGGGCGATCACCTATGCGGCCGCGCAAGCGATGGACGAGGACGAGCGGAAAGCCGCGCCGCTCGCCGCGCAGGCGAAGCTATTCTCGTGCGACGTCGCCGTCGAGGTGACGCAGCTCGGACAGCTCCTTCACGGCGGCTGGGGGTACGCCGAAGAGTACCCGATCAGCCGCTACGTGATCGACGCGCAGGTGCTCCCGATCTTCGAGGGCGTGAAGCCCATCCTCGAGCTCAAGGTCGTGGCTCGGAGCCTTCTCGGAGGGTGAGCGGCGGAGGAGGCGGCGTGGACTTGCGAAGCTCGGCTGCGTAGCGGCCGGGCGTCACGCCGAACGCCTGCCGGAACGCGGCGGTGAAGTGGCTCTGGCTGCAGAAGCCGATACGGAGCGCGATGCCGGCGAGGTTGTCGTCCCCGCTGCCCAGCATCCGCGCGGCCTCCGCGACGCGCTGGCCGATGATGTAGCGGTGCGCCGTCGTCCCGAAGGCGCGGCGGAAGAGCGTCGAGAACTGTCGCGGGCGGAGGCCGACGAGCGACGACAGCTCGACGAGCGAGAGCTCCTGGTGCAGCCGGTCCCGGATGTAACCGCGGATGCGGCGGCACTGCTCCTCTGACAGGCCGCCGCGCACGCGTAGCTTCGACGGCGGGACGCATTCGACGGCGTAGGTGACGAGCGCGAGCGACAGGGACTCCGCAAAGAGCCGGCCCGTCGGAGCGCCGGCCACGACCTCGCGGCGCATGGTCTGCACGATCGACTCGAGGGTCTCGTCTTGCTCCAGGGGATCGGCACGACCGAACCCTTCGGGCGGACCCGCGAGGAGCGCGCGTTCGAACCACTCGTGAGGCAGCTGCACGACCGCGACGTCGAGCGACCCGGTCATCTCCACGGCGACCCGCCGATCGTCACCCGAAAGAAAGGAGACGGACCCTCTGGTCGCGCTCCGGCGGCCTCCGTCGTCGCCGTCGAAGACGAGCTCAGCGTCTCCGTCGAGCACGACGAGCAGGCCGTGCTCGCCTGCGGGCGGCGTGGTCAGGTTGAAGCCCTCCGCCGAACGTACGCTGAGTACGTCGAACGGGAGCCCAGCCCACGCCGTCGAAGCGCTGCTCATCACCGACGAACAGTCGTCCGGATCGGAAGTCAGAGGACGAGCGAGGTCCCCTAGCTGCGTCGTGATCCGCGCTAACATACGAGCCGTATCCTTTCCAACCAGAGGCGCCGCTGACGTTGATCGCACGTATGAGAAGCGATCGCCAGTGTTCGAAGCCAATCCGTTGAGCCAATTGAGCTCACGACAAATCAGCTGAGTTGAACAATATTCGCGGGACTGCACCGAGTGACCGCTGGCGGACGGAAAGACGACAAAATGCACCGCGCCGCGCTCCGAAACGAAGCGCGGCGCGGCACACACCAATCACACACCAATCAAGGCCAGGGGTTGCCCGGACCGCGTCCACTCGGCGGCGTCGGCGCGGCACCCGCGTGGCCGGTGCCACCAGGCGTCGGCCAGCCGTGCGTCGCGCCGCCCGCGGCACCGGAAGGCGCGCCGCCTGCCGGAGCGCCAGCGGCCCCTGTTCCTGGAGGAGCTCCGCCAGAAGGCGGCGTGGTCGCGACCCCGCCGGCGCCGGTCGTGCCGCCGACGCCCGTGCCGCCGCCGGCTCCCTGAGAAGGATTCACCGGAGGCAATCCACCGTCGTGCGAGAAACGGTACTCACGGCACGCTTCTGCTTGCCGTTCGCACGCGCGCGGCGGCTCGGTGCGATCTTCGATACACGAGGCGAGCTCGTGCATGCAGGGCGGCAGGGTCGCGTCGACGCACGAATGGAACGTGCCCAGGCAGGCGTCACGCGCGTCCCTGCCTCCGTCACCCGTACTGGACAGACAGGTCTGCAGCGCCACAGCGCACGGCGGCAGCGGAGGGGGAGGGGGCAGCGCCATCTCGACGCAGGCGCGGAGCTGTTGCCCGCAAGTCTTCAGTGCCCCCATGCCCCCGTCTGCCGCCCCCATGAAACAGGTCCTCGCCGTGGTCGCGCAGGCACGGATCGATGTGTGGATCTCTTGCCTTGCTTGCTTCACGGCGTCCCCGCACGCACTCGCCTCGGTCTTGCACGTATCGACTTTCGATACATCGCCGTCGGCTGCCTGCATGCAGGTGTCGTGGGCGACGGAACAGACTCCGAGATCCGTGGTGAGCTCCGTCTCGTAGGTACCTGCGCTCGGACTCGAGCCTGCGCTTTGACCGCTGCCGCAACCTGCGGCGAGCGCCAGCGCGAACGCGGATGCCGCCAGCTTGGACCAGCCGCGCGCATGCGTCGTGTGAATGGAACGGTTCATATTTTTCACCTCTCGCTTTGGCTGCGTGAAAATCCTCGGACGCAGCCGATCAAAATCTCGGACCGACGCTCACGCAGCGAACCGCGTGAGTGGCAGCGATCGAGACGCATAGGTAGTCACCCTTTCGAAATCAAAGCAGGCAGAAAAACGCACGTTCCGACTCTGCGTTCTAGACGATTGTCGATATCGAAACACGGCGAGCAAAACATGAGACGTGATGACTCGACTGCATCGTCGTTCGATGGATTGCGCGCCGTCATGCGCATGTTGCGCGCGCTGAAGGGTTCTTCATTTGAGCTCACCGGTGATAACGACGGACTTCGGTGCTCGTGCGTGCAACGGGAGTGGACGGTTCAGAAAATAAAAATGTGCGGCCACGACATTTTTCACACGGCGCGTGGTGACGCCGTGTGTGACCGTCCGCGGCGTTCACGGCGTCGAGTCTCCGCGGCGGCACCCGCCATCGGTGTGGCGAGCGCCGACCCGGCGGCCCGAAATACGTTGAAAAACGACGAAGGCGCACACTTTTTGAGGCCGTACGGGGCGAATCCGTCGGGATCGGAACAACCCCGAGCCCCGAGCCCGTACTAGCCTCGAGGCTCGGCATCCTCCGCGAGCCCCACGCCCTCAACAAATATGAAGAAAGCGCTTCCCTGGTTCCTTTCCGTGCTGCTCATCGCGGGGGTCGCGTTCGGCGTCTTCCGTTACGTTCGCGCGAGAAGGACACCGCCCCCGCGCTTCTCCACGGTCACCGTCGATCGCGGGCGCATCGCGGCGCGCGTCACCGCCACCGGCGTTCTGTCGGCCCTGGTGACCGTCCAGGTCGGTAGCCAGGTGTCCGGTCGTATCGAATCACTCCACGCCGACTTCAACTCGCCGGTCAAGAAGGGCCAGATCGTCGCGACGATAGAGCCGACGCTGTTCCAGGCCGCGGTCGAGCAAGCTCGCGCGAACGACGCGGCGTCTCGTGCCAACGTCGACAAGGCCAAGGCCCAGGCCACGGATGCCGAGCGCCAGTACACGCGCGCGAAGCAACTCGGTGAACAAAAACTCATCGCGCAGGCCGATGTCGACACCGCGGAGGCGAATTACAACATCGCCAACGCCACCGTCGCTTCCGCGCTCGCGGGCGTTCAACAGTCCTCAGCGTCACTCCATCAGGCCCTCGCCAACCTGAAGTATGCGACCATCTACTCACCGATCGACGGAGTGGTGATCTCTCGCAGCGTCGACGTCGGGCAGACCGTCGCGGCGTCGCTCCAGGCGCCGATCCTCTTCACGATCGCGCAAGACCTCACGAAGATGCAGGTCGACACCAGCGTCGCGGAGGGCGACGTCGGGAAGATCGCGCCCGCGATGCACGTCACGTTCACCGTGGACGCCTACCCGGGCCAGCGCTTCGAAGGAGCGGTGCGGCAGGTACGCGACGCCGCGGTGACGGTGCAGAACGTCGTCACGTACGACGCCGTCATCGACGTCGACAACGGCAAGCGGCTCCTCAAGCCGGGCATGACCGCCACCGTGACGTTCACGCCGGCGGAACGCACCGACGTGCTCAGGATCCCGAACGCCGCGCTCCGCTATCGCCCCACGACGACGCCGACGCCGAGGTCCGCCGCGTCGGCCAAGCCGCGCACGCCGCCTCCGCCGGTCGCGAAGGATCACCGCATCGTGTATCGACTGACCGGACGAAGGTCGGAGCCGGTGGACATCCAGATCGGCCTCACCGACGGCTCGCTCACCGAGGTGATGAGCGGGAACATCAAGGAGGGAGACGCCGTCATCACCGAGGCGCTCGACGAGGCGCCCGCGACGGCCGCTCCCGCCGCAGCGCCCACGCGGCTCCCGAGAGGATTCTGAGCGCGCCCGGGCGCGAGTCCAAGATGCCGCTCATCCACCTCGAGGACGTTCGAAAAGTCTATTCGCTCGGCGACGTCGAGGTGCGCGCGCTCGACGGCGTGTCGTTCTCCGTCGAACCGGCTGAGTTCATCGCCATCATGGGGTCGTCGGGGTCCGGCAAGTCGACGCTCATGAATATCCTCGGCTGTCTCGACAAGCCGACGTCGGGCACGTACTTCCTCGGCGATCGCGAGGTGTCGAAGCTCGACCGGGGTGAGCTCGCCGAGATGAGGAACCGTACTCTCGGGTTCGTCTTCCAGAGCTTCAACCTGCTCAGCCGCACGACGGCGATGGAGAACGTGGAGTTACCGCTCGTCTACGCCGGCATCACGGGGAAGGAACGAAAGCGACGGGCCGCCGAGGCGCTCACCCGCGTCGGGCTCGGCAAGCGGCTCGATCATCGACCCTCGCAGCTCTCCGGCGGTCAGCAGCAGCGCGTCGCGATCGCGCGCGCCATCGTGAACACGCCGAAGCTCATCCTCGCCGACGAGCCGACGGGCAACCTCGATTCGCGCACCAGCGTCGAGGTCATCGCCCTGTTCCAGGAGCTCTGGAGCTCCGGGCTCACGATCCTCATCGTCACCCACGAGCCGGACATCGCGGAGTTTGCTTCGCGGGTAATCGTCGTGAAGGACGGGAAGCTGCAATCCGACGAGCGACGAACGCCGCGAATGGCGAAGGACGAGCTCGCAGAGGAGTCCGCACCATGAATCTGCTGCAAACGCTCCCCGTGGCCGCGCGCGCGCTGCTGCGGAACAAGACGCGGTCGTTTCTCACCGCGCTCGGCGTCGTCATCGGCGTCGCGTCGGTGATCTCGATGGTCGCCATCGGGGAAGGCGCAAAGGCGGGCGTCGAGAAGGTGTTCAGCGCGATGGGCACGAACCTGCTCATGGTGATGTCCGGCTCGACGTCGTCGGGCGGCGTGATGGGCGGCTTCGGCTCGATGCCGACGCTCACCTGGGACGACCTCACGGCGATCAAGACGGAGGTGCCGTCGGTCCGCACTGCGGCGCCCCAGCTCAACACGCGCTCCTCGATCGTCGGGGAGGAGTTGAACTGGTACACACAGATCACGGGAACCACGCCCGATTACTTCACCATCCGGAGCTGGTCGCTCGGCACGGGTTCGCTCATCAGCGACTCCGACGTCGACACCGGGAACAAGGTGATCGTCCTCGGCCAGACCGTCGCCGACAAGATGTTCGGCTCGTCCGATGCGGCCATCGGACAGACGGTGCGCATCCGCGCCATCCCGTTCAGCGTCATCGGCGTGCTCGCGCCGAAGGGCCAGTCCCCGGTCGGGCAGGACTACGACGACGCCGCGTTCATCCCGGTGACGACCTACCAGGCGAAGATCCAGGGCGGGCTCCAGAAATTCATCGCGGGCATGATCGTCGTGAGCGCCGTCACGCCCGATGATACGACCCGGGCCGAGCGTGCGATCAGCGGCCTCCTGCGCGATCGCCATCACATCGCTGCCGGCGTCGATGACGATTTTCAGATCCGCAATCTCGCAGAGATCGCGGCCGCGCAGCAGCAGGGCACGCAGACGTTGACGTCGCTCCTTGCGGCGATCGCCATCGTGTCGCTCCTCGTCGGAGGTATCGGTATCATGAACATCATGCTGGTCAGCGTCACGGAGCGCACCCGCGAGATCGGCGTGCGAATGGCGGTGGGCGCCAAGCCGTGGCACATCCTCGCGCAGTTCCTGGTGGAGGCGGTGGCGCTCTCGATGATGGGCGGCCTCGTCGGGGTGATGCTCGGAACCGGCGTCGCGACGTGGCTCTCGAAGAAGCTCGGATGGACGCTCGTCCTCCGTCCGGACATCGCGATCGTCGCGGTGGGTTTCAGCGCGTTCGTCGGCGTGATCTTCGGTCTCTATCCCGCGCAGAAGGCGTCGCAGCTCGATCCGATCGACGCCCTGAGGTACGAGTGATGCTGGGCGCGCTCGGTCTCGTCGTTCATCTGCTCGCGCAGGTTCGTCCTGCGGCGCAACCTGCGCCCGAGGCGGGAGCGCTCCAGGTCGGCAAGCCGCCGCCGGCTCCGATCCCCGACGTCCCGGCGCCATCGGCCACCGTCGCTGCGGCGGCGACGGAAGAAAAAGCGCCGCCCGGGCAGGTTCCGGTGACGCCGCCCCGGGGTCCGGTCCTGTCGCTCGCGGCGGCAGAGTCACAAGCCCTCTCGCGACAGGCGCAGATCGCTCAAGCCATGGCGCAGACCGACGCCGCGAGCGCGCGCGCCGACGAGGAGTTCGCGCAGTTCTTGCCGCAGGTCAACGCCAACGGCTCGTACGCGCGGCAGACGTTGAACCGGGTCCAGAATGCAGTCAATCCGACCGGCGCCTCGCAGAGTGCGTCGTTCAAGACGTACGGTAACTGGAACTTCGGGATCAACGCGCAGCAGACGGTGTGGGACTTCGGGCAGAACTACGGCCAGTACAAGGCCGCAAAGGCGAATGCCGAAGCGCAGCGGCTGTCCGAAGAGACGGTGCGCCAGAGCGTGCTCTTCGGCGTTCGCTCCGCATACGTCCAGGCCTGGGCGAGCCGCGCGCTCGTCGACGTCGCGAAGGACAACATGACGAACCAGGAGCGTCATCTCCAGCAGGTGCAGGGCCAGGTGAACGTCGGCACGCGCCCCGAGATCGACCTCGCGCAGGTGAAGGCCGACCGGGCGAACGCCGAGCTCCAGCTCATCAACCAGGAGAACGCCTACGAGACCGCGAAGGCGCAGCTCAATCTGGCGATGGGTGTCGAGGCCTCGACCGATTACGACGTGACCACCGATCGCATCGGCGAGCTGCCCGAAGAACAGATGGCCGAAGAGCACGTGGCGGCGCTCGGCATTGCTCAGCGCCCGGAGATGAAGAGCCTCGGCAAGCAACTCGAGGCGAGCGAGCGCTCGGTGAGCGCAGTGCGCGGCGCCTACGGCCCGACGCTCGGCGTGTCGAGCGGCTTCACCGAAGGCGGCCCGGACCTCACGGGGATGGTGTGGAACTTCAACGCGCAGGCGCAGCTCACCTGGCAGATCTTCCAGGGCGGCATCACGAAGGCGCGAGTGCACGAGGCGCTCGCCAATCAATCGGCCACGCACTACCAGCAGGTGATCGAACGCCAGCAGGTGCGCTTCGACGTCGTTCAGGCGCGCCTCGCGGTGCGCGCCGCCAAGGCGGGCCTAGATACGGCGAAGGAGGTCGAGAGGAACGCGCGCGAACAGCTCCGCCTCGCCGAGGCGCGTTATCAAGCGGGCGCAGGGTCGATCATCGAGCTCCAGGACGCACAGGTCGCGGCGACGACGGCGTCGGGCCAGGTGGTCCAGGCCGACTTCAATCTGTCGCTCGCTCGCGCACAGCTCTTGAAGGCGATCGGCCGTCGATGAGGGCATACCGCATGCGCGTTCGCTGCTATTGACGTGCACGTGTCGCGCGCCGGCCTCGTCGCTGCCGCGGCCTGCGTGCTGTTCGCGCGACGGGCCCACGCCGCGGACCCGACGTCCGCGACGCCCGCCGCTACACCTCCGCCGAAGGACGCGTCGGAGACGTCCTCCGTCGTTCCGCCGCGGCTGATCCACGCGCCGGACATCCCGTATCCACGCGGCGCCGAGGGCGACGCGGTCGTCGTGCTCGCCGTCACGGTCACCACGACGGGCACCGTTCGCGCAGTGCGCGTCCTCGAGGGCGAGGAGCCGTTCGTCGGTGCAGCCCTGCGAGCGGCCCCGACGTTCCGCTTCGAGCCCGCGACGCGCGACGACCGACGTATCTCGGCGACGATCCGCTTCGAGGTGGCGTTCCACGCACCGCCGCCGGTGCCGGTCACAGCAGCTCCAGAGCACACACCAGCCGCGCCGGCAGTGCCGGCACCTGCCGCCCCGGCGAACACCGACGCCGCGGAGGTCGTCGTTCACGGACGGCGTACCGCGCCCATGGCGTCGTCGATGACCCGCGCCGAGGTGAGGCAGCTCCCCGGCGCATTCGGCGATCCGTTCCGCGCCATCGAGGTGCTCCCCGGTGTGACGCCCATCGTGTCGGGATTGCCGTATTTCTACGTGCGCGGCGCGCCGCCCGGCAACGTCGGTTACTTCCTCGACGGCGTTCGCGTCCCGTATCTGTATCACGTCGGGCTCGGGCCCTCCGTCGTGAACCCGTCGCTCGTCGACCACGTCGATCTCTATCCGGGCGGCTATCCGGCGCGCTTCGGGCGCTTCGCGGGCGGCATCGTATCCGGTGAGACCGCCGCGCCACGCGACGATCTCCACGGCGAAGGGAACATCCGGATCCTCGACGCGGGCGCGCTCGTGGAGACGGGCTTCGCGGGCGGGCGCGGAACCGTCCTCGTCGGTGGTCGGTACTCGTACACCGCGGCGATCCTTTCCCTGGTCGCGAAGGACGTCGCGCTCGACTACCGCGACTACCAGGTGCGCGCGACGTACGACATCACGCCCAGTGATCGCATCGGCATCTTCGGCTTCGGCTCGTACGATCTGCTCGGGCAACGACAAGCGGGCGGGCTCAACGTGCTCTTCGGCTCCGAGTTCCACCGCGCCGATCTTCGCTACGACCATTCCTTCGGTCACGGGAGCACGCTCCGGATCGCGACGACGGTAGGCTTCGATCAGACGCGGATCGCCGACCAGCGCAACGCGACGGACCGGCTCACCGGCGCGCGGCTCGAGCTCTATCACCCGCTCTCCGACGCGATCACGATCCGGGCCGGCGCGGACGTCATGGTCGACGCGCTCGGCACGAGCCAGCAATATTACGTCGACCCCGACGACCCCACCACGCAGCGCTACGAGCGGCTCTTCGCGCCGCGCACCGACGTCGCGGTCGGCACGTACATCGAGGCCGTCCTCGACATCCATCCGCGCATCGAGCTCAGCCCAGGGGTGCGCTTCGACGCCTACACGTCCGGGAGCACGTCCGCCTCCGCGATCGACCCGCGGATCGCGGCGCGCCTGAAGCTCGGCAAGCACGTGCGCCTCGTCGAGGCGTACGGCCTCGTTCACCAGCCGCCGTCGTTCGTGGTGCCGGTGCCGGGCCTCACCCCGGCGACGCTTCAAGACGGGCTACAGCGCGCCGTCCAGGCGAGCAGCGGCGCAGAGGTGGACCTGCCCGACGAGACGACGCTCACCGCCTCGGTGTTCCACAACGCGTTTTACAACATGACCGACGCGCTCTCGAGCATCTCGGCGATCCAGGGTGGCCTTCTCACCGGCCTCGAACAGCGTGCGACGGGTGAGGCGATCGGTCTCGAGCTCTTCGCGCGGCGTTCCCTCGCCGCACGCCTCGGCGGCTTCGTCTCGTACACCCTGTCGCGCTCGATGCGGAGCCTCCCGAATGCGACGTTTCCGAGCGCTTTCGATCGAACCCACGTCGCGAGTGCGGCGCTCGCCTACGACCTCGGCAAGAGATGGCGCGCCGGAGCGCGCATCGTATTCTACACCGGCGTGCCGAAGACCTTGCCGCCGCGCGGGCTCATCGTGCCCCCTCCGTCCCTCCACCCGGAGCGCGATCCGGATTTCTTCCGTCTCGATCTACGGCTCGAGAAACGCTGGCTCATCGGTTCGCGCGGTTACCTGAGCCTCGTCTTCGAGGTTCTCAACTCGACGCTGAGCAAGGAGACGATCGCGTCGCAGACCATCGGCCCGGTGACGATCCCGAGCATCGGGCTCGAGGGAGGCTTCTGATGAGACGCCTCCGTGCGCTCGGACCGGCCGTACTCGCGACGCTCGGCGCCCTCGCGCCGGCATGCTTGCCGAACGACACGCGCACGCCGCCGGGTAGCGTCGTCGTGAACGTCGTGAGCGACGGCGTGGCGGCGAAGGGTATCCCCGCCTCCGCGACGTCGGATGGGTGGAGCATCGCGTTCGACAAGGTGCTCGTGTCGCTGGGCAACGTCTCGCTCGACGGGGACTCGTGCGACGTCTATTCGGACTCCGGATACAATCGCCTCTTCGACGTGAAGGTCGGGGGCACGCAGAAGGTGAGCGTGATCTACGCGCTCGGCCACTGCGAGGTCGGCTTCCGTGTCTCGAGCCCCAACGCCGATACCGTCCTCGGCGCGAGCACGACCGACGCCGATAAGACGATGATGCGGACCCCGGGGTCCGACGCCTTCAACGCTGAGGCAGGGACGAGCATCTACGTCGAGGGGCACGCGACGCGCGGCGACACCGTCGAGTCCTTCGCGTGGTCGTTCCGGTACCGTGCGAGGTACGACCGGTGCGCGATGAACCCGGCGCTCTCCGGCTCGTCGATGACCGCGCCCGGCATCGATCTGCGGAGCAACGTCGCAGAGTCGCTTCTGGTCGAGGTGAGCCCGGGCGTACTCTTCGCCGATGCGCTCAACACGACGGTCGCACAGCATCGGTTCCAGGTGTTCGCCGACGCCGATGCCGTCACCGGCAACGGCGACGGTGTCGTCACCCTCGACGAGCTCGCCCGCGTTCCCCTCGAGAAGGCCGGTTTCGCCGACATCGGCGGCGCCGGCGACGCCGGCATTTTCCCCGGCGTGGAGGGCTTCGTGGGCGACGCCGACCTCGTGATCCGGGCAGAAACGCCGTTCGACGGTGGCTCCCAGCCGTCACTCGAGGACTACCTGTACACGGTGCTCTTCCCCGGCACGATCCGCTACGAGGGAACCGGCGCGTGCAGCGTCCATCTGGCTAGTCGAGGGCTCGGAGACTGAGCACGCGAGCGGTGCTACTCTCGCCGCCGTGTCGACGCCGGTGACAGACGACGAGGGAACCGGCGCGGCGGAGCAGGGTCGCGCGTCGTTCGCTGCAAGGCGCTGGAACGACGCCGTGGACGACTTTCTCCGCGCCGACGCCGGCGCGCCGCTCGCGGTGGCCGACCTCGAGAATCTCGCGACGTCGGCGGCAATGTCTGCACGGGACGGCGAGCTGTTCCAGGTCTACGAGCGGCTCGCCGCGCTCTACTCCGACGCCGGCAATCTCGCTGCTGCGGCGCGCTCATCGTTCTGGGCAGGCTTTCGTCTCGCGGCCATGGGAGAGACGGCTCAGTCCGGCGGCTGGTACGCGCGGGCCCAGCGCCTGGTCGATGAGCACAAGCAAGAGTGCGTCGCCACCGGCTACCTGATGCTGCCGTCGATCCGGCGCCACATGGCATCGGCACAGTACGAGGTGGCCCTTCGCGTCGCGAGGGAGGCGAGCGCCATCGGCGAGCGATTCGCCGACCGGGATCTCGTGACGTTCGGCCGGCAGCTGGAGGGCAGGGTGCTCGTCCTCCAGGGCAAGATCGAAGAAGGCCTCGGCTTGCTCGACGAGGTCATGGTCTCGGTGATCGCGGGCGGGCTTTCGCCCATCGTCACGGCGCTGACTTACTGCGCCGTCATCGACGCCTGTCACCAGGCTTGCTCGCTCGACCGCGCTCGCGAATGGACGAGCGCGTTCGGCACCCTGTGCGACTCGCAGCCGCAGTCGGCTCACTTCGGTGGGATCTGCCTCGCGCACCGCGCCGAGATCCTCCAGCTCGGAGGCGAGTGGGAAAAGGCGCTCGCCGAGGTGCGGAGAGCCGAACGGCGTGAGTCGATACCGCGGCCGATCCAGGGCGAGATGCTGTACCAGGAAGCGGAGATACATCGACTGCGCGGCGAGACGAAGCTCGCCGAAGAGGCGTACCGGGCCGCGAGCGCGTACGGGCGCGATCCGCAACCGGGTCTGGCCTTGCTCCGCGTCGTGCAGGGACGCGCCGATGCGGCAGTGACGGCAATCCGTCGATTGGTGGACGCGACGGTGGTTCCGCTCGAGCGCGCGCGGCTCCTGCCGGCCTTCGTCGAGATCTCGCTCGCCGCGAACGACGTCGCCGGTGCGCGCTCCGGCTCGGACGAGCTCATGCGCATCGCGACGTCGAACGGCGGCGAGGTGCTCGAAGCGATGGCGGCACACGCGCGCGGCGCAGTGGCGCTCGCCGCAGGGGACGCCCGCGCCGCGGTGCCCTGTCTTCGCCGTGCGTTCGACGTCTGGCACGCGGCGGGCGCGCCCTACATCGCAGCACGCATCCGCGTCTCGCTGTCGCGGGCCTGCCGCGCCCTCGGTGACGAGGACGGCGCGGAGCTCGAGCTGTCTGCAGCGCGCGGTGTGTTCGAGCGCCTGGGCGCGGCCCACGACCTGGAGCGCCTCGACAGCGGCGTCGCGACGGACCCGGTCGAGCCACCGAGCGAGCATGGCCTGACGGCGCGCGAGCTCCAGGTCCTCCGGCTCCTCGCAACGGGCATGACGAACAAGGCCATTTCCGTCGAGCTCGTCCTCAGCGAGAAGACGGTGGATCGCCACGTGAGCAATATCTTTACGAAGACGGGGGTCGGCTCGCGTGCCGCCGCGACCGCCTTCGCCTACGAACGGGGCCTCGTCGTGCGCACGCGTGGGTGATATTACCCATACGTTTTTCGCTGAAAAATGGGGGATCTCGCCGAAGGCGGCGCGAGCCGGAAAGCCTAGTTTCAGGGCATGGCACATCCGGCAAACGATCTTCGCAGCATCACCGTCGACGCACCCCTGCTCGAGGAGGGCGCGGCCTTCGGCGCTCTCGTGCGGCACGTCCCCGAGACGACCGAGCGCGTCGCGACCGTCGTCATCGGCGGCGGTCAGGCGGGCCTCGCCGCAGGCTATCACCTGAAGAAGCTCGGGCTTCCGTTCGTCATCCTCGACGCCGACGCTCGCACGGGAGACTCCTGGCGGCGCCGCTGGGACTCGCTCCGGCTCTTCAGCCCGGCGATGTACGACTCCATCGAGGGCATGCGCTTCCCGGCACCGGCGCTGTCCTTCCCGACCAAGGACCAGATGGCGGACTACCTCGAGGCGTACGCCACGAAGTTCGAGCTTCCGATCCGTCACTCGACGGGAGTCGATCGCGTCGAGCGGCGCGGAGACGGCTATCTCGTTCGCGCCGGTCGCGCGCGCTTCGAGGCAGAGCACGTCGTCGTGGCGACATCGAGCTACAGGAGCCCGAGCATTCCCGCGTTCGCGCGGAACCTCGCGCCGGCGATCCGTCAGCTCCACTCGAGCGAGTACCGGAACTCGTCGGACCTCCGCCCCGGGCCGGTGCTCGTCGTGGGGGCGGGGAACTCCGGCGCCGAGATCGCGCTCGAGCTCGCGAAGCAGGGTCGAACGGTGTGGATGGCAGGCCGTGACGTCGGGGCCGTCCCGTTCGACGTCGAGGGCCTCGCCGCGAAGCTCCTCTTGATGCATCTGCTCTTCCGCATCGTGTTTCACAGGATCCTCACCATCCGCACGCCCGCTGGTCGAGGTGCGCGCAGCAAGGCGCATCGAGGCACGCCGCTCATCCGTACGAAGCGCGCGGCGCTCCTCGCTGCCGGGGTGAACGCCGTTCCGAGGGTCAGAGCGGTACAGGGCGGCGCGCCGGTGCTGGACGACGGACGAACCCTCGACGTCGCGAACGTCGTCTGGTGCACGGGCTTCGAGCCGGGCTTTTCGTGGATCGAGCTGCCGATCTTCGACGCGAAGGGCGAGCCGATTCACGACGCGGGGATCACGCGCGACCAGCCGGGGTTCTACTTTCTCGGATTGCCGTTCCTGTACGCGATGTCGTCGGTGATGATTCACGGAGTGTCGCGGGATGCAGCACGCGTCGTGCGATCGATCGCGCGTCGAGTGCGCACGCGCACGGCGCAGGGGCAGATCGCCACGATCTGACCGCGATTTCACCGCGGGCGGTGAGCATTGAACGACGTTAAACTCGTCCAATGCGTACCGTCTCCCGTCTGGCCGCTGTGGTTGCCGTCCTGTCAGCGAGCGGAGCGAGCTGCGCAGCGCCCGGACAGCACTCCGTGCCGCGCGTCGGCGCTGCCGCCGTTGGGCTCCCCGTCGAGACGGCGCCGCCCAACGTGCCGGCATTCAAGCCGGCGTTCGCCGGCCAGACGCGCGCGCTCGGCATCGCCACGAAGACGCCGCTCGCCGTCGACGTGATCGCCCATGGCTTCGACAAGCCGTGGGCGCTCGCGTTCTTGCCCGACGGCCAGATGCTCGTGACCGAGAAGCCGACGGGAAAGCTCTTCGTCGTCAACCGCGACGGCAAGAAGTCGTTGCCGGTGACCGGGGTGCCCGCGGTGGACGGTCGCGATCAGTGCGGCCTCCTCGACGTGAAGCTCGGTCCGGATTTCGCGAGCAGCGGGCTCGTCTATCTCTCGTATTGCGAGCCGCGCAAGGGCGGCAACGGGCTCGCGGTGGCGCGCGGCCGCTTCACGAACGGAGAAGGGCCGAAGCTCGACGGCGTGCAGGTCGTGTTCCGCATGGAGCCGACGCTCGATTCGTCGATGCAGCCTGGCGGTCCCCTGATCTTCACGCCGGACGGCAAGCTCTTCGTCACCCTGGGCGACCGGATCATCGCGGAGGGCCGCGCCCAGGCACGTGATCCGTCGAGCGACATCGGCAAGATCGTCCGCATCGCGCCCGACGGCTCCATCCCGAAGGACAATCCGTTCGTCGGCAAGAGCGGAGCGCGTCCGGAGATCTGGTCGATGGGCCACCGGAACATCATCGCCGCCGCGCTCGACGGCAAGGCGCGGCTCTGGATCGTCGAGATGGGTCCGCGGGGCGGCGACGAGCTCAATCTGATCCAGCCCGGCAAGGACTACGGCTGGCCGACGATCGGCTATGGCGAGGAGTACTCTGGCGCGCCGATTCACGAGACGACCCAGGCGCCCGGCCTCGAGCAGCCTGTTTACTACTGGGATCCGGTCATCGCACCGAGCGGGCTCACCATCTACACCGGCTCGCTCTTCCCCGAGTGGAAGGGCAGTTACCTCATCGGCGGTCTCGCGGTGGAGTCCCTCGTGCGGCTCGTCGTCAAGGGGGACAAGGTCACCGGCGAGGAGCGTTTGCTCACCGATCGCCACGAGCGCATCCGCGACGTGGTGCAGGGGCCCGACGGCGCGGTCTATCTCCTGACCGACGACACCGACGGCGAGCTGCTCCGGGTCTCGCCCGCCACGGCGAAGACCGCAGCAAAAGGGAAGTGACGGTTCAGCCGACGCCGGGCGCTTCGTGGCCCGACTGCACGACGTACTCGGAGTAGCCGCCGCCGTACGTCTTGATGCCGTCGGGCGACAGCTCGAGCACGCGGTTCGAGAGCGCGCGCAGGAAGTGACGATCGTGGGAGACGATGAGCATCGTGCCCTCGAAGTCGGCGAGAGACTTCATGAGCATCTCTTTCGTCGCGAGGTCGAGATGGTTCGTCGGCTCGTCGAGCACCAGGAAATTGGGCGGGTCGTAGAGCATCAGGGCGAGGACGAGCCGCGCCTTCTCGCCGCCGGAGAGGATCTTGCACGGCTTGTCGACGTCGTCCCCCGAGAAGCCGAAGCCGCCGGCGAGCGAGCGCATCTGGCCCAGGGTCGAGAGCGGGAACGCGGCCTGGAGCGACTCGAGAACGGTCTTCTTCGCGTCGAGGAGCTCCATCGAGTGCTGGGCGAAGTACCCCATCTTCACGCTCGCACCGACGACGACGTTTCCGGAGTCGGGTGACGCTTCTCCAGCGATGAGCTTCAGGAGCGTCGACTTGCCGGCGCCGTTGACGCCCATGACGCACCATCGCTCTCGCCGGCGCACCAGGAGATCGAGCCCGTCGTAGATCTTGCGCGCGCCGAAGCTCTTCGCCACCGCATCGAGACGCACCACGTCGTCTCCCGAGCGCGGCGCCTTGCGGAACTCGAACTCGAGCGTCTTCCGTCGCTTGGGCGGCTCGACCTTCTCGATCTTCTCGAGCTTCTTTACCCGGGACTGCACCTGGGCGGCGTGGCTGGCCCGGGCCTTGAACTTGTCGATGAACGCCTGCTCCTTGGCGAGCATCGCTTGCTGGCGCTCGTACTGGGCCTCGCTCTGGGCGGCGAGCACGGCGCGCTGCTGCTCGTAAAAGTCGTAGTTGCCGGAGAACGTGATGAGATCCCCGCCGTCGATCTCGACGATCTTCGTGACCAGGCGGTTCATGAGCTCCCGGTCGTGGGACGTGAGGACGAGCGCGCCGTCGAACTGCTGCAGGAACTGCTCGAGCCAGATGATCGACTCGATGTCGAGATGGTTCGTCGGCTCGTCGAGCAGGAGCGCGTCGGGGCGCATCAGGAGGATCCGGGCGAGCGCGACGCGCATCTTCCAGCCGCCGGAGAGCTTACCCACGTCGTCCTCGACGACGTCTTCACCGAAGCCTAAGCCCGCGAGGATCTCGCGAGCCCCGGACTCGAGCGCATAGCCGCCGAGCTCGTCGAAGCGCGACTGGGCGTGCCCGAACTGCTCGACCAGCGCGTCGAGCTCGTCGATGCGCGCGGGGTCGGCGAGCGCGTGCTCGAGGGCGTGAAGCTCGTGCGCCGCTTCGGAGACGGCGCCGGCGCCGGCCATGGTCTCTTCGAGCACGGAGCGGCCGCTCATGTCGCCGACGTCCTGGCTGAAGTAGCCGATGGTGACCCCGCGATCGACCGCGATCTGCCCGCCGTCGGGCGGCTCGGTCCGCATGATCATGCGGAAGATGGTCGACTTGCCGGCCCCGTTTGGGCCCACGAGCCCGACCTTCTCGCCACGATTCACGCTCATCGACGCGTCGAGGAACAGGATCTGCGAGCCGTGCTGCTTGGAAACGGAATCGAGGCGTATCACGCTGGCGGCGCGGAAAATGACAGCTTTTGCCGGGACGGCAAGGGTATTCGCTACCAGAGCGCGACCTTCGGTGAGACACCGAAGAGAATCGCCCCGCGATCGCCGCCCGGCAGGAAGCCCGCGAGCAAGATCGCCGACAGTTCGAGCGACGGGAGCACGTTGTACGCGAACCCACCGGTCATCGTCAGCTCGTTCGGGTCGTCGCTCACGTAGAGGGCGGTCGCGAGCTCGCCGATGAGCGACCAGGCGTCACGGCCGTCGAGGTCGAGGTCCAGGTCGAGGCCGGCCACGAAGCTCTTCGCCTGGCCGGACGTGATGTGCTCACCGGGGTCGACGATGGCGCCGATGTTTCCGACGAGGTGGAGCCGCTCCTTCGCGAGCCCGAGGAGCGCGAGCCCGGCGTACCCGAGACCCCGCGTGCCGACGGTCGGCAGGCGCGGGCCGAGCTGGAGCCCGGCGGCGAAGTTGTAGTCGGACTTCGCGTTGTGGGTGTCGGCGAGGCCGAGCTTCATGGACGTCCAGATCGCCTCGCCGTCGAGGGTCGGGTGCGAGCCGTCGAAGTGATCGACGGCGAGAGCCGCGTCGACGTCGAACTCGACGTTCGGCAAGAGCCCGAGATCGACCTCGAGATCCGGCACGACGAAGCGGTTACCGGCGTCGCTCCCGCCGATCGCCGGGCCTGCCTGAAGATCGAACTCCGCGGTTCCGGAGTCCTCGAGCTCGAGATCCGTCGGTTCGAAGCGGGGACGACGCCCGCGCGCCGCCGCGCCGTTCGCGACGCAGCAGAGGCACAGCGCCGCGACGACGGACAGGCGTCGCGCGCGACGTCTCAATGCGACCCGAGCAGCTCTTCGAGCAGGCGATGGCCTTCTGGCCACTCTCCGACGCTGGTGTCCGCGTTGATGTGCCCGAGGCGCCCGACGTCGACGAGCCGCGCGCCCCAGCCGCGAGCCATCTCTTCCGCCCGGACGAACCGGACGTAAGGATCCGTCCGGCTCGCGACGACGATGGTGGGGAAGGGGAGCAGGTGGAGCGGCATCGGCGAGAAGCAGCGCACCTCGTCCGGGGTATGCATCTCGGAGTCCACGTCGGCTGGCGCGACGGCGAGCGCTCCGACCACCTTGTTTGCCGGAGCCGACGGCGCCCAGAGCGCGACGAGGGCGCACGCGAGGCTGTGCGCGACGAGAACGACCGGCTCGGGCGACCGATTCACCGCTTCGTCGAGTCGCTTCAGCCAGGATGCGGGGTCGGGGTGATCCCAGTCGTCCTGCTCGACGCGCTCGTAGCCGTATTTCTGCTCCCAGAGCGTCTGCCAGTGGTCGGGGCCCGAGTTGCCGAACCCTGGAATGATGAGGACGCGGGCGGGCGCCATGTCGCCGACTCTAGCAGAGCTCACCGCGCCGTGAAGACCGCGCCTTCAAGGTTTGGCCGTGAGCTCGCGGTAGCGGAAGCACGTGGTCAGGTGATCGTTCACGACGCCGACCGCCTGCAGGAGCGCGTAGATGATCGTCGGTCCGACGAAGCCGAACCCGCGCTTCTTCAGGTCCTTGCTGACCGATTCGGCGAGCGGAGTCACGGCGGGAACGTCGGCCATCGTCTTTCGCTTGCCGACGACCGGCTTGCCCTTCACGTGCCCCCAGAGATACGCGTCGAAGCTTCCGAACTCCTTCTGGACGGCGAGAAAGGCCTTCGCGTTCTCCACCGTGCTCGCGATCTTCGCGCGGTTCCGGATGATCCCCTCGTTCGTGAGGAGCAGCGCGCGATCGCTCTCCGTCAAACGAGAGACCTTCTTCGGGTCGAAGCCCTTGAAGGCCTTGCGATAGGCGTCGCGCTTGCGAAGCACGGTGCTCCACGACAGGCCAGCCTGCGCGCCCTCGAGGATGAGAAACTCGAAGAGCCCGCGGTCGTCGTGGAGGGGCACGCCCCACTCCTCGTCGTGGTAGCTGATCATCCCGGGATCCTCTCCCGACCAGTGGCAACGCTTCAGCTCCTTCATGGGCCGGCATGCTTCACGGCCTCGCCCGGTGCGTCACGCCATTTCGGTGCCGCCGCGATACACGCCGAACGCGACGAGGACGCCGACGATGGCGAGGCACGAAAAGCCGAAGATCGACGGGCTCATCGACTCACCGAGCCCGAGGAGCGCGATGTTCGCCAGGGTGTCCGAGGGATGCCCCGCGAGGTACTCGGACGCATGGTGGCCCACCTGCGCGACGTCCGCCGCAGTGCCGGTCAAGATCGACGCGACGGTCGTGAGCACGAGGGCCCGCGTCAGCTCGAGGCGGCGCCGGCTCGGGCGGACCGCGAAGTTTCCCCCCGCCGCCAGCGCCGCGAGAGCCGCTGCGAGCAGAAACCACATCGGATAGCCGCCTTCCTGGAAAATCACGAACATCGTTTGCCTCCGGGGAGACGACGCGGGAGACGGGATGCCGTGACACGGAAACGAGAGGACGGCGGAAAAAGGACGTCGATGGCGGTTGCGGCGTCACGTCCACCCCGTTCGCGCGTTGATCCACTCATCACCGTGACTCCGGCATCGGACATCGAGCTCGTCGCCGGACTTCGCGCCGGGGACACCGACGCGTTCGACGCGGCGTATGCGCGCCACGCGCCGCGGCTCTTCCGCTTTCTCGTTCATCTGTGCGCGCGGCGGCACGTCGCCGAGGACGTCCTTCAGGAGACGTGGCTCAAGCTCGCCACCCACGCGCCCGAGCTACGTCCCGAAACGGAGCTCGGGGCATGGCTCTTCACGGTGGCGCGAAATGGCTGGCTCAGCCGGGCGCGAGTCGAGTCCCGCGTCGTCGAGCTGGAGAGCGCGGGCGAGCGCGCCGCGCCGGAGCCGACGCCCGAGTCGCGTGCCGTCGCGTCGAGCGCGGTCCGTGCGCTCGAGCGCGCCCTGTCGGCGCTGGGGGACGGCGATCGCGAGATCCTTCTGCTAGTGGGGGTGGAGGAGATGAGCCCTGCGACGGCGCGCGCCGTGCTCGGGCTCGGCGAGGTCGCCTTTCGCCAGCGCTTGCATCGGGCAAGGTCGCGGCTAGCCTCGGAGCTCGAGCGCGCGCCGCGGCTTGCATCATCGGACTGGACGGAAAAATGAACGAGCAAGACCCGCTGAGTGGACTGCGCGAGCTGCCGCTGCCGCCACTGGCACCGGAGCTTTCGGCGAAGATCCGCAAAGAGGCGCATCTCCGGCTCGCCGCTGGACGATCACCGGCGAAAGATTCGACGAGGCGGTTCTCGACGGCCCGCATCCTCGGCGCGGCAGCCGTCGTCTTGCTGTGCGGCTCCCACCTCGGGTGGACCTTGACGTTCATGAGCCACCTGCACGAGCCGACCGTCACTGCCCTGCGCGGCGCAGTATCGCCCCTCTTCGGACGATGATACGGGTCGCCCGTGTCCGCCGCCGAGCCCGTCGCCGAGCCCCCCGTCGAGCCTGACGCCGAGAGCGCGTTCGCCGGCGGGCCGCCCGTCGATCCCGACGCCGAGACTGCGGCCGCGGTGGGGCGCGGCGGTCTGGCGATCACGTTCGCCAAGGTCTACTTCATCTTCCAGGGGCTCATCCAGCAGGTGCTCTTGCCGCGCGTCCTCGGGCTCGACGGATACGGCGCGCTCTCGAGTGTGCTCAGTGCGTCGAGCATCACGTATAACCCCATCGTCACGACGTCGATCCAGGGCGTGAGTCGCGCCGTCGCGCAGACGTCGGGTGCCGAGCAGAGCGCCACCCTTCGCCGTACGTTCACGGTCCACGCGACGCTCGCGGTGCTCGCGTCTTCGGCGTTCTTCCTCGCCGCGCCGTACACGGCGGGGTTCATGCGCGCGCCGCACATCGTGGCGCCACTCCGGCTCATCAGCCTCGTGCTCCTTCTTTACGGGCTCTACTCGCCGCTGATCGGCGCGCTCAACGGGCGACGGCGCTTCGTGGCGCAAGCGACCTTCGACGTCGTCTTCGCGACGCTCCGGACGGCGGCGCTCGTCGTCGGTGGCTATCTCGCGCCGGCAGGGCAGGGGGTGCTCGGGTCCGTGGGGGGGTTCGTCACGACGGCGTCCGTCATCGCCGTCGCCGCCGTGTTCGTGGTCGGACTCGGCCGGCGCGGGACCGGCGGGCCCACGGCGCTCGCACATGTCGCGTTCATCCTTCCGCTCCTTGCCGGTCAGGTGCTCCTGAACCTGCTCTTGCAGGCGGATCTGACGCTCCTCCGTCGCTTCGCCGGGGACGCGGCGCAGGCGGCCGGGTTGCCGCCGCTCTCAGCCGATCCGCTCGTGGGCGCGTATCGCGCGACGCAGCTCTTTTCGTTCTTGCCGTACCAGCTGCTCGTCAGCGTGACGTTCGTCCTGTTCCCGCTCCTCGCGACGGCGCACAAGGCCGGGGATCGCGTCGCGGTGGCGCGCTACGTGAGCGCCGGTGTCCGTATCGCGATGATCGTCGCAGGGCTCCTCGTCAGCGTGACGTCCGGGCTCTCCGCGCAGCTCCTCCGCCTCGTCTATTCGCCGGAGGTCGCAGAGCTCGGCGCGCGCGCGATGCAGACGCTCACGCTGGGGTTCGGGGCGTTCGCGATCCTCGGGGTCCTGACGGCAGTGCTGTCGAGCATCGGGCGCGAGCGCGAGGGCGCGACCGTCATCGCCGTCGCGTTCGCGCTGGTCGTCACGCTGTGCTTTGCGTGGGCGCGCAGGGCGCCGTTCGGTGAAGAAATATTGCGGAATACCGCGCTCTCCACGTCGGCGGGGTTAGTCCTCGCCGCCGTGTGCGCTGCCGTCCTCGTCGCGCGCGCCGCGGGCTCCGTCGTGCCAGCGCTCAGCGCCGCACGCGTCGCTGCGTCCCTGGCCGTCGCAATCTTCGTCGCGCGCAGTCTTCCGGTCGCCGGCAAGATCGTCACCCTCGCGGAATGCGCCGCCGTCGCCCTGCTCTACATCGTGGCCCTCATCACGACACGCGAGCTCGGCCGGGCCGACATGACAGCAATCTCCGGCATCGTGAACCGCCGCCGGCGCTGACGGCCGCGATGACGCTGACGGCCGCGATGACGCTGGCGCATTGGATTTTCGCCGACGCTTTGCGCCGTTTCACACGACTCGCGAGGATCACCGCCTTCTTGATTTGTCAGGGGGGGCTCGCGGAAAACTTTGCGATGTACCGCCCAAGTACATCGCAATTTTTTCCGTGGGAGGGCGCATGACGTGGGCGCCTGCGGTCGGACGCATGCGTCTGCGACGTCGAGCGCGCATGCACCCGAGCGAGTCCGCGACGGTGGCGACGCGCGGGGTGCCCCACTCAGGCATGGGCGTTACTCGATGCCGAGCTCGGCGATCTTTTTGTAGAGCGTTGCGCGTCCTACCCCGAGGAGACGGGCTGCGAGGGCGCGGTTGCCTTTGACGTGAGCGAGGGCGCGCACGATCGCGCTACGCTCGGCGGCGCGGAGCGTGGCGTCGAGGGGGACGATGGGGCCGGTTCGCGACGCGAAGGTGAGTCCGCTCGGGGACGCGATGGAAGCAGCCGGTGCGGCGGCCCCGTCGGTGGAGAATATGTTTTCGGGAGCGAGCTCGCGGGTGACGTCGGCAGCGCCGATGAGCGGTGAGTCGGCGAGGACGACGAGGCGTTCCACGAAGTTCTGTAGCTGCCGGACATTTCCCGGCCAGCGTTCGCGGCCGAGAGCGCCGAGGGCTTCGGGCGAGAGCGTCGCGCCGGCTTTCCCGTGACGGCGCGCGAAGGTGTCGCAGAAGCGGGTCGCGAGCTCGACGACGTCGGAGCGCCGTGCACGGAGTGGCGGCAGCCAGATGGGGACGACGTTGAGGCGATAGAAGAGGTCCTCGCGGAACTCGCCCTTCTTCACCATGTGCTCGAGATCGCGATGGGTGGCCGCGATGAAGCGGACGTCCGCGGTGAGGGAGCTCGTGCCGCCCAGGCGCTCGTACTGGCGGTCCTGCAGGAGCCGCAGCAGCTTGACCTGCATCGCCGCCGAGATGTCGCCGATCTCGTCGAAGAAGAGCGTGCCACCCTCGGCGACCTCGACCCGCCCGGGCTTTCGGTGCGTCGCGCCGGTGAACGCGCCGCGCTCGTGGCCGAAGAGCTCGCTCTCGAGGAGCGTCTCGGGGAGCCCGGCGCAGTGGAGCTTGATGAACGGCGCGTGGCTACGCGGGCTCTGCTCGTGGAGAGCGCGCGCGACGAGCTCCTTGCCGGTGCCGCTCTCGCCGCGGACGAGCGCCGTGGCGTCGGTCGCCGCGATGCGGCGGATCAGGTCGTGTACCTGCTGCATCGGCTTGGACGCGCCGAGCAACGTCGAGTTCGGCGCGTCCACGCTCCGATCGTCGTCGGGGGCGGCGAGGAGCTTGTCCGTCACCGCCCCGAGGTCGTCGGCGTCGAAGGGCACTTCCAGGTAATCTCGAGCGCCGCTGCGCACCGCGAGCACGGCCTGCTTCGCGCCACCCCGGCCGGCGACCAGGACGTCGACGCCGTCGAAGCGGCCGATGACATCGGCGAGCGAGCTCCCGAGCGCGTCCGCGTCGAGAACCACGGCGTCGGGCGCGTCACGGTGCGCTGCGTCGAGGGCCTCCTCGACCGTCCCGACGACGCGCGTCGCTGCACCGGAGCGCTCGAGGAGCGTCGCGACGGACGCGTCGTCCGGCGGCCCCGGCTGCACGACCACAAGAACGACCTGCACGTCTCGCATCGTACGACGACTCCCGGCGCGCACGGCAAGCGCTCCGACGCCTCGGCTGGTAAGGTTACGTAGGGAATGAGTACGGACCTGAGCCCCGGGGTCGTCGTGGCCGGCCGCTACCGGCTGGATCGCCTGCTCGGCAGGGGCGGGATGGGGCAGGTCTGGGCCGTGACCCACGAGGTGACGCATCGCGTGGCGGCGCTCAAGCTGCTGAACGGCCCGTCGCACCTTCAGGAAGGACGGCGACGCCGCTTCCTGCGTGAGGCACGCGCCGCGAGCGCCGTTCAGCACCCGAACGTCGTCGCGGTGCACGACTTCTTCGAGCTCTCCGACGGCACGCCGGTGATGATCATGGACTTGCTCGAGGGCGAGACCCTCGGGAGCAAGCTCGCGCGCGAGGGTGCGCTTCCCCTCGACGTCACTGCCGCCATCCTCCTGCCCGTCGTGTCGGCGGTGGGAACGGCGCACGCCCGTGGAGTCATTCACCGCGACCTGAAACCGGAGAACGTCTTTCTCTGTCCGGCCGGTGACGTGCGCGTCCTCGACTTCGGCGTCGCGAAGCTCGTCGGCGCCGCCCTGCCGCCCGGCGACGACACCGACGGCCTCACCGGCGGCGGCGTGGTCGGCACGCCGTCGTACATGTCGCCGGAGCAAGGGTTCGGCGAGGGCAACCTCGATCACCGTAGCGACGTGTGGTCGCTCGGGGTCGTGCTCTACGAGGTGCTCTCCGGTGTGCGCCCCGTCGATGGCGCCAACGTCGGTCAGGTGCTGAAGCGCCTCATGAACGAGGCCATCACACCGATCGGCGTGCTCGTCCCGGAGCTTCCCGTCGACGTCGCGGAGCTCGTCGATCGGATGCTCCGGCGCGACGTGGCGGCGCGCCCCTTCGATCTGCGGGAGGTCGCCGCCGTGCTCTCCCACCACACGAGCGTCGTGGCACCGCCGTTCGCGGCCGCCGTCGAGGAAGCGCCGCTTCCCCTCGATTCGAGCCCGATGAGCGGACGGAGCTCGCCGCTCGGCGCGCCGCCGGCGGAGCGCGTGGAGCTCGCGGATACTGAAGCGGCCACTGACGTGGTCGAATTGACCGTGTCAGCGCCGCCGTCGACGGCGGCGTCGCCTCGCGGCAGGAACGTCGTCGTCGCGATCGCCGCGCTCGTCGCGGCAGCGGTGCTCGGCGTCGTCTGGTCGGTTCGCGCTCCAAGGACCGCCTCCGCGACGAATGCCCCGAGCGCGCCGGCAGAGCACCTGCTCACGTCGCCGTCGCCGTCGCCGTCGCCCTCGCCGCCGGGCAACGGCGAATCGACTCCGACGCTGCCGGCGCCGGCTCCCGTTGCGGCGCCCACGATGCGTGCTCGCATCCCCGCCGTGAACGGCTCCCGGCGGCGCTCACCTCCGAAGGCGGCGATTCGCGATACGCCGTCTGCGCCGCCGGCGTCCGGTCGTCGGGGTGGGCTCGTCGACGAGCCGCCGTTCTGACGAGTCCTCGCTCGACGATGCGGGGTTCGGCTAAGGTGTGTGGGACGAAGATGACGGGCGTCCGCACGCTTCTCGCGGTGATCGCGCTCGCGACGTTCGCCGGCCGTGCGACCGCCGGTGAACCCGGCGCGGAGCTGCCGCACGGCGATGACGTCGTCGAGGCGCGCGACGCCTTCCGTCGGGGCTCCGCGCTCGCAAAGTCGGGCGACTGGGAGGCCGCACTCGTCGCCTTCGAGCGCTCCGCCCACCTCAAGCCGCACCCCGTGACGACGTACGACATCGCCTACTGTGAGCGAGCACTCGGCCACTACGCGCGCGCCTCGTTCCGCTTCGCGGAGGCGCTCGCGGCAGGGTCCGACGGAACCGCCGCGCTCCCGGCGGACCTCGAGCACGACGCGACCGGCTATCTCGAAGAGGTACGTCACCGCGTCGTCAAGGTCCTCGTCGCGCGCAAGCCGGAAGATACGACCATCAGGGTGGACGGACGTGGGCTCGAACGCATGGAGCCGTCCGACCATCCCGTCTACGCGGTCGCTCCCCACGCCGCCACGGTCGAACGAACGCCGGCGGGCCCGATCGAGGTATGGCTCGACCCCGGCACCCACGTCTTCGTCGCTTCGGGAAAGGGTGACGCGCACGTCGTCGAGAGCCGCACTTTCGCCGCAGGCGAAAGTGGCACGCTCACGCTCGCCCTGCCGGCGAAAGTGAGCGCTCCGTCTCTCCCTCGTACCCAAGACGATCTTCAGCCCCACTCCGATCGCACCGCGGCATTCATCGCGTTCGGCGTGGCCGGCGTCGGGCTCGCCGGCAGCACCCTCTTCGGTGCGCTCGCCGTCAGCGAAAAACACTCCCTCGACGCCGACCCCGCGTGCGCGGCGAAGAAGTGCCCTCCGTCATTCGCCGGCCGAGAATCCCGCATGGTCACCTTCGCCGACCTCGCGACCGCAGGGCTCATCACGCTGGGCGTGGGAGCCGCCGCCGGAACGTATTTTCTCCTCACCGCGTCTTCCCCGAAAAAGTCCGCCGCCGCCCGCGTCGTCCCCTGGTTCGCCGGGACCTCAGCCGGCGTGTCGGGACGCTTCTGACGGGACGAGCACCACGCCGTTTCCAACGGGCTACCGACCTCAAACCGGCGCGTCGTCCGGCGCGATCGGGCGGTGCGTCTTCGACCAGACGCGCAACGCCGGACTCGGTGCACGTCCCGCTTCATCGCGCCGTGCGCGTCTCGTGCGCACCGTGAAACCGTCGAAGTACGGAGCTGTCGATACCGGATCGAGCCACGCCGCAGGCGTGGGCTGACCCACGCCTGCGGCGTGGTGCCGGTGATTCTGCAGGACATAGACGAGCGCGCGCTTCACCTCGAGCGGCGTCTCGAGCACGCGCGCGATGCTGCTTGATTGCGCAAGGCTCTGCAGTGACGCATTCGCCAACGACGCTCGCGACTCGCGGGAAGCAAACGCCGTTGAACGCCCCGACGGATTCTTGCAGGGTAGCGGCTACGCTGGCGATTCGGCGCGTGTCCCGCTCGGCGCGCTTTCGCTTCTCTCCGACGAGACACGTCGTGTCTCGATTCATGGACTCTGCGGGCTGTTTCGTGGCTCTGCGCGGTTTTTTGGGGCGTTGTGGGGTGGCACGGAGGGTGCTCTGACGGACGGGATGCGTACGTCAATCGAACATAAGCTGGGACTCGACGCGGCTTGAGACCTCGAGGGGGCGTCGGGGTGTAGCGACTGCGTCGTTGCGTGGTGCGGAGAGGGTGAGGCTCTTCTTGATTGGAGCGAATGGGGAAGGAACGGCGATCGAGCGCCACCCGGGTGGGCGCGCCGCACGGAGGTCACCGACGAGGTGGGGTGGATCCGTGCGGCGCGTATTTTTCACGACGACGGCGTGGGCGTTCGTGACGGCGGTTTCGTCGCGGAGCTTCGCTCTGCCTCCGGCGGACGACTTCTTGAATCCGCAGAAGCCGGGTACGCGGCTGGTGCTGACTCCGCTCATCGGGCCGGGATTTCGGGCCGCGCTCGATGAGCGCGTCGAGCTCGAGAAGCAGATGAGCGAGTTACGCCTGCAGCTCACCGGAACCGTCGCGATCCCGTTCGCGGAGGTGAGCGGCAGCGTCGATCTGCGGCTCTTTCTCATGAGCTTCGGCGCGACCGCCGGCTATCACGACGAATGGCGGGTGCTCCGCTTCGAGCCCGATCCGCTCACCGGACGCGATCGCGCGGGGCAGCCGCCGAGCTTCGAGCCGCCGGCGCGCACTCTCGCTGCGGGAGTCAAACCCCTCCCGCCCGATCAGGATCCCGCGGTCACGTTCACCGATCTCGATCGCATCGCGCGCGCGTGGAAAGATCAGAACGGCGACGTCGGTCACGCGGAGTGGCCGTTCTGGGAAGGTCGCTGGTCAGTGTACTGGCCCGCGTACGGCTTCACGGCGGTGTCGACGCTGACCGCGCGCTACGACGCGCGCCCCGACGTCTCGTACGACTGGGAGCTCGGCACCGTGCTCAGCCACGGCGTGAGCTATCGCTGGGAAGGGTATTTCCTGTTCCGCGAGCGAAACCTGGGCTTCATCGGGCCCGCCCTCCAGGCCGTGTACGTGCCGCGACAGCGCGTCGTCGGCACGCAGGCGATCGGCGACTTCGAGGTGCTCGTGCCTCCGGGGAGCGCGTGCCAGATGAACGAGGGCATCCCCTGTCGTCGCGGTTACGAGGGCGAGCTCCACTACGGCCTCGTAGCGGGGCTCCAGCCGAGCTGGGGCGGCGGCAACGACACGCTCATCGTGCGCGCGTACGCGGCGTGGGGGCTCGACGACGCGCGACTCTTCGGGACGCACCAGTTCCATCAACCGCTGCAGATCCTGGTCGCGTACATCGCGAACCTGGAGCTCGGAGGTGGCTCGTGAGAGGGATGGGTTGGGGAAGAATCGCTTGGACGTGCGGTGGCCCGCTCGCCGCGGTGCTCCTGGTGTGCCCCGCGCGCGCGTCGAATCCGCTCGAATATCCGGACAACGGGAGCGCGTCGTTCTCTCGCGGCGGCGCGTGGCTCGCCGTCGCGAACGAGCCGATCGCGACCCACTACAACCCGGCGGGCCTCGCGACGCAGGCGAGCGGCTTCAGCGTCGAGCAACAGCTCGCGTTTCCTCACGTGTGCTTCGACCGTCGTGGTCCGGGCGACGCCATGGTCGGCCCGAACCAGGTCGGCAGCCCGAATTACCAGTATCGCCCCGTGTGCAACTCGCGCGGAGGCTTTCCGAACACGATCCCGTCGATGTCGGTCGTGTGGCGTGCGACGAGCCGGCTCGGGTTCGGCATCGCCATCGTGCCGCCCGCGACGTACGGCTCGGCGCAGGGACAGCTCCCACCGGTCGCGATCGGCTTCGACGCCAAAACCGGCACGCCGAAGGTGCTTCCCGCTCCATACCGGTATCTCGAGCTGGAACAGCAATCGACGATAATCTTTCCGACCATCGGCGTCGGGTGGGAGCCGTTTCGCGGATTACGCCTCGGCGCGGCGTTCATCTCCGGCATCGGCGTCATCAATCTGTCGACGACCGGCGTGGCGAGCCTCGGGAGCAACGACGCCGCCGGCGATCACATGGCCGACGACTCGCTGAGCACCCTCCGGACCGAGGATCTGTTCGTCCCGGGCGTCGTGCTCTCGCTCCACGCCTCGCCGGCGCGCTACCTCGACGTCGCGCTCTGGGGTCGGTACATGGACGCGATCCGCACGAGCCACGGCTCGCTCGACGTCACCCAGCAGCCGTACAACGGCGACGGCGCGGTGAGCCCTCCGTGCGCGGGCGCCGCCGACGCGAGCGGCAAGACGACGTACGCCGGCTGCTCGGCGAACCAGGCCGTCCCGAACCACTTTCCGAACGCGGTCACGCGCTTCGAGTACAAGATCCCTCCCGAGATCCGCGCCGGCATCCGTCTCCACGTCCCTCGCGAGAAGACGCCGGTGCCGGCGGACGACGCGGTCGTCGTACGCGATCCGATCCACGACGATCTCTTCGACGTGGAGGTCGACGCGAGCTTCACCCGGAACTCCGTCGCGTCGGCGACGATCGTCCGGTTTCGCCCGTTGCTCACCACGAATCCGACCAACGTCGACGTACCGCAGAACGCCGATCGCCCCACTGGTTACCGTGACTCCGTCGGAGTGCGCGTCGGTGGGCAATGGGATGCCCTTCGCGATCTGCTCGCGGTGCGCGCCGGCGGGTGGTTCGAGACCCGGTCGCAGGATCCCGCGTTCCTCACGGTGGATCCGGTCGGCGCGTTCCGGTTCGGGTTCGGCGGTGGGCTCGTCGTCCGCTACCACTTTCTCGACGTCTCGCTCGGCTACCAGCGACAAGGTTCGCTCGGCCTCGACAATCACGGGAACGGACGAATTCGCGCGCCGGCCGCGGTCGGCCCGAACGGCATGCTGTTCGATCCGTCGCTCGAGTCACCGAACGTGTCGGCGGCGAACCGGACGACGTACCGCACGCTGCACGCCGTGAACGGGGGCAGCGTCTCGTTCGACGCCGACGTCTTCACTCTGGGTGGTGTTGCCAGGTTCTGAATCAGGAGGGAACGATGAATACAGGAACGGTCATTTTCGTCGCCGCTCTGGCTGGTGGTGTCGTGCTGTGTGCATGCGAGGAGCAGATCACGCAACCGCTCGTCGTCGCGCTCAAGCCACAAGGCGTCGGTGGCGCGGGTGGCGCGGGTGGCGCGGGTGGCGCGGGCGGCGCCGTATCGTGCGCGACGCCCAGTGCCACTGCACCGGCCATGCGCGTCGTGCCGCCATCGAGCTGCCAGGGCCGTTGCTGCCCGACGGCCGCCGAGTGCTACCCGTCCGGGAATCCGAGCGCGTATTCAGGCGCGGAGTGCCTCGCGAAGAGAGACAACACCACCCAGACGCGCTGGCAGTTCCGGCAGACGCTGTCGGTGTCGACACTCCCGCTCGGGCTGACTCCGGCGATCCAGGCCCTGCTCATCGGGCGCACCCAGCTCCTGAACCCGATGTGCGGCGCGCCGAGCGGCACGAGCGGGTTCATCCAGCTCCTCGACTTCGACACCGTGGCGAACACGTCGCGCACCGGCTTCGCGAAGTTTGTCGCCGACGAGCCGACCGCGCTCGCCAGCGGACTCTGTTTCGGTGCGACCGACATGTTCACGAGCCCGGGCTACGGTTTCACGAAGCTCTACGATCCACCCCCCGGATGGCCCAGGGGGCTCGTGGCGCCGATGCCCATGCCGTGGAAGGTCGGGCCCGTCACTGCCGCGCGCGTCGACAAGGACTTCAAGCTGCCGGACGATCGGGAGACGCTCCTCGCGCGGGTGGACGTCGGCGGCGATCTCTACGGCAAGGGAACCGGCGTGTTCTACTTCGACAAGGCCAGCGGGTACCTGCACGGCTACTCGCCGCTCACGTACATCCTGAACTACAATTCGGCTACCGACTATGTCGCGATCCCGATCCGTGAGTCCGAGATCACGCAGTACCTGAACGATCCGGCACATCCGAACTGCGCCGGCGTACTCTTCGGGGACGATGAGCACGCGCTCCCCGACAGCTGCATCGGCGACACGACGAACCGCGCCTGGGGCTGCCCGGCGGGTACGTGCACTCCGGACCAGCTCGCGCCGACGAAGATCACCGGCTATTTTCTCATTGCGGAGCTCGAGCAGATTTTCACGCTCGGACAGACCCTCTGCAATCTGTTCGCCGGGGGTAGCTATCGGAACTGGACGATCCCGGATAACGACAAGGCCTGCCGTCGCGATCCGAAGTGGAACCCGCTCGACCCGGTGAATGGGCTCCCGGCGGGGGACTGGTGCGCAACGAAGAACTTGCCGGCGGACGAAAACTGTCACGACGCCTGGCAGAGCGTCTCTTACTCGACGTTCCAGGCCTTCCCGGTCGCGGACGGTTCCTGTCCTACCCTGTGAGCGCGCGGCTCGAACGCGTGAGCGCATTCGGGTACGCTCGACGGTACCGTGCGACAGAGGAGCCCTCGCCGCCGCATGTGGAAGGCAGTCGTCGTCGTGGCGTTGACGTCTCTCGTCGGCGTCGGGTGCAGGTCGATCCTCGGCGTCGATGGCTACGGCACGCTCGCGCCGGACGGCGGCACTTCGTCCGACGGCGCGGCGCCGACGTTCATCGGCAAGTGCGATGGCACCGCGTACGACTCCGCGAGCTGCCGCGATTGCATCGACGACAGGTGCTGCGCGGAAGCGACCAAGTGCCTCGTAGAGCCGGCGTGCGCGGCGCTCTCCTCGTGCCTCGCGAAGTGCGCCGCCGACGACGCGGCCTGCAAGGTGAAGTGCAACCTCGGCACGCGTCGTACCACCGAGATGAGCAATCTGATGGTCTGCGCCGCCAAGAACTGCGTCGCGTGCGCGGAGGCGCATGCGACGTTCGGTGGGGTCGCGTGCGAGCAGTGCCTCGAACAGCACGATCCCGCCGAGCTCGACACCCTCGCGCAGAACGTCGACGCGCTCGAGCTCGAGGCGTGCGAGGCGGACTGCCCCCCGGGCTACGAGTCGTACTGTGCCTGTGACGATCACTTTGCCGCCGGCAATCCGCTGCTGAACAAGCTCCGCCGGGTGCCGCTCTGTCTCTCGGCCTGCGCCGAGACGGACTGGTCGTGTCTCGGCGCGGTGAACTGGCCGCCGCTCGCGGACGTCTCGCCGCCGCTCGAGCTTCACGTCGGCGTCGCCGACGTCGAATTTTCGAACACGGTGTCGAACGCGTCCATCCACGCTTGCGCGGGCATCGACGTCGCGTGCGACCGACCGCAGCAGATGGCCGTCTGGGATGCAGACGGCCAGTTCGCGGATCTGACGCTCTCGCGCGCGGGGACGGGCGAGGGGGGTACGAATTACTTCGGGGGTCTCCTCGTGGAGTGGACAGAGACGGGCCAAACGGAGCTGTCGAGCGTGATCCTCGGGTTCTTTCCGCCGATCCGAAGAACCCCGGCGTGGACCTGGCGGCGTCTGGTCTCTCGTGACGAAGCGGAATCATTCGTCAGGAACGCCGGGATCGCGGACCACCTCGACTGGAACGCGTACGGCGGCATCGTCTGGAGCGTCGCCGCGTGCAACGACGTCACCGCCGCGGGTCTGACGGCTTCGCTCGACACCGGCGAGCCCGCTTATTATCTCGCCCCGAGCCAGACGTTGATGAAGGGACTCACCGCAACCACGAAGAGCGGTCTCGGCGCGTTCATCAGTCTGTCGCCGGGCCCGCGGACGCTCGAGCTCAGGCGACAGAGCGACGGCCGCAAGATCGGCACCTATCCGCTCAACGTGCGTCAGGGGACGATCACCACGGTGTCCCTCTCTCCCGCGCCGGACAGCGAACCGTGACGGCTCACAGCGCTCGCGCCTCAACGCTCCTGGTCGTCGCTCTGGCCGCGCTCTTTCTCGCCGGTTCCACCATGCCGCCGAAGGGCTCGCCGAGCGCCGCATCGTCGAGGGGCAGCGGCGCCGAGCCCGGCGTCTCCGAACCGGGGTTCGACGTCACCGGTAGCCACCCCTTGCCCAACGCCGACGAGCACGAGCCGCCGGGTCGCGGAGCCTGCGGCTGTGCCACGGTAGGCACGCGACGGGACGAAACGTCGACCGCCGGCGTGCTCGTGATCGCGCTGTTCGCAATGCGCGCCGCACGGCGCCGGACTGTGGCAAGGTAGCGAGGAGGGAACCATGGCGTACGAAGTCTACTGGGGCAGTGGGAGTCCGTATGCGTGGCGCGTGCTACTCGCGCTGACGGTCAAGGGCATCCCCTTCGAGTCGAAGCTTCTCCAGTTCTCCCGCGGCGATCACAAGACGCCCGAGTTTCTGGCGATGAACCCGCGAGGTCGCGTGCCCGTGCTCAAGGACGCCGAGCGGGTGGTCTACGAGTCGCTCGCCATCATGAGCTACATCGAGAAGCTTCATCCCACGCCGCCCCTCTTCGGCGAGACGGCAGGGGAGACGGCCGCCGTCTGGCAGACGGTGATGGAGGTCGATCACTACCTCGGCCCGCTCCAGGAAGAGCTCGTCGCGCGCGTGTTCGCGAACGACACCAAGGGCCACGAGGACGCGCTCCACGGCATCGTGAAGCAGGTTCGCGAGGAGCTGTCGATTCACGACGGGCGGCTAGCGCGGCAGGCGTACCTCGCAGGCCCGCGTCTGACCGCGGCAGATCTCGTGCTCTATCCGACCCTGATGCTCATCGGGCGCGTCGGCACTCGCGACACCGCCCTCTCCGTCGGGCTCGGCCTCGAGACGCTCCGAGCCGACCACGCCAACGTGGATCGCTGGGCGCGCGCGATCGAGAGCCTTTCCGGCTACGACGCGACGTATCCGCCCCACTGGCGGTCCTGAGGCTCTCGCTTCCGGTCTCCACCGGAGCCTCAGAGCAAGAACGACACGCCGATCGAGATGACGTTGTCGTGGATGAGCGGCGCACCGAGCCGGAGGGTGAGCGCGACCTTGTCGTTGAACTGAAAACGGCCCCCGCCGTAGATGGCGAACGCGTCGAACGCGAAGTCGTTGCCCTCGTGGTTCCTGATGTGGAACGCGATCCCCGGCTCGCCGAAGACGGACCAGCGCGGAGTGAGCCAGAAGTTCCATTGGAGCACCACCGGCAGGATGACGTCGGAGCGGGTCGCGCAGCCGCGGGGAGTTCCCTCGCAGTGCTCGCCGTAGAAGACCCAGTCGAGGCCAATTCCGACCCCGATCGAGTCGTTGATCGACGGGACGAAACCGTTGTCGAGCGCGACGAAGGTGCCGCGGAACCCGGGTCCCACGCCGTCGTCACGGAAGGGCGCGATGGCGAGGTGCGGCTCCGCCTCGAAGCTGTAGGTCGGGTGTTCCCCGGGGTGCTTGATGATCGACTGTGCGGAGGCCGCTCGACCGAGTCCGAGCCCGGAAAGCAGCACGCCGAAAGCGAAATGGTGTCGCGCCCGCATGACGGCCGACCTTAGCCGATCACCTGGCCCGCGGGGCGTACTCCGGGCCGTGTTCACAATCGCTAGCGATATCGCTCGCGCGGGGCTATGAGTCGCGAACTCATCATGGCGCACATGGTTCAGTGTGTGAAACTCGGCCGCGAAGCGGAGGGCCTCGACCGCCCGCCCTTCAAGGGTGAGTTCGGGCAAAAGCTCTTCGACAACGTCTCCAGGGAGGCGTGGCGTGCGTGGATCGAGCACTCGAAGATGCTGGTGAACGAGTACCGTCTCGATCTCACCAGCGACCAGGGTCAGAAGATCTGGATGGCCGAGTGCCAGAAGTACTTCTTCGGCGAGGGCTCGTCGCTCCCGAAGGAGTTCACGCCCAAGGAAGAGTGAACCGCGGGCGCGGCCGCCCTCGCTAGGACGCGCTCGAGTCCGGCGCCGAGGTCAGATCGTCGAGCACGTCACCGAGTCGCGTCGGGTCGAACCCGAGCTCTTTCACGAAGCGATCGATGAGACCCTGCTCCTCGGCAGTGACCACGCCGTCCGCCGCGGCCACCGCTGTGGCCAGGACGAGCGTCGTCTCCGCGCGGAGTGGGTCGCCGCTCAGCGACTCGACGACTGCCTGGCAGCGTTTCTCGAACCCCTCTTCGGCGAGGCGCTTCGAGGCCGCGTCGAGCATCGCTTCCATATGCGACGTGCGGACGCTCCCGCCGGAGAGGACGTCGAGCGCGCCGCGGAGCAGGCTTCGCTGCGAGTTCAGCATTCGCTTCTCGACGATCATCACGAGGAACATCGCCTCGCAGAGCGCGCCGTACTCCTCGGTCATGCTCATCGCGTCGACGAGGTTGGGCGCTGCGGAGGGGAAGACCATCGAACGGCGCTGCCCGCGCCGCGCGAGCTCGTCGCGAAGCCTCATCAATCGAGCGGTTGGGAGGCGCGTCATCGGGCGAGCCCAGCATAGCTCAGGACGATCGTCGGGGTTGGTCTCGCGCGAAATGCCTCTGTACTATGCTGGAGTGCAGCGGCTAATCGCGGTGGCCCTCGCCGTCGTCGTGCTGATCTTCGGCTCGACGGCCCACGCGGCTGCCTCGAACGCCGTTGCCATAGTCACCGCTTCACCCGCGTCGGACGCGGCCGCGCGCTACCTGGCGACGCAGATCGACATGCCAACGGTCCGTCGAGACACGCGAAATGCAAGACGCCTCGGTCCACTGACCGCCGAGGCGCGCGCCAACTGGTCCGAAGATCTCGTGGTGGTCGTGGACGCCGAGCTGGCGACGGTGAGCGTGCTGCGGCCCTCCGACGGGACCATCGGCTCGCGGACCCTCGGTGAGAGCGCGACGCGGGCGCCGTACGCCGTGGCGCTCGCCGCGGTCGAGCTCCTCGAGATCGTCAGGAACGCGCCCCCCGCGCATGGCGCGACGAGCCCCCCTGCGCCGCCCTCGTCCCTCGTTCTCCGGCTGTCCACGGATTTCGGATTGGTCCAGAGCGTCGGCACGAGCGGCAATCTGAGTCTCCTCGAGCCAACGCTGGGGGTCGACGTCCAGTTCGCCCGGCGGGGGAGTCCGGTGGTGGTCCTGGGTGGAATCCACGCCACGGGTCTCCTCCGGACCCAGCACGATCTCACCCTGATCCTGCCCGCCGGCGACCGGCGCGGGCGGGTCGACTATGTCCGCGACGAGCTCTCGGCACGGTTCGGCATCGGCCATCGCCAGGGGCCGAGCGCGGTTTTCGGCTACACGGATATCGGCGTGGCGTTCATCCACGCCCACGCCGAGGATTCCGCCGGGTCGTTCTCGTCCGACGACCGGAGAGCTGCGATTTGGCTCGGGCTGGGGGCCGAGCTAAGGTACACGGTGGTTGGAGGTCTCGCCCTCGGTATCGGTGCTGGCGTTGCCTTTCTCCCGGTAGCTTCGCGATTTTATGCGTCCCCGCCGGGCTCTTCCACCGAGCTGACCGCACTGAGGGAAGACGGCCTCGACCTCCGGGCTCGGGCCTCGATCATCTGGGAGTTCGAACCGTGAGCTGGGCGCCCCAAAAGCTACAGCGGACTCGTTCGCTTACCCCGCCGAGGCCACGAGGGGCGCCGCCGGAAAAATCGTCGGTCATTTCATCCCCGCGACCACCTCGTGTGACTCAAGAAGACGTGGATCAAGCCGGCGCACTGTACGTCGGGTCCGTTCGCGAGAGAGCCGTTCCCCCGGTGTCGGAGGCGATCGATCGTGCCCGGGCAGGGGATCCTCGTGAACTCGAGGCCATCGCACGCCGGGAATTGCCCCGCGTGGAGCGTCTTCTGCGGCGGCTCCTCGGCCCGCGCGCGGACATGGAAGATCTCGTGCAGAACGTATTCGTCGAAATGTGTCGCGCCCTCCCGACCTTCCGGGGAGAGAGCACCATTTCGACGTTCGTCGGTGGGATCACGGTCCAGATTGCCCGTCGCGCCATGCGGCCGACGGCCTGGGTTCGTTTTCGTTCGCCGATGCCCGAGCAAGCGCCGCCCGGCCCTGACCGGACAGACGACAACGCCGTGGCGCTCGAGCAGCTCCGTCGCGTCGACGTCGCGCTGTCGAAGATCGCTGCCGACAAGCGCATCGCGTTCGTCCTCTGGGCCGTAGACGGCAAGGACGTAGAAACCATCTCGAAGATGGTCGGGGCCTCTGTGCCCGCTACCCGTTCGCGCATTCACTACGCGCAGCGCGAGCTCAAGGCGCTCGCCGCGGGCGACCCGTATCTCTCCGATCTCGTGGGGGCTCCCGATGCTGGATGAGCGGCTTCGCGGCCACATCCAAGGCCTGGCCGAGGCTGAGGAGCCGACGCTCGACGAGGCGGCGCGGGAGCGCATTCTCGCGCTGATCCGTGAAGAGGGGCCGGCCATCGTGCGTAGCGCGCGTCGCCGTCGCTTCGCGATCGCGAGCTCGGCGGCGCTCTCCGTCGCGGCTGCGGCTGCCGCGCTGTTCATCTTCCGTCATCCGGGTGAGCTCGAGACCGCCAAGGTCGAGAACGGCGCCCGTACCAAGGCCGCTGTTTGCGCGTCGCGCACCGTTCCCGCGGGAGCGCGTGCGGGCTTCGTCGCGGGCGAGAGCGGGGCACGGCTCGACCTCGGTTCCGTCGCGCTCGCCGCGTCGATGCCCGGCACGTCGGTGCGGCTCGAAGAGGCGTCGGCCTGCCGAACGATCATCGCGCTCGAGTCGGGGACCGTCGCCGTTCATGCGAAGGACCTCGGCGGTGGTGAGCTCAGGGTTCGCACGTCGCGCGGTGACGTCGTGGTGCACGGCACCATCTTCGCCGTCACGCGGGATGCGACGTCGCTCGCGGTGGAGGTCGTCGTCGGCAACGTCAGCGTGACCGACCGGGACGACACGCATGCCGTGACGACCGGTCAGCGGCTCCTCCTGTCGGCAGTGGGCGCGGCCGAGGGTCCGCTCGAGCCGGATCGCGCCGTGGAGCTACGCAGCGTGCTGGGTATCGCCGACGGCGCAGTGAAAGAGACCGCGTCCGTCACGCGACCGACCGAGACGCCTGCGACGAGCTTGCCTGCGGCCGGCACCGTCGCCGCAACGCCGCGGGTCGCCGTTGCTCGTGCGGAAGAGCCGCGGAGCACCCGGCAGGTCCCCGAGGTGACGCTCGAGTCGGAGGAGCCCGCGCCCACCGCGCAGGCCCCGGCAGCGCCCACGCCGCCCGCCGACCCGCTCGCGATGGCCGAGCAGGCGCGGCGCGCGGGCGACTACGGCCAGGCGCGTGAGCTCTACCGCCGTGCGGCAGACGGCACCGGTGTCACGGCAGAAGCCGCATGGGTGGCGCTGGCCCGCATGGAGCTGTCGCTCGGGCACACCGCGCAGGCGCGTGCGGCTACAAAGCAGCGGCAGGACCGGTTCGGACGCGGTACGCTGAGCCCGGAAGCACTGTGGATCGACGTGAGGAGCTACCGGCAGAGCGGCGACCCGGCGAAGGCGCGCGAGCTGGCCAACCAGCTCAGCGAGCGCTGGCCGTCGTCGCCGCAGGCGCGAGCCGCCGAGCAGTGGCTCGCGGAGCACTGAGCCGGCATTCCGTCGTCATCGCCGCCGTCCTCGGGACGGCATTCGCCGGCTGCGAGACCCGCAGCGTCTTTCTCGTCCCCCACGCCCAGGTGAGCGCGGGCGGGAGCGCCGTCATCCACCTGCCCGACGCCGGGAGCGGCGGGCGCAAGGTGCACGTCGATGCCGGCTCCGGCGGCGGCGGGGCCAGCGCGGGTGGCGACGTCTCCACGACGGACACCGGCGCCCCCCGTAACGATGACGGCGGCGACGTCGCCTGCGAGACGACCCGCAATCAGCAGATCCCGCAGCCGCTCGGCGTGTACGTCATCGTCGACCAGTCGAACGCGATGCTCCAGAAATGGGACGCCGTGTCCGCGGGCCTCCAGACCTTCATCAGCGGCAGCGATGAGCTCGGCGGCGTCAGCGTCGGGATCCAGTACTACGCGCTCAGCCCGGCGACATCCTCGCCCGATCCGTACCTCAGCTACGTCTGCGACTGGCACAGCTACGTGAACCCCGACATCCCCATCGCCGGCCTTCCGACGAACCAGCAGCCGCTCCTCGGCTCGATCGCGAACCACGGACCTCTGTCGCTCGTGGCCCTCTTCAACAACCTGAGCCTCGCGCTCACCCTGACCCACGAGAGCCCGATCGATTCGGCCATCGAGGGAGCGGTCCAGGGCGCGCGCGACTGGATGACGGCGAACGCGGCCCAGCAGCCCGCCGCTGTCGTACTCCTCGTCACGAATCAGGTCGCGTCGTCCACCGATTCACCCAATTGCCTGCCCAGCGCCGAGAAGGCAGCCATCGCGGCGTCTGCAGGCATCATCAACACGCCCACCGTGCCGACCTACGTCCTCGCCGTGGGCGGCCCGAACGAGGATCTCGACGCCATCGCGCGCGCAGGCGGCACCAACGCCGCCTACCCGGTGACGAACGGCGCGGACGTCCTGGCGAACCTCATCAGCATCCGCCAGGCGTTCTTGCCCTGCGACGTCAGCGTGAGCGTCACCGACCAGGATCTCACCCAGGACAAGCTCAACGTGGAGCTCTCCCAGGGCAAGGCTTCCGAGCGCTACTACCGCGTGCCGAGCGCGTCGGACTGCTCGGCCAACACGACACGTGGCGAGTGGTACGTCGAGAGCAACGGTACCGACAGCAAGGTTCGCCTCTGCCCGCGCACCTGCGAGACGGTCCGTGCCGTCAGCAACGCGACCCTCGACATCGTCCGCGGCTGCCGGACCCGCTTCGTGCCGCAGTAGTCAAAGCAGCGGAACGCGCGAGCGAAGCGAGCCCGCGAAGCGGCGGGGGGGCAGTTCGCCGAAGGCGAAGCTGCGGGGGGCCAAGGCCCCCCGTTAGTCAATCAGCGCACGTATTCGTAGTACTCGATGCCGAGGTCCTGGAAGCCGGCCTCGTAGCGGTCACCGACGCGGGCAATGCGGAAGCGATCCCCGGGGAGATTCGGGAGGCCGGCAGCGCGGCGCGTGTCGTGGAGCGACTCGTACTGCTCCTGGCTGAGATCGACGGCGCGCTCGAGCGCGGTGCCGAACTTGATGCGCTTCGCCGCCTCTTCCCATCCGGGGACGACGCGAGTGGGCATGGCCTCGGCCGCGTCACCGCTGCCGTAGCCGATGGCGAGAACCTGCTTGTTCGCGAGATCGAGGTTTCGACCGAGCGCTTCTTCGAAGCCGGCTGCCATCCACGCGGGCAGGGCCGCGGTGTAGAGGTTCCCGAGCTCACCGGCTCCTCGCGAACCGAGGCTCATCTTGGCGGCGACGAACTTCTTGAACTCGTCGCTCTTGCGGAGCACTCCGACCACCTGAGTGGCCACGGGGAAGGGATCTTGATCGGCCTTGCCCGCGAGGACCCGGTCGAAGAGATCCGGCAAGGCTCGCGACTCGGCCTCGAGCGCCTCCCGCGTCGCGCCCACTTCTTTCAGGAGGGCGTCGATGGTCTCGTTCTTCGGCTTGGCTTCGATGAGGCCTCGCACGTAGATGGCGGCGGCCGCCTGCACCGGCATGTGGTGATATGGGCGGTGGAAGAACGCCGCCTCTGCCTTGGTGAGCGCGTCGAACGCCGAGACGCCGAGCCGCTCTGCCATGTCGTCGAACGCGCGCAGCGTCTCGTCGACGTACGAGTACGTCGAGTACTTGCCGCTGAACACCGGGAAGTCGTGCTGGCGCTGGGTGCGGCCGCCGTAACCCTCCACGAAGTGGCGGGCGTGGGGCTTCCGGAAATCGGGACCGCGGTATGCGGACGCGCTCCCGGTGTGAACGAGGTCGAGCTCGAAGAGCCGCGCCTTGGGCTCGAGGAGCATCGCGACGGCGCCGGCGCCCTGGGTCTGCTCGCCGCTGCTGCCGCGCTCGTACTCCGCGATGTCGGCGCACACCACGATGCCGACCTTGTCCTTGCCGTCGAGCGCGAGGTAGCGCGACACGGCCTTCATCGCGTACACGCCGCCGAGGCACGCGTGCTTGAACTCCGGCACCTCGCAGGAACGCGAGAGCCGCGGCAGCCCGAGCTCGGTGAGCGCACGGTCGACCATGCCGCGCACGATGACTGCGCCGGCGGAGTTGTCGGTGCTCGTCTCGGTGCCGAGGGCGAGGAGACCGACGCGCATGGGGTCGATCTGGTATTGCCGGATCAACCGGAGCACGGCCGTCGCCGCGAGTGTGTAGACGTTCTCGTCAGGGGCGGGGCAACGGAAGCTTTGCCCGACGATCGTCTGCACCTTCTGCCACGGATTCTTGGTCCAGCTACACCACGCCTCGAGAGGGACTCGGAGCGGGGGCACGTAAACGCTCATGCCGCTCACGCCAGGGCCAATTCCGTCGATCGATGTATCCACCATGGGTCCGAGGTTTCCTAGCGCCACCTAAGATGCTCGACACGAGAAACTACCAGAGAAGAAGCGACGCCTCATGCTCCGTGGGGTGAAGCGCGACGGCGTCCCTTGTGCGTGCGATTGGACTCATCAAAGATGCAAGCGCAGACCGAGCGTAGCTTTTCCGGCGGGCTCCGTCCATTGCCAACGGGCGCCTTTCCCGGCCAATCGCACATGCCTCGTCACTGCGAACCGCGCTTCTCAGCGTGACTCGCGCGTCGCGTCAGCACGCTCCACGACATCGAGGTACGTGCTCGAGGCATCAGTACGCATTGTAAATTTCGAATGCCCTGGGCGCATTCCGTACACCGATGAATCCCACCGGGTCGCGCTCGGCGGGGGCACGAAAGATCGCACAATCGGGCCGGCATTTGAGCGATTCCATGAAATGAAAGCGCAGCACGAGCGGCGTTTCAGAGGCGGCCTCGACGCGGAGGGAGTTCGATTCTTGCGCAATCAGTCGACCGCGACCCTCGGAGACGTAGCTCGATGGGCTGCGCACGCGATACACACTGAACGGCCCCACTGATTCGACCTTTTCTAGGAGATCGATCCGCGTGTCGAACGCGGGTGCGTCGTTCCTGGTGACCACTGCCGCAACCGCGTACTCGAAGAGATAGGCGGACACGGGATCCTCTCCGAACACGTGCGCCGACAGGTCGTGACGGAGCGGATGTGCGGCGACGTGCGGCACGTTGCGCTCGGCGATGCCGCCGAGGGTCGCGAGGTGAGCGAACGTCGCGAGGTATTCCCCGAGCACCCAGTCGAGCGATGCCACGCGACCGTGATCACCCGTGATCGCGGAAACCGAGCGTGCGACCCTTGCGTACTCCTCCGGAGGCGGCGAGTGCCCCATGAAGAGCGGCTCACGTTCCTCGCTCGACCCCGACGCGAAGGGACCGGGACGAAACGCGGTCCGTGCGTGCTCGTGGGTCGGCAGCAGCGCCGGCAGATAGCCGGCGGCCGTGCGCGCGAGCTCCGGCACGGCGGCCAGCGCAGCGAGCACGAGCGCCGTGCGCGCGCCCTGATTCAGCGGCGCGCGAGCACGGAACAGCTCGGTAACGGTACCGGCCGCGACGAGCGCCGCGGTGAGCGTCGCCGGCGCGATGTGTCGGTAAGGTTGCGTCTGACGGAGCAGCGACGAATAGCCGCTCAGATACGCGAGCGCGACGGACACGATGATGAGCGCCGACAGCGGGAGCACGCGAGCGTCGCGACGCCGCCGGAGCTCGAGCAACCCCGCCGCGGCGAGGACGAACAGCGCCGTGCGGAGTGACGTCCGCACCGGCTCTCCGGTCATCGCGAGATCTCGCAGGAGGCCGAGCCAGTCCGAGAGCGCATACGACGCCGACGGCCAGAGGAACGCGTCCACCGGGCCGATGTAGTGACGGAACCTGAGCGCCGGTCCGAGCCACACGAGGCTCGTCGACGCAGCGAGCGCGCCGGTCACCGCCAGCGCGCAGTGTTCCCACGCCGCGAGGCGACGGAATGCGCTTGCGTAGAGGGCCGCGAGCGGTACTGCGAGGGTTAGCACGGCGAAGGGATGCACGAAGACGGCGAGCGCGCCGAGCGCGGCGACACCGGCATAGAGACGCGGCCGGTGGTCGGTGAGGGCGCGATGGAAGACGGCCACGACGAGCACGACGAGATAGCTCGCGAGTGCCCACGAGATCATCCCGATGTACCAGCACCAGTGCGAGAACGAATCGAAGTGCCAGCACAGCACCCAGAAGAGAACGGTCCACGCTGCAGCGAGCCGGTCGAGGCCGAAGAGCCGCGCTGCGAACCACGCCGCGGGCAAGAGCCCGACGTGAACGAGGAGAACATAGGCGTCGAACGCGACCCACGGCGACACCCCGAGCGCGTGGGCTCCGATGACGAACGCCTCTAGGCTCTTGCTCGTCAGATCCTCGACGACGCCGGCGGGCTGACCCGCGAGCATGAGCGGATCGTAACTCCAGAGACGGTGATGCGACTCGAACGCGGTGAGGGCGCGATCGACCTGGTAAGCGTGAAGGGCGTAGTCGTACTCGAGGACGGGAAGCTTCGAGGCGAAGAGACGGAACGGGAAGAAATAGCCGAGCAGCACGGCATGAAGCGCCGCGGCGAGGGCGACCACGTTGCGAGGCGCGCGACTCGCCGCGGGTTCGCTCACGGCGTGGCGCCTTCGTTCGCCGCGGGGTCGAGCGCGTCGTCTGGCAGCATGTCGAACGCGTCGTCGTCGTCGCTCTTGTCCGCGGCGCGCTCCGCTTCTTCCTTCGTCAGCGGGACGGCCCGGCGCGAGTACACGTCGAGCTTGCCGGCCTCGTAGAGGAACGTCGTCGGAAAGGTGGAGTCCCGCTCGTAGAAGCGGGGGAGCATGTCGACGAGGACGTGGTGCAGCACGCGCTCGGCGCCGCTCCGCCCCGACCAGATGCGGAAGAAGCGTTGCCACCCGGATGGACGCCGTGGATGAACGACGATGACATCGGGCGGATGCTCGTCGAGCCGCGCCATGTCATCGGCTGCGAGCCGCGGGGCGTACTGATCGACGAATATGATGGCGCCGGTGATGGGCGGCCGCGGGCGGTCGACGAGCGCCGTGAACTGCACGTCCTCGGGAAGGACGAGCACCGTACCGGTCGGGCCGGCGAGCTGGCGCGCGCGCGCCGCGGCGATGGCCATCGTGAAGCCCCGGTCGTTGAGACGCATCCACGCCCAGTGCCCGTTGGTGCCGATGGGGACGCTCGCAGTCATCGCGCGGAAGAACTTGTTGCCGCCGATGCCGAGCAGAAGAAATGCGAGGATGACCGCCGAGAGCCACCTGAGGCTCGCGCGGTCGAGCACGACGAAGAGCGACAGGAAGGCGAGGGGGATGATCGCGTTGTTGTCGTAGAAGGGACGGAACTCGGGCGCCGACGTGTTGTGCATCAGCGAGCTCGCGAACGCCGCGAGGATGCCGGCGTTGAGGCAGCGGCCCGCCGCGTCCGGATCGGCGCGATATGCGTCGTGGTCATCGTGGTCGCGCCGGAACGGAACGAGCTCGGCGACGAAGAGCGCCGCGAGCGTGACGAGGCTCATCGGGCCCAGCATCTTCAGCCGGTCGAGCTCAGGGATCAGACGAGCCGGATAGGGGCGGACGTCGAGGGCGAGCAGCAGGTAACCGCCGCCGAACGCCGCGAGGACGAGCGCCGCGACGGTGACGACCTCCGTGGTGCGATAGGGGCTCGCGCGCCGCCGCTCGTCGGCGATGTCGAGGCGGCCGTGTCGTTCGAGGACGCGATGGCCGATGAACACGAAGGCCGCGATGGACGCGAGCGGAGCCGAATAAGACGGATAGTCGAAGAGATACGAGGTCAGGTTCCGGACCAGGAACTTCGCGCCGCCCTTGAGGATCGACGCGTCCACGAACGCAGCCTGGAAGAAGGCACGGAGAGTGCTCCCGAGGACGAGCAGGAGCAGCCACGTCGCTGCGAGCCCGAGGCAGACCCCATGCAGATAGCGTCCGAGCTCGGCGAGGCGCGGGCGCATGCCGCCCGGACGTCGCGCGCGCCGGTCCGTGACGGCGAGGTAGCCGAACGCGAGCACCCAGCCCGACACCGCGCCGATCGCCGTCGATTGCTTGAACGCGAGGGTGAGGCCGGCGAGCGCACCGGTGAGTGTGAAGAGGCGTGCCCGTCGTCGTTCGTCGGCCGACGCCAGCGCCCGCATGCCCGCAGCGACGGCCGCCCACGCGACGGCCTGCGCGGTGTGGTCGTACGCGCACTCCTTGTTGAGCTGGATGACCGTCGAAAGCGTCGCGATCGCGGTCAGCACCGCGACCTTGGGCGACGAGATACTCCTCGCCATGACGTACGCGAGCACGGCCATCGTGAGGTGCAGCGCCGCGTTCAGGCCTAGCTCTTCGAGGAGAAGGGGCCTGCCGACGAGCTTCTCGAGCAGGGCGAGCGCGACGAAGCTTCCCGGCGGAATGGGCAGCACGAAATCGACGTACGGCCGGTCCCCGCGGAGAATCCTCGAGCCGAGTGGGCCGCTCCACCCCGTGAACTCGACGTCCCCGAAGTGGACGTTCGTCAGCCGCGGAACGAACGCGGCACAGAAGAGCACGAACGCGACCGACGTGAGGAGCAAGAGACGGAGCCCGAGCCGTCGCTCTCGTGCGAGCCCGGCGTCGCTCACGGCGCGCCCCCCGGTTTGCGGACGAAGACGTCGATCTCCCCCTGGTCCCAGAAGAAGATCGATGGGTACGAGCTGTCGAGCGCGTAGCGCCGCGGGAGCACCTTGAGCACGTGCTCCATCATGTGCTCGGCGGCGCTGCCGATCGTCCAGGTGTGGAACACGGCGCGCCAGTCGCGCTCGCGCCGCGGATGAAGGACGATCACGTCGGGAAGATGCGCATCGAGCGCCGCGATGTCCCCGGCCAGGAGCCGCGCGGGGTACTGATCGACGAACACGATGGCGCCCGTCAGCGGAGGTCGTGGACGGTCGATGAGGCCGACGAACTCCTCGTCTTCCGGCAGGACGAGCACCGTGCCGGCGGGGCCGGCGAGCTCTCTCGCGCGGGCGGCCGCGCGGAGCACCTCGACGCCGCGATAGTTCACGCGGAGACCGGCCCAGGCCGTCCCGTCGACGGGGGTGTCGTCGGAGAGCGCGCGGTTCAGCTTCGTGCCGAACGTCGCGAGCATCGCCGCCGAGAGGACGAGGGGCGTCGCCCACGAGAACCCGCTCCGCTCGGTCGCGACGAAGAGACAGAGGAGCACGACGGGGATGCTCGGCTCATTGAAGTAGAACGGATTGAACTCGACGAACGACGTATCGTAGACGAGCGACGTCGTCATCGTCGCGAGGATCACGGCGTTGAGCGCGTGGCCGCGGTCCCGCGCCTCGGGTGTCGCCGCTGTGCTCTCGCGGAGGTGCGCCGCAAAGAAGACTGCGGCGTACACGAAGCCGTACGCGGGGACGTTCTTGAGCCCCTCGCAGACGGCGCTGAACGACAGGTCGAGGGCCCGCACCTCGCCGGCGAGCATCGCCGTTGCGACGCCGTAGGTGACGACCGGCGCCGCGACGAGGAGGGTGACGTCGAAGGCGCCGAATGCGGCGCGCCGCCCCGGCTCGTCCCCCACGTGCACGCCGCCGGCGCGCCGGGCCACGCCGAGCCCGATCGCGATGACGACCGCCGTCGGCACGATGGTGTTGCGGATCGCGTCGTAGTGAAAGACGAAGAGGAACAGGTTCTTCACGAGGGTGCGGACGCCGCCCTTCAGGGGAGGGCCGTCGACGAGCACCGCCTGCACGAACCCGCCGACCGTCGCGTGTGCCCCGAAGATCGACGCGAGCACGACGAGCAGCCCGAGGCCGAACCCGAGTGCGAACACCGCTCCCGCGCGCCCGTGTGCCCGCGCGCGGTCCCGGCGGCCGTGTCGCGTCTCGACGGCCCAGAGATACGCGAGCGCGAGCGCCCAGCCAGCGACCATACCGGTTGCCGTGCTCTGCTTGAACGCGAGAGACGCGCCGGTGAGCACGCCGGTCGCGAGCCACGCGCGCCGGGACGCCGTGCCCTCGCCGAGCACGGCGTTCATCCCGGTGACGACCGCGAGCCACGCGCAGAGGAGCGACGTGTGATCGTAGATGCACTCCTTGGGCGCCTGGGTGACGAGGACGAGCGTCACCGTTGCGACCAGCAGCGCCACCTTGCGCGTCGAGAACCGGGCCGCGACGGCGTACGCCATCAGCCCCATGAGCCAGTGCGAGAGTGCAGCGAACCACAGCTCGTGCAGGAGGAGGACCTTCCCCGTCACCCGCTGCACGAGAGCGAGGACCTCGAAGCTCCCCGGTGGAATGGGGAGAACGGCGTCGCTGTAGAGGCGCGCGCCGGCGTTGAGCCGGGCGGCGATCGGCATCACCCAGCCGGTGAATTCTCGGTCGCTGTAGACGAAATTGTTGAGACGCGGGACGAAGAACGCCAGAAACGCGAGGTAGGTGAGCGACAGAAGCGCGAGGAGCGTCGCGGCGAGCCGCGACTCGCGGCGCTCGTTTTCCGGAGGCGCTCTGCCGGTGTCTTCCATGCGCGCGCCTCAGCCACTTATCACGGCGGAGGCGCCGATCTTCGGAAGCTCGAACGGCTCGTAGCGATCGCCCTTCCATACCACCCAGTGATAGACGGGGCTGTCGAGCGGGAGCGCGAACGCGAACACCGCGGCGACCGGTTCTCCCCACTGGTTCACCTCCGCGATGGTGACGTCGATGCCGGTGAGATCCAGAGTGCTTCCGCGCCGGAACGGCGTGCTCCGGCTGCGGTAGAGCCGGTCGAAGACGCGTGAGACGAATCCGTCGCGAGGCCGGACCTCGAGCCGCCGGTCGTCGAGCCTGCGGATCGTCATCGGTTCGAGTGTGCCGGCGAGGGTCATCATGCGCAGCGTCGTACGCTCGCCGCGGGCGACGCGGGTGATGGCCATCATGCCGGTGAAGTAGAAGTCCTCGCCGTTGACGACGAAGAGCGCGTCGGTCGGTGCTCCCCTGGAGAGCGCGTACGCGCTTTGCCCCGCGGCCCGGACCCGCGCGTCGTAGCGCTGCATGTGAAGCGAGCGCGACGGCAGGAGCGCCGGGCCGACGAAGGCGTGGAGCGTGAGCAACGCGACGGCGACGAGCCGTGTGCCACGTTCTCGAGCAGGATCGCGCCGTGCGCGCTCGAACAGCGACACGACGAGAAGCGCGAGGAACGGGAACGCGCCCACGCCGGCAATGAGCAGCAGGCGATCTTCCGGGAACGTGGCGCACGCGGGAGGGAGCGACAGCACGACGCCTGCGAGCCAGAACCGCGCGCCCGGAACGTCGCGAAGAAGGGGCCACGAGATGCGCGCGAGGAACCAGAGCACCGTCGCCGCCCAGAAGACGATGAGCCCCTGCAGGTACGGCCCGGAATGCGTCCAGGTATCGGAGAATGGCGCTGCGAGGAGTCCCATCAGAAGGACAGCGCCGCGCTCGACGACCTCGAAGGCATACGCGAGCGGTGCGCCCACGGGATGGATGTAGAGACCCGACCCGTGCGTCGTGTAGCCGAGCCGCCGGTACACGACCGCCCATCCGACGAGCGGGATGAGCCAGGGGAGCGCGCCGAACAGCCGATGCCGGACGGGCGCCCGATCGACGAACACGGCGTGCGCGATGAAGTAGCCGACGGCGCACGTCGCGAGTTCGGCCGAGCCCAGTGCGAGCGCGAAGGCGATGCCGGTCAGAGGGACGCCGAGGTGCCAGGCTTCGCGGCGAAACCGGTCGTGCGCCCAGAGCGCCACGACGGCGAAGAAGGTCGCCATGAGCGCGTTGCGATTCATGATCCAGCCGACCGGGTGCCCGTGGGCGTCGTCGGCGGCGTAGAGCAGTGCGGCCGCGCCCGCGAGCCAGCGCGGCTCGACGAAGCGCGCGTAGAGAACGGCGACCGCCGCGACGAGCGCGGCGTACCAGAGCACGTTCTCGACGTGCATGATCGACGGATGATCCGGCCAGAACCAGTAGTCGAGGTGATGCGTCAGTGACGACAGCGGACGCCAGAACGAGACGTCGAAGTGTGGGTCGGTGATCCACGGGAACCAGCCCGCACGCTGGTATTCGCGGTTCCTCGCGACGACCTGGGCGCTGGTCCAGAACCCCCCGTGACCGAACACGTTGAGGTCACGAAGCCCCGGGAGCGCGGCGCGACGGAGGACGCCGCGCTGGACCCAGTCCTCGGTGGCGAACCCGGTGAAGATCGAGGGGCTCACGAGCACGAACCCGACCAGCGCGGCGAGCAGCGGCAGACGCCGCGACTCGAGGACCGGCCGCGCACGCGCGCAGGCGGCCCAGAATCGGGAAAGGGTCTGCCCAGCCACTCTGAAAGAAAACGCCCGGTTCCTCGATTACCAGACCGCCGCGAGGAGCAGAACTCCGATTTTGAGCATGCTATGACCTCGCCCAAGGTGAAGCTCGTCCACGCTGCGGATCTCCACCTCGACAGCCCCATGCTCGGGCTCGAGCGCTATCCCGGTGCCCCGGTGGACGAGGTGCGCGGCGCGACGCGTCGCGCGTTCGAGGGCCTGGTCGACCTCTGCCTCGCCGAGGACGCGCGGCTCCTGCTCATCGCCGGTGACGTGTACGACGGCGACTGGAAAGACTACTCGACCGGCCTGTTCTTCGTGGCTCAGCTGAACCGGCTGCGCGAGATCGGCGCTCGCGTCGTGGTGGTCCGCGGCAATCACGACGCCGGTAGCCAGATCACGCGTCACCTGCGCCTGCCGGATCACGTCCTCGAGCTCCCGCACGCGCGGCCCGTCACGCACGTCTTCGAGGAGCTCGGCGTGGCCGTCCACGGCCAGAGCTTCCGCGACCGCTCGACGAAGTCGGATCTCGCGAGCGGCTATCCGGACGGGATCCGCGGCGCGTTGAACATCGGCATCCTGCACACGTCCGTCACCGGCCGGCCCGGACACGACGACTACGCGCCCTGCACCCTCGATACGCTGGTGCGCAAGGAGTACGACTACTTCGCCCTCGGACACGTGCACCGGCGAGAGGTGCTGTCGCGCGCACCGTGGGTCGTCTTCCCCGGGAACCTCCAGGGACGTCACATGAAGGAGACGGGGCCCAAGGGGGCGACGCTCATCGACGTCGACGGAGGCCGGGTCACGTCGGTGGAGCATCGCACGCTCGACGTCGTGCGCTGGACGGTGTGCGAGGTCGACGCGCGCGACGCGGACGCTCCCGACGACGTGCTCGACCGCGCGCGCGCAGCGCTCGGGCGCGAGGTCGACGCCGCCGAGGGAAGGACGCTCGCCGCGCGCGTCGTGGTGCACGGTGCGTCGCGGGCGCACGCGGCGTTGCAGTCCCACGCCGAGCGGTGGGAGGCGGAGCTCCGTGCCGCCGCGACGGAGTTCCCCGACGAGCTCTTTCTCGAGCGCGTCGTCCTCGATACGCGCGCGGAGCTCGACGTCGAGCGGCTCGCCGAGCGCCGCGACGCGCTCGGCCAGGTGGCGCGCGCGATGCTCACACTCCGGACCGACGCCGACGCGCGCTCCTCGCTCCTGGCCGAGCTCGGCGATCTGAAGGCGAAGCTCCCGTCCGAGGTCCGCGACGGCGTCGAAGCCGTCGAGCTCGACGACGGAGACTCGCTCCTCGAGGCGCTCGCCGATGTCGAGCAGATGCTGCTGCCTTCGCTGGCGGCACTCGGGAGCGACGATTGAGGCTCCTCCGCCTCGACATGCTGTCGTTCGGTCCGTTCGCGGGCGAGCACCTGTCGTTCGGGAGCCGTCAGGGCGCGCTCGAGCTCGTCTATGGCCCGAACGAGGCCGGCAAGAGCACGACGCTCCGCGCGATCTCCGACTTGCTGTTCGGCATTCCCGAACGCACGGTGGACGCGCATCGCTTCGCGCCCTCGGAGCTGCGCATCGGTGCTCTGGTGGAGAGCCGGAGTGGCGCCCAGGTCGAGCTCGTGCGGCGCAAGGGACGGAAGAACACGCTGCTCGCCGCCGACGGGAGCCCGCTCGACGATGCCGTCCTCGCGCCGCTTCTCCAGGGCGCGACGCGCGAGCTTTTCGAGGGTCTCTTCGGGCTCGATCACGTACGGCTGCGCGAGAGCGCCGAGGCGCTCCTGGCCGGCAAGGGCAACGTCGGCGAGAGCCTCTTCGCTGCCGGCGTGGGCGGACGCGGCGTTCATCAGCTCGCCCTCGAGCTGAGCCGTGAGGCGGACGAGCTCTTCGTCGCCCGCGCCCGCGAGCGCAAGGTGACGAAGGCGATCGCCGAGGTGAAAGAAGCGCGCGACGACCTCCGCAACGCCGCGACGAGCCCGACGAAGTACCTCGAGCAGGAGCGCGCGTTGAAGGACGCGATGGCGGCCCGCGACGCGCTCCGCACGCGCCGCACCGAGGTCACGGCCGAGCAGGTCCGGCTCACGCGCGCCGTCACGGTGCTGCCCGGTCTTCGACGGCGCCAGGAGCTCGGTGAGCGGCTGGCAGCGCTCGGCACCGTCGTCACCGTGGCGCCGGACGCCGCCGCACAACGCACGACGGCGCTCCGCGATCGCGCCGAGGCAGGCCGCGAAGCCGCACGCGACGAGGCCCGCGCCGCGGCCGTTCGCGAGCGGCTCTCGGAGCTCGCAGGAGCCGAGCGACTGCGCGACGTCGACGACGCGTCGCTCGCCGATCTGCGTGACCGGCGAGGGAGCCATCTCTCCGCCCAGATCGACCGTCCCAAGCTCCTCTCGAGCGCCGTCGCGATCGAGGCGACGATAGAGAAGGCGCTCGAGTCCATCGGCGCCCATGCCACCGCGGGCAACCTGCAGCTCACCGTGGCGAGCGCCGCGAAGATCCGCGCCCTCGCGGTCCGGCGCCAGCGCCTCGAGGACAAGGTGGAAGAGGCGCGCAAGCGTCTCACCGACGCCCGCGCGCGCCAGATGCATCTCGTGTCGCGACTCGTCACCGCGGCGCCACCGGAGTCACGCGCCGTCGTGCGCGACGCGCTCACACGTCTCTCCGACGTCGGCGCGCCGTCGCCCGAGCAGGTCGACCGCTTCGCGTCGGCCGTGACGGAGCTCGACGGCGAGAAGACGCGGCTCGAGCGCACCGAGGAGCAAGCGCGCCAGCACCTGCGTGACGTCGAGCGTCGTCTGTTCGCGCTGCGTCGCGAGGGAGAAGTGCCGACCGAGGTCGAGCTTCGCGCCGCACGCGACGAGCGGCAGGCGCTCTGGCGCGAGATGAAGGGTGCGTGGAGTCAAGGGCTCGCCGCGAGCGACCCACGGCTAGCTGCGTACGAGTCCGCGACGGACCGGGCCGACGGCCTCGCCGATCGACTACGGCGCGAGGCGGACCGGGTCGCGTCACTCGCCGGTCTCGAATCCGAGGAGCGCGCCGCCAGGGAAGAAGCCGCGGAGGTGCGCGGCGCGCTCGGGCGCCTCGTCGCCGAGCGCGCCGCGCACGAGGAGCGATGGCGCGCGCTGTGGACGCCCATCGGTTTCACCCCGGGCGCGCCCGCTGACATGAAGCCGTGGGCGCGTGATTTCGCGGCCGCTGCGGAGCTCGACCTCGAGCTCTCGCGCGCGGATGGCGAGGTCGCCCGTGGTACCTCGGAGCTCGGGTCGTGGCGCGCCGCGTGGGTCGAGGCATCGGTTGCGCTCGGGCTCGGAGGCGAACCGACCGAGGAAGAGGCGTTCGCGGTCCTCGACGCGATGGCGCAGCTCGTCCGGCAAGTGGAGAAAGCCGACGGTCTGCGTCGTCGCATCGACGGCATCGATCGCGACGCGGCGCGCTTCGCCGAGGACGTCGCCGAGCGCTCGCGCGCCCACTATCCGGAGCTCGCCGGGTTGCCCGTCGCCGACGCCGCCGAGCGCCTCGTCCGTGCAGTGGAGACCGGGCGGCTCGAGCGCGCGGAGCGCGAGCGGCTCCAGGCGGAGCTCGCGACCCTGTCGTCGTCGCTCGAGGCACATCGCGAGCGCCAGCGAGACGCCGATGCGCGGCTCGCTTCGCTCGTCAGCGCCGCCCGTGTCACGGGCCTCGATGATCTGGAAGAAGCGGAGCGACGTTCGCAGACCGCCGCAGCGCTCGAACAGCAGCTCGCCACCGTCGAGAAAGAGCTCCTCACGGCCGGCGACGGCGCGACTGTCGAGTCCCTCGAGGAAGAGACGCGCGGTCTCGATCTGGACCGTGCGCGGGCCCGCCTGCGTGATCTCGAGGGCGAGCTCGAGGAGCTTCACGACAAGATGGTGCGCGCGTCCGAGGACGCGGGGCAGCTCGACCACGGCGTGCACAGCCTCGCCAACACCAACGCCGCAGACGCAGCGGCCTTGCTCGAGGCGCGCGTCGCGACGCTCAAGCGTCACGTGCGCCGTTACGTCCGGGTTCGTCTCGCGTCGCTCTTGCTCTCGCGAGAAGTCGAGCGCTACCGTGAGGAAAACCAGGGACCCGTGCTCGCGCGCGCGAGTGAGCTCTTGCCGCGGCTCACCCTGGGGCGTTACTCGGGCCTCCGCGTCGGCGTCGGTGAGAACGACGAGCACGTGCTCCTCGCGGTGCGCGCCGAGGGCGGAGAAGGCATCGAGGTCGGCGGCCTGAGCGACGGCACGCGGGACCAGCTCTACCTCGCGCTCCGGCTCTCGAGCCTCGAGCGGTACGCGACGCTGAACGAGCCGATGCCGCTCGTCCTCGACGACGTCCTGATCCACTCCGACGACGCCCGCGCCGAGGCCGCTCTAGGGGTCCTCGGCGAGATCGCGAAGAGTACGCAGGTGCTCTTCTTCACGCACCACGCGCGGCTCGTGGAGCTCGCGCGTCGTGCGCTCGGTGACGGCCGGCTCGTCGAGCACCGGCTGCCGTCGGGGTGATTCTCAGACGAGCGACTTCGCCGCGGCGAGGGCCGCGTCGTAGTTCGGCTCCTTGCCGACGTCGGCGACGTACTCGGCGTACTTCACCACGTCGTCCTTGCCGATCACGAAGACTGCGCGGGCGAGGAGCCCCTTCGACGGAGCGAGGACGCCGTAAGCGGTCCCGAAGTCGCGGAACTTGTAGTCGCTGAGGGCGCGGATCTTGTCGCTCCCGGTGGCGCCGCACCAGCGCTTCGCCGCGAAGGGCAGATCGAGCGAGACGGCCGCGACCGTCACGCCGGGGAGCTTCGCCGCCTCGGTGTTGAAGCGCCGCATCTCGATGTCGCAGACCGGCGTGTCGAGCGACGGCACCGCGCAGAGGATCCGCACCGAGCCCGAGAAGTCCGTGCCCTTCACCTCACCCATATCGGTCCCGATCAAGGTGAACGCGGACGGCGCCTTGTCGCCGACCTTGACCTCCGGCCCCTCGAGGTCGGTGGGAACCTTCCAGATGACCGCGCCCTTCCTGATTTCGCTCATGACTCATTCTCCTCGAGTGTCGGTTGTGCCGCGCAACGAGCGCGCGGGCGGCCGGTATAACACGGAAAAAATGACGGCCCCGGCCGACCTGAAGCCGGTGGGCCCGTCCCTCGAGAAGCGGAACTGCGCGAGCGAAGCGAGCCCGCGAAGCGGCGGGGGGAGCAGTTCGCCGAAGGCGAAGCGGACTGCGCGAGCGAAGCGAGCCCGCGAAGCGGCGGGGGGAGCAGTTCGCCGAAGGCGAAGCGGACTGCGCGAGCACAGCGAGCCCGCGAAGCGGCGGGGGGAGCAGTTCGCCGAAGGCGAAGCGGACTGCGCGAGCACAGCGAGCCCGCGAAGCGGCGGGGGGAGCAGTTCGCCGAAGGCGAAGCTGCGGGGGGCCAAGGCCCCCCTGGTACTGAAGCTGCGGGGGGCCAAGGCCCCCCGCTACTAGAAATGCCCCGTTACTAGAACCGCGTCAGGACGCCGCTGCAAGCCACGTCGCCGGCGAGCTTCGTCGCCGTGAACGGGATCGCGGTCGACGACGGCGTGACGCTGATCGTCCCGCTCGACAGGAGCGCGTTGTCGGAGCCGAAGACCGTCCCGGTCGTCGAGAACGACGCGGTGCCGGTCAGCGTGCTCGCGTCGGTGAGCGTCGACGTCAGGCTCGTCTTGATGGTGAGGCCCGTGTAGGCGTTCAGCATGATGAGCCCACCGATGTTCGACGGAACCGTGTCGCCGGGATTGCCGTCGTTGTCGGAGTCCACCTGGGTGCCGGCTGCGTTCTGGCCGGTGAGGATCGTCACCGCGGGGAACGGGACGGGCTGACCGATCACGGCCGTGACCGCCGGTTCGGACGCTGTCGTCACGAGCGTGGCGAGCACGGCGGGGGTGAAGGTGAGGACGAGCGAGCTCGCGTTCGGTGTCGTGGTCGTCTTGAGCTGGCAGATCTGGAGCTTGCCGTCGAGGGTGCTCGCCGTCTGCGAGACGACGAGACGAAGCACGATGTCGATGTTGGCGTTCGCAGTGCCGACGATCGGGACCGCGAGAGTGCCGGCGGTCGTCACGTGTGAGATCCAGGTGCCGCTCAGGTCGACGCCGGTCGACGTCGCGCCGCCGGTGCCCGTCGTTCCGCCCGTCGGAGCGCCACCGGTTTCAGCGCCGCCGGTGCCGGTCACCCCGCCCGTCGCGGTAGTTCCGCCAGCGGACGTCGTGCCACCCGTCGCGGTAGTTCCGCCAGCGGACGTCGTGCCGCCAGTTGGAACGCCGCCGGTCGACGTCGTTCCGCCCGCGGGAGCGCCGCCAGCGGCCGTCCCGCCGTCGGGCTCTGCGCCGCCGGTTCCCGCCGAGCCGCCCGCACCGGTTGCGCCGCCAGCGCCCGTCGCGCCGCCGAGGCCGCCGGTGCACGCGCTGCTGCACTTCGTGGTTGCGCACTGCTGCAGCGACGCGATCGCGCGAAACCCGCGCGCAGAGAACGGGAACGACGCGAGAAGCTCCTTGATCTCGGCCTGGCACGACGTGTCGACGCACTCGAGCACGGCGCGCCGGCACTCGAACGGAGTGATCGGGTTCAGCGCGTTCTGAACCTGATCCGTCGTCCCGGTGGTCGCATCTCCGCTGCTCGAGCTGCAGGCGGCGAACGCGAGCGTGGACGTGGCGAGCAGGCTGCCCGCGAGCAGAGTGTAGGTCCTCGATTTCATGTTTTGTCTCCTGTTCACACTGAGGAAGCGTGACGTGCTCGCACATATAGCCCTCTCGATGAGCGTGTCCACACATCATTAGCGCTCCACCGTGCTCGATCGTACGGACGATTCACACATGAGAAGATTTGCGGACGCGCGTTCGAGTGCGGCAAAGCAGCACACTCCGTGATCACCACGACGCGAACACACGCACGTGTCACGGAGCACGACATGACGCACTGAAGCGGCGCTACTGCGCCGTCGTCCGTGAACCGCTCTTCATCGCTCGCCGCTCGAATGTGTCACGTGCGATCGCACGCATGACACAGTCATGCGCCGCGCCGCGCGGCTCACAAATCGAGCCCCTTTGCCCTCGATATGTCCAACATTTGCGACCCACCAACAGCCGCGCAACGAACGTACGACTACCGGGTCGGAGCACACGCACCGCGTCTCAATCGAAGTCGCGGAGGGCTCATCAGGATGATTGCTCCATCGGCGTGTCTCCCGCTCCGGCGACAACTTCACTCGCCGCCTCGAAGCGTCCGTCCCACGGCAACCAGCGCAAGTGTTCCAGCGCCGCCTCCATCTCGGAGCAAGCCTGAAGCGTCGGAGCATTGAGGGTCTGCGCGGTGTCAAACGGGGGCGCACCGCGCGAAGGCCTTGGCATGCATCTCCACCGCACTCGGTTCCGGCGCCTCTCCGTAGTCGCTGCCGTCGGCATGCCGGAATCGAATACCCGCCGAGACGCTGCCAGTGACGACGACCTCCGCGATGTGCTGCGCGATGGTGCGCGCCGCAAAGTGTAGTCAATCTGTCAGCGTCGTGTCCGCCGCCCTCCGAACGCAGCGCAACGTGATGACATCGAGAAACTGCGCGTTACGGCAACCAGGGACGACGCACTGCTCGTGATCGCGGCGCCGAACGGCTCGGCGCGACTCGCCGCCGCGCCTCAGGTCGTGCAGCGTGTTTCGGGCGATGCAGAGGCTCGGCGGTCGGAGCGTGTGCCGGAGACACGGCGTGGTCGCGCCGGACGAGGTGCCGGCATGAGTTGCGGAAGTAACGTGCCGCCGACGGCCACGTCGTGGAGGGCTCCCCCCAGAACCCATACGACTGCGCGTTCTCGACGCGGCGCCAATCGCCGGCGGTTCGCAGCACGCGCCGGCGGGTCGCGTCGGCGCGTGGTGTCTCTACTGCACGGTGCGGGTGCGGCCTGCGTAGTGGGGCGGTTGATTTTCGATCTGGCGCACCAGCGCGTGCCACTGGAGGTAAAGGCGGCCGGCGCTGGTGAAGACTGCCTTGGACTGGCGTGCGGTCTCGGCGTCAACCTCGATGACTTCGTCCCAGCGCGGGAGGACGGCGAGGTTCAGCTCGCAGGTGCGCTCGAGATCGAGGAGATCGATCGTGGCCTGTTCGATCGATTGACCGAGAGTGATGAGGCCGTGATTCTGGAGCACGGCGGCGCGGTTCTTCCCGATGCCGCGCGCGAGCGTCTTCGCCTGATCTTTGCTCGCGACGACGCCTTCGTACTCGCGGACGAGCGCGTGATCCTCGAAGAAGGAGCACGCGGTCTGATCGAGGATCTTGATGGGACGGCCGAGAGCGGCGAAGGCGGTGCCCTTGGGCGGATGGGTGTGGCAGATCGCCTGGATGTCGTGCCGCTCGTTGTGCAGCGTCGCGTGGATGGCGAACGCAGCCTGGTTGTAGGGACGGTCGCCCTCGAGGATGTTGCCGTCGAAGTTGACGACGAGCAGATCGTCCGCGGTGACCTCCTCGAAGAAGAGTCCGAGCGGATTGACCCAGAACTGATCGTCGGTGCCGGGCACGCGGCAGCTGATGTGACCGGCGATGCCGTCGTCCATCTTGCGGCGCGCGATGATGCGAAACGCGGCGGCGAGGGTGCGCTTGAGCGCCCGACACTCTTCCGTGTCGCGGTCGACGTTCTCGGGCTTGCGGGTCTGCGCCTGGGGCTCTGCGTTCATCGTCATGCTGAGTCTATTTTTACGCGAACGGGGTCCGGGTTGTTACTCGCGTTGACGGGCGCTGCGATGCGGCAGCGCCGGGAGACTGCCGAGGACTGGCGCGAGTTGCTGATAACGTAACAAGAACAGTTACTTGGGCGCTTTTCGCTCGGCCCGGGCGCGGCCTTTTGGTGCGCCCGTCCGGTCATTCGACCCGCGCGGCTTTCACGTTCGCGATCTAGAACTGCGCCGTGCCGATCCCCTCGGAGCTGTCCCTGGACTTCGGGCTCGACGAGCCTACCGACGACGCGCACGTCCGCGCGCGGATCGGCACGGCGCTTCGAGTGCCGGCGGAGGAGCTCCCTCCGGTCGTGCTCCGCAAGCGCTCCGTCGACGCACGGCGAGGCACGGTGCGGTTCCACCTGCTCTTCGAACTCGGTGGCACCGACGAAGTCGCGGTCGAGCTCGGAGCGCCGCATCCGCGCGAGGTCGCCGCGCCGCGAGTGGTGGTCGTCGGTGACGGACCCGCGGGGCTCTTCTGTGCGTACCAGCTCGCGCGCCGCGGGCTCGGCAGCGTCGTGGTCGACCGCGGGAAGCTCGTGCAGCCGCGCCGGCGCGATCTCAAGGGACTGAACCGGCGTGGTGAGGTCGACGTCGATAGCAACTACTGCTTCGGCGAGGGTGGGGCGGGGACGTACAGCGACGGGAAGCTCTACACGCGTGCGCACAAGCGCGGCAGCGTGCGGGACGTCATAGAGATCCTCGCGCGCCATGGCGCGCCGCCGGCGATCCTCACCGACGCGCGTCCCCACATCGGTTCGAACCTGCTGCCGAAGGTCGTCGGGAGTCTGCGCGCGGAGCTCGAGGGCGTCGGGGTGAGCTTCCGCTTCGGCGCGCGCGTCGTCGGGCTCCGGAAGAACGCCGCGGGCTCCGTCAACGGCGTTCGTCTCGCGGACGGAAGCGAGCTCGAGGCGGACTTCGTCGTGCTCGCCACCGGGCACTCGGCGTCCGACGTCTACTCGATGCTCGTCGAGGAGGGCGCGCGCCTCGAGGCGAAGGCGTTCGCGCTCGGTGTGCGTATCGAGCATCCGCAGCCGCTCATCAACGGCATCCAGTACGGCAGCGTCGCAGGCCACCCCGCCTTGCCGGCTGCGCCGTACCGGCTCGCCGAGACAGTGGACGGGCGCGGCGTGTTCTCGTTCTGCATGTGTCCCGGAGGGTTCATCGTCCCTGCCGCGACCGAGCCGGGTGGCGTCGTGGTGAACGGCATGAGCCTGTCGCGTCGGGATTCACGGTTCGCCAACTCCGGTCTCGTCGTGGGCGTCGAGCCGTCGGATCTCGAGCGCGCCGGCTTTCACGGGCCGCTCGGCGGGATCGCGCTCCAGCGCGCCATCGAGCGCGCCGCGGGTGAAGCGGGCGGCGGCATGCTCCGCGCCCCGGCGACGCGGGCGACCGACTTCATGCAGCGGCGCGCCTCGGACACATTGCCGCGCTCGAGCTACATCCCGGGCCTCACCGCCACGAACGTCGCCGACGTCCTCGACGTCGCGGGCGTGGCGTTCTCCGAGCGCCTTCGCGGCGCGCTCGCGGTCTTCGATCGGCGTCTCCGCGGCTACCTCACTGCGGAAGCGGTGCTCGTCGGCGTCGAGTCACGGACGAGCTCACCGGTCCGGATCCCGCGCGATCCGGAGACCCTGGAGTCGCTCGATCTCCCGCGCCTCTATCCGGCGGGTGAAGGCGCGGGCTACGCTGGCGGGATCATGAGCGCCGCGATGGACGGCATGCGCATCGCCGACCAGCTCGCAGCACGATTGCTATGAGAATTGGCGCAGGAGGCTAGGCGAGAAGCTCGTCTGTCGCCTGATGCCAGCTCGCTTTGTCGCATCATGTGAATCGTCGCGGGCGTGCGCGCTTCTAGAATGAGCGACGCCGCCTCCGTATCCCCGGAGACGCAAAGCGGAACGAGCACGGACTTGCCCACGAACGGAAGTGACCATTCAAGTGGTCGTATGAACTGGCGTGGCGTCGTGCCGGCGATGGCAGTCGCTGCGTTCGCCGTGGCCTGCGGCAGTAACTCGGCGGGCACGAACGGCACGCCCGCGGGCGGCCCCGGTCCCGGCGGAGCCGGACAGAGCATCGGCGGCGCGACGTCGGGCACCGGCGGCAGTGGCGCGGGAACGAACCCCGGCGGCGGCAACGGCGCGACCGCCGCCGGTACATCGAGCGGCGGCGCGACGAGCAGCGGCGGCGCGGTGGCCGGGGCGTCGAATGGCGGCGTAACGGGAAGCGGCGGAGCGAGCCCCGGTGGCGGCGCGAGGTCGAGCGCCGGCGCGACGTCGGCTGGCGGTGCGGCGTCGAGTGGCGGCGGTGCGGCGGGCGGGGGTGTGACGTCGAGTGGTGGCGCACCGGGTAGCGGAAGCGGCGGCACGCCGGGCACCCTGACGGAAATGGAGACCCTCATTCCCCATCCCTCGTGGGACTGCGGGATGGCCGCCGGAATTCCGCCGCCCACGAGCGGGGACCTCGTGTTCGAGGCGACGGCGAATCTCGGGGAGATCTACGACCTCGGGCAGACCGAGTACGGGCACCGTCGCGTCGTGGAGATCAAGGGCGGCACGGCGACGGGCCCGAAGTTCAGCGCGACGCTGATGGATCGCGGGCTCGACTACGAGCTCACGCTGGCAAACGGCGCCGTCGAGCTCGAGGAGCTGAACATCCTGCAGACGAGTGACGGCGTGCCGATCCTTCTCCGCACCTGCGGCACGGCGCCCAGTCCTGGCGGCAGTATCCGCACCGTCCTCGATTTCGAGGCGCCGACGGCGAGCGCCTATGCGTCGCTGAACTCCGGAGTGCTCGTCGGAACGCGCGAGCTAGACGAGACGAAGAAGACCCTGCGCCTAACAGTCTATCGGGTGACGGCGCCGGCGCCGGCGATGTCGCTCACCGTCAGCGAACCGAGCGGCGTGCCGGATCAGTCCTGGGACTGCAAGATGGCGTCGGGGACGAAGGGAGACGTGCTGTACACCGAGGCGGTCGGCATCGGCGCGGGCAGCGTGGCCGTGGGCGCGAGCAAGCGCGGAAACCGGAACATCATCCCGATCACCGGCGGCACGACGACCGGGAAGATTGCGGGCACGGTGCTCTCCGGCGGCGCGGACTACCAGATCGTCGGGACGACCTTCACGCTCGATGCGCGCTACACGCTGCACACGAGCGACGGCGAATACATCGTCGTGAGGAACTGCGGCCCCGTCGGCGGTCTCGTGCCCGTCTTCGAGACGCGCACCAATGGGCCGTACGCGTTCCTGAACGCGAATACCTGGCTCAGCTCCGATCCGGGGATTTCTCCCGGTGCCGTGAACTTGACGATCTACGGGATGAAGTGAACGTTACGCGCTCTCGAGCACGATACGCGTGATCTCGGCGGGGGCGCGGAGGCGCATCGGCGGTCCCCAGTAGCCGGTGCCGCAGCTCACGTAGACGAGGGTGCGGCCGACGCGCTCGAGCCCCGCCACGACGGGCTGCTGGAGATAGACGAAGTAGCTCCACGGCCAGATCTGACCACCGTGGGTGTGCCCGGAGAGCTGGAGGCCCACGCCGTGTCGATCGGCGTCGAACGCGCTTCTCGGCTGATGGGCGAGGAGCACGAGCTCACGGCCAGGATCGCGCCCTTCAACGGCCTTCGCGACGTCGGAGGGCGTGCCGAAGCGTGCGGCGTCGTGATCCTCGACGCCGGCGAGATCGAAGCTCGCCGCGCCCTCGCCGATGGAGACGCGCTCGTTCCTGAGCACGCGGATGCCGAGCGACGCGAGGTGTCTGCACCAGGCGTTCGCGTCCGAATAAAATTCGTGATTGCCGGTCACGAAGTAGGTGCCGAAGCGCGACTTCATGCCGGCGATCGGCGCGACGAGGTCGCCGAGCTCGGCGACGGAGCCGTCCACGAGATCACCGGTGATCGCGACGACGTCGGGGGAGAGCGCGTTCACCTGCGCGACGATGCGCTCGACGAAGTCCCGTCCGATGGTCGGCCCGACGTGCACGTCGCTGAGCTGGACGATGGTCGTGCCGTGAAGTTCCTTCGGTAAGCGGTCGAGGCGGACGCGGACGTCCTTCACCACGACGGGACCGAGGCCGGAGCGGAGCGCCGCGAGCGTCGCGCCGCCGCCGACGAACGCGATCGCGCCGGCGAAGAGCCGCGCCACCGTCACCCGACGCACCGGATCGGCCGGAGGTACCTCCGCGACGAGCCGCTGCACGAGCCCGCCGACCAGCCGGATCACGTCCGTGCCGACGAGCAGCATGAGCAGGATGAAGACGACGCCCATCCAGACGTACCCGGGGAGCGAAAGGAGCCGTCTCGCCCCGATGTCCCGCGCGCGGCTGACGTAAAAGGTTGCGGGGATCGCCAGGTAGAGCGCGATGAAGACGCCGGTCAGCACGCCCCGGAGGGCCGCCGGGGGCGCCGGATCGACGACCAGTCGCCGCCAGACGTAGAAGTGGACGGCGCCGAGGATCGACATGACGATCCCGATGAAGATGGCGAGCCGGGCGCTCTGGTTCATCCGAGCGGCTGTTCTATAGGGCGGCAATGCCGGTTGTCATCCGGCAGCCGGTCGGGACCCGTGTTTTCCGCGGCGGCACGGGTGGGGTAGGCTAGGCATTCCATCACCCTGGAGGGCACCCTTGCACACGTTCCGCCCCGAGCCACTCGACGCCGATCCGACGGAGACGAACGAATGGGTCGAATCGCTCGTCTCCGTGCTGGAGTCACGCGGCAAGCGCCGCGCGCGCTTCCTCATCAAGCGCATCTTCGAGGTGGCCCGGCGCGCGGGGGCGCTCCCGGAAGGCCCGCTGACGACGGACTTCGTCAACACCATCCCGCCGTCGGAGTCGCCCGATCATCCCGGTGACTCGGCGATCGAGAAGCGTATCCGCCGCATCGTGCGCTGGAACGCGGTCGCGATGGTGCACCGCGCGAACATCCAGTCCGCCGGCATCGGTGGACATCTCTCGACGTACGCGTCGAGCGCGAGCCTCGTCGAGCTCGGGTTCAATCATTTCTTCCGCGGTAAGAACGGCGACGGCTCGGGCGATCAAGTTTACTTCCAGGGTCACGCGGCGCCGGGCATCTACGCGCGCGCGTTCCTCGAGGGACGGATCGACGTCGGGCACCTCGAGCGATTCCGTCGGGAGGTCGAGCGAGGGCAGGGGCTCCCGTCGTATCCGCACCCGCGGCTCTTGCCGACGTTCTGGGAATTCCCGACGGTGAGCATGGGGCTCGGCCCGCTCCACGCGATCTACCAGGCTCGGTTCAACCGCTACCTGCACAATCGCGGCATCGCCGACACGTCGAAGTCGCGGGTGTGGGCGTTCCTCGGTGACGGCGAGACCGACGAGCCAGAGTCGCTCGGGAGCCTCAGCATCGCGGCGCGTGAGGGGCTCGACAACCTGATCTTCGTCGTGAACTGTAACCTGCAGCGCCTCGACGGCCCGGTCCGCGGCAACGGCAAGATCATCCAGGAGCTCGAGGCCGTCTTTCGCGGCGCCGGCTGGAACGTCATCAAGGTGATCTGGGGCCCGGAGTGGGATCCGCTCTTCGCGCGGGACGAGGACGGCGCGCTCGTGCGGCGCTGCAACGACGTGGTGGACGGCGAGCTCCAGCGCTACGCGGCGGCCGACGGCGCGTACACGAGAAAGCACTTCTTCGGCACCGATCCGCGGTTGCTCGAGATGGTGAGCGACCTCAGCGACGACGACATTCGACGGCTCCGCCGCGGCGGACACAGTTTCCGGAAGCTCTACGCGGCTTACAAGGCCGCAGTCGAGTCCGACGGCAAGCCCACCGCGATCCTCGCGCACACCGTGAAGGGGTGGACGCTCGGAGAGGGCTTCGAGGGCGCAAACGTGACGCACCAGAAGAAGAAGCTCGAGGCGATCGAGCTGAAGCGCTTCCGCGACGTGCTCGAGCTCCCGGTGCCGGACGACAAGATCGCCGACGCGCCGTTCTATCACCCTGGTGCGAGCAGCGAGGAGGTGCAGTACATGATCGAGCGCCGTCGCGCGCTCGGAGGCCCGCTCCCGCAGCGGCGCGTCCAGTCTCAGGTGGCCGTCGAGCTGCCGAAGGAGGACCTCTACGCGGAGTTTCACGCCGGCATGGCCAAGGGCGAGGCGTCCACCACCATGGTGTTCACGCGGCTGCTCTCGAAGCTCCTTCGCGACAAGTCCATTGGTCGGAGGATCGTGCCGATCATCCCCGACGAGGGTCGCACCTTCGGCATGGACGCGCTCTTCGCCCAGGTCGGGATCTACTCGTCGCAGGGCCAGCTCTACGAGCCGGTCGACAAGGGCCGGCTCATCTATTACCGCGAGAGCAAGGACGGCCAGGTGCTCGAAGAGGGCATCACCGAGGCGGGTTCCATGGCGTCGTTCGTCGCGGCGGGCACGTCGTACTCGGTGCACAACCAGCCGATGATCCCGTTCTACACGTTCTACTCGATGTTCGGGTTCCAGCGGACCGGGGACCAGATCTGGGCGTCGGGCGATTCGATGACGCGCGGCTTCTTGCTCGGCGCGACCGCGGGCCGCACGACGCTGAACGGGGAGGGTCTGCAGCACGAGGACGGGCACAGCTTGCTCCTCGCGAGCACGGTGCCGAGCGTCGTCTCGTACGACGTGTCGTTCGCCTACGAGCTCGCTACGATCATCGAGGAGGGCCTCTACCGGATGATGTCGAACGGCGAGAACATCGTCTATTACATCACGCTCCAGAACGAGGCGTACAAGATGCCGCCGTCACCCGGCTCGGTGAAGGACGGCATTCTGAAGGGGATCTACAAATTCAAGCCGGGCGTGAAGGGACGGCGGCGCGCGCAGCTCTTCGGCAGCGGCTCGATCATGCTCGCGGTGCTGAAGGCGCAAGAGATGCTCGGCGAGCAGTTCGACGTCTGTGCGGACGTCTGGGCGGTCACGAGCTACTCCGAGCTCCGGCGCGACGCGCTCTCCTGCGAGCGTCACAATCGCATGCATCCCCTCGAGCAGCCGCAGACGCCCTTCGTCACCACGGCGCTCGAGCGAATACCGGGTCCGTTCGTCGCGGCGAGCGACTACATGAAGGCGGTCCCCGACCAGATCGCGCGCTTCGTCCCTGGAAGATTCGTTCCGCTCGGCACCGACGGCTTCGGCATGAGCGACACGCGAGAGGCCCTGCGGCGGCACTTCGAGGTGGACGCGGAGTCCATCGTCGTCGCGGTGCTCGACGCGCTCCGGCAAGAAGGGCAGGCCGACGCGGCCGAGGTCGCGCGCGCCATCGGCTCGCTCGGCATCGACGCCGATAAGGTAGACGCATCGACGATCTAATTCGGGGGGCCTTGGCCCCCCGCAGCTTCGCCTTCGGCGAACTGCTCCCCCCGCCGCTTCGCGGGCTCGCTGTGCTCGCGGGGGGCCTTGGCCCCCCGCAGCTTCGCCTTCGGCGAACTGCTCGCCCCGCCGCTTCGTCACCCCGTCAGTGCCTAAATCTCCCGCGAGCGGCGCGAGCGCGCCCGAAGGGCGGCGGGGGAGCAGGTCGCGAAGCGAGCCCGCGGGGGTAAGACCCCCTTCACAACCAATCCCACGCCGCCAAACTCCGTCACCCCGTCAGTGCCTTCGCCGGGTGAACTCTAGGACGTAGCCGTTCCCGCGGTTCGTCCGGGCGAAGAGGCTCTGGAGCCGTACGAACGGCGCGAGCGTGGTCCGGTTGCTCAGGAGCGACAGCGGACGCATCCACGGAGAGGCGTGGTCGAGCCCGGTGTCCGGCTTCTCTTCGCTGTCGTCGGTGGGCGTGTGGCCCGGGAGCAAGCTCCGGGCGGCGTGTATCGCGTTCCGCACCGGCACGATGGCGTTCGCGAGCGGGTACCCGTAGTTCACCCGACGTCCCGGGACGAGCCCCGCGGCACGCGCGAGGTCCGTCACCTCGTCGGCGGTGAAGAACCGCATGTCGTGCACCACGCCGCTCGCGTACCCCGAGTCGGCGCGCGCGAACGAGACGAGGAACCTGCCGCCCGGCGCGAGGAGCTCGCGACACGTCGCCAGGAGCTCCACCGGGTCGGGTGCGTAGCCGAGCACCTCGAACAGAAAGACGTGGTCGAAGACGTCACCGACGGGCAGCTCGTCGACGATGGAAACCGTCGTGATGCCCTCTTCACCGAGGCGCGCGCGGGAGCGGCGTCGCGCGTTCCCGGAGCGGTCGGTCGCGATGCCGCGAAAGCCCTTCCGCGCGAGCGCGACGAGGAGCTCGCCGCCGCCGCAGCCTATCTCGACGAAGCTCCCGGGCGGCGCGCCGTCCAGGAGGTCGAACACGACCGCTTCGCGCAATAGGTAGCGCGGAGCGAGCATCAGCCGGCCCCGAGCACCTGCCGGAAGAACCCGTCGTAGCGCTCGGCGATCTTCGCCCACGAATACGACTCGCCGAGCTCTCGGCTGCGACGCCCCATCTCGGGGAGTCGGTCCCGCTCCTCGAGGAGTGCCAGCAGCGAGGCCGCGAGCGCCTCGGGCTTGCCGTACTCGACGAGGTAGCCGCTCTTGCCGTGGTCGACATACGTGCGATTGCCGGGATGGTCGCTCGCGAGCACCGGGAGACCGTACGCGACGGCCTCGATCATCGCGAGGGACGAGCCCTCCCGGTCGCCGTAGAAGAGATAGGCGTCGGAACCGAGATAGTGACTGCCGAGGTCCCGGTATTCGACGCGACCGACGAAGGAGATGAGATCGGTCACGTCGTGCTCGGCGAGCACACGCATGATCTCGTCTTCCCCCTTGCCGTAACCGATGACCTTCAGATGAAGGTCGCTACGCTTCTTCTTCACGATGCCGAGGGCGCGGATAATGTCCTGGAAGCCCTTTCGCAGGACGAGACGGCCGATGGACAGGATCTCGAGCTTCGGCCCGTGCTCACCCGGGCGCGCGCGTTCGACGGGGATCACCGCGCCGTTCGGGATCGCGGTCACGTGCGGATTGACGATGTACGGCATCGCCATGTCTTCCAGGCCCTCGCAGATCACCACGCCCGCGGACCGATGAGTGACGAACCGGAAGAGCGACGCCAGATGGCGGACGTAGCTGTTCATCGCCGACTGCACACCGGGTGTGTCGGCCGCGTCGACGAAGACCACTGACGGGATCCGGAGCGCCTGCTGGATGAGGACCGCCGTGAGCCCCGACGGGATCGCGAAGACGGGAAACAAGAGGTCGTATCTGGCGCGCGCGGCCTCGGCGAGCATCTGTGGCGCGCCGAGCGCGAAGTACGTCAGGTGCTCCGCGAGCGTCGCGTCCCCGACCGACTCTCGCGCGGTCCGGTAGCGTCGGATGGTGATCCCGTCACGGCGCTCCACCGCGGGGAAGTCCCCCGCGAGTCGCGCCGTGAGGATGTCCACGTCGTAGCCGATCTTCGCGAGCTCGATGGCGAGCTTGTCGGTGAAGATGGTTCCCCCCGACAGCACGGGGTAAAACTCGTGCGTCAGGATCGCGAGCTTTTTTCGCGTCATCGCTCGGGCAGGGCTCAGCTCACCAGCCGCGTCGAATGGCTTCGACGACCTGCTCTCGCTCGGCCTTCCCGATCCAGAAGCCGATGGGGATGCAGATCATCTCTTTGGTGAACGCGTCCACGCCGGGCAGGTCGGAGACGAACTGCTTGAACATGGTGTGCTTGTCGTTCCTGGCGTGCACCTGGGAGACGGCGACGTTGCGCTCCTTCATGGCGGCCATGAACGTCGTCCGCTTCTCGACGAACATCGTGTAGAGCCAGTATGCCGAGGTGCTGTCCTTCGGCCACTTGCAGAGCCGGACGCCGGGCACCCCGGCGAGAGCCTGGTCGTAGTACGCGGCAAGCTCACGGCGCTGCGTGAGGATGCCTTCGAGGTACGGCAGCTGCACGATGCCGAGGCGCGCCGCGACGTCGTTCATGTGAAACTTGTAGCCCCACTCCGCGATGTCCTCTTCGCAGCGGAAATCGGCGCGGGGTTGCTCGCGGTCGATGCCGTACCAGCGGAGGAGCTTGCCGCGCTTGTAGTCCGCCTCGGACTTGCAGAAGAGCGCGCCGCCGTCGACCGTCGTGATGTGCTTGATGGCCTGGAACGAGTAGCAGACGAAGTCGGAGTGGGCTCCGAGCCGCTTGCCCTTGTAGACCGCGCCGGCGGCGTGAGCCGCGTCCTCGATGACCTTGATGCCCTTCGCCTGCGCGATGGCGTTGACCCGATCGAGCGCCACCGGCGTGCCGCCCCAGTGGACGACGATGATGGCCTTCGTCTTGTTCGTGATCTTCTTCTCGATCGCGGCAGCGTCGATGTTGCCGGTCGTGGGGTCGATGTCCGCCCACACGAGCTTTGCGCCGGCGGCCATGACGGGCTCGTTGGTCGCGGTGCAGGTCATCGCGGTCGAGATGACCTCGTCCCCCGCCTCCACGTTCGACAGCCGGAGCGCGAGCTGGAGCGCCGACGTGCAGCTGTTGAGGGTGAGCACATGGGGGTTGCCGAAGAAGGCACCGAGGTCCGCTTCGAATTCCTTGACGCGCGGACCCTCTCCGATGAACCCGCAGAGGATCGTCTCGCTCAGGGGAGCGACGACCGTCTCGGGCATGTGCACCTTGAAAAGTGGAATCATGGGGCTCTCTCTAGCACAAAAGACCGTCTTAGAAACGGCCAGGACCCGGGCCGGACTGCGCCTCCAGGGACCTCGCGTGCGGGAAAAAGGTAGCACGGAATCAGGCTCGATCTGATAGACGGACGACCACGTCGATGTCCGGCGACGCAACGACTTCCGATGGGGGCTCGGCTCGAGCGTCGGCGCCACCCGCAGCGCCCGCACCGCCTCCGCGTCCAGCGCCGGGGGAGCGTGCGCGCCGCGCGGCAGCCCACGTCGTTTCGTGGCTCTCAGCGAACGCGGCGGACCTCGTCATCATGGGGTCGCTGGGCGTTCTCGCCGTCCTCGTCATCACCCTGGATCTCGAGGGGATCGGGACCGGCGGCGACGCGATCCGCAAATGGGACTTCGTCCGGGAGTGGTTCTATTCGAACAGCTTCCGTCACGCGCAGTGGGACCACCACATGGCGCGGTTCGGCGTGCACTGGGTCACGTATCTCGTCCAGCGCTTCATCGGGCGCGGACCTGCCATGTATTACGTCCCGGGGCTCGCCGCCGGAAGCGTCCAGGTGATGTGCGTGTACGCCTGCGGCAAGCGCCTCGACGGTCGGCTCGCGGGTGTGCTCGGCGCCCTCTGCCTCATCTACTTCAAGGCGACCGTCAACGCCGCGTCGCAGCTCATGCCCGAGGTGTTCAGCGCGACCTACGCGATGGTCGCGCTGTACTTCTATCTCCGCTACTACGACGCCACCGGCCGCGCGAAGACGGCGTGGCTCGTCGCGATGTCGGTCGTCCTCTTCGGCGGCTATCTCGCGAAGGAGACGACGGTCTTCTTCTACCCCGGGTTCGTCGTCGCGCTCTGGCTTGCCGGCGGAAAGCGCTATCGCGACATCGGGATCTTCGTCGCGATCATCGCGGCCGGCGTGCTGCTCGAGACGGCGTGCTATCGCGCCTTCACCGACTACGGCAATCGCCTCGCCGTCGTCGTCGCGAATCACAAGCCCGAAGATCCTCGCGGCCCGCGGAACTTCATGGAGCTCTTCAACCGGTTTTCCCGGATGGACGAGCCGTGGAAGCGGGCGTTCTACTCGTTCTTGCCGATCGGCATCGCGGCGGCCGCGTTCGCGAAGAGCCGGAAGGTGTGGGCGACCTACGTCATCACCGCCGGGTATCTCTTCTTCCTCGTGTTCATGGTCCGGCAGCTCCACCCGTTCGCGGTGTGGCAGTCGTTTCGCGTCCGCTACTTCGACGTGACGTCGCCCTTCATCGAGGTCCTGACCGGGGTCTTTCTCGCCCTCGTCGCCCGCCAGCTCGTCGGCGAGCTCCCCGAGCGGTCGCTCGGGAAGCGACTCTTCGGGACGCCGCGACGGGTGGCGATCGTCGTGGTCGCGCTGGTCGTCGTGGCCGGGCTCGGCTCGTACTCCGCCGTGGCGTCAGAGCTCGATGATCACGTGCTCCGGTACAACGCGAAGATCGCGAGCGTCGCCACGGACGCCTATGTCCGCGGCCTGCCCATCGTCTCTACGAAGGACAAGCGCGCCACGTGGGTCGTCTATTCGGTGCTGCTCGACGACAAGCTCCTCGCCCGGGGCGGCAAGCTCCCGCCCTTCGACGACGCGAAGATAGAGGACGGCGATCGCTGGTGGCTCGTCAAGGAGCCCGCTCGCTACGACCTCGACAAGCTCCGTCGATTGTTGCGAGCGCATTGCGCAGTCGAGGTCACCGTGAAGACGCCCGGGCCGATCTCCGAGGTCCGGCCGATGCATCGACTGCCCGCATCGTGTGATCGTCTCGTCGAGGAGTAGCGACCGCGGCGCGCGCGACCTCCGATGCTATGCTCGCCGCGCGTGAGCACTCGCATCCTAGTCCAGACGACCATCCCGAAGACGCTCGACGACTGGCACGTCGGTCGCTTCTCGCGACTCGTGCAGTTCCTGTCGGCGCTTCCCGGCGTCGCGGTGACGGCGCGCGATCTCGAGCGAGAACCGAACGGAGCCGATCGTGTGCTGTCGAACCTCGACCGCTCGAGCTTCGACCAGCTCTGGCTCTTCGCCGTCGACGTCGGTGATGGATTGTCGGCGAGAGACTCGGCGGGCATCGAGGCCTTTCGCCGTCGGGGTGGCGGTGTGCTCGCGGCGCGGGATCATCAGGACCTCGGCTCGTCGTTGCTCGGGCTCTCGGACCTGGGGCAAGCGCACTACTTCCACACGAAGAACCCCGACCCGCGGGAGGACTTTCGCCGGATCGACGACAGCGAGACGACGAGTATCGTCTGGCCGAATTACCACTCCGGCAGAAACGGGGACGCGCAAGCCGTCGTCGTCGAGCGCCGTGACCACCCGCTGATGCAATTTCCCGACGCCCCGAGCGGCGTCCTCGAGTGGTTTCCGGCGCATCCGCACGAGGGCGGCGTCGGCGCGCCGCACGCGAACGCCGTGGTCGTCGCGACCGGCCGGAGCGCGCTCACCGGCCGCCCCTTCAACCTGATGGTCGCCGGCGAGACCCCTGCGGGCCGCTGGATCGCCGAGTCGAGCTTTCATCACCTCGCCGACTACAACTGGGATCCGTCCACCGGCGCGCCGTCGTTCGTGACCGAGCTACCCGGTGACGGCCTCGCCCGCGAACCGTCGAGGCTCCGTCACATCGAGGCATACGTGCGGAACGCTGCGCGCTGGCTGTCGCGAGCGAGCTCCAGAGACACGTGACAGAGTGCGCGAGGCGCGGTGCAGGGACGGCACTGACTCCACGCGACAGCGCAAGCAACGTCCATGTCGCTGGTCGCGCTCGTTCCCTCGCCGGCGCCCACATCACCCTTCATGGTAGAGCGGCGTTTCGCGGTGCGTCGCCGGTTGCGCGCGCTTTGCTCGGGACGCCAATGCGCTAACATCTGATCGCGCAACATGAGGCTTATTACTTTTCTCGGTACCGCGGCGTTGATTGCAGCGGGTGGCGTGTCCTTCATCGCGTGTTCTGCGGCCAGCGGTGGCGGCGGCTTCGCCGGCGCGGGCGGCAGCGGGCCGTTCTCCGGCGCGGGCGGCGCGTCGGTCGGCGGAACACCGGTAGGGAACGCGGGCTTCGTCTCCACGGGGAGCGTGACCGGCGCGGGCGGCGGAGTCTTCGGCATCGGCGGGCAGCCGCAATCGCGCGACGACGCCGGCGCATGCACCGGCGACCAGGCCGCCGCCGAGAAGATCCAGCTCGATCTCTACGTGATGATCGATCAGTCGCTGTCGATGACCGCGCCCGACGCGAGCGGCATGACCCGATGGGCAGCGGTCACCGGCGCGCTCCAGCAGTTCTATCAGTCGCCCGACAGCGCCGGGATCGGAGTGGGGCAGCAATTCTTCGGCCTCGGCCTGCTCGGCAGCTCGTGCACGGCGACCGACTACCAGACGCCGGAGGTCGAGATCGCGCCGTTGCCCGGCAATCTGATGCCGCTGACCAGCTCGCTCGCGATGCACGGGCCGAGCTCCGTCACGCCGACGCCGGCAGCACTTCAGGGAGCCATCCTCCATGCCCAGGACTGGAAGATGAAGAACCCGGCTCACGCCGTCGCGGTGCTGCTCGTCACCGACGGTGAGCCCGACCTCTGCGGCCTGGTACCCGACGTCGTGAACGCCGCCACGGCCGGCGCCATGGGGACGCCGCCCGTTCAGACTTTCGTGCTCGGCGTCGGCACGTCGCTCGACGCGCTGAACCAGGTCGCGATGGCCGGAGGCTCCGGGCAGGCGTACATCGTGAGCGGCACCACCAACGTGGCCGGCTCGGTGCTCGACGCGCTGAACAAGATCCGCGCTGCGACGGCGCTGCCGTGTCAGTTCACCCTGCCGGCTCCCGATCCGTCGAAGCCGCCGTTCGACTACGACAAGGTCAACGTCGTCTACACGCCGCAGGGCGCCGCGCAGCAGGTCGTCTATTACACGGCGGATCCGGCGGCCTGCAATCCGATGCAGCTCGCCTGGCACTACGACGACATCAACAAGCCGACGCGCATCGAGCTTTGCCCCGACACTTGCAACGCCATCTCCAAGGGCGGCGGCGTGATCGGCTATCAGCTCTATTGCCCGGTGATCCCGCTGCCGCCGCGGTGAGCACGCGCTACTTCGAGCCTTCCCACCAGGCGCGCTCGAGACAGTCCACGACGGTGCGGACGATGGCTCGTGGTGTCGCGCGCGCGGCGAGATGCTCGTCGACGAGCTGGTCGATGCCGGGCGCACGCACCGAGCCGCGGACGTGGCGATGCGCCTTCCTGACGGCGCGTGCAAGCTCGTGCGCTGCGTCCGACTTGAGCGCTGGCACGGTGAGCACCTTGGGCCGGCGGAGACGCCGGAGGAACATCGCGGCGTCCTCCCAGGTCAGGGTCGACGTTTGCTCGTCGACCTCGCCGAGGAGCTCCTCGCACTCGTCGGCGAGCTTGTCGGCCGCGTCCTTGGTGAGCGCGAGCACGACGCAGCCGCTACCGATCACGCCGCCACAGTAGAAAGCGAGGGACCGGAGCGCCGTTCGCCGCTCGGCCCGGGTGACGCCGCCGCGATAGAGGTTCTCCGCCTCGTCGATGAAGAGGACGGGGCCCTTGAGCCCCTCGAGCTCCTCGAGGAGCGCCAGCCACAAGAGAAGACGGCCGTAGGCCGCCTCGCGATAGCGCTTGGTGGCGGTCTTCTCCGACAGGTCGCGCCCGCTCAGAAGCGACTCGAGCGCGCGCCGCGGATTCTTGCGGCGCCGGACGGCCCGGACGATCTGGCTCGCGTTCTCGCCGACCTCGTCGTCCCGCGTGGAGAGACGCTCCATCGTTTCGACCAGCTTGGTGGTCGATTCGTCGCGGCTCGTCCACTGGTACAGGAGATCGGTGATGCTCGGGCGGCCGTCGAGCGGGAGCGTCGAGTCCTCGAGGAGACGGCGGAGATGCCGCTGGGGCTGCCCGAGGTCCGATTGGGCCGCTTCGACGGCGAGCCGGAGGACGGGCCTCCGGTCCTCGAGCGCGCGGTCCGCGAGATGAAGGAGGAGATGCGTCTTGCCCGAGCCGTAGGCGCCGGTGAGCTCGGCGAAGACGCTCCCCTTGAGCGCCGAGACGGAGAGCAGATCGACGATGATCTGGTCGATCTTCTCGTAGCCGACGGAGAGCGCCGGCACGCCTTCGATCGGCGGAAGCCCCGATGCCGCGCGGACGAGCGCGCGGAGCTCGCGCGCCGAGGCGTTGTTCGGAGGACGGACCTCGGGGAGCTCTCCGGTGTGCTCCACGTCGAGATCGACGAGCACGCGATGCGGCGCGGAACCCGACTCGAAACGGCCGCTCCCGACGCGGAGCGCGAGCGGCGTGAGTGACTCGATGGAGCGCGGCCCGCCGTAGAGCTCGGATCTGCCGAAGACGACGATGTGAGTCGCGACGAGGCCGCGCCCGCCGTCGACGTTGTCCACGAGCTCGCGGAGCACCGTGTAAGCGTCTCTTCGACGTGCCTGGGGGAGCTTCGCGAGCGTCTCCCCGCGCGTGATGACGAGAAAGAAGCCGCGATAGCCGAGGACGCGCACGAGCCGCGTCAGCTCCGACAGCGCGCGCTTGGCGTTCTTGCGCGTGAGCGACGGCGCTTCTTCGGCGCGGTCGACCACGGTGCCGGCGAGCCACTGCTCGAGCTTGCCGGCGGCGTGTCGCTCGGCGAGCCGCCCGTCGACGTAGTCGCGCGCGATCTCGGTGAGGTCGCCGTAGGCCGCCTCGCGCCGGGCGCCGTTCTCGAACCAGTCGCGTGAGCGCTGCCCGTGCCGGTCCACGAAGGCGTCCAGGTGCGCGAGCAAGCCGCGTTCTTCAGGCGGCAGGGTGGGCGCGCCCATCGTGCGGAGCAGAACCCGGACCAGGGAGTCGAGGGCGTCGAAGCCCCGGTCCCCGAGTAGACTCACCTCGGCGACCGCGAACTTGCGCTTGCCGGCGCGTTCCATGGCCACCGCCGCAAACGACGCGGCTGCGGCCGGGTCGTCCGAGCGGATGAACGTCACCTCGGCGGCGGCGGACGCGGCCAGGTCTTCAAGGGCTTGTTCGCGCGCTCGAAGCGCGGCTTCCATCCACGGAGGAGTGGACGCTCTCGGCGCCATGGTGGGCCGTGTTAGCATGAAAGGGCGTGGGCGTTACCACGTAACCCGCGGCAACGAAGATGGACACGAGCAGGGCCGCATGACGAAGGCGAGTCCGCGAGCGCGCGTGGGCGCCGTGCGACGCGTCGCATCGGAGCTCCGGGCCGAGGCGGGTCTCGTGCTTTCGTCCTTCGTGAGTCGCAACGCGCTCGTCGATGCGGGCGCCATGGCGTTCTCGCTCTTCCTGGCGAGCATCCCGCTCATGGGACTGGCAGGCGCCGTCATCGCACACGTGCTCCAGGGCGAGCCGCGTGCGCTCTCGCTGCTGTCGTCGCTTGTCGACGTCGCGCCGGACGAGGTGCGCGAGCTCGTCGACCGCTACGTCGCGCGCGGCACCGACCAGGGACTCGCCCCTGTGTTCCTGGTGGGCTCGCTGTGGCTCGCCGCGGGAGCGTTCCACGACGCCATGACGGTGTTCGAGAGCGCGCTCGACGCCGCGCCGAGGACGTGGGTGCAAAAGCGCCTCATCTCGATGGGCTGCGTTCTCATCTTGCTCGCGCTCATCGCGCTCTTCGGGTCGAGCCTCGTCGTGTTCCTCGGCGGGCCGCTCGTCCTGCTCGCCGCGCTGTTCGAGCGCGGTCTGCCGCGCACCGCGAGCGTCCTTTTGCCGTTGCTCGTCGCGAGCGGCGTGCTGGGGCTTCTGGGCGCGTTCTTTCGGGTGGCGGTCCGACACCGGAGCCGCACTCCCGTCATCTGGCGCGGGGCGATCACGACGGTGGCGATCGGCTCGCTCGCCTCGTTCGGGTTCGCGACGTACGCGCGGAGCCTCGCGCGCTACGCGGTGTTCTACGGCAGCCTGGCGGCAGTCGCCGTCTTCATGGTCTGGCTCTGGATCTGCTGCATCGCGCTTCTGCTCGGCGTCGAGACCAACGCCGAGGCCGAGCGCCAGCGGCATTCGTTCGTGCCCCTACCGCCGCGCAGCCGGCGAGGGCGATGACGCTAGTGCATCGACGCTCGGCGAGCCCTGAGCTGCGCCATGATCGGCGCCCGGAGGCACGCATGCGCCCACTTCTTCGCGGGTTCGACGTCGCGGAAGGCTTCGCGCTCGAACGGCGCGCTCGTGAGCCACGAGATCGCCTTGAAGATGCTGCGCTGGACGGTCGAGTCGAGGACGACCCCGAAGCACGCGATCCTGTCCGGGTAGCGCGCGACGTGCGCGTCGAACCACTCCGCCAGGATGCGCCGGTCGGCGGCGGTCAAGGTGCCCGTACCGCGCACGTCCTGGATGAGACCGAAGCGCCCGCGCTCGAAGTAGGCGGACATCCTGTCGAGGTGAGCCCTGAGCTCGGGTGTCGTCATCTCGCCGGACTGGCTGACGAGCACGATCGGCCAGGCGCTGGTGTCGTAGATGAGCTTCGCCATGAGGCCCGCCTCTGAGTACGGCGCGCGTCGGCCAGCCCTTAGGAAGCTTAATTTTCCCTTAACGAGCGGAGCGGGGTGCATCCGGCGGGTTCCGATGTAAGAGCCGTCGGATGCGCCGTCACGAGCAGAGCGTCGTGAGCGCGCGCGCCGAGCCGCACGCGACGGCGAGCGAACGCTTTGCGTCGTCGACGGTGGGATGGTCGGACGACGACCTCAAGCTCGTCGCTGCGATCGCCCTCGAGCAGTCACTCGCCAGGCCCGCTCTGAAGCGATTGTTCCCACCCGGCGGAGCGGCCCTCGACGCGGCCCTCGCACGTGCCGCGGAGGCGGGGCTCATCGTGCGCAGCCGTCCGATGCCGTCGATTCTCTTCGCGGCTGCCATGTCGGACGAGGCGTCGTTCGCCGTGCACCCGGAGTACGAACAGCTCGTCCTGCGCGAGCTGCACGCGCGCGGCATGTTGCGTGACGTGGCGCGCGCGCTCCGCGACGAGCTCGGGGCGCGCTCCATCGCCGACATCCCGCTCGCTCTGCAGGACGGCGATCTCGAGCGTTTCACGCGCGCGCTAGCCGTGCGGCGTCTGCGCGACGGGCCGGAGAGGACGGCCGCGGAGTGGTTGCGCCTCACGGTGTGCGAGCCGTTCGACGCGGAGTGGTTCACGCGGCTCTTCGGCGGCGCCGTCTGGACGCTCGGGGCTCGCATCCTCCGTGCGAGCCTCGAAGGGCCGGCGCCCTGCGACGCGCTCCTCGACTGGGTGAAGGCGCGCGTCGCCGACGTCGAGAGCGACGCCGATCGCGTCGCGATCGCGAGCGCGCTGCACCAGCACGCTCTGTTTCGAGGAACCCCGCCGGGGACGGTCGTCGGATTGCCCGCCGAGGTCGCGCTCGGGCTCGAGGTTGCACAGCGCTTCGCGGCTTCCGATCTCGCCGCTGCCGAGCGTGCTCTCGACGAAGCCCTGGCCGCCCGTGGTCGCGGACGGAAACCGGCTCTCCGTCTGGACGCTGCCGCACCGATCGCCGCGTTGCTTCTCGCTGCGCGTGACGATGCGGAATCACGCGCCGAAGCACTGCGTCTTGCGAGGGGATGGACCGGGGAGGGAGAGAAGTCCGCGGCGCGCGCGTTCCGCACCCTGCTCAAGTACCTCGAGCTCCCCGAAGGGACGCATCCCCGCATCGACGCACACCAGCTCGCGGCGGGCGCCGGCACCTGGGAGATCCTGCTCTCCGCGTACACGGTGGCGCTGCATCTCGACGCTCCCACGACGCGCGCGAGCTGGGCGGTGCTCGTCGCGCGCAAAGCGGTCGAGTGGCGCGGCATGGGTTACCACTGGCTCGCACGGCAGGCGCTCTTTCTCGCTCAGGAACTCTCGCCGGTTTACGCGCAGCAAGCGCTCACGGAGCTCCGGGTCGACCCGGCTGCGTGGAGCGGTGAGCGGGCCCTGTCGCTCTGGCATCTCCTGACGCCGAAGGCCGAGTGGAAGCGCACCCTGGATGCGCTCGCCGCGGTGAGCGACGCCGTCGTGCCGCGCGACGAGGTCGCGCAGCGCGCCCTCTGGTACGTCGACATGGTCACCGGCGCGCTCGGGCGACCCGCGCTCCAGGAGTACCGCGCCGACGAGGGCGGGTGGACGACCGGGCGCAGGCTCGCCCTGGCCGAGCTCCACGAGGCTCGGCGCGGTCTGCCCCCGGAGGATCTGCGCGTTCTAGCGTGCACCCGCGAGACGCACGACGCGAAGCGCGACTTCACGAACGAGGCGTACGAGGCCCTCATAGATCACCCGCGGGTCGTCGACGGCGCGCGGGCGCGGACGCCGATCAAGGTCGTGCGCGGACAGTGTCGCATCGAGACGGAAGAAGACGCAGGATACGTCCGCGTCGTGGTCGAGCCGGAGGGCGCGGTCCTCGGCGTCAACGTCGTGCCCACCGGCGAGGACGAGCTCGTCGTCTATCGCGTCACGCCGGCGATGGCGCGCGTGATCGAGGTACTGCCGCACGGGGTCCGCGTACCCAAGGCCGAGGAGCCGGCGCTCGTGCGCGTGCTCCGCAAGCTCTCCCGCAGCGTCGAGGTCCGGAGCCCGGTCCTCGGCGCCGAGAGCGAGGCGACGGCGGACGCGACGCCGTGCGTGCGGATCGCGCCGTACGCGGGGGCCTGGCTCGTGCAGCTCGGCGTACGGCCGTTTGGTGCCCAGGGACGCTTCTTCGTCGCCGGGATTGGCCGGGTCAGCGTGACGCACGCGTCGGAGGGCGTCCGGCTCCGCACCGAACGGAACTTCGACGCTGAGCTCGCGGGCGTCGCCGCGCTGATCGCCGAGTGCCCGACGCTCATCCGCGATGAGGACGAACAGAGTGAGGCCGAAGCCGCCGGAGAGGCTCACGGATATACGTTCGGAGAGCAGTCGCTGCTCGGGCTCCTCTCCGAGCTTCGCGACGCCAGGACGCGCCACGAGCTCGAGTGGCCCGAGTCGTCCCCGCTCCGGCTCGCCGGAAAAGTGAGCTCGGCGGCGCTGCACGCGCGCTTGCGCGTCACCAAGGGCTGGTACCTCGTGACGGGCGGCGTTCGGCTGAGCGAGGTGAACGAGGTCGCACTCCGGGAGCTCGTTCGCGCGCCGGCGCTCGCGGGCGGACGCTTCGTGCGTCTTCCCGGCGGCGATTACGTCGAGGTCGAGGAGCGGGTCCGTCGCGTGATGGCGGCGCTCGCCGCGGCTCGTCACGACCGCCGTCCGGGAGCGGAGCTCCGCGTGCACCCCGGCGCGATCGGGACCCTGAAGGAGCTCACCGCTCCGGAAAACGGGCTCGCCGTCGACGACGAGGCGAAGGAGTGGCTCGCGCGCGTCGAGAACCTGTCGTCGAAGAGCTTCCCGGTACCGGAAACGCTGCGCGCCGAGCTCCGCTCGTATCAGCACGACGGCTACGTGTGGCTCTGCCGGCTCGCCGAGCTCGGTCTCGGCGCGTGCCTCGCCGACGACATGGGGCTCGGCAAGACGGTGCAGATCATCGCGCTCCTGCTGGCGCGCGCCACCGACGGCCCGGCCCTGGTCGTCGCACCGACGTCGGTGTGCTCGAACTGGGGGCGCGAGCTCGCGCGGTTCGCGCCGTCGCTCACCGTCGTCGACTACACGGGCCCGGACCGGCGAGGCGCGCTCGACGCCGCGCTGGCGTACGGCGCGGGCAAGGTCGTCGTCACGAGTTACGCGCTCCTCCAGCAAGACGAGGAGGTCTTGACGTCGATCGAGTGGGGAACCGCGGTGCTCGACGAGGCGCAGTTCATCAAGAACGCCAAGTCACGCCGGGCGCTGGCGGCGTTCCGCCTCGTCGCTTCCCGGCGCATCGCGGCCACCGGTACCCCGGTCGAGAATCACTTCGGAGATCTGTTCAGCATCTTCCGCTTCCTGAATCCGGGTCTCCTCGGCGAATGGCCGGAGTTCAACCGCACCTACATCGAGCCGGTGGAACGCGGGGGACTCCTCGACCCCGAGAACGCTCTCCGTGCACTCGTGCGGCCCTACGTCCTTCGACGGTTGAAGCGCGACGTGCTCTCGGAGCTTCCGCCGCTGACCGAGGTCCAGCACGACGTGCATCTCTCGAAGGACGAGGCGATGCGCTACGCGCTCCTCCGCCGTCAGGTGCACGACAAGCTCTTCACGGTGCACGGCAAGCGACAGAACAAGATCCAGGCTCTGGCCGAGATCACACGACTACGGCGCTTCTGCTGTCACCCGCGGCTCGTCTTCCCCGACGCGGATCCGGACAGCTCGAAGATTCGTGTCTTCGTCGAGCTCGTCTCCGAGCTCCGCGAGAGCGAGCGGCGCGCGCTCGTCTTCAGCCAGTACGTGGACTTCCTCGGCATCGTCCGCGAGACGCTGGACGAGCTCGGCATCTCGTACGAGTACCTCGATGGGTCGACGCCGCTGCAAGCGCGCCAGGACCGCGTCGACGCTTTCCAGAACGGGAGCGCGACGCTGTTCCTCATCAGCCTCAAGGCCGGCGGTTTCGGCCTGAACCTGACCGGCGCCGACACCGTGGTGCACCTCGATCCGTGGTGGAACCCCGCCGTCGAGGCGCAGGCCACCGATCGCTCGCACCGGATCGGGCAGGAGCGTCCGGTGACCGTCTACCGGCTGGTCACGAAGAACACCATCGAGGAGAAGATCGTCGAGCTCCACGAGAAGAAGCAGCGGCTCGCCCGTGCCTTGCTCGAGGGGACGGAGGAGCCGGCGTCACTCGGCGTCGACGAGCTGCTCGCGCTCATCGAGGGGAAGGGGCCCGAAGAGAGTCATCTCTGACCGCGCCGCCAGTCTTCTATCTTCCGGAGCGCGCGCTTCACCGAGTCGTCGGTGCCGACCGCCTCGATCTCGTCGAGGGGAACCCAGCGAACTGCGGCGACCTCGTCGCTCGCGATCACACCGTCGTCCGACGCGACGAGCAACACCCGGAGATCGAAGTGCTCGTGTGCGCCCTCGTCCGGACGAGCGGGGATGGCGTGCACGTCGATGTCGAAGGGCCCGCTCGTCGCCGGCTCGGTTCCGGCGAGGCCAGTCTCTTCCTCGACCTCACGTCGCGCGGCCGCGAGGACCGTGGCGTCGCTCGTCTCGATGTGGCCCCCGGGCTGGAGCCATCGCCCCAGCTTCTTGTGGAAGATGAGGAGGAGCCGGTCGAGCTCGGGAGACAGCACGAACGCGCTCGCCGTGAAGTGCCCGGGCGACACCACCGTGCGCGCGAACGGCTCCGGGGCGTCGCAGAGCGACAGCATCCGCTTCCGGAACGCGGTCTCGCGGGCGTCGGAGGGCACGTAGCGAAGCACCGATTCACGGACGTGGTCGGCGAGCAGCGGGGACGTCACGGGTTCCTTTCGACCAGAAAGCGCGCGATGCGCCGGTGCGCGGCCGGCATGGCGAGCGACTCGAGCTCCGCCGGCGCTACCCACTCGACGGCGCCGGCGCGGAGCGCGCGGGCCGTGCCGCGCGGCGACTCGCAGCGGAAGACGTCCAGCGTGATCCGATGATGCGTCACCGAGTGCCGCACGGTGAGTAATAGCTCCGCCGGCGTTGCCGCGAGGCCCGCTGCTTCGCGAACGGCGCGACCCGCGGCATCGCTGCCGCTCTCGCCGCCCGCAACGTCGGAGTTCGGCATCTGCCACATGCCGGCCCAGCGCGAAGCCGAGTCTTCGACCTTGACGCAGAGGACGCGGCCACGCCGCTCGACGACGGCCGCGGCGCGCGCCACCGCGACGGTGCTCGTTCGCTTCGGCAGCTCCGGCAACGTGTCGACGGCACCGTCACGGAGCGCGACGCAATCGCGACGGAGCGGGCAGGCGCCGCACTTCGGCGTGCGCGGCGTGCAGACCGTCGCGCCGAGCTCCATGAGCGCCTGATTGAAGTCCCCTGGACGATCCTCCGGCACGAGCCGTCCGGCGAGCGCCCACAGCTCGGTCTTCAGCGGGTTCCGCGACGGATCGCCGCGGAGCCCGAAGCGCCGGCAGAGCACGCGGATGACGTTCCCGTCGACGAGGGGTGTGCGCTCGCCGAACGCGATGCTCGCGATGGCGCCCGCCGAGTACGGCCCTATGCCGGGGAGCGCGCGTAGCGCCGCGGCGTTTTCCGGGATCTTCCCGCGATGCTCGTCCACTACGGCGCGGGCGCCGCGCCAGAGGTTGCGCGCGCGCGAGTAGTAGCCGAGCCCCTGCCAGGCGTGGAGCACGTCGTCCTCGCGGGCGCGAGCGAGCGCCTTCACCGTCGGAAAGCGCTTCATCCAGCGCTCGTAGTAGCCGATCACGGTGGCGACCTGGGTCTGCTGGAGCATCATCTCGCTCACCCAGACCGAGTACGGATCGCGGTTCTTGCGCCACGGCAGGTCGCGCCGGCTCGCGTCGTACCAGGTCAGGAGCGGAGCGAGACGCGCGTCGGTCATCGGAGGGTATGGATGGACGCTTCCCAGTTCTGACCGTCGAAGGCAGCGACGAGCGGCAGCGCCGGGCGCTCGGGCTCCTCGGGCAGGTCGCACGGCATCATGCGGGCCCGAGCCTAGCGCAGCTCCGTCTCGGCTCCAGGGGCGATGACGGAGCGCCGGGGGATGCTAAGAAAACCGCTCCCCGGTATCCTCCGGCCGCCTCTGCCCGAGTTTCGAGGAGCGAAGATGCCCGACTTCCAGTTTCAAGAGATCCTGCCGCTCGGCAAAGACGAGACGCCGTACCGGCTGCTCACCAAAGATCACGTCTCGACGTTCAGCGCCGCCGGCAAGGATTTCGTCAGCGTCGAGCCCGAGGCGCTGCGGCTCCTCACCCGGACGGCCATGCGCGACATCGCGCATCTGCTCCGCCCCGGGCACCTCGCGCAGCTCGCGAGCATCCTGAAAGATCCGGACGCGTCGCCGAACGACAGGTTCGTCGCGCTCGATCTCCTGAAGAACGCGAACATCGCCGCCGGCGGTGTGCTCCCGATGTGCCAGGACACGGGCACCGCGGTCGTGATGGGGAAGAAGGGCCAGTACGTCGTCACCGGCGGCGGCGACGAGGAGGCGATCTCGCACGGCGTCTTCGACACGTACCTCACGTCGAACCTCCGCTATTCGCAGATGGCGCCCCTCGACCTCTACAAGGAGGTGAACACCGGGAACAACCTGCCGGCGCAGATCGAGCTCTTCGCCGTCGACGGGGACGCTTACAAGTTTCTCTTCATGGCAAAGGGCGGCGGCTCTGCCAACAAGAGCTATCTTTACCAGGAGACGAAGGCGCTCCTCAGCCCGGAGCGTCTGGCGTCGTTCCTCGAGGAGAAGATGCGTGCGCTCGGGACGGCCGCGTGCCCGCCGTATCACCTCGCGATCGTCATCGGGGGGACCAGCGCCGAGTACGCGCTCAAGGTCGCGAAGCTCGCGTCCGCGCGTTACCTCGACACGCTTCCCGTCGAGGGGAACCGGCTCGGTCGCGGCTTCCGGGACGTGGACTTCGAGCGACGCGTACTCGAGATCGCGCAGCGCACCGGGATCGGCGCGCAGTTCGGCGGAAAATATTTCTGTCACGACGCACGCGTCATCCGGCTCCCCCGCCACGGCGCGAGCTGCCCGGTCGCCATCGCCGTCTCGTGCTCGGCCGATCGCCAGGCTCTCGGCAAGATCACCCGCGACGGCGTGTACCTCGAGGAGCTCGAGCACGATCCCGCCAGGTACCTGCCGGAGCCGACGCACGACGAGCTCGCCGGGGACGTCGTGAAGATCGATCTTCACCGCCCGATGAGCGACATCCGTGCGGAGCTCTCGCGTTACCCCATCAAGACGCGCCTCTCGCTCAGCGGTCCGCTCATCGTCGCTCGCGACATCGCCCACGCGAAGCTCAAGGAGCGGCTCGACGCGGGGCAGGGGATCCCCGACTACCTGAAGGAGTACGCCGTGTACTACGCGGGCCCGGCGAAAACGCCGGTCGGGTACGCCTCGGGCTCGTTCGGTCCGACGACCGCGGGCCGCATGGACTCCTACGTCGATCAATTCCAGGCCGCGGGCGGCAGCCTCGTCATGCTCGCCAAGGGGAACCGTTCCGCGGCAGTCACCGCCGCTTGCAAGAAGTACGGCGGCTTCTATCTCGGCTCGATCGGCGGACCGGCGGCGCGACTCGCGCAGGACTGCATCAAGAAGGTGGACGTGCTCGAGTACCCGGAGCTCGGCATGGAGGCGGTGTGGAAGATCGACGTCGTCGATTTCCCGGCATTCATCGTGGTCGACGACAAGGGGAACGACTTCTTCGCCGACATGGGCGGAAAGCACCTCAAGGTGGCGGGTTGACGGCACGCGCGCGGGTCCGGCAATCCCGTCCATCGCCGGAGCGTGAACGCGCCATCTTCGAGGTCATCCAGAGGGTCGACGCGACGTGTGATCGAACCGCGCGGATCGAAGTCGACCCCATCGGCCCCGTCCGCCGCTACAAGGGCTCGGCGAACCTAGAGCTCGCGGGTCTCGTCGGCGCGTGCCTCGCCTTCGGGAACGCCAAGGCTCTCCGCGCGAAGGTGAGCGACGCCTTCGACCGGCTCGGTCCGGAGCTCGCGCGAGTGGCGGACGACGAGCTCGCCGTCTTCGTGGCCCTCGGCGGGTGGAAGCACCGCGTGTACCGCGGCGAAGACGTCGCGCGCCTCATCGTCGGCGCACGACGCGTGCAGCGCTCACATGGTTCACTCGAGCGGTGTCTGTCGGGATTGCTGCGCACTCACGGCGAGCTGCGCGCCGCACTCGCCGAGTGGGTGGCGACGATACGCACCGCGGGCGGCCTCGACATCGCCGCGCGCACACGTCGCGGAGCCGCGCACATTCTCCCCGATCCGGCGAAGACGAGCGGCTGCAAGCGGCTTCTGCTCTACCTGCGCTGGATGGTGCGCCCCGACGACGGCGTAGATCTCGGCCTGTGGAAGTCCATCTCGCCGAGCATCCTGCTCGTGCCGGTCGACACCCACCTCTACAAGCTGTCGCGGAACCTCGGCTTCACCCGGCGGAGCACCCTGACCTGGGCGACCACAGAGGAGGTCACGGCCGCGCTCCGGCGCATCGATCCCGACGACCCGGTCAGATTCGATTTCTCGCTCTGCCACCTGGGGATGCTGCAGCGCTGCCCCTCCCGTCGCGACGAGGCGAGGTGCGAGGGTTGCGGTATCAAGAGCGTCTGCCGCCACTGGAGGGCCCCGTCCCGAGGCAAGGCGGCGGCGAAGAAAAGGCCGGCATGAGGCGTTGTGCAGGGCCATCGCGCGTGCGATGCTCCTAGTTCTATCCCATGCCCGGCGAGCAGGTGTTTCCCCTCGCGGCCATCCGAACCGATGGGTGGTTCGAGCGTATCGGGGAGAGTGTCGGAAGCTTTCAGGCGCTCTGCGATATCGTAGGCGAGCGCTTCTTCGCTTTCTCGATGATCACCGGCGCGCGCATCACGGCGCTGACCGTCGATCGCCGTAACCCCGACAACACCCTGGTCGACTTCGTGGTCGGCATGGCCGACGAGGAGTCGACGCGCGCCGACGCGCAGCGCCTGACCCTCGCCGAGTTCCGCAGGAGGCTCGTGAGCGCGCTCGTCGCCGACGAACCGGCGGGACCCCCGCCGAAGCGCCCCACGGATACCGAGGCGGTGCAGCTCCACATCGGGGTGCGGTACCTGCTCCTCGCGCCGCTCTACGGGTACAGTCTCATCGAGCTTCTGGTCGGTCCCATCGGCTCGACCATCCGCCTCCTGCACGACGGCGTGGAAGAGGCGCATCCGCTCCCCGCCTTCCGCGAGCGCATCAAGACGCACGTCCGCCAGGAGGTGACGCGCATCGCGAAGGCCGGCGGGCGTGGTGCGATCGATCTGTCGCACGTGAAGGCCGCCGAAGAAGCCGCCGAGAAGGCCGATCACCACAAGGTGATCCAGCTCCTCGGGCAGTGGCCAGGCCCGCTCACCATCTTCCTTCGGACGCCCGAAGGGCAGATGTTGAACGCCGAGACTCGCGCGCTCATCGCCCGCGGCCTCGGCCTCCTCGGGACGGCCTGCGTCGCGGTAGGCGACTGCCCCCAGGGCGAAGAGATTCTACGGCTCGCCGTCCAGTACGCAGGCGACGGCAGCGGCGCCTCTGAGATCTACGCGCGCCTCGGTGAAGCCCTGCTCGAGGACGAACGTGCCGGTGAGGCGATCGGGCCGCTCCGGCGCGCCGCGAACCTCGGCGCGCCCGGCGACAAGGTGTGGCCGCTGCTCGCGCGCGCCTTCGACGCCCGCGGCCGCTCGGTGGCCGCCTATGGCGCGGTGCTCGAGGCCCGCGCCGCTGGCGTCGACGACGCCGTCATCCGCGACGTCATCGTCTCCGTCGAGTCGAAGCTCGGCGGCACGCTGACCGCGTGGCGCAAGCAAGTCGGCGAAGCGTCGAGCTAGTCTTCCCCCAATCGACGCTTCGTCGTCAAAGAGTGGAATTACGCGAGCAAAGCGAGCGCGCCCGAAGGGCGGCGGGGGGAGCAGTTCGCGGGAGGCGAAGCTGCGGGGGGCCAAGGCCCCCCTAATACTTAAAGCAGCTGGTCGAGGCCCTGTCCCTGCGGGGAGCTGGCCTGGGACGCGTAGAAGACGCCGAAGAAGATGCACATCTCGTTCTTCTGCGCGGACTCGCCGAACGTCAGGGTCATGCCCGTGGCGTTGTTGTAATCGCAGCCGTACGTGATGGTGGAGTTGGCCGGGATCTGGATCGGCGGGTCGTAGAGCTTCGGCGCCGGCTCGTCCCAGACGGTGGTCTCGTACAGGGTCTGCGTCGCGGTAGCCGCCTTGAAGTGAGTCCCCTGCTTGTGCATGTGGCTGATCGCGTAGATCATCGAGATGTCGTACGGGATCGGGAACGTGTGCGTCTGCGTGCTCGTCCCCGGCGGAACGGCGAGGAGCCCCTGGTTCAGCTCCATCTGCGCGGCGAGGTGCTGCACCGCCGATGTGTCGACGTAGTCGAAGCGCGCGCTCACGTTTGCCTGGAGGGGATCCGTCGTCGTGTTCAGATAGTGCATACCGAAGCGGAAGCCGTTGTTGCTGTGGAGCACGCGACCGACGCCGGCCGGGTAGGTCTGCGTCTCGTCCGGGCTCTGCGTGAGGAGGAGGAAGTCGTGGAACTCGGTGCCGGAGCAATCGGTGAGGGCCACGTCGGAGTTGAACGACGGATCGTAGTAGACGAACATGTGGTGCGACCCCTTCGCCATGGTCGCCGACGCCTGGATCACGGCGATGTCCTTGCCCGTCGTGTTCGCGAAGTTCTGACACTTGAACGCCTCTTCGCCGGGGTTCAGCGTGAAGGCCGTCGTGGTCAGCGTGAGGCGCGTCGCGCCCGACGGCACTGCTGGGCCCGTGCCGGGCGGAGGCGTCGTGGTCGTTCCGGTGGGCGCGGGTGACGTCGCAGTTCCGGTCGGTGCGGGCGACGTCGCGGTGCCGGTCGGCGCAGGCGACGTCCCGGTGCCGGTCGGCGCAGGTGACGTCGCTGTACCGGTCGGTGTCGGCGTCGTGGTCGACGTGGGCGCGGGCGACGTGGCTGTACCGGTCGGTACGGGATTCGTACCTACGGGAGCACCCGTCGCGCCGCCGGGCGAACCACCGAGCGAGCCGATCGGATTCGCACCTGCCGCGCCACCGTTGGGCAGTCCGTTGGTCGGCGGTTGCGACGCATCGCCGCTGCTGCACGCGACCGTCGCGCACGTGGCGACAACGGACAGTGCCGACAAGTAGACTAGCCGGACGGAGCGAGTCGAACCGAGACCTGCATGGAGCACCGCGGAGGCGCGCGACTGGGCGAGACGCATGCCGTATCTTGCGGCGTACAGGGGGGTATCGGCAAGCGAGTCCGCGCGGAATTCCGATGCTAAGTCATGACTTTCCGCGCCATGAAAGTCGCAACTCCATACCCGTTGATGGCCGTCGGTATGCCGCTGTAAGAATGCAGCGGAGTCGCCACGCCGGCGCTCCGAAAACGGCGCTCGAGAACACCGGGCGAGGGACCCCGGCAGGACCCGGTCGGCTCGCGGATCCGGCCTGGATCAGCGCCCAGCTGCTCACATTGACAGGCTCGACCGGCAAGGTTAGACAGCTGCACCGAACGCCGTAATTTCGGCCATTTACCGGACGCATTTCAGGCACCCGCCAGGCACCCGCCAGCCACCCAAGATACCCGGCGCTTACTTCAGCGCGAAGAGGGGCATGTTCGAGCTCTACCTGCCGATGTTCATCATGTTTGCCGTGGCCGCGGTCATCTGCGGCGCGATGTTCACGCTCGGGGCATTGCTCGGGCCGAAGAACCCGACCCCCGAGAAGATGATGCCGTTCGAGTGCGGCAACGACACCGAGGGCGGGCGCGGCACGAAGCTGAGCGTCAAGTTCTACATGACGGCGATTCTCTTCGTCGTCTTCGACGTCGAGGTGGTGTTCATCTACCCGTGGGCCACCCTCTTCAAGGGGCTCGGCTGGGGCGGGTTCGCCACCATGTTCTCGTTCGTCGCGGCACTGATCATCGCGCTCCTCTACTGCTGGAAGAAAGGAGCTCTCGAATGGGAGAGCTGAGCCCCACGACATCTCGCGTCATCGACCCCGCGGGCAGCGAAGGCTTCGTGACGACCAGGGCCGAGGCCCTTCTCGCCTGGGCGCAGAAGTACTCGCTCTTCATGTACCCCTTCGTGACCGCCTGCTGCGGCATGGAGTTCATGGCCATGTCGAGCCCGCGTTACGACTTCGCCCGCTTCGGCGCCGAGGCCCCGCGGTTCTCGCCGCGCCAGGCAGATCTGCTCTGGGTCGTCGGCACGATCACCCAGCGTCAGGCCCCCATCCTGAAGCGCATCTACGAGCAGATGGCGGAGCCCAAGTGGGTGCTCGCGTTCGGCACCTGCGCATCGTGCGGCGGCTTCTACGACAACTACGCCTGCGTCGCGGGCGTCGACAAGATCATCCCCTGTCACGTGTACGTGCCCGGCTGTCCCCCCCGGCCCGAGGCCGTGCTCGACGGTCTGATGCTCCTCATGGACAAGATCCAGAGCGGGGATCGCACTCCCGCCGCGGTCAAGCCGCGCACCGATCCGGTGACGTCACACGACTACGGCCTCGTTCAGCTGAAGCGGCGCGAGTCCTCGGCCTGAGCGGTTCACGGTAGAAATAGAATGGCAAAAGCGCTCGTCGCACTGCTCAAGCAGTCGTTCCCCAGCGCCGTGCTCGAGACCCATTCCCAGCACGGGGACGACACCGTCGTCGTCGATCCCGGGCAATGGCACGAGCTCGCGGCGTTCCTCAAGTCGTCTCCCGCCGCGGACATGAGCATGCTCATGGATCTCACGGCGGTGGACTTCCCCGATCGCGATCCCCGGTTCGAGGTCGTCGCTCACTTCTACTCGCTGTCGAAGGGCCATCGCCTGCGCATGAAGGCGCGCGTCGGCGATCCCGCCGGCACCCACGTGCACATCCCGTCGATCTGCGACCTCTGGGCGAGCGCGAACTGGATGGAGCGCGAGGCGTGGGATCTCTTCGGCGTCGTGTTCGACGGCCACCCCGATCTACGCCGGATCCTCCTTTATCCGGAGTTCGAGGGGCATCCCCTTCGCAAGGACTACGACGCGCACAAGATTCAGCCGCTCGTCGAGTATCGGGACGTCCCGTCGATCGACAAGATCGCGCCGTTCCGCTCCGACGAGGGCATGAGCTTCGGCCGCCAGACGCACGACAACGTGCCCAGCGCCGACGCGCCGGACCCCGAGATTTTCCCCGATAGCGCGAACTGAAGGGCGAACGCGATAGATGGAGCCGCTGGACGAAGAGCTGACGCAGGCCGAGATCGAGCTTCCCGCCGATCCGATGATCGTCAACATGGGGCCCGCGCATCCCGCGATGCACGGCACGGTGCGCACCGTCGTCGAGCTGACGGGCGAGGTCATCGTGAAGGCCGACGTGCAGGTAGGCTACCTGCACCGCGGCTTCGAGAAGATGTGCGAGCGCGGCACGTGGACGCAGGTTTATCCCTACGTCGATCGCTGCAACTACATCTCGCCGATGCTGAACAACGTCGGCTTCTCCCTCGCATGCGAGAAGATGCTCGGCATCGAGGTTCCGGAGCGGTGTCAGTGGTACCGCATGGCCCTCGGCGAGCTCGCTCGCATGTCCGACCATCTGACGTGCGACGGCGCGATGGCCATGGAGCTCGGCGCGTTCACGCCGTTCCTGTGGATGATCAAAGCGCGCGAGATGATCTGGGACATCATGGAAGAGGAGAGCGGCGCTCGCCTCACGCACAGCTTCGGACGCGTGGGCGGCATGGCCGCGCCCCCCACCGACGGCTTCAAAGAGACGGCGCGCGCGACCGTCGATCAGATCCTCAAGGTCCTCGAAGAGGTCGAGCGGCTGCTCCTCGGCAACCGCATCTTCCTCGACCGTCTCGAGGGCATCGGCATCGTCTCCCCCGAAGACGCGATCTCCCTCGGATGGACGGGGCCGTGCCTCCGCGCGAGCGGCGTGCCTTACGACATCCGCAAGGCGCACCCCTACATGCGCTACGGCGACGTGGAGTTCGACGTGCCCGTCGGCTCTACCGGCGATTGCTTCGACCGCTTCATGGTCCGCATCGACGAGATGAAGCAGTGCGCGCGCATCATCACCCAGTGCCTCGAGCGCATGGCCGACTCGGGCCCCGTCAACGTCGACGACCCGCGCGTCATGCTGCCGCCCAAAGAAGACGTCTACAACACGATCGAGGGCACGATCCGCCATTTCAAGATCGTCATGGAAGGCCTGAAGATCCCGGCCGGCGAGGTGTACTCGTACACCGAGGCCGGCAACGGTGAGCTCGGGTTCTACCTCGTGAGTGACGGGAGCGGCACGCCGTACCGTGTCCGTATCCGACCGCCGTGCTTCCTGGTCACGAGCGGTCTCGAGCGCGTGATCACCGGTCAGATGGTGGCCGACGTCGTCCCCTGCTTCGGCTCGCTCAACATGATCGGTGGCGAGTGCGATCGCTAGGCCAGGCGAAGCCTCCGAAGATCCAAGGACGCAAAGGTTAGAGGAAGATGCCCTCCTTCAAGCTGGACGATCGCGAGATTCCATTCGAGCCCGGGGACACGATCATTCGCGCAGCGCAGCGCGCAGGCGTGGATATCCCTCATTACTGCTGGCACGCAGGCCTCAGCGTCGCGGCGAACTGCCGGATGTGTCTGGTCGAGATCATGCCGCCGCCCGGACGTCCTGCGCTGGCGCTCGCCGTCCTCGCCTGGGACGAAGCGAAGGGCGCGTACGTCGACCAGAAGAAGCCGAAGCTACAGCCGGCTTGTCAGATGCAGGTCACCGACGGCCTCGACGTGCGAAACCAGTCGAGCGCTCACGTCGAGCGCGCACGCTCCGCGGTCCAGGAGCTCCTGCTCCTGAACCATCCCGTCGACTGCCCGATCTGTGACCAGGCCGGCGAGTGCCGGCTCCAGGATTACTGGCTCGAGCATCAGGCGACAGCGAAGCGCATGCACGACGAGCCCGTTCACAAGCCGAAGGGCGTCGTGTTCGGTCCGACCATCGTTTACGACGCCGAGCGCTGCATCGTCTGCACGCGCTGCGTCCGCTTCTGCGACGAGGTGGCGAAGGACCCGGTGCTCGCCCTCCGTGAGCGCGGTAACCTCAACGAGATCACCGTCGCGCCGGGCCGTCAGCTCGATCATCCGTACACGCTGATGACCGAGTTCGTGTGCCCCGTCGGCGCGCTCACCGCGATCGACTTCCGCTTCAAGGCGCGGGTGTGGTTCCTCCGCAGCGCGCGCACCGTCTGCCAGGGGTGCGCGACCGGCTGCAACGCCTTCCTCGACTACGATCCGCGCGACGGCAAGGTGCATCGCCACCGCCCGCGCGAGAACCAGGCCGTCAACAAGTACTGGATGTGCGACGAGGGCATGCTCGACTACCACCGCGTCGAGACGGGCCGCGTGCTCCGTGCGGCCGTGGATCGTGAAGCCACGACGGTCGGCGCGGCGCTCGATCGCGCCGCCAAGGCACTGAAGGGCATCGCGCCCGAGCGGCTCGCGGTGGTGCTCAGCGCCCAGCACTCGAGCGAGGACAACTTCGCGCTCCTGACGATCGCGCGCGACCTCCTCGGTTGCACGAATTTCTTCATCGGCGGCAAGCCGAACGGGCAGGGGGATCAGGTGCTGCGCCACCCCGACAAGAACCCGAACACCCGCGGCGTCACCTGGCTCGCCGGCTCTTCCTCGCCGCGGTCGATGCAAGATCTCTCCGCCGCCGCGACGATGAACGAGTTCACCGTCGTGCTGGCGCTCGGCTCCGAGACACGGGAGCTCGCCGACGCAGGTCCGCTCGGCGGCGTGAAGGAGCGCATCGTCGTGACGACGCACGAGGGCCCGCTCTCGCGTCTCGCGACCGTGCTCCTGCCCGCAGCGAGCTGGGCGGAGTGCGACGGCACCTACGTCAACGCTCGCGGCCTCTCGCAGGAGAGCGAGCAGGCGATCGGGCCCAAGGGCGACTCGCGTCCTGCGTGGAAGCTCCTCGCTGGTCTCGCGGTGCGGCTCGGCCGTGACCTCGGGTGGCGCAAACTCGCCGACGTGCGCGGCGCGATGGGCGCAGAAGCGCCGCCGCCATCGCTACCCGGCAGCAACCGACCGAGCGCTGGAGCCTCGTCATGACCGGCATCGATTTCCTCTTCGCGTTCGGCAAGGCGTTCTTCGTCGTGATGTTCGCGATGAACGTCGCGGTCATCCTCACCTGGGCAGACCGGCGCTACGGCGCGCTCCTCCAGGATCGCGTCGGTCCCGAGCGCGCGGTCATCTGGCTGCCGCGACGGGTCGCTCAGGCCATGGCGTTCCTGCCGGCTCTCGCCGTCGCGGGCGGCGTGCTCCTCTTCGCGGAAGCAAACAAAGAAGACGTTCCCGGGCGCGCCGGAAACGCGCTCTTTCTCGCCCAGGGCGCGATCTTCATGACCTGGTTCACCGGGCTCGTCATCGCCGGCGCGGTGAAGGCTCGCGGTCCGCGTGACAGCTTCGAGGCGTTCATCCGCTCGATCGGCGATCCGCGCGTCTTCTTCTACGCGGGCCTCGTCGCTCACGTCGGCGTGGTGCTCGTCGCGGGTCTCCTCAGAGGTTCGCCCGTCGGGGAAACCTTCCAGGCAGTCGAGTACCGCGGCGGCGCGATGCTCCTCGCGGTCGCAGTGGTCGCCGGTGCCGGCTACGCCGCGATGCAGATGAAGGACGACAAGATCGGCCTCCGTCTCCTCGGCCTTCTTCACCCGGCGGCCGACGGCCTCAAGACCGCGTTCAAGGAGGACTTCATTCCTCCGAACGCGGACCGCTTCCTGCACAGCCTCGCACCGATCATCTCCTTCTTTCCGGCGCTCGTCGTGCTCGGCACGGTGCCGTTCGGGGACACGCTCTGCTTCGGCGAGGCGACGTCCGACGTCACCCTCGGCCCCATCGCCCTCATCAAGAGCGGCCACATCGACCCGCGGAAGCTCTTCGCGATGGTCCCGCGTGACGGCATCTGCCCCGACCACGCCGTGAAGCTCGCGGTCGTCGATCTGAACATCGGGCTCCTCTACTTCTTCGCGCTCGCCGGGACCGGCATCGTCGGCGCGGCGCTCGCCGGCTGGTCGAGCGACAACAAGTACAGCTTGCTCGGCGGTCTCCGTGCGGCAAGCCAGATGGTCTCTTACGAGGTCACGCTCGGCCTCACGATGGTCGGCGCGGTCATGACCTACGGCACCCTCCGCATCGACGAGATGGTGCGCTGGCAGGCGGAGAACGCCTGGGGCATCTTCGTCCAGCCGCTCGGCTTCATCCTGTTCTTCGCCGCGTCGGTCGCGGAATCGAAGCGCATCCCGTTCGACTTGCCGGAAGGCGAGAGCGAGCTCGTCGCCGGCTACTACACCGAGTATTCAGGGATGAAATTCGCGATGTTCTTCTTCGCGGAGTACGTCGCGGTCGTCACCGGGAGCGCGCTCATGGCAGCCGTGTTCCTCGGCGGGTGGCACCTGCCGTTCGTCGCGCGCGACGGCATTCACCTCGCGATCGGCGGGACGGAGATCTTCACGCAGCCCATCGGCCACGGCCTGGTCGTGGTCCTCGGCGTGCTCGCCTTCGTCGTGAAGACGATCATGCTCTGCATGATCCAGCTCACCATCCGGTGGACACTTCCGCGGTTCCGGTACGACCAGCTCATGCGGCTCGGGTGGCGCAAGCTCCTTCCGGCGTCGCTCGCGAACCTGCTCGTCACCGGGCTCGCCATCCTCACGGTCCAGTCTGCGGGTCCGTCGGTGGCGCACGCGCTCGCCATCGCGGGCGGTCTCACCCAGGCGTTCGTCGCTCTCCTCGTGGTCTTCGTCGCCGTCGTCGTCGTCCGCTTCCTGCTCGCCCCCGCGGAACACCGCCGCTCCGTCGCGAGCACGTCAGCCAAGTTCGCCGCCATGGCCGGCGGAACCCGCAGCGCGCGCATGGGCGCGTGAAAGAGAATCGATCATGAGCGAACCCCGAGCTCTCGGTCCCCGCAAGGTCGTCGGAAAGCCCGTCGCGCGCCCGAAGCGCACGCCGGCCGTCCAGGGCTACGTCCCCGAGATCGCCCGCGGTCTCGGCATCACGATGTCGCATTTTTTTCGTAACGCGAAAGAGATGGTCCTCGGGCAGAGGAACGATCCCGTCCTCGACGGCATCAGCGACGGCGTGAACACGATCAGCTACCCCGAGCAGCGGCGCCCGTACCCCGAGCGCTTCCGCGGCGTGCATCGCCTCACGCACCGCGACGACGGCTCTCCGCGCTGCGTCGCGTGCCTCTGCTGCTCGACGGCGTGCCCCGCGCAGTGCATCCACATCGAGCCCGGGGAGTACCCCGCCGGCGACAAGCGCCGTGGCTACGAGCGCTACCCGGTGCGCTTCGTCATCGACGAGCTGCGCTGCGTGTTCTGCGGCTTCTGCGTCGAGGCGTGCCCCTGCGACGCGATCCGCATGGACACCGGCGTCCACGCCGCGCCTTACGATTCGCGTGAGCAGTTCATCTTCGAGAAGGACCTGCTCATGAGCTTCACGGGCCGTGATGGCGAGCAGAAGTCCCAGAACCCGCGCCACGAGCCCGGTGATGCGGGTTACCCCGGCGTCGACCGCACGAAACACCACTGACGATGGCGGGCCGCGATGGTTGAGCGCTTCGAAACCGTCATCGGGCTCGAGGTGCACGCGCAGCTTCTCACGAAGAGCAAGCTGTTCTGTGGCTGCTCCACGTCGTTCGGCAACGAGCCGAACTCGAACGTCTGCGTGACGTGCCTCGGGTTGCCCGGCGCTCTGCCTGCCACGAACGAGCGCGCGGTGCGGCTCGCCGTCCGCGCCGCGCTGGCGCTCGGATGCACCATCCGGACGTCGAGCATCTTCGCGCGGAAGCAATACTTCTATCCGGATCTGCCCAAGGGCTATCAGATCTCCCAGTACGAGGAGCCGTTCTCCGAATGGGGACACCTCGAGGTGGAGCTCCCGAGCGGTACGCGCAAGGTGACGATCCGCCGCGCCCACATGGAAGAGGACGCGGGCAAGAGCGTGCACGGCCACGGCGGTGACTCGCTCGTCGATCTGAACCGCGCCGGAACGCCCCTCGTCGAGATCGTCAGCGAGCCCGACCTTCGCTCGAGCGAAGAAGCGGCAGTCTATCTGCGCACGTTGCGCGACATCCTCGTGTTCGCCGGAGTGAACGACGGCAACCTCGAGGAGGGCAGCTTTCGCTGCGACGCGAACGTCTCGATCCGTCCTCTCGGAAGCACCGAGCTCGGGACGCGCACCGAGCTCAAGAACCTGAACAGCTTCCGCTACGTGCAGAAGGCGATCGACGTCGAGGCCGCGCGGCAGGCCGCGGTCATCTCGTCCGGTGGCCGCATCATCCAGGAGACGCGCTCGTTCGATCCCGCGACAGGGAAGACGGCGTCGCTGCGCTCCAAGGAAGACGCGCACGACTATCGCTACTTCCCCGATCCGGATCTGCCGCCGCTCGTCATCTCCGAGGCTCTCATCGAGGAAGAGCGCCGGGCGATGCCGCGTCTCCCCGCCCAGCTGCGGCACGAGTGGACGGCAGAGCTCGGGCTTTCGCCGAGCACGGCGCAAATTCTGACTCAGCACCCCGGGTACGTGCGCTTCTTCGAGGAGGCGCGCCAGCTCTTCCCGGAGCCCGTCAAGGTCGCGAACTGGATCCTCACCGAGGTCCTGCGCGACACGAAGGCGCACGGCCTCGACGCGACGTTCCCGGTGACGCCGTCCCAGGTCGCCGAGCTCCTCAAGCTCGTCGAGAGCGGCGACATCAGCGGCAAGCAGGCGAAAGAAGTGCACGCCGAGCTCGTCGGCAAGCCCGAACTGAGCCCCGCGAAGGTCGTCGAGCAGAGGGGGATGCGCGTCGTCTCGGACGAGGGCGCGCTCCTCGCTCTCTGCCAGAAGGTCGTCGCGGCGAACCCCAAGCAGACCGCGGAGTATCGCGGCGGCAAGAAGACGCTGCTCGGTTACTTCGTCGGTCAAGCGATGAAAGAGACGCGCGGCTCGGCGAATCCGAAGCTCGTGAGCGACCTCATGACGAAGGTGCTCGACGGCGCGACCTGAGCCGCGAGCGACGACGCGACATGACGACGAACGACGAACGGAGCACGCAGGGCGTCCCGCACCCTGACCCCATCGCGGACGCGCCCTACTCGGCGATGGAGCTTCTGCCCGGGGATGACGTCGTCGTCATGCTCGATCAGCGCGAGCTCCCGGCGCGCGAGCTCTATCATCGGCTCGAGACGGTCGACGACGTGGCCCGCGGGATACGCGACATGATCGTCCGCGGCGCACCGGCGATCGGCATCAGCGCCGCGTACGGGTTCGTGCTCGCGGCGAAGCGGGGACGGAACCTCGACGAGGCTGCCGCGCTCCTCAAGGCCGCCCGCCCGACGGCAGTGAATCTGTTCTGGGCCGTCGACAGGATGGTAGCCGTCGCCGGCAGAACCACGTCGGCGGATCGTCCCGAGCGTCTCGCCGCGGAGGCGCGCGCGATTCACCGCGAAGACGTCGAGTCGTGTCGTCGCATGGGCCGTCACGGCGCGGAGCGCATCCCAGACGGCGCGACGATCCTCACGCATTGCAACACCGGCGGCCTCGCGACGGGCGGCTACGGCACCGCGCTCGGCGTCATCCGCGCGGCCCACGAGGCCGGCAAGCGCGTGCAGGTGCTCGCCGACGAAACACGGCCGTACCTCCAGGGTGCGCGCCTCACGGCGTGGGAGCTGAAACAGCTCGGGATCCCGGTGTCGGTCATCGCCGACGGCGCCGCCGCGCATTTCTTCTCGCGCGGTGACGTCGCGCTCGCCATCGTCGGTTCCGACCGCATCGCCGCGAACGGCGACGTCGCGAACAAGATCGGCACCTTCGGCGTCGCCTGCGCGGCACGCTTCCACGAGCGCCCGTTCTACGTCGCCGCGCCGTGGTCCACCGTGGACGTCCGCTGCCCGTCCGGTGACGCCATAGTCATCGAGGAGCGCGACGCTACCGAGGTGACGCACCTCGCCGGGCGACGGCTCGTGCCGGAGGGCGTCTCTGCCCGAAATCCGGCCTTCGACGTCACCCCGGCCCGGCTCGTCACGGCGATCTTCACCGAGCGAGGCGTCATCGAGCCGGTCGGCCCAGGCGCCGTGGCCGCGCTCTCGCGCAGCGAGTAAGCTCGCGACCTGTCGATGACGTCCCCGGTGGTACGAAAGCTCGAGCGAAAGCCGGATTGGCTCAAGGTGCGCGCGCCCTCGGGCGAGCGCTACACGGGCTTGAAGGAGACGCTCCGGAACCTCGACCTTCACACCGTGTGCGAAGAAGCGCGCTGCCCGAACGTCGGCGAGTGCTGGGGCGCCGGTACCGCGACGGTGATGCTCCTCGGACACACGTGCACCCGCGGCTGTCGCTTCTGCGCCGTCACGACCGGCAACCCCCGCGGTGCCGTAGATCCGCGGGAGCCGGAGCACGTGGCGCGTGCCATCTCGACGCTCGGCCTCAAGTACGTCGTGCTGACGATGGTGGACCGTGACGATCTGCTCGACGGCGGCGCGTCGCACGTCGCGACGACCATCGCGTCGCTGCACGAGCGCCAGCCCGACCTGCTCGTCGAGGCGCTCGTCGGAGACTTCAACGGACGTCATCGCGACGTCGACGTCGTGCTCGAGGGCCGTCCCGACGTGTTCGCGCACAACGTCGAGGTGCCCCGAAGACTCACTCCGACGATCCGCGATCAGCGCTGCTCGTACGACCGCTCCCTCGACGTGCTCCGCCACGCCAAGGACCGCGCGCCCGAGCGGCTCACGAAGAGCTCCGTCATGGTCGGCGTCGGCGAGAGCGACGACGAGGTCCTCGAGACCCTCGGCGATCTGCGGACCGCGGGAGTCGACGTCGTCACCGTCGGGCAGTATCTCCGGCCGACGCCGAGGCACGCGCCGGTGCACCGGTACGTCGAGCCGTCGACCTTCGACTCGTACCAGCGCGCGGGAATGGCGCTCGGGTTCGCGTACGTCGCGTCGGGCCCCCTCGTCCGGTCGAGCTACCACGCCGCCGAGGCGTTCATGGCGACGCGGCTAGGCAAGGGCGGGGACGTCGAGCAGGCGCGAAGAGCGCCGCTTGCCGGTGACGCCAGGCCCGACCTGCTCGCCGGCCCCCCGGAACAGCTCATCAGCCCGAATTCCCTGCTTCGCGCGAGGTAGTGACCACGTAGGGCGGCCGGTGAGGGCATATTCGGTCAGCCGACCGAAACGCCGTCGCCGCTCCGAATCGGGTGAGTTACCCTCGTCCGGTAGAATGCCCGCACTGGTGCGCCCGAAGGACCTGCTCGACAAGGTTGCTGGCCAGCTCCGACGCCCTGCGGCGCTCACCGAGGGGACGACCGGCTCCATACTTTCCATCTCGGGAGCGCAATACGGTTCGCACCTCGTGGACGAGGACGTCACGCAGCCGACCGGGTTCGACCCGCACGCAGCAGCGCTCTTCGAGGCGGTGGTCGAGAGCGCATACCTCGTCGCCAGCGCCGACGGCGTCTTCGACGATACCGAGCGTGCCGCGTTCGAGCACGTGGTGCTCTCGGCGTGCAGCGGCGACGTGACCGCTGCGCAGCTCCGTGCGCTCCTCGCCGACCTGTCCGACCTGCGGGAAGAGGACGGCGCCGAGAAGCGCGTCAAGATGGTCGCACGCACCGTGACGCGACCCGAGCAGGCGCGTGAAGTGCTACGCGTCGCAGCGTTGATCGCCCTGGTATCGGAGGGCGTCAGCGACGTCGAACGAGGGATCCTCGACCGATTGGCAAGCGAATTCCGCCTCGATGGAAGCGCGGTCGACGCCGCTCTCGACGAGGCGCGTCGCGCACTCACCGACTGACGTGGGTCTGCGAGGCGAGCCCGCGCTCCGTCTCGGCCATGCGGCTGGACCAGGCCGAATACGCGGGCCACGCGTCTGTCATGAGCTAGGTTTCTAGATGAGGAAGTCGCGATTGCGACTTCGGAGGCAGGACACTAGGCTCGCGAGCCGAGCGAAGGGCCACGATGGACGGAACCGACAAGTCGAGAGAGCCAATGCCGAGAGCATCGACAGAGATCATCCGCACGCTCCGCGAAGACGGCTCACTCGCGCCCGAGTACGACCCCCATCTCTCGAACGACGAGGTCCTGCGTCTCTACCGGCACATGGTCGAGACCCGGTATCTCGACGAGCGTCTCACCGCGCTCCAGCGCCAGGGGAGGATCGGCTTCCACGTCGGCTCTCTCGGCGAAGAGGGGGCGATCATCGGCGCGGCGTTCGCTACTCGGAAGCAGGACTGGCTCTTTCCCTGTTACCGGGAGTTCGGCGCGGCGCTCCTTCGCGGGCTCGATTTCCAGCGTTTCATCGACAACATGTTCGGAAACGCGAACGACACCGTGAAGGGCCGGCAGATGCCGGACCACTACACGAGCAAGGCCGCGCACTGGCTGTCGATCAGCTCGCCGGTGGGCACGCAGATCACGCAGGCCGTCGGCTTCGCCTGGGCCGGCAAGCTGAAGAAGGACGACCTCGCGACCCTCGTCTACTTCGGTGACGGCGCGACGAGCTCGTCGGACTTTCACTCGGGGATGAACTTCGCTGGCGTGTTCAAGATCCCGACCGTCTTCTTCTGTCGCAACAACGGCTGGGCCATCAGCGTCCCTGCCGAGCGTCAGACCGCGTCGGAGACGTTCGCGGTGAAGGGCGTCGCGTACGGCGTTCCGTTCGTGCGCGTCGACGGCAACGACGTCTTCGCCGTCGTTCACGCGGTGAGAAAGGCCATCGAGCGCGGCGCCCGCGGCGACGGCCCCACGCTGATCGAGGCGCTCACCTACCGCATGGGCGGTCACTCGACGAGCGACGACCCGAACGTGTACCGCGCGTCCGACGCCACCAAGGCCTGGGCGGACCGCGATCCGATCGAGCGTGTCCGTCAGTACATGCGCAAGGTCCAGGGATGGACCGACGACCGCGACAAAGAAATCATCCAGGAAGTCGATCGTCGTTTCCGCGCCGCCGTGGAGATAGCCGAGAAGACGCCGAAGCCCGCGCTCGAGACCCTGGTCGAGGACGTGTACGCGTCCCCGACCTGGAACCTCATCGAGCAACGCGAGGCGCTCCTTGCCGGGCCGCGGCCGAACGAGCACGGCTGAGCGAGCGCCGAGGTTCCCCATGCCACAGATGAACATGGTCCAGGCGATCAACGACGCGCTCCGCGTGGGCATGCGTCGAGACGATCGCGTCGTGCTGCTCGGTGAGGATATCGGCCGCGTCGGCGGCGTCTTCCGCGTCACTCAGGGACTCTTCGACGAGTTCGGGGAAGACCGCGTCATCGACACGCCGCTCAGCGAGAACGGCATCGTCGGGTGCGCGATCGGGATGGCCCTCTACGGCCTGGTGCCCGTCCCCGAGATCCAGTTCTCCGACTTCATCTGGCCGGCGTACGACCAGATCGTGAACGAGCTCGCGAAGTACCGCTACCGCTCCGGCGGGGAGTACTCGGCGAAGATGGTCATCCGCACGCCGGTCGGCGGCGGCGTCCGCGGCGGCCATTATCACTCCCAGCACCCCGAGGCGCCGTTCGTCCACGTCCCTGGTCTGAAGGTCGTCTGTCCGTCGAACCCGTACGACGCCAAGGGGCTCCTGCTCGCGTCGCTGCGCGACCCCGACCCCATCGTCTTCTTCGAACCGAAGCGGGTCTACCGCGCCGCCAAGGGCCTCGTGCCCGAGGACGAGTTCACCGTCCCGATCGGCGTCGCGTCGATCGCCCGGGAAGGCACCGACGTCACGGTCATCGCCTACGGCGCGATGCTCTACGAGGCGCTCGACGCCGCGGCGAAGGTGGCCGAGAAGGGCATCGAGAGCGAGGTGATCGACCTCCGGACGCTGTGGCCCGTCGACATAGAGACGATCCTCACCAGCGTGCGAAAGACCGGGCGCCTGGTCATCGTCCACGAGGCGCCGCGCACGTGCGGTCTCGGGGCCGAGCTGGTGTCGCTGGTGACCGAGAAGGCGTTCTACTCGCTGGAGGCGCCGCCGGTGCGCGTCACCGGGTTCGACACTCCGTTTCCGTACTCGCTCGAGGCAGAATACCTCCCGCTGTCGCACCGTATCGTCCCGGCGATCCTCCAGTCGGCGCGCGCGTAGAGCGGCTTTTCGTCACGCTGCGAAAGTCGCGGTAGCGCCTCTCACCAGCGCGACAATTTCGAGGTAGGCTACGCGCCATGTCTCGATTCGAGTTCAAGCTGCCAGACATCGGTGAAGGTGTCTCGGAGGGAGAGATCGTCGGCTGGCTCGTGCACGTCGGAGACGCCGTGTCCGAAAATCAGGACATGGTCGAAGTGATGACCGACAAGGCCACCGTCACCATCGGCGCGCCGAAGTCGGGGAAGGTCGTCGAGCTCCGTGGCGGCGAGGGCGACACCGTGCCGGTCGGTACCGTGCTGGTCGTGCTCGACGTCGGCGGCGGTGACTCCGCAGCGACGAACGCGAAGCCCGCCGCGAACACGGGCGAGCGCCCCGCCACGAAGAAGGCCGAGCCCGCCGAGCGCGCGGACGCGAAGCAGACCGCGAAGGGCGCCGCACCCGCCAAGGCCAAGACGGAGAAGGACGACGCCGAAGACGACGTCGACGAGTCCGACGACGCAAGCGACGCCGGCGACACCGACGACGAGAGCGAAGAAGCGTCGTCCGGGAGCAAGTCCGTGCACGCCTCCGCCGTGGGCGACATCCGCGAAGATCTCCCGGGGATCCCCAGGTCGCCGAAGGCACCCGCCGACGACTATCGCAACGACAAGCCGCTCGCGTCGCCCGCCACGCGGAAGCTCGCGCGCGAGCGCGGCGTCGATCTGCGGCGCGTGCGTCCGAGCGGTGACGCCGGGCGCGTCACGCGCGAAGACGTGGAGCGCATGGCGGTGAGCGGCGCGGAGCAACCTGCGCCAGCGCAGAAGTCCGCTTCACGCGCGCCGGCTGCCGGCGCGCACAACGGCAACGGCACGTCGACTACCGTCGCGCAGGCAAAGCCGCCCGCCGCCGTCCCCACTGCGCAGGGCGAGACGCGAGTGCCGATCCGCGGGCTCCGCAAGCGCATCTACGAGAACATGGCGCGCGCGAAGCATACCGCCGCGCACTTTACCTACGTCGACGAGTGCGACGTCACCGAGCTGAAGCGCATCCGCGAAGCAGCGAAGTCGACGGCAGAGCAGTCCGGCGTGCATCTCACGTACCTGCCGCTCATCGTGAAGGCCGTCGTCGGCGCGCTGAAGAGGCACCCGGCGCTGAACTGCCTGGTCGACGACGCCGCGATGGAGATGGTGCTCCGGACCAGCTACGACATCGGGATCGCCGTCGCGACGGAAGGGGGCCTCACCGTGCCCGTCCTCAGGAACGCCGATCGCCTGACCGTGATCGAGACGGCACGGGAGATCGATCGCCTCGGCACCGAGGCGCGGACCGGCAAGACGCGGCGCGAAGATCTGGGCGGCTCGTCCTTCACGATCACCTCCCTCGGCAAGGACGGCGGGCTCTTCGCGACGCCCATCGTCAACTACCCGGAAGTGGCGATCCTCGGCATTCACCAGATGAAGCGGAAGCCCGTGATCCGCGGAGACCAGATTGTTCCAGGGGAGGTGATGCTCCTCAGCCTGTCGTTCGACCATCGCATCATCGACGGGCACGTCGGCGCGGCCTTCGCTCAGGAGGTCATCCACTTTCTGGAGGCTCCCGAGCGGCTCCTGCTCGAGATGCGCTGAGCGAAGTTGCCGTCGATGATGCTATGTGTAGGGATTTGTAGGTTGCTCCCTGCCGGCGGTGGTCGTCGGCGTGACGACATGGGCACTCGTTCACCTGATCGAATACACTGACACAGGATGACGGGGCGTTTCCCCGCACCAGACGCGCGACCGGCATGGATCACAATCGATTCGTCTTGGGGAAGAAACCTTGGCACGGCCGCCTCGCCGCCACGTGTGGCCTGGTCGCGCTGATGGGCGTTGCTCACTCCGCCGCTGCGGCCGAGCCGACAGTGGACGACATCAAGGCGGCGGAGGCCGAGTTCAATCGCGGCCGTGAGTCGTACCGTGCAGGTGAATACGTCGAGGCCGCAGAGCACTTCGAGAGCGCCGACGGCCATGCGCCGAACGACAAGGTTCTCGAGCTCGCGATCAGCGCACGCGACAAGGCCGGCAATCAGGATCGCGCCGCCACGCTCGCGCAGCTCGGCCTCGAGACGTACCCGAACAGCGAGCGCGTCAAGAAGGTCGCCGCGCCGCTCGTCGACAAGGCGCACGCCGAGCTACTCCAGGTCACCATCTCGTGCAGCGAGGCCTGTACGATCCTCGACGGCACCCGCATCGTGTACGGCGTCCCCGCCGAGCGCCGCATCGTCTTTCTGACGCCGGGCGATCACACGATCCGCGCCGGCTGGTCCGACGAACGCACGCTGTCGCAGAACGTCAGCGGTGCCGCCGGCGAGAGCTCGTCGTTGACGTTCGCTGCGCCGCCCGTCCCCCAGAAAGAGGCGCCGCTCTCGACGAGCCTCAACACCACGGGCGCCGACGAGGGCGCGCAGGCGTCGTCCCTCCGCGTCCTTCAGCCGCTCTACGTCTACATCGGCGCGGGCGCGACCGCGGTCCTCGGTGGCGTGACGATCTGGAGCGGCATCGACACCGTGAACAACCCCGGCAAGGACAAGGTGCGCGACGCCTGCCTCCACGGCACCCAGGCGACGTGCGACAGCCTCTACAACCAGGGCAAGAACGCCGAGCTCAGGACGAACCTGCTCATCGGCGCGACGAGCCTGGTCGGCGCCGCGACGGCCGTCGTGGCCATCTTCTTCACCGACTGGAGCGGGAAGAAGAAGAGCGACTCGGCCACGATCGTTCCCTGGGTTTCCTACGACGCCGGCCCCTCCGTCGGCGCGATGGGGAGGTTCTGAGCCACCGTGGTCGCTCCGAAGCTCATCGACACCAACTACGACGGCCCCCAGAGGATCGATCGCTACGATCTCGTCGCGGAGATCGCGAGCGGCGGCATGGCGACCGTCTTTCTCGCGAACCTCTCCGGCGTCGGCGGTTTCCGGCGCTTCGTCGCGATCAAGCGTCTTCACCCGCACCTCGCGCGCGAGCAGGAGTTCGTCGAGATGTTCCTCGACGAGGCGCGCCTCGCCGCGGGCATCCATCATCCTCACGTCGTCCCCATCCTCGAGGTCGGCGCGAGCGAGCGCGGTTACTACCTCGTCATGGAGTACATCGAGGGCGATACCCTCGCCCGGCTCCTGGCGCGCGCTGCGACGTCCGGTAACCGGCTCCCGGCGAGCATCGGCACTCGCATCATCGTCGAGATGCTCACCGGTCTGCACGCCGCGCACGAGCTGCGTGACGAGCAGAACAACCCGACGGAGCTCGTGCACCGCGACGTGTCCCCGCAGAACATCCTGGTCGGCATCGACGGGACGACGCGCATCACGGACTTCGGCGTGGCACGCGCGGCGAGCCGGCTCTCGGCGACGCGCGCCGGCCAGCTCAAGGGAAAGATCGCTTACATGGCGCCCGAGCAGGCGATGGGCGACACCGCCGTCGATCGCCGCGCGGACGTCTTCTCGGCGGGCATCGTGCTCTGGGAGGTCCTCGCCGCGCGACGCCTCTTCAAGGCAGAGAACGAGGCCGCGACGCTGTCACGGGTCATCTCGGAGCCGATCCCCGATATCCGCGAGATGAACCCGCGCATCGATCCCGACGTCGCGGCCATCGTCATGACCGCGCTCCAGCGCGATCGCGACGCGCGCTATCCGACGTGTCAGGACTTCGCCGACGACCTCGAGGCGGCGGCGCAGGCCGCCGGACAGCTCGCGACGTCACGCGAGGTGGCGACCTACGTCACCGGCGTCATCGGTCAGGAGATTGCGCAGCAACGAGAAGCCGTGCGCGCGTGGCTGGCGCGCAGCGAGCCGAGCCAGGCTATCCCCGACATGGCCGATCCGGCGCACTCGTCGGTGCCGGCGTCCCGTTCCGGCGCCCCGATGATGGGCGTGAGCGGGGAGAAGTCGGGCATGGTGGCGACCCAGCAGCACCTCGAGGCGCCCCCCTTCGCTCCGCGGCGCTCGAAGACGCCAATCGTCATCGCCATCGCGGCGATCGTGGGCTTTGCCGTCGTCGGCTTGCTCGCGCTCGCCTTCGGTGGCGGGCACCTCGGCGAGACGGCACAGCACCCGCAAACCGGGCAATCCATCTCGCCGCCCGCGACCCCGGCGGCGACGGCAGCCGAGCCGACCACGGTCGACACCGCCGCGACCGCGAGCGCCGCCGCGACGGACCACCCCGCTGGCGTCCCGCCATCGCTCACCGTCGCGACCCCGTCGAGCCGAACCGGGACGGCGCGTGGCGGTCGCCACGGGAGCGCGTCCGCGGCGTCGGCCGCGACGACGGCGCCGCCCACCGCGGCGACGACCGCGCCGCCCGCGCCCAAGCCGGTACCGACCGACGACGTCGATCTGACGAGCCCGTATCGGTAAGTCGGGCGGCTCCGCGTTGACGGGCGAGGGGCTTGCTGCTACTTATCCGCGGCTCCGGGCACCCCCGTCAGCTCAAATTCCCTGTAGTTTCGTGCCGTTAATCCGCTGAGCGCCGGGCGACTGGGTGCAGGTGGGGCGGCGGCCCGAGCCGAGTCAGTGATCGAACACACGTGGCCGACAGCAGCATTTGCCTTCTCTCTGGTACCGCGAACCCCGCTCTAGCCGCGGAGATCGCCGGTGTGCTCGGCATCGAGCTCGCGCGCTGTCGTCTGTCCCGCTTCAGCGACGGTGAGTCGTTCTTCCAGATCGAGGACAACGTTCGTGGCCGGGACGCCTTCGTCATCCAGCCGACGTGCTCGCCGGTCAACGATCACCTGATGGAGCTCCTCATCATGTGCGACGCGCTCCGTCGCGCGTCGGCGGGCTCCATCTCCGCCGTGCTGCCGTACTACGGCTACGCGCGGCAAGATCGGAAGGTCGCGCCGCGGACGCCCATCACGTCCAAGCTCGTGGCCGACCTGCTCGTTGCCGCCGGCGTGTCGCGCGTCATCTGCCTCGACCTCCACGCCGGGCAGATCCAGGGCTTCTTCGACATCCCGTTCGACCATCTCTACTCGTTGCCGGTGTTCCTCACCGACTACCTGAAGGGGAAGTTCGACAAGGACGCGGTGTTCATCTCTCCCGACGCCGGCGGAGTCGAGCGCACCCGTGCGTTCGCGAAGCGGCTCGGCTCTTCGCTCGCCATCATCGACAAGCGTCGTGAGCGCGCCAACGTCAGCGAGGTGATGCACCTCATCGGTGACGTGAAGGGTCGCGATTGCATCATCGTCGACGACATGATCGACACCGCGGGTACCCTCTGCAACGCGGCTCAGGCCGTGATGCGCGAGGGCGCGCGTCGCGTGGTCGCCGTCGCGTCTCACGGTGTCCTCAGCGGTCCCGCGGTGGAGCGCATCGCGGCGTCGCCGCTCGAAGAGGTCGTCGTGAGCAACTCCATCCCGCCGAGCGCGGCGGTGAAGGCGTGCCCGAAGATCCGCTACGTGTCGGTCGGCAAGCTCCTCGGCGAAGCGATCCGCCGTATCCACAACAACGACTCCGTCAGCTCACTGTTCGTTTGAGCGCCCGCGGGCGAGGATTGGAAAATCACATGCAGACCCTGAAGCTATCCGCTGAACCCCGCACCGACCTGGGCAAAGGCGCCGTTCGCAGGCTCCGCGCGACCGGGAAGATCCCGGCCGTCGCCTACGGACCGACCCTCGACGCGACGTCGATCTCGATCTCGCCGAAGGACGTGACCACCGTCCTTGCCACGGAGCGCGGGCGCAACTCGGTCATCGAGCTCAGCGTCGGGAGCGACCGGAAGCTCACCGTGCTCCTCACGGCCTTCCAGTACCACCCCGTCACTCGCGAGCTCCTCCACGCCGACTTCCGCGAGATCAAGGAAGACCAGCCGATCGACGTCGAGGTTCCGTTCGAGGCGACCGGCAAGGCGAAGGGCGTGGTCGCCGGCGGCGTTCTCCGCATCGTCTACCGCAAGCTCCCCATCCGCTGCTTGCCTGCTCTCGTTCCTGCGAAGCTCACCCACGACGTGACGGAGCTCGAGCTCGACAACGCCATTCACGCGAAGGACCTGAACCTGCCGGAGGGCGTGACCGTGCGCCTGCCTCCGGAGCAGACGGTCATCGCCGTCGCCATGGAGAAGAAGCAGCCCGACGAGGCCGAGGCGGCCCCGGGTGCTGCTGCAGCTGGTGCGGCTCCTGCCGCCGGTGCTGGCGCTGCGGGCGCCGCGCCTGCGGCTGGCGCTGCGGCTCCCGCCGCCGGTGGCAAGGGCGCAGCCACGCCCGCGGCCAAGGGCGCCAAACCGAGCAAGTGATCCTGGTCGTCGGGCTCGGCAACCCCGGAAAAGCGTACGCTCACACGCGACACAACTTCGGCTTCGAAGTCGTCGATCGCGTCGTGAGCCGCGCCGGGGGAGGGCCCTACCGGGAGAAGTTCTCCGGGCTCTTCACGGAGATCGCCGTGCAGGGCGAGCGCGTCGGTGCGCTGAAGCCCCAGACGTTCATGAACGACTCCGGCCGCAGCGTCCTCGCCGCGTCCGCTTTCTACAAGGTCGAGCCGAAGGACGTGATCGTCCTCCACGACGAGCTCGACCTGCCGTTCGGGGACGTGCGCTTCAAGAAGGGTGGGGGAGAGGCGGGCCACAACGGTCTCCGCTCCCTGAGCCAGCATCTCGGGACGAAGGACTTCGTAAGGCTCCGCCTCGGCGTCGGAAAACCGCCGGCGGGCTTTCGGGGTAGCGGCGCAGATTTTGTGCTAGAAGGCTTCGCCTCTGCGGAGCGGGCTGTTCTCGGCGACATCGTCGAGCAGGCCGCCGAAGCAGTGGAACTCTTCGTCGGTCGCGGTCTCGAGCACTCGATGAACCTGACCAACCGACGGAAGAACTGACTGACTCCTTGCTCCCGGCATCGTCCGGGGGCCGTAGTCCGGAAGGAGACTGAATGGCCCAGAGAGACAGCACGGTCCTAAGAGACCGCGAATACGAAACCATCTTCATTTTGCGCTCGGACGTGAGCAAAGAAAGCTCCGAGAGCATCTCCACCCGCCTTTCCGAGGTCGTTGGCCGCGAAGGCGGCAAGCTCACCCGGATCGAGAGCTGGGGGCGTCGCCGCCTCGCGTATCCCGTCGGGAAGCAGAAGCGCGGCGTCTACATGTACCTGAAGTACATCGGACGCGGCGGGCTCGTCTCCGAGGTGGAGCGCAACCTGCGCCTCCTCGACGACGTGCTGAAGTACCAGACCGTCAAGCTGAACGATGAGGTCCAGCGAGACGCGGTCGTGGTCGCAGCCGAGGACGTGAAGTTCGAGTACATCGAGCCGCCGGCAGACGCCGAGGCCGAAGAGTCGCTCGCTCGCGAGCTCGGTCTCGAAGACCGTCACGACCGTGACCGTGATCACGACGACCGCCGCCGCGATCCGTACGCCGACGACGCCGACGAGCTCGGCGAAGAAGAGGTGGCGGCCGCCAACGCAATGGGCGGGGAGGACGACGAATGAAACGCGAACAGTCATCCATGGGCGAGAAGCCCGGAAACCCCGATTCGGTCCCGCCCCCGCGGCGCGGCCGCCGACGTGGCTGCCCCTTCTGCAGCGGTGAGAGCACGGGCCAGGCCCCTGCCATCGACTACAAGGATCCGCAGTCGCTCAAGTACTTCGTCACCGAGCGCGGCAAGGTCGTCCCGCGCCGTATCTCGGGCGCCTGCGCGAAGCACCAGCGCGAGCTCATGCTCGCGATCAAGCGCGCGCGCAACATCGCCCTCCTTCCGTTCACGATGAACGACTAACGGGAACGAGCAATGGCAACCCAGATCCACGTCGTCCTCCAGCAGGACGTGCAGAACCTCGGCAAGAGCGGCGACCTCGTCCGCGTTCGCCCGGGCTACGCACGTAACTTCCTCATTCCACGTGGCTTCGCCATGCCGGCGACCGCGGGAAACGTTACGCGCATCGAAGAACTTCGTGCTCGCGCTCGCTCGCGCGCCGCGAAGGAGCTCGTCCTTGCGCAGGAGACCGCGAAGAAGCTCGAGAGCCTCTCCGTGAAGATCCCCCGCGCCGTCGGGGAAGAGAACAAGATGTACGGCTCCGTCACGTCGAAGGACATCGAGGACGCGTTCGCGTCCATCGGCGTCGAGGTCGACCGGAAGAAGATCATTCTTCCCGACCCGATCAAGACGCTCGGGTTGAGCGAGGTGCAGATCAAGTTGCACCACGACGTCACCGCGAAGCTACGTGTGGAAGTCGTAAAGGGATAAAGGATGAGTTGAGCGTCGCGCGAGCGCGCGCTTGACACGCACGCGGCGAAGGTGAGACCTTCGCCGATCCGCACCCCGGTGGTTTCAAAACCCCCGGGGTGCAGTGCATTTGGGCTCCTGGGGATAACCAGTGGAGCTCGGGTTCATAACCTCCGGAATGATGGGGATGGCAGAAAACTCGCTCGGACGTTCACTGACAGGCCTCCGCTGGGCAACTGGAGACGCGCTGCTACACGCATTCGAGGACGGAGAACCCCATGTCGTTCGGTGATCGCTCTCGCTACCAGAAGGACGACGCGCAGGAGCTGCGCCCGGCCGCCGGACGCGTTCCGCCCCACGATCTCGACGCCGAGGCCGCGGTCCTCAGCGCGATCCTGCTTTCGTCAGAGGCGTTCGACGAGGTGAGCGATCTGCTCCTGTCGGAACATTTTTATTCGGACGCGAATCGTCGCATATACGAGTGCATCGTCGATTTGCAGGGCAACGGGCGCCCGGTCGACGTCGTCACCGTCGCCACGTGGTTACGCGACCGCGAGCGTCTCCAGCAGATCGGTGGAACGCCGTATCTCGCGCAGCTGACGGATTCCATTCCTGCCGTTGCTCACGTCGGTGCTCACGCCCGCGTCGTTCGCGAGAAGTGGCGCGTCCGGAAGCTCATCGCGACGTGCCAGCGCTTCGCGGCAGAAGGCTACGGCAGCTACGGTGAGGTGCAGGAGTTCATCGACCAGGCCGAGCAGTCGATCTTCGACATCGCCCGCGTGCCGGAGACCACCGCGGTCCGTCCGGTTCGCGAGGCGATCCACGGCGCGTTCGACATTCTGGTCGCCGCGTCCAAGCGTGGTGAAGGCATCACCGGCGTTCCCACCGGCTTCGATCGCCTCGACAAGAAATGCGCCGGTCTGCACAAGGGCGACCTCTACATCGTGGCCGGCCGTCCCGGCATGGGGAAGACGGCGTTCGTCCTCAACATCGCCGTCAACGTCGCATCGCCCCGCCGGGTGAAGTCCGTGGACGCCGACGATCCGCTCGGCTCCGGCGAGGTCGAGCAGCCGGGATGGGGCGTCGGCTTCTTCTCGCTCGAAATGCCGCGCGAGCAGCTTGCGTCGCGTCTCCTCGCCGTGGAGGCGCGCGTCGACGTGTCCCGGCTCCGCAGTGGCACGATCAAGCACGACGACTGGAACAAGCTCACCGATGCTGCCGCACGGGTCGGCCGCCTGCCTATCTGGCTCGACGACACGCCCGCGCTCGGTCTTCTCGATCTGCGCGCGAAGATCCGCCGCCTCAAGGCCGAGATCGGCCGGAAGGTGTCCGACGGTCCCGACGCTCAAGATCTCGGACTGGTGGTCGTCGACTATCTCCAGCTCATGCAGGGGCGAAAGGACGCTCAGAGTCGCGAGCAAGAGATCAGCGAGCTGTCGCGAGGCTTGAAGCAGCTCGCAAAGGAGATGAGCGTCCCGGTGATGGCCCTGAGCCAGCTGAATCGCTCCGTCGAGACCCGAACGACGAAGGACAAGCGCCCGCAGCTCAGCGATCTCCGTGAATCGGGCGCCATCGAGCAGGACGCCGACACGATCATGTTCATCTACCGCGACGAGTACTACTTCCAGGAGAGCCCGGATCGTGGCGTCGCGGAGATCATCATCGCGAAGCAGAGAAACGGGCCCACCGGTACCATCAAGGTGCGCTTCACGCCGGAGTACACGCGCTTCGACAATCTCGCGTCGGAAGACTACGAGTTCGACGAATTCGACGGCTTCGCCGAAGTCGGATCGTAGCAATTGGGGGGCCTTGGCCCCCCGCAGCCTCGCGTTCGTTGTAAGGGGGGCCTTGGCCCCCCGCAGCTTCGGCTTCGCTGTAAGGGGGGCCTTGGCCCCCCGCAGCTTCGGCTTCGTTATAAGGGGGGCCTTGGCCCCCCGCAGCTTCGCCTTCGGCGAACTGCTCCCCCCGCCGCTTCGCGGGCTCGCAGCGCTCGCGGGCGAACTGCTCCCCCCGCCGCTTCGCGGGCTCGCAGCGCTCGCGGGCG
>DATAZL010000102.1:0-36696 GCA_036272055.1 Polyangiaceae bacterium | reverse complement strand
ACCAGGCGCATGATGGCGCCGACGCCGCCGCACGCGATCGCTCGCGAACGGTCCGCCAGCTCGTAGACGATCCCGCTGGCTCGCAGCTCCGGTCGGCCTTGCTGGCACGGCTCGCAGCCGCCGATCAGCGGCTCGAGCCGTCTGTGGATCTTCGTATCCGTTCGGGCCAGCCCGTTCCTGACAGGTTCCGCGGCGGGGCGTAACGCTCCATGTACATGAGCGGTCAGAAGGCACAGCGAGCGAGTCGCGCGGAGTGGGTGAAGCGTGTGCAACGGTGGGAGAAGAGCGGGCGGACGGCAGAGGCGTTTGGTGCTGAGATCGGCGTCAACGGGCGCACGCTCGCGTACTGGAGGTGGCTGCTGCGCAAGGAGAGCCAGGGGGAGCCACGCACATGGCCGCGCAAGGGGAAGCAAGGGCAGAGCGCGAGCGTCACGCCATCGTTCGTCGAGGTTCGCGCAGGCGCTGCCGAGTCACGCTTCGTACTCGAGCTCGGGGATGGACGCCGACTCTTGGTTCCACGCGACTTCGACGCCGGCGGACTCCGCCGATTGCTCGGGGCTCTGGAGGGTGCGTGATCCCTTCTCAGGTTCGGATCTTCGTGTGCACGGAGCCGGTGGACATGCGTCAGGGGTTCGATCGCCTCGCGCAGGCGGCTCGTGAGCGAGTAGGGCAGGATCCGCAGCAAGGCGGCGCGCTGTTCGTCTTCGCAAATCGCGGGGCCACGCGTCTCAAGGTGTTGTGGTTCGAGCGCAACGGCTACTGCATCCTCTACAAGCGTCTGCATCGCGCAGTGTTCGAGGTGCCCACCGTCGCCGGCACGGCGTCCGTGCACATCGACTCCGCGGCACTCGCGAAGCTGCTCGCAGGAGTTCCGCGAGCGTCACGACGGAGACGCTCGCGCGCGCAGGACGAAAGTGAATCCGCGCTACCAGTGACTGCTTGACAGATCGATCGCGAATCGGCATCTGACGATTCGTCGTGAGCGACGAAGACGCACTGGACGTGATCCGTCACTCTCTCGAAACGCTCGAGAGCATGGCGTCGAGCTCCGCCGAGGAGCTCGAGAAGGTCACGCGCGAGCGCAATCAATACAAGAATCTCGCGCACCTCCTCCAGGAGGCCAACGAGAAGCTCAAGCGCGGACTGCTCGGTCAGAAAGCCGAGCGGCTCCCCAAGGATGACGCGCAGATGTCCCTCGCGATCATTCGGATGGCGCTCGGCCCCCGCGAAGGTGAGGACGCTGCGGATACGGAAGTCGAGCTCGCCGAGCAGACGATCCCGGAGCACACGAGGAAGAAGCCGGTTCGTAAGCCGTTACCCGATCACGTTCCGCGCGTTCCGATCGAGATCATCCCTGAAGAAGTGAAGCGCGAGGGGACCGAGGCCTTCGACCGCATCGGCGAAGAGAAGCGTGAGGTCATCGAGCGTCGCCCCGCCTCGACGGTCGTCGTGCAGCTGATCTATCCGAAGTTCGTAAGGAAGGACCGCCAGAAGGACGCTCCGACCAGCGTTCTGGTCGCGGACCGCGTCGAGCTCCCCATCGAGCGAGGCACGGCGGGCCCGGGCCTCCTGGCAGAGACCATCGTTCGAAGGTGGGCCGACCACCAGCCCATCAATCGGCTCGAAGGCATCTACGCCCGCGAAGGTCTCGACCTCGCGAAGACGACGATCTGCACCTGGCACGATCAACTGCGCGAGCTCGCGGAGCCCCTCGTCGCGGCCATGTTCATGGACGCGTTCGCATCGCCGTATCTCTGTACTGACGCGACCGGCGTGCTCGTGCAGGCCCCCGAGCGCTGCCGCAACGGTCACTTCTGGGTACTCGTCGCGCCGGAAAAGCACGTGCTGTTCCGCTTCTCGGAGTCGCACGACAGCAGCGCGGTCGACAAGCTCCTCGCCGGCTATGCGGGCTTCCTCGTCGCCGATGCGCACTCCGTCTACGACCACCTCTACCGAGGCGGGACCGTCGTCGAAGTCGGGTGTTGGGCGCACTGCCGCCGCTACTTTTTCAAAGCGCTCGACTCCGATCCCGAGCGAGCGAAGTTCGCGCTCGCGCGGATCGGTGCACTGTTCAAGATCGAGCGGACCGTCGCGGGTGCGCCGCGTAAGAAGAAAGAGGCGGCGCGACTCGACAAGTCTCGGCCCATCGTTCGCGATTTCTTCGACTGGTGCGTTGCCGAGCGAGACCATGTTCTGGACGACTCGCCCATCGCCAAGGGCATCGGCTACGCCCTCAACCAGCGCGCTGCACTCGCGCGGTTCCTCACCGACGGGCGACTCCCCCTGCACAACAATATCAGCGAGCTCAACCTGCGCCGCGAGGTCATCGGGCGCCGCAACTGGCTCTTTGTCGGCAGCGAAGATGGTGCCAAGGCGAACACCACCTTCGTCTCGCTCATCGCGAGCTGCAGGCTCCATGACATCGAGCCCTTCGGCTACGTCCGCGATCTGCTCTGCCTCTTGCCGAGCTGGCCACGCCACCGCCTCCTCGAGCTCGCCCCAGCCTACTTTCGCCGCACTCTCGAGCAGAACGAAGCTCAGCAGAAGCTGGACGCCAACGTCTTCCGTCGCGTCAGCCTCGGCCTCGCTACCTGATCTCATGCATACGCTCAATTGAAATTTGGCGAACACGTAGACTGCGGGAAGGAGCCCAGGGAACTATCGGGCGCACGAACGCGAAATCCGGTACGGGGTGACCCATCAGCCAAGCCGGGATGATCTTCGGCGAGGGGGGATTCAGGCTGGAGCGCAACACGGAGGTTGCGAGTGGCAGTCGGACGGAAGATCGAGGACGAGCGGGAGGCGCTGCGGTGGCTGCGTGCGGCGGATCGTGACGGCCTGAGCGCGGAAGAGTGAGGGCGGGCTCACGGCATTGACGGGCGGTCGCTGACCCAGCGCTTCTTCACAGCACCTGCTTGAGCGTCGCGAACACTTCTCCGATGCCATACCGCTTGCCGTCTATCACGTACGAGGGCGCGTCGATGATGTGGTGGGCGGTGGCATCGTCCATTTCGGCGTTCGCGCGCGCGAAGGCGCCATCCGAGGCCATGCACGATTGTAGGGCGCCGTAGTCGATGTGGAGGTCGCGAGCGGCCTTTTGCAGGTCGACGGTGAGCCGGCCTGCGCCGTGTTCGAAGAGCCACGAGTCAGCCTGCCAGAAGGCACCTTGATCTCCGGCGCAGATCGCTGCCCTCGCGTAGGCGCAATGCATCAACTCCGGCGTCTTGAGACAACGCATACGTGGATACTCGTGTCGAACGACGCGAAGTGTCCGGGCATACGTCTCGAGGAGGCGCTTCGTGTGGCTGGTAGCAACTGCGCAATGCGGACAGCCGTAGTCGACGTACTCGTTCAACACTACCTTCGGGCGTTCAGCGCCGATCCAATGGTGTCCGTCTTGGTCGATGCCGGTCGGTAGGTGGACGCCGCTTCGCCAGGAGTAGCTGGCCCAGTACGGCTCCATCATCAGGTATGCACAGATCGGGATCGCCACCGCCATGCTCAGAAGTTGGGCAAGTGCCACGCGATCGGTCGCGACGAGCTGGCCCCGCCCTCGCCACGCGAGGGCGAACAAGCTCAGAGCGATCACGTGGACGAGCTCGCACAGGAGGCAGACACTGTGGACCGAGATCACTTCGACGAGAAACAGCAGGACGCTGGCGATCGCCGCAACCGCGGATGCTGCGAGGAACCATGTCGAGCGCCACCACGCCAGAATCGCGAGCGCGAAGAAGCCGGTGACCCCCCACATCGGCACGGGCATCCCGAGGAAAACGGACCACTGAGATAGCGCGACGGTGGTGCAATCGAAACTCGCGCCAGCTCTGCAGAATCCGGCGCGCGCCGGATCGACGTAGGCTTGGTAGTGGGCGAGCTCGAGCGCGACCGAGCACAAAAGCCCGACGGCCGCCAGCAAAGCTGACAGCCGTCGGTTGAACTGAGTTCCGGGTTTCTGTCTCACGAACCAGTCGTGATGTAACCCACGAACTTAGCCTGGGCACTGATGGTGTCGGCAGTGGTCGATGCGATGTTGCCGATATCCGTGCCCGCCTCTACGAATGCGGGCACCACGCAACCGAGCCTTCCGGCGGGAATGTCGAGGTGAGCAATCGCGTCTGCGCTTGCAAAACCCTTGATCGACGCCGTGAGGTCATCAACCGGAGACGGGCTGAACACCACGTTTCCGTCCACCTTGCCGGTGACGAGCGCGGTCATTCGAGCCGCACCCTGCACGATTGCACCTGCGCGAACCTTCAACACACCGAGACGCGCGACGAAGTCGGCTTGTGCCGAGGCCTTGACGCCGGCCTTGAAGCCGTAGTCCAGGTCGAGGCGCGGCGGCTGACATTGGAGGCTGGCCTTGGCCTGGGCCTTTGCCTGCGCCTGACACTTGGCGCTCGCGTCGCACGAAGCTGACGCACTGGGCGGCTCGAAGTCGCCCTGGCAACCGCCGCTGCACTGAGCATCGCACTTTCCGCTGCACTGGACGCTGCCTGTGCACTGGGCGCTACCCTGATTCACGTGACAGCTGCCGTGGCAGGTGCCCATGCACTTGGCGGCGGCCTTGAACTCGCAGGAGCCCGTGCACATACCGGTGCAGCTGCCCTGGCAGTCACCGTTGGCGTCGGTCGCGCTGCACGTGCCACTGCACTTGCCGTGGCAGGTACCGTCGCAGCTTGCGGCGGCGGAAAGCTCGCAGGAGCCTTCACAGGTCCCCTCGCAATCGACCGTCGGGGTGGTGACCGTGCAGGACAGGTCGCCGGAGCAGCTTCCCGAACACCCGCCTGAACAGGTGCCCGAGCACTTCACGGAGGCCTGACCGGGGTTGACCTTAACGTCGCACTTGGCCTTGGCTTCGCACTGCGCTTGAGCCGAGACCGCCACATCGACGCTCGCCTGGCAGGCGGGCGCCTTGTAAGCGATCTTGAAACCGCCATCGAGGTTGGCCGAGACATCCGCCTTGATGGCGGCGATCACCTTGTCGGTCAGCGATGCGTCGAAACCGGCGGTCGCGTCGACCCCGTAGGCCGTGGCAAGTGCCACGATGTTCGCCTGGAAGTCGCCTTGAACGCTCGCCGTGGCATTCTGCAGGTTGCCAACGGCCTGGAAGAATCCATCGAGCTGGGCGTCGCCGGAAACGCTGAAATCGCCGCTCGCGATGGTGCCGCAGGGCCCGCAGGCCGCAGCGCTAATGTCGCCAGCAGCGTCCGCAATCTTGTTGCAGCTCGTGGCGCCGGCGACGCCAATGATGATTCCCGGCACCGTGAAGATCAGACCGCGTAGTTTCCGATTCATTCGAAGCGCTCCTTCTTGCTTACTTTAGGCAGCGGCCAGACCGCGCCCGCTCGCGTTCGACGTTGGGGCTCACGGCTCAATGCAGTGAACTCCATGACGACGCGGCCTCGGGCCGAGTTCGGCCAAAACCGCAGCGTGGGATACTAGACAAGCCTTCCGTAACTTGTCAGCAGGTTCCGACGGTTTCGGTAACTTCCGCCGTGAGGGGAGCTTTTTCGACCTTCACAGAGAATTTTCTGGCCCCCCCTCCCCGGCCCGTTAGTCTTAAAGGCCGTCGCAGGCGCGTCCCGCAGTAGGATTCGCTCATCAAAAAGGCCGGCTCTATTGCGCCGCCGACGGTGCTCTTAACGGCGCTGTTCGGGCTTTACATCGCAACCGCGTCCTCTCACGTCCTCGGCGAGGACAACGGCGAGTTCTGTGCGCTTTACGCCGCAGGCGGCGTCGCGCACCCGAGCGGTTATCCCCTCTACACGACTCTCCTCCGCGCCTTCGCCTGGCTTCCGGTGACGACGCCGGCCCGCGGAGCGGCGCTCGTCACTGTGGCAATCGGTCTCGCGGCGGTCGCACTCCTCTACATGGCGTGTCGCGCGTGGGGAGCGGGCACTGCCGCCGCTGCGCTCGCGTCGGCTCTCTACGGTACGGCGCCGCTCGCGTGGGATCTCGCGACCAAGGCCGAGGTGTTCGCGCTGAACGCCGCTCTCGCTGCGTCCATCGTGCTGGTCGCAGCGCCGCACGGCCCGTTCCGGGGGATGCGTCGAGCCGCTGTCCTCGGGTTGCTCTTCGGGCTCGGGCTCTCCAATCATCACAGCGTCGTGTTCCTCGCGCCACTCGGCGTCGCGGGTCTCTGCGCGGCGTTCGCCGAGACGGCGCGCCGCGTGCGGGCGCTCTTTGCCGTCGTCGTGGGCGGCGTTCTCGGGCTCTCGCCTTACGCGACGTTGCCGTTCGCGGCGTCCGGCGCGGGCTGGGTGTGGGGCGACGTGACGACGCTCCACGGCGTGGTCGCGCACTTTCTCCGCCGCGACTACGGCACCACGTCGCTTGCGCTCGGCCCCGCGCACCCGTCCATCGCGGCAAACCTCGGGGCCTTGACGCGCACGCTCGTCGAAGACTCACGGGGCTTCGCGCTGGTCGGCCTCTGGGTGCTCACGGTCGCGCTCGTCCGCGTCGTGCGGCCGGCAAAGGGCGCGCGTCCAGTGGCGCTCGCGGCGCTCGCGGCGTCGTTCGTCCTCGCCGGCCCCCTCTTCGCGACGCGGATGAACGTCGAACTGTCGCCGGAGGGCGCCGCCATCGTCCGCAGGTTCCATCTCCTGCCGCTCCTCTTGCTCGCCGTCCCGTTCGCCGTCGGAGTGGAGCCGCTCCTCGCTCGCGTGCGCGCGCCGCTGCAGGGCGCGATCGTCGCGACGGCGGTCGTCGCGGGAGCCGTGCTCGGCTTCGGGCGCGTTCAGGACGAGCGCGGGCCGATGCTCGAGCGCTACATCGTCGACCTGCTCGAGACCGCGCCGGAGAACGCCGTCGTGCTCGGCAGCGGCGATCTCCGGGTGTTCGGCGTGCTCTACGCGCAGCTCGGCCTCGGATTGCGACGCGATGTCGTCTTCGTGAGCCCTGCCCTGCTCCACCACGACTGGTACCGGCGTCGCATCGAGACGGCACTCGGGTTCGCGCTCCCGCCGGCTAGCGCCGGCTCCATCGACACCGTGGCCCTCGCGGAGCGTCTTCTCGACGCGGGACGCCCCGTTCTTCTGTCGGATCTGTTCACCCCCGCCATCTCGAAGACGCTACCGACGTATCCGCTCGGCGTCCTGGTCGCGGTGCTCCCGCGCGGCGCGTTCCCCCCGTCCCCGTCGTCGCTCGAAGGCCGTAACCTCGCCGTGTTCGCCGCCTACCACGTCGACCCGAAGCTCCTCGACGAGGAGCGCGCCTGGACCCGCGGCGCGCGCGACGCTTACCGGCGACCGTGGACGGTGCTCGGAGCGGCGTACCGCGCCGCTGGCGACACCGAGTCGGCCACGCGCAACGAGCGGCGCGCGACGCTCGAACCGTGGGTTACGCGGGAGGAGTGAAACCGTAGCCCTTCCCGCGCGTGTATCAAACGTGGGCGCGCGGCGGGGTCAGTCTGGCCAGCGCGTCTCGTACGACCCGTTCGATGTTCATCTCTGGCACCCCGAGCTTGCAGCACTCGGCCAGCGCTCGACGGATCTCGCCTTCCCGAAAGCCCAGCCCACGCAGGGCGGCGAACGCTTTGGCCTGCACCTCCACTCCACTCGGTTCCGGCGCCCGCCCGTAGTCGCTGCCGTCGGCGTGGCGGAATCGAACACCCGCCGAGACGCTGCCGGAGACGACGAGCTCACCGCGATGTGCCGCGCGATGGTGCGCGCCGCAAAGCGTAGTCAAATTATCGGCATCGTGCCCGCCACCCTCCGAACGCAGCGCAACGTGATGAACGTCGAGAAACTGCGCATTGCGACAACCAGGGACGACGCACCGCTCATGATCGCGGCGCCGCACGGCTCTGCGCGTCGCAGGTGAGACGGTTTGCTTCGCCCGAACGCCCACGTGGGCGCGAGCTGGAAGCCTCACGTGCGGCGGATGTAGACCGGCGCAGCCCCGGTTTGGCGGAACTCTTCGAGTTGGCGGAACTTCGAGGCTCGCGCCGACCCTCTTACGAAAACCTGTCAACTTCGAATCGTCGGTCCCGAGCAAAAAACGGCCACGTGACCAGTCCAGTGGCCAAGTCCACTACGGCGCCACGCTCGTTCCGTCTACTGCCACGTTGCTCGGCTTCGCTGGCGGCCCACAGTCGCGCGAGGCGCTCGTCCTTCGCGCCCGGGCACTCATCGGCCGCCGCCCGCTCACGTCTCGAAGGCCCTCCAGCCGAGCGACATCGCGATGACCAGGGGGTTTTCGCTTCACGTTCGTTCACGGAGCGGCCTCCCATCTTGGCGGAGGTGAGCATGTCGACGGGTCTCCGCTAATCCGTCAGGAGAGCCACTTTCGCTGAGAGATCGCATCAAACGGACGCAACGGGGAAAGCGCCAGGATCACGCCAGCTCCCGCAGGCGTCGCTCGAGGAAACGGCGTTCGGGGTCATTGGTGACGAGCGAGAGGGCGCGCTCGTAGGCGGCTCGGGCGTCCGCGTCGCGGCCGGCTCGGTGCAGTAGATCGCCGCGCGCGGCGTGGAAGAGATGCTCGCCGTCGAGCTCGCCGCGCAGCGTGGGAGCGTCGAGGCGACTTAGGCCCTCTGCCGGACCGTGTGCCATGGCGATCGCGACGGCGTGGTTCAGCGCGACGATCGGCGACGGCGCGACGTCTGCGAGTAGCTCGTACAGTGATGCGATCTCGTCCCACCGAGTCTCCGCGGCGCTCCCCGCGCGAGCGTGGACGGCGGCGATCGCGGCTTGCAGTGTGTACGGATGGCGTGGCGGCCCGAGACGGATGGCGCGCTCCACCTCTGCGAGTCCCCACTCCGTCTGCTCGCGATTCCAGAGTGAACGATCCTGATCCTCGAGCAGCACGACGTCACCGTGCGCATCGACGCGTGCGGCACGACGTGCGTCGGTGAGGAGCAAGAGCGCGCGCAGCCCAGCGGACGGTCCGCTCTGCGGCGCGAGATCGACGACGAGGCGCACGAGCCGCAGGGCCTCGGTGCACAGATCTTCCCGGACCAGGTTCTGCCCCGCCGTCACGGCGTAGCCCTCGTTGAAGACGAGGTAGACGACGGAAAGCACTGCGTCGATGCGCTCGTCGATCTCCGATTCGTCGGGGGTGCGAAAGGGGATGCCGGCGTCGCGGATCTTCGATTTGGCGCGCACGAGGCGCTGCGCCATCGTCGCCTCGGGTACCAGGAACGCGCGCGCGATCTCGGCGGTGGTGAGACAGGACACCGTGCGCAGCGTGAGCGCGACCTGCGACTCGAACGGCAACGCCGGATGACAGCAGAGAAAGACGAGACGGAGCGTGTCGTCCTGACGGAAGAGATCCTCGGACGGGACGTCGTCGACGGCCTCCGGCTCCGAGAGCTCTGCCACGACGCCCTGCTTGTCGCGGTGAAGGCGCGCGCGACGAAGGCGATCGACGCCCTTGTGAAACGCCGTGCGAACGAGCCACGCCGCAGGGTCGTCGGGGGTCGTGTCGCCCCACTGCTCGAGCGCCGCGACCAGCGCCTCCTGGACGGCGTCCTCGGCGAGGTCGAGGTCGTGGAACCGTCGAACCAGCGCGGCGTGGATGCGCGCGCCGTTCTCGCGATAGGCCCGCGACAGTGAAGCGTTCGCCAGGCCGTTCATCGGTGTTCTCCTACCCGAAAAGGTCCGAGATGCGTCCACGACGCACCTCGGACCAGCTTCAGGCAGCGACGCTCACATCGGCGAGATCGGACGTACTTCGATCGAGCCGTGGCGCGCACCCGGAATACGCGCGGCGATCGCGCACGCTTCGTCCAGGTCCTTCGCGTCGACGAGGTAGTAGCCCCCGAGCTGTTCCCGCGTCTCGGCGAACGGGCCGTGCGTCTTGGAGATTTTGCCGTCACGAACGCGGACCGTGGTGGCGGTGGAGACGGGCTGAAGGCGATTTCCGCCCTGCAGGTTCTTGCTCTCGACGATCGCCTTCGTGAACGTGGCGTACTCGCCCGTGAACTTCTTCTGCTCGGCCTCGCTCATGGTGCCCCACTCGCCTTCGGCCACGTAAATCATCAACAAATATTGCATCGGGTGTCTCCTTGTTCTCGTGTCGGTCTCTCCGACTGACACCCCAAGGTCGATCGACCTTCGCCAGGATCGACACCGGGCTTCAACTTTTTTCGGGGCCGTGCCAGTCCGGGCGCCCTGCCCGAATGTGCCTCAAGGCGACCGCGGGACGTCCGTTCCGGAAGGCGAGCAGGTAATGAACGCCCGGAAAGCCCCCCTGAAACCCTCCGCGCAGGGCGAGCACCATTACGGAGTGAAACCCGAGGAGTTCGCTGGCAAATATCGCCTGCTGAAGCTCATCCGGCGGGGTATCGAGAGCACCGTTCACGAGGCGGACGTCATCGGCACCGGCAAGAAGGTGGCGATCAAGATCCCGTATGCGCACCTCGGCGAGAGCGAATCCCTGCGGCCCCAGTTCCAGTCGGCGGCGCGCGCGCTGTCGCAGATGGGGCATCCGAACATCGTCCAGATCGACGATTACGGCGTCAGCGACGACGGCTCGCCGTTCATCGTGATGGAGCTCCTCAAGGGCGAGACCCTGGAGATGCTCCTCTCGCGGCGCGGTGCACTGCCGCCGATGCACGCCTGCGAGCTCATGGTCCAGGTTCTGGCCGGGCTCACCGCGGCTCACCGCGTCGGCATCGTCCACAAGAGTCTCGAGCCGTCGAACATCTTCGTCACGTATCCCGAGCCGGACGTACCGCTCGTGAAGCTGCTCGAGTTCGGCGCGGCGAAGACCGCCGTCGGCTCGAAGGGTTACGAGACGCTCCTCGGCACCGCGTCGTACATGGCGCCCGAGCAAGCGCGCTCCACCGACGCGGGCCCGCTCGTCGACGTGTACGCCGCGGGCGTCATCCTCTATGAGCTCCTCGCGGGTGAAGCGCCGTTCGGCGGCGACAACGGCGAGATCCTGAAGCGCGTCGTCGCTGGACAGTGGCGGCCGCTCTCGAGCGTGAATCCCGCCGTGCCGCGACTGCTCACGCTCGCCGTGTCGGCGGCGATGGCGACCGACCCCGGACGCCGCATCGCCTCGGCGCGCGTCTTCTCGAAGCAGCTCGCGCCGTACCTGTCGCACGCACCGACCCACTCCGCGCCGCAACAAGGTACGCGCTCGGCGGCGGAGTTCATCCTCGGGGCAACGTCCGCGCTGCCGGAGATCAAGCTGATGTCGTCTTCCGAATTGCCCGATCCGAGCCGTCCGCCCCGCGACTTCCCGTCGCTTCAGCTGGCAAAGGTCGCCGGCAAGCCCCGCGGCGAGCCCCTCGCGGATTCGCTCCTGCAGAGCCCCATCATTCCGAGGGCGCCCACGGCACCCAGGATCCACATCTCGTCGGCCATTCGTGACGTCGAGATGTGGTCCACCGCGCCGAAGGCGAACACCGGCGATCGCGAAGAAGACGAAGAAGACGAAGAAGACGAAGCCGAGGAAGAAGTGCCGGCACCGGAAGCGAAGCCGGTGAGCCTGGCCGAGCCGAGTGGCCCGGTCGTGGTCATCGGCCGTGATCACGATCCGGTCTTCGACTCGATGCCGTCGCGGGACCCCGATCCGGTCACCGCCGACGTTCCGGAGTGGAACCGCGGCGCGTGGGCAGCCGCCTTCGGCGTCGGTGTCGGCGCGATCCTCGCCTGGCTCTATCGTCTGGGCTGACGGCTCGCGGCGTTGACAGCCCGCCGTCCAGGGCCTACGGACGCGGGCATGCGCGCTATCGCCGAAGACGATCCCGTTCCCGGGGTCAAAGACATCGTCCTCGTGATGAGCGGAAAGGGCGGCGTCGGCAAGAGCACCGTCGCGGCGAACCTCGCGCTCGCCCTCCGTCGACAAGGGAAGTCCGTCGGGCTCCTCGACGCGGACATGTACGGCCCGAGCGTGCCGACGATGTTCGGCATCTCCGGCCGACCGATGAGCAGCGGCAGTCGCATCCAGCCGCTGACTCGCTTCGACGTGAAGCTCATGAGCATCGGGTTCTTGCTCGACGACGAGAAGGCCGCTGTCGTCTGGCGCGGGCCGATGCTCCAGGGTGCGCTCCTCCAGTTCTTGAAGGACGTCGACTGGGGCACCCTCGACTATCTCATCCTGGATCTGCCGCCGGGCACGGGTGACATCGCCCTCACCCTCGCGCAGCGGATCCGTTCGAGCGGCGCCGTCGTGGTCACCACTCCACAAGAGGTGGCGCTCCAGGACGTCTACAAGAGCCTGTCGATGGCGGCAAAGGTCGGGATCCCGGTCCTCGGCATCGTCGAGAACGAGAGCTACTTCGTCTGTGACGGTTGTGAGAAACGTCACGAGATCTTCGGCAGTGGCGGCGGCGCGAAGGCCGCTGCGTACGCGCAAGCGCCGCTGCTCGGTCAGATCCCGCTCGAGCCGTTGGTTCGAGAATGGGGCGACGCCGGCACCCCGGTAATCGAATCCGCGCCCAGCTCGGACAGCGCGCGTGCGTTCACGGCCATCGCCGAGCGGCTCGTCCAGCGCCTCGAGGAGCTTTCGGGCCCCGCCGCGGTCTCGATCGACCGGAGCGGGGGCGTGAACAAGCATCTTCCCATTGCACGCTGAACGCTCGCGCACCGGATCGCGGCTCAACGGATAGAACGGCCGCGGTTGGCAGGCGCGTGGAGGCGCGATATACGCAAGACCCTCCGCCGCCCTAGCGATGGAGAGAACTCCATGCCACCTCAAGAATCCACCAGCGACGCGACCCCGCAAAAGGCGCACGACGCGGAGCTCTTCGCTCCCGCCGCAACTGCTTCCGCAGACGCGCCCGTTGCACGCGAAGCTCACGCCGATCCCTCATCGAACCCTCCACCCGCGGACGCGACGACGAGTCACGCCGTATCGGAGGCTCCCGCGTCGAGCGCCGAAGAAGGGGCGAGCGATGACGGTGACGACGGCGACGACGGTGCAGAAAGCGGCACCGAAGGCGAAGCCGCGAACGCGTCCGGCGAGCAGGTGGCGACCGATCCCGACGGCAAGCCGAAGCGCAAGCGCAAGCGGCGCCGCAAGAAGAAGCGCCCCGACGGCCCCGGCGCCGGCGTGGACGCCGCGGGCGGGGAGCAGCCGCAGACCGGCGAGCAGCAGCCGCAAGGCGAACACGCGCGCGCACCGGGCGGTACGCCGTCGCGACCGCCGCGCGGCAAGCGCCCGCAGAAGCACCGTCCCCCGTCGGAGCGCGCACCGTTCCACGTCGGCGAAGAGGTGTTCGGCAAGGTGACGAGCGTCCTCGAGGCGGCGATCATGGTCGACCTCTCCGGCAAGGCACTGGCGATCTTCGACCGCTCCGAGATGGAGCCCGACGACCTCGTGCCGTCGGTCGGCGATCGATTCGTCGCGCGTGTCCACCAGGACGGCTCCCGCGGCGGGCTCGTCGTGCTCACGCGCAAGCCCCTCCGCGAAGAAGAGGCGAAGCCCGAGATCGCTCAGGCGGCGAAGGACGGCACGCTCGTGAAGGGCATCGTCACCGGCGTCATCAAGGGCGGCGTCGAGGTCGACATCCGTGGCCTCCGCGCGTTCGCCCCCGCGTCGGGGATGGATCTGCACCCCCACAACGCGAACTTCATCGAGCTCCTCGGCCAGGTCCTCGACTTCAAGGTCGTCGAGTACGACGGCACCGGCCGCGATCTGGTCGTCACCCGCCGCCCGATGCTCGAGCAAGAGGCGCACGAGCGCCGCAAGAAGGCGCTCGAGCTCCTGACCGAGGGTCAGGTCATGAAGGGCGTCATTCGCACGGTCGTCGAGTGGGGCGCCTTCGTGGCGCTCCCCGAGGCCGAGAACCTCGAGGGACTCGTGCACGTCTCAGAGGCGTCGCACGACCCCAACGCGCGCCTCACCGAGCTCTTCCACCCGGGCGAAGAGCTCGAGGTGAAGATCACGAAGATCGACGAGCGCGGGAAGATCTGGCTGAGCCGCAAGGCGCTCATCAGCGATCCCTGGCAGGACGCGCGCAACGAGAACCCCGTCGGCTCACGCCACACCGGCAAGGTGACGCGCGTCGAGAAGTTCGGCGTGTTCGTCGAGATCAAGCCCGGCATCGACGGGCTGATTCACGTGAGCGATCTCACCCTGAAGAAGATCGAGCACCCGTCCGAGCTCGTCAAAGTCGGCGACGACATCGACGTGATCGTCAACCACTTCGACCTTCGCACTCACAAGGTCTCGCTGCACCCCGCACCGCCGCCCGAGCAGGCGAACGAGCCGCAGCAGAAGGTCGTGAAGGGCGGCGTAGTGAAGGTGGAGGTGGTGCGCGGTGAGGCCGCAGGCGTCATCGTTCGTCTCCTCGGCGTGACCGGTCGCGGTGCGCGCGGGTTCGTCCCTGCCGGCCAGACCGGGACGGCGCGCGGCACCGACCTCCGCAAGAAATTCCCCCCGGGGCAGGTCCTCGACGTGAAGGTGCTCGAGCTCGATCCCCGTCGCGGGGAGCCGAAGCTCAGCATCACCCGCGCCGCGGAGGACGAAGAGCGCCGGGCGCACAAGGAATACCGGGCGCAGGTCGCTCGCGAGAATAGCTTCGGCACCCTGGGCGATCTGCTCCGCAATCGCGCCAAGTAACCGACATCGCGAGATTTTCGCGATGATCAACGATCCACCCAAGGCCGACCCGGGGTCGGCTGTCGAATCCGTGCGTGCTCGATTATCTTCCCGCGGGCGGAGCGCTCGGCGAACGGGCGGGCGGTCCGTCGCGATCGGGAGAGATGCCGGCACAGAAGTCTGATCGCGACCTCGTCGAGGCCGCCAGGGCCGGCGACTCGGAAGCCTTCGGCGCCTTCGTGCGGCGTCACCAGCGACGTGTCTTTCGTCTCTCGTTGCACCTGCTGCAGAACACCGCGGAGGCCGAGGACGTCGCACAGGAGGCGTTCGTGCGCGCGTACGGGGCCCTCGATCGCTTCGACGGCAGGAGCGAGCCGTTCACCTGGCTCTACCGCATCACCGTGAACCTCTCGCTAAACGCCATCCGCTCGAGAAAGACGCGACGCGCCGGCACCACGACCGACGATCCGCGTATCGAGGCGGCGCTCGTCGAGCGACGTCCAGGGTTCTCCGATCCGGCGCGCCAGGTGACCGATCGCGAACTCGCGCTCGCACTCTGCGACGGCGTCGACGCGCTGAGCGAGACGCTCCGCACGACCCTGGTACTGGTCGCGGTGGACGGATTGAGCCACGCTGAAGTGAGCCAGGTGCTCGGCTGCCCGGAGGGCACGGTCGCCTGGCGGGTCCACGAAGCGCGCAGAAAGCTACGAGAGTTCCTCTCGAACCGGGGCCACGGCTCCGACGGCGAAACAGACCGATGACCTCGAACCACCGCGAACCGCGCCTGCCCAAGCGAGCCGAAGAGCTGCTCGAAGGCTGGCCTGCGCCGCCGCGGAGCGCCCTCGAGTGGGAAGAGAGCGCGAGCAACATCATGGCGAGGATCCGGGACACGTCGCCTGGCTCGACGCCGGACGAGTTACTCGCCGATCCGCTGCCCGAAGAGCCGGAAGAGAAGGGCCGCGAAGCGCCGCGGGCGATGGAGTCCGTGCCGCCCGCGGGCGAGCTTTCCCTCGCCGAGATTGCGCGCGCCGCGCTCGCGGGTCCCGAAGCGGCAAGGCGGGAGGTCGCACGCGACGGGCTCATCGCCGCGGAGCTCGGCCGGAAGAATCCGCAGCGCGAAGCTCCTCCGGCCCCGCCCGCCGTTCGCGACGCTGCCGGCCTTCAGGGGCGTATCGTTCGAGTGCCGGAGCCCGCGCCGAAACCGCAAGACGAGCGACGAGAGAAGCCGGAGCTCGTCGCGGTGCCGGCAGAGCCCGCTCCCGCGCCGGTGTCCGAGGCTGCGGCACGCTCCGAGTTTCCTGCGCCGCCGTCGCGCGAGCGCGAGCCACGCCGGCTCGGCCTCGCGGCGTTCGGCGGCGCTGTCCTCGCCGTCGCCGCCATCGCGGCTCTCTACGTGTCGTTCACGCAACAGGAAGCGCCGGAGGCGCGCCTGACGGCCTCCGCCGAGACACCCGCGCCGGAGCAAGCCGTCGCGCCTTCCCAGGTGAATGCAGCTCCGTCCGCCGCGGCGACGGCGGTCGCGTCTGCCGCACCGAGCCCGCCGGCGAAACAGCTCGCGCTGGACGACCTCGCGCTCGCATCGAAGAGCCGCGTCTCGTCGGGCAACGCACCGAAAGAGAAGTCACTCTCGTTCCACGTGAAGAAAGAGAGCGCGTCGTCTGTGGGCAAGCTCGTGCTCGAGGAGCAAAAAGACAACGCTTCGGAGAAGACGTCGGCTCCCATCGAGCAGATGCAGGCCCAGCTCCCCTCCCCGCCGCCTGAGGCGATCGCGGAACGCCCGAGCACTGGTGCCGTCTCTGCCGCGCTCGGTCCCGTGCTGATGAGCGCGCGGAGCTGCGTGGCGGGGCAAGACTCAGGGCCGCGGGCGACCGTCACCTTCGACGGAAAGACGGGTCGGGTGAAATCCGTGACGCTCGACGCAAGCATGGCCGGCTCACCGGCAGAGGGCTGTATCCGCTCGGCGCTCATGGCCGCGCGCCTGCCGCCCTTCGCGGAACCGACGTTCAGCGCGAGCGTGACGGTCAGGCCGCTGTGAGTCAGCCGTTTTCCGCCGGAGGGGCCCGCGGCGGCCTCCGTTGACAAGGGACGACCCTTCGATATAGTCCGCGGCCCGGAAGCGGCCGCGATCGTAGCGTCCCCGAGCAGAAGGAAATTCGAGTGGTTTCGTCGACTAAGCAGACTACCCGCCGTCGTGGGCTCCGAGCCTCGCAGCGCGGCCGCTGGAACAAGAAGCACGGGGCGACGCCGCCCTTCGCGATCCACCCCGAAGGTTACGACGCGAAGGCCCCCGACGCGAAGAAGGCACCGTCGGGCTCGTAGCCCACGGATCTTGGAGAGCACTCGAATGGCGAATCATCCGTCAGCAGCGAAGCGAAACCGTCAGCGCATCAAGCGAACCGCGCGCAACAAGACCCAGCGCGCCGCCGTGCGTACCGCCGTGAAGAAGGCCCGCACCGCGGTGGCCGCCGGTGGAGACCAGGCAAAGGCGAAGGTCGAAGAAGCGACCGTCGCGCTGGCCCGCGCCGCAAGCGCCGGCGTCATTCACGCGAACGCGGCGTCGCGCACGACGGCACGCATTCGCGCAGCGCTCCACAAGCGCGCGTCGACCGCGAGCTGATCGGAGCGCGCTCGGGCGTGGTGCGCCTCAGCGTCAACGTCAACAAGGTCGCGACCGTCCGTAATTCGCGGGGCGGGCACGTGCCGAGCGTCATCGACGCGGCGCGTGCCTGCGTGCGCGCCGGCGCCGCCGGCATCACCGTGCACCCGCGGGCAGACGAGCGACATATTCGCCTCACCGACGTGAGGGAGCTCGCGAGCGCCTTCGCCGGTCAGTGGGGTCCGGCCCTCGAGTACAACATCGAGGGCGATCCGCGACCGGGATGGCTCGACCTCGTCGTCGACGTCCGGCCGACCCAGGCCACTCTCGTCCCGGTGACGCCCGGCGAGGTGACGAGCAATGCCGGGTGGATCCCGGGCAAGGACGATGCGGTCGTCACGCCCGCCGTGGCCCGGCTACGCGACGCCGGGGTGCGCGTGAGTCTCTTCGTCGATCCGGTTCCGGAAGCCATTCGCTGGGCAAAGGCGCGAGGGGCGGACCGCGTCGAGCTCTACACCGAGCCGTTCGCTCGCGACTTCGAGCGCGGCACCGAAGCCGCACGGCAAAGCTTCGAGACATACCGCGAGTGCGCCCTGGTCGCTCACTCGGTCGGCCTCGGCATCAACGCCGGCCACGACCTCGACCTCGAGAACCTGGTGCTCTTCCGCGAGCTGCCTCACCTCGACGAGGTTTCGATCGGTCACGCCATCGTGAGCCGCGCGCTCTTCGTCGGCCTCGAGACCGTGGTGACGGAGTATCTGCGCGTGCTCAGCTCACCACACGCGTGAACGCCTCGCCCGCATGAGACACGCGAGCGAAGTCGCGTTCTGCTACGTACGGCCACCTGGTTGGACGGAACGCGTGCGCCTCAAGGTGTCACGCCCGGGACAACGCGCCCCGTTCGAGACGTGAGACGAGGAAGCTTTCCCCGCGTGAGCGGCCTCCGCCCATGCAGATTGCTGCGTCTTCGCGATCGCACTCTGCACGGCACGACTCTTGAGAAGGGAGCCACTCAACCGCTCACGACCCACACGTGAGGGCCGCTTCAAAGGAGTCAATTAATGCGTCGTTTTGCCACTATCTTTTCGCTGTCCCTGGCTCTCGCCGCGTCCGGCGCGGGTGTCGCTTGCACGGCGAACATTCACGACAACACCTTGAACGTCGACGCGAAGGTCGACATCAACACGAGCGTCGACGTCGACTCGATCACCGCGGGCGAATCCGTCCCGCTGACGCTGTCCGCCGAAGGCGTGACCCTCGTCGAGCCGAAGGCGACGCCGCCGACGGGCCACGAGAACGACGCGGCTTACTTCAAGGTGTACCTGGACGACACGACCACCACGGAGCTCACTGCCACGGCTTCGACCTCGGTGACGGTCAAGATTCCGGAGGGGACGAAGGAAGGCAAGCACAAGCTCATCTGCGGTCTCGCCAATCACGACACCGGCGAGATCACGAAGACGACGAAGGAACTCGACATCACCGTCAAGGCATCCGCCTCGGTGTCGTCGACGACCACGACGACCACGATGACGAAGACCGACGGTGGCTGAGACGGTGTGACCCGGAGCGGCCGAGAACTCGGGTTCCGGCCGCCACCGTGTCTCATTTCGATACAGTCCACGGCCGGCGTACGCACCTCGCCGTGGTGCCTTCTGGTGTTACTCTCGGACATGGCCGACAGCACCGAGCTCGCGACCTTCCTCGAAGAGAAACGACGCTACGAGCCTCCGGCGGAGTTCGTCGCGAAAGCGCGCATCAAGTCGCGCGAGGAGTACGAAAACCTCTACCGCGAGAGCCTCGATTCGCCGGACACGTTCTGGAAGCGCGAGCTTTCGGAGCTGGTCCTGCGCACACCGTGGTCCGAGGTCTCCGAGTGGAAGGACTCGCACGCGCGCTGGTTCGGCGGCGCGACGCTCAACATCACCGAGAGCTGCCTCGACCGACACCTGACGACCGCGGTGAAGGACAAGCCGGCGCTCGTCTGGGAAGGTGAGCCCGAAGGCGGCGCGGGCGAAGCTCGTACGCTCACGTACGCGGAGCTCCATGCCGAGGTCGTCGCCTTCACCGCCGTGCTCGCGAAGCTCGGCGTCGAGAAGGGCGACCGCGTCATGATCTACATGGGCATGGTGCCCGAGGTCGTCGTCGCGATGCTCGCCTGCGCGCGCCTCGGAGCGCCGCACAGCGTGGTCTTCGGCGGATTCGCGGCGGATTCATTGCGCGACCGCGTGAACGACTGCGGCGCGAAGCTCATCCTGACCCAAGACGGAGGATGGCGTCGCGGCCAGGTCGTTCCGCTGAAGGAAACCGTGGACCGCGCCGTCGCGCAGACGCCAAGCGTCAGCCACGTCGTGGTGTTCCGGCGGCTCGGAGAGGCGCACTGCAAGGTGACCATGACGCCGGGGCGCGACGTCGACTGGGCCGAGGCCGTCGCGAGCGCCCGCGGCGAGCAAGCGCCGCCGCCCGCCGTCGTCGACGCGGAGCATCCGCTCTTCATCCTCTACACGTCGGGCTCCACCGGGAAGCCGAAAGGCGTGCTCCACACGACGCTCGGGTACCTCGCCGGCGCATACGTTTCGACGAAGTACGCCTTCGACCTGAAGGACGACGACGTGTACTGGTGCACCGCGGACGTCGGATGGGTCACCGGGCACAGCTACATCGTGTACGGCCCGCTCTCGAACGGCGTGACGTGCCTGATGTACGAGGGCGCGCCGAACTTCCCCGACTGGGGACGTCTCTTTCGTATGGTCGACCGCCACGGCGTCACCATTCTCTACACGGCGCCCACCGCCATCCGCGCGTTCATCCGCTCCGGCGACGAGTGGGTCGACGGCGCGAAGCTCACGAGCTTGCGGCTCCTCGGGAGCGTCGGTGAGCCGATCAACCCGGAGGCATGGATCTGGTACCACGAGCACGTCGGACGGAAGCGCTGCCCCATCATCGACACGTGGTGGCAGACGGAAACCGGGAGCATCCTCCTCACGACGCTGCCCGGCGCGGTGCCGGCGAAACCGGGCTCCACCGGTCTCCCCTTCTTCGGCGTCGAGCTCGACGTGGTCACGAAGGACGGCAAGAGCGTCGGCCCCGGCGCCGGCGGCATGCTCGTCGTCAAGCGCCCCTGGCCGAGCATCCTCCGCACCGTGTGGGGGGACGACGCCCGTTATATCAAGCAGTACTTCAGCGACGTGCCCGGCGTGTACTTCACCGGAGACGGCGCGCGCCGCGACGCGGACGGCTACTACACCGTCGTCGGCCGCATCGACGACGTGCTCAACGTCGCCGGCCATCGCATCGGCACCGCCGAGATCGAGAGCGCGATGGTGTCGCACCCCGCGGTGGCCGAGGCCGCGGCCGTCGGTCGCCCCGACGACCTGAAGGGCCAGGCCCTGGTCGTCTTCGTCACGCTGAAGCCGGGGCACGCCGCCGACGACGCGATGAAGTCGTCCCTCGCCGCCCACGTCGCGAAAGAGATCGGCAAGTTCGCGCGCCCCGACGAGGTGCGCTTCGCGGGAGGCGGGCTCCCCAAGACTCGCAGCGGCAAGATCATGCGCCGGCTCCTGAAGGACGTCGCCGCCGGACGTGAATCGACCGGCGATACCTCGACGCTGGAAGACCTCGGCGTGCTCGCGAAGCTTCGTACCGACGAAGAATGACGGCAACCGGATGACGCCGCGAAAACCCATGTTCGCGGCGTCGGTTCGGCTGTAGAGCCGTCAGCGCCATCGCCCACGATCTAGCGCCCGCAAGGCCAGCGCTGTGGACACGCCGGGTCGCCACCATCCTCGGCGCACAGTTCGCGTTCGGGCTCGGCTGGAGCGCGTACCTCGTCCAGCCGAAGTACCTGTCGTCCGCGCTCGGCGCGAGCCCCGACCAGCTCGCCCACGTCGCGATGATGAGCCCACTCGCCGCGATCGCGACGATTCCGATCACGGTCTCGCTGCTCGACCGCGTGAGCCGGGTCTGGCTCTTCCGGGTCGGGCTATTGCTGCTGCTCGCCGCGTCCGTCGGCTACACGACGGTGCACCATCTGACCCCGCTCCTCTTCCTTCTTCAAGGCGGAGTCGGCGCGAGTTACTCGCTCGCCTTCAACGCATCGGCCGCGGCGGTGGCGGACGAGGCGCCGCGAGAGCGACTCGGTGAAGCCATCGGGCTCCTCGGCGCGTCGAACGTCGTGACCAACGCCATCGCGACGACGCTCGCCGAAAACGTCGCGCGCGGCTTCGGCTGGAACGCGGCGTTCGAGATGTCTGCGGCGCTCGCCATCGTCGCGCTCTTCCTCTCGACCCGGCTCGAGGAGCGACGACACGTACACCCGAATGCGAAGCCGGTGCGCATCCTGCCGGCAGTGCGCGGTCCGTTCGGCGTGGTGCTCGTCGGCTCGGCGCTCATGGGTGCAGCCTTCTCCGCGATGTTCACGTTCCATCAGCCCTACGTGCTCTCGCTGGGCGGCAAGAGCGTGTCGCCGTTCTTCGTTGGGTTCACGATCTCCGCCGTCGGGGTCCGGCTCTTCTTCGGCTCCCTCGGAGATCGCTTCGGACACCGGCGCGTCTCGCGCGTCGCGATGCTCGCCTACGGCGCCGTTGCCCTCGCGACGGCATGGCTACGCGTCGACTTTCTCTGGCTCTACGGGCTCGCGTTCGGTGCAGCGCACGGGGTGCTTTACCCCACGCTGAATACCGACGGGGTGCATGCCGCCCCGGACGGCGCGCGTGGCCGCGCGATCGCTCTCTACGGTGGTGCGTTCAACGTCGGCGTCGCGATCGCCACGTTCTGCTGGGGAAGGATCGCCGCGCGCGCGGGATTCGCTCCCGTTTTCGTGACTGCAGCCGCCGTCTGCGTGCTCGGCGCCGGCGTTCTCGGTCAGAAGCGCAGCCCGGCTTGAGCGCGCGCCGGATACCTTCCGGACACACGTCGCCGCGTAAGAGAACCGTCAAGACGGCGAATGCGTCTGAGGTTTCTGTAGCGTTCGATGAGGCTGTTTTTCCCCCCTATTGTTGTCGTCGTGGATTGTTGCGAGCGCGATCCGAGCACGCGACGAGTCGCTCCCGACCCGGGCAAACGCGAGTTGAAAGTTTTTTTACGTGTCACGGTTCGGAATCGTGATTGAAAAGTTTTGGCAATGGTCACCTGAAAGACTGGGCCCTACATAACCAGCGACGAGCACGACGACCCCTGACGATCTGGAGGATGCATGGCCTACGACGACGATGAGACGCCGCGTTCGAGCATGCGGTCGATCCCGCCAATCGCCCGGCCGAGCCTTCCGCCGCCGCCTCCTGCTGCACCCCATCCCAGCAGCTGGATCTGGGCTGTCGGCGCGCTCGGGCTGGCCTGCGTGATCGCCGTCGGTGCGCCGCACTACGCCTTGAACAACCAGCGCTCCTACGGCGCGGGTGCCGAATCGGAGCCGATGGACCCAGGCCCTGGGGTGCATACCGAGCTCGTTCGCGACGCCCCGCTTCATCGGATGGCGGAACCCGTCCGGGCAGACGGGCATCGCGCAGTGGCGCTCGTGCCGAGATCGGCGGTCGCGCGGATGGACGGCAGGGCCATGGTCTTCGTCGCAGACCGCGACCTGAAGCTCCTCGTCGCGACCCCGGTGGAGCTCGGCGCCACCGAAGGGGAAGAGCAGCGCGTTCTTTCCGGGGTTTCCGCGGGACAGCTCGTCGTGACCGAAGGCGTCGCGATGCTCCAGCGGCAGTCTCCAACGCACTGACTCGGGAGTGAGCAGGCGCGGTTCAGGCCGCGCTTGCCCTACGGGCTACGCCAGCGCAGTCTCGCGCCGCCCGCCGTGCCCCACCCCGTCAGCGTCGCCTCACCGTCCTCGTCCGCGCCCTCATGAGGGGGCAGCGGCATCTGCTGCTCTGGGCGCTCGGCCTTTCGCTGTTGCCGTCGGTCGCGTGGGCCGATGCTGAGATCGAGGGGTGTCCGCCGTGGTGTCCCGTGCCGCACGAGCCGACCACGACCGTGAGCCCTCACGCCAAGGGCCGCTGGTGGCCCGGCTTTGCCATGCGGTCCTACTCGCTCCGCGTCTCGGACGAGCGCTCGCGCATCGGCACCGACGATCGCACCGCCGGCAGTGTGGGACTCGAGGAGCGGTCGCTCAACTATCTCTCACTTGGAAAGTGGAGCGCTCGCTACACGGATTTCATCGCGTTCGGAGGCGGGAACGCGGGCGTCGACGGCGGCGCGGGGATGGACGGAGCGATCGGCTTCAAGCCACTCGTCGGCCCCGGGCACGGCCCCCTGCTCCGGCTCGGCGTGCGCGCGCACTGGTACTACCGGGCCCACTTCCACACATCGATCCTCGAGCTGCCGCAAGCGCAAGTCGGTTACTCGTTCATCGGCAGGCGCCTGCATCTCGAAGCGGCCGCGCGCGGCGGTCCGGTATTGACCGGACGCTACGGAGTGGACGGCGGCGCCGTGACTCGACTCGACAACTCGCTCGAGGTCGGCGGCTACGTCTCGTTCGGCTTGCGACCGGTGCGCCTCGACGTCGAAGCGAGCCGGGTGCGACTCGGTGGTGTGTCGGGTCCCGTCGACAGTCTCGACGCGCTTCTCTGCGGCACACTCGCGAAGCCCATCGTCTGTTTCCACGGGTCCGCGTTGCGTGGGACGCTGGGTAGCCGGTCTGGATCGCAGCTCGGTACAGCGACGTATGTGGGCGTGACCATTGGGTATGGCCCGGTCGAGTGGCGCTGATTGCTGAAACGACCATCGAATATCGGGTTTCGGCAACGTTGCTTGACGGAGGACAGGCCGGTCGGTTACTCGGGGGCCCTACGGAGTGGGGCCGTTCGCCCCAACGAAAGAGAAACAATGACGAAATTCGCTTCCCTCATCTGTCTGGTGGCTCTCGGCCTTGCGACGAACGGCTGTGCAATGGCCAAGTCGCCGGTCACCGGCTTCATCTATTTGAACACTCAGGCCGGCGAGAACATCTCGAGCAATGACGTCGGCCAGAAGAAGGGTGAGGCCTGTGCAACGTCGATCCTCGGCTGGGTAGGCACAGGGGACGCCTCGGTGACCACGGCCGCCAAGGCCGGCGGCATCACCAAGATTTCCCACGTCGACTCGACTGCGTCGGACATCCTCGGCGTCTATGCCGAGTACTGCACCGTCGTTTACGGCAACTGAGACCGGGGCCAAAGCGCCCTGGTAAGGTGAACCCGGACCCCGCATGAAGGCCATCATCATCGGAGCTGGCCGCGGGAGCCGCCTCGGGCATCGAACGGAGCACGTCCCGAAGACACTGGTCGAGGTGATGGGCCGTTCGATGCTCGAGTTCATCCTGGAGGCGCTGATAGACGGGGGGATCGCACGCAAGGACATCGTCTTCATCTCGGGTTACGCCGAGGACGAGGTGAAGCGGCGCTACTCCGACTTCACGTACGTGCGGAACACGGACTGGGAGAACAACAACATTCTCCTGTCGCTGTTCACGGCGCGTGAGCATCTGACCGGCGGGTTTCTGTCGACGTACGCCGACATCGTCTACGAGAGCGACATCGTGCGTAAGCTCCTCGCGAGCCCCGCCGATCTCGCGCTCGGTTGCGACACGCGCTGGCGAAGACGCTACGTCGATCGCTCGCAGCACCCGGAGACCGACGCCGAGAAGCTCCGCGCGGAAGGCCCTCGCATCGTCGAGCTGAGCCGCCGTATCGCGAGCGAGAGCGCGACCGGCGAGTTCATCGGCGTGATGAAGGCGACGCCGCGAGGCGCCGCCGAGCTCGCCGCGGCGTTCGATCGCGCACAGGCGACCTACGCAGGCCGCATTTATCGCGAGGGAAGGACGTTCGAGCGCGCGTATCTCATCGATCTCCTCGCCGAGATGCTCGAGCACGGAGTCGAGATGCAGCACGAGGACACGCCCGGCGGATACATGGAGCTCGACACGCTCCAGGATCTCGCCGCGGCCGAGCGCTGGTGGAGGGAACGATGAAGGCCGAGCGAGTCGACGCTGCACGCGTGATCGCGCTGCTCGAGCAGGCGCGGACGACTGGACCGTCGGGGCTGGCGTTCGACGCCGACGGCACGCTCTGGGCCGGAGACGTCGGCGAGGACGTGTTCGAGACCGCGTGCGCATCGGGGATGCTCCGCGAGGATGCGCGCGAGGCGCTCACGCGCGTCGCCGTCGCGCACGGACTCTCCACCGACGGCTCGCCGTCGGAGGTCGCGCACCGGATCTTCACCGCTTATCGCAACGGCGCCGTGGACGAGCTCCTGACCTGCGAGGTGATGACCTTCTGCTACGCGGGTCACACCGTCGACGAGCTCGTGGCCTTCGCGCACCATGCGCTCACCGAGCGGAAGCTCGCGGAGCGGGTCCGTCGCGTGCTCGAGCCGGTGTTCGCCTTCGCGGCGAAAGAAAAATGGCGCGTCGTCGTCGTGTCCGCGTCGCCCCAGGCCATCGTGGCCGAGGCGCTGCGCATCGCGGGCCTCGACGTGGCGGCGCTGAAGGGCGCCCGCGCCGCAGTGGGGGCCGTCGCCATCGAGCCGCGGCTCCTCGGTCGGGTCCCCTACGGTCCCGAGAAGCCCGTCGTCGGCAAGGAATTGCTCGCCGGGCACGACTGGCTCGGGAGCTTCGGCGACAACGGTTTCGACGTGGAAATGTTGCGCGCCGCACGGGTCGGCGTCGCCGTTCACCCGAAAGCAGCGCTGAGAGCGCGGCTCGGGGAACTGACCAACGTCGTGGTCCTCGAGTAAGAGGAGTGGCATTCTGTCGCTCGAACGCATGGACTTCGAGCCCTCGCCCGAGCAGCGCCGGCTCACCGAGCTCGCCACGAGCTTCGCGACCGGTATCGCAGCGTCTCTGCCGAAAGACGCCACCGGCTTCGCCACCGAGGCTTACGCCGCGCTCGGCGCGCGAGGGCACTTCGCGGTGCGCACCGTGCTCGACGCGTCGCTCGTGGTCGTGTCGCTCTCCCGCGTCTCCACCGGGCTCGGCGCGACGTTCGCGTCCGGCTGGCTCTTCCTCGACGCGCTTCGCCGCCACGGCCAGGGTGCGACCCTCGGCGCGGTCGCAGCGGGCGCGGAAGCCGGGACGCGCACCGGCTCCGTGGTGCTCGCGTCGAGCGCGACGGAGGTCGCCGTCTCCGAGGACGGCGGGCAACTCGTGCTGAGCGGTACGACGTCTCCGGTACCGCTCGGGCCGCTCGCGAGCGACGCGCTCGTCGCGGCGGCGCTCGCCGACGGCACCCCGGTGCTCGCTTGCGTCGATCTATCGTCGGGCGGCGTGCGGAAGGCGACGCCATCGCCGTCACTCGGCCTCGAGCAAGTTCCCCGCGGCGCTCTCGAGCTCGGGGTCGCGCGCGTACCCGCCGAGCGAGTGCTCGCGACGGGCGCGAAGGCGACCACTGCGATGCGTTCCCTCGGCTCGACGCGTTCCGTTCTCTGGGCCGCCGTCGCCGTCGGCGTCGCGGGCCGCGCCCTCGACATGGCGCTCGCGCACGTGCGCGCCCGCAGCAAGATGCCGCAGAGCACGGAGTTCGTCGTGAGCGATCTCGCGACGGGGTACGACGCGGCGTACCTCGCGACGATGAACGCGGCGTGGCTCTGCGCTCAGAGCGACGGCAGCGCCGCCGGCGCCGCCGGCGCCGCCGCGAAGCTTCTTGCGACGCGCACCGCGACGGAGGTGTGCCACGGCGCCCTCACCGTCGTCGGAGAGACGGGTTACGAGGACGAGCTCCGCCGCGCCTACGTCGACGCACGGCACCTCGAGCTCTACGACGGGGCCGAGGCAGAACAGATCGACGTCATCGCGAGCCATATGCTCGGGGAGTCATGAGAGAGATGGGTCTGCATTTCGTGAAGTCTTCCTTTTCGGGGTTCGTGCTGTTCGGTGTCCTTTCGACGTGCGCAGGCTGCGGCGGGGAGACGCCAGAGCCGCAAGCCCCCACCCACGAGACGGAAGCGAAGCCTGTCTCGGCGCATCCCTCCATGTCGACCTCGGCAGAGGTCGGCGCCCTCGACGAGGGGAAGGTCACCCAGACCTTTCACGGCGCGCTCAAAGATCTGCAGGCGTGTCTCGCCTCGGGCGCCAAGCGCAACGAGCTCGAGGGCGGCGACATCGCGTTCCTCGTGAAGGTCGACACGTCCGGCCGCATCGTGCACGCCCACGCCGAGAAATCGACGATCGGCGATCGCGACACCGAGAAATGCATGCTGAGCGCGCTCCGCAAGCGCGACTGGCCCCCGGCCGAGGGCGGTGACGTCGGGCTCGCGCGGAACTCGTTCGGCTTCGACATGCCGAACGACGAACGTCCGCCGACCGACTGGGACGCCGAGCGCGTCGCGAGCGCAAAATCCGACATGCGCGGCAAGCTCGATGCGTGCAAGCACGGCGTCTCGGGGAGCCTCACCGCGACCGTCTACGTCGACCCCGACGGCTCCGCGGTCACCGCGGGCGTGGCCACGAGCGACGACTCCGGCGAGGCAGCGGCAGACTGCATCGTCGGAGTGCTCAAGGGCGCGAAGTATCCGTCGCCCGGCAGCTGGCCCGCGAAGGTCACCTTCGAGCTCTGAGCCCACGCGCGACGGCGGAGGCTCAGTGCATGACGAGATCGCGGATCTCGGCGAGGTCGACGTGCTCGGCGAGGTTCAGCCGATCGACGTCCGACATCCGGACGAACTTGTACGCCTGGCGCGTGCCCGAGAACCACACCGGGCGGGCCAGCGCGCGGAGCGGGCGCATCCGCTCGGGGAGCACGATCTCCATGTTCACGTAGATGCGCTGATCGCGCGCGCCCACCGGGCGACCGAGATCGACGACGATCCCCGTCGGTGAAACCTCGACCCCTTCATAGAAGGACACCAGGCTGCCCTGCTCGGTCCTGACACTGCAGCTCGTGCGTGCTCGCTGATTCAATCGACGTTTCATGAGGGACCTCCGCTCGAAGATGAAATCGTACGGGGCCCGCGCGCTCGGGGGCCAAGTTACCAAGGGGGGCCTTGGCCTGGCCTTGGCCCCCCGCAGCTTAGTAACGGGGGGCCTTGGCCCCCCGCAGCTTCGCCTTCGGCGAACTGCTCCCCCCGCCGCTTCGCGGGCTCGCTTGCTAGGTAAGGGGGGCCTTGGCCCCCCGCCGCTTCGCCTTCGGCGAACTGCTCCCCCCGCCGCTACGCGGGCTCGCTGCGCTCGCGTAGCGTACGATTGCGCGGTCCGGGGCGGCTCATGCTGCGCGAAAGTTGCGAAAAAGGGGGGCGACCGCGTAGGCAGGGGCCGTGGTCCGGGTGTCGTCTTTGACGGTCGCGGGAGTCGCGGTGGTGCTGGGACTCGCGGCGTCGTTGCCGCGCGCGGCCAGCGGCGCGTTGCTCGAGCCGGCAGAGGAGCCGGACCTCGGCGCGCTCCATTTCGACGGCGGCGTCGCGACGGCACCCTTGCCCGACGGCACGAACGCCGAGCTCACGCTCGATCCGGCGCTCCAGCGCGCCGCGATGCGCCTCCTCGCCGCGGCGCACCCCGGTTCCGGCGCCATCGTCGCCATCGACCCGAGGCGCGGACGCGTGCTCGCGTGGGCCGGGCTCAAGGGGACGACGCCCACGCCGTCCGTCGTGTCGACGACGCTCGCGCCCGCGGCGAGTCTCTTCAAGATCGTCACCACGACCGCGCTCCTCGAGAAACACGTCGATCCGAACAGGACCGTCTGTATCGAGGGCGGCAGCGCCGGGATCTCGCTCGAGCACCTGACCCGTCCGAAGAACGGCCACGCGCTCTGCGGTCCCTTCCGCGAGGCCCTCGGGCGGAGTCGCAACGCCGTCTTCGCGCAGCTCGTCACGCGCTTCCTCGACAAGGACGACATCCTCGGCACCGCGGAGCGATTCGGCTTCAACGGGGACGCGCCCCTCGACGTGGCGGTTCCGGTCGGGAGCCTCACCGTCCCGGACGGCGAGCTACCGCTCGCGCGCGCGGCGGCCGGCTTCGTCGGGAGCCGCCTCTCGCCGGTCGGCGCCGCTCATCTGGCAAGTACGGTTGCCACGGGCGGCCGCACCTTGAAGCTCCACCTCGTGGAGCGCGCCGGGGAGTTCCAGGCGCCCGAGCACCGGCACTTCGCCGGCCGGGTGATGCGTGAAGAGACGGCCAGGGAGCTCGTCCGCATGATGGAAGTGACGGTCCACAGCGGGACGTGCCTCGCGGCGTTCACCGACGAGTCCGGCAAGAGCTATCTCGGCGACGTGCGCGCCGCGGGCAAGACGGGCACCTTGCAGCCGAACGACGACGACCCGACGACGAGCTGGTTCGTCGGGTTCGCGCCGAGCCGCCATCCGCGGCTCGTCATCAGCGTGCTGCTCGAGAACGGACCGCTCTGGCGGCGCAAGGCCAACGAGGTCGGGCGCGACGTCTTCCGCGCGTACTTCGCTGGCCACGGCTACCGCGGCGTGACGATGCCCGACGGGCTCTGAGTCATCCCCGGCGGCGCTGCATGCGGCGCGCGAGCACGACGGCGAGCGCCGCGAAGGCGCCGAGCAGCGGCGTTGCGCCACCTCGCGACGACCCGGACGGGACCCGGCAGCCGCAGCCCTTCTTGGCCGTCTCTTCGGTGCCGTCGCCCGGCGCAGCGGACGCCGAGGGGGCCGGCGCGAAGCTCTTCACCTCGGCCTGACCACCTAGCATGTCGGGCTGGCCGGCGAGCGCGAGCGCCGGCACCGGCGTGTAGATGAGCTCGGACGGCTTGTGACTCGTCCGGTTCTTCGTCGCCATGTCCTGGGCGGTCCAGATCTTCCGGAGACCGCGATACGTGCGCGGCGCCTTGCCCCAGCGGTAACGCTCCGGCTTCTCGCAGTGGGGGATGGTGGGGCTCGGGTGATACGACGTGAACCGGACCTGGAACTTGTTGTCGGCCGCGGACTTCACGTCGGTCGGCAGAGTCGCCTTCGGCCCTTCCGGCAGATCGATCCCGCCGTGGACGCCTCCTGCGGGACCGAGCTCCAGATCCTTCGGCAAGCCACTCCTGTCGTAGCGGTGGTGCATGCGGGAGAGCACGTAGTGATGCCGAGCGAGGAGCGCCTTGCGACGCGCCGTCTCGGTCAGCATCGACTGGATCTCCTTCTGCATCTTCTTGTCCTTGATCTCCTTGAACTTCGCCTTCTCCTCTTCCGTCATCTCGGGCGCCTTCGGGTGCGCCTCGTCCTTCGGAACGGTCTGCTCGAAGACGTCGCCGCCGAGCGAGAGGAGCTCGTGGATCATGAGCGGCTCGTTCGGGCACGGCTCGCCACATCCCTTGGTGGGCCAGGCGTACTCCGAGAGGATCGTCAGAGGCTCCTTCTTCAACATGAGGTCGTGGAGCCCGGCGTAAAACTCCCCCATGCGCTCCTTCACCTTGAAGTCGACCTCGATGTTCGTCGGCGGGAAGGCGTTCTGATAGTTCTTCACCTCGTACCGCTGCTCGGGGTCGATCACGTAAACGAAGAGCTCCTGCTTGTCTCCGAGGTTCAGGAGCCCGAGCGTCGAGTCGACGTTCACGGGCTTGTTCGTCGAGTAACGGATCGGCGAGACGATCGCGCGGTCGCCGCCCACGAGTTCGATCTTCTTCGTCTCGATCTCGGTCACGAGAAAGTTCATCCCGGCCTTCACGTACGGTGACACGGCCTGGTTCGCGCCGTCGGGCGCGGTGAACCCCTTCTTCTTCAGGTAGCCCGCGATGTCGGCCGCGTCGGCGGAGCTGATCAGCGAAAACTTCTCGTCACCCTCCTTGAAGTCCGGATCGACCGTCAGCCCCATCTCTTTCGACGGTTTGAACTTCGGGGCTTCTGCGCCCTCGCCTCCGCTGAAGTCCATCCCGAGGAAGCCCCCGCCGTGAACGGAGAGATCGCGCTCCCACTCCTGCTCCTGCTTGCCTTCCTCGCACGGATCCATCTCCCAGAACTCGTGAAAACGGGGCGCGCTGATCTGGTCCACGCGATCCACGAAGTCGCGGCGCAGGCTCCGAACCTGGTCGACCTTAACGTCGTCGGGCACCGGCATGACGACGACGAACGGCTTCAGATCGCCCTCGTAGTCCGGCATCACCGTCACGACGGTCGTGGTGTCCTTCTTCATGAGGACCACGTGGGTCGACCGGTTGATGGGCTTGCCACCCTTGTACGCGAAGAAACCCGGAAAGGCCGACGCCGTGGATCCGAACGACGCGCACAAGGCCACGACGAGGCAAGCCTTCGAGACTCCGCGATGTTTCATGGGGGCCGGAGGCTATCCCGAGCGCTCCGGCTCGAAAAGTGCTGAACTCCGCCTGCCCATGCCAATCGACGTCGAGCTCGTCCGTTCCGCGTTTCGCGGTCGCACGCACCGCCCCGCGACCCTGCGCGGTGACGAACGCTTCGCCGCCGTCGCTGCCATTCTTCACGATCGCGGTGGCGAGGCGGAGGTCCTTCTCATTCGACGCGCCGAGAAGGAAGGCGATCCGTGGTCTCACCACATGGCATTCCCGGGAGGCCGCCAAGATCCGTCCGACAGGGATCTGCTTCACACCGCGCTGCGCGAGACCGAGGAAGAGGTCGGGCTCGTCCTTCGGCCCGAGAAGCATCTCATCGGGCGACTCGACGACCTGGCCGCCGTGGTGCGCGGCAACATGCTCGGCCTCGTCATCGCACCCTTCGTCTTCGCCATCGACGACGATCCGGTCCTCGTCCCCCGCACCGAGGAAGTCGAGGAGGTCGTCTGGGCGCAGCTCGCCGCGCTCGCCGGCGGTACCCTCGACACCAAGTACGGATACAAGACGGGCGAACAGACGATCGAGCTCCCCGGCTACGACGTCGACGGACGGATCGTGTGGGGTATGACCCACCGGATGCTCGGCGCGCTCCTCGCGGCCCTCGACGGCCGATCACGGGAGAGCTACGCAACCAGCCCGTGACGAAGAAGGACGGATACGCCACCGCCTCGCGGCCGCCGCGTCTCGGGGAGGGCGACCGCTGTCCGGTGTGCGGCGCGACGGGCGGCGTCTCCGAAGAGAACGGGACGTATCTCTGTCTGATGTGCGGGGCGCCCCGTGTGCTCGTCGACGGAATCGTGCAGCGAGGCGGCACCGAGAAGCCGCTCCTCGAACGAGCGAAGGCGCTGAAGCTCCGCCGCTCGGCCTACGCCGTCACGGCCGGTCTCGCGCTGGTGCTCGGTGTCGTCTCGCTCACGTTCAGCTCCGTCGCGGCGCTCCTCTTCGGCGCGGCGGGCGCGAAGGGCATCGTGTTCGGTCTCGCATCGCTCGTCCCGCTCGGCATCTCGGTGGCTGCCTGGATCGGCACGCGACGTAGCTCGCGCGCCGTCGACGAGGCACTCACCGAAGCGCAGGTCGTCGTGGCCAAGGAGCTCATCTCGACGGGTGCCGCGCTCGACGCCACTGCGCTGACCCGGCTGATGCACCTGCCCGCCGGACGAGCCGAGGAGCTCTTCGGTGAGGCAGAAGTGGCCCGTTTGCTCGACATCCCGGACGGTATGCCGGTCGAGCGGCTCCGCGTTTCCACGGACGAGGAGCTTGGAGCGGAGGCAAATCCGGATACTTCAGAGCGGCGGCAGAAGCGCTGAACCGCGCGCATCACGGACTCGAGCGCGATTGTCACCGAAGCGGCTGCGTAATCGACTACGCATGAAAGCGCACAGCCTGACGCAGTCTGGCTGAAAATTAGGGCATTCGCTCGTCCGCGCCGAGTGGCAGGACTGGCACGAAATTGGTATCTAGCTGTTTGCGGCTGTCGAGCGTCATGACCGTCGACCAACACGAACTTTACGTTGCCTCGCGCACGGTCGATACGACCCTGAGCGGTGCTGCTCGGCGCTTCCTGCGCGAGATGGCACCGCAGGATTTCATCGTGTTCGTGTACCTCTGCGGCCTGAACGCGGCGGTGTTCCAGTCGCGCGCGGGGGCGGCGCGAAACTTCGGTCTCGCGAGTGTTTCGGGGCTCATCGTGCTGCACGTCGTCACGATGCTGGCGATCCGGACACGCTGGTTCACTCATCGGATCGCGATGCCGTTCGTCTACCGCGTCGTCACCTACGGGTGCGTGCAGGTGACGTACTTCATGTTCGCGCAGCTGCTCCCGCTCGTGAACCCGCGCTCCCTCGATCAGGAGCTCTATCACTTCGATCTGACGTATTTCGGGGTCGAGCCCGCGGTCTATCTGGATCGCTTCGTGAACCCGACCACGACGGAGTGGTTCGCGTTCTTCTACTTCAGCTACTTCCTGGTGCTCGCGTGCCACGTCTTGCCGATCCTCTTCGCGTCGCGGAACTCTCGGGCCCTGTCCGAGTTCGCGCTCGGAATGATCATCATGTTCTGCATCGGGCATACGCTTTACATGCTGGTGCCAGGCTACGGGCCGTACCGGGCGATGCCCGAGGTGTTCGCGCACCGGCTGTCGCCCGGGATCTGGTGGAACACGACCACCGATCTGGTCGCGCGCAGCGGGGCCCAGAAGGACATCTTCCCGTCCCTGCACACCGCCGCACCGACGTTCCTCGTGCTCTTCTCGTTCCACCGGCGCGCGGAGCTCCCGTACAAGTACACCTGGCCCGTCGTTGCCTTCTTCGCCGCCAACATCGTCATCGCCACGATGTTCCTCCGCTGGCACTACGTCATCGACGTCGTAGCCGGCCTCTGCCTGGCGCTACTGACCCACCGTCTCACCGTCCGCATCAGCGAACGCGAATGTGCAAGGCGCGATGCACTAGGGCTGGGCCCCCCCTGGCCCCAATGGGGCTAACAGGACGCGTAGTCGCGACCTGCAAGCACGAAGGTCCGCTTGCTTCGAGCACGGGTCGAGATGACCGGGTGAGGCGCGGAAGCGTGCGCACGCACGCACGCTGAGCACCGAGAGCAGCTAGATCGGCCCGTGCTCGAAGCAAGCGGACCTTCGTGCTTGCAGTACGCCAGACGCGCTCAGCGGCTGCAGAAGCCTTCGTAGTCGATGTATTTCGTGATGGTGGGGTTCTCGCCGCAGGCGGGGCACGCCTTGTTGCGGCGGAGCTTGAAGGTGCGGAAGGTCATGTTCATCGAGTCGTACTGGAGCAATCTGCCGACGAGCGGATTGCCCTTTCCGAGGATGAGCTTGATGGCTTCTGTGGCCTGGAGGGTGCCGATGATGCCGCAGAGAATGCCGAGGACGCCGGCCTCTGCACACGAGGGCGCGAGATGCGCCGGCGGGGGCTCGGGGTAGAGGCACCGGTAGCAGGGTCCGTCGAACGGCTTGAACGTCGTTACCTGGCCGTCGAAGCGGAAGATGGAGCCGTGGACCACGGGCACCTTGTGGAAGAGCGATGCGTCGTTCACGAGGTAGCGCGTCGGGAAGTTGTCGCAGCCGTCGACGATGACGTCCCACCCGGTGAAGATCCGGTCGACGTTCTCGCTGTTGAGCCGCTCCTGGAACTTCACGACCTTGACGTCGGGGTTCAGCTCGTTGATCGCGATCTCGGCGCTGTCGACCTTGGCCATCCCGATGCGCGACGTCGCGTGGACGATCTGACGCTGCAGGTTCGACGCATCGACCGTGTCCGCGTCGACGAGCCCGATGGTGCCGACGCCGGCCGCGGCGAGATACACGGCGGCGGGGCTACCGAGACCGCCCGCGCCGAGTAGCAGCACCTTGCTCTTCAGGAGCTGCTCCTGCCCCTTCTCCCCGACCTCGGGCAGAAGGATGTGCCGCGAATAACGCTCGCGCTGGGCGTCGGTCAGCTCGGGCGGCATCTCGACGGGGTACTTCACGTCCTTCCAGCGGATGAACCCGGGGTTCGCGCTCGTGACGTTCGTGTACCCGAGCTCGGCGAGCGTCTTCGCCGCGAAGGCGCTGCGCGTCCCGCCGGCGCAGTAGAGGATGATCTCCGCGTTGCGGTCGGGGAGCTTCTGCTCCGATTGCGACTCGAGATTGCTGCGGGGAACGTGGATCGCCGCCGGAATGAAGCCGGCCCGGTACTCATCCTTCTCTCGCACGTCGACGAGGGTGAAGGGCTTGCCCGAATCGAGGCGCTTCTTCAGGTCGTCGAGAGAGATGAAACGTACGTTTTGACGAACTTCCGCGAAAAGGTCCGAATAGGTCTTGGACATCCTGGCTCCAGCGAGTACCCGCGTTTTCCGATGCGGCGAGTGTAGTATGGGTCTCGGCCCTCCTCTGTCAATCGAGGGTCACGAGTGGCCGCCCTCCTCTACCGTGGTTCCCTGTTGCTTGCCCCCAAATCCGTTATCCTCTGAAGATCCATCTCCCTCGCGCTTCGAGCTGGACTTCCCCTATGTCGACCAAACGCCTCGGTGAGCTCCTCGTCCGTGAAAAGCTGATCAGCCTCCAGCAGCTCAGGTCGGCGCAGGAGGAACAGAAAAAGTCGGGCCAGAACCTGAGCTATACGCTCGCCAAGCTCGGCTTCATCTCCGACGGCGAGATCACGAGCTTTCTGTCGTCGCAGTACCGACTCCCGTCGATCAACCTCGACGAGTACGAGATCGAGCCGGACGTCATCAAGCTCGTCAGCCGCGAGGTGTGCGAAAAGCACAAGATCATCCCCGTCTCACGGTCGGGTTCGGCGCTCATCGTGGCGATGGCCGACCCCACGAATCTGAACGCGACCGACGACGTCAAGTTCCTCACCGGGTTCAACGTCGAGCCGGTGGTGTGCAGCGAGGGCGCCATCGCGACCGCGATCGAGCGCTACTACTCGAGCGGTCCCTCCTACGAGGAGGTGATGGCCGACTTCGGCGTCGGCGACGAGGACATCGACTTCACCGGCGACGACGAGGAGGTGAACGTCCTCGAGCTCGAGAAGGCGAGCGAGGACGCCCCCGTCGTCCGGCTGGTGAACGTGATCTTGCTGAACGCGATCCGCAAGGGCGCGAGCGATATCCACATCGAGCCGTACGAGAAGAAGATGCGGGTGCGCTACCGCATCGACGGCGTGCTGCACGAGGAGATGACTCCGCCGCTGAAGCTGAAGAACGCCATCTCGAGCCGTCTGAAGATCATGAGCATGCTCGACATCGCCGAGCGGCGGCTCCCGCAAGACGGCCGTATCAAGCTGAAGCTGGGCAAGGACCGGGAGATGGACTTCCGCGTCAGCGTGCTGCCGACGATGTGGGGCGAGAAGATCGTCCTTCGTCTGCTCGACAAGTCGAACCTGCAGCTCGACATGACGAAGCTCGGGTTCGACAAGGCCCCACTCGACGACTTCAAGTGGGCCATCACCCAGCCGTGGGGCATGGTGCTCGTCACCGGCCCGACCGGCTCGGGCAAGACGACGACGCTCTACTCGGCGCTCAGCGATCTGAATCAGCCCGACGTCAACATCAGCACCGCCGAGGATCCGGTCGAATATAACCTCCACGGCATCAACCAGGTTCAGATGCACGACGAGATCGGCCTGAACTTCGCGATGAGCCTCCGCTCGTTCCTGCGGCAAGATCCGGACATCATCATGGTCGGCGAGATCCGCGACTTCGAGACGGCGGAGATCGCGGTCAAGGCGGCGCTCACCGGCCATCTCGTGCTCTCGACGGTGCACACCAACGACGCCGCGAGCGCGATGACGCGGCTGCTCGACATGGGCATCGAGAATTACCTCCTCACCTCGACGATCAATGCGGTGCTCGGGCAACGCCTGGTGCGCCGGCTGTGCGAGACGTGCCGCGAACCCTATG
>DATAZL010000101.1:0-141685 GCA_036272055.1 Polyangiaceae bacterium | reverse complement strand
ACGAGCGATCCCTCGACCGTCCCAAAATCCACGTCCGCGCACCGACCGCCGGCCGGGGTGCGCTCGTGTCTCTACGCCTCGGGGAGCTCATCAGCCCGCGCGACGAGCCGCGCGAAGGGCTCCGCAATCGCTTGTTTTGGGGCTAGTTCGCGCAATCGGCGGCGTTCGGGCGAAGCAAAAGGCCTTCGCCGCCCTCCCGAGCCTCGCTGGATGCTGGACGTTGCACGAGGCGCGCTCGACTCCCACTCGTCATCGCGCTCGCAATCGCGCCGAGGCACATCGTCTCTCCACGACGACCTCCTCCTGTCGCGCGCAGCTGCCGCTGCGGCGGCGAGCACGACTTTGGAGGAGGTCGCGGCCCCGCAGCGCGCGGAGCGCGCGAGGAGCCGCGGGTGGAGGCACCCTGAACTACGGCTTCGCGTCGTAGTTCGACATGGTCGCGTCCTTCATGATGAACTGCTGGTAGCGGGTGTCGCCGACGACGTACACCTCGAGCCACGAGAGGCCGATGCGCGCGACGACCTTGTCGGTCGCGGCCGCGCTGAGCGGCGTGTTCGCGACGAAGTGAGTGCCGCCGTTGAACTCGGCGTAGGTCTTGTGGGTCGTGGCGGGGATGCTCATGTACTCCGCGGTTGCAGCGGAGGGAGGCACCAGCGTGTCGGCAGTGCCGTCGAAGAACAGCGTTGGAACGGTGTCCATCGGGTACGTGCCGCCGGGGTTCCACGGGCAGAGACCGATCGCGGCTTTGAGATCCGAGTGCGCGTTCGCGGCGAGCAGGGTGCCACCGCCGCCCATCGAGTGCCCCATGACTGCCATGCGCGCGACGTCCACCTTCCCGCTGAGCGGGCTGCCGGACCGCGTGTTCTCGCCCTTCAACGTCGTCACGCCTTCTGCGAGGCCTGACGCGCGCGACGGCGGAAGCACTCCGGTGTTCGCCGCGCCGCTGGCAGCGGAGTCGATCATCATGACGGCGAAGCCGTGCGAAGCGAGGAACGTTCCCCACTGAGCGATCTGCGCTTGCACCTCTGTGAATCCGGGAATGATGACCACGCCCGGGAAAGGCCCGGTGCAGCTCGTCGGGTAGTAGACCTGGGGAGTCGCGTAGTCGGCGGCAGTTGGAATGCCCATCGTGTACTGCGCCACGGTGCACATGCCCTTGCTCGCAGCAGAGTCGGCAGTCGGTGCCGGACCTGTGCCGCCGCCGCCTGCGCCGCCGGTGTTGTCGCCGCCCGTGCCGGCACCCGCCGCGCCACCGCCGGAAGCGCCCGCGGTTCCCATGCCGCCGGCCGAAGGAACTCCACCCGAACCCGTCGTCACGACGCCGCCGCTACCAGTCGTCACGACGCCGCCGCTACCCGTCGTCACGAAACCACCACTGCCGACGACCGGAGTGCCGCCGTTACCCGTGACAGCCGGAGTACCACCCGCGCCAGTCACGCCACCGCCGACGATGCTGCCACCCGCACCGAATGCGGCACCTCCAACGCTGCTGCCGCCTGCGTTGACGTCAGGGATCGTCCCGTTCCCGGTGTCGCTTCCAGAGCAAGCAACCGTTCCACCCACGATCGCGATCGAGCAAAGTCCGAGTGTCGCTTTTTTGAATGACAAGAGCGTGCCTCCGAGTGCGCGCGGCAGTCGCGGTTAACTTCGCGACGTGTCGGCATGTACCGACAGGTATGTGCAGCTTCGTGTGCCGGCGCAATCAGCATTTGAGCTTTCCGCTCACGCGCTGAGCGCTCAAGGCGTAACGCTTCGCGGCGTTCTCGTCGGCGCAGCGCAGCGTTGCGATATCCGCGCGCGCCGGTGACTCACAAAGCGACGGTCAGACAAACTCGCGATCTATCGAACTGCGGAAAACTTTGGACAGGCTAGAAAATCGTTATGCATCGCGCTCACTCGATCGCTCCTGGTGTCTCTCGAAGCTAATACGACTCGCGAACGCGATGGCGCTCGCCCATCGCCTCTGAGTCACTCCAACTGGGACGTCGGATCTACCGCCGCCCAAGCGGATTGCACCGGTGCTCGATCAATCCACCGCGAACACGACGTTGAAGGCGGGCTCGTCGCGGCTGCCGTTCCGGCGAGTGCCTGCAATGGCGTCCATCGCGCCGACGATCTCTTCGAACGGGGCAGCGTTGCTGGTGTGCAGGACGGCGCGGTCGTGCTCGCGATCACCCGGAGCGCGATGCACCCCGCTTCGCTCCCAGAGACTGCGCACGCGATTCGCGAGCTCGGGATAGCGCGTTCGCTCCACGCCTTCGGCGCGTGGCACCGCCTCTTTCGCGAGGACGGTGCTTCCCTGTCGCCATTCGAGCACGAACTGCCTCGCGTCGCGCATGTCGACGTGGAGCTCGGCGCTGGGCGGAGTCGGGACGTCGGCCAGCGTGCCCGGTGCTCTCGCGCTCGCGTCCAGCCGGGCCATCTCCGACCACACCGCCGTCACCAGGAGAAACGCGACGATACAGAGCAAGAAATCGATGAACGGCACGAGGGGAAGCTCGTGATTCACCTCGCGCGCGCCACGCCGTGCTCCGACATCCAGGGTTGCCATGAGAGCAATCGACCCGCGACCGCGGCGCGCCTTGGATCGCCTCGAGAAAAACTCGGGGCACCCAGGGTCACCAGTGTGACGCGCGCTTCACTCGCACTTGCAGAAGACGCGACGCGGCTTTTCGTCTGGCTGCGCGGGCACCGTGACCGACCAGGAGCCGTGCGCGTGCATGGCGTCCTTGCATGCGGCAATGGCATCCCTCGCGCTGACTCCGTCGGTGGAGAACGCCTTCAGATTGTCGAGGGTGCACGCTACGGGACCACCAGCCGACGAGGGCGAAGCTACTGCCTGAATGGACGCCTGCTGTTGCGCCGCGGTCTGAAGGGGAACCGCATTCACCACCGCCGGGGTCGCCGGCAACTTGCTGTAGAAGACGCTGATCAACGTTCCCGCGAGTCCGATGAGAGCGGTCAGCAACGCTGCATCGATGCTGACGAGTCGCTTCTGAAGCTGAATGATCAGGGTCGCGTCGGGCGCCGGCTGCTTCTCTCTGCGGAGTCGAACCGAGCCCGCCACGATCTCGACGTCTTTGATGCACTCCTCGTTGTCGATGATGAGCGACGTGGCCTTCGCACCAGGAAGCGTCAACGCCGAACAGTGCCAGCCCCGGTTTGGGTGATAGTGCTGACCTCGCAGATCGATCGAGAACTCTCGCATTTCCGTCTCCCTCACGCCTTTTTGGGGCGCTCTCAAGAGTGAAGATACACGGGAACGGGAGCGCTTACTCCACCGCCCGTCGCGGATCCCATGGACGCGATTGCTGGAACTCGGTTCGGTCGCGACGCTGCCGAACCTTTGCTCACGCGAGTCTATTGACAGACGCTGTTCGCGCAGAGGCCGATCCGGGTCACGGTGCCCTGGTTCGTGCCATTGTCGAGCCAGCTACTGATGTAGAGGCTGGTCGCGGTGACGGCCAGCGAGGTCGGCTGGGGCGACCAGTCGAGCGCGAACGGCGTGCCGACGCCGGTCGGGGCGAACCCGATGCCGCCGCCGGGCGGGCCCGTCATCAAGCCCGTCGCGTCGGTCGTTGCCCAGAACGCTCCCTCCGCGTTGAGGCCGAACCCGACGGGCAACATCTGCCCTGTGCCGACCGTCACGGCTTTGCCGCCGGTGAGAGGCAGGCGCATCAGGCTGCCGGTCGTGAACGCGAATGGCTGCGTGTTCGACAGCTTGTAGAACGTCGTGAAGTACAGGTAGCCGCCGTTCGTCGCGAGGTCGAGGATGCTCGTGTAGCCGGAGACTCTGTACACCTCGACGGGCGTTCCACCACCGAGCGGCGCCTCGTAGATGATGTCGTCCCGGTCTTGCGTCGTGATCGAATGGTAGTCCGTGTAGCCCCAGTAGACGTTCGTCGCATCGACGGCGATCGAATCGAAGTCGACGACCGGCATCGTTGCGACCTCGACCGCAGTACCCCCGCCGAGCGGCATCTTCTTCACTGCGGCGTAGTTCGGTGATGCGTCGCTGTGGGTCGTCCAGTAGACGCTCGTGCCGTCGATCGCGAGATCGCTGGGCCCGCGCCCCCCGGCCTCCGTCGCGAGCGAGACCGCGGCGCCGCCGGCGACGGGCCGCTTCATCACGCCGTTGTCGGTGAGCCAGTAAACGTTGGTCGCGTCCACGGCGAGGGAGCGCGGGTTCTTTTGACCCGAGGCGATTGCCGGGGGATTGGCGGTGTTCGCGCTGCCGAGCGAGAGCTGGAAGATGCGTCCGCTCGCGATGTGCTCCGCCCAGTAAACGAACTTCGCATCGGTGGCGACGGAGCCGGGCGCGTCGAGTCCGTACGCGAGGCTCTGCGGCTGGCAGGCCTTACCGCACATCCCGCAGTTGTAAGTATCCGTCGAGAGATCCGCGGACAGGCCGCCGCAGTACGGCAGCGGCACTTTCGCCGCGCCTCCAGCGCCCGAGTCGTCTCCGGAATCCGCTGTGCGCCCGACGCCTCCGGCGTCCACGCCAGCTCTGCCGCCGGCGCCGCCACCGCTCGTACCTGCAACGCCGTTGCCACCCGCGCCGCGCATCGCGCCTGCGCTACCGCCGCTCTGTCCGCCGGCACTCGCTTTTCCGCCGGTTCCCGCGCTGATACCCCCGTTCGGCGCGCCACCGCTCGCCGATGCATCGACTCCCGTGTGCACGTTCGTGGAGTCACCCCCGCTGCACGCCACCGAGAATCCCAGCGCGACCGTCGCCCCCAGAAGACGAATCCTCACGGACAACATGATGCCCCTCGCCCACTCACCTGGCAACGACGCGCGCGGTCCGCTAATCACGCCTACATCGGTTCGAAACTGTGCAGCGGGCGACACGTTGTCGTGCCGATGTGCAGAAACGTGCACGCGTTTCGAACGCGTAGTCAGGTTCCACGCTCCCCGTCGGATCGAGTGACTACTCGAAAAAATCCAACTCGCCCAAAGGTTTCTTCGTCTCGTTACCGTGCTCGGACCGAAAGGAGGCGTTCGAGTTCCCGATCGAGCACTCGACGGTCCCAGGCCGCGCGTTCGTCTCGAACACGCTTCCCCTGGCTTGTGTGTTGCTTGGGAGCGCAGCGGTCGGGAGGGGAGCACGTCGAGTTGCTCTCGAGCTCGAAGGAGAACGAACGATGTTCAAATTGACTAGTGTGGTGGTCGGAGCGGGTGTTTCTGCGGCAATGTTGCTCAGCGCGACTTCGTCCGAGGCACGGGGCAACTGCAGCTTGCCGGTGGCAGGGGCGAGCTGGGGGCCCACGACGTGCAACGAGCAGAACATATCGAGCACACAGCACGATCAGCTCATACCCAATTGTATTTTTGGACCACAAGGCCAGTGCACGTATCAGTTCGATACGGACATGTTCACGACGCCCATATTCCCGGGAACGCCAGCCAATGGCGCGTACGTGTACGTCCGAACAATCCGGGCGTGCACTACTGGATGTGGGTCGCCGTTCAGTGCAGCGACAACACCTGGTACGGCTCGTTCAACACCGCCGCGTCACCGAACTGGGGGTTCTGGCCATTCGACACCACCGGCACGACGTGGGCCAATGCCGGCACCACCGTCTACGCCCCCGCGGGCCCGGCAAATTCGCTCTGGGTCTATTGCCCGTCAGGCAAGACTCCGATCGCCGCAAGCGGCGGCTTCGGGATCTGAGAAAGTAACGTCACCTCGCCCCCCGGCGTGAAGCTGGGGGGCGTTTTTCGTATAAGCTCGGCAGATGAGAACGCTCGACGTCTCCGTTCGCCCGGGACTGCTCGCGCTCGTGCTCTTCGGCGCGGTCGCATGCAATAGCTCCACGTCGCCGGAAAGCCCTGACGCCTCCGCAACAGCGCCCGACGCGAGCAGTCCGTCGAGTGCCGGCGGTGCAACGAGCTCGAACGGCTCCGGTGGTGCGAGCTCGAGCGGCGGCATGCGTGGCTCCGGTGGTGCGAGTGCGAGCGGCGGGTTGCGTGGCTCCGGTGGTGCGAGTGCGAGCGGCGGGCTGCGCGGGTCCGGCGGGACCACTGCTTCTGCAGGAGGGGCAACGGGCTCCGGCGGAAAGGGCGACTCGGGCGCGGCCGGAGGGTGCTCCGCGCCGGGACTCGTGTGGAAGAGCGCTCAGAAGACGAACTACACGTCGTACCCCGCTCCCGGCAGTGACGAATGCATCAAGTACAACGGGTGCATGTACGAGGGTGAATTTGCCGCCTGCGACGCGACGGAGTCGAAGTCGTGGGTCATGGCGCACGACATCGTCGCGGTCTTTCCGGATTTCGATTCCCTGAAGCTCCACGACCTGTGTCTGCGTTCGGGGAGCAAGACCATCGTCGTCACCGTCATCGACGAGTGCGCGGACAGCGACTGCAGCGGTTGCTGCACGCAGAACAAGAGCAGCGCCGACGAGCTGATCGACATCGAGAGCTTCACGAACGACCGGTGGGGTATCGACGACGGAGCCATCGAGTGGGCAGATCTCGGCCCGACGCGGACCGCTGGGTGCAACTGATTCGCAAACCCGCGCTCTGTGCCAGCTGTGCCAGCTGCTGATCGCGCTGGTGCGACATGGCAGGACACCGCGCTCGGAATACACCTTGAAAAAGAGCCATATTTCGAACGTTGAAACGTGGCGCGATCATTGCGTAGAGGCATGCACGGAGGCTCGAGTCGATCATGGGGTACACGTGGACTGCGGGATTCTGGGTGATGGTGCTTGGTGGTGCGGTCGGGTGCTCGACCGACGTGGCGTCGCGGTCGCGCCTTTCGGACGCAGGGGTGCGTCCGACGGGCGCCTCCCCATCCAGTTGCAAACCGGATGATTCGAGTAGCCTCGTTTGCGACAGGTCCAAGGTGGGTTCCGTTCCCATCGGCGGCGCCGTCACACTGGCTCGGGGCGAAGGCTCGCCGCCGGCACCCGCGGGTGGTGTGGTCGCGACGGGGGGCTATCAGCTCGTCGCCGAGACGGTCTACGGCAGCGTGCAGCCGAACGTGACGGATCCCAAGGTCGGAGCGACCGTCAGCAAGACGCTGTACGCGGAGTGCGGCATCGTGAACGAGCTCTTTCGATCCAGTGAAGCGAACGGCACGGTGACCGGTAACGATTGCAAGTGGCTCGATGCCGACACGCTCAGTACCGCCGGAGTGAGCGGCTTCATCGGCCCCGGAATTCCCGACCTGCGAGACGACGTCTCGTACACGGCGAATGGTGACCGTCTGACGCTCATCATCAAGAGAGCGTACGAGGACACGTCGCGCACCGAGGTGCTCGGCGCATACACTTTCGTCGACGAGTACGTTCTGTATTCCGGCGTCGGCCACGCGCCCGAGCCGGTGAACGATGCTGGCGTGCCGCAAGCGCCGGCCGGGCGCGACCCGCGGTGTCCGGCGTCCGTGCCGAAGAACGGCGATCCGTGTTCGCCGGATCCGGCGCCACTCGAGTGCGAATACGCGAGCGACGCAAGTGACGCGAGCGAGCGCTGCACGATGTTCGCCGCGTGCGCTCTCGACCTCGCAACCGGCGATTTCGGGTTCCAGCTCGACGCTTCGCCGAATTGCGCGCGTTCCGTCAGAAGCGACGCAGGTTTGCCCGCGAATTGCCCGTATCCGCCACCGCTCGCCGGCGACCCGTGCACACCGGGTCTCGAATGTGACTACGGCGAGGATTGCGCGACCCCGACGTCTCGCCAGCCGTCCATGATCTGCCAGAACGGGTACTGGGCACAGGTGGGGGGCATCTGCGTCGGCGGGCCCGAGATCCTTTTGCCTGGCGACTTCTGAGGGTAACTCCGCGCGCGCGGCAAACGTCGTGTGCCACCTGTGCCAGCAAACCTGGTTTGCATCGGCGTCACTGCACGACCCCAGCAATGGAATGCGCGCGGAAAATGTGGGAGATTGACGAGGGGTCGCGATGGGAAGACATGGCGCGATCGTTGCTCAGGGAGTCGCATGACGTTTCGTAGGAGAGCTGGGCACGGAGCCGTCGTGGCGCTTTCGATGGCGCTCGCGGCGTGCGACGGGACGCCTTCCGGCGGCGCGCCGAACGGCAGTGGCGGCAGCACCCCGATGTCACCTGCTTCCGGCGGCAGCCCGAGCAATCCGGGTGGCGGCGGAGCTCCGGCAAAGAGCGCTCCCGGTGCGCCGGATCCATCGTACGTCGCTCTGAAGGCGAGCGCCGATGCAGCACGGGCAATGGATGGCGCCGACGTCGCCAAGGCGTATCCGACTGCGTTCGAGCCGCTCTCTTACGATCCTCTGAGCGCTACCTATCTCGACAAGCTCCAGCAATCGGCGCTCAAGCTGAACGACGTCGAGCAGACGGCCCTCGGCAAGAACGGCTTCGTGCTTGCGTCGCGCCAGTTCCCGACGTTCGTCAACGGCTACGCGGAGATCTACTCCGAGCACTTGCCGGTATACATCTCCGCGGACGCGCTCCTCGAGTCGGTGCACAACGCCTACGACGCGATGCTCGCCAAGATGGAGCAGAGCACCATCATCGGTAAAGTCACGGCGCTCCTTCAGAGCATGCGCACGCGCCTCCCGACTTCCACCGCGGATCCGCCGCTCCGCGCCGACGTCGACGTGTATCTCGCCGTCGCGCTGTCGTTGCTGCAAGGCTCCGCTGCAGCGCCGGTCGCGGGGGGCGACGCGAGCACCGTAGGTTCATTCGTTGCGGCCGCGAACGCCGCGATGGGCACCGGGACGGTCTCGCTCTTCGGTGACAGCCGTCAGGAGGACTTCTCCCAGTTCACGCCTCGTGGGCACTACACGGACGACCCGGTGTTGTCGCAATACTTTCGCGCGATGATCTGGCTAGGCCGCATCGATCTTCGTCTCGTCGAGACCGCGCCCAGTGGGGACCAGGTGTTTCATCGCGAGCAGTACGACGCCATGTTGCTCATGCGCGAGCTGATCGGCAGCGACGTCACCCAGTGGTCGAACGTCGACGACATCCTGAAGACGTTCGTCGGCAAGAGCGACAACATGATCGTGCCTGACGTCGACTCTCTGATCACCGATCTCGGCGGTGCTGACGCCGCCCACGCCGCGAGCGACGACGCCGTCGAGAAGGCGCTCGTGAAGGGCGGCTACGGGCAGCAGCAGATCGCGAGCTACCTGATGGTGAACGACGGGACGGTCGCCACGCTCCCGCTGAACCGTTCCTTCTTGATCTTCGGGCAACGCTACACCGTCGACTCCGACGTCTTCAGCGCCGTCGTCTACGATCGCATACCGGGTCGATTCATGCCGGACCCGCTCGACGCGGCGTTCGGCGCGTTCGGCAACAACCAGGCTCTGGCGCTCGACCCGGACGCCGCGACGAATCCGGCGTTGCCCGGTGCGCTCGCGCGCGTGCGAACCTTGATCGACTCGAGCGACGCGTCGTTCTGGCAGTCGAGCTTCTACAATCTGTGGCTCGGCGCGCTCCGCGCGCTTTCACCGGCTCCCGACGCCGCGTCGACGAAGGCCGGATTGCCGCAGATCGCAACGACCGAAGCCTGGGGCCGTCGCATCCTCGACACGCAGCTCGGTTCGTGGGCGGAGCTCCGCCACGATACGCTCCTCTATGCGAAGCAGTCGTATACCGGGTCACCGGGATGCGACTTTCCCGACGCCTACGTGGACCCGTACCCCGACACGTTCGCCGCGATCCGGAAGTATGCCGAGCAAGGAGGACGCATCGCGGCGTTTGCTCCGCCGGACGATGCGACGCTGATAAACGCCTACTTCGACACACTGCGGAACGCCTCCGCCGTCCTCGAACAGATCGCCACGGCCGAGCTCCAGGGCGAGGCGCTCACCGCAGACCAGCTCGCCTTCATCAACGACGCCGTGCGCATCAACGACGTGAGCGTCGTCTGCACGACGATCCAGGTGCCCGACGGCTGGCTCGCGAAGCTGTACTTCAATCCGCCGGATTCCATCGTCTTCAAGCCGACGATTGCCGACGTTCACACCCAGCCCTCCGACGCCGGGGGCAATCCCGTCGGGAACGTGCTCCACGTCGGCAACGGCTTTCCGCGCTTCATGGTCGCGACGGTCGACTCGTGCGGCGGCGGACCACGGGCATACGCCGGGGTCGTCTTCGGCTATGCCGAGAAGGTCACGTCGAACTTCGAGCGGCTCACCGACGACCAGTGGGCGTCTCAGTTGAACATGGGAGACGTCCCGCCCGACGTGCCGTGGCTATCCCCCGTCATCGCGCACTGAGAGCGCGATGGTGACACCGTCACCTGGCGTGGTGAAGGATCGTGCCAGCGCTTCCCACGAGCCACAGGTCGTCACTCGAGCTCCCCCAGATCCCGTCGAGGGATCTGGAAACGACGCCGCTGTCGACGTGAGCCCAGGTCTTCCCGCGCCCTGCTCATTGCTCACTGCTTTCGCACACACCCGGTGCCGCGCCTCGCAACATCCGACCTAAAGTACGAGCATGTAAACGTCGTTGCTCACCGACGGCGGTGGTGTGCACGTTGCTTCTCACGACTGCCCCCACCCGCGGGTCCTCGGCGTCACGCGTGCCGTCACGGACTTCGCCACTCGAAGCCGCGACGCCTGCGGCCGCGCGACCTCCCCCAAACCCGTGCTCGCGCAGCGCTGCGCGCGGCAGGGGGAGGTCGTCGTGGCGCGGCGTGTTCAGAGCTCTGCACGGATGCGCTTCACGGCACGCCGCAACGCAACCCGTCCATACACGTTGTCACATCTAGGCGCACAGTGCGGTGCGTGTGTGACGACGCGCCGACCTCCTCCTGTCGCGCGCAGCCGCCGCTGCGGCGGCGAGCACGACTTTGGAGGAGGTCGCGGCCCCGCAGCGCGCGGCGCGCGCGAGGAGCCGCGGGTGGAGGCACCCAGAAAACCCATGACGTGCTACGTGTCGGAGAACATGACGCAAAACGCATCCGGCCTCACCGAGCAACAGCTCGGCATATTGCGGGCGAAGCTCCAGACGGAGAAGGCTCGAATCATCGGCGCGACCCGTGTGAGCGGCGACACCAAGGACCGCGAGGTGGGCGACGAGATGGACGTCGCCGATCAGGTGAGCGAGACCGAAGAGAAGGCCGCGCGAAATGACCGCGACGCCGCACGCCTCTCGCAGATCGAGGCGGCGCTCGCGAAGTTCGACACCGGGGAGTACGGAATCAGCGCCGACTCGGGGGAGCCCATCGGGTTCGCACGCCTCGAGGCCATCCCCTGGGCGCGCCTCACCGTACGTGAAGAAGAAGAGATCGCGCGCGCTCGGTGACGCGACTCAGACCACGGCAGGCTCTTTCAGGACCGTTGCCATGCGCGCGAGGTTCGTGACGACGTCGCGCAGATTGTCGAGATTGAGCGGCTTCGGGACGTGGACGTGAAATCCGGCGCTCAGCGCGCGTTGACGATCCTGAGGACGCGTATAGGCGGTCAGCGCCGCTGCCGGAATGAGGCCGCCTCTTGAGTGCTGAGCTTCCGGATGTCTCCGATGAGCTCGTAGCCGTCCTTGTCCGGCAGCCCGATGTCGGCGAGAAGCACGTCGGAGCGCTCGCGCTTGAACAACGCAAAGGCCGCGGCACAGGTCGCTGCCTCGAAGATGTTCGCGCCGCAGTCCTTGAGGAACTCTCCGATCATTTCCCTCGCGTCGTCTTCGTCTTCCACTATCAGGACGGTGACACCACGCAGAACCGCGCTCTCGTCGAGGGTGTCGATCGGGCGTCCCGCGTCCTTCGACGGCGCGGAATCGCGTGGCCGAGACGGCGCCTCGCGCATCGGTAACGTGACGCCGAAGGTTGCGCCGCGACCGGTACCGTCGCTCTCCGCGACCAGCGTCCAGCCGTGGAGCTCGACCAAGTCTTTGCAGATGGAGAGCCCGAGACCGAGCCCGCCGTGCCGTCGCGTGGGCCCGCCGTCCGCCTGGCGAAAGCGCTCGAACACGTACGGCAAGAAGTGCGGCTCGATACCGATGCCGTTGTCCGTCACCGCGATCTGCATGCGGTTCGTGTGACGCTCCGCCGTGAGGCGTATCTCACCGTTTGCCGGTGTGAACTTGACTGCGTTGCTGAGCAGGTTCCAGACGATCTGTTGCAGCCGTCCTGCGTCGCCATACAGGCCTTCCGAGACGTCGCCGACGGTGGCTGCGAAGGCGATCCCCTTCGCGGTCACGGCTGGTTCGAGTGATTCGACGGCGCCGGCGATCACCCGCTGGAGATCCACCGGCTTGAACTCGACGGTCAGCTCGCCGGAGATGACGGCGGATATGTCGAGCAGATCTTCGATGAGCTGCGCTTGCACCGACGCGTTTCGCTCGATGACCTCGAGCGCGCGCTTTCTCGCGCGTCGGTGACGTTGCCGTGCTTCATCATGCGCGTCCAGCCGAGCATGGAGTTCAGCGGGGTACGGAGCTCGTGCGACACGGTGGCGAGAAATTCGTCCTTGAGGGCGCTCACGTTCCGGAGCTGGTCAGCTCGTGCGCGCCCTCGTTCCACGACAGGACGTTCCCATCCGGCGCGACGGCGAACACCGCCTGAGGAAGAGAGTCGAGCAGCGAGCGGACCAGAGCATCAGTACTCCCCATCGTGCATCGAGCTATCGCCCGGTGGATCCACGACGGCAAGCACCGTCCCGTCGCACGGCGCTGTGGATATTTGCCACACTCTTCCAGCCAAGCTTGCACGCGATTTCGCGGACAGCGAGTGTGTCAATTCTTTGACTCAGCTCACAACGAACCGAGGACGCTGACGCCGAAGAAACCGTGATCGATCCTGGCGACCAGCGCGACGCCCGAGGAGCCGCGCGCCCCGGGTCCCGTCGTCGAGTTCTCGATGACGTCGAAGACCGCCCAGGCCACGTATCCCGTGGCCGCACCGATGATCACCGGGGGCCACACCGCGCTGACGTCGCAGCCGTCGGAGCTCACCGAACTCGCGGTGCACATCGCGCTTCTTCGGAGCTCGCCGATGCCCAGACCGACCAGGCCGAGTACCAGCGCACCGCCGACCGCGCCGAAGGGACTGACCACCGCACGCGTCGGCTGACCGTGCACGGCGTGCACGACGATCGGAGCTGCAAGACCTGCCGTCACCACGCCCGTGACGAGCAACGCGGCCTCCGTGTCGTTGGCGTTCGGAAGGAAGATCGCGGAAGCCGTCGCAATCACGGGCAGCACCGCATACGAGAGACCGAGCGGCAGGGCGTAGGACGTCGAGGACGACACCACCGGGGGCGGCTCCGCTGCGTGCGCCGGCAGCGCGAGCAGCGTCAGAGCACCCACCAGACGCGTGTGCGAAGGCAGCATCTCTAGCGCCGCGTTCGCGACGCGCCCTTTCGCGGTCCTGGCCGTCGCGTTCGTGCGGCGAGGGTCTCTTTCCAGTCGTCCTCGGTGAGAAGGGCGGAGAGACGTTCCATCGCGCTCCCGAGACTCTGACGGTGATGCGCGACGTCCGCCCAGGGATCACCAGCTGCGTCCATTCGAGTGGTCATAGTACGTAGAGTGAAGGACCGCGGGCTCACGGAGCGGCGCTCGATCTCGTCCCAGGTGCAGGGCGCGGAAACCGGCGCGCCGGGCTTCGGGCGAATGGCGTACGCGGCGGCGAAGGTCGCGCCGTAGCCGTTCCGTCCCGTATCGATCAGGATTCGTCCCGCGCGGTCGGCCTTGATGAACTCCTGCGTGAGGGCGTCGGGGTGGCGCTTGACGAGCACTGCGCCGAACCCGTGGGCGAAGCGCCAGACCGACTCGAAGCCGTCGCTCGGCTCGAGCGGCACCACGATGTGAAAGCCCTTGGACCCCGACGTCTTCACGAAGGAGACGAGCCCGAGCTCGGCAAGGAGCTCGCGCACCGCGAGCGCCGCGGCGTGCACGCCCTCCGCGTCGTCGCCCGGCGGATCGAGATCCACGACGCACAGATCGGGCCGGTCCAGCTCCGGCAAACGAGATGGCCACACGTGGGGTGTGATGCAATTCTGGTTGGCGAGCCAGAGCAGTGAGCGCACGTCGCGAACGACGGGATAGAAGACCATGCCGTCCTTCTTGGGTGTCTCCGCGCGCTCGAGCCACTCCGGAAAGCCCTTCGCGACGTTCTTCTGAATGAAGCCCGGCCTGTCGATGCCCGCGGGGTAGCGCTCCATCGTGACGGGCCGTCCGTCGAGGTGCGGCAACATCAACGGCGCGACGGACGAGTAATACGACGCGACATCGGCCTTCGTGATGCCGTCACCGGGAAACAGGAGCTTCTCCGGATGCGTTAGCGGATAGCCAGGCTCGGAAATCACGTCGTCGACTGCAGTCTAACATCGGCCGCACGAAGACTTGACTGAGCGATTTCAACGACTTGTCGTTGCTCGACGAAATTCTTCGGAACGACCGAACAGTTTCGGGGGCCTCGACGGTCATGGGATCATGGAGACCGCGATGTCCCGACAGCCCGCGCCGAGCAAGCGCTTCCCGGAGGAGCTCGCCGTGCACCGGCCGGCGCTCCTCCGGCATTGCTACCGGATGCTCGGAGCGTTCGCCGACGCGGAGGATCTCGTGCAGGAAGTCCTGCTCCGCGCGTGGCGTTCGCGGGAGACGTACGCGGGTGAAGCGCCGCTCGAGCACTGGCTCTTTCGCATCGCGACCAATGCCTGTCTGAACGAGCTCGCGAGCCGGAAGCGCCGCGGCCTTCCGCAGCTCGACCGCGCCGCGGGACAGCCGACGGACCCGCTCGAGACCCTGGACGCGACGGAGTGGCTCACTCCGGCACCCGACTCGGCGCTGTTCGACGGTCCCGCGCGCGCGCTCGAGACGCGTGAGAGCGTCGCGCTGGCTTTCCTTGCGCTCCTGCAGCGCTTGCCGGCGCGCCAGCGTGCGGTTCTGTTGCTCAAGGACGTCGTCGGATGGTCCGCCGACGAGATCGCAGCGGCGCTCGAGCTCTCGCTCGGCTCGGTCAACAGCGCGCTCCATCGTGCCCGCGAGACCGTCGCGACGCGGTCGCTACCGCTCGCCGACGATCCGCCTCCCGCGGTGCTCCGAGACTACGTGCGCACATGGGAGATGCGCGACGTGGACGGCCTGGTGTCGCTTCTTAAAGAAGACGTCGTGTTCGCGATGCCGCCGATTGCACTGTGGGTTCACGGTGCCGGTGCGCTCGCTCGGTTTCTCGAGACGCCGCGGCTCACCGCGTCGTGGGCGAAGGGCTTCCGCCTCGTCGAGACGCGGGCGAACGGACAGACCGCGCTCGTCTTTTACCGTCCGCTCGACGGCGCCTACCGGCCGACGGACGTCCAGCTCGTCCGGTTCGTCGACGGACGGCTCGCCGAAGCGACGACGTTCTTCGGCGCTGCGTACCTCCGCGGCTTCGACGTGCCCGACCGCATCGAGCTGTCGTAACTCGCGCCTGATCACGCTCGACTCGCTTCGAGTCGCCGAGTCACGTCACGTCACGTGAATGCAAGGAGAAGTCCATCATGCTGTTGAAAGACAAGGTTGCAGTCATCTACGGAGCCGGTGGCTCCGTCGGAAGCGCCGTTGCTCGCGCCTTTGCCCGCGAGGGGGCGAAGCTGTTTCTCACCGGACGGAAGCGCGCCGCGCTCGAGCCGGTCGCGAAAGACATCGTCACGGCTGGAGGTACGGCAGCGACGGCGGAGGTCGACGCGTTCGACGAACGCGCCATCGGCGACCATCTCGCGGCGGTGGTCGACCAGGCGGGCCGCGTGGACATCTCGTTCAACGCCATCGGGCTTCCATACGGAAAACTCCTCGGAGTGCCGCTCCTCGAGCTCGGGGTCGCGGAGTTCGCCGCGCCGATCACGGCGTATACGACGTCGTACTTCCTGACGGCGCGTCTCGCGGCGAGGCACATGGTCCGGAACGGCTCGGGAGTGATCATGACCGTCACGGCGCTGCCCGCGCGGTCCGGCAGCCGCTTGAACGGCGGCTACGGCGCGTCACAGGCCGCCAAGGAGGCGCTCACCCGGGATCTCTCCGCCGAGCTCGCACCGAAGGGGATCCGGGTCGTCTCGCTTCGACCACACGCCTTGCCGGAAACGAGCACGATGCGGGAAATCTACGAGTCGAAGGCCGCGGCCACCGGCATGACGTGGGAGCAGTTCCAGGGATACCTGGCGAGCACGACGCATCCGCGCCGGGTCATGCGCGTCGCGGAGCTCGCCGACATGGCCGTCTTCGTCGCGTCCGACAAGGCGAGCGGCATGACGGGAACGACCGTCAACCTGACGATGGGCTGCGTCGACGACTGACGCCGGCGCAGCCAACCGGGTCTTGTTTCAGCGGTGACCGCCGCCGGAATGACCGCCGCCGAAGTGACCACCGCCGTGGGCGGAAAAGCTGCCGTGGGACCGGAACGCCGGCTCGTAGTTGCGGCGCGCCGGCGGCGCGGCGATCCGGGAATGATAGAGCGGCGCGGGCTCGTGTTCGAAATGGCGCCAGTGTCCCCCATCCCTGTAGAACCAGCGTCCCCCATAGTAATATGAAGGGTATCCGCCGTAGTACACGGGGGACGTCGTCGCGATGTACTCGTCGGGTGGATAGCCGTAGTCGTCGTAGTAGCCGTCGGGATACCCCGCGACTCCGACCTCACACCCCGTGGTGAGAAGAGTCGGGAGTAGCATTGCTAGCAACGCCACCACCCGGTGTGTTCGGGAGACGTCGTGCGATCTCATGGCGTCGCCTCCCCGGTTGGATCGTGGGCAGCATGCTCTCGAAGACGTGCAGCGAGGGCGTCACGCTGGTCAGCGTTCAACGCGGGCGTCATCGCCTCCACGAAGTGAGCGAGGTGCGACGCGGCCCAGCCGACCATCCGTGCGTCCACGTCGCTCGCTGCGGTCATCGCCCGGACGTCGAAGCTCGGCCCTGCAAACGCCGTCGTGAACGTGCGGAGCTGAGCGTCGACCGCCTTCGCGTCGAGCGGAGGCACGGCCTTGAGCGACTCTGCGAGAGCGACGCGGACGCGGTCCCTCTGTTCGACGGTGAGCCCGAGCGCGTCCGACAGATCGGCAAGGTGAGTGTGCTCGTCCGGTCGCGTGCCCGTCTCGTCGGCGTTTGCACGCTGCCAGACCGCCCAGTGCGCTTCCACCTTGTCGGCCAGCGCCATTCGCTCCGGGGTCGCGAGCGTCGCGTGGAGTCGATTCAGGGTGTCGCCGGTACCGTCGTGTACCGCGCGCGCTGCGGCACTGACCTGCGACGCATCGGCGTCGGCCTTCGCCGTGTCCACGGTTCCCTGAGCGACGCCGTCGGCGAGCGTCGTCATCAGAGCCTGCTCCGCGGTGCGCGCCGGTGCCATGCTACCGACGAGCTCGTTGCGGAGCTGCGTGACCGTTCCCTGGGTCGCTGGTGCGACGGCGAGGGTATCGAGACTCATCACGACGAAGAGCGTCGAGCCGCCATAATGATGAAAGCGGTGGTGCTCCATCAATCCGAGGGACGCCTCGTCACGCGTATCTGTGGAGACATCTGCTGCCGTGGCCGGCCGCGCATTCGCCGGCCGGCCAGCGCAACTGCTCGCGAGCGCTGCGCCGGCGCAGACCGCAACGGTGAGCGCACGCATGCTCTGTGTGACTTCTCGCATCTTCGATATCAAGAGCAAGCTTCGTGCCGGATCCCGCTCCCAATGCTCACTCACGCGCAGCCGACCACACGGAGTACGGCGGCCGCCACGCGATCGGGATCTTCGAAGATCAAGAAATGCCCGACACCGTCGAGCTCGACGAACGGCGCGGCCGGAACGAGCGCGTGCAGCTCGCGCCCCAGGTCGAGGTTCGCGATCGGGTCGTCCTGCGCCCAGACGAACGAGACGATCGCGAAGCTGCGCGTGAGCGCGCCGATCCAGCGGTCGCGGTGCACGTAACGTTCACGCATGTAGCCCGATAACGCCGGCAGCCGCAGATGCCCGTCGTCGTGGACCAGGAGCTCCGTGAGGATCGCCTCGTCCTCCGCCGAGAACGCCTCGGGCCGCTTCATGATCGAGCGGAGCCCCGGACCATAGAAGCCGGGAAACCGAGCGCACACGTCCATGAGCAGCAGAGTCGGCCCCTCACCACGCTCGACGACGAACAGTCGGTGGCGTCCGACGGCCACGTACCGCCCCGTCGATTCGAACGCCGCGAGCGCGGGTGAGAACGTCATCGCGAGCCATTCTAAGTCGGTTTCGACGAAGTGGATCGCTCAACGGGAAACCGCGGCGCGGACGCGGTCCGTGAAGGTCACTGACACACAGAAAAAGTACCGGCTCGTGCACGGCGGGGGATTCAGGGACGCCACCGGCGGCTGGTGATCCGGGGTGGGCGAGCCCCCGGCGCCGACGGGTGGTGAGGTCGCGACGGCGGGTATCAGCTCGTCGCCGAGACGCTCTACGGCAATGTGCCGCCGAACGTGACGGATCTTCGCGATGCTCGTGCGTGGCAGGTTCGTGGTGAAGCTATCCAGGGCGCAGGTCGCAGAGCACGTCGACAGAGGGCGCGGCATTCCCTTCGAACCAAAACCCGGACGGCTCATGCGCGAATGGCTATCGGTAGGCCCACCGACGAAGGACTGGCTCTCGCTCGCCCATGACGCGCACGCGTACGTCGGCGGGTGACGTCGTCAGCGTGCTGAGACCATCCCAGAATTGACCATGGCGGTCGCGGCGAAAGACGTTCACAAATGCCGTTCGCTCGAATCACCGAGTCGAAGGGGGAGAGACAGATGTCGAAAAATTTGCTCAAGGGCAGCGAACGTCAACCCATGCGAGAGGCGAAGTCGGTCGGCAAAGCCGACCCCGCCGAGCGACTGGAGGTCACGTTGCTTCTCCGTCGCGGCAACGCGGCTGGGTTGACTGAACACGTGCAGAAGCTCGCCATTCGCTCGGGGTCCGGCGCGCCGATCTCGCGCAGCGACTTCGATCGACAGTTCGGTGCGACCACCGCCGACATCGAGGCGGTGAAGACGTTCGCCGGAACGAACGGCCTCGCCGTCGTTCAGGAGCACGCGGGGCGTCGCACCGTGGTGCTCTCGGGAACTGTCGCGCAGTTCAACACCGCGTTCGGCGTCGATCTGCAGCAGTTCGAACATCCAGGTGGCTCGTATCGAGGGCGCACCGGTGCCGTCGCGCTCCCGACGGAGCTGCAAGGTGTCGTCGAAGCCGTGCTCGGCCTCGACAATCGCCCGGCCGCAAAGCCACATTTTCGCACGCGCCCGCCGCGCGGCAACGTGAACTGGCGCGCCACCGCTGACGACTCCACGTCGTTCACGCCGGTACAACTTGCGCAGCTCTACGACTTCCCGGAGGGCACGGGCAGCGGACAGTGCGTGGCGATCATCGAGCTCGGTGGCGGCGAACGCGCCGCGGATCTGAAGAAATATTTCTCCGAGCTCGGCATCACTTCGGGGCCGAAGGTAAGCGTCGTCTCGGTCGACCACGGCAAGAACCATCCGACCGGTGACGGTAACGGCCCCGACGGCGAGGTGATGCTCGACATCGAGGTCGTCGGCGCGATCGTGCCGCAAGCACACATCGTCGTGTATTTCGCACCGAACACCGACGCGGGCTTCCTCGACGCGATCACCACGGCCATTCACGACTCCAAGAACAAGCCGTCGGTCATCTCCATCAGCTGGGGCGGTAGCGAGTCCGCGTGGACTGCACAGGCGATGACGGCATTCGACTCGGCGTTCCAGGCGGCAGCCGCACTCGGGATCACCGTTTGCGTCGCTTCGGGCGACGACGGCTCGAGCGACGGCGCCACCGACGGCAGCGACAACGTCGACTTCCCGGCGTCGAGCCCGTACGCCCTCGCGTGCGGGGGCACGAGCCTCGAGGCCAGCGGCAACACCATCACGTCCGAGTCCGTGTGGAACGACGGCGCCCAGGGCGGCGCGGGCGGCGGCGGTGTGAGCAGCTTCTTCAAGCGGCCACCGTGGCAAGAAGGGCTGAAGGCGACGCGCACCGCCGGAGGAGCCGCCGCGGCGCTCACGATGCGAGGCGTGCCCGACGTCAGCGGCGATGCCGATCCCGAGACCGGTTACGACGTGCGCGTCGACGGGAACGACACCGTCATCGGCGGAACGAGCGCCGTCGCTCCCCTCTGGGCAGGTTTGATCACGCGCATCAACGCCGCCAACGGCACACCGGTCGGATACATCAATCCGACGATCTACAAGACTCCGGGAGCCTTCCGCGACATCATCAAGGGCAACAACGGCGCGTTCGCCGCGACTGCCGGATGGGACGCGGCCACGGGACTCGGCAGCCCCAACGGCACGAAGCTCGCCGCCCTCTTCAAAGCAGGTTCGTAGGAGCTGGCCCCAGCGCTCATTTCACGTTCATCCGCGCGCCGCGTCGTCCGACCCGAGCAGTGTGCGGCTGAGCGCTGGGCGTCTTCACCTGGACCAGACGCGAACCCACTCGAGCTGAAAGACGGCTGGCGTGTAGGGGCTCGGACCGGGGTTCCATCCGATGAGGATCGCGGGCGCCGACGACGTCCACGCGATGTCACTGGTCGCCGTTCGAACGACCGCGCCGTTGAAGTAGATCTGCCAGTGGACCTTGCCGCCTACCAGCGTCAACTCGCAGCCGTACACGTTGGCGCTCGTCGTGATGTCGACGGCGCCAGTCAGGTTGGTGAACGGGCCACCCGTCGTCGCGTGGTTCGGGGAGGCGTGAATCGTGGTCGTGAAGTACTGCGTATGAAGACCGTCTGCATCGGCTGAGGTACCGAATACCTCGTCGGCATAGGTCTCCATGATGTCTATCTCGGACTCTTGGTCGTTCGCGGTGCTCTCGTTGCCGGCGTAGAGCCAGATGGCGGGCCAGGTGTTCGCGCCGTTGCCGTACGCGCCCCGCCCCGTCGTTGCGCGCACTTCGAGGTAGTAGCTCATCGTCGCGATCGGCAGCATCTCGAAGTGGCTGACGATGAAACCGGGGATGGTCTTGTCGTTCGTGGGGTCGAGCTCGAGATGGTCTGCTCGCATGACGGCGGTCGCGTGGGTATTTGCAGGCGACCACCCGCGTTGCCACGTATCCCACCCCGTACCGTGGACGCCGTAAGGCGTCGCAGGGTCGAGCTCGGTCGTCGCGGTGATGTTCGCGCCGGCGCGCGTCGCGCCGAATACGTCGTCGACGACGAGAGTCGAGTACCCGACAGGGCCGCCGACCGGCGCAGTAGCAACGGCCGTCGTCCCGCCACTTGCCGTCGTCCCGCCACTTGCCGTCGCGCCGCCGCTTGCCGTCGCGCCGCCGCTTGCCATCAGGCTTCCGGCCGTGCCGCTTGCTGGGGTGGCGGAGGCGTCCGCGGTGTTCGACGGTCGGGAATCTGCCGAGCAGCCGCTCCACACCGCGAGAGCGAGGAGCGCCGTCCCGAGGAGCGGGTCAGGCGACGTGTTCGGCATGAACCAGAGACGTACCGCGAGTTCCTTCAATCGGCTCACGACGTGAACGGTCGAATGCCGGAGGCTCCGCTTTTCCCCAAATTCCGGTCCGTTTCTCGACGAGGCGCTCTCGTCCCGCCGCCCGCGGGGAAGTGGCGCTTTCCGAGCGGCGCCGCGAAAGCGCGACGCCGGACTGCCCACGTCTGGCCGATGCTGCCGGATCTGGCATTGCGAATCGGCCACTCCTGGCAGCCGTGAGCGGCCGCGAGCGTGCCCTGCCCACGTTTTGGGCTACGCGTTTCGCCGGCACGAAACCTGCTCATGGCGCGACCTCGGTAGCAAATGCCGGCGCGAAACGCCGGCGTGTCCGAGCAAGTGCAAAGCGCAGCGCGTCCATCACGTAGTCGCGGGGACGTGCGCGAGTGGGAGTGACTTCATGAAATCAATTGGCTGGTACGGTGGCGGAGTCGGGCGTCGAGCGCGAACGATCGGGTCCGTCGTTCTCACGTCCTGTATCGCGTGCAGCTCGGGGACGAACAGTACGGACGGCGCCGACGAGGCAATCGGCAAACTCGAGGAGGCACTGACGTCGGTTCCCGTCGACTATTCGTCGACGGTCCTCGGCGATCATCCCCTGGGCTACTGGCGCCTCGGCGACATGGACGCGACGGCGCACGATTGGTCTCCGTCGAAATGGCCCGGGACATACGTGGGGACTTACTCCGATTCGCCGGCCCCGCTCCGCGGTCAGCCGGGAGCGTTGAGCGACGACGGCGACACGGCCGCGACCTTCGCACTCTCGAACAACGCCAACCATTCTCCCCCCGGGCAGAGCAACTTCGTCACCATCAGCACGCCGCCCAAGGCCCTCTCTCAGCTGACCCTCGAAGCCTGGGTCACCATGGCACAGGGTAGGATACCCCAGACGTACTCTGCGCCGATCCTGAAAGATACCGGAGGGCTCGCGGACGGTTTCGGCTTCATCTGGTATTCGGGTAGTTTGTATTTCTATCTGAACGCTCGCTTGCAGCGTGTGGGTATCCCGATTCCGGATATCTCCGTGATGGCGACGTATCACCACGTCGTAGGCACCTATACCGGACAGGCCCTGAATATTTACTTCGACGGCGCGCTCGTATCTTCCGTGGCGGTGCCGAGCGCGACCGTGAGCTGGCCGGATACGCCACTCCGGATCGGGAGCGGCGCGTACCTCGGCTGGCAAGGCTCGATCGACGAGGTCGCAATCTATGATCACGCGCTCGACGCTGGACGGATCGCCGCGCATTACAGAATGGCCGCACGCCCGACGCCGCTCATCACGAGCGGGCTGAATACGGCGGCGAGCACCCTGATCCCGGGGTACTCGTCAGACTACTACAGCTGCCTCCCGGGCCTGCTGATCAGTCCGGTGAACGGCAACGGTAAGTACAGCAACATCGCCTACCCCACCCCTCCGATCACGACGACCGGCCCGGGGTGCCGTGTCGACATCCGCTTCTGCGATGCCAATGGAAACCAGGTGCCGTCACCGACCGCGGCGCAGCTCAACGCGACGGGCCAGGCGTCGGCCACGTGCCCCGCCGTGCAAGGCACCACCGACGACAGCTGTAGCGTCACACCCTCGAACCCGCTGAAAGCTTGCACGACCGACGCAGATTGCGGCGGGGGCCAGGTTTGCGCCGCCTCTTGCGACAACTCCGCTTGCCTGAACCCGTCTCTGAGATGCGGGACGTCCACGCCCAACTGCAACGTCCTCCCCGCGGAGTCGTCCTGCGACGACACTGGCTTCCGGCAGTGCCCCGATCACCAGGCGACGGGCGCGGTGACCGCGCAGCACGCGACCCAGGACTTCGTTCCACTCACGGGAGTGGCCCCGGTCGTCGGCGCGTTCTCCCCTCCCCCTCTCGAGACGCTCCCGAACCCCGCCGGCGACTGCCCACGGCCGGACGGCAACACGGGTCCCACGTCCGAACGACACTCGGCGCCTCACCATGAAGACGGAAACAACCAATGGGGCGTCTTCATGGATCCCAGCTTTCAATATTCCACCAACATCTCCGGGGCCGACCTGCTCGGAGAGAACCAGTTCACGCTGAACGCACGGGGCGGGATATCGGCGGGCGGAAGGGTTCTCGGCCACAAGATCACCGCGATCGATACGAGCTTCGACGTGGGAGCCGAGGACTGCGAGCTCCACGCAAATGCCAGCTTCAAGGTGTTCGGAGACGCGATCGCGCCGAGCGACTTCATCGATGGTATCCCGAGCGCGCTCCCGGGTATGGCGTTCAACGCGAGCGGTGTCGCCACGGTCCCGGCGGTCCAGTCGGCCTGCAGCGACGCGCTGGTTTCACGAAAGCCGATTCTGTTGAACATGCAGGAGGCGACACACACCTGGCACTCGGTTCGCAAATTTTATCTACAGCACGGCGTGACGTCCGATCTGTGCGCACGCACGAACCTCAACTTGCACACGAATTTCAATTGCTCTGACCCCAATCTCGCTCGGAACATCGCAATCCCCAACGCCTGGAAGACCGAGTTCGACACCGATGTCGCCGACCTTCAGCCGCTCGAGAGCGCCTACAAGACGGCGAGGCAGGCCCTGGCCGGCAACGCGACGATTCCGCTCGTTCCCCTGCGTCACCGCTACGACGTGAAGGCCGTCGACGCGACCATTCCCGTCGGACCTTTCGACGTGGACCTCGCCGTCGAAGCCTTCGGCGACTGGGCTCTGAACGGCGGCATGAACGTGGGCGTCCGCTACGACGGAACCCTCCCGTCGCTCTCGACGCCGGCGGTGCCGACGTTGCCTTCGCTCGGTGACGTGCGCGCGATTGCCGGACCCGTGGTGACCCCGGAGGTGGACCTCGGCGTCGCCGCGTTCGCCGGAGTCGGGATCCCCGGGGTGTCGATCGGGGTGCAAGGCGAGGTGACGTTGCTCGACGTGACCGTGCCGACGAAGGTGCAAGCGACCCTCCAGCGAGTCACGGTGCCCGACTCGCGAAACCTCGCTGCGAGCGACTGGGCGGGTCAGCCGGTGGCGGGCTTGCCGGCGAACAACGCCTACCAGTGGGAGACGGGCTGGTCGCTCGCCTCCAACGTCGACTTGCACGAGCTCGACGGGCAGCTCGACCTCGCGCTGCGGGTCCATCTGCTGTTCTTCTCGCACACCTTCAAGCTGAAGGTCGCGGACTGGAAGGGCTTCCATCAGAGCTTCCCGCTCGCAGGGGACGCGGCGGGTAACCCGATCACGGGGCCCACGAACTTCGGCGTGTACGCGAGTCCCGACGCCGTGACGCAGACGGCCGCGCTGACCGCTGGCGACGTCCCTGCTCATTCCGACCCGACGCTCGCATACCCAGGGAAGCTGTCACCGGGGGAACCATGTTCACAGGTGAACTGAAGGTCCATCTTCGGCGCGGTGTCGCGGGTATCGCCATCGTCGTGGGCGCCATCGCGGGCATCCACGCGATGAGCCGACCGAAGGCGAGATCCGTCGCGCACGAAGATACCGTGGTCGACGCACCGTCCCCCCGACCGAGCGCTCTGCCGGCGGCGACGCTCGATTGGCCGGTGGGGACATCCAGGCGGTACGCGCTCGACTTCAGCGCGAGCATGCAGTCGGGAAAGGTCTCGCTCGTGGCCACGCGCATGAAGGGCGTCCTTCGCATCGACGCCGTCGCGGCCGGCGCCACTCCGTCGTTTCGGTGCAGCTTCGACGGCAAGTTGCTCGAGCTCGACGGTTCGGCGTCGGGCCAATCGGCGAGCTCCGCGCCACTGCCGGCGGCCCTGGAGGACGGCCTGAAACAACCGTGGTTCGTCGAATTCGACGCTGACGGACGGTTCGAGTCGATTCGACACGCGAACGATCTTCCCGAGTTCGTCGGGCATCTCTGGAACGCCCTGGCGGCGTCTCTCCAGGTTTCCCGGAGCGCAGTGGTGGACGGCGTGGCGACGAAGACGGCGGAAGAGAGCGACTCGGTCGGCCGCTACCGGGTGGAGTACGGCAGGGTCGGCGTCTCCGAATTCAGACGGCACAAGCTCGAATACGTGACCCTGGTGAACCCCATCGTCCATTACGACGTGGTGTCGTCAGTTGCCGATCTGAAATTCGACCAGCGCGGCCGGCTCTCGCTGCTCCGGTCCGACGAGACGCTACGGACCGAGGCGCGTGGCCCGATCCCCGCGTTCGATGCGACGACTCACATCGTGCTCGCCTTCCAGAGCGAGGGTGACGCGCGCGATCAGGCAGCGAAGAACCTCGCGACGATGTCGTCACTGACAGCCGCCACGTCCAGTGCGGCCACGACGTCCACGAGCAAGACGGAAGAGATGGACGCCGCGCGTATCGGCGGCAGAACATACGCCGGTATCGTCGCGACACTGACGGCGGACGAACGGTCGTCCGCCGACGTGCAGAAGTCGAAGCAGCAAAAAGAGAAGGCCGGACGCGCGTACGTGGCGCTCACGGCGTTACTCCGTCGGGAACCCCAGAACCTCGCCACGGCGAAGGAACACGTCGAGAGGGGCGGCCCGCTCTCGACGACCCTGCTCGACGCGATGCGCGACGCCGGCACGCCGGAGACGCAGCACGTGCTCGCTGAGCTCGCCACCGGGGGAAAGCTGGACAGAACGGCGCGAATCTCGGCGGTCGAAGATCTCGGTCACGTCGGTGCTCCGACGGAGGAGACGGTCAAGACGTTGCGCAACCTCGAGGCGGATACCGAGCTCGGCACGCAGGCGACCTACGGCCTCGGCTCGAACGTGTTCCGCCTGCAAAGTCAGGATCGAGCCCTTGCATCGGCGATCGTCGCCGAGCTCACCGCGCGCCTTCGGAATGCGACGTCGGACGACGAGCGCATCACGCTCCTGAGCGCGCTCGGCAACGCCGGCGACCCCGGCGCGATGGATTCCATAAAGGCGTACCTCGGGGCGGCGAACACGTCAGGCGTGCGCGCGGCCGCCGTTCAAGCCTTGAGACGGATCCCGGGCGACGTCGCCGACGCACTCATCGCCGTCGCGTCGGAGGACGCTGACGTAGCCGTGAGGCTCAGCGCGATGACGGCCGTCGCGGAGCGGGCCGCCTCCGCGCCACTCATGGCGGCGCTCGGCAACGTGCTGCTCCACGAGACGGTCTGGCAAGTGCGAGCGCGTGCTGCGCAGACCGCAGCAAGCTGGCTCGCGGACGGGGCCGCGCTTTCCGACGTTCTCGGCCAGGTTGCGAGCGGAGACCCGAGCGACGACATCCGGCTCATCGCACAGAATGCGCTCGACCGTCGTCAAGCATCGTGAGATGCCCCCACGCGGCTAGATCCCACTCACAGCAGCCAGCCGAGCCGTACGTTGACCGTCGGGAGGATCGTGCGACCGACCTTGTCGATCGTGTCCTGGACCTTCTTGTCGTTGGGCTGGACGTACTGGGTCTCGATCGCGGCGGGCAGCGATGGGGGGAGGTTGGTGCTGTAGTGAGTGGCGCTCGGCGCAATTGGGATCTGCGCGCCGAGATCTACGCCGAGGGTGAAGCCGGAGCTGAACGTGTGGAGGAGGCCGATCGTTGGCGTCAGCACGAGGGTACGCACGGACCCCTGGCTTTCCACCGAGAGTGGGTTCGGCAAGGTGGGCGCGAGGCTCTGCAATGCCGAGACGTCGTAGCTGCTCTTGAAGCTACCCTTCATGGTGGCGTAGCCGACCCCTGCACCCAGGAAGAGCATGCCGCCGAGCGGAAAGATGCGCGCGTACAGATCGTATTCTTGATACGAAAGCTGAGCATCGCCGTAGAGCGAGAGCTTGATGGACGGGATGAGACCGACGTTCACTCCGGCACCGAAGTAACGGGTGAGCTTGATCATGCCGCCGAAGCTCACGATGCTCGGCAATCCGGAGCCCACCAGCACGCCGATCCGGAACGGACCGAGCAACCCGTCGGTCTTGTCCTTCTTCGTGACGGGCGCGCCGTCGTCGGAGCTTGCTGCAAGCGACGACGAATCGGCAGAGCTCAGCGCACTCGACGACGCCGGCGAGACGCTCGGCGGTTGAGCTACGGACGTGGGCGGAGGCGCGGCTGTGCGAACCGGCGCTTCCGGCGTTTCTTGCAGCGTCACCTGGGTCGGCGGAGGGCTGCTGCGCGGAGCGTCGGTCGGGTACGCCGCAGCGGGAGGCGGCGCGGGTGGTCCCGGCGCTGGCGCAAGAGGCATCGACGCTGAAGGCCGCGCGGGTGGCGGAGGTGCTGGCTCCGGCGGTGTCGACGGCGCGTCACCCGGTAGAGGAAATCCCACCGTGCTCGTCGGCGGCGCGAGGGGATCGACGGGAGCAACGGGAGCGTCTTGGGCGACCGCGTTCGCCGCCATGAGCACCCCGAGAGCCGCCCCGGCAATGACTACGAACGCACGCCTGTGTGTGCTTCCGGACAAGCCCATCACTATACATCACCCGCGCACCCCGCGGTACGACGCGTCTCCGCCAGGGCGCCGCATTTCCGTGGCCGTTCACTTGCCGAACAGGCTGGTCAATCCCGTCTGCCCCGTTTGCGTCGGCAGGGCCGGCGCGCCGTTGGACGCCGTGAGCGAACCGCTGGCGTGGATCTCCATGGCTGTTCGCGTCTCAATCTTCGTGGCCTCCGGGCTTGCCCAGCCGGCGCTCTGAAAGCCGCCTACTATTGCGTCGAGGACATCGCCTTCGAAGTCGAGCTGGTATTGCGTGTTCGACGTCACCGCGAGCAGCGCCACCGCCTCGAGGGCGAAGTGGCCCGTACGAACGATGGTCTCCGAGAGGATCTGATCGAATTGCAGATTCCCGAGATCTGCGGGACCGATGCCGTTGAGCGTCACGGCGACGCTGCCGTTGTCGAACTTGACGGACGGCTGAAGGCTCGCGAGCCTGAGCCGCTTTGCCGTCTGCTCGAACACGACGTCGCTGACGTTCCCTTTTGCGTCGTCCTCGAGGGCCTTCTCGAGGAGCGCGGGACTCTGCACCACCGACGGAACGAGCATGACGTAGCGCACGACCGCTCTGCCGTTCGCCTTGTCCGCGTCACGAACTGCCTGCCGCAGGTTGACGAGCGTACCGCCGAATCGGTCGCGTACATCCGCGGGAACCTTCGCTGCGGCGGTCCGGCACCCTTCGACGAACGCCTTCGTGGCGGGCTCGATCTCTGCCTTCGCGGTGTCGATCTGGGCGCCGAGCGACGTTGCGGCGGTGTCGTGCTGAGCCTTCTCTGCGTCTGAGATACCGGATTTGTCTCGAGCGAGCTCCTCGATGCGCTTACGGCCTTCGAGCGCTCCAACCGCTGCGACCCTTGCTTGCAATGTGGCGTACCCGGCGGAAAGCTCGGTCGAAACGGCCGCCAGGAGCGACGGGCTCGACGTGGGATCCGGCGCTGCGTCGCTCTTGATGGACGGCAGGACGTGCGCCCAGACCAGCACCGGGGAGATGTGGTGCGGTTGGCCGTCGTAAAATGGATGATCGGCGAGCTCTTTCTGTGTGGAGTTCACGGTCTCGTCCGTGAGTCGAACCTGGAGCGGCCATCCCGACTCTTTGCTCGCCGGAGTGGACATGAGCAACCGGTTCACCTCCGTCGCCGTCGTGCTTGCAGCGTCTGCACGCTGAACCACGACGGTGAGTGTGGCGCTGTCCTTCTCGGCCAGCGAGGTCGGATCCTTCAAGACCGCATTCACGGCACCACAGGCCGTGGCGAACGGTATCGCGAGTCCGAACGAAGCCACGAGGGCTCCGCGCACGACTGAAGTCTGAAATCGATCCGCAATTCTGATCATGTGTAATCCGCCCCGTTTGATGCTTGCCAGCCGCCGCCGCACACGCGACTCGAGCGTGTGTCGTCACCGCACACGCGTGCGAAACGCCGCTCGTCACTGCGCCACTCATGCGGCGGCAGCGCCGAATGTTTCCCGCCGTGCAATCGGGTCATTCGCGATGTGCGACGCCCACGCCCATTCGTACTCTCGTATCCGGATCAGATCGTCAACGTCAAATTCGAACACAGAGTGCGACAACGCAATTCAGTACAAGATCAGAACGTGGTTGCCCCCACCCGTCGCTCCTCGCGCGCTGCGCGCGCTGCGGGGCGACGACCTCCCCCAAAGCCGTGCTCGCGCAGCGCTGCGCGCGGCAGGGGGAGGTCGTCATGCAGCGACGTGACCAGAGCGCTGCGCGAATGCGTGAGGCGCGCGCTCGTCGAGTCATTGCGTAACGTGCTGCTCGCGGTGCGGACGTGCACGCCGTCGCGGACGCAGACACTTATCGGCAAGCGCGCCATTCCACTCCGCGCAGCAACTACAGCCAGGCTCGACAATTTTCGAATCAGGGCTGCGACGACCTGAGGCACCCCTTGACCCGCGATGAAACGCGGGATACCCCGTTAGTAGATGTTCATCGGCGAACAGCGCCGTCCCCGAAGCATCAAAGAACCGGAACCACGCGAGCACGCGAAGGCGGCGGGGGGAGCAGTTCGCCGAAGGCGAAGCTGCGGGGGGCCAAGGCCCCCCTTTATTAGGAGCGGCAATGCACGCAAGGAATGCGGACGATGAGCTCCGGGCCGAGGCGGAGCAGCGAGTCGGCCTGGTGCTGCGGGACAAGTGGCGGCTCGATCACGTGCTCGGCGTCGGCGGCATGGGCGCGGTGTATTCCGCCACTCACCGGAACGGCAGTCGCGGCGCGGTCAAGGTCCTGCACGCGGCGCTGACGCTGAGCCGCGAGATCCGTTTGCGCTTCGCGCGCGAGGGCTACGCGGCGAATCAGGTGAACCATCCCGGAGTCGTGCAGGTCATCGACGACGACGAAGACCAGGGCGTCGTCTTCATGGTGATGGAGCTCCTCGACGGCGAGACCCTCGAGGAGCGGTGGCTGCGCAACGGCTCACGCCTCCCCGCGACCGAGGTGCTGTCGATGGCCGATCAGGTCCTCGACGTCCTCGCCGCGGCGCACGACAAGGGCATCGTTCACCGCGATCTGAAGCCCGAGAATCTCTTTCTGACGAAGGAAGGGCGCGTCAAGGTTCTCGACTTCGGCATTGCGCGGCTACGGCACACGTCCACCAGTCCACGCGCCGGCACCGGCGGCACCTTCGGAACACCGGCGTTCATGCCGCCCGAGCAGGCGCTCGGTCACGCCGACCTCGTCGACGCGAAGAGTGATCTCTGGGCGCTCGGCGCGACGCTGTTCACGTTGCTGTCGGGGCGCCCCGTCCACGAAGGGACGACGATCAACGAGCAGCTTCTCTCGGCCATGACGCGGCCGGCGCCTCTCCTCGAGCTGGTCACGCAGTGCATCGCTCCCGAGGTCGCTGCGCTGGTCGACCGCGCCCTCGCGACCGACAAGAGCGAGCGTTTCGACGATGCGCTCTCCATGCAAGAGGCGGTGCGCGCGGCCTACGGCGCGCTGCCGGAGTTCTTCGACGACCTGCCCACGGTGATCATCAGCGACGGCGCTCCCCGAGCATCGGTTCCGACGCTGCGTCGAGACAGCGACCGGCCGCCCGTCGAGGCCGTCGCACCGGCGATTCGCTCGGCACCGCCGCCTCTCGCGATCCCGTGGCTCGTGAAGCACCGCGCGGTCGTCGCGAGCGCGAGCGCCGGCTTCGTCGTGATGGCCGGGTTCTTTGCGCTCAACGACAGAGCGCGTCCGGTACCGCTCGCCACCGTCGCCACCGTCGTCGCAGCTCCGCCGACGGCACCAGAGCCAGCGCCGGTACGAGTCGTGACGACGGTGCCCGCAGCTCGCGCAGCGCGAGAAGTGACGCCCAAGGCGGTGTCGTTCGACGACCTGCCCCGCGCCACGGATGACGACACGCCTGCCAGAGTGAATGCGCTCGCCGCAGTCCCGCCGGCGCTCGCGTCCGCGATCGCTCAGGGCGGCAGAGAGACGCCGCCTGCACGAGCGGTGGAACCGACGCCGCTGCTGCTCGATCCGACCCCGCCCGTGGAGCCGAGGGACGTGCATCTCGACGACGCCATCCCGAGCCCCTACGACGACGCGAATCCGTACGACGATGCGCCGTCCGCTCCGCACCGTCCCGCGCAGAAAGCGCGCGCGCCCGTCTCGCGGTAGTTCAGCCGTCAGCGAGACGAAGTGCTCGAACGACGTCTTGCGCGAGCGCGCGAGAGTCCAATGAGCGCCGCCATGGACACGAAGACGCCCAGAGGCGTTCGCGAACCAGGGATGCTCGCGCCGACCGCGCAGTCGCAGCCCGACGACGAGGTTGCGTCATTGTCGGTGCCACCCGTCGACACTTCGCCGCCGCTGCCCGACGTCCCGGCGCTGCCCGACGTCCCGGCGCTGCTCGACGTCCCGGCGCTGCTCGACGTCCCGGCGCTGCTCGACGTCCCGCCGCTGCTCGACGTCCCGCCGCTGCTCGTCGTTCCGCCGCTGCTCGTCGTTCCGCCGCTGCTCGTCGTTCCGCCGCTGCTCGTCGTTCCGCCGCTGTTCGTCGTTCCGCCACTGCTCGACGCTCCACCGCTGCTCGTCGTTCCGCCGCTGTTCGTCGTGCCGCCGCTGTTCGTCGTGCCGCCGCTGTTCGTCGTGCCGCCGCGGCTCGTCGCGCCGCCGCTGCTCGTCGTGCCGCCGCTGTTCGACGCGCCGCCCGTGCCGATGGGTGTCGTGCCTTCTGCGACGAACTGGAAATCACGGATGACGACCTCGACTCCCTTGCCGTCGCTGGGGGGCGCCTGGAAGCACCACAGGTTGATCCCGAGCGGCATTGCCTGCTGCGGGATGTTCGTCGTCGGGTTCGTGGGCGCATACGTCCACGACTTGACGAGATTCTTGGTGCTGTCGACCGCCTGGAGGTCGCTCATCAGGAAGTCCTCGATGCTGTCCTTGCTCCAGATGAAGCGCGACGTCGAAAGCGTTCCGCCGTTCAGCGAAAACTTGTAGCTGAGCTCACCGATCGTCGAGCCGGACGACGGATAGTTCGTCCAGTCGCCGTTGTCGCCGTCGGGGTGGCCCCAGAACGAGTACTCGATGTCGATCTCGTTCGTGCCGTCGCTCCCGATGCCGCCGGCTGGGCCATACGGGAAGAGCCCGAGCACGACGTTCTCGTCGAACCGGTCGATGGGGCCGTCCACCTGCCACTGGTAGGTTCCGAAACCGAGCTTGTCGGTGGTGAACACCTCCGCGGCCGTCCACGTCCCGCCGGTGTTCGTGATCTTCAGGTGAAGATAGCCGTCAGCGTCGATCGAGACGTTGTTCGGGCTTCCCTTCGCGACGCCCGCCATTCCACCCGACGTCACGTTCCAGGTGTGGCCCTTCCACGTGATGGCGGCGGAGGCATCGGCCGCATGCACCGTGACGGCGAGTGCCGCGACGACGGCGAAAGCAGCCGCGCGTTCAGCGGACGTCGAAGGTCGCGAAGAGCGGCACTGCATCGTTTCGAGAGTGTATCAGATTGCCAAAGTTCCCCTTCTCGATATCGTTTCGCTCTCGAACAGAAATATGACCCGTTCATCCATGGTCGTACACATGATGGATGACACAGAGCAAAAGCTCACGGCGCTCGGGCTCTCGTTGCCGGTACGGCCCACTCCGATCGCGAGCTTCGTGCCGTTTCGCGTTGCGCGCGACATCGTGTATCTCGCTGGACAGACCTGCGAGCTCGACGGTCGCATGGTGTACAGCGGCTGCGTGGAAGAAGAAGTGACGTTCGATGCAGCGCGGCACGGAGCAGAGCTCTGCGCGCTCAATCTGCTGTCGGCCCTGCGCGAGGCGTGCGACGGGAGGCTCGACCGCGTCGCTCGCTGTCTACGAGTCGGCGGCTTCGTTCAGGCAAGATCGGGGTATCCCCGGGTGCCCGCCGTGATCGACGGCGCGTCCGAGCTCTTCATCGCCCTCTGGGGTGACGAGGGACGTCATGCGCGCACCGCCGTCGGAGTCGCGACGTTGCCGCTGAACGCCACCGTCGAGGTCGATGCGATCTTCGAGCTGCGAAGCACGCCGCGCGGGTGAACGGGTCCGCCGGGCTATCTCCTATCGCCCCGCTGGGGGAGTCACTGGCGCGAGCGTGTAAGACGCGGTGCCGTGCGGGAATAGGAACGACGGCACCTTGGAGAAGTCACCGAGGTAGATCGTCGTGCCCTTGCCGCCGAGCTGGCCGAGCGCGTCGAACGCCGATTGCTGGACGGCGAGCGGCGATAGCGCCGTCGCGGCGGCGCGGTTCTTCGCGATCTCGCCGGCGGCGAGGGACTCCATCTCCTGCGCTTCGGCCTTGGCCTTGATCAACCGAGCCGCGGCTTCCGCCTTCTCGACCTGCACTTGCTCTTCCGCCTCGGCTCTCGAGTTGCGGCGCTTCAGGAGCTCGAGCTCCGAATGCTGCTTCTCGGCTGCCGTCTCGGCATCCAGCCGCAGCTGCGTGGCCTGGGCGTCGGTCTCGATCTGGGTACGTTTGCGAAGCGCGTCCGCCTCGATGGCGGCCTTCTGCCGGAGCGCGTCCTGCTCTGCGACGAGCTTCTGGCGCACCGCGTTCGCGATCTCCGGCGCGTAGTCGACCGCTTCGAGCGTGATCGAGGCGATCTCGACGTGCTTGCCGCGCGTTCTGCGCCGGACCTCGCTCTCGATCTCGTCCTCGATGCGCTCGTTCTTGATCATGAGCTCGTGATACGAGTGCCGCGCGAACACACCACGCGACGAGCTCCGGAACTCGGGCCCCACGACCTCCTCGTAGTAGGTGGGGCCGATCTCGTTCGCCAGATCGTAGAGCTCGGAGATCACCGGGCGGTAGATCACCGCGACGTGGACGTCCATCGAGAGCCCCTCGCTCGACACGGTGTGCACGATCTCACGGTGCGTGGAATACGTGACGTCGAAGTCGTCGACCCGGCCGCAGTCGCGCAATACACACCACCCGAGAGATTGTAGTTACCGGGTTGCAGCACCTGCTGATGAAGCCCGCCCTCGTGAGGGTCGAAGCGGAGCCCGCGGTGCCCGGGGTTCACGGTGTAGTAGGCACACCCGGACAGACAAACATAGAAATAGCGGCGATAGCCAGCGCAGTAGCATGGTGTTCTCCCTTCAGAGCTCGAGCCCGAGAAGAAAGCCGGCAAGCTTCGATGCAATGGAGTGCGACGCGGTCAGCACCACGCTTCCACCCTGTTCCGGCGCGACGGCACCGGAAGCAGTGGCGCGCGCATGGGTCTGCGCCACGTAAGTATTTCCCGCACGGCCGCGCAGCGTCGCGCGCACGGTCAGCGCAACGACGAGACGGCTCCCTGCATACTCGGCGTGAGCCTCGATCAGCTCGACCACGAGCTCGTAGCGCCCGCGGCCATGTGCCTCGAGTACGGGCACGGCAGCGGCGGAGATCGCCTCGTCGAGTGCGCGATCGACGTCAGCGTACGCGACGGCGGCGCCCGACACGGGCATGGGCAGACGAACCGACGTCGCCTCGACGACGACAGAGGGCGCGACGGCGCTCATCGCGTGTAAGTCGTTCTGCGACAGCACCGACACGACGCGCTGTGACGCGCAGCCTGTGCTCATCACTGCGGCGAGAATCAACGAGCACGGCCCGTACCGGTGCATGGGCTCGACAACCCGCGACCCTTCGGCCTGATTCCACCCCGCGAAAATATGAAATTTCGCTCATCGACCCGTGACGACTCCGGCGTGCCGCCGGTGCTTCGCGACGCGCTGGGAGCACTCATCCAACTCGACACGATGGTGTGGGTACGACACTCGCGTCGTGAGCATCTTCGGGGGTGAGCCCTTCACGGCGTGCGCGTCGGCGTGCACTGCTTTGCGAAACCACGACGCGCAGGAGTGCAGGAGCGCTCGAGAAAGACGCACCTCACGATTCCGTAAGAATCTGCGCGCTCGTGGCGGGGTGTGACTCGAGCGATTCTCACCGGCGTGAGAACGGCGACGGAGGGACGCGACCCGACGCTTCCGACGCGTCGCCCGACGGCTCGCGCGCACGGGATTCGGGGCCTGACGGCGATGTCGTCGTTTATCCTTCCGTCGTGCTGTCGAGCAGCGCGCCGGCGGATCACGCGTCGAAGCTCGACGGCATGAGCCCGCTCGCGCCCATTGCGATCCGGCTGCCCGACGCGCTGGCTCCCCAGTCCATCCCGACGACGACCAAGGACTCGCTGGATCCCTTCGCGACGCTCGGGCTGTTCGACATCGACCCTGCAAGCCCGGAGCGCGGCACCCGCGTTCCCTTCGACGCGCTGCTACGCGACGAGACCAACGTCGACAAGACGTCGTCGCACTGCTCGTCGTCTTCCCGTCGGTGCCGCTCCGTGCACGCGGGCGCTACGCGTTCGTCGTCACGGGTCGCGCGCTCGTGAGCCCTGACGCACGCCGAGCAGCTCGCGATGCTCCGGATGATCCCGACCCTCGACACGCTCGACGTCCTTCCGCTCGGCGCCCCCGACGGAACGCCGGATCTGGATCCGTCGAAGCCGCTCGGATACTTCGGCATCAGCCAGGGCTCCATGGCGTTCGCGCTCGGCCTTCCCCAGCTCGAGCCGCACGCCCTGGACGTCCCGTTTCTGAAGTCGATCGCGGTCCCGTACAAGGGAACATCGGCGACGCGACGACGGCGGCCTTCTTTCAGTACGTACCCAAGGGCAACACCGATGCCATGCCGTCGCCCGGTTGCATCGCCGCCGACGAAACCGAGGGCCATTACTGCTCACAGATCGCGGCAGAGGCGATCGAGCAGCGCCCCCGCTTCTTTGAAAGTGCGCTCTCGGGAGTCCCCGTCATCACGGCTCCGTCGGGAGAGACGCACGACTGAGTTGAATCGCGTGGCTCTCATCGGTAGGGATTCAGGTGCCCGCCGTCCCTATTCACGCTGGTGAAGCGCGTCCCCTGACGGCGCTGGTCGTGGTCTGGGTGGCCCTGGGCGATCTGGCGCTGCTCGCGCTGGCCGCGCTGTTCCCGCGATACGTCTTTGCGTTCGGTCCCACGACGCCGTGGGTCGCGCTCGCGTGTCTCGCCGTCGCGGCGTTGCTCGCCGGGCGTGACGGTCTCGCCGGCGCTGCACGTGACGTCGGGCCGCTGCTCTTGCGTCATCGTCGCGCAGGGGGCGTGCTCACGTCGATCGTCGTCGTCGCGAACATCGTCGCTGCGTCCACGCACCCTCAGGGACTCGAAGTGGAGATTCTGCACGCGGACGGCGCACGGACGTCCGCGGGCGTGCACCCCGACTTCGACATGAGCGGCCACGACGTCTTGCGTCTCGCCACGACGCCGGAAGCCCGCGTGCACACGGCAGGCTTCCTGATACCCGGCGCGGTACCGTGGGCGGACGATTCCGGGAACACGACGGTGCACACCCGCGTCGTCGCGCGCGGCACGACGGCGCTCGCCCTCAATCCGTTCACGCCGATCCGGATCGAAAACGGCACCGCCCTCGATTGCGGGGTGGAGCGCCTCGCGTACCTCGAGCCGCGCGGCGGCGAGACGACGCTGACGTACGAGCCGTCGGGCGCGATGGACTATCCCGGGCTCACGGTCAGCACCGCGCCGTTCGATCTGCGCTTTCATCTCTTCACGTCGAGCATCTCGCCACTCGCGTTCTGGTGGGTCGCGCTGGCGCGACTGCTGCTCGGAGCCGCGCTCGCGTTCTGGACGCCGCTGGCGCTGTTCGCAGGCACGTCGCGCGTCGCGCGCTGGCCCGCCGTCGCTTCGCGCGGCACGCCGTGGGAAGCGCTGGCGGTCGTGCTCTGTGCGGCCGGGTACTTCGCCGTGCTCGCACCTCGCGTCGAGATCTCGGCGTCGGGGGATCAGGCCGCCTTTGTCGAATGGGCCGACTCTCTCGAGCGCGGCTCGATGGTACAGCACGCACCGAAGTGGGCGCGCCACGCCGGCGCCGACGCACGCACGCTCGTCGCTCTCGCCGGGCACTTCCCGCTGCGCGATGCCGTCACCGGCACTCCGCTGAACGACGGCGGGCCCGTCCTCGTCGACGACAAGCCTGTTGGCCTCGTGCTGCTCGTGGTCATCGCGCGCGCCCTCGGACATCCCGAATCGGGCTACTTCGTTCCGGCGGTGATGGCGTCGCTCGCCGTTCTGGCTCTCTACGCCGCTGCACGCGCGGCGAAGCTCGAGCCGTGGTTCGCGTTTCTCGCGGCAGCATCGCTCGCGCTGGACGAGAAGTTCGTTCACAGCGCGACGCTCCTCGATCCCGACACCGCGGCGACCTTCTGGGTCACCTCGATGCTGTTCGGGTTGCTTTGCCTCGAAAGAGGCCGGCGCTACGCGGTGCTGGCCGGCGCGAGCCTCGGGATGGCGTGCCTCACGCGCTACAACGCGGCGCTCGCGGCGCTGCTCGCAATTCCGTTTTTCGTGCAGCAGCCGCGGCGAATCGTGCCCTTCGTGCTCGGTGGATTGCCGTTCCTCGCGACGCTGCTCGTGGTGAACACGGTCGCCTACGGCGGACCGCTCCGCTTTCCGTATCGCGAGTACGTCGCAGGCCAGCTCTTCAACGCACCGTACGGCACGACGCTCTGGCGCTATGCGCGAGCATTCGCCGCGGACGCCTCTCCGGCGTTGTGGCTGCCGTTCGTCGCTTATCCATTTCTGCGACGCGAGCCGGCATGGAGGCGCGCCGGGTTCACGCTGGTCGTCGCTGCGTGGTTTTCGTTCTTCGGCACCTTCGCGCCGTGGGATTACTTCTTCGTTCGCTATCTCCTGCCGGTGTATCCGATCGTCTTCATCGGCGGTCTCGCGGTGTGGAGTCGTCTCGTCGAGTGGAGCTCCTCGCGACGGTTCGCGGGCACGCTGCTGGTGACGCTACTCTCGACGCTGTGGCTCACGCCCCGTGCCTTCGCGAAGGACTCCGAGCCGCCGGACGCAAGCCGCATCGCGGTCGCGTGGCTCGATCACGTCGCGCCCGAGAAGAGCCTGGTCTTCACCGACGCCGCGCTGAACGCCGCCGTTCACTACTACACAGCCCGCAGGAGATTCCCCGTCACCCTGCCGCTACCACGCGGCTCCGCCGTCGACCTCGTCGCGTTCGCGAAGTCCGCTCGAGCTCACGGCAATCGCTCTGATTGGTATCTATTGCTCCGCAAGTTCGAGGTCGCCGACTTTCGTTCGCAATACCCCGAGATGGGCTTCGAACCGGTGCGCTCCGGTTCGAAGTGGGCGCTCTACCGGATCACGAGCATCGCCGGAGCATTCGACGCGGGCTAGGGAAACGCGCCGTCGCTAACGTATCGCGACGACATTGCCGTCGGGATCGATGCGGTATGCGCCGTGGCGCGGCCGCGTCATCTGGACCTCGGCGCCGAGCGCGCGGAGGAGCACGCGGTGACGGGCGCGGCCGTCCTGAAAATATTGCAGGTAGTTCGGCACCATTCCGTCCACGAACACGAGCGGCTCATGCTCGTCCTGGAGACGCTGTATGCCGGCTCGAACATTGTCCAGATACACACGCGACCGCGTCGTGTTGGAGTCGCCGAGGACGGCCCGAGCGCCGTGCACGAACGACGTCCGGGCAAGCAAGATGAGCGCTGCCGCTGCCACCAGCCCGGGGACCATCCGATACCGTGACGCAGAAAGCCGCACGAGTACGGGCGCCCTCGCCGCCTGGGAGAGCGCGATTCCGGTAAATATCGCCAGCACGTACATCACGTCCGGGTAGTACCGCCAGCAGCGCGTCCAGAAGAGCCCCCAGAGGTTCATGCGAGCGGAGGACAGCGCCGTGACCAGGAGGCTTGCCGAAACGAGCGCGCCGGCAAGCACGAAAACGACGGCATTGCCGGGCCGAACCGTACAGGTGACCACGACGATCGCGGTCAGGGCGAAGGCTCCGAGCCACGGACCGCCGTCGATCTGCCCGGCGACGGCGCCGATCAGAGTCGACCACGAGAGCCGCAAATACTCCGCAAGATATGCAAAATCGGTCACGAAGCTGCCCATCATCCGCCGGTTTACCGTGTGGCTCCAGACGACCAGGAACGTGACCGTCAGTGCGAGGAGAACACCGTGGAGCGCGGCGAGTGGACGCCATCGCGGTCGCTCGTCCGGCGTGGCGACGATGAGCGACGCTTCGACGCAAAGAAGGACGAGGGGAATGAACACCGCCTTCTCGAAGAAGCCGAGCCCTGCCACGAGCGTCGCGACGATGAGCACGGCGAGCCGCAACGTGAGCCGCCGCCTGAATACGGAATAGGCCCAAAGAGCGCCACCGAGACAGCACAGATAGGGCAAGCGATGCACCGCGGCGACCCACCATGAAAAGAGCGAGCCCAGGTGCACGAACGTCGCATAGCAAGCAACGACGAAGACGTTCGTGGCGGAGTGTCGTATCGACTCGAGCGCCCTGTAGAGGAGCCACACCGACAGCGCGTGAATCGCGAACATCGCGCCCAGCGCCACGTGGTCGTTCAGCGGGGAGAGCTGCGCGAGCACGAACGTGACCGCGCGATGCAGCGGCACCGTGTGCACGTCGATCGGCGTCAAGAGCAACTCCGGCAACGGCAGCGTCCGCCCCTGCCACGAAGTCGTCACGTCGTCCCCGCTGAAAACACTCACACGGTCCACCACCCCCATTATCGCGAACGTATAGACGACCCCCACGATCAGAGCGAAGAGCCCAAACCTGCCCTCGAGGTTCTGCGGGAACCACGGACGTCTCACACGCAGAGGGTAACCGAATTCAGGGGCGCGTGCGCTCCCTCACACCGTCGTGTCCGCGGCCAGGGTCGCCTCGGCGCGCTGAGTCTTGGCGCTACCGAGCAGGATCGCGACGGTGCCGGAGAGGGCGGCCATGCAGGCGGCGTAGGTCCACACTCGCTCGAAGGCGGAGAGCGCCTGCGTGACGTCGTGAGGTTTTCCGAGGATCGCGATGAGGATGGCGACGCCCATCGCGCCGCCGATCTGACGCGCGGTTTGATTCACTGCGGATCCCACTCCGAAGCGTTCGCGGGGCAAGCTCGATACGGCGGCGGCGGAGAGCACGGGGAACGTGAGCCCGATGCCGAGCCCGACGAGCAGCGTGCCCGGAAGCCACTCTGCGAGGAACGCGGGCTCGATGCCGACGCGCGTCGCGAACCACAGGAGACCCGTCGCGAAACATGCCGAACCCGGTATCAGGATCGCCCGGAACCCCACCCGCGTCGCCGCTCTACCTGCGAACCCGGACACGACGGCCACCACGAGCGGACCGGGCGTCACCGCGAGACCAGCTCGCTCGATCGGGTACTTCCACACGTCGGTCAGGAAGAGAATATTGCCGAGCAACATCGCGAAGAAGCCCATCGCATAGAAGAGCGTCGCGAGGTTCGCGATCCGAAATGTGCGCAGTCGAAAGAGACGAAGGTCGAGCACCGGTGACGGATGCCGAGCCGAGCGCGCGACGAAGGCCGCGCCGATCAGCGGACAGAGGAGCGTCGTCAGGAGCACTCGCGGCGCGAGGAACCCGTACGTGCCGGCTTCGGAGATCGCGAGCGTGATCGACGCCACCGACAGCGAGAGGAGCAGCGCGCCGAGATAGTCGGGATGCTCCTTCACGGCGTCGGCGGGAGCGGTATGTCGCGGGAGCACCTTGCGACCCCACACGTAGGCGAGCGCACCGACCGGCAAGTTCACGTAGAAGACCCAGCGCCAGCCCGCGTTCGCGACGAGGAGAGCGCCGAATGACGGACCCGTCGCCACGGCGAGCGCGCCCACGCCACCCCAGAGCGCGACCATCTGGCTACGCTTCTCGACCGTCACCGCGGCCAGCAGCAAGCCGACCGACGATGGCAGCGCGAGCGACGCGCCCGCACCCTGGATCGCGCGGCCCGCGACGAGAAGCGCGACACTCGGCGCGATGCCGCAGAGCGCGGAGCCGAGCAGAAACACGGCGAGACCGCCGAAGAACACGCGCCGCAAGCCGACTCGATCGCCGGTGCGCCCGCCCACGACGAGCAGTGAACCGAAGACGATCGAATACGCCGTGATCACCCATGCGAGCTCGGCGCGGCTCGCTGCCGGGAACGTGCGCGCCATGTCCGGAAATGCGACGTTGACGATGGAGAGATCGAGCGAGACGAGGAACGAACCGAGAGAGGTCACGACGAACACCGGCCAGACGCGGACCGGTTCCGGCTCGGTCGTCGCAGTGCGTTCGTTCATGGAGCCCGGCGCTTTCAGCCAGGAGGACGCGAAACGCGGCTGCTCGGCGCGTGGGTCGTCTGGTATTGCTTGGGGGTCGACCCGGTCCATCGCTTGAAGGCTCGACAGAACGCGCTCGGCTCGGAGAACGACATCTCGACTGCCGCTTCCTGGATGCTCTTGCGCTCATCGACGAGGAGCCGCGTGGCGACCGCGGCGAGCGCGCCCTCGACGACGCCGCGATACGTCACGCCCTCCTCGAAGAGCCGTCTTCTGAGAGACCGTGGTCCGAGCCCGAGTCCACGTGCGACCAGCGCCATGTCGTGCCCGCGCTCCGGCACGGTCATCACGTACTCGCGCACCTTGTCGGCGTAGGACGCGGCCTGGTCGAGCTGCGCGAGTCTCCGCGCTGCCTGTACGCGAAACGCGGCGTGCATCTCGTCGTCGGAGTTCAACTGACGCGCGTCCATGAGCTCGCTATCGATGACGAGGCCCGTGAACGGCTGCTCGAACCGCTCCATGCCGCCGAAGACGCGCGTGTACTCGTACTCGTAGGGCGGCGACGGATGCTCGAAGGCGACGAGCTCGGGCTTCGCCGCCGGGACGAAGTGCTGCAGCATCCTGTACATGCCGGCGATCGCCACCTCCGCGCCGAAGCGACGGCACTCGAGCGAACCCGTCAGTCCGGTGACCCTGATGACGGTCGTGCGCGCGCCCTCCTCGAGCGCGAAGGGACGCGCGTCGGTGAACAGCCGGTGATACTGGTCGGCGAGCTTCAGCCCTTCACGCATGCTGTTCGCGTGAAGCACAAGATGCGCATGGAGGCTGTATTCGAGGCTCCTCGCGCCGACACCCATGCGGAGGCCGAGCGCTGGCTCGCTCGTGAGCGCCAGGGTGCGTTCGACGAGCGCGTCGTACTCAGCCTGCTCGATGCGCCCGTCCACCTTCTCGAGGCGCTCCGGATCGAACCGCAAAGCGGCCAGAAATGCGCCAGAATCGAGGTGCGCGTCCTCGACCGCTTCGACGACAGCTCTCATCACCACGACCGAAACGGACATCTACCACCCCGATATCGGCGAACGCCGATGCGCTGTCAATCGACGGCTCGCGCCAACGACGCCCTGCAAGACCCACCCGCCCGGAAAGGGCTGCAGGAGCACCCTGACGGCAGTTGACCAAGTTGGTCATTCCGCTACGCTTGGTAGATGGCGCGCCCGACGAAGATCAGCGTCTACAATATCGCTGAAGCGAAGGCGCACTTGCCCGAACTGGTCGAACGGGCCAGCGCGGGCGAGACGATAATCGTGGCCCGAGCGGGCAAGCCGCGTGCGCGGCTCGTTCCAATCGAAGACAGCAGTGTGAAACTGCGAGTGCCCGGAAAGGGACGAGGTCGGTTCAAGGTCGCGCCCGGATTCGACGATCCCTTGCCAGAAGAAGTCATCGAGCAGTTCGAGGGCAGGCGGCGCTGAGAGTTTTGCTGGATACGCACACGTTCCTGTGGTGGGACGAAGGACGCTACCCGCGAAGGTATCGCGTCGAATCCGTCTGGCCGAGGCAGTGTTCGTGAGCGCCGCATCCGCCTGGGAGATCGCGATCAAGGCGAGCCTCGGAAAGATCAGGGTCAAGGCGTCCTTTGCAGAGGCGGTCGCGGACTATGGGTTCGCGGAGCTGTCCGTCCAGTTTGCCCACGCAGAGTTCGTGCGTACTCTCCCTTTGATTCATCGCGACCGTTTCGACCGGATTCTGATTGCGCAAGCCATCGTCGAAGGGCTCACGATCGTGACGCGCGACGCCCTGATCACCGCCTATGCGGTGCCAAACGCATGGGCGTAGGCTCTCTCGACTCGGGAAAGGCGACACTGCGAATCACGAACCGCGCGGGAGGAGGTCACGAATGACGATGCGCTCGATGTTGGTATTTCTCGGCTTGTTCACCGTCTCTGGTTGCAGCCCGGATGCACGCAGCTGCACCGATGTCGGTTGCGAAGACGGTGTGGTGGTCGTCATGTCGAGCGGCGAAGACGCCGGCTCGGGTCCGCTGCCGGATGGGACGTATCTCGTGGCCGTGACGGCAGACGGCGCGCGCAGCACGGCGACGTGCACGGTGAACGTGGGCAAGCCGGATTGCGTCGGTGCCGCCGGGCCGCTCCTCTTTTTCTCCAGCGGTTCCGACATCGAGGTCCACGTCGGCACGAGGTCGAAGGCCGTCGGAATCGACGTCACGCGGAACGGCGTCGCGCTGATGTCGCAGACGGTCGCGCCTGCGTACCACGACGTCTCGCCGAACGGCGCGGGGTGCTCGCCGACGTGCGCCGAGGCCACCGTACACGTCGGGCTCTAGGGGCCCCGAGAACGACGTGCATCGCCCGCGGCGCCGTTGTAGGCACGCGGGATGGAAGAGCGCGCGCAGTGACGGACACGCTGTCCGACGTTCTGCGCGCAGTGCGGCTCACGGGGGCGGTGTTCTTCGCTGTCGACGCGTCCGCTCCCTGGGTCGCAGAGACGCCGGCGGGCAGCACCGTTGGGCCGTACCTGTTGCCCGGCGTCGAGCACGTCATCGACTATCACGTGGTCAGGACCGGAGCGTGCTGGGGCGGTCTGGTCGGGGAACCGGCGATCCGCCTCGAGACGGGCGACGTCATCGTTTTCCCCCACGGCGACCGGCACGTGATCTCGAGCGAGCCCGGCATGCGAGCGGAACCGCAGTTCGAGGCGCTGCGAGCTGCCGGACAAGGCAACTTGCCGGTCTCCATCTCGGTGAACGGCGGCGGAGCCGAACGGGCCGAGATCATCTGCGGATTTCTCGGATGCGACGCACGCCCGTTCAATCCGCTGCTGGCCACGCTTCCACGCGTCGTTCACCTGCGCAGCGGCGCGAACGAATCCGTCCGGAGGTTGGTGGAGCTCGCGCTGGCAGAATCGATGACGCCGGGACCCGGGAGCGATTGCTTCCTCTCGCGCGTGAGCGAGCTCCTGTTCATCGAGGTCGTGCGCCAGTACGTCGCCACGCTGCCGGCGGAGAACGTCGGATGGTTCGCCGGGCTTCGCGACGAGTGGGTCGGCAAGGCTCTGCAGAAGCTACACGAGACCCCCGCACATCCCTGGAGCCTCGAGGAGCTCGCGAAGGAGGTCGGTGCGTCGCGGTCGGTGCTCGCCGATCGCTTCACGCACTTCGTCGGGGTTCCGCCGATGCAATACCTCGCGCAGTGGCGGATACAGCTCGCGGCGTCCCTGCTCCGGAGCACCACGGGAGGGCTCGCGGAGATCGCGGACAAGGTCGGTTACGGCTCGGAAGCAGCGCTGAGCCGCGCCTTCAAGCGCTGGGTCGGCACCGCGCCGGCGACTTATCGGCGCGGCAACGCCGGTTGACGGACACTATCGTAGCGGCTCCTTCCGGACGTCCGGTCATGGACGGCGGACGTACGGTCATTCCGTCCTGAACGCCGGGAAGCATAGTCCGTTCTCGTCGCGGACAGTGAGTCCGCCGAAGGAGAGAACATGCCGACCGAGACCGAATACAAGGGCCGTTGTTTCTGTGGTGCCGTCGAGCTGCGCGTCGTCGGGAAGCCGGCCGCGATGGGGTACTGTCACTGTTCGTCTTGCCGAGAATGGTCGGCAGGTCCGGTGAACGCGTTCACGCTGTGGCCGCCGAGCGCAGTGACGATCACGAAAGGCGAGGCGCAGCTCGGTTCGTACGGCAAGACGAAGAACAGCCTCCGCAAATGGTGCACCGTCTGCGGTGGCCACGTGCTCAGCGAGCATCCCGGCTTCGACCTCGTCGACGTCTACGCCTCGGTGATCCCGGACTTTCCCTTCGAGGCGATGCTGCACGTGAACTATGGCGAGACGGTGCTGCACATCCACGACGGCCTCCCGAAGCAGCGCGACTTCCCCGCTGAAATGGGCGGCTCGGGCACCGTGATACCGGAATAGAGGCAGAGCGGCGAAGTCATGGCGTGCGGCTTGGGCCGGCGCCGTGACTATCGCGATGCAATCGCGTGCTAGCTTTGCGCAACGGATTTCCGAGAACGCGACGGCAATCATCATGAAAGACGAGAACGCGACGATCATCGAGGCCTGGAACACGGTCCTCTTCGAGAAGTTCACGCGGTTCAAGCACGTCTTGACCACGGGTCTATCCGTGCACAGTGACGAGCTCCTCGGACGAGAGCCGTTCCGGGCGGGCTCGCGCGTCCTCGACGTCGGGTGCGGCTTCGGAGACTCCACGCTCGCGATCGCCCGGCAGGTGAGCGGTGGCGGCGCGGTGACCGGCGTCGACTGCGCGGAGAACTTCATTCGCGCCTCCGAACGAGCCGCGCGCGATGCAGGCGCTGGCAACACTTCTTTTCGCGTGGCTGACGTCCAGACCGGTCAGCTCGGCGGGCCCTACGATCACGCTTTTTCCCGCTTCGGGACGATGTTCTTCAACCTGCCGGGGGCGGCGCTGCGGAACGTTCGCCGCGCACTGACACCCGGCGGCAAGCTGTCGATGATCGTGTGGCGGCGGCGGCAGGACAATCCGTGGATGCACGAAGCAGAGCTCACGGTGAAGGCGATCGTCCCGGCCGTCTCCCACGACGAGACGGACCAGGTTCACTGTGGGCCTGGACCATTCTCGATGTCCGGCGCGGATCTCGTCAGTGAGCTGCTACAAGGCGCCGGATTCCGTCGCATCGGCTTCGAGCGGTTCGACGCGGAGATCTGCATCGGGCAGAACCTCACAGAGGCCGTCGACTTCGCGATGGCGCTCGGCCCGGCCGGAGAGGCCATCCGCCTCGCGGGTGACGAAGGTTTGCGCCGGAAAGACGACGTCGTTGCGGGCTTGAAGGAGACGCTCCGCAAGTTCGAGCGCCCGGACGGAGCGGTGTCGGCAGGCTCGAGCGTCTGGTTCGTCACGGCGGAAAACCCGGCGAGCTGAGCGGCGCGGGCGACTCGAGGCATGCCCGACACCAAGCAGGACGCCCTCGACATGCTGCGCGAGCTCACCGAGCTCACGTTGCTGGAAGAGGGAGACCCGCAATCATTCCGCGTGCGGGCCTACGAGAACGCGGCGCAGTCCATCGCGTCGCAGGCAAACGACCTCGGGCGTCTCTCCCTCGGCGATCTGAAGAAGATCCACGGCGTCGGCCAGAGCACGGCAGAGAAGGTTCGCGAGCTCTTCGAGACCGGCAGGGTGGAGAAGCTCGAAGCGCTCCGGCAGAAGTATCCCGCGAGCCTCGTCGCGCTCCTCCGGTTGCAAGGCGTGGGACCGAAGGCCGTGCGACGTCTCCAGTCGGAGCTCGGCGTCCAGTCGCTCGACGACCTCCGCAGCGCCATCGGCGAGCATCGTCTCCGCACGCTCAAAGGGTTCGGCGAGAAGTCGGAGCAACGGCTTCGCGACGCCATAGCCCGGCTCGAGCGCGAAGGCGCGCTGACCCGGACGTCGATCGCGATAGCGTTGCCGCACGCCGAGCGCCTCGTCGCGGAGCTCGCGGCGGTGCGCGGAGTCACCTTCGCCGGATACTGCGGCTCGCTGCGTCGCTTCTCGGAGACGGTGGGCGACGTCGACATCGTCGTCGCGTCCACGGAACCCGCAGCCGTGATGGACGCCGTGGTCGCCCTCGGCGCAGTCGACCGCGTGCTCGTCCGCGGCGAGTCCAAGACGAGTGTCGTCACGCGACGCGGGCTCCAGGTGGACGTTCGCGTCGTCCTGCCGCACCAGCTCGGCGCGGCGCTGCTCTACTTCACCGGCTCGAAGAGCCACAACGTCAAGCTCCGCCAGCGCGCCCTCGCCCGTGGCTACACGCTGAACGAGTACGCGCTCACTGCGCTCGACGGCGGCGCCGTCATCGCGAGCGAGACGGAAGAAGACGTGTACCGCGCACTCGGGCTCCCCTTCATCCCGCCCACGCTGCGCGAGGACTGGGGCGAGCTCGAGGCCGCGGAAAACGCGCGGCTTCCTCGCGCGATCGAGCAGCTTTCGGGCGACTTTCACGTGCACACCAACCTGTCGGGTGACGGTCGCTCTTCTCTCGAGGAGATGGTCGCCACGGCGAGGGAGCGCGGCTACGGCGTTCTCGCGCTGACCGATCACGCCGAGGGAACGCTCTCCGGCGTCGGCCGTGACGCCTTTCTCGAGCAGCGCGCGCGCATCGCGGCGTTGCAGCGCGAGGTCGGCGCCTCGATCCGTCTGCTTCACGGAGTGGAGCTCAACATCGGCCCCGGCGGAGAGCTCGACTACGACGCGGATTTCCGGAAGAGCTTCGACTTCTGCATCGCGTCCATTCATTCGCACTTCGATCTCGATCGCGCCGCGCAGACCCGGCGAGTCGTGACCGCGATGGCGGATCCCAGCGTGCGCATGATCGGACATCTCACGGCGCGCATCATCGGGCGCCGCCCGCCGGTGGAGTTCGACTTCGAAGCGGTGTTCGATGCGGCATGCACGACGCGCACCGCCCTCGAGCTCAACGGCGCGCTCCCTCGTCTCGACCCGCCTCTCGACGCGCTGCGCGCCGCGCAGGCTCGCGGCGTCACCTTCGTCCTCACGAGCGACGCACATCACACGAAGGAGCTACGCCTCGTCGATTACGCCGCTCGCTACGCACACCGCGCGCACCTCGTCGCCGAGAACGTGGCCAACGCGTGGCCGGTCGATCGTCTCCTGTCGTGGGCCACGACGTGAGCGCGAGCTCACCGCTTGACGAGCCGCTCGCGAAGAGCGCGCCGTAGGCGACGCGCGCCATCGACGGCGCTGGCGACTCGACGCCGGACGGACTCCGGGGCCCAGCGAGACATCGCCTCCGCGAGCGCGCTCTCTGCCCGAATTGCGCGCTCCTCGGCGGCAGCGGTGTTGCTCTCGACGACGGCGACGTTGCGCTCTGCAGTCGAGGCCCGGCCCTCGGCAGCGACGGCGCGTTCGAGCGACGCGGTCGCGGCTTCGTTCGCCCGTGCGACCGCGACGTGAGCGGACGCCAGCTGTCCGGACAGCGCGAACAGCTCACCACCACCGAGGATCGCCACCTCGCTCGCCCAGCGTGAAAGTAGCCCGGAGTGCAGCTCCGCGAGCCGGAAGCGCTCATAGGCGTGCGCCACTTTCCGGCGTGCCCTGAGGAGCGAGTCTTCACGCACGCGGTAGTCGAAGAGGACCTCCGGGACGACGGTCGTGGAGAGGCCGCGCTCCGCGTATCGCAGCCAGAGGTCCCAATCTTCCGAAATTTCCCGCTCCGTCGAGTATCCGATCGAGAGCAGCGTCTCACGGCGATGGAGCGAACAGGCGTCACCGCCGGTGTTCGCGAAGAAGAGCGTGCGCGGCGAGAGCTCGGCGGGGCAATAGAAGTAGAGCGTCGCACTCTGCTCGTCGAAGCACCGGAACGCGCAGGTCGCCGCCGCTCTGTCCGGGCGAACCCCGAGCGCGTCCCGGAGCCGCTCCGCCATCTGCGGCCGCAAGACGTTGTCTGCATCGACGATGAGCACGAGCTCCGTCATGGCGGCCTTCACGCCGAAGTTGCGAGCGTCTCCGAGGCCGCCGTTCGCTCGTCTGAGGACACGCAGCGACGGATCTTTCCGTTCCTCGGCCGCCAGCACGGCGAGGCCTTCCTCGCCGCTGCCGTCGTCGACCACGATGATCTCGACGGGCACCGTCTGCGCGCGCAGCGACGCGAGACACTCCGGCAGATAGCGGTGCAGGTCCTTGTGCGTGACGACGGCGCTGATCGACGGTGCTGCCTCGCGCGGCCAGGCCGGTTCGACTCGCGGCGACGCGAACACCACGCCATCGGCCGAGAGCCGCGAAAGGGCGCTCGCGTCGCCTTCGACCCTGTCGGCGTCGCGGAGCGCCTGCAGCTCCACTTCGCGTGCAAGCACGTCGTACGGATAGTCTCCGAGCGCGCAGGGCCGCGCGAGCGCGGCGTGTTCCGCCGTGACCTCGACGACGAGCACACCGCTGCCCGGTTTGCCACCCGAACGGCGCGACGCAGCGAGCGCCCAGGCGCTCTCCGGCGTGCAGCGGATCTCGTCGAAGTCACCGTCGGGCGCGAGCGCCGCGAAGGCGTGCGCGCCGGGAATCAACGACGGGGATGGCGCCGCGAGCTCGCATCCCGCCGGCGACCAGCGGCGCGCCGGCACCCCGGGGTGAGCGTCGGGCGAGACGAGCGTCACCTCGCCGTCCACGGCGGCGCGCCTCACTCTCTCGAGCGTGTCCGCAGCTTGGCTCGACGCCACGACGGCGATCCGAGGCCGGCGGGACCGCTCGGTGCCGGTGCCGTAGCGCGCCTGAAGCTCGGCGATCGCAGAGCCGTCGGGATATAGCTCGCGACGATCCATGCCGGCGCGGCGAAACATCTCGCGCCAGAGATGCACGGCTTGCGCACGGCCGAGCAGCTCACGCACCGCGACTTGTGTCGCCCGGTCGTCACTCACGAGGTGTTCCCAGCGCAAGTAGCTGACGGGGCACACCGCCTCGATCGGGAGACCACCGTCGTCGCGTCCGCTCTCGCGAACGAGACGCGTGAGCAATCCGGGACCGGTCTGACCCCACTTCAGCGTGCTGACGTCGGCGGCGTCGCAGATCTCCATGGCGCGACCGAGGAGCTCGTCACCGGGCGGTGCCGCGATCAGGCAGGTCGCGCACATCGAGCCGTTCCCGGGGCTCTCCTCGGTCGCGAAGGTCAGACCCGGAAAGAGCTCGAGCGGACGGAGCAAGACGACGTCGCAGTCTGCCCAGATACCGCCGCGCTCGAAGAGCAGTCGATAGCGGAAGTGATTGGAGAACCCGGCGTAGCTGTCGTGGTCCGCGTACTTGAAGATGCGCGACGCCGGCAGCACCGTCTCTGCTGGAACGACGTCGACGCCGTCGGGCACGCCGGAGACCGCTCCGTACGTGTAGAGCTCGTAATGGTACCCGTGGGCGAGAAAGGAACGGATCGAGAGTCGCTCGAGCGGTCCGAGCGAGTCACCTATCCAGAGTGCGCGAACCGTCGCGCGAGAGAGCTCGGGTAGATGCTCGGCCATTTCCGTCGGCGGGACGCGACTGGCGCAGCGGAGTTCAGAGCATCGAGACGCGCTTCATCAGCGCGCCGCACAGGGGGGACGAGGGATCGCGTTCTCGCTCGATCGCCAGAGCGGCCTTGAAGATGCTGCTCGCGCTCTGTTCGTTCCCGAGAACGACGTGGCAGACGCCGAGAAGCTCGTAGTCGGCCGGCTCGTCATGGGTCGACACCAGCTCCGTCAAGCGCTCGAGGGCGGAGCGATGCGCTTCGACGACCGCGGCGCTCGGCGTCTCGGGCATCCCCTTCTTCAGGATCATGAGCTTCAGCGCCTGGCGCTGATCCTCGACGCGATACGTCGCGAACTCCGGGCTCGAGAACAGCTCGCCGTACCCGGCGTAGGAGCCGTCGACGTTGCCGTCCTTCGCTCGACCTACGATCTCCTTGATGGACCGCACCAGCGCTTCATTTGCCACGATCGCAGCATAGCCGTCTTTTTCGATCCGTGACGGCGAAGCCCCCACCGGCGGCGCGGTGGGGGCGGATTTCATGCCTCGTCGCTACGGGGAGACGTCGAGCTTACCGAAGATGCCGTCGGCTTCGCCGTCGGGGCCCGCGGTGAAGAAGACGGAGCTCGAGTAGTCGGCGCTGGCCGTCTTGGGGCCGACCACGAGCGCCCAGAGACCGCCGATCTGCAGAGGTCCGGTGCTCGTGGACAGGGCACCGCGAAGCTCGCCCGTCGTCGCGTCGTAGGCGTGCACGGTGCCGTTGCCGAAGTTTCCGACGAGCAAAGCGCCTGCCAGGGCGCCGAAGCTCGTCGGGGCGATCGCGAGACCCCACGGCGAGTTCAGCTCGCCCCCGGAGACGAGGCGCTTCACGAACGTCCCGTCGGTCTTGAAGACGCTCACGTAGCCGTTGCCGCCGCCGGGAACGTCGTCACCCTTCTCGTCGTCCTGCTTGGCGTACGCGATGTAGACGCTGTCACCGAGCGCGGCCACGTTGAACGGCGCGAAGCCGCCCGGGAGCGCAGGAGATCCGCTGTCGACGAAACCAGGGCTCGCCACCGGTGCGTAGCTCGCGTCGAACACGTCGACGGTCCCCTTGTGGAAATTCGCGGCAACGAGCTCGCCAGCGGTCCCGTTCGTGATGAGCGCGAGGCCCTTGTAACCCGAGTCCGCCGAGTTATCGACTCGGAGCACGAACGGAGAGCCCGCCGTTTGCCAGCCTTCGATCGTGCCGTCCTCGGAGTCGACGATGAACTTGTCGCCCTTGAAGTTTGCAGCTGTGCCATTGAAGACCTGACCCGTCGGCGAGCTCGTGAAGCCACCGTCGGTGTCGGCGGGTCCCGGTACTTTCACGTTGAGCGCCGATGCGCCACCGGTCGGTTGATAGACGGTCGCGAGACCAGAATGGTTGTCGGACACCCAGAACGCGCCCGCCGTCGGGTTCGCGACGAGGCCCCACGGGTTCAGGAGGTTTGGATCGGTCGTCGGCGCGACGCCGTCCATGTTCGCGACGAGATTCGTCTGCTTGACGACGAGCAAGACCACGCCGCCGTCGAGCCCGGCGTCACCGTTGGCGGGCCCACCGTCGGGCACGCTCGCGTCGGGACCGCCGCTGCCGGTTGCGCCGCCCGTCGCGGTGCCGGCTGCGCCGCCCGTCGCGGTGCCGCCACCGCTCGAGCTACCCGACGTTCCACCCGTGGAAGCATTGCTTCCGCCGGTGCTCGACGACCCACCGGTCGATGCGCCCGATCCACCGGTGCCACCGTCGGACCCGCTCGGCGTCGTATCCGAGCTACACGCCGCGACGGCGAGCGCCGCGCCTGCGACCGCCGTGAAGGTCACACCCAGTCGAATACCGTGTCCGCGCGTCGCGATTGCATTCAAAGTCATTTAGTTACCTCGGGTATATCTATTGAGGACGAAGCTGAGTCTGAGGCCGGCACACGTCCTCGGATGTGTCCGACGAGTAATGCCCAGCAGCGCAACAATCGGTTACAACGTCAGGGCTCAATGGCACTCGGCGCCACCGTCTATCATCTCGAGATCGCGCTCTCGGACACCGATCGCGGGGTGTACGAGTCGCTCGATCTGCGTCTCGCGCGACATCCGTCGGAGACGATGCGCTATCTCGTCGCGCGAACCCTCGCCTACGCGCTGCTGTACGAAGAGGGCATCTCTTTCTCGAAGGGCCTCTCGACGAACAACGAGCCAGCAGTATGGTCGCACGAGCCGGACGGCAGACTCCGGATCTGGGTCGAGGTCGGCAATCCTTCCGCGGAGCGCCTGCATCGCGCGAGCAAGGGATGCGGTCGCGTCGTGGTGTTCACTTACGACGAGCCGGACCGGCTCCGTCAATCCGTCGCCGGGGAACGCATCCATCACGCCGCACAGATAGAGCTGGTCGGCGCTCCGAGCGAATTTCTCGACGCGGTCGGCGAAGCAACGGGACGTCACACCGCGTGGGAGCTCGTGCACACCGGTGGCCAGCTCTACATCACCGTCGAAGGACGGACCTTCGAAGCCGCGCTGACCCGCGAACCGCTCGCAGAAGAGTGAGGGCGCGCACGGCGCGGCGCAGTTCCCCCCTTCACTCTGACCCCCTGCCCTTGCTCCTCCTCGAGCTCCCGGCTCAAGCGCGGAGGTCGCGCACTGCGGGCACACGGCTCATCGAGCGCTCGTGCACGCGGGTGAAGAGCGCGAGCGACAGGATCGCGCCGACCAGGGCGAGGAACATGTCCCACTGGGTGTCCCAGACGTCACCCTGTGTGCCGAGGAACGCCGTTCCGACGCCGGGCGCGGCGAGCAGGGCTACCCACCATTCAAGAAGCTCCCAGAACGCCGCGAATCCGAGGATGACGGAGAGGCTCAGGAACGTGAGCCACCCTCCGCGCTGGAGCGGCGTCTTGCGGAGCAAGATCTCGCGCACGGTGAACACCGGGAGCGCGCCGAGCGCGAGATGCCCGACACGGTCGTAGTCGTTGCGCGCGAGGTGAAACGCGTCCTTCGCCCAGTTGCCGAGCGGCGTCTCGGCATACGTGTAGATGCCCCCGTAGATCAGGATGAGCACGTGCACGAACACGCCGGCGTAGACGAGATGCGACAGCGGTAGCCGCCGGTAAGAGAGCGCGAGCGCGCCCGCGTAGACGAGTCCCGGTGTCACCTCGAGGAACCACGACGTGCGGCCCGCCGGCGGATTCACGAGCGTCGCGACGCAGACGACGGCGAGAATAGCCGCGAGGACGAGCGGAAAGCGGGCGTGGCGTGCGAGAGCGTCGTCGTCCCGGGACATGCGCGGACGATAGCAATACCCGGTCGTCCGCAGGGGGTGGCATGCTCGCCCCGTGCTGACCCAGAGCGTCCAGGGCGTCGCGTTTCCCGCGTTCATGTACGGCACGGCGTGGAAAGAGGCGCGCACCGCCGAGCTCGTCGCGCTGGCCCTCACCAGCGGCTTCCGCGCCATCGACACCGCGAACCAGCGACGCCACTACGTCGAGGCCGGCGTCGGCGAGGCGGTGAGCGCATCGGGTCTCCGTCGCGAAGAGCTCTTCCTTCAGACGAAGTTCACGCACCTCGCCGGGCAAGATCAGCGATTGCCCTACGACGCGTCCGCGGCTCCAGCGGAGCAGGTATGTCAATCCTTCGAGAGCTCCCTCGAACACCTGAAGACGACTTACGTCGATTCGTACGTTCTTCACGGTCCGTCGTCGCGGAGCGGTCTCACCGCCGGAGATCGGCAGGTGTGGCGCGCCATGGAGGAGCTACAGCAAGCCGGCAAGACGCGCCTCGTCGGCGTGAGCAACGTCTCCCTCGCGCAGCTCGAGATGCTGCACGCCGATGCGCGCGTGAAGCCCGCGTTCGTACAGAACCGTTGCTACGCGAGCATGGGATGGGACGCCGGCGTCCGCGCGTTCTGCAAGAAACACGGGATCGTCTACCAGGGCTTCTCGCTGCTCACCGCCAACGGGGACGTCTTGAAGTCGGTGCTCGTCGCGACGATAGCGCGACGCGTGCAGCGCACGGCCGAGCAGGTCGTGTTCCGCTTCGCACACCAGCTCGGCATGCTCCCGCTCACCGGCACCTCGAGCGCGCGGCACATGACGGAAGATCTCGCCGCTCTCGACGTCGAGCTCGAGGACGAAGAGATGAGCGCGCTCGAGACGATCGCCACCCAGCATCTTTGAGCGGGCGCTGATCCGGCGCTCCGTCGACTCACCACATACCCATACGCCCACACACATCACACGGTGGATCCGATCCGATCCACCCGGATCGGTACCGATCCGAAGCGCGATGAATTTGCCGCGATTTTAGCGGCTCATCGGGTGGCTTGGCGCTTGCTGCACGCGCCGCTCGCGAGACCCGCACTCCGGAGTTCCGGTGTGTCGCGGACTCGAGAGGCGGAAAACCACGAGTCATGAATTTCATTCCTCGATCGACGATGTTCGTTGGATTGCTGGCGATGAGTGCGACGGCATGCGGGAGCGACGGCGGGTCGAAGGCACATCACGATTCACCGGACGGCGGCGTCGATGCGGGCTCAGGGGGAAGCTCGGGTGGTGAGGGAGGCTCCCTGTCGACGGGCGGCGTCGGCGGCACGTCGACCGGCGGCAAGGGCGGTGGCAGCGCGGGCGACGGTGGCGTCGCGGACGGCGGACCGAGCGCGGCGGACGGCGGCGATGTCGACGGCGGCGTCACTGGACGTCTCGGCAATCTGAAGAACCTCGGCGCCAACGTCGGACTCGCATCGGGTCCGCGCGATCCGAAGGGAAACGTTCTCCCCGACAGCTATCACCCGCTGAAGAAGCCGTACGCGGTCATGGATCCGCGCAAGGAGATCTACTTCGCGGGACCGACCCTCGGTGGACAGCGCGAAGGGCTCCTCGACGACGGCTACACGAGCTCGAACGACTTCGCAGGGACGTTCGGCGAGATGATGACGCCGGCGCGAACGTGGACGACGACCCGGGAGACGAGCTCATCGTCGGCATGCACGACGTGTTCGTCTTCGACGACCCGGCGCACGGGTTCGAGCCGCTCTACACGGACCCGGTGGGCTCCGACGTCATCGGCGTCGCGATGGGCGATTTCGACGCCGCGCCGATGGATCCGCGCGACGAATGGGTCGTGTCTTACACCGCCGGCTCCGGGAGCGCGCGGTTCCAGATCTACGATGGTCTCACGCAGCAGGTCGATCGCGCGATGACGCTCAACCCGAACGACGGCGAGGGGCCCTTCTCGCTGACCCGTGGATTCGTCACTGCGGCGAACATCGACGGCGCCCCGGGTGACGAGATCGCCGTCTTCGGGAACACGAGCGGCAACAACTGGTACCTGATGCTCATCGACGACGCGAACGCGAGCTACGGGTGGTTCAACTCGTTCTACGATTATTTCGACGATCCGGGTGACGTGAACCTCGTCGGCGTCGACATCGACGGTGACGGCCGCGACGAGGTGCTCGCCCAGAACTGGATCTACGACGGGTTCGAGACGATCCCGACGTCGAGCTCGACCGCGAAGGTCACCGACATCTATCAGCGCCAGACCGTTCTCCGTCAGAACGTCAACCTCAGCACCGTCCAGGTTCGCGCCGGAAACGTCGCGCCGCTCGGCGACAACAACGAACGTCCCACCGCGGAGGAGCTCGTCGCGTACGACCTCGGCGGGCAGCTGAAGATCGGCGGCTACGGCTCGACCGGCGTCTTCGGCTGGACTCCCATCGGCGGCGGTGTCGGCAACATGTCGTACGGTGACGTGCTCGCCGTCGCGAACGTCGACACGGACAGCGAGATAGTCCACTACCAGGGCAAGCACGAGCTCCTCTACGGCGACCCGAAGCTCCTCGTCGCGATGTCGGCTCCGCCCTTCTACGCAGGCTCGAACCAGGACCAGAACTCGTCGACACCGTCGGCGATCCGAGCTCGTACCCGACCGTCAGCGACCGTGACATGCTGTGCAACGGTGGCTGCTTCGAGACCACGGGCGCGCAGAGCGTCGGGCAGGGCAGCGGTTCCACGTCGCTCGAGATCAGCACCGACATGGGGAAAGGCAGCGGCACGTCCTACGACCTGAGCGTGACGGTGGAGTCCGAGGTCGGCGTCGGGGGCGTCACGGCCGGCGTCTCCGCCGGCTTCGACTATGGCTACGAGGTAGACACCACGACCGGCTCGGCGTCTGACGCTCTCGAGACCTATCACGACCGGATCCGCGAGGTCGTCGTGGCGCGACTCGACGTCGCATCGCGCGCGGAGTGCCACCGGCGGCTCGCTCACGCCTACGAAGCGACGGGGCGCGCGGCCGGCGATCCTCAGGCGCTGCTCCGTCACCTCGAGAAGTCGGGGGACGACGAGCGCGCCGCACGGTACGCGGCCCGCGCCGCTCGAAAAGCGGCAGAGCTGCTCGCGTTCGAACAGGCCGCGGAGCTCTACGCGGCGGCGCTACGGCTCGGTCGACCGGGAGAAGCGAATGGCGCCGAGCTTCGTCTCGGACACGCCGAGGCGCTGGCGAACGCCGGACGCGGCGCGGATGCTGCCGCCGCGTATCTCGCGTGCGCCGCAGACGACCCGGCGCGCCGCTCCGGGTACCGGCGTCTCGCGGCGGATCACTATCTGCGATGTGGTCACCTCGAGCGCGGCACTGCCGTGCTCTCGTCGGTGCTCGACGATATCGGCGAGACCTTCCCGAAGAGCGACGTGCACGCTCTCGCCGCCCTTGCCGTCGTGCGCGCGCGCATCGCGCTCGGTGGCCGAAACCGCACGCAAGACGCTCACGGCGCGATCCCCGCCGGCTGGCGCGAGCGCCTCGACGTCTATCACGCCGTGAGCGCGACTCTCTCGCTCGTCGATCTCCTCCGCGGCGGGCTCTTCCAGTCGCGTGCGTTCTTGCTCGCGTCGAGAGTCGGAGAGCCGGTCCCGTGGGCGCGGAGCGCAATCATGGAAGCCATCTACGCCGCGTCGACCGGGCGCGACGCTGCCCGCACCGCCGCGCTGATGACGAAAGCGCGACGCATCGCGGAGGACACGGCAGAGCCGTACCTGCGCGGCGCGATCCGCCTCGGCGACGGCTTCGTCGCGTATCACGCCGGCGCGTTCCGTTCCGCCGCGGTGCATTTCGACGCAGGCGCCGCGTATTTTCGCGACGCGGTCGCGGGCACGTACCATGAGCAGAGTGTCTGCCGGACCTTCCGCCTCGTCGTGCTCCGGCATCGCGGAGATTTCGCGGCGCTGCAGGACGGCTTCGCCGCCGCCGTCCGCGACGCCGAAAGCCGCGGCGATCTCTTCACGGAAGCGGCGCTCGGATGGCATCTCAACGTGGTCCGGCTCGCAGAGGACGTACCCGACGAAGCGGCGCGACAGCTTGCGCGAGTGCGCTGGCAACCCGAGGGCCTCGCGCATCACACGCAGCACTGGTACGGCGAGCACGCCCGCGCCGAGCTCGCGCTCTACACGGGCGACGCGAGATGCGCACTCCCGCATTTCCGCAAGTATCTCCGGCGCGGATGGCGAACGCCGATCTTCCGCGTGCACGTGCAGCGCGCGGTCGCGACGTGGCTCCTCGGAAGGTTGCTCGTCTCGGACGGCAATGGCTCGCGCGCGCTCGGCGAGGCGTCGCATTGCGCCGCACGGCTCGAGAGCGAACGCTTCGCGTACGCCAGGGTGTGGGCGCTCTTGCTGCGCGCCGGCATCGCTCACAGCCGCGGCGAGCACACCTCGACGCTCGAGCATCTGAACACCGCGATCGACTCCGGCACGAACGCCGATCTGCCGATCTGCGTCGCAGCGGCAAAGCTCCGTCTCGGCGAACTCCTCGGCGGCGACGAGGGCCGCCGTCACGTCGACGCCGCCCTGAGCTTCATGTCCGGCGAGAAGCTCCGGAACCCGCGTCGCTTCGTCGAACTCTGGGCTCCCGGATTCGCGCCGCGGTGAGCGTTCTATCGACGGTGGAACCACGCCGTCCGGTCACACGAAAACCCCCTTGTTCACGGGCACATGGCGCCCGCGTAGGGAACCGTCGTGGGGGTCGTCAGATTGGGCAAGGAGATGTTCTCGATGTTCAACAAGATGAATCGCACGGGTCTCGGTATTGCTCTCGTCGGCCTCACGCTCGCCGCGTCCTCGGTGGCGTTCGCGAAGGGCGGAGAGGGTCGCTGCTCGGGTGAGCACACCTCGATGACCCCCGAGCAGAAGGCGCAGCGCTCTGCCGAACGGTTCCAGAAGGCAGACAAGAACAGCGACGGCTTCATCGCCAAGGACGAGGTCTCCGAGAAGCGCTGGGAGCGCATCAAGGTTGCCGACGCGAACAACGACGGCAAGATCTCGAAGGCCGAGCTCGACCAGGCTCGCACCGAGGGCAAGCTCGGTCACGGTCACAAGCCTGCCTGAACAGAGCCTGACCGTCGCTGAATGGCGAACCCACGCCGCCACGCTCACGTAGAGCGCGGCGGCGTGCTTTTGTCGCTTCCTAGCGCGCCCCTTGTGCGGCCTGTGCGGCGCGCTCCTCTTGCGCCTCGTTGCTCGAATTCGCACCCCACCGGCCACCTCGCTGGACGCAGTTCGGCTGATAGGAGTCGCTGAACTGCGCGACGTAATAGTACTCGGTGACGTTCCCGAGCGAGCACGAGGTGAGCGGAACACGAGGAAGCGTGGAGCAGCGCTTGTCCATCCTGGTAGCGCCCTGCGGGAGCTCGGCCGCCGCAGCTTTCTCCGGAGTCGTCTCGATGTCGGAACAGACGAGCAGCGTGTGCTGCGGCGTGTCGTCGTGAACGACGATGGCAAACTTCACGTTGACCGTCGGAGCCGGCTGCGACGTATTCACGCTCACCGGCTCCGGCGGCGTCGAGTCCCTCCGCGAGCAGGCGGGGAGCGCCAGCGTCGCTCCCGCGAGCAACAGCCCGAGCCGTCGGGTTCCGCGAGCCGAGTCCAGGGACATCGCGCTCACGGTATCACGTCCACGCGACCCGAGCGCGTCCTTGGAGGAGGTCACGGCGCCGCAGGCGGCAGTGCTCAAAAGTGACCACTCACATTGCCACTGAATCGCCGCCGAGGAGCCACGGGTGGATGCGTCCCCTTCGCTTGCGTGCTCAGTGCGCTCCGGCGCGCGCCAGCCCTGCACGGCATGGTCGAATACATCGGCCTCGCTGCCCGATCTCCGCGTCGGAATATCGGGGATCTACGATCGCATTCCTCCGCAAGGCGCGGCGGCCCGACCTGCGCTGCCCGGCGAGGCCATCCAAGAGTACATCCTCATGCCCGATCCGGCAGCCGCGACCGGTTCCTTCGACGTCCTCGACGCGATCGCCGGTCTACGGCTCGATATCAGCGACTGGAGCGCGGTCAAGGTGGAGTACCAGTACACGCGCGCACCGCAGCTTGCCGGGTCAGCGCGGCACTTCGATGACGAAGGCCCGCATGCGCCCCTCGACGGGTCCATTGCCGAAGCGAGCCGTGAGCGCGCGCTCCGCGGTGGTCACTGCGGTCTCCAGCATCGCCGCGTCTCGCTCTTCGATTTCGCTGCGCAGCGGCGTACCTCGCACGAACGCCTGCGCCGCGATCGTCGCGCTCTCTGCGCGGCTGGTCTTCGACACCGGTTCGATGGAAGGGGGCGCTTCGAAGCCCGCTTTTGCAATGTCCGCGGCGATGAGGGCAGTGTCGAAGTAACCGTGTGGCACCCTGGCCACGAAGGTCGGAGGGTTGCCGGGAAAGAGCTGAGCCACGGCCTCGCTCGCCGTGTGCGCGAAATCGTTCGCTTCGACGCGGTCCCACACGCTGAAGACGAATCGACCTCCGGGGCGCAGGACTCGCCGGGCCTCGCGATAGGCTTGCGGCCGATCGCGAAAGAACATGGCGCCGAACTGACTGACGACGAGATCGAAGCTCGCGTCGGGGAACGGAAGTGACATCGCGTCCGCCTGGCGCCACTCGACGATCGAGTCCGGACAGAGGCTCTTCCCGCGATCGAGCATGGCCTGGCTCAGGTCCGTCGCGACGATGGCGCGCGCCGCGTTCGCGCGGACGGCCGCGAGCTTGCGTGTGACGACTCCCGTTCCCGCCGTGGTCTCGAGCACATCGCCCATCGGACGCGATGACACGCGCGCGACCAGGTCTGCAGCGTACGGAGCGAACACCATGGGGACCATGTACTGCTCGTAGAACGCGGCGACCGCGTCGCCGAAGGACGGACCGTTGTTCATGTGATTTCGGACTGTGAGCTCAGTTCGCCTTCAACAGCGTGTCGAGCTCTCCGGAATCGATGAGCTTCTTCACCTCGTCGGCCCCTCCGACGAAGACGCCTTTGACGAAGACCATCGGGAACGTGGGCCACCCGGTCCAGAGCTTGAGCGTGAGCCGTTTCCGCCAGTCACCGAAGTAGCTTCCGTACTCGAGGTACTGGAACGGCACGCCCTTATCGTTGAGCGCGGCGCGAGCCCGCTTCGGGTGCGGATTCTGCTTCATCCCCACCACGACCACGTCGTTGGACGCGATGGCGCTCTGCACCTCCGCGAGGGTCGCATCCGCCGCTCCGACCTTGTCGCGGATGGCCGGATGGATACGGGACTCTTCGAGAACTGGTCGCTGCATGGCCGGGACTTTCGTCCGGAAGGACCAGAACGTCCAGCGCTCAGAACGGCCGCCGGAGGAGCAGGAACGAGCCTAATCATCTGGAAACACACGTTATTTTCGTTTCCACCTTGACCAGGCTCCAGGTATTCCCCATATTCCCGATGGGTTTAGTCAAGAACACCGAATGCCGCTCCTGGATCCTTTTGTTTCGCTGGCTGGTCTGGCCGTGGGTCTCATCGTCGGGCTGACCGGCATGGGGGGTGGCGCGTTGATGACGCCCATCCTGGTGCTCATCTTCGGAGTACCGCCGACCGCGGCCGTCGCGAGTGACCTCGTGGCGTCGCTGTTCATGAAGCCGCTCGGCGCGTTCATTCACTTTCGGCGCGGCACGGTGCACCGGCAGATGGTGCAGTACCTGCTCATCGGCTCGGTCCCGAGCGCGTTCGCGGGTGCGGCGCTCATCAATCACCTCGGTTCCTCGAACGCCGTCAACGGCGCGATCCGGACGATGCTCGGCGTTGCGCTGCTCGTCGCCTCGGCGGCGCAGCTCGCCAAGGCCGTGCTCCGCAATCACCGCGAGGGGCCGCCCGGCGCGAGCCAGGTGCCCATCGCGATCAAGCCGGTGCCGACGATCGCCATCGGCGTGCTCGGCGGTTTCATCGTCGGAATGACGTCGGTCGGCTCCGGCTCTCTCATCATCGTCATGCTGATGCTGCTCTACCCGAGGCTCAGCGGCTCACGTCTGGTGGGCACCGATCTCGCGCAGGCGATTCCTCTCGTCGCCACAGCAGCGCTCGGCCATTTCCTCTTCGGTCACGTGAGCTTCGGGCTCACTGCGTCGCTCATCATCGGCAGCGTTCCCGGCGTGTGCATCGGCGCCTACGGCTCGGCACGCGCCCCTGACCGCATCATTCGCCCCGTGCTCGTCCTCGTGCTCGCGGCGTCGGCGTTGAAGCTCCTCGGCGCGTCGAACCAGCTCGTCGGGATCGTCGCCGCAACGCTGGCCACGGCCGGCACCGGCTGGGCGATCTTCGAGGGGCGCCTCGAAGCGCGCGAGAGCGCCGCCGCGGAGCCCGCACAGCTCGGCGGCGAGTAAGCGTCTCTATCGGTCCGCGACGCTGATGCGGGGCGCCGCTCCCGCTTGCCCGAAGGCGTCGAAGCGGCGGCGATAGTCGAGGAAGCCACCGAGAAGCGTCGCTCGGCTGTCTTCCGCGCTGATCGACGGGCGAAGGTTCCGGTGATCGGCGAGGACGAACGCGAGGTTTTCGCGCATGCGGAGGAGCAACACACCGCGATCGGGGCCGATCACCGCGAGGGTGCCGGCCCCGGTGGGACCGACGTTCATCACGAAGGGATTCACGTCTTCCGGACGGTCACGCGAGCCGACCTCGTGGAAGAGCAGATCCTTGAAGTCGAGGTGCGAGCGTAGCTCGGCGTTTCTCTCCGGCGCGTAGCGGGTCGAATAGAAGAGCAACGGGAGCTCGTACGATTCGACGCGATCGAGGCGCGCCCTGCTACGAAAGCCGTGGTCCGACGTGAGCACGATGAGCGTGTCGTCGAGCTCGCCTCGCGCCTTCAGGTGGTCGATCAGCGCGTCGAGATAGGACGAGTAGTAGTCGGCGTTCGTCCTGCCCGACATCTGGTTGTACTCGGGGTCGTGGCCCCAGATGAACTCCTGGAAGAGGAACACGCGCTCGTGCGAATCGACGAAATCGAGCACGTCGGGGAGGAGCGCCTTGTCCTCGCATCCGTGCTCGAACTCGTAGCGAGTGACGCAGAGGAACTTCGCGCTCGACGCGCGCACCCGTGACTCCGGCAGCGTGATGAGCCGCCACGGCATGTCGCGGAGCACCGCCTCGCGATCGGCGTGCGACGCGGCGTACGCCGTCGCGTAACCGAGCCGGTTGAAGTCGCGTACGAGCGAGCTCTTCTGCGAGAGGAACCGGTAGTGAGCGAGCCCGTACTCCGTGTACGCCTCGTACGGAACGAGCCGCGAACCGAGCATGTCGAGCATCCCGGTCCGGCTATCCTGGTTCGTCGCGTAGTACCGGTCGTAGCGATGTGCGTGCGCGTCGACCGTGCGGAAAAAGGTCTTTTCCGGGAGGGCCGCGCGCTCCGCCTCGAAATCGACGGTGGGGACCGTCTCCATGACGAACACGAGGATCTTCGAGAACCGGGGCGGCCGCACGTCGTCGCCCGGGTCCGACTTGTCGAGCGCGGCGAGCGAATCATCGAGCCGCGGCGGAGTACGCGGGACGACGCGCGCGAGCGTCATCAGATCGTAGGCGTCGCGGGCGGTGTCGAAGAGGGGCGACGGCACGCGTGGAGCAAATACGGCCACGACGGTGGTCACGAGCGTCGCGACGCACAGCCCGGCGAACGCCGCGCGCGCCGGGAAGCGATAGCCCCGCGAGCTGACCCACCACGCGACCACGTGAATGCCGAGCGCGAAGGAGACGACAGCGACTAACCAGCGCATCGTGACGATGTTGGCGAGAAAGAACGCGACCGAAGCCGGATCGACGTCGAGGAGCGAGAAACGCCGCTCCATCGCCACGTCGTAGAAGGTCGTGTGCGTCACGTCGCACGTGAGGAGGACGTAGAAGAGCGGAAAGAAAGCGATGCCGATCGCGCGGCCCGCCGTCGCCTTCCAGCGCGCGCCGACCTCGCTCACGCAGAGCAGCCAGGTCCACGCGAGCGCGTCGACGGCACACGCGAGGAATAGCTCCAGCGGGCGCGAGAAATGAACGACGCGCGCCTTGTACACGGCCATCGCCACCGCGGCCGCGAGCACCAGACTGCATCGAAAATTGCAGCGCAGGCGCACAGAATCGAGCAGGCTCTTCACCGACCGCGAAACGTCTCACGTTCGGTGGGTTCCGTCCACGCGGACGCCACAGTGTCGTCACGCTGTCGTCATGAACCCCCGGCGGGACGCGCCTTTACCTCGATGCTCCCGTCGGAGCCGAGCGCGACGAGTCCCTGCTTGAGGAGCCTCCCGACGCCGCGCTTGAAGGCCTTCTTGCTGAGCCCGAAGAGCAGACGGATCTCGTCGGGGCTCGCGGTGTCCTTGAGCTTCTTCGGCGACAGACGCGCGAGCGCGTCGAGGATCGTGCGGGCGTCCTTCTCGAGCTCCTCGTGGGCGTGACCGCGGAGCGACAGCTCGATCTTGCCGTCGGGGAGCACGCGAGTGACGCGGAACTTCGCCGCGTCACCGCGCGACAGTGAATGCGGTTCGCTCGCCGGCACGAGCCCCACGAAACGACGCTCGACGATCGCGAAGAGGCCGGTGTTCGGGTCGTTCCGCCAGGCTTCGCCGTTCACCCACTGCTCGCGTTCGAACGGCGCGTCTTCCTGGTCGAGCAGCTTGTTCACGCGCATCGTTCCCGCGAGCCGTCCGCTCGAGTCGAGATAGAGCCCGATAGGGTGGCGCGCGCCGACGCGAAGCTCCGTGGTCTGCTCCGAGAACGGCACGAGCAGCTCCTTCGGCAGGCCGTAGTCGACGAACCCGCCGATCGCGGTCGACGCCGTGACGTCGAGGAACCCGACGTCGCCGAGGGTGAGCTTCGGCGTTCGCGTCGTCGCGAGCGGGCGCCCCTCCGAGTCGAGATAGACGAAGGCGCGGAGCGAGTCGCCCTCCTTGGCGTCCTTCGGGATCTCGCTGCCGATGAGGAGCAGCGTCGGATCTTCGGGCCCCGCGTGCTCGGTGCTCCGCGCGAGGAATGCGCCGGAGGCGCCGAATCGCCGCACCTCGAAGGTCGCGAACCGGCCAATCAAGTCGTCGAACGGGGACATGAGCAAGCCGATACCGACGCGAGCCGTTGACGTCCAGCGGACTTCAAGGAGAAGAAAAAGAAATGACGAATCGAATCGAAGTTACCGTCTCCCGCACCATCCCCGCGAAACCCGAGCAAGTGTACGAGGTCTGGCTCGACCCGAAGAGCGCCGGCAGCCCCTGGTTCGGCACTGCGCGCGCCATCGTGAACGCGGTCGTCGACGGCCTCTTCTATCACTCCGTCGTGCACGAAGGTTACACGTGGGCGCACTACGGCCGCTTCGTGCGGCTCGATCGGAAGGGCGTCATCGAGCATACCTGGGTGTCCGAGGCCACGCGCGGCATCGAGTCCGTCGTGACCGTCACCCTCGAGCCGAAAGGCGACGACACACTCCTGACTCTCAGGCACACGAACCTCCCCGACGACGACATGGGCCGCCGCCACGAAGAAGGCTGGACCTACGTCACGAACGCCATCGCCGAGCGGTTCACACGAAAGTAGCGCCCGGATCGTCATTGCTGGATGGGAGCCCTGGCGTCGCAATTCGTCGGCGGGTGTCCCGAGGCGGCGACGAGACGACTCCGGCGACTCCGGCGACCGCGTGTCGTCGAGTGCCTCCGCGGCGCCTACAACACGAATTCGTGCGGCGTTATGCAGTGATTGAAAGTCGCTTCCGGGCTCCTTTTTGCCGGCAAATCTCGACTTTCGGTGTCAGAAGATTGGCTAGCGTCGTGCGGCGGGTCACGGATTCGTCACGGATTCGCGAGGAGCTCATCACGCCTCTCTTCGCGCTGGAGCGCCCGGGAAGGATGTGACACATAGACACGTTCCCCCTCTCACTATCCTGCAGATGAAAAAGCCCCGCGGCACGATTCTCCGTTACACGGCCGACCGCTACACCGTCTTTCACGTGCTCGCGCTCGCAGCGCTCCAGTTCGGCGCCTGGCGGACGGGGAGCGCCCTGATCGCGGCAATCGCGGCGGTGCTGCTCCTCTTCTTCTGCCTGATGTCGGCGCCGATGAATCACAACCACCAGCACGTGAACGTGTTCCGTGCGCCGGTGTTGAATCGGCTGTTCGAGATCCCGCTGTCGCTGCAGACGGGCATCGGCTCCTACGGCTGGGTCCTCCACCACAACCTCGGCCACCACCTGAACTACCTCGCTCCGACCAGTCGAGAGGTCGATCAGTCTCGTTGGTGGCGCACCGACGGCACCACGATGGGCCGGTTCGAGTACACGATCCACCTCTGGGCGACACACGAGCGCGACATCTTCCGCGTGGGCCGCAAGCACCCGGGGAAGTTCCGCAGCTACATGGTGATGAAGGCGTGCCTCTACTCCGTCATCGCGGTGCTGTTCGTCATCCATCCGGTCAGCACGCTGATCCTGTACGCGGTTCTTCCGTTCCTGACCCTGCTCCACACGTGCTGGGTCACCTACGAGCACCACTCGGATCTCCAGACCCCCGACCACATGATGGCGAGCCGGAACCGCACGAGCCGCATCTACAACCTCCTCGCGCAGAACCTCGGGTATCACACCGCGCATCATCTGCGCCCCGGCCTCCACTGGTCCGAGCTCCCCGAAATTCACCGCACGATCGAGGAGAAGATCCCGGGGACGCTGATGAATCCCGAGTTCTGGTGAGAGTTCTGCGACACCGACGCTGACGAGAAGCGCTCAGAACCCCGGGAACATCGTCGAGGTCGGCAGCAGCGGCGCGAAGAACGTGCCGGTGTAGGGCACATTCGCGAACTCCGCGACGAAGGCGGTGTAGCTCGCGCCGCGGAGCGAGCCATTCTCGTTGTCGGTGCTGTCCCAGTAACCGAGGTACACCACGTCGTTCGCCGGATCCGCCGCCCACTTCGCGACGTCGTGCACGTAGACGCCGTCGGCGTAGTCGTCGCCCCACTCCGGGAGCGCCATCGCCTTGCCCTTCTGCTGGGCGATCTTCGTCCACCACCAGATCGTCCCTGCGGCGGGGTTATTCTTGCTACCGAACTGGACGGACGAGGTCGTCTTCCACGTGGGGTTCGCGTACGCATCGACGCCGATGACGTCGCACGTCGTGGGAACCAGCGCGCTGAGATCGCCGCCCGCGCTGACGTTCGGGTTCCAGATGTACTTCACGCGCGCAGGCAGCTTCGCCTTGTAGAGCGCGATCAGATGATCCGCCGCCTTCACGTAGGTGCTGGCAGATGCCGACTGGTAGTCGTTCTCGCCGTTGAACTCGGAGTCGATGCGAACGGCGTAGATGTACGGGTACCAGGCCGCCGGGATCGAATCGATGGTCGATTGTAGCTTCGCGTCCAGGTCGCCGTTCGCGACGGCGCTGTAGCTCATGTGCGCGCCGTTCGACGAGATATCGGCGTCGAGGACGATCGGGTACTTCACGCTCGGCAGGTAGAAGCCGCCGCCCGGCTGGTGCACCTGATACGACTGCCCGTAGTTGACCTCCGGGTAGTAGCCGAGCCACGTGTGGTAGTCGCCGTCCGTCTTGTTGTCGGAATAGAAACCGAGGATGAAGTTCCGACCACCACCATTGCCGGACGAACCACCGGAGCCCGTCGTGCCACCGGAGCCCGTCGTGCCGCCCGCCCCTGGTGCGCCGCCGGAGCCCGTCGCGCCGCCTGAGCCGTCGATCGTCAGCGCGAGCGAGACGCTATCGCTCTTCGTCGCGGGCCTGCCTGGCGGCGTGTCCCACGCCCAGATCGTCCACGTCGCTCCGCCCGTCGAAAGCTTGCTCGCATCGACGGTGAACGTGAACGCGCCGTCCGCTGCCGGCGTCGCGCGCGCGAGTGGCGGGCTCTGGTGCGTCGCATCCCACGCCTCGACGTTCTGAAAGCCACGAGCCCATCCACTCACGACCACCGCGCCGTGCACCGTCGCACCCGTCATCGGCGTATCGACGACCAGCATGTCCGACGGCGCCCGCATCCCCCCGGCGCCACTCGACGGAACGCCGCCGGCTCCGGTGGACGTCCCGCCCGTCGCGAGCGTGCCGCCCGTCGCGCTGGTCCCGCCGGTCGCGGTCGCGCCGCCCGTCGCAGGGGATCCTCCGCTGCTCGTCGCGGTCGCGCTGCCCGTCGCTGTCGTGCCAGCGCCGCCGCTGCCGGACGAGACAGTGCCGCCGCTCCCTGACGAGACGGTGCCGCCATTGCTCGCGCTCACGGAATTCCCGCCGGCGCTCATCGAGCTCGTCCCTGCGACGTTGCAGTCGAAGACGCACGCGCCGGACGGCGCGGCACCATTTCCGCTGCTCCCGCATCCAGGGAGCGCCGCAAATGCGAGCACCGACGACGCCAGATACGGAATCGCGTCGTACGCGCGCCGGGACGGAAACCTTCGTCGCATCCCCGTGTAGGCGCGACGAGACGGCCTCGGAGCTCAAGAAAATCACCGCGACCCGCTGGAGTACCGCGTCGAACGAAAAACGCGGGTTCGCGAGAATATTCCCGCGCGACGACATGACCACGTCGCTGTGATTCGGCGTCACGCGGAGTGTCACCGAGCGCAACAGAGGAGACGCGTTCGAGTCGCTCCAATCGGTGTTTGCGACCGCAATCGGTCCGGTCCGGTGATGCAGACACCGGACGTCGAGGAGTTCATGAAATCCAACGACGGGTCACGACGGGGACGTGCCTTCGCGAGCTTGCTCGCGGTCGCGTCCCTCGGCGGGCGCGCGAGCCTTCACAGCTACCAGGTCGACGACATCGATTCGTCGCGGGGCACGCTGACGCCGTTCACGGTCCAGGTCGACGAGACAGGGCTGAACCTGCACGAGGCGATGGCCGTCGGCAAAGCGCTTCACTCGCTCGTCTGTCGCTCTGCTTCGCGCTTCTCGCCGCGCGCGGATGCGCGTCGCTCCAGTCGGTGAGCGTCACGCGATCGCCCCGTCCGCGCGGAGGCCAGCAACGCGGCGTTCCTCGGCATTCATTTCTGGGCGGTGATCATCGAGACCCGCAAGGTCACCGCGACCGGCTACTGCGTGGACGCGACGCCCGCTCCATCCCGCGCCGCGTCGGTTTCCGCGCTGCCGTCCGACGCGGGGAGCAGGAGCGCGTCATGAAGCGCTGGCTCATTGCGTTACCGCTGCTTTCCAGCCTGGTGGGGTGTACGTACAGCGTTCACCAGATCGCGACGGGCGGCCTCGACCCCATCCCGCCGGGCGCCAATGTTCGCCCAATCACTGCGGACGAAGACCAGCACGTCATCCTCTATATAACGGACGACACGGACTACGCCGACCGCGCTTACGCCGTGCTTCTGGCGCGTTGCCCGCGCGGAGAGCTCCACGACATCGAGACGCGCTACAGCACGAGCCACGGCTTTCTGTCCTTCACGAACCACCTGCACGCGACCGCACTGTGCGTGGAGTGAGTAGCCAGGGACCCCCCGAGCGGGCGCGCGACTCCTCCGGGTAAGTGCATCCACAGGCGCCCGTGCTATCACGCTCGCCATATGCTTCGTGAATCAACCCTGCGCGGTGCCTTCGTCCGTGGATGCCTCGGATTGCTCGGAGTGGGAGGCGTCACTCTGGCGAGCGCGACGCTCCCCGCATGCTCCGCGTCGGCCGGTAAAGGTAACGAGCTGTTCGGTTCTGGCGGTTCTCCGGTCCAGGTGGGAGCCGGTGGCGCCACCGGCGTCGGTGGAGCGAGCGTCGGCACCGGAGCGACGACGGGTCAGGGCGGCATGATCCTGAGCGTCGGCGGTTCGATCGGAACGGGCTCGACACCGGGCACCTTCGACGGCGGCAAGACCTGTTCGGTAGACGTGCACGCGGGAGAGCGTCTCCCGCTCGACATATACTTCCTCGTCGATACGTCCGGCTCCATGCAAGACAAGGTGCAGGGCGGGACGAAATGGTCGGTCGTCTCGAGCGCGATCGTGTCGTTCCTCAATGACCCGGGCAACGCCGATATCGCGACCGGCATCGGTTACTTCCCGAAGGTGATCCCCGGCGTTCCCCCGTTCTGCACGGTCGACACCGATTGCACGATGTACGGGCCGTGCGTGGGCGGCCTCGTCTCGGCCGACGGCATGACGCACATACTCGGAAACTGTCAGGCCGCCGATCAGTGTCAGACGTCGGTGTACTCGGCGCCCTCAGTGCCGCTCGTGCTCCCGCCGGATCACCAGACCGTCGTGCAGAACATCGGAATGCAGAACCCAGGCGGCGGCACACCGACAGAGCCGGCCCTCGCAGGCGCCGAGCAGATCGCGGAGGCGTGGTCGCAAGCGCATCCTGGGCGCACGACGATCGTCGTGCTCGCGACGGACGGCGAACCGACGGGCTGCCAGATGAACGCGGTGTCGGACGTGATGAACGTCGCGGCGGGCGCGCTCTCAGGTCCTCAGAAGATAAAGACGTACGTCATCGGAGTCGGCAAGTCGCTCGATTCGCTCAACATGGTCGCGCAATCGGGCGGCAGCGGGCAGGCCTTCATCGTCGACACCGGCGGTGATGTCGGCGCGGCGTTCAAGGCGGCCCTCGACGCGATCCGCGGCCAGGCCGTGCCCTGCGACTTCAAGGTGCCGACCATGACGTCGTCCGGCAACGTCGATCCGAACCTCGTCAACGTCAGCTTCACGCCCGTGAACGCGACGACGTCGGAAAAGATCCCGCAGACCTTCGACGGCACCATGGCCACGTGTGCCGCCACCGGCGGCTGGTACTACGACAACCCGAGCGCCCCCACGCTGCTTCACATGTGCGACGCGAGCTGCACCAAGCTCTCCCAGGGCGGCATGGTAGAGGTCGAGCTCGGCTGCCAAACCGAAAAAGCGCCCCCCCCGCGTTGAGTCGCTGAGTCGTTGAGTCGCCGAAGCCGTTGACCCGCTGCGGCTGACCCGCTGACGACTCTGCTATTTCGGCGCAATCAAGTTGCGCGACGAGCGGCGCGGGCGTTTCATCAACGTGGTGTTCGCAAAGCGACGCGCGCCGACGACGGCGACGTGGAGGGCTCCCTCAAATCCATGCGAACGCACCCTCCGCGTTGCGTAGATGGTCTGATGTTTGCTCCCATCGCGACGCGAAGCACCGGCGGTACGTGCCGAGCGTCACTGACGATCATCGCGCTCTATTCGCCACTCCGACATCAGACAGTCGCTCGTTCGCGCATTCGCTTATCCCAGATGACCGCGCTTCACGGCTTCACGCTTCCCATCAATCCACGGAGGGTGAGGCCGATGATGCCCGCCACGAGGATCACGAGCGGCTCTGGAATCTTCTTCACCCTGGAAATCAGGAGCAGCGTCGCGCCGCAAAGGATCCACGTCGGAACGTCGATGAGGGCGCGTTTGCCGAGGACGAACGCGGCGCCTGCGATCGCTCCGGTCGCCGCCGCACTCACTCCGCTCACGAAGGCGTTGATGGTGCGATTCTGCGAGTAGCGTCGAAAGTACGGAGCAGGAAGCACCGTGAACAGGTAGCAGGGGACGAACGTGCCGACTGCTGCGCCAATCGAACCGAGCGGACCCGCGACGAGGTAGCCGATGAACGCAACGGTGATGACGACCGGCCCCGGAGTGATCATCGCGACCGCCACCGCGTCGAGGAATTGACGATCGGTGAGCCAGTGATAGTGCTCGACGACACCGCCGTACAGGAACGGAACGATGGCGAGCCCGCTGCCGAAGACGAACGCGCTCGCTTCCGCGAAGAACCAAACGATCTTGCCGACGAGCGTCACTGTCGCGGCGCCGTGCAGACCCGTGAGCGCCCACAGAGGTAGCGGCGCGATGCCGAGCATCGCGGTCGCTGCGCTGGGCCGCGGACGGCCGCGAAGCGTGGCGGTCGCGATTCCACTCAGCGCGAATGCCCAGACGGCCTCCGACTCGGTCCACGCAGTGAGCGCGCCGTTCGCGATGAACAATGCCCATAGCAGCCGGTCCTCCGCGAGCGTCATCCGGACGAGCTTCACGACGCTCCTCACGATGATTGCGATGACGGCCGCACCGATGCCGTAAAACGCACCCTGCATCCATCCGATCCCGCCGAAGCGGACGTACGCAGCGGACAGCCCGAGGACCATCACGAAGGACGGCAGGATGAATGCGGCGCCCACGAGAGTCGCACCGAGGACGCGGCCCTTCACCCATCCGAGGTAGATCGCGAGCTGTGCCGCCAGCGGACCTGGTGCAAGCTGCGCGAGCGCGAGGCCCTCGACGTAGTCCTGCTTCGTGATCCAGCGGCGCTCCTCGACCAGGTCCTTCTGCATGTACCCCGCGAGCGCGATGGGGCCTCCGAAGCCGAAGGTGCCGAGCCGAAGGAAATAGCCGCAATACTCGGCGAGGGTGCAGGGCGAGATGTCCGCGACGCTCCCCTTCTCGCTTTCATCTGCCGCGACGGCCGATGGAGGTGCGCTCATGTGTCTAACCGCGAAAGACCTTGGCCGCGGCAAGGGCGCGTTCGTATCGGTGGTTCACTTCGTCCCAGCGGACGTTCGCGAAGAACGTGTCGATGTACTTCGAGGCAGCCGCTCCGAAATCCATCTGGTAGGCGTGCTCGTACATATCCATCACGAGCAGGGGCACGCTCGATGCGAGCACCTGAGTGTGATTCCCCGACCAGGAAGTGCGGAGCGCGTCCGTGTCGAGCTCGAGCCCGAGAATGACCCAGCCGCTGCCTCCTCCGAGGCCCGATCCCGTCGCGCGGAAGTGCTCCTCCCAGTGTGCGGACGTGCCATACGATTCCGACAGAGCCTTTTCGATGGTTCCTGAGCGCTTTCCATCGCCGCCCAGGTTTCCGAAGTACGCTTCGTGCAGCGTCTTCGAGTTGCGGAACGTGAGCTCACTCTGGCGCAACCCGGCGACCACGAATAGCGGCGTATCGGCCGTGATCCTCGAGAGCTCTTGCTCCACCTTGTTCAGGTTCTTCACCGCGCCGGCGTAATTGTTGTCGTGGTGTGAGACGATCATCTTCTCGGAGATGCCGTTCAGTGCCGTGGGCTTGAACGGGAGCGGGACGACGGTGTGCGTGCCAGTGAGTGCCGGGAGAGAAGGCATGGAAGGGACTCCGGGTTTGGATGTGACCACTTGACTGGTCGATATTGAGGTTGGTGGCGCACTCTTGGCAAGCGCGGGCCGAGCACAGCCCGCGAGCGTCGCGCCGCTGGCCGCGAGGGCCACGATCGCGTCGCGCCGGGTCAGAAACTTCGCATCTCGATCATGTTTCATGAGGCTCCTTGAGGGGTTCCATCAGGTCTTTCGTCTCGCAAAGTGCGTCTTCAGGTGATCGAACAGCAAGAATCCCATCTCGAGTCGCACCTCGTCTGCGCGATGCTGAGCACAGAGCCCGGCGATCGCTGCCGCCACGCCGGGCGTCTCGGGGCGGGCAAACTTCGAGTCCTTCAGATCGATGTCGTGGATGATCTCCGCGAGCGCTCGTATGCCGGGCTCCCGGATCGAGAGCCTCTCCACGAGCACCTCGAACGTGCAGCGATCGCCCTCGTGGGTGAACTCGGCGTCGAACATGTCGAACCGCAGCTCACCGGGTTCTGCTCGATAGCCCTTCGCTGCGACGAACTTGAACCGTGCCTCGGCGTCGATGAAGCGCCGGACGAGCCATGCGCTCGCGATGCGGTCGACGTGCACGCCGGTCCGCGTGACCCAGCTCCTTCCGCGATATCTTTCCCGGAGATCCTTGTCGTCGGAAGGTGGGGAAGGATCGACCTCATCGTCAAATCTCTCGCGTGCAGCACGCAGCAGCCCCTGGACAGCCTGGCTCCCGGATGCATGGAAGAAGTCGATCGCGATGATCTCCTCGAAGCGACGCTGCAGACGTGCGAGCTCTGCCTCGAGCTTCCGCCGCCCGTCGTCTTCGGCCCCCACCCGCTTCGGCGTTGCCTTCAGGAGCTCTCGTATCTCCTTCGCTAGCTTCCCGTAGTCCTCGTCCCTCGCTTCCTGAAACCGACGCTCCACGTCGTCGTCAGCGAGCCCCTCGACGAAACGCGCCTCGCACAAGGTCGCGTCGCCACCGGCCTCCACGATCTCCCGGACGACCCAATGCAGGTCTTCGAGCGCCGTGTCCGAACGGGGCAGGACGTAAACGGCGTTCTTCAACCCGATGGCGCCGATGCGTGCGAGATGCCGACCTATCTTCACGCGGGCGTACGCGGGATTCGGCGGGATCTGATGGAACAAGATCAGCCACCGGATCTCGGCGGGGCCGCGGACTTCCGTCCGCGCCGAGCGGACGTCGGCGGGTTGCATCGCTCGTGACTTGTATCACAGCTGAATCATTTTCAAAAAACCATGATTCACTTGATCGACCAATCAGCCGAGCCACTTTCAGGCGGGAAGCGACGACGCGCCGGAGTCGCCGGCGCAATCGTTGAGCTGCGCTTGAACAGCTACGCGACTACCGGTCGATGAACGAACGGCAGGCTTCCGAGCGGTTCCAGCGGCATGCATGCGATCGACGTGAGGCACACGGCCGGTACGACGCACGCGTTCGGAACGGCGCGGACGGGCGCCACGACGCGAGCATGCGCTCCGCCGGATGCGCGGCGTTGCTTGCCGTTGCGATGTTCGGTTGTAGCGCGAACTCCGACGGCACCGACGGCGCCGCGACGGGCGGCACGAGCTACGGCGGCGCGAGCTACGGCGGCACGGGCTACGGCGGCACGGGCTACGGCGGCATGACGGCGAACGCCGGGACGGCAAACAGCGGAGCGGCGCCGAGCGGCGGTGCCATCGGCGCGGGAGGGACGGCCTTCCCCGGCTCTGGCGGCTTCGTCGGGAACGGCGGTACGTCGAGCAGCGGCGGTACGTCGAACAGCGGCGGTACGTCGAACAGTGGCGGCGCGACGGGCAGTGGCGGCGCGACGGGCAGTGGCGGTGCGACGAGCAGTGGCGGTACGTCGAGCAGCGGCGGTACGACGGGCAGTGGCGGTGCGACGGGCAGTGGCGGTGCGACGGGCGGCGGGAGCGACGTCATGCCGAAGCAGGGGTACCTGCATACGAGCGGTAGCAAGATCGTCGACTGGCAGAACAACGAGGTACGCCTCACCGGGCTGAGCTGGTTCGGAATGGAGACGTCGAACTACGCGCCGCACGGGCTCTGGACGCGCTCGCTGGCAGCATTTCTCGATCAGATCAAACAGCTTGGATACAACTCGATTCGCCTCCCCTTCTCGTCGCAGATGTTCGACGCCGGGAGCATGCCGAACGGCATCGATCAGAACTCGAACCCCGATCTCGTCGGCCTGACGCCGCTCCAGATCCTGGACAAGGTCGTGGCCGGCGCGAAGGCGCGCGGGCTCAAGATCGTCCTCGATCGGCACCGGCCCGATTCGGGCGGCCAATCCGCGCTGTGGTACACGGCGCAATATCCCGAGTCGCGCTGGCTCTCCGACTGGAAGATGCTCGCGACGCACTTCCTGAACGACAGCACCGTCATCGGCTGCGATCTTCACAACGAGCCGCACGACAACGCCTCGTGGGGCGACGGGAACATGGCGACGGACTGGCGCGCCGCCGCGGAGCGCGCGGGTAACGCGATCCTTGCCGTCAATCCGCAGCTTCTGATCATCGTCGAGGGCGTCCAGAACGTGGCCGGCACGTCATACTGGTGGGGAGGCAACCTGCGCGGCGCCGGCTCGGCTCCGGTTACCTTGTCCGTGAAGAATCGCGTCGTGTACTCCGCGCACGACTACCCCGCTAGCGTGTCGGACCAGACGTGGTTTCACGACGCGAACTATCCGAACAACCTGGCATCGGTGTGGCACGACGCCTGGGGGTACCTCGTCGAATCGAACACCGCGCCGGTCTGGGTCGGTGAGTTCGGTACCAAGCTCGCGACGGACTCCGATTCGAAGTGGCTCGGCGCGATGGCGAGCTACGTCACTTCGAAGAAGCTGAACTTCGCGTACTGGTGCTGGAACCCCGACTCGGGCGACACCGGCGGCATCCTGCAAGACGACTGGACGACCGTGAACCAGAACAAGCAAACGGTGCTGCAGCCCCTGCTCGCGCCGCTGATCCCGTAACGCACGTTCCGCTCGACGCGCACTTCACGGACATCACCACGCTCGCAGCAAGCCTTGCGACCGCAACGAGCGACACGTTGCTTCATCGGCGAGCGTGAAGACATCTACATCCGGCTCACGGAGCGAGACACACGCTTCACGGTCGTGACGCGTTCTCCATACGCGTGAAGCGGAAGCTTCCGAAGCGGTGCTCCGAAGCGGTGCTCGAAATCAGCGGATTGACGCCGCTCGAGGTTGGCGTAGGAGCTGAAGAGTCGGGTTGCTCGTGTGCGTGTGCTCGCAACCCGCTTGGAGGCCAGCGCATGTCACGTATGCTTATTTCTGGGCTCGCGGCGCTCGTGCTCGGTGGTTGCACGGACTGCCCGCGTGGGGGCTCGTACGATTGCGTGCCCCGTTACGACCCTTACTACGGCTACTACAACGACTGTCGCTACGTCGGATATCAGTGCCCCGACACGCACTCGCACGATTGCAAAGGCGGGCATTGTGACGGCGCCTGCAATAGCGATGCAGACTGCGGCACCGACGAGTGGTGCGACGGCGGACGGTGCGAGATCGGCAGCCCGTCCACCGGCGGCGCGAACGGCTCCGGTATGACGGCGGCCAATGGCGGCGCGACCGGCGCAAATGGCGGCGCCACGGGCGCGCGTGGCGGCACGGCCAGCGCGAGCGGCGGCGCAACGGCGTTCGACGCGGGTGCCCCTCCGCCGGAAATGGACGCCGCCGTCGCCGACTCGAGCAGCAGCACGACGTCGAGTGGCGGCGCGACGTCGAACGGCGGCGCGTCGTCGAGTGGCGGCACTTCCGGAGGGACGTCGAACGGTGGCGCATCGGGCGCGACGGGCGGCACCTCCGGCGCGGTGGGTGGCCGGATCCGTCGGCTGGACTTCTCCTGTGTGCGCGACACTCAGTGTGGCGCGGGAGAGTGCTCAGCGGGGCTCTGTTACCTTGCCTGCGAGAGCGACACGGAATGCGGCACGGCCGACCGGTGCTCGGTGGAGACGGGGCGCAGGCTCTGCATGCCGGATCCGAACCCACCCGTGCGCTGTGACGAATCGGCGATCTGCCGCGCGGATCAGACGTGCGTCGACGGCGCGTGTCACGATCCGTGCGACGCCGACGCGGATTGCGCGAACCTCGAGGACCGGTGCGTGCAGCACCTCTGCTTCCCCGATCGCCGTCCCATCGCTGAGTGCGTCCTGAACGTCGAGTGCGCCGCCGATCTGGTGTGCCTCGACGGGCGGTGCGTCAGCTTCGGCGGCGACTGAGGCGCTCGCGACGATACGACGACGCGAGTGGCGCGGTGCGCCGAGGGTCTCAGCGGATGACGGCGGGGACCGTCGAGCAGCCGACCAGGACCTGTACCTTCACATCGGCGGCGCCCTGGATGGCGTTGCACGTATCGGGACAGACCATGATCTTCTCGGGCGAAACGGGGTCGTCGTAGTACCAGCCGCCGGTCGAGGTCGCGCAGTCGGCGGCCGTCGCGACGTTGCCGAGCGGGGTGGAGCTTCCTGCGATCGAATACTCGATGTTGACGAGGTTCTTGTCGAACGTCTGTCCGTCGGAAGGCTTCGGGATCGACCACTCGCAGGCGAGCGTCGTGGTGACGGTGGAGGTCGTCGTGACGCTCTGGCTGCTCGTGCTCGTCACCTGCACGCTCTTCCGGATCGTGTCGAGCGCTGCGAGCAGCCCGTCCTGCCCTGACGACGTGACGTTGCACGTCTCGTGACCGGCCTCGCCGGGCGTGCAATCGGAGCCGCCGGCGACCGCGATGGCGTCGAGGAGCTTGAAGCCGTCCGGCGTGACACCGGACATGCCGACCGTGAACGTGACGACGCTGTGCATCGGATCGTCGTGAGCGTGCGCGGCGATCGGCGTCAGGATGCTCGCCGATTTCGGATCGACGCACTCGTTGCCGCCGCCGTCGGCGCACTGGGAGCTGAGGCCGCACCCGTTGGGCTGGCCGTCGGTGACGAGGACGACCGCGCACTTCTTGCCGGGGTTCGCCGCTTCGTAGTCGGAGCAGTATTTCGTGCCGCCGGTGAGCGCGCCGACGGTGGGTGTCTTGCCGGTGGGGCCGGTGCCGAGGAGCGAGCTCGCGATGCTCGACGCGACCGCGGGCAGGGCGCCTAGGGCGACGGCGGGCGTGCTGTGGCCGCTGCCGTCGCACTCGTTCGGGCTCGAGCCGACGTTCTTCGGATGAAAATACTGGATCGCGACGCTGAGGTCGCCAGCGGGAGGCGCCGCGAGCGACGACGGCGGCGTCACGGCCTTGCCGTCCTCGCCGACGCACTTCCACACCGCGGTCTGAGTGGGCGTGGACTGCACGAAGCGATTGATCGCGGCGACGGAGTTCGTCCACTTGTCGTCGTCCTTCATGCTCGCCGAGTTGTCGAGCACGATGTAGATCGCGATCGGCTCGGGCACGGACGCGGTGCAGTCGATCTTCTGCTCGACGGTCGTGTCCTTCATGATCGCCTCGGGCTCGAGCACCGCGGCGCCGCAAGCCGAGTCGAGGCCGAGGGGCAAACCGCCGCCCGCGTCACGCATGCGGTACGGATTCACTGCACCGTCGGTGGCGAAGAACGAGCCGCTCGCACCGGAACCGGATGCGCTCGCGCCCGCGCCGGATGCGCTCGCACCGGAGCCGTTCACACTCGCGCCGGAGCCGCTGCCGCCGGTCGAGGTGCTCGAGCCGCTCGCGCGGTCGGAGCCCGAGCCGGAAGAGCAGGCGATGGTCGATGAGACCGCGGCGGCCGCGGAGATGACGATGAGCGCACGACGTCGAAACATTCTGTTCCCCATCTGGTCGACCGCGAATGGTCGAACCGATGAGTGAGTGATCGACCCGATTGCCCGCTGCGTAAGTGCGCGAGCGTGACCGGCCCGGCTCTCGAGCGAACTACTCGAGGAAAACGCCGGATCGTGATCGCATTTCAGTGCGAAGGGTCCACACCCTTCTCCACTGGTAGAGGCGTGTGTCTCCGATGTACGACGAGGGTGATATTTCCGGTTCTTTAGCGCCGCCGGGTGGCCGACTTCTTCGAGTGACGAGGGCGGCTTGCATCTCGGGGGTCACCTTCACGCCGAACCACTGCCGCAGGTGACCGTGCACTCGCGGGTTCGCGCGACACTTCACCCTACTCGAGGAGCAACGAACAGAAGCGCGTGATGCAGCGCTCGCAAATGTTCGCAGTCAAGTGGGTGCTCGAGGCGCGCCGTCGAGCCTCCCCGCTCGCGGCGGCCTGGATGCCGCGGCGACTGACCTTTGCGCGGTATCGGTCAGTCGCCGTTACATCGACGACGCGGCGCCTATCCCGGAACAGACGCCCGAGCCATTCGCCGCGCCGACGCTCGCTACTGGACGTTCGCCATCTTCGACGTCCCGGACGTGGGCATCGTCATGAGGATGGGCTTCCACCGCAGATCGCCCTCGAGGTACACCTTCTGCCACGCGAGCGCGTATGCGCCGGACTCGCCCATGCCGGCGTCGGTCGGACTGAACCAGTTGAAATGGCTCTCACCCGGGATGTCGAGGATCATCTTCGGAACCATGCCGGGGATAGCGGCGTACGACGAATTCGTTCCGGTGCACGACGCGACGGTGTCCGCATCACTGCAGATGAACAGCGTGGGAGTCTTCACGGTGGCGCCGTCGGGGCCCCACGCCGCGAGACCGACTGACGTCTTCAGAGTCGGGTCGGCTTCGGACGCGAACGTCGTCCCACCACCGCCCATCGAGTAGCCGGAGGTGCCGAAGCGATCGGACAGCTTCCCGTTCAGCGGGCTGCTGCTCATCGTCCCCTGCGTCTTCAGCTCCTTGATTGCGGCGACAAGCTTGTCGCCGCGCGTGTTCGGCGCATCGGCAGCGCCGGTGCTGGTGACGACGCACACGATGCCCCACGACGCGTAGAACGGACCCCACGGAGCCATCTCCGGACCCGTGTTGAGGAAGCCCGGGCAGATGCTGACGCCGGCGAGCGGAGCCTCGGCGTCGGTGGGGTAGTAAACGGTGCCGGTCGTCATGGTGAACTGCGCGGTCTTGTAAGGACCGTTCTTCGACGTGGGCGCCGTCGGGTCGGGCCCGTGACAGAGACAGTCACCGCCGGAGCAACATGCTCCGGTTCCCGTGCTCCCTGCGGCGCCAGCAGCGCCGGCAGCACCCGCCGCCCCGCTGCTTCCACCGATGCTCACACCGCCGCCGGTGCTGCTCATGCCGCCGTTGCCCGTCATGCCGCCGCTGGAGCCAATGCCCGCGCCGCCGGTGATGCCACCGGTGGACGTCGTGTTGCCGCCGCCGACCGGTGTCCCGCCGTTGCCGAAGACGGGCGAGCCGCCGTTGCCGACGATGCCGGCGCCCGCGCCGCCGAGCGTGCTGCCGCCATTGCCGACCGGAGAGCTGCCGGCAGCGCCGACGGCACCGCCAGCGCCTGTGCCGGCGTTGCCGAGCATGCCCGGCGGCCCCGCGGTGTCGTTGGTGTCAGAGCCGCCACCGCACGCGGCCGTCAGGGCCGAAGCGATGAATGCGACGGCGCGAGGAGAGATAACTGCACGCTTCATGCTCCAGCCCTTCCTTTTCGGACAATGCTTCGCAAGTGCGCGGGCTAGCTCGTTGGGTGAAGCGTCTGATGACGCACACCGGAGAACCCATGCGGACTTGTTCCAAGCGGAGCACTAATTCATTTTCAGAGCTCAAGCTACGTCGGAGGAGCAGCTTTCTCTCTCATGTCGACACGGGGAATACATTGAGCGACGCGGTTCATTTTTCGCTACGAACCCACTGCACTTCGCCGTCGTGACGACAATCGAAGACGCGATAACGAACGCGTCACGTCAGTGTTCGGTGACGTCGATGTCGAGTGCCGCAAAACGGGGCACGTAATCGCGTGTGAACGTCTCCTCGACGGCGTCGCGATACTCGTCGAGCGGCATCAGACCCCACTCGCTGTCCGATGCGGCAAACGCGACGGCAGATTCGGGAACTCTGTCCGCTCCGTAGTTACGGCGCAGTCGCGCAATCATCGCGGGAAGCTCGCGAGCGAGCACTCCGCGAAGCTCCGGCGCGAGCGGCGTGGAGAGCAGCCATTCGAGGAGCGTCCAGCCGAACTCTCGATGACGAACCTCGTCGCGAAGGATCCGGTCGAGCGCGCGACGCGCCACCGGCTTCGTCCACGGCGCTCGGAGGCGCTTGAAGAGACGCACCGCGACGGTCTCCCCGAGACAGAACACTTCCACGCCGGCGCGCAGCACGTCGTGCTCGAGCGGCGCGCTCGTGCGCTGAAGGCCGAGGCTCTCGCGAGGCAAAGACGGAGCGCCCGCGCCACCCGCAGCGACGAACACGGCGTGACTCTTCTCTGCGTGAGTCATCTCGTCGTCGACGATGCGACCCGCGTCGGCGATGAGCGACGGCGGCGCGCCGATCTGGATCAACCAGAGCCCGAGGTGCTGCGTGATCGCAGCGGAGCGATACTCGGCCTCGACGCGACGGAGCCACTCGCTCCGGACGGCGGAGCTCGGCGCGACGACGGACTTCGCCCTAGCCGCCATCCGGAATCACGACGGCCGCGTCGCGTGGCGTGCTGGCATCGAGCGCCGGCGGACCGGCGTCTTGCACGCCGCACGGCGATGGAGTGACGTGCCAGACGTTCGCCAGGCAAGCGGCTTGCGTGAACACTCCCGGACAGGAGCTGTCCGCGTAGTAACAAGTCTCGCCGTAAGCGCAGTAGCTGCCATCCGCCGGTGATATGTCCGGGCACGAAGGCGCGGGCGGATTGCACGAAGTCGTGGGCGGCACGGAGAGAACCGACCACGTTCCGCTGGCGCAGCTGGCCATGAGATCGGGAAAGCAGATGCCCTGCGGGTACCTGCAGCCCTGACCCGTCGAGCTGCATGGCGCGCCACCCATCGGCACATTGACCGGACATGACGGCGCAACAGGCGGATACGGCGGATTGATCGAGCCACCCCAGCCGACGTCACTCCCGGCGCCGCCCTCGTTCACGTACCCACCGGAGGACGGCACACCCCCGTTCGCGGTCTTCCCACCAACGCTGGCGGCACCGCCACCGCCTATCGGCGCGCCACCCACCGCGCCACTCCCGCCGTTCCCGTCGCCATCATTACGACTCAGCACGGTACCGCCGCATGCGCTCGCCGCGAGGGACACCGTCACGACGAAGGGCATCTTCAATCCGTCGATTCGCGATCGCTTGCGGCGCATGCGACTCCGGCAGCAAGACGTATGCCGCCTGCGGAGCAGCCATTTCTCCGGCAAGTTCGCTGGACGGTGCCAACCTGTGCCAGCGTCGCGGCTGTAACGACGTGCAGGGTCCGTTCATGTTCACGCCTAGCTGGTGCGTTCGACGAGCGCGGCAAACTCGTCGCGATGAAGTCTGAAGGGCGACGCAGCCGCAAACCGCCGCGCACGCGGTCAAAGAAGCGCGCATTCGGCGAGGTTACAGTCCGGATCGCGGGGAGTCGGCCGAAATTGTCCCTGAACGCCGGGTCCTAGCCGGGCTGTCGCGTCGCGTGTGCCCACGACCTACATTCCGTGCGTACTTCCAGCCGCCGCGTGCCCCTCGGGCGTTGTAGACTCTGACGAGCGCGACCGCGTCGTCGGTCGGAAATCTTCGTGCAATCGGCGACGGTGACATCTTTCAATCCAGGAACGCGCTTCGTCGAGGCGCCGTGGGAGGCGCCGCTCGACGTCGACGAGGCGCTGAGGTCCATCCCGGCGACGGCCACGATCTCCGGCATGTTCCTCGCGCCGCTCGCGATAGAGGCGAAGCGCATCGGCGTCGTCCTGCCCTCGGCACGCGAGCGCTACGTGCCTTACCGGTTCTACCCGCTGGTCGAGCACGCGCAGATGCTCATCGAGACATGTGATCGGGTGTACCCGGCGATGCCGCTACGGCAAGCACTCCGGCGGCTCGGCCGGGGAGCGCCCAGGGCGCTCGTCGCGTCTACGCTCGGCAAGGTCGTGTTCGCCAGTGCCGATGGCGTTGCCGACGTCGTCGACGCCCTCGCGAAGGCCTACCCGCTGAACGCCCGCCCGAGCCGGACGGAACTGCTCGAGCGTGGAAACAATCACGTCATAGTGCGCCTCGAGGAGGTGCACTATTTCCTCGACTCTCACCACGTCGGGGCGTTCGAGGGCGCGCTGAAGTACGCGGGTGTCGAGGGGACCGTTCTCTTCGCGCCGCGCGGCAAGGCATCGGGAGATCTGCTGCTCCAGTGGTCCGCGTAGCGCCGCGATAGGGCAACGGGCGCGCCCCCGCGGCGTGTGTTGGACGAAGCGGCGCTCGATGAGTGAACCGCGACGACCAGCGTCACGATTTTCTTACCATGCGAGGCAGCTGTTCGACTGACGCCGACTCAGACCTGCGCGGAGAACAGGTTCTTCTTCACGATGGCGTGAATGCCCCAGTTGCCATCGACGACCTGGGTCACGCCGAAGTCCACAGCGACGGACATCAGCGAGATCGCCTCGTCCTCCGTCAGGCCCTGGGTGGTCATCAGGAAGCGTCGCATCTTCCGGAACGCGTCGCGGAGCGCGAGATCGATGGACGACTTCCCATAGATGTCCGATTGCGCCTTCGGCCCGAGCTCGGCGAGGTAGTTCGCGTAGCTGAAGCCGTGCACGACGTACTCGGTCTGCGTCTCGAGCAGTGGATAATCGAGCTTCTCGAGCGGCGTCTTCGTGAGCGCGGCCGCCTTGTGCAAGATGAGCTGGAAGGTGCCGACGAGCGAGCACTCGATCGCCGTGCCGCACAACTCCGAGTCGCCTTGCGACGCATGCGGATCGCCGACGGACAGGAGCGCGCCGGGCACCGAGACCGGGTAAAACATCGTCGCGCCCTTGCCGATCCGGTAATCGTCGATGTTGCCGCCGGTGTAGCTCGGCGGGATCGAGTCGACGATGTCCGCTTCCTTCGGCGCGAGCCCCATCGTCCCGAAGTGGGGACGGATCGGGACGCGAATGTTCTTCATGATGCCCCAGTTCTCTTTCACCTTGGAGTGATCGACCGGCACACCTGGGTAGTCGATGGTCTTGTGGACCTTGCCGAACGGATCGGTCTGCGGCGTCCAGCGAAAGTTGTAGATGGCCTTCGCCCAGTCACGCTCACCGGTCGCGTCGACCTCGTAGATCGTGATCACCTCGCGTGGCTTCGGGTTGTCGAGCAGATCTTTGTAGTGGAATCCCCACCAGGCCGCGGCGTTGCTGCCGTACGCCTTGCCCTTGTACTGGGGGTTCGCGCACGGCCGCGGCTTCACGTCGAGGATGCGCACCTCGAGGATGTCACCGGGCATCGCCCCCTTCACCGAGACGGGGCCCGTGCAGATATGCACGCCCATCCCCTCCCCCGCTCCTCGCCCGAAGATCGAGGCGTCCATCGGCCCCGCGCCGCGTCGATCCACGCCCTTCCGCTTCGCGTCCCAGTAGAAGATCGACTCGACGCCGGGGTCGCCCTTCACCATGCGCTCGCGATCGTCGTTCGCGTGGTGAGTGACGGTCTCTATCGTGACGTAGTCGCCCGACTCGACCTCGATGAGCGGCTTCAGGCTCTTGCTGAAGTAGCCCCAGTGCACGGTCTTGTCGGTCGCCGGGATGTGAAAGTGATTCACCGTCCCGCGGGTCACGCCGGTCGCCGTCTGCGCGGCCGCGAGCGTCGGCGCGCCAAAAGCGCCGATCGCCGCCGCCCCGAGCAGCGACCCCTGCAAGAACTGCCGTCGAGAGCGCCCCCCGGTTTCGTCCGCAAGGCTTGCGCTCTCGTCGTGTGCGTCGTTCACGTCCGTGTCGGCGTCGTCGCTCATCGAGCTTCGATGCCAGACGACGCGTTTCGGTCGAACGTCGTGCGCGTATCGGGGGATGCAGGGGAAGCGAGGCGTACTCTCGGCGCCTATGGCGATGGGGCCCCGCCTGCGCCGGGGATGCCGTTCCCGGCTCCGCCCGCGCCGACGATGACTTGGTTCACTGTCAGGTCAACCTCATGGAGCGAGTACCTGCCATCCGAGTTCCCCTGCCGCGCCGAAATCGCGCGGCGATGGGTGCCTGAGCCGGTGACAAGTGGGGAACCTCCCGGGTTGCCTATCGAGCAGTGACCGCCATTCCAGACCCCCGTGCTCGAAAACGCTGGCCCCTCAATGCCATCGTCCCAAAAGTACTCGAGAAGCTATGCGTGAGTGCAGTTGAACGCCGTGGTGGGAAGGGGGTTGCCGCAGCTCACGGTTTGCGTCGTCGGCGTGTACGACGTCACGTCGACGATGTACGCGCCCGAGCAAGCACTGCTCCCATAAGGCGGAAGGGCCGCGATCACCGACGGGAGCCTTGGATCGTTCTGCGTCGAGTTCGCTGCCGTCGTGCCGCAGTGTTCTTTGAAGCTCAGCGACTCATCGACGACACTGACCGCGGGCTCACTCTGCTCGCTCTCCGGAGCCGAACACGCCGCTACGAACACCACGCACAAAAACGTCCCCATTCGATTCTTCATCGCATCCTCCTTCGACCACCTGCGTCGCAGACTATCGTGAGAGCCGCGGCGGGTACAGACCGGCTCATTTACGTCGCGGTTACGCTGCGCGTCGTCCCGAACCGCGCGTTCCTGCTCGAATTTGCGACTCGCCGGCGACTAGAGCGGTGGTCCGAGCGGGTGCACCGTGCGCGGTGCCGGGACTTGCCCGCTTGTGCTCGCGATCCGTACGCCGGTAGGGTCTTTGCGTATCGCTTTCACCAAAGGTGGCTACACATGTCCGTTTATCTTAAGTCCAGGGTTCTGCCCGCGATCGTCTCTCTCGCCACTCTCGGCGTGCTCGTCGGTGTCGACGGTTGCAACACCGCAGTCGACAAGAACGGCACTCCGGAGGCGTGTAACGGGCTCGATGCCACGGCAAAGGCGCAGGCGACCGTGCTCGCCTACGGCCAGGCAGCAGGGAAGCTCGAGCAGAAGGCTGCCGACGTCGAGGCGAAGTGGCTCGCCGTCTGTAACGGCCTCAACGGCGACCTCGGCGAGGACACGTCGAAGACCAGCGCCGCCGACGCCTGTGCCGTGCTCAACGCCCGCGTGAAGAAGGCGCTGAACGCCGGCGTGACCGTCACCCTCGACGTCGAGGCGAACTGTCAGGCAGACGTGAAGGTGCAGGCCGACTGCGAGGCGAACTGCCAGGTCAGCGCGAGCTGCGACGTGGCCGCCAAGTGCGAGCCCGGCAAGCTCGTCGTCGACTGCAACGGGAGCTGCGACGCGGAGTGCGACATCAAGGCCCCGAGCGTCGCCTGTACCGGCACCTGTGAAGGCACGTGCAAGGCCGACGCGGCCATCCAGTGCATGGGTCAGTGCGAAGGGCAGTGCACGGCGCCGCAGTGGGAAGGCACCTGCGACGCGGGCTGCACGGCAGGTTTCTCCGGAACCTGCAACGGCATGTGCAACGGCATGTGTGACGGCGCGAACTCCACCGGGATGTGTGCCGGCAAGTGCGAGGGCTCGTGCTCCGCGCAGGCGAGCGGCAAATGCACGGCTCAGTGCACGGGCACGTTCAAGGGCGGCTGCACCGCGATGTGCATGGGCTCGTGCGCGCTGTCAGCCGGCGTCATGTGCAACGGCACCTGTGAGGGCACCTGTGCTTACGCGCCCGGCAAGGCCGACTGCAACGGCGAGTGCCACGGCAAGTGCAGCGCCGAGGTGAGCCCGCCGACCTGCACCGGCAAGCTCGATTGTCAGGGGAGCGCTGATTGCCACGCCTCGTGTCAATCGTCGGCCCAGGCGGACGCGAGCTGCTCCGCGGAGGCGAACCTCGTCGTCGAGGGTGACGCGAAGCTCTACGCCGCGCTGAACGCGCGCCTCGACTCCATCAAGGACGCCTTCGCCCTGACCTTCGCGCTGAAGGATCCGATCGCGGCTCTCGCCGGCAAGACGGTCGGGACGTTCCAGGCGCTCGGCGACATCGGCGTCTCCGGCGCGACGTGCGTCGGAGCGTCGCTCGAGCTCGCCGCACAGGCGAGCGTCAGCATCAACGTGTCGGTCAGCGCGAGCGCCAGCGTCCAGGGCAAGGCCGGCTGAGCGCCGACCTCACTCCGTGACTTCTAGCGCGATGTAGAGCGTCGTCGACGTCGTCCCCGCGAGGCCGGCGATGTCGACGAGTAGTTTCCCCGTACCGGCGTTCCACGTCACCGTGGCGGCGCCGGTCGGGACGTCGCTCTGCGGCGACACGGTGGCACTGACGATGTGCGGCCCCTCGTCCGCCGTCGGAAAGGCGAACTGGTACCCGTCGAACGTCCCGTCGTACGCGGTGAAGTCTTCTCGGTACGTCACCCTGATGTAATTCGCGGCGACGTCGACGTCCGCGTTGATGACCATCGCGCCCAGCTGACGGATCGCCGGATACTCGACGTCGGGGCCGATCGTCATCGTCGTCGGAGTGGACTTCAAATTGTCGTCCCCTGCCGGCGCGAAGCAGCAATGGACGGAGAACGTCACCTGGGAGCCGATGAGGCTACCGGGCCCGGTGCCGACCTTGCCGGCGTCGGGAACGTGTAACGGCGCGTTGCCGTCCGTCGCAATGCTGCCGTCGGTCGGCACGGTCGCATCTATCGACGACAGGCTCGCGTCGGCGGTTGCGACGGGCTGCGCATCCGGTACTCGTGCGTCCGGCAACGCTGCATCGTGCGATTGAGTCGTGTGATTGTTTGACGACGAACAGCCGGCAATGCCGAGTGCGAAGAGAAGATGTCGAAGCATGCTCCGACATTTTTAGCGTGACGACGACCCGTCCGCAAAGCCGGCAACGACGCATGAGGCCGGCAAATTCCCGCTCAGGGCAGCCGTAGAAACGACGTCGCAACGTCCACGACTCCGAGCGGAGTCTCGCCATCGGTCGAGAGTCGGCGGTCGATGTCGCTGACCATCGCACAGTGCAAGCGCCGGCTTCTTGGGATCTACTTGGGAAGACGACGGCGCTTAGGGGATTGCTTGGGATCTCGTTGGGGCAGAATTTTCTGATGCGCGTTCGTGATAGTCAGTGCGCGAGAGTCGTCGCGATCGAGAAGTCGCGGTCGACAGTTCGCTAGACCCAACTCAAAGGAACGCACATGAAGCGCGCACCACGCGACTTCGTGTCACGGGACCATTCCGTCGACACGAGGTCAGGCCCACCTACGCCCGGAGGGCGCTCCCGCCCTCGTTTCAAGCCGAAAACGGCCGCAATCGCCCTCGGATTCGCTGGTTCTCTGCTTGCGACGACCACCCTCGCTCAAACGTACGACGTCGCGATTCCACTCCCGACCTCGGTCGCTTTTCAGGACGTCGTACTCGGCGCCAACTCGAACCTCCGGGTCGAGACACTGTCCAACGTCGAGGGCGGTTCGCATTCGCGGATCGTGAACATGGGGTCGCTCACGACCGGCATCAGCCTCGGCGCGAAGACCGGTGACGTCCTCAGCGTCGCCGGAACGACCATCGAGATCGCCAACATCACCGGCACCGTGACCAGTGAATCGACGGTCTTGCAGATCCCCGGCAGCAAGGTCACCGGCGGCGTCGTGCAGCACGCGTCGCTCGGGCGCACCACGGGTCCGACGCTCCACGTCGTGTTCCCGACCACGTCGAGCGGTTCGCTCAACGTGCTCCCGGCGGCCACGCAGACCCTGTCCCCGGGACGCTACACGGCGCTCAACGTTTCGGCGCTCGGCACGCTGAAGCTCCGCTCCGGCGTGTACTACTTCGACGCTTACATCGTCGATCCGCTCGCGACCGTCGTGGTCGACGAGTCGGCGGGGCCGGTGCAGATCTTCGTGAAGACGACGCTCCAGCACATGGGCAACTACAAGACCGCGAGCGGCGCTCCGCCGAACGTGCTGGTCGGCTTCTTCGGGATCATTCCGACGTACATCGGGGCGAGCTTTCCGGGGACCGTCATCGCTCCGAATGCGCAGCTCATCATCGGGACGAACCTCGGCGGTTCGACCCTCGTCGGCGCCTTCTTCGCCCAGGGCATCGACGTTCTCCCGGCCACGACGATCAAGCACCGCGCGACCGACTACTTCGGCGTCGGTGGTAACGCCGTCGTCATGCGCACCCAGGAGGACCCGCAGGTGAAAGGCACCGTCGTCGATCCGGCGAACTCCCAGCCGGGCTTCAAGGCGACCTTCACGACGAGCAACGGCACGACCTACGTGACCTCGGTCACGTCCGTGCCGTCCGACCCGGCACATCCCGGCGTCGCGCCGACGAGGTACTGCGACGCCAACGGCAACCCGATCGCCGCGCCGTCCGACGCGGCCCTCAACGCGCAGCCGCCCGCGGGGTCGACCTGCTCGGCGATGCCGACCAACACGACGGACTGCCCGATCGATCCGACCACCCTGTCGACGCTCTGCACGACGGACTCGGATTGCACCGGCGGCGCCATCTGCGCCGCGAAGTGCATCGACCAGGCGTGCAACACGATCGAGCACCGGTGCGGAAAGGCACCCCCGTCCTGCGGCGGTCTGCCCGCCCAGGATGCGTGCCAGGAGTGGTACGTGTGCCCCGAGGACGGCGCCGTCGGCACCACCGACCTCGCGCAGCTGCACTCGGATATCCAGACCACGAATCCGCTGCTCTCCGATACGGGCGTCAAGGTCGCCGATCATCCGGCGCTCCAGCCGTTCGCGTCGATCCAGCAGGGGCTCACCCAGGGTACCTGCGGCGCGGCCCTGCCGGACGACGTCGCGCATCAGACCGACGTCTCGATGAAGCCGACGGGCGACAAGACGAACACCAAGAAGAAGCAGTGGGGTCTCTACCTCACTCCGACCAGCACCTTCGACATCGCGCCGCACCTCAAGGCGGAGAGCCTCGGCTCGATCCTCAACCTCAGCGCCGGTGGCGGCGTCGAGGCAGGCGCGATCGTGCTCGGCACGCCGCTCGAGGTCTTCAGCGCCAAGGCGGAGGGGAAGATCACCGATTGCGGGATCGACATCGTCGCGACGGTGAAGCTCCTCGGCGAGGCCGTGTACGCCTGGACGAACGCAGCCGCGACCGAGAACCACATGGCGATCGGCAAGCAGGGAGATGACATCGCGACACCGGAACTGAACAACACCACCTGCTTGAACGCCAGAAAAGCTGCCCAGGATGCGATCTCCCAGGTCCGGAGCACCAACCTCTTCGCGCGACAGGCCTGGCAATATTACAAGACGAACGGCTTGACCCCCGAGCTCTGCCGCGAAATCGAAGCTGACGTCGATCCATCGCAATTGGAGGACAACTCACCGCACGGCCCCAACTCACCGAACGGCCTCGACCTGGCCTGCGACGACATCAAGACGGATCCTTCCCTCGTCCTGGGAGGCGACGATGGATATAACCTCCTGAACGCCTGGAAGAGCGAGTACGACTTCACGTCCAAGCACTTCCTCAGCCTTTCGAACGACCTGGGCGTCGCACGGCAGGCTGTGTCTACCAGCGGGACGATCGATCTCAAACTCGTCAAGCCGCACCCCTATCACGTCAAGTTCCTCGACAAGAGCTACCCCATCTGGTGGTTCATCCTGAACATCGTCGCGGAGGGCTACGGCTTCTGGGACGTCCAGACCGGCATCCAGTACGGCCTCGGCGTCAGCGGAAACTTCGACGGCCTCGACGACATACTCCAGCATCCGGGAACGAATCCCCAGGTCGGCGACGTCCGCGCCGTCATCGGACCCGTCGTCACGCCGGAGGCGGGTGCTGGCGTCATCGCCTACGTCGGTATCGGCGTCCCCGGTGCCTCGGTCGGCATCGAAGGAAAGCTCGACGTCATCACCATCGCGGTCCCGACCACCATCGGCGTTGCGCTCATGCGCGTCGACGAGACCGAGAAGCGCGACGTCGAGGCGTCGCCCTACCACGGCACGAAGAAGACGGGCCTCGACTTCCTGAACGGCGACTTCCAGTGGGTCAGCGGAATTCGCTGGGGCGCGAAGCTGGATCTCGACACACTCGACGGTGAGATCAGCCTGGCCGCGCGTCTCCACTTCCTCAGGTGGCACAAGACGTTCAAGCACCAGCTCGCCAACTGGCACCCCGTGCCGACACAGCACATAACCCTCATCACGGGCGGCGTTGGCGACGCTGCGCTCAAATACGGAGACGACTACGGTGAGGAGGGCTCCGACGTCGCGTACACCGAGGTGCCGCCGCTCTCCAACCCGCCTGGAGGCGTCATCTCGATGCCCCAGACACCGCAAGACATCGTGCTCAATCCCACGGGTCCGCAGCCTTACACCTGCAACCCGGTGGTGCAGTAGCCGGCGTTTGTAGTTGCAGACCTTGCGGTGACGACGGGAGCGGCGGACCACCCCTCCGCTCTCGTCGCCCGCAAGGGATGCTCCATCACATTCGATTTAGAAGTCAGCCAGAGCGAGAGAGACAACGATGAACACGAACGCGACGAATGAGAAGCGACGCTGGACTTACTCGGTCACCGCAGGGCTCCTGGTAGCGTGCGGGGCGATCGGTCTTTTTTATGGGAAATCCCGGGCGACGAGCGCCGTCGGCGGGCCGTCTCATGACACCGGGACGGCCGGGAGCTCGACGACGGGCGCGATCTACACCACCGCGTCGCTCTTCCCCCTCGGTGTGATGCAGGAATACGACATGCACCAGACCACGACGATGGCGACGAGCAGCGGGCAGGCCCTGGGCAAGCTCGATTTCGCCGGTCCACTCACCCTCACCGGCCTCGAGCACGGCGCGAAGATCGTCGTGCGCGGCCAATTCTCCGGGAAATTCACGACCCTGGCCGCAGGCACGACGAACGAAGCGATGACGCCCGACGCGCAGCGTCCCTTCTTCCTCGAGTTCGCGCCCGACGGCACCTTTCTGCGCTCGCTGGGCGATCCGCAGGTTCCGCAGATGGTCGCGCGTATCTGGGTAGCGCTCGGTGAATACGTGCAGCTACTCCGGCAAGGACCGGGCGACGCGTGGCAGTCGCACGAGCACGACGGGCTCGGCTCGTACACCGCGGAGTATCAGCAGAAGAGCCGCGAGACCGTCGAGAAGCACAAGGTGAAATACGACGCGCTGAACGCCAAGGAGCTCGAGAGCGCGGAGATCTTCTCATCGAGGATAACCTTCCAGGTCGATTCCCAGACGCGACTCGAGAGCTACGGTCTCGACGAGCGCGCCAAGGTGACCCCCATGGGCGGCCCCCTCCCCGCCTTCGAGAGCACGAGCAACCTGACGTTGAAGCGAACGCGTGTCTCCGTGCCGAGCGCGGATCTTCAAGCCTGGGCAAAGCAGTCTGCCGGCGCCTCGCCGCTCGACAAGGTCGGCCACGTTCAGGACGACAGTGCACACGACAAGGAGCGCGTCGCGACGACGAGCCTGCCGCAGGTGTTCTCCGATCTGCACGGCTTCGACAGCAACAAGACGAGCAAGGCGGAGCGCGATCGTGCGGCCCAGGCCTTCGTCGCCCTCACGTCGTTTCTACGGGAAGACCCGAAGACGCTCGACATGGTGAAGAAGCACCTCGACAAGAAGGGCCCCGACACCGAGACGATGCTCGCCGCGCTCCGCGATGCATCGACGCCCGACAGCCAGAAGCTGCTCGCCGAGATGTCGGTGAAGACCTCGCCGCTCGACCCCTTCAACCGGATGGAGGCCGTCCGCTCACTCAGTCGAGTCCCCACGCCGAGCCTCGAGACGGTGCAGACGCTGAAGGATCTCAGGAGCGATCCCGACGTCTGGATCCAGGCCAACTACGGCCTCGGCTCGTCACTCCACAAGATCATGGACACCGATCCCGTGGTCGCCCAGGACATCCGGAGCACCCTCGAGACGCAGCTCACCGGCGCAACGACCGACACCCTGCGAAGCGTGACCCTCATCGCGCTGGGCAACGCGGGCGATCCCTCCACGCTGTCGACGATCGCGCAGTACGTGAACGATCCGTCGCCCGCCGTCCGCGGCAACGCCGCGCAAGCCCTCCGCCGCATCGCGGGCGACGAAGCCGACACGCTCCTCGCACGCCTCGCCGGCGATCCCGACCCCGACGTCCGCGCGCAGGCCGTGGACGCCATCAACGAACGCACCCCTTCCCAGGTGCTGGCGACCGCGCTCGCCGTCATCGCCATCGGCGATCAAGCCGTCAAGGTACGCGCCGGCGCCGTCAAGGTACTCGCCTCATGGCTCCCCGCGATCCCGGCAATCGCCGAGACACTGCAAGTCGTAGCAAGCCGCGACGTAAGCGAAGACCTGAAGAACGTCGCGAAGAACGCGCTGGAACGGACGTAACGGCGCTGTAAGCAGTGACGAACAAAGCCGCCATCGACGAAATCGATGGCGGCTTTGCTTTGTGTGCAAGTGACGAAGGACTGCCGCCGCTTGTTCAACTGGTAATACTTGAGTAGTATTCGCCCATGGCGGCAGCCGCGGAAAAGCTCTCGATCAGCATGCCCCAGAAACTCGCGACCGCCGCTCGCAAGCGCGCTGGTCGTCGAGGTCTATCGTCGTTCGTGGCGCGGGCCGTCGCCAGGGAGCTCGAACGCGAAGCACTCGGTGAGTTTCTCGCCGAGCTCGATGCGAATCTCGGTCCCGTTCCGGACGTCCAGCTCAAGCGCGCGAGGCGCGAGTGGCCGAAGCGCTGATACTCGACTCTGAAGCGCTCAACGCGCTTGCGCGCCCGACCGAACGCAGCGCGCTGTCTCTGCGCGCACGCGCCATCGCTCGGGTTGCACACGAGCGCGGTGTGCTCGTCCGTGTCCCTGCTCCGGTGCTGGCGGAGGTTTGCCGCGGAGCGCGATTCGATGCAGCCGTGAATCATTTGCTGAACCGTGACGCGATTCGAGTTGCGGAGCTCACACGCGAGATCGCTCAGCGAGCCGGTGCACTGCTCGCGAAAGCAGGAATGTCTTCTGCGAATGCGGTCGACGCTTTCGTGGTGGCAACCGCGCTCGAGTTTTCGTCAGCCGTGATTGCCACGGCCGACACCAGGGATCTCAAGCGCCTTTCGGCGCCGTTCCGTCAGGTTTCGCTGATGTCGCTATGATCACGCCACCCACGTTGCGTTACGTCTTCGGCAAGACCCCATGAGACCTTTCTCGCCCTCACTCCGTGTGTCGATGAAGGCGAACTTGAGCTCGTTCGAACGGATTGCCGCGCCGGACGGCGCGCTCCTGCGCGCGGCCGTGGCGTGCGCCATCGTCAGCGGCGATGGGGACGAGGCGTGCTTCGTCATCACGCGTCGGTCGGACCGTCCTGGGAGGCACTCGGGGCAATGGGCGCTGCCGGGCGGGCGCATTGAGAAGGGTGAGGATGCACCGCAGGCAGCGCTGCGCGAGCTCGCGGAGGAGGTCGGGCTCCGCGCCTCACCAGAGGACGTGCTCGGTTTGCTCGACGACTACGAGACGCGGTCCGGTTTCGTGATCACGCCGGTAGTCGTGTGGCTCGACCCACGCGGCACGCTGGTGCCCGATCCCCGAGAGGTCGCGGCAGTTTACGAGGTTCCGCTTGCGAGCCTCGAAGCGCCCGACGTGCCCAGTCTCTGGACGATCCCCGAGAGCTCTCGCACGCTCATCGGTATCCCACTGCGCGAGCTCGACACCGTGATCCACGCACCGACAGCCGCCGTCCTGTTCCAGCTCCGCGAGGTGGCGCTCGTTGGCCGCGCGACGCGAGTGGCGGAATACGAGCAGCCGGTGTTTGCGTGGCGGTGAGCATTCAGGAGGCGCTCCACCGGCAAGCATGGCGCGTCGAGCCCGACAAGTTTGCGGACGCCGTGGGCTACGCGATCCTGCGCGCCGACTGGTCCTCCGGAACGACGACGAGCTTGCGTTGGCCTTGAGTGCCGTGACAGCGCGCCGAAAGAGGCGAACGACACCTTGTACGTCGGCGACCATCCGGACACCGACGTGGCGGGCGCCGCTGCAGCGGGATTTTGGTTGGCCGGGACATCCGCGAGAAATAGCGCCCCAGTCCAGATATTGACTAATCGCCGCATAAAGTTCATTCTTGGACTGATGCTCCCGAATACGAATTCCGAAAAACGCGTCCACCTGGACGACCCGCGCGCGTCGGCGGTCGCCAAGAAGGCGTTCTTCCGGATCATGGATCTCTGGGGAGTGAGCAACGAGCAGGCGCAGGTGCTGCTCGGGAATCCGAGTCGCAGCACTTTCTTCGGCTGGAAGAAGGGCGAAGGGGGAAACCTGTCGAGGGACACGTTCGAGCGCGTCAGTTACGTGATTGGCATCTACAAGGCTCTCCAGATACTGTTCAACGAAGACGAGCGCGCGGATGCCTGGATGGCGAAGCCGAACGACGCGTTCGGCGGGAAGTCGGCTCTGGATCGAATGCTGGCGGGCAACGTCGGAGATCTACATGTCGTCCGTGCATACCTCGACCATGCACGCGGCGGCGGTTCGTGACAGCGGCCACTCCGCCCATTCGGAGGATTCGCTGGAGCAAGACGTTTCGAGTCATTCCCAGCCGATATCCGCCCATCGACCTGTTCGAGCGAATTGCCGATCCTGCCGATTGGGAGATGCTCGCACTCGTCGAAGGTCTGACCAACGATCGCCTTCGAGACGAACTGGGCGACATCTCCATCGTGCCATTGAACGAGCGCCTCTCCGGACCGGGCGCATCGCCCATCATGGCGGCGTTCACGCATATCGGACGCCCTTCGAGGTTCAGTAACGGGACATTCGGCGTCTACTACGCGAGCAGTTCCTTCGATGGCGCGCTGTTCGAGGTGCTCCACCACAAGACCCGGTTTCTCGAGCGCACGTTGGAGCCAAAGGTCCAGTTCGACTTGCGCACCTATCTCGGGCGAATCGATTCACCGATGCATGACATCCGTGGCGGCTGGCCTCTCATTCACGACCCCGATTCATACGTCCATTCACAAGCGTTCGCGACGAGGCTCCGTGGCGCGGGCAGCAACGGGATCGCTTTCGATAGCGTCCGGCGTCGATCCGCCCAGAACCTCGCGGTATTTCGTCCGTCGATCCTGGCGGGGACGCCCAAGAAGCCGCACGTGACGCAAGGCGCGCACGTTCGCGTGGAGTGGGATGGCACGCGAATGTCGCGTTACATCGTCATGGGCGAAGCGTCCTGGAACGCCTTGTAACGCGGTACCCCGCCTTGACGTCCCTCTCCGTCACGTGACACGACCTTTGCATGGCCGCACAGCGTAGGTTCGTCGGGAAGGTCGTCATCGTCACGGGGGCTTCTTCGGGGATCGGCGCGGCTGCGGCGCGGGACTTTGCCGCGGAGGGGGGCGACGTGGTGCTCGTGGCGCGGAGTGCAGGGCCACTCGAGGAGACGGCTTATGCGATCCGGAGATCGGGCGGTAAGGCCACTTCGATGCCCACCGACGTGGGCGATCCCAATGCGGCGCGCGCGCTGCTCGATCGCGTCGCGAAGGAGCACGGCGGCATCGACGTGCTCGTGAACAATGCGGGCGTGAACTACAGGGGCGCGGTGGAGGACCGGAAGCCGGAGGAGCTCGCGCAGATCATCTCGGTGAATCTGACGGCTCCGATCGTGATGAGCCAGGCAGTTCTGCCCTATCTAAGAAAGCGCGGCGCAGGGACGATCGTGAACGTCGCGTCGCTCGCGGGGCACGTGCCGCTTCCGCACGAGGCGACGTACGCCGCGTCGAAATGGGGGCTTCGCGGTTTCAGCTTCTCCCTGGCCGAGGAGCTCGCCGACTCGAACATCCGCGTGGCCGTCGTGTCGCCGGGGCCCGTCGATACCGGGTTCATCATGGCGAGCATCGCCGACGTGCCGGATCTCGTGTTCTCTCAGCCGATGAGCACGGCCGACGAGATCGCGAAGCTCGTGGTCGACTCCGCCGCGGACGGGCAGCGCGAACGCTTGCCGTCGCGTGCGTCCGGATATCTCACGACGGTGGCGTACCTGTTCCCCAAGCTCCGCCAGCGTCTGACGCCGTTGCTCGAGAAGCGCGGTCGGGCGGCCAAGCAGACGTACCTCGCCCGCGCTGCTGCAAAGGCGTGACACCATCCGCGGCCTCGCGGTTGCCCGAGCACGTCACGACCGCACGCCAATCGACTCGAAGGGGAAGCCCCGGAGCGCCACACTTGGAGGCCGCAGGAGTACACTTCGCGCCATGCTGCGCGCGCACGTCTCCGTTCTCTCGGTCACCGTCTCCGCACTACTCGCCGTCGGGTGCGGGGGAACCAGCGGCACCGACACTGCCAAGAAGTCGGATACTCCGAAGAAGAGTGCCGACACGACGCAGGCCGACCAGTGGAAGACGATCATCACCGGCGATTGGTCGCTCGACCCCGGCACCGAGTCATACACCTGTGTGCGCCAGACCCTGGACGAGGATGTCATCGTGTCGAAGTTCGACGCGATCAATCCGCTCGGGACGCACCACACGCTGCTCACGGTCGGCGATCCGGATCAGCCCGACGGCATCGGGCCGTGCACCGCGGCGGACAATCATCCGCTCAGCATCTTCGGCTCAGGCGTGGGCACGAACGAGTTCGACTTTCCGGACGGCGTCGCAGTGAAGGTCGAGAAGGGCAAGCAGCTCCTCCTGAACCTGCATCTCTTCAACACCAGCGCCGATCCACTCACCGGCACCTCCGGCACTCGCGTGCAGGTCATGAAGGAGACCGACGTGAAGGATTTTGCCGAAGGCATCCTCGCCGGCACCATCGATCTGAACCTGCCGCCCCACGAGGAGACGACGAGCATCGGCTACTGCGCCATGTCGCACGACGTGACGATCTTCTCCGTCGCGCCACACATGCACCAGCTCGGAACGCACATGAAGATCGTCGCCGAACCGGCGGGCGCCGACGAGATCGTCTTGCACGACGGCCCCTACGACTTCAGCGAGCAGCGCTACTACGCGATCGATCCTCTGCAGCTCTCGACCGGCGACAACCTGCGCGTCGAGTGCACGCACACGAACACCACCGACAAACTCGTCACGTTCGGCGACAGCTCGCTCGCGGAGATGTGCTTCGCCGGCATTTACCGCTACCCGGCGGATGGCGACTCGTTCCCGTGCGTCGCGAACGCGCGCCTCTGAGCACCTGTCAGCGCGACGCGGGCGCGGCGAGCAGCAGCCGGTTCTTCGGCGTGATCGTCTCCGGGATCCGCTGCGTGTAGACGCGGTACCCGCGGGTCGTCAGCGTCGCCGCGCGCGTGACGTCGATCGCCAGCGCCGGATCGAGCCAGCCCTCGAGATGCCCGGTGTCACACTTCGCCGTCGCGTGGCAACACGGCAAGACGGCGACCCGCGCCGCGACCGAGACGGCTCGCGCGAGGATCACGTCGCTGAGCGCGCCGCAGGCGTGAGCCGAGACGACGACGTCCGTCGGTCCGAGCGCGACGCTCTCGACGTCGCCCTCGACGAGCTCGATGCGTGATGCGAGGCGTGGCCACTCCGCCGCGAGCGTGTCCGCGACGAGGCGTGCGCTCTTCGGAATACGGCGGTCCACACAGACGGCGGAAGGCGACGTGTCGTCGAGCAAGAGCATCAATTGCCCGAGCAGGGCATGCCCGCACGCCAGATCGACGACTCTCCCGCCGCGGAAGCGCCGTCGCACCCGGCGCGCGACCTCCCACGCCTCGAAGAACTCCTTCCGCGGCAGACAGCCCGCGCCGCAGAGTGCCCGCGCGATCCGGTCGAACAGCGTGTCTCCCGTGAAGCGCGGAAGATCGTGCGACGAGAGTCGCGAGCGGCTCGACGGATCGTACTGCATGCTCGCCCGGATATCCGCTCGCGGTCAGCGCACGAATCGGGGCGTGCGGTTACTTGGTCTGGATGGACTTACCTTTGTACTTTCGCGGAACGACGCGCGCGGCATCGTGCATTCGTGCCACACTCTCCGGCCTGGCGGGGCTGATGATCGCGACCGGCGCACGCGACGCCGCCGCTCAGATCAAAGAGCCGGGCAATCATCCGAAATACGCCGTGGAGCTCGAGCCCCACGCCCTCGCCCAGTGGTCGGGGCCGTACTGGGGCGACGCGGGAGGCGGCGTCGGGGTACGAGCGTCGATCCCGATCATCGAAAACGGCCCCGTCACGACGATCAACAACAGCCTCGCAATAGGCTTCGGGCTCGACTGGGCGCACTACGGAGGCGGGTGCTGGGACTGGGGACCGTGGCTGCCGGCCGGGCCGCGGCCGGCCCCGCCGCCCGATTTCAGGAACTACCGGTGCAGCGGTGATTCGTTCTGGTTACCGGTGGTCGCGCAATGGAACTTCTTCTTCACGCCGGTCGTCAGCGTGTTCGCGGAGCTGGGGCTCGGCATCGAGTACGCAACCTGGGGCGCCGATTACCCCTGCGCAGGTGGCGTGTGTCGACCGACGGGACATGATCTGTTCGTCGACCCGCTCTTCTTCGTCGGCCCGCGCTTCACGCTGAGCAACGACTTCGCGATCACACTGCGCATCGGTTGGCCCTACGTATCGGTCGGTGCGTCGTTCCTGCTCTAGCGCGCTGACTCAGCGCCCCGGCGACTTGGCGTCGTCCGCGAGCGAGCTGGCTAGCTCGCAAGGAACAGCAGCGTTGACGAAGTTTTCGCATGAGGACTAGTATCGCGGCTTTTGCGCCCGACCATTCTCAGCGGGCGCGAGGGAGAGTGAAGCGATGAAGAAGTTCCTTGGCAGCTTTCTGGTGTGCGCGTGCGCGATCGCGCCGTTCGTGGCCTGCTCGAGTGACAAGGGCAGCTCCGGTAGCGATGGCGGCACCGGCGGCAGTGAGTCCGGCGGCTCTAAAAACGACAACGACGCGAGCACCGGCGGCAGCGGCGCCAAGGGCGGCGCGGGCGGCAGCAGCGGCAAGGGCGGCGCGAGCGGCTCCGGCGCAATGGCGGGAACCGCCGGCACGACGACCGACGGCGGAGACGCGAGCACCACGACGACCGACGGCGGCGGCGAAGGCGGGACCACGGGTCCGCTCCCCCAGGCCGTGCTCTGCCCCGAGGCGAACCCCTTCTCACCGAAGAACGCGAACTCCGTCTCGATCGACGAGGTCGTCACGACGAAGGACGAGCACTGGACGGCGGACAAGGTCTATCTCATCGGCGACGACTTCACGGTGCAGAACGCGACCCTGACGGTCGACGCCGGGACGGTCATCTGCCTCTATCAATCCGGCAAGATCCACGTCGGCGCCGGCATCGACCCCGGCGAGATCCATCTCAACGGCACCGCCGACAAGCCCATCGTGATCACGACGACGCCGTCGAACGGTGATCAGGCACAACCCGACGTGTTCCACGGCGGCATCCAGTTCGACACGTACATGGCCTCGACGGTCTCGTACGTGAACATCTGGTACGGCGGTCCCGGCGGCGGCGGCGCATCGTGGGCTCTCGAGCTCACAGACACCGCGGAGGGCACCGACAAGGCGAAGCCCTTGCTTCTCGACCACGTCACCGTCGGCGAGGTGCAGACCAAGGGCGTGCGCATCGGCACGAAGCTCGGCGTGGCCGACGGCTCGAGCATCCGCTTCACCGGCTTCGTCACGCCGAACTCGCAGACCCCCGCCCTCGACGCGGTGGCAGAGGTCGACATTCGCGCGGCGAAGTCCTTCAACGAGGCCTTCGACTATTCCGGCGCGTTCATCCCCGCGGGTGCGAAGCACGTGAACCTCGATGCCAACGCCGACGAGTCGCTCGACTCCGACGCCGAGGTCACGAGCATCGGGCTCCCGTACCTCTACAAGAACGCGCAGTACCTGGAGATCGCCGGTGCGCAGGACGGACCCGGCGTCACCCTGACCATCGACGAGGGCGTCACCATCGAGATGAGCGGCGCGCTCATCGTCGGCACCCTGAGCGGCACCGCACAGGGTGATCTCGTCATCGCCGGCAGCGCGGCGAAGCCCGTCGTCCTCACGTCGTCGCAGGACACGCCCGCCGCGGGAGACTGGGAAGGCATCTACTTCGTCGGCGGCCAGTACGATCCGACGAAGAGCAAGATCGACCACGCGCAGATCCTCTACGCCGGTGTCGACACCAGCGACCCGCTCCAGGTCGCGCATCACATCGGTCGCTGCAGCACCAACACGATCACGACGGCCGCCATCATGATCACCAGCAGCAGCTCGAGCGCGCCGTACCCGGGGCCCTCCATCACGAACACGTTCATCGCGCATTCGGCGTCGGACGGCATCGCGAGCGACGCGAGCAACAGCGGTGGCCAGCTGAGCAACGACTACAGCAAGGCAACCATCACGTTCAGCGACATCGCCAACGAGAATCTCGAGATCGGCGCCTGCAAGTAAGCACGCCGTAACGTCGAAGGGTGCACTCGCCCGTTTTGGCTCGCTTCACGGCGGCCGAAACGGGCGCTGTGCATTTTCGGCTCACGCGAGGAGCTCGGTCGTCGCGTCGACGCGATGTTTTTGGCATATAGCCTCAAGGCTATATGCCCTTTTGGAATATCGCTGAGAGGGCACGTTTGGACGCCGGCGCGCCTCATTCCGCGACATAGAGGCGAACGCGGGCGGAGTCAGAACGCCGCGTTGAGCGCGGAACCCCGACGGAACCAGGCGAGCTGAGCGGTGCTGTACGAGTGACGGAGCGCGAGCACCCGGTTCGTGCCGTCGGCGTGCTCGAGCAGGCACTTCACGGGCTTCCCTGCCGCCAGATTTGCGAGCTCGACGAGCGTGATGCGGTCGCCTTCGCGCACCTGGTCGTAGTCGGCAGGGTCGGCGAAGGTGAGCGCGAGCAGGCCTTGCTTCTTGAGGTTCGACTCGTGGATGCGCGCGAAGCTTCGCGCGATGACGGCGGCGCAACCGAGGAGTCGCGGGGAGAGAGCGGCGTGCTCGCGGCTGCTTCCTTCGCCGTAGTTGGCGTCGGCGACGATGATCCAGCGCGTGCCCTTTGCGCGGAGGGCGCGGGCCGCGTCGGATACGCGCTCGGTGCGTCCGTCGAGTGGGTTCGTCACGGTCCCCACGCCGCCGGTGAAGCCGTTGAGGGCTCCCATCAGCAAGTTGTCACTGAATCGCTCGAGGTGTCCGCGGAACCGGAGCCACTCGCCGGCAGGGGAGATCTGATCCGTCGTGGTCTTGCCCTTTGCCTTGATCAGTACCGGCAGATGCACGAAGTCCTTGCCGTCCCACGCGGGCCACGGCGCGAGGCGCGCGAGGCGGGTGCTCGACGGATCGATGTAGGGCGCAGCGCGGCGTGTTTCGTCGGGCGGCGTGTACGCGGTGGTGTCGCGGACGAGCGGCTCGTCGGGCACGTCGGGAGCGACGGGCGGCGTGAGCCGGAAGGCTTCGCCGTCGGCGCCGATCAGCGTGTCGGTGAGCGGGTTGAACGACAGACGCCCCGCGATGGCGAAGGCCATGACGAGCTCCGGGCTCGCGATGAAGGCGTTGGTCGTGGCGTGGCCGTCGTTCCGTCCCGCGAAGTTCCGGTTGTACGACGTCACGATGCTGTTCGGCGTCCCGACGGCAGCGTCGGTGCGGCGCCACTGGCCGATGCAGGGGCCACACGCGCTCGCGAGGATCACCGCGCCGGCGTCGCGTATCGCGGCGAGCTGTCCGTCGCGCTCTATGGTTGCCCGCACGCGCGCCGTTCCCGGCGTGACGAAGAGCGCCGTGGGTGACGTGAGGCCGTGCGCGGCGGCCTCGCTCGCGACGTACGCGACGCGCGTGAGATCCTCGTAAGACGAGTTGGTGCAGCTTCCGATGAGGGCGGCGCTCACCGCCTCCGGGAACTCTGGCTCGGACCTCCGCGCCTCGGCGACGAAGGCGGAGATGGGCCGCGCGCGGTCCGGCGTGTGCGGGCCCGCGACATGGGGCTCGAGGCGCGACAGATCGATGCGAACGACGCGGTCGTAGTACTCGTCGGGGTCGGCTTCCACCTCGGGATCGGCGGAGAGCAGCGCCAGGTGACGGGACACGACGTCGGCGATGGCGCCGCGCTCGGTGGCGACGAGGTAACGCAGCATGCGCTCGTCGGCGGGGAACACGGAGGTGGTCGCGCCGAGCTCTGCGCCCATGTTGCAGATGGTGGCCTTGCCGGTCGCACTCAGGGTGCGCGCGCCGGGACCGAGGTATTCGACCACGGCGTTGGTCGCACCGGCCACGCCGAGCTCCGCCGCGACGCGGAGGATGACGTCCTTGGGCGCCGTCCATCCGCCGAGCTTTCCCGTCAGGTACACCCCGATACGCTTCGGGTAGAGGAGCTGCCACGGAAGGCCGGCCATGACCTCCACCGCGTCCGCTCCGCCGACCCCGACGGCGCAGGCGCCGAGCCCGCCGCCGTTCGGCGTGTGTGAGTCGGTGCCGATGATGAGCTGCCCCGGGAAGGCGTAATTCTCGAGGACGACCTGGTGGATGATGCCGCCACCCGGCGCCCAGAAGCCGGCGCCGTAGCGCGCGGCAGCCGAGCGGAGAAAGTCGTACACCTCGCCGTTCTCGGCGACGGACGCTCGGAGGTCGACGAGGCCGTCGGTGCGAGCCTGGATGAGATGGTCGCAGTGGATCGTCGTCGGCACGGCGACCCTATCTCGCCGGGTCTGCATGAATTGCAGCATGCCGGTCTGCCCGAGAACGTCCTGGAGCACGACGCGGTCGGGGCAGAGCGAGAGGTAGCTCTTGCCGGGGACGAGGTCGTCGCTGCCAGGGTCGTCGAGGTGCCCGAGCAGGAGCTTTTCCCCCAGGGTGAGCGGCCTCCGGAGCGTCTTGCGGACGGCTTCGAGCCTGGCTGAAAGGGTCGTGTAGCTCTCTTCGGCGGAACCCGCCGTGGGTTCGATGGGTGCGTTGGTCATGTCCTCGATCTAGGTCGTGACGAACACGGAATCTCTGGAATCATTGGAATAGGATAAAGTCCCTCAAGGAATATGTTGGACGGCATCGACGCTCTGGTCGCTCTCGAGACTTTCGGCACCGTCAGCGAGGCCGCGACGAGGCTCAGGCTGACGCAATCGGCGGTCAGCAAGCGCATCCAGGCTCTGCAGAACGACGTCGGGTTCCGCCTGGTCACGGCGAGCGGACGGCGCATCGTGCTCACGCCGCGCGCCGTCGCGTTCCTCGACCGCGCGCGGCCGCTCGTCGCGGAGCTCCGCGGTCTGCTCCGGCGGAGCGACGTCGATGCGCCGACGTCGTTCACCCTCGCCCTCGCCGACTCCATCGCGTCGTCGTGGGGTCCCCGCGTGATCCGTCGGGTGCTCGCCGAGCTGCCGGAGATAGAGCTCGAGCTGCACGCGCACCGGAGCGTGCTCGTCGTCGAGAGCGTACGGCTCGGTCGCTACGACGTCGGGCTCTGCACCGAGTCGTCAGCGGCGGGCGATCTCGTGCAGCACCCCCTCGTCGAGGAGCCGCTCGTGCTCGTGCCGTCGGGGCTCGGACCGCGGCTCGACCGCAAGCAGCCGCTCATCTCGATCGAGCAGACGTCGGCGACGTTCAGGGCGACGCAGCCGCTACTCAGAAAGCGGCACCCGGAGCTCTTCGAGGGAGAGCTCGTCTACGTCGAGTCGTTCGGCGCCGTTGCACAGATGCTCCGCGCCGGGTTCGGCAACGGCATTCTTCCGCTCGGGCTCGCCCTCGAGCTCAAGATCCCGCGACGATGCCAGCGGCGGCTCGGCGTGTCCCGTCGCGTCGCGCTCCTGACGCGGAAGTCGCTGCATCAGGACGCGACCTTCGCGGCGCTCCGCGGTGCCCTGATGCGCGAGAGCGCTGCGCACTTCGCCGCGAAGCACACCGCGCCGTCGACCGGCGAGTGACGTCTCTCGACTCAGCAGCCTTCGGGGCCGCACATCGCGCCCTCTTCGAACGCCGGATCACCCGCGAGCTCTGCCCAGGCCTGCTCGAGCCCCTTCACGAACACCTCGGTCGGCTGCGCGCCGGAGATGGCGTACTTGCCACCGATGACGAAGAACGGAACTCCGGAGATCCCGAGCTCCGCCGCCTTCGCTTCGTCGGCACGGACGGAGTCGGCGTAGAGATCGCCCGCGAGCATGTCATCCACCTCGCCGGCGTCGAGACCGGCTTCGCCCGCGAGACGCCCGAGCGCGCCCCTGTCACCGATGGGTTCGCCCTCCGTCATGTAGGCGCGGAGCATGCGCTCCTTCACCTTGTCCTGAACGCCGCGGAGCCCCGCCATGTGGATGACTCGATGCGCGTCGAAGGTGTTGCCCGAGCGGACCTTCTCGAAGTGAAAATCCAGGTCGTCCTTCTTCGCCACGTCGGTCATGCGCTGGATCATTCCCTGGGCGCGCTCGACGGTGGTGCCGTACTTCTTCGAGAGCCGCTCCGCGTAGCTCTGCGAAGAGTCGCGCTCCGTCGGCGCGGCGCGATCGAGCTCGAAGGCGTGCCAGACGACTTCGACCTCGTCGCGGTGAGAGAAGACCCTGAGTGCGGCTTCGAGACGGCGCTTGCCGACGTAGCACCAGGGGCAAGCGATGTCGGACCACACGTCGACGCGGAGCTTGTTCACCGAACGAATATAAGTCGTCCTCCGGGGCGCGCATCCCCCAAAAACACCGTCAGATCATGGTCCGCCGCTCCCCGCTCGGAGGCCGGTGAAAGAGCTTCAGGGAGCGGGCCTCGAGCGGCGTCATGCCGTCCATGGGCACGGTCTCCGTCGAGTGGTCGTCGTTCGTGTCGACTAGGAGCGTCCAGCGCTCGGGGCCCTGCACGGCCTCCGGCATCGTGAACTCGAGCGGCTCGTGGCCCGCATTGACGAGGAGCAGCAGATCGTCGTCGGTCAACGGCTCGCCCATCTCGTTCACTTCGTCGAGGCCGTTGCCGGCGATGACCATGCCGAGCGCGCGTGTGTCGGACGACGACCAGTCGTCGTCGGTCATGCCTTTGCCGTCGTGGCGCACCCACACGATGTCGTTGATGTCCGTCCCGTGGATGCGCCGTCCCTTGAAGAACTTGGCGCGACGGAGCGCAGGGTGTTCGGCACGAATGCGGAGGAGCTTCCGCGTGAACTCGAGGAACGCCTTCCGTTCGTCGTCGAGGTTCCAGTCGAGCCAGCTCGTCTCGTTGTCCTGACAGTAGGCGTTGTTGTTACCGTCCTGGGTGCGCCCGAGCTCGTCCCCGCCGCAGATCATGGGGGTTCCCTGGGAGAGAAGCAGCGTCGCGAGCAGGTTCCTCTGCTGCCGTGCGCGCAGGCGCATTATCTCTGGGTCGTCGGTCGGGCCCTCGGCGCCGCAGTTCCACGACGCGTTGTCGCTGGCGCCGTCGCGCCCGTCCTCCCCGTTCGCGTCGTTGTGCTTCTCGTTGTACGAAACGAGATCGCGAAGGGTGAAGCCGTCGTGCGCGACGATGAAGTTGATGCTCGAATAGGGGCTCCGCCCGTCGTTCTCGTAGAGGTCGCTGCTGCCGCTCAGGCGATACGCGAGCTCACCGGCGCGACCGCCGTCGCCCTTCCAGAAAGCGCGCATGACGTCGCGGTACTTCCCGTTCCACTCCGCCCAGCGCACCGGGAAATTGCCGACCTGATAGCCGCCCTCGCCGACGTCCCACGGCTCGGCGATGAGCTTCACCTGACTTATCACCGGGTCTTGATGGATGATCGTGAAGAAGCTCGAGAGCTGATCGACCTCGTGCAGCGACCGGGCAAGAGTCGACGCGAGATCGAACCGGAACCCGTCGACGTGCATGTCGAGCACCCAGTACCGGAGCGAGTCCATGATGAGCTGGAGCGTCTGCGGATGACGCACGTTGAAGCTGTTGCCGGTCCCCGTGTAGTCGAAATAGAAGCGAGGATTGTCGCTCAGCCGGTAATAAGTCGGGTTGTCGATCCCCTTGAACGACATCGACGGACCGAGGTGATTGCCCTCCGCGGTGTGGTTGTAGACCACGTCGAGGATCACCTCGATCCCCGCGGCGTGAAACCGCTTCACCATCTCCTTGAACTCGCGCACGCCCTCCCCCGGCTCGTCCACGCTGCGGTAGCGTGACTCGGGCGCGAAGAACGCGATGCTGTTGTAGCCCCAGTAATTGCGGAGACCCTTGTCGAGCAGCGTCTTGTCGTCGACGAACGCGTGCACCGGCAAGAGCTCGATGGCGTTCACGCCGAGCTCCTTGAAGTACCGGATCATCGGGTCGCTCGCGAGGCCCGCGTACTTGCCGCGGATGTTCTCGGGCACCGCAGGATGACGCATCGTCATGCCGCGAACGTGAGCCTCGTAGATGACCGTACGGTGATGCGGGATCCCGGGCCGCGTGTCGCTCCCCCACTCGAACGACGGATCGATGACGACCGAGCGCGGCGCTCCCAGCGCTTCTTTCTCGTTCTTCTTGCCGTCCTCTTCCGGCGCGCCGAGCTCGTAGGCGAACACTCCTTCGTCCCAGCGCTCGTGCCCGTCGACGGCCTTGGCGTAAGGATCGAGCAGGACGATGTGCTCGTTGAACCGCAAGCCCCTGTCCGGCGCGTACTCGCCGCTCACGCGATAGCCGTAGCGCGTACCGGGCATCACGCCCTGGACGTAGGCGTGCCAGACGAAGGCCGTCCGCTCGCGGAGGGCGATGCGCGTCTCGCTGCCGTCCATGTCGAAGAGACAGAGCTCCACCTTCGAGGCGTGCTCCGAGTAAATGGCGAAGTTGACGCCGTCACCGATCCAGGTGGCGCCGAGGGGGTACGGAATGCCGGGGCGCGTTCTGGTCTGGAAGGGCATCTACCCCGACCCTGACGCCGTGTTTACGTCGTGCCAAGCGAGATCGGACGGCGCAAGCGACCTCACCGCTGGTCGGTACATTTCGCCACATGCACTTGCGGTTCGCATCACCGACGCATTGCCGAAACCGTTGATAAGTGCTCACGCGCTGGCGCACAGCGAGCGCGCTTCTTCGCGTACTCTCCCGCTCATGGAAGGCCTGACGACCCTCGCGAGCCACTTCACGCCTGAAGAAACCTTGCGCCGCCTCGAGGCCGAGATCGCTGCGCGCGGCATGGCCGTCCTCGCGAAGATCGATCACGCTGCCGGCGCAGCGAGCGTAGGCCTCGCGTTGAGGCCGACTGTCGTCGTGCTCTTCGGCAACGCGAAGGCCGGCACTCCGCTCATGCAACAGAGCCAGCTCATGGGCATCGATCTTCCGCTCAAGGTGCTCGTGTGGCGCGACGCAGAGGACCGCACCTGGCTCTCGTACGTCGACCCGCACTGGCTCGCGAAGCGACACGGTCTCGGCTCGAACACCGATGCGACCACGAACACCATGACGGCAACGCTCGGCGCCGTCGCCCGCACCGCGACGACCAGCGGCTGAACACCGTCATTTGCTGGCGACGGTCGTCAGCTCAAACGCTGCGTCGCGTCGCGAGAGTCCGCCGTCCGCCAAATTCCGGTCGCCGTACGTGGGTGAGTCATTTGGCCTCGCTTGCAGCGGGGACACCGATCACTCAGAGTGCCGTTTGCTACGTGTCGACCTCGAACCGAGCCGGATCCGTAGGCGAGACCACGTTCGACCGCGTCCTCGCCAGCGGGGGCGAGTCCGGCGCGCTGATCAGGTCGCTCGACTGGTCCACCCATCCGCTCGGACCGATCGAGGGCTGGCCGCAGAGCCTCAAGACCGCCCTCAGCATCTGCCTCTCGTCGCGGACGCCGATCCTCGTCTGGTGGGGACGCGAGCTCCACGAGTTCTACAACGACGCTTACCGGCCGGTGCTCGGCGCGAGCAAGCACCCGCGAGCGATGGGGGAGCGCGGCGCCGTCATCTGGCCGGAGATCTGGCACATCATGTTGCCGATCTTCGAGGGCGTGCTCTCGGGCGGCGGCGCCGTGGGTCACGAGGACATGTTCATGCTCCTCGACCGGAACGGCTTTCCGGAGGAGACGTTTTTCAACCACGCCCACTGCCCCATCTTCGGTGACGACGGCGAGATCGCCGGCGTCTTCACGACCGTCACCGAGACGACCGGCAAGGTCATCGGCGATCGCCGTCTACGCACCCTGAAGGACCTCGCCGAGGCCGCCACCCGAACAGAGACGCCGCTCGACGCCTGTCGCTCGTCGCTCGCCGTGGTCGCCACCGACGCCGAGGACGTGCCGTTCGCGGCGCTCTACCTCGTGGAGGGCGACGAGGCAGAGCTCGCGGCGTCGTTCGGTCTCGCGGGCGACTGGTTCGTCCCGGAGCGCATCACGATCTCGGCAGACGAGCGCCCCTGGCCGCTCGCCGCCGCTGCGACCCAAGGCGAAGCGACCGTCGTCGACGACGTCGTGCTGTCGCCGGAAGAGCACGCCGTCGCGGAGGGACGTTCGCCGCCGGTGCGCGCTCTCGTCCTCCCGCTCGGCTGGGACCGCGTCGAGAACACGACGTCGCTCGTCCTCGTCGCGGGGCTCAGCCCGCACCTCGAGCTCGACGCCCGTTACCGCGATTTCCTGGAGCTCGTCGCGCGTCACGTCGCGACGAACATCGCGACTGCCCGCGCGCGCGACGAACAGGCGCGACGCCTGCGTGCGCTCGAGGAGCTCGATCGCGCGAAGACGACGTTCTTCGACAACGTCAGCCACGAATTTCGCACGCCGCTCACCCTGATGCTCGGCCCCATCGAGGACGCTCTCGCGAGCGACGGACGCACGCTCGGCGGAGAAGCGCTCGAGGCCGTTCACCGCAACACGCATCGTCTCCTCCGTCTCGTGAACCGCTTGCTCGACCTGTCTCGCATAGAAGCGGGCCGACTCGTCCCGTCACGCGAACCCACCGATCTGTCCATCTACACGGCCGATCTCGCGAGCGCCTTCCGCGCCGCCTTCGAGCAGGCCGGGCTCTTCCTCGTGGTCGATTGCCCGCCGCTCACCCGTCTGGTCTCACTCGATCGCGATCTCTGGGAGAAGATCGTCCTGAATCTTCTCTCGAACGCGCTCAAGTTCACGCTCGAGGGCGGGGTCACCGTCACGCTCCGCGGCGATACCGACACCGCGACGCTCATCGTCTCCGACACCGGCATAGGGATCCCGGAAGACGAGCTGCCGAAGATCTTCGAGCGCTTCCACCGTGTGCGCCACGCCCGCGGTCGCAGCCAGGAAGGCGCGGGCATCGGCCTCTCGCTGTCGCGTGATCTCGTCGCGCTGCACGGCGGTACGCTCACCGCGTCGAGCATCGCGGGGCTCGGCTCTGCCTTCGTCGTCAAGCTGCCCCTCGGACCCGTCGCTTCACGATCAGCCACACCACCGGAGCGCGAGACACGAGGAACAACGGCCTTCGCCGATGAGGCGATGCGCTGGCAAGCGCCGCTCACGTCGATGACGGAGGAGCCCGCGACGGTGACGAAGCACGGCGTCGCGAGCAAGCCCAGCATCGTGGTCGTGGAGGACAACGCGGACATGCGCGACTACGTGGAGCGCATCCTGTCGAACGACTACGCGCTGACGCTGGTCGCCGACGGGCGCGAGGCGCTCCTCGCCGTACGACGCTCGCCGCCGGATCTGGTCCTCTCCGACGTCATGATGCCGGAGCTCGACGGGTTCGCGCTCCTCGCCGCGATCCGCGAGGACCCGCGGCTCGCGCAGATCCCGGTCATCTTGCTCTCCGCGCGCGCCGGCGAGGCGTCGCGCCTCGACGGGCTGAAGGCGGGCGCCGACGACTATCTGACGAAGCCGTTCTCCGCGCGCGAGCTCACGCTGCGCGTCGCGACGCACCTCGCCCTCGGACGAGCGCGCAAGGACGCGACCGCGGCTCGCGACATCCTCCGGAACGTGCTCCTGCAGGCGCCGGTCGCGGTGTCGCTGGTGACGGGCGAGGACTTCGTCTACGAGCTCGCGAACCAGTCCTACGAACAGATGGTCGGCAAGAAAGGGCTCGTCGGGCGAAAGTTTCGCGACGTGTTCCCGGAGCTCGTCGACGACGCTCCCGTCCTGTCGATGCTACGCGCAGTGCGGGAGAGCCGCGAGCCTTTCAACGCGGCCGAGTACAAGGTGCCGCTCGCGCGTGGGCCCAACGGCGAGCTCGAGGACGTGTACTTCCTGTTCACGTGTCAGCCGGTGATCGTGCCGTTCGGCGAATCGGACTCCATCCTGACGGTGGCCGTCGACGTGACCGAGCAGGTCGCGCTACGTCGGAACCTCGAGCTGGTGTCCGCCGAGCGCGAGCATCTGCTCGCCCAGGAGCGTGCCGCCCGTAACGACGCGGAGTCGTCGAGCCGGGCCAAGGATCAATTTCTCGCGATGCTCGGGCACGAGCTCAGAAATCCGCTCGCACCCATCACGACCGCGCTTCACCTGATGCGCCTCGGACCGGAGCAGGCGTACGAGCGCGAGCGCGCGGTGATAGAGCGCCAGGTCGATCACCTCATGCGCCTGGTGGACGATCTGCTCGACGTGTCGCGCATCACCCGCGGGACGATCGAGCTCCGGAAGATCCGGATCGAGCTCGCCGAGGTCATCGCCAAGGCCGTCGAGGTGACGAGCCCGCTGCTCGAGGCGCGACGCCATCACCTGGAAATTCTCGTCAATTCACGCGGGCGCGCGGTGTTCGCCGATCCTGCGCGCATGACCCAGGTGGTATCGAACCTGCTCAGCAACGCGGCCAAGTACACCGACGAAGGCGGCCACATCACCATCGAGAGCCGCCTGGACGGCGAGGAGCTCGCGCTCTCCGTGCGAGACGACGGCATCGGCATCGATCCGGCGATGTTGCCCTTCGTTTTCGACACGTTCGTCCAGGAGACGCAGTCCATCGAGCGCTCTCACGGCGGCCTCGGGCTGGGCCTCGCCATCGTGAAGAACATCGTCGCCATGCACGGCGGGCGGGCCACGGTGATGAGCGACGGCAAGGGCAAGGGCAGCATCTTCACGATTCACCTGCCGGCGATCGAGCAGCTCGATCGACTCTCGCCGGAACCGGAGGTGCCGGCGATGCCTGTCGCGGCGGTCGATCCGTCGTACGGCAGGGTCCTGGTCGTCGACGACAACGCCGATGCCGCAGAGCTCCTGGCCGAGCTGCTCAGGGTCGTGGGCGCCGAGGTGCGCATCGCGCACGACGGTCTCTCGGCGCTCGAGATCGCCGGGCTGTTCTCACCGAGCATCGGGCTCATCGACATCGGGCTCCCGCTGATCGACGGTTACGAGGTGGCTCGAAGGCTGAGACAGGCGATGAAGACGCCCCTCTTTCTCGTCGCGATCACGGGCTACGGCCAGGACCAGGACAGGGCGCGCTCGTCCGCCGCAGGCTTCGACGCGCATCTCGTGAAGCCCGTTGATTTCTCGGCGCTCGACGCGCTCCTCCGATCTCGCCGGATCAGCGTCGAGGTGCCGCTGGAGTCGGCCGGATGACGTTACGGCAATGGCTCGAGAGCGCGCCGTTCACGCTCGCGATGTCGTCGGGGTTCTTCGGTTTCTTCGCGCACGCCGGCGTCCTCTCCGTGCTCGAAGAAGAGCGACTCTTGCCGGCGCGAGTCGCGGGCTCGAGCGCCGGCGCGCTCGTCACGGGGTTCTGGGCGTCGGGGGTCACCGCGCGCGAGCTCGTCCGTGAGCTACTCCGCATAGACCGGCGCGACTTCTGGGATCCCGGTTTCGGGCCTGGCCTCCTCCGCGGACGTCTGTTCGAGTCGCTCCTCGAGCGGCTCTTGCCGGTGCGGACCTTCGCGGCGTGTCGCGTTCCCCTCAGGGTGTCGGTGTTCGACGTGGCGACGCTGCGCACGCGCGTCCTCGACTCGGGGGCGCTCGCACCGGCGTTGCGCGCGTCGTGCGCCGTTCCCGGCATGTTCCATCCCGTGCTCCACGAGGGCCGCGCCCTCTACGACGGCGGGATCCTCGATCGACCAGGTCTCGCCGGTGTCGGCGCGAGCGAGCGCGTCTTCTATCATCACCTCGCGTCGCGGCTGCCGCTCGCACGACTGCACGGCGCGCTCGGCAGGGATATCCCGCGACGTCGCGAGCTCGTCCCGCTCGTCATCCCGGAGCTCCCGCGCTGCGATCCCTTCCGTCTCGAAGAAGCACCCCGCGTCGTCGAGCTAGCGATGGCAGCGACCCGTCGCGAGCTCGACCGCGACGTCAGCCCACCGCGCGTGTGACGCGCAGCGGGCTAACAGCGAGCGAATCTCAGAGGAACGACGAGAGCCAGGTACCGGCCGCACACGCCGGGACGTGCGTCGAATCGCCCGTCGTCAGGGCGAAGCCGACACCGATGCACATCTCCCGTGGGAAAACCATCGAGTCGGGCTTCGTGTTGTCCCACGTGCAGGTCGTCTTGATGGTGTCACCCTTGTTCAGGACGAACGGCGCGGCCACCGTCCATCGCGAGTAGACGGGGTTGAACTGCATGTCGTAAGTCCACGTCGGATCGGCATGCAGCATGACGTTATCGCCATTGGCGCGCGTGACCTCGGTGGTCGCGCTGGTGCCGAACTCGTGCATGTGGTTCGTCATCATGAGGATCTTCACGTCGTCACCCGCGACGCACTGTGAGGACGACGACGTGGATGCCTGGGGAGGCAGATTGAACCCGATGTTCAGGTTGAGGAACAGCGACGCGACGAGACGGGTGGGATCGGCATCCGCGAGCTTCACGTCGATGACGGCGTCGCCCGAGATGACCTCGGTCCCGGTGTTGATGTAGTGAGCGTTCAGCATGATGCCGTCGCCCTTCTTCAGCCGGAAGACGACGCCGTCGGGCAGCTTGCCGGTGTTGTTGTCGGAGGAACCGCCGCCGACGCCGCCGAGGAACGAGCCCATCGAAGTGAGGTCCGCCCCGCCCATCATGGAGTCGGCCGAGGTGCCCGCGCCGGAGCTGAACTCGCTGCCCATGCAGGGGGTGCTCTTGCCGAGCTCCTGAGTACCGTCGCCGGTGTACGAGAACGCGACGGCGTGGTGCCCGAACTTGGACTGGAACCCGCCGATGTCGATCACGTCCATGTCGCTGTCGACGGGCGCCATGACGTACTGACAGTAAGTGACGTCGTCACCGGGATTGATCGTCGGGATCGTCGTGGCCGTCAGACGCTGATAGCCGTCCGCAACCGGCGGAGGATTGAAGGCGCCCGGCGCCGTGTTGTCGCCGGTCGAGGGCGTCGAAGGCGAGGAAGGCGTCGAGGGCTTCGACGGCGTCGAAGGTGTGGAGTGATCGCTCGCGCCGCATCCGGTGGATGCGAGCAAGGTAAAGGCTATGAGAGCAGAAGCTTTGAGCATGAGAGGCCTCCCGTCGATTGAATCCCGGCCTGGGTCGACGTGCACCATCGCAGAGAAAGGCCGCCCGACACATTGCGACGCGCGGCCATTCCGTGACACCGACGGCCAAAGGTACGTGCGAACCGTCCCTCTGACCAGCGCGACCACTCGGTGTCCCTTCGCGCCACATCTCGTGGCTACGCACTGCGTAACGCGCTCAGCTCAGGACAGCTCGACGGGGTTCGATGCCCAGCTCAGGGCAAAATCGGCGATCTCCTCCCAGCCGGGCGCGCCGATGAGGAAATGCGGACGCCCCGCGAACTGCTTGAACGCCGTGATCGCCGTCGATTTGTGCTGGAGCTTCGCGTTCGCGACGTTCACCGACGGCGGCGAGACGTGATCCTTCTCGCCGGCGATGATGAGGAGCGGCGCTCGATCGTCGTTCTCGAAATGAATCCGGGTGGCGGCGTGCGGGTTGAAGTTCGCGAGCGCGGCCTGGAAGAGCACGCGACCGGGTCCCGGTACCGCGTAGCGCTCGTACGCCTTGGCAGACTCGGCCTCGGTCATCGTGTTGGTGAACGCGTAGTGGAACTCCTCGGACGTCAGCGCGACCGCGCGGTGGCTGTTCGCCGGGTTCTTCAGCGCGGGGAACCCCGACTTCAGCTCCGACCAGGGCAGAACGAGGATGCCCTTCGCGGGAGCCGAATCGAGCGCCACGCCGGCCTTGCCGAGCCCACGGTCGAGCAAGATCTGGGTGACGAGCCCGCCGAAGGAGTGCCCGATGATGATCGGCGGCGAGTCGAGCCCACGGATGATGCTCTCGTAGTGCTCCACGACCTCGATCACGCCGACGTTCGCGACGGCGGAAGGATCGCGGCGGAGCGCCTGGATATCGCCGTCCATCCCCGGCCAGCTCTTCGCGATCACCCGATGGCCGCTCGCGGCGTAGCGCTCGACCCATTTTTCCCACGAGAGCGCGGTGAGCCAGAGTCCGGGGATGAGCACGATGTTGGTCGGGGAGTGGGTCATGTCGCTACCTTTCGAGGATCGGTGGGTGGCGTTGTAGGAGATCTGCCGTTTCGCGTGCGAACGTTCGCGTAAACTCTTCGTGAGCACATGCCGGAAACCGGAAATCCACGACGCCTCGGGGCCGTTCTTCTCGCTGTGCTCGTGGGGTCGTACACGGGGTGTAGCTCCGGTTCTTCGAGTTCTGGGGGTTCCCCCGGCGGCACGATGTCCGTCGGCGGCACGTCGTCTTACGGCGGTGCGCCCCAGGCCGGCGGGACAACGCCGTTCGGCGGCACTCCGTCGTCCGGCGGCGTACCGTCATCGGGCGGCGCAGCGGCGGCGGGCGGCGCAGCCGGGGCGAACGGCGCGGGCGGTGTGACGGCAGCGAGCGGCGCAGCCGGGGCGAGCGGCGCGGACGGTGTGACGGCAGTGGGCGGCGCGTCGAGCGTCGTAGACGCGTCGGTCGACGGCGCGAGCGCCGGTGACGGCGGCCTCATCGACGCGAGCGACGACGGCGCGGTGCTCGGAGTTCCCGTGCCGGCACCGGTTCCCACGGGATGCCTCGGCGCGAGCGACGTGACACCCGGCGTCCATCAGGTGACCTGCGATACGACCATCGACGTGGTCACGGTGCCCGAGCAGTGCACGCACACCGCGTGCGGTGTCGTCGTCGACGTCCACGGCGGCATGATGAGCTCGCAGATGGAGGACAAGAACACGAACCTGAGCGCGCTCGGTCTCAGGTACGGGTACATCGTCATCCAGCCGAACGCGTTACAGAACGCGATCCTCTTGAACCAGCGTCTCTTCGTCGCCGACACGCCGACGACCCCAGGCGACGACACGCGGGTGATGGACATTCTCACCCAGGTCATCACCGCGTTTCACGCCGACACGAAGCGTATTCACATGACCGGGTTCTCCGAGGGCGGCTTCATGACGTGGCGATGGTTCTGCCAGCACTCCGACCTGCTCGCGTCGATCGCGCCGGGTGCCGCCGGATACCAGTGCGCCGATCTCGCGACCCTCGGACTCACGCCGCCCGAGGTGGCGTGTCGGTTCGACGGTGCAGAAGCGGGCGCCGATGTCCCTGCGCGCAACATCCCCGTCCTCTACGTCCAGGGCACGAAGGACGGCCTGGTCGATCCGAAGTGCGTGAACGACTGGCTCGACGGCAGCGTGTTCCCGGCGCTGAAGCTCGACGCAGGACACGTCATCGCGAGCGACGCGACGTTCACGCGCACGCGTTACCTCGACCCCGACGGCGTGCCGTTCGAGTACATCACGCACGACTACCAGACGACCTCGTCGTTCTTCGGTGTCGCGCTCGCGGGCCACTGTTACCCGGGGAGCACCGATCTCGCCGTCACCCCGTCGTCGGGGACGACGGTGCCGCCCGACCAGCTCATCTCGTTCGGCTGCAACGACCACACGTCCTTCGTCTGGGGCGACGAAGTGATGAAGTTCTTCGTCGCACATCCGAAGCACTGACGAAGTGTTCTCCGTACGGTGTGGCGACTCGCCCCAACGTCGAGGCAATCGCGGGCTATCGCCTCGGGAGACTCGGGAGGGAAGAGCGGAGATGGACGCGCGCGATTACCTAAGCGTGAAATGTGGCGTCTTGCGGCGGGGATTTGAGAAGAACGGCATGCTATGAATGAAGAATTGCCTCCTGGGGGAGCAATCGGCTAGCTGAGCCCGCACCGGAACGACCGGCCATGCTCGTGAAGCGCGATAATCCGATTTCTGGTCTCTTCGACGACTCCGACACGGAGAACACCGACTCTTTGTGGCCGGACGAGGACGAGCACGTTCCTCTGCCTCCGCCCGTGGAGCCGAGTGGCTATCGCCCCGCGCCGAAGGGCGTCTTCGACTCGGCCGAAGAGTCAAGCAACGACGCTGGAAACAGCGACGAAGCCGACGGCAATGACGAAGCGGCCGCCGGCAGCGGCGTTCCGACGCCGCGTGCGATTTCGTGGAGCAACGCGCATCTATCGGGCTCGACGCCGCTGCCCGTCGTCACCGCGGCGATCAAGGAGCCGACGCAGCGCGGGCTCGGCATTCCGCCTCCGCCGAGCTCGCGGGAAGCGGCGTGGCTCCATCAGATGCCGCCTCTGACGAGCGTTCCGCCCCTGTCGCTCGACGCCTTCGACGAGCGAGCCGCGTCCGCCCGGGCCGCGGCAAAGCGCCCGGCAGAGAAATCGCCGGAACCGTCGGAGAACGAGCGGATCACGGTGCGCGCGCCGGCAATGCGCGGGATGACGACACGGCAGCGCCGTCGCGCCTTCGCGCTGACCGTCGCCGCTGCGGCGGCGCTGTTCCTCGGGCTCTTCGCGCGCAGGGTGACGCTCGTCCCCGAGCGCGTCGCTGCGCAAACTGCGTACGCAGGGGCCGCCGCACCGCGCGGCGAGTCGCTCGGGACGGTCGGCGCGCTCGCCGCACCGCACGCCACCGCGCCGCAGGCCGTCCCAGAGGAGCTTGCGACGCCGAACCTCGTCGCGGCGCCAGCGCCGCCCTCGTCGGGCGAGCTCCAGGCCCAGGCCGCTGCGGAGCAAGCGACGAGCGCAGCGGACGACTCACGGCGAAACTCCGACGGTTCGCGTGAGACGCGCAGGGAACGACGCCGTCGCCTGCGCGCCGAGGCCGCGGCGCGTGCGGCAACCAGCGTGGCCGCTTCCACGCCATCGACGGCGGTTGCACCGGGCAACGAGCCGTCGGCAGCGTCGCGCCCTACCCTGTCGTTACCGCCGCGCTGACGGCCGGGTTCGTGATACGGGGGGCCGCGCAGGTCATATGAACATCCGCTTCGTTCCGCTCTCGTGCGGCCTCGCCCTGTGTCTCGTGCTGTCGTCCGCGGCGTCCGTTTCGGCCGAGCCGGGAGCGGACGAGCCCACCGCGGCGGACTATGCACAGGCGCGGGCGCTCTATCAGAAAGCGTCGCAGGCGTTCGAGGAGGGGCACTACACCGACGCACGCAATCTGCTCCTCGACGCCTGGGCCCTCCGCCAGAGCTACGACGTCGCCGCGTCGCTCGGCGACACCGAGATAAAGCTCGGGCTCTTCCCTGAAGCCGCCGAGCATCTCTCGTTCTCCCTCCGGACATTTCCGCCGCTCGAGAACGAGGCCGCGCTCGCGAACGTCCGTCGCCAGCTCGAGGTAGCGCGGCACGAGGCTGCAGCGGTGCGCGTCTCCGTCGACGAAGCCGGCGCCGAGGTACGCGTCGACGACCGTCTCGTCGGGACGTCACCGCTCGCAGAGCCGGTCTTCGTCGCTCCGGGCCAGCACACCGTCGAGGTGCGCAAAGGGGCCGGCGTGCAGACACGGATCGTCGTCAGTGAAGCGGCAAAGGAGACCGCGGTGTCCCTCGAGCTCGCGTCGCTCACACCCGCGCCGCCTCCGCCGGACGAGACCGCGCCGCGCAGCGTCGTGCCGCTGATCGTCGGAGGCGCCGTCGTGGCAGCCGGGCTCACGGCGGGGATTGCCTTCCGTCTCTCCGCCGATGCGAACGACGATCACGCGAACGGCATACGGGCGCGGCTCGGCGCAGGCGCCTGCGCCGGTCAGGCCGGGTCGTCCGCGGACTGCACGGCGCTGCGCAACGACGTGAACGATTCGAGTCGTTCCAGTGCGCTGTCGACGACGGGGTTCGTCATCGCGGGCGTCGGGCTCGTCGCGACGCCGCTCTGGTATCTGCTCGCGCCGCGCGCAAAGCGGACGAGCACCGTCGGGTTCTCGGCGTGGGTGATGCCCGGTCTCACCGCGGTATCTGCGTCCGGCCGCTTCTGACGCATCGCCGTCGCGCCGTGCTTGTCCGGCCGCCCGCGCGCCGCGCTTTTCATGGGGTCGCGGCGATATGCCGGACTTTTTTTTACTGCGTGACGAGCGGCGGACACGACGCGGTGGACCTGGTCATCAGCGACGCGAGGGTGTCGAACATCGTCTTGTCGCTGGCGGCGTTCGCGGACTGGGTCTCGGCCTGGGCGAGGAAGAGCTGGGCGCGGGTGATGCGGTTCTTCTGAAGGTCCTGGTTGCACATGTGATTGTCGGTCATGAGCGAGCCGATGAGCTTCCAGAAGAAGACGCGATAGAGGTTCGCGACCAGGAGCTGATAGTGCGCGCGCCGTGGCGCGTCCGTCGGCTCGAAGAGCGTCTGGTAGTGCACGTTGTTCGCCGACTCGGGGTTGTCGGGCTGGTTTTGCTCGGCGAAATTGATGACGTCGGGGTAGTAGCCGGAGCGGACGTCGACGGCCGTGCACGCGAAGTCCGTCGCAGGCCAGAGCTTGCACGACGCCATGGACGGGTTCTTCAGCGTCGCGACGTTGTGCATGAGCACCTCGTAGGCGGCGAAGATGCCGTACGTCGGGTGGATGGCGCTCGCCTTGGAGGCGTCGAACACCTGGTCGTTGTCGTTCGACCAGAAGATGGAGCGCGTGAAGTATTCGTCCTTCTGCGCTGTCGGATCACCGGTGACGAGCAACGTCGGATCGAAGTGCGTCCACCAGAGCGTCATCCACGGATGACGGAGGCGCGAGAAATTGCTGCTCAGGGTCGCGCCCGGCGTGATGTCGGCGAGGATGTGCGCCGGCCACACCGGCAAGTTCGCGGGCGCGTCACCGCAGCCCTGCCACGTCGTGTCGCAGGTCGTGTAGCGCTCGTAGTTCGTCCCGAAGAGATTTGCGGTGCTGCCGACGTCCCACGGCGCGGCCTTGTTCGGGAACGGCGCGACGCCCTTGTCGTAGCAGCCGGGCTTCTTCTCGACCTCGAGCCGGATGCAGTAGTTGGAGAGCACTAGCGACGGATACTTGTGGTCGTCGATCTTGGTGCCGTAGTCGTAGGTGCCGGGCATCGTGCCCTGCCCCGCGTCGTACTGGAGCGTCGCCTCGGTGTCGTCGGCGGGGTTCGCGAGGTACTCGTCGCTCTTCTCGTAGTAGCCGTCCTGGTCCTTCGCGAGATGGGGCGCGACCGGGATCCAGTCCGCGACGGAGCCGTGGTCGTCGCAGCCGTCGATGTCGGCGCTGCAGTCCGGGACGTAACCGTCGGGATTGTGGAAGCCGTCCTCCGAGTAACGGTTGAACGGCACCGGGATCCGGAGCGAGTGGCGATCGATCGCCCAGATCTCGTCGAGCGCCTTGTCGGCGTCGGCCGCCGACGCGATCGGCTTCGTCGCGACGAGGAGCCCCATCTGCGAAAGCTCGTCGCCGAACGCCGCGTCGCGCTCGACGATGCCCGTGCCGGGCAGCATGCCGCCGCCCGGCTGGAACGGCCGCACGAGGAGCGGATCGCGACGACCGATGTCGTACTTCGCGCGGAGCGCGTGCACCCAGTCGACGACGTCGGCGATCTTCGCAGCGGGGAGATGCTGCAAGCCGCGACGTAGAATGTCGCCATCGGTGAAGCCGTAGTACGCGACGTCGAGTGCGTCGGGCGCGTGGCAGTTCGCGCACGCGACGTTCGATTTGACGCCGAGTGGATCGGTCTTGCCGTCTGCGGTGCGCCACGTCACGAGCCCGCGCTTCGACGCGTCGTCGATGTCCGCCGCGGTGAGCGCCGGGCGCGGCGTGCACGTCATCGTCTCGACGAGGGGCGACTGGGTGAGATAGGCGTAGACGCGACGGAGCTCGTCGTCGTCGAGCCACTCCGGCTTGAAGAACGGCATCTCGTCGTGGGTCGTGAGCTTGCCGTTGCGGACGATCCCCTGGAAGACGTCGAACGGCCGCTGGACGGCGATGTTCGGATAGATGTCGCGGCCCGTCCCGGTCGGCCCGTGACACCCGGAGCATTCGTCTAGGAACGCTTGGGGCGGCGACGTCGGGATCGTTCCTGCATCGCCCAGCGCGGTCGCGCACGTCGTCCCGGTCGGCGGCCAGAACGCCGCGGGATCCAGGGTGGCGCCGCCGATGAGACGGCTCGCGGGAAGACTCGCCGACGACGTCGGCACGCCGGACCCCGCGGGCGTCGTGCCCGTCATTCCCGTCATCGCGCCGCCACTCGACGTCGTGGACGCGCCCGCAGCGCCGCTGGTACCGCCACTGCCCATCGGCGTAGGCGACATCGACGTAGCTCCCGACGTCCCTGCGTTACCCGCACCGGACGACCCGTGCGGCGTGCCCGACGTGCTGCTCGAGCATCCCGCGAGCAGAGTGACGAGGAGCCCGGACCGGAGAAGCTGCGACGTCATGGAACGGCACAGCTTTGCTCGGCTGTCGACGCCAGCCAAGCCGCCCGCGTGGCTCGCCGGGACGAGCCACGCGAAGCACGCGCATTCGCGCGGCTATTTCTTTTTTGACCCGCGGCCGCGTTCACTCACATTTGCTGGACGTGCACTTGTTGCTCGTGCAGTCGGTGTTCGCGACGCATCCCTTGCCCGTCTCGCAACGGCTGCAGTTCGGGCCGCCGCAATCGACGTCGGTCTCGAGGGCGTCGTGCTTCTTGTCCTCGCAGAACGTGGTGCACTTCGCGTTGTCGCCGTCGACGACGCAGGCCGGGAGCAGCAGGGCGAGCGCACATTGCTGCAGTGGGATGATGGTGTCACCGGTGTCGGTGCACTGGACGATGTTGTTCTGCGCGCATGACTGCTGGGCGGGAGTGCAGGTCAGCGGGACGCACTGCCCGGTCTCGCAGTACGTGCCTGCCTTGCAATCGGCGTTGGCGGCGCACTCGGTGCACTGACCGGCGAACGAGAGGCTCTTGTTGCACAGCATGTGGTCCGCCGAGCAATCGTTGTCGGAGGTGCAGGTCTTGCGGCACACACGACTGGTGCACACGCTGCCAGTCCCGCAGTCCGCGGACGCGGCGCACTGGACGCAGACGCTGTTCGTCTTGTCACAGATCGTCTTGCCGCCCGCGACCGACGCGCACTCGAGGCTGCTCTTGCACGTCGTGAGAGGCGTACAGGCGTTCTGGACGCACTCCTCGGTCGCTCCGCACTGCGCGTTCGTGTGACACGCAACGCACACGTCGTTCTTCGCGTCGCAGAGCGGCTTGCCCTTCACGCCCGCGCAGTCGGCGTTGTTGCGACAGCCCTTCGGCGTCGTCGGCCCGGCATCGGTCTCGGCGCCGCCGTCCGTCGCAGTAGCGCCACCACTCGCGCCGGCCGCGCCCGCTGCGCCACCGGTCGTCGCGACTCCACCAGAGCCGCCAGAGGTGCCACCGCTCGACACGGTACCGCCGCTGCTCGGCGTACCCCCGCCGCCGACCGTAGCGCCGCCGTTACCGGATACGGTGCCGCCGGTTCCCGTGGTTGCGCCGCCGGCCGCGGACACGCCACCCGCCGCTCCGCCCGTACCCGGCGTACCGGTGTCGGTCTTGGAGTCGCTGCCGCAGGCGGCAACGACGAGTGCACAGGCGATGAAAGCGGATCGCGAAAGACGATGTGTGTTGAAGCTCGACATTTGCTCGCGACCCTAGTTCCGAGAAGACGACGCGTAAATCGTCGTTGGATGAAGCGCGACGCGTCGAACGTGGTGCGACACGCGTGTCGCGGATCGTCTCTCTGTCCGCACGCGACACTATCAGCGACGAACGTGACGCCTCATGTTTGCGCACGACACCAGCAGCAATCCTGGTGACACAACAGCTGCTCACGGGCGAGCGCAACTTGGCCACGAACGACACGAGAGCAACGAACGTGTCGCGCGCCGTTCGTTCGCTCTAAGTCGGTTTCGACCCACGGCGCATCTGGCAATGACCGCAAAAAGTCGTCGTTCTGCCGCCGAGGACGATGCGGCTGAGCAGCGTACGGCAGCGCCTGCACGGCTTCCCGACGCGACCGTACGCGGCGAAGTCGTCGTCGGGCTCTCCGCCGTCGGCCTTCTCGCGCGCGGTGAGTTGCTTGTCGATCGCCTTGCGCAAGCCGCGCACGAGATTCCCGACGTCCTTCGCGTCGAGCAGGTTGCTCGGCGAGCGCGGATCGATGCGCGCGTTCCAGAGGCCCTCCGTCGCGAGGATGTTGCCGATGCCGGCGAGAAACGTCTGATCCATCAGCGCGTCCTTCACCGGGCGACGACTGCGCGCGAGCGTCGCCGCGAGCGTGCTCGGGTCGAGACCGCCCTCCATCGGATCGGGACCGAGCTCGCACCACGACGCGATGTCGTCTGGCGCCGCGATCAGACGACCGAAGCGCCGTGAATCGAGATAACGGAGGCTCCGGCGCGCGCGGCCCTTCGTCAGATCGAACCGCGCGCGCTCGAACCGCGCGGGAGGGTCGTCGACCTTCGCGACGAGCCAGCCCCCGGTCATCCCGAGGTGCGAGAAGAGACGGCCTCCGTCGTCGAGGACGACGCGGACCCACTTGCCACGCCGCTCGACGGCGCGGACCTTACGACCCACCAGCTGCTTCGCGAGCGCACCCGGCGTTTCAGGTCGCAGGAGAACCCGGTCGTCACAATCGGCGCGAGTGACGGTCGCGCCCCGGAGGGCCCCGTCGAGGAGCCGCCGGGCCATTTCGACGTCGGGGAGCTCGGGCATCGTATCGTCGTTTGGTAAGCATTCCGGGCGGTTGTGTCGAGCGGCGAAAATAGTCGCGACGGGATGTCGATCCGACGTCGAGTCGTTTGTCGCTCTCGAGAAGGAGACTCCTCATGATCAAAATGTCGACCCCGTACCTGAACTTCAACGGAACCGGCGCCAAGGCCATCGCACTCTACGAGAAGGCCCTCGGAGCGAAGGCCGAGAACGTGATGAAGTTCAGCGACATCCCCGGCGAAGCGCCGAAGCCCGAGAACGAGGATCGCGTCGTTCACGCGACGCTGCACCTCGGCGCGGGCCTCATCATGCTGAGCGACACCCCGGCGGACAGGCCGGCGCCCCCCGCCGGCAACACGCACGTCTGTCTCGAGTTCGACGACGTCGCCGATCAGAAGCAGAAGTTCGACGCCCTCGCCGTCGGCGGCCAGGTGACGATGCCCCTCATGGACACCTTCTGGGGCGCCACCTTCGGCATGCTGATCGACGCCTACGGCATCAGCTGGATGTTCAACTGCACGAAGAAATGAGCGAACGGCGAGCGCCCTTGGCGCTCGTTCCATGCGAGTGACTCGTGCTCCTTCCGGGCAAGTCGTGCATTCACCGCACTCATCTCGACCGCACACCCTCGCGCGGGTCGATATCGAACCGCGACCCGGCGACGGGCCTTCTTCCGCCGGCAAGCTCGGTGCGCGGCGACACGTTCTTCGCTTCGAAGTTGCGCCAGAAACGCGAGTGCGACCGGGGTTACCAGCACGCAAACGGAGAACTCATCCCCGTCAGTGCAGACGTCGTAGCGATGGCCGAGTGCGACGGTCGGCACATTGGGCTGATACCGCCTCCCGTTGCGGGCGCAGCGCCCGCCAAGGACGAGAGCGCCGACGCGGGCGCGACGCGAGTTCGTGCAATCGGCGGTGTTCGGGCGAAGCAAACGGTCTCACCGGCGACGCGCCGAGCAGTGCGGCGCCGCGACCGCGAGCGGTGCGTCGTCCCTGGTTGCCGCAACGCGCAGTACGTTCATCACGTTGCGCTGCGCTCGGAGGGTGGCGGGCACGATGCTGACAATCTGACGCCCCTCTGCGGCTCGCACCATCGCGCAGCACGTCGCGGTGAGCTCGTCTCCGGCAACGTCGCGGAGGGTATTCGATTCCGCCACGCCGCAGATCCGCATCACGACAGGCGCGTCACAAAACCCGCTGTCTCGACGTTTCGGCCTGGAGCGGCTCGCTGTCGCACGTCAGTCCACGAGCGTCGGATTGCAGAAGGCGCGGACGTCGAACGGGGGGATGACGCTGGCGCCGCTCACGTCACCGAGCTTCAGGAAATACTGACCAGCGCGGTTGCCGAATCCGCCCGCGTCGGCGCCCTGGTCCGTCGGGAGCGAGACGTCGATGCTCAGGCTCATGCCTACCGTGCCGCCCGCGGCGAGCGTCCACGTGGTGAGCCCCAGATCGGCCGCGCCGATGAACGCCTCCACGACGTAGCCGTCGGGTTTTCCGAAGGCGCGGAAGCTCGTGGACGTCCATGCTCCCTGCACGGTGGCGTGTCCCGCTGCGTACTGCGCGCCGCGAGTGACGGAAGAGACGGCGCTGTCGGGCGCCGCTGCGACGAGCTGGCGCGTGCCCGGGTCGTCGTAGGCAGGCGGCGCGGTGTACGTGCCGTCGGAGTCGATGTACATCTCGAGCGCGTCCCCTTGCCAGACCTCGCGCGTTCGATCGGCGGGCACGAGGCTCGGATCGTGCACGTGAACGAAGATATAGAGGCCGTCGGGACGCCACGCGACGCCGTAGTCCGCGTGCGCGTCGGGGAGCGTCGCGCCGCCCGTCCATCCGAGCTCCGGGAGCGGCGCGAGCGCGAGGTTACAGTCCGCAGTGCCGTCGAGGACGGGCGCGCGGGGAAGCGCGGGCACGCTCGCGCAGTAGTCGGAGACCGCGGCTACCGCGCACGGCGGAACGACGGGCGCGTCGGGGCGCGCGTCCAGGCCGGCATCGACGAGCGGCGCGCGCGCGTCCGCGACGTTGCCGGAGCCCGCGCCGTTGCCGCCCGCGCCGTTGCCGCCCGCGCCGTTGCCGGAGCCTGCGACGCCACCCGACGCGACGGCACCGCCGTCCGAGCTCGCGCCGGAGCGGTCGCCCGCGCCGGCATTGGTCGTTCCGCCGCCGGATGCGACGACGAGGGCTCCCCCCGATCCGGCTGAACCGCTTGCGGCGTCGAAGGGCGCCGATGCGTCGCGACCGGCTGCGCCACCCGAGCCGTGGTGCTGATCGGACTCCGACCCGGCGAGCGGTTCGTACCCGACGCGCCCACATGCTGCGATGACGAGCGCTCCCACCACGACGAACGACGCGCGCCGGCTGCGAAGAAGCCCGTCGCTGCGCCCGCGTCCCATCAACCCGGAAGCGTAGCACGCGAGCCACGGCCCAGCACCCGGCGGAGACCGACGCGCACCAGCAACCACGCGGCGCGGGCGTCCTCGGAAGCCCGGAGCGCGAGCCACAGCGCGAGGGCGAACGACACCACGACGTTGACGAATCCGATCGCGAGCACGCCGATCACCGCGAGCGTGATCTCGGAGCGCGTTCCGGCGCCGGTGGCGATCGCGAGCGCGACGGAACCGGTGCTCACCGTGACGTGACGGATCTCGACGGGGAGCGCCGCGACGGCGAACGCCGCGGGCACGCCGCCGAGCAGGAAGCCGAGAAACCCGTTGCCGACCAGGCCGCCGATGCGGCCCTCGATGCGCTTGGCGGTCGGCTCGGCGCGGGCGACGCCGATCGTCTTCATCACGGGGATGCCCGTCGCGAGCGCCGCACCGACGCCGTTGATGCGCGCCCAGTTGTCGACGCCGGCGCCGACGAGCGAGCTGACCCACAGGAACACGCCGGTGAGCGCGGCGTAGAGCACCGATGGGCCGACGATGGAGTTCGTGGTGAGCGCGTGCATCGCCTTCTCGTGATCGATGAGCGGATGCTTCGCCGCGGCAAGGTACGCGATCCCGACGGCGTACGAGAGCGGGCCCGCGACGACGAGGTTGCCGATGAGGCCGCCGAGCTGGAGGCGGATCAGCGCCTTGAGCACGCTCGCGAACGCCGCGATCCGCTCGCGACGCGAACCGGGGCCCTGGATGGAGCGCGCGAGCGCCGACGCGGTGTGAGCCGGGAGCTTCGTCGCGATGACGTAGTGAAGCAGATACGCCGCGACGAACACCGAGGCGTAGTTCAACGAAAAGACGAACCCCTCGTAGAACGGCGGAAGATGGAGCGATCCGAGGCCGAACTTCGCGATCGTCGCGAGCACCATGAGCGCGCCGCCACCCGCGCCCGCGAGAAACGAGGCGCGGAAGGACGAGTTCTTCTCGTCCACGTACTTGTCGCCCACGTCGGCGGTCGAATCGACGAGGTTCTGGACGACGAGCTCGCTGCTCCGTGCGAGCAGATGCTTGGCGCGTGCGTTGTGCAGAGCCTGGCGCGAGAGCTTTGCCACGACGCGGCTCGCCGCGCTTTGCCCGGAGTGGAGCGCGACGGCGAGCAGATCGAGTCGCTCGAGCTGCCGCGCGATGCGCATCAGGAGAAACGTCGTGTTGAGATCCGCGCCGCGGTTGCTGAGCTGTTCGCGGAGCTCGCCGAGAGCGCGCCGGCACTGGACGCCGCGACCGCGCAGGGCCTTCATTGCGCTCTCGTCGTCGGGGTTCGCGACCACGGCGGCGACCGCGTCGTAGAGGCCGCGGTACGGCGAGCGCGACTCGGCGGCGAGCTTCCGCACGTGGGGCGCGTGGGCCTGGGCGGCGATCTGGTGCGCGAGGTCGAGCATCGCGTCGGAGGCCGCGCGCGACACACCTGCGAGGACGTCTTCCCCGACGAGACCGGTGAGGAGCCGGACGATGCCGCCTGCGCGCACCCACGCCATGTCGTTCTCGCGGAGCGCGAGACAGACGATCTGCTCGACGTCGTCGGTGCGGCACGCCGCGGGCAAGAGATGCGCGGAGAGCCACTGTGTGACCGCGCCCATCAGATGGAAGTCGCGCGGGATCCCGCCGTACGCGAGGAACGTCTGCAGATCGACGCGCCCGACGAGACGCGTCAGCGTCGTCGCGACGCGCTCGCGGATCTCCGGATGCGACTCCAGGTGCCGCTCGAGGAAGCGGACCCGCGTGACGGAACTCTCCCGCGACTTCGGCCGCGCCCAGGCGATGAGGCGGACGAACCAGAAGACGAGCTCCTCGGTGCTCCCTTCGGCGGGCGCGAACTCACAAAGCTCGTCCAGACGGGCATGGACGTGATGCTCGCGCCGGCGCGCGAACAGACTCGGAAACACGCCGGCGGCGCTGCGACTCATATGGTGTGAGCCGCTCCTCGCAATGACGGGGCCAACGACGAAAAGACCGCTGATCGCCGGAAATTGCAATGCCGCGCGCCTTTCGACGCGCGGCATATTGTCACACGAGGAGCCGGCGACGGCACAGCGCCGCCGCCAGGATCACGTTGCTCGGACGGCTAGAAGTAACAGCTCCAGGGGGCCTTCGCGACGGGCGAGGCGTACATGCCGAAGATGTTGCACATCTCGCCGGTGTAAGCCTTGTCGGAGAACGTGAGGGTAGAGTCGGTCTTGTTCTCGACCTGGCACTCCCAGCTGAAGGTATCCTGCGGCGTCGCGTTGAGGATGCCGCTGAAGGGCGCGCCCGACTTCGCCGTATCCCGATCGGGCATGGGGTTCGTGATCTGGCTGTTGAAGCGCCACACGGTGGGCTCCGACCAGCTGAAGTCGTCGAAGATGAGATCGCGGTCCGTCGCACCGGCAGCCTGGCGATACATCGACACGCGCACGGTGTTGGCGTGCATGTGAGCCGTCACGCCGAGGACGCGCACGCTGTCGATGTCCTTCGGTGACGTGCAGCCCGTCGCTGGGCTCTCGAGCGTCTGGTTCTGGTGCGGCGGGATGCTCATCGTGAGACCACCGAGCCACTCTATCGCCTTGACGGTGGTGGTCACCTCGTCCGCCGGCTCATCGAGCAGGTTGACCCAGATCTCTTCGAGCACCGGAGCGTCTCCGATGTTCACGAAGTGGAGGTTCATGTTGAGCTGCTGCTTGCCCGCGAGCGGCATGCCGAGACCCACGTCTTCCGGCGCGTCGCCGAACATGGTCGCGTCCTGCACCTCGCGCGTCGCACCGGAGATGAAGTTCGCTCCGCCGGCGATCTGCGAGTTACGGAGCGCGCAGCTGTCGGGTCCGGTGCTGTCGGGCACGTCGCCTTGCACGGCAAACATGATGTAGTGATGCGAGCCGGGCCGCATGTGTGCGATGTACCCGCTCGAGTAGATGTCGTTGTCGTTCGGCGACTTCATGTAGTAACAGAAGTTCGTGTCGGGGCCCTGACCGGGGAAGCCGCCGGGCGGCAAGATCCACGGCGTGACCGCGTCCGGATCGGTGTAGTCGTCGGGACCGACGTGGAGCTGAAAGCCGTTCTTCGGTGGCTTGAGGCACAGCTCGTCGCCCGCATAGTCGGTGTGGTAGTCGTTGCCGCAGGGCTCGGCCACGTCCTTGATGCAGGGAATCTTAGGGTCATTGGGGTCACAGCTGGCGGCGGACGAGGTGTCGTCCGTCTTCGTCGTCGTGCCGTGACCAGTCGTCTTGCCGCTGCTCTCGGGGGAGCTGCACGCGACAGCGCCGCTACCGAAAGCCGCCAGGATTAACAGAGTCGTTACACGTGTTGCCATCGGGGTATTGCCTCGTGGCCCTCGTGGAGCGGCGGCGGGTACGCGGTCGGAAAAATACTTCCTGCACGTCGGTTGAGCACCAAAGCTAACTCGGAAGGCACTGCGGGACAATCCAGCAGCGCCCTCTGTCTCGCCCGGGTTACTCAGTACCCGTCTTCGCGGGCGCGCTCGTGCTCCTCGTGACGGATCTCGCGGTGCTCCTCGTGACGCTCGGCGCGGCGCTCGACGCGCGCCTCGTGTGGCGTTTCTGACCGCACCTCGGCCGTGCATCCGGTGACGCCAAAAGCCATGGACGCGAGAGAAACGATATAGGCCATCGAGACGATACGAACCTGCTGTGACATGGCCTCTTACAGTGCAATCGCGGTGCCACATGCCGCCGTATCTACGGTTCGCGGAGCAATTGCCGTCGTAACCAGCCCACGGTGCGCTCCACGAAGCGTTCGCGACTCGAACGAAGCAGTAATTCGTGTCCCTCGCCGGGAAATACGAGGAGCTCGACGGGCACACCGCGTCGTTCGGCCTCGGCTACGACCTGGAGCGCCTGCCCGAGCGGCACGTTCGTGTCATTCTCCCCGTGCACGACGAGGAGCGGCGCTCGGAGCGCGCCGAAGCGATGGATCGGCGAGAGGTCGTGGAGGAGCTCCGCGTCGTCCTCGGGGTGGCCGTACTTCGGGTACGCGCCGCGGGCGATCCACGGCTCGGTGTCGCGGTAGAACGTATCGAAGTCGCACATCCCGCACACGTCGACGCCGGCGGCGAAGAGCGACGGATGAAACACGAGCGCAGCTAGCGTCAGGTAGCCGCCGTAGGAGCGCCCCGCGCACGCGAGCGTCTCGGGTGTGGCGAGGCCCTGCGAGAAGACGAACTCGGCGCACGCCGCCACGTCGGCGATGGCGCCCCAGCGACCACCGACATTGTCCGAGTCGACGAAGATCCGTCCAAATCCGGAAGAGCCGCGCACGTTGGGCGCGAACACGGCGATGCCCGCCGCTGCGAGCGCCTGGAAGAGCGGGTTGTACCGCGGCCGCTCCTGCGCCTCGGGTCCGCCGTGCAGATGAATGACCGCCGCGTGCCGTCCGCCCGGTGCGCTCGCGGGCCGATAGAGCCAGCCGGTGAGCTCGAGGCCGTCGCTCGAACGGAGCCGCTCGAGGGTCGGCGTGGTGACCGGATCGGTCCAGCCGGGGCGCTGGGTGGTGACGCGACGGAACGCGCCCTGCTCGCGATCGAGCACGTACACGGCGCGGGGATGCGTCGGCCCCTCGAGGACCAGCGTCAGGAAGCGGCCGTCGCGGGAGAACGCGCCACCGTGTGCGACCGGCTCCGGCAAGAGCAGCTCGGTGCCGTGCCCCGTCTCGAGGTCGACGAGCTCGCACTCCGTGCGGCCCATCCGGTTCCAGAGAACGGCACAGGTCCTGCCGTCCGCCGTCAGGATGACGTCCTCGACCTCCGCATCGGGACGCGCTGCGACCACGTCCATTGTCAGATCAGAGAGCCGCACCGCGACCAGCGCGAAGAGGTCGCGACCGGCGTTGCTCCGCAGGTAAGCCGTCTTGCCGTCGGGAGAGAGACGACCGAGGTCCGTCGAGCCGGGCTCGCCGGCGAACGCGAGCTCGGTCTCGCGGTGCGTGTCGAGCGAAACGGCCCACATCGTCCGCGCGCTCCGCGGCCCACGCCGGACGAGCGCCACGCGCCGTTCTGCGTCCACGTCGAGCACGACGGGCTGACCGCCGCGCGCGATGGGTGACACCGCGAGCGTCTCGACGTCGATGAGCTCCGCGACGCCGGCCGTCGGATTCGTCGTTCGCGCGACGGCGAGCACCGGATCACGGTGCGTCCACGGACCGAGATAGCTCGCGGTGCCGGCCGCCGCTGAGATCCGTCTCGGGTCAGTGCCGTCGGCGCGAATCGCCCACACCTCGGTGCGCGGCGAGCCGCCGGGCGCGACGAGGAACGCGATGAACCCGCCGTCGACCGACCAGTGCGCCTCTTGCACCGGCTCTTCGCCGGTTTCGAGCGTCCGCTCCGCGCTACCGTCGAGGTTACAGACGACGAGCCGCGGAGCGCCGTCACGATCCGAGACGTACGCCAGCCGCGTGCCGTCGGGCGAGAGCGAGACGGACCACGCACTGGAGGCCGCGACGAGCCGTTCAATCGTCAAGAGACGCCCATCTCCTGTAGCCAGAGCTCGAGCAAGCCGGCTTGCCAGAGTGCATTCGAGCCGAGATTGGAGCGAAGTTTGTTGGGGTCCCCCAGGAGTCGCTCCACGTAGGCGGGACGGAAGACGGCGCGGTGGCGTGCCGCGTCGCTCGTCAGCGCGCCGCGGACCATCTCGTAAAGCTCGCCCTCGAGGTGACGGATGCCGGGCACCGGGAAATAGCCCTTCGGACGGTCTATGACCTCCGCGGGAAGAAGCTTCCGCGCCGCCTCCTTGAGGACGCCCTTGCCGCCTTGCGCGAGCTTCAGCTCCGGCGGGCAGCGCGCGGCGAGCTCGACGAGCTCATGGTCGAGAAACGGCACACGGCCCTCGAGACCCCACGCCATCGTCATGTTGTCGACGCGCTTCACGGGGTCGTCGACGAGCATCACCGTGGAGTCGAGCCGGAGCGCGGCGTCGAGCGTCGTGTCGGCGCCGGGTGCGCCGAGGTGCTCGGCGGCGAACGCGCGGCTCACGTCGCCCTCCGCGAGGTAATCCGGCGAGAGCATGTCCGCGAGCTCGCGGTGCGTCCAGTCGAAGAAGACCGACGAGTACGCGCCGAGCGCGTCGCCGCGCGGCACCTTGGCGAGCGGCGGATACCACTCGTACCCGGCGAACACCTCGTCCGCCCCCTGCCCCGACTGCACGACCTTCACGTGTCGCACGACCTCCTCCGAGAGCAGGAAGAACGCGACCGCATCGTGACTGATCATCGGCTCGCTCATCGCACCGATGGCGGGCAGGACGGCGGGCACGAGGCGCGCGTTGTCGATCCGGATCTGATGATGTTCGGTGCCGAACGTCTTCGCGATGAGGTCAGAGTAGTGAAACTCGTCCCCCTCCATGCCGCCCGCGGACTCGAAGCCGATGCTGAACGTGTTGAGCCCGCGCTGCCCCGACTCGGCCAGGAGCCCGACGATCAGGCTCGAATCGAGGCCGCCCGAGAGGAGCACGCCGATCGGGACGTCGGCGACCATGCGCCGCTCCACGGCGAGGCGTAGCTTGTCGAGGAGCGTCTCTTCCCATTCCCGGGGCGACATCTCGCCGTCTTCGCGGGTGAACGACGGACGCCAGTAGACGTGATCGCGTTCCATCCCGTCGGGCTCGACGACGCGCACCGTGGCCGGCGGAAGCTTGCGCACGCCGTTGAGGATGGTGTGCGGCGAGGGCACGACCGAGTGGAACGACATGTAGTGATGGAGCGCGGTGCGATCGAGCGACGTGTCCACTCCACCTGCCGCGACCAGCGCCGGCAACGTCGACGCGAACCGCAGCCATTCGCGGGTACGCGCGACGTAGAGCGGCTTGATGCCGAGCCGATCGCGCGCCATGACGAGCCGCCCGCTGTCGCGCTCCGCGATGACGAACGCGAACATCCCGAGAAAGTGCGACACGCACTCGGTGCCCCAGCGATGATACGCCTTGAGGATCACCTCGGTGTCGGAGGTCGAGAAGAAGCGATAACCCGCCGCCTCGAGCTCCTTCCGGAGCTCCTTGTAGTTGTAGATGCAGCCGTTGAACACGAGCGACAGCCCGAGGGCGCTGTCGACCATCGGCTGCTCACCGGCGCGGCTCAGATCGATGATCGTGAGCCTCCGGTGCGCGAGCCCGAGCGCGCCACGCTGCCACGCGCCAGCGCCGTCGGGGCCGCGCGCTTTCATCCGGTCGTTCATCTTCCCGAGGGCGGCGAGGTCCACACCGCGCCCGTCGAATCTCAACTCTCCAGCAAAACCGCACATCGTCTATCTTCTTCCGTTCTCTTCGAGGTCTCACGCTTCTCGCGTGTGTCGTGTGGCTCGCGTCAGCACTTGTAGAGCCACGTATCCTTGGCGCCGCCGCCGCGAGACGAGTTGACGACGAGACTGCCCGCCGACGCGACGCGGGTGAGCGCCGCGGGCACGACGACCGGCGTCTTGCCGTAGTACACGAAGACGCGCAGATCGACGTGACGCGGCTCGAGCGCGCCGTCGTGGTACGTCGGGTGCGTCGACAGCGCGATCGTCTCCTGCGCGATGTAGCGGCTCGGTTGCTGTTCGATGACCGAGCGCGCCGCGGCGAGCTCCTCGTCGGACGCTTGCGGACCGATCACGACTCCCATGCCGCCGTAGCCGTCGACCGGCTTGACGACCAGCTCACCGAGACGCGACAGGACGAGCGCGCGCTGCTCTGGATCGGAGCAGTGATACGTCGGCACCTGCTCGAGGAGCGGGCGCTCGTCCAGGTAATAGTCGATGAACTTCGGCACGTAGTCGTAGACGGCCTTGTCGTCGGCGATGCCGTTGCCGAGGGCGTTGGCGAGCGTGAGCCGCCCCGCCTGCACGGCGCGCGAGAGCCGCGGTCCGATGACGCGCCCGTCCTTGCCCCTGCGATGCGCGAGCGAGTCGTCCATGCGGAGATAGACGATATCCACCCGATGCGCCTTTCCGTCCGTGACGTGGAAGAGCGTGTCGTCCTCGACGAAGAGCTCCGCCGGGACCGCGACGGGGAGCGACATCGCTCGCGCGAGCATCCGGTGCTCGAACGACGCCGAGTCGTCCGAGCCTTCGCTGAGGACGATGATGGACAGCTCGTCCTGGGCGTGCGGCGGCGCCGATTCTTCCAGGGTGCGACGGAGGAGCGCCGGAACGCGCTCGACGTCGTGGAGCTCGGAACCGTCGAGCTCGGGGAACACCTGTTTCAACAGACGCCTGCTCTGCATCGCGTACGCCACTCCCGACGGAATGCGTACGTTGTCCTCGAGGACGAGCCAGCGACCATCCGCGTCGCGCACGACGTCGAAGCCGCAGACCTGGGCGCGCCGCGCACCGGGCGCGGGCGTCGTTCCAGCGTCGCGGCGGCCCGGCGCGCCCTCGACGAGCCACGCCGGGAGCACGCCGTCGCGGACGATGGACTGCTCGCCGTAGATGTCGTTCAGGAAGGCGTCCAGGGCGCGCGCACGCTGAGCGGTGCCGCCCTCGAGCCGGCTCCACTCTTCGCCGGTGAGCACGCGAGGGACGATATCGAGCGGAAAGGGCCGCGCTTCCTTGGCGTCGGTTGGACGGAAGAGCACACCGGCCTCCCGCACGTGCAACGCGAGGCGCTCTGCGCGGACGCGAAGCTCGTCGGGACCGAGCGCCGCGAGCGTCCGTAGCACCGCGGCATGAGACGGACGCGGCTGGCCGTCGGGCAGCAGCGCCTCGTCGAAGGCCGGCGCTTCGTATCCGCTCGCGAGCGACACCGTGTTCGCGCGCGCCGTCGCGTGGTGCGTCTCACCGCGCGTCTCGGCCAGGATGAGATCCACGACGTCTGCGAGCCTTCCACGGCTCCGGAGCGCGTCGCGCTGCCGAGCAGCGGCGCTCTGTCGCGACAGCACGTCCTCGACGAGCGTACGCACGAAGTCCTCGTCGCCGCTCTGCGCGAGCTCCGGCGCGAGCTCGTCGACCATGGCCCTGAGCACCAGGGCCGCCGGAAGCGGCTTCGGACCGCGGAGATCGACGAGCTCGCCCTCGAGCCCCGAGCGCGCCGCACGCCACAGCGCCGCCCGCTGCACGATGGGGTGCACCGTCATCGCCGGATTACCGGCCTTCACCTGAGCGATCTCGTGCGCTACCGCGGCGCGGAAGAGTCCAGCGATGAGCGCGACCGTGTCGACGGAGTGACATGCGTCGCAGACGCGCATCTCGATCGTCGGCAGATGCGACGAGGGTCGCACGTCGAAATAGATCATCCCGGGGTCACTGATCACGCCGGACGCGACGAGGTCGCGCACCAGGGTCTCGTACTCGTCCGCCGAATGCATCGCACCGGCCGCACCGGTCGTCGGCCAGCGTGACCAGATGAGCGAGCGGCTGCTCGCGTACCCGGTATCGTTGCCGTCGTGCGCGAACGGGCTGCTCGTCGAGAGCGCGAGGAGCGGCGGCAGGTACCGCGCGAGCCGATCGAGGAGCTTCGCGGCGAGATCGCGGTCACCGACGCCGACGTGCACCTGCATGCCGCAGATGGACTGCTCGCGCACCAGGAGCTGATAATCGGCGAGCATGCGCTGATAGCGCGGCGCATCCGTCAGCTTCACCTCGCGGGTGGACATCGGGAGAGTCCCCGCCGCCGCGACGCCGATGCCGAGGCCGCCCGCGACGCGCGCGAGCTCTTGACGTGTCTCGGCGATGCCGCGACGGAGCTCGGAGAGCGTGCTGAACACCGGGCTGTTCGTCTCGACGACGCTCTGCTGGAGCTCCGCGGCGTAGGTGCGCGACGAGTCGGCGAGATTGGCGAGCACCTCGCGCGCGCGCGGCGTGATCCGGCGCGTCCGGAGATCGACGAGGTGAAACTCCTCTTCGACGCCGAGCGTCAACGTCTCGCTGTTGGCGGTCATCGCCTGGGCCCCTGCGTCGCGCGCTCGACGTCTGCGACGGACCCGTTGGTCCTACAAAATTGACGGGCCCCGACGATGTGCTTCACGGCGGCGCGCTATGCACGTGCCGGACCGTCCATCGCCTTCGCGAAAATCTCCGGACAACTTCGCGCCACCCACCTGGAATTCAGCGTCGCCGCCAGTGAGTGCGCGCCCACAAAGGATCGCATCGTGGCTTCTCGCCACGGTCGCGACGTCGCGCTTCACAATTTCGAACCGCCGACGGCGGCGACGGCAGGGAGCCCTCATTCCCCATGTCGGTTCCCGCATATCGGTCGCCAGATTGTCGTCGCCCGCCGAGAGAGCGGGCTTTCCGTCATTCGAGGGCGTGCTCGGGCTCGTGGTGCTGGCTCACCGTTTCACCGTCGTCGAGGCGCAGCTGGCTGAACACGGCCGTCGAGAGCGCGGTCAGCACGCCGAGCACGAGAAGCGCCTCGTGAATGCCGTGGAGCATCTGGGCCGGGGACGCCGCGAAGCGATCGGGAATGAAGAGCGCGGCGGCAAGTGACGCGGTCGCGACGCCGAAGCTCATGGACATCTGCTGCAGCGTGCTGGCAATCGTGCTCGCCATGCTCGTCTCGGTGTCGGCCACATCGGAGAAGACGAGGGTGTTCATGCTCGTGAACTGGAGCGACGAGAAAAAGCCGAAGGCGAACGCGAGGAGCACGATGACCGGGATCGGCGTGCGCTCGCCGACCGTCGCGAAGAGCGCAGTGACGATGCCGATGACGAGGGTGTTCGAGAGCAGGACGCGCCGGTAGCCGAACCGGGTGAGGATCTTCGGCATGGTCATCTTGAGGCTCATCGCCGCGATGGACTGCGGCATGATGAGTAACCCCGACGCGACCGGCGAGTGACCGAGGCCGACCTGGTAGAGGAGCGGCAAGAGGAACGGCATGCCGCCCGCGCCGAGACGGGTGATGAAGCCGCCCACCACTGCCGCACGAAAGGTGCGGATCTCGAAGAGCTTGAGCCGGAGAAGCGGGCGCTTCCTGAGCCGCGAGTGATGCCAGTAGCCGGTCAAGAGCACGATGGAAAGCGCGAGAAGGCCGAGGATCTCGCGGGTTCCGAGTCGATGTTCGCCGAACACCTCGAGGACGTACGAGAGCAGCGCGATGCCGCAGCCGAAAAGAATCATCCCGGTGACGTCGAGCTTGTCGGCCTTCGGGGAGACGTAGTCGGGCAAGAAACGCCGGACCAGGTACACGCCAGCGAGCCCCATCGGCAGGTTGACGAAGAAGATGTAACGCCAGTTCAGATAGCTGACGATGAGGCCGCCCACCAACGGCCCGAGCATGGGCCCGATGAGGCTCGGGATCGCGACGAAGCTCATCGCGCGGATCAGCTCCGCCCGCGGGAACGTTCTCACGACGGTGAGCCGTCCAACGGGGACCATGAGCGCGCCGCCCATGCCCTGCAGGACGCGACACACGACGAGCAGGTGCAGGTCGTTCGAGACGCCGCAGAGGAACGAGCCGAGAGTGAAAGTGCCGATCGCCGTCGAGAAGACGCGGCGAGTGCCGAAGCGATCGGCGGCCCAGCCGCTGACCGGGATGAAGACGGCGAGGCTCAACGTGTAGCTCGTGAGCGCGGACTTCATGCTGAGCGGCGCGACGCCGAGGGCGGTCGCGATGCTCGGTACTGCGGTGTTGAGAATCGTCGTGTCGAGCGACTCCATGAAGAAGGCGACGGCGACGAGCCACGGCACGAGCCGCTTGACTCGCGGGCTCAGGACGAGCGGCGGAGGGGGCTTGGTCGACGCTTCTTTCAGGGCCTGCGAGAGCTGATCGGTGGCCAGCGACGTCGGCAGCGAATCCGGCACGGCGGAGATCCTAGAGCCGGGCACGGGCATTGCACGGGTGAAGGCATGGAAACCTCGAGCTCGACGGCGGAACTCACCAACCCTGACGGCGAATTCGTGGAAGTCGTCCCGGAAATGGTCGTGTCGGAAGACCCCATGAGACCGGGTGCCTCGCGCCATCCGCCTCCCCCGCCGCGTCTCCGGGCCCGAGCTGCAGCGCACGAGGTACGTGCCATAGAGCTCGACGGTGAGCCCGAGCTCGCGTCCGACGTCATGTCGAGGGAGCTCCTGACGATCGGCCCCGACGACCCGATCGAGAGCCTCGAAGCGCACATGGAGAGCTACCAGTTCCGGCACCTGCCGGTCGTGGAGGGGAAGAAGATCGTCGGCCTGATCACGCACAGCGATCTACTGAATATCTCGTCGAGCATGCTGTCGAAGAGCGCGCCGGAAGAGAACGCCCTCCTTCACCGCCTGCCCGCTTCGCGGGTCATGCAGCAGGTGCTCGTCACGGTGCGTCCGACGGAGCCGCTCGCCAACGTGGCAGCGCTCATCTGGCAATCGCGCGTCAGCTGCGTCCCCGTGACGGAGGACGACGGCACCCTCGTCGGCATCATCACCGAAGGCGACTTCGTTCGGCTCGCGTATCACTTCTTGACGCGCAGCAAGAACGCACACTGACCGCCCGGCGCACGCGACGGTGCTCTCGAGAGAGCGTGCTAGGCTCGCGCGGTGACTCGTCGTTCGGGTAGTGCGGATCTTCCGCTTCACGGCGGGCGCGTGCCGGCGTGGCTGGGCGCGCGCATGGCGCGACTCGGACGGGTCGTCGTCGAGGCGGTCGTGCATCACTACGGACGCGACGAGCTGTTGAGCCGGCTCGCGCATCCGTTCTGGTTCCAGTCGTTCGGCTCAGTGATGGGCATGGACTGGCACTCGTCCGGCATCACGACGAGTGTCCTCGGCGCGCTGAAGCGGGGGCTCGCACCGGTGGAGCACGAGCTCGGGCTCTACGTGTGCGGCGGTCGCGGACGGCATTCGCGACGGACACCGGAAGAGCTACTCCGCGTGGGCGACATCACCGGACTCGACGGCGGAGCGCTCGCGCAGGCGAGCCGGCTAGTCGCGAAGGTGGACAGTGCAGCGGTGCAGGACGGATTCGAGCTGTATCTCCACGGTTTCATCGTCGCAGCCGACGGCGAGTGGGTCGTCGTGCAGCAGGGCATGGCACCGGAACGACGGACTGCGCGGCGCTATCACTGGCTCTCGCGCGGCCTCCGCGACTTCGTGGACGAGCCGCACGCCGCGATCGACGGCGAGAACCAGGGGCGCATAGTGAACCTCACCGATCGCCGCGCACGCGATTCGCGAAAGGCCCAGCTCGCGCTGGTGGAGCGCGGACCTGACGTGATCGTCGAGGCCGTGGCACGGGCGCGCAGGGCCGAGGCGAAGCCCGAGGAAGCTCCGGCGCAGCAGGTGCTGCCGCACCTCGACCTGCCGGCGCATCACGACGTGCGGAGCTCCGACGTCGTGCTCCGGCGCCTTCACGCGAGCCTCTCCGCCGCGGCGGATCGCGGGCCGAAGGACTTTGCCGAGCTCTTGCTCGTTCCCGGAGTCGGACGGCGCACGGTGGAGGCGCTCGCGATGGTCGGGGAAGTGATTCACGGCGCGCCGTATCGTTTCTCGGACCCCGCGCGCTTCTCGCTCGCCCACGGCGGCAAGGACGGCCACCCGTTCCCGGTGCCCCTGCGCGTGTACGACGAGACGATCCGCGTGCTTCGCGACGCGGTCGGCGCCGCGAAGCTCGGCAACGACGACAAACTCGGTGCGATCCGCCGCCTCGACGAGCAGGCGCGCGCCCTCGACGCTCACGACGGACGAAGCTTCGACGAGCACGTGGCAGGCGAACGCGCCGCTTCCGCGACCTACGACGGACGGAGCGTCTTCGGGCCGGCGCGCTGAACCACGTCAATTCCCGGTGCACGCCGTCACTTCGCTGCAGGGGCGGTCGAAACACTTTGCGAGCTCGGTGCGTTTCTCGTCGACCAGGAGCGGCAGGACCGCACACACGTCGTCGATGTCGGTGACGGAGGTGTCCGTGGACGTCGCCTTGCAGGCTTCGTTCTTGGCGAGACAGGCAGTGACGTCGGGGGCGTGGATCGCGGCGTCCAGCGCCCCCCCGACGATCGCCTTGAATGCCGCGGTCGTGCAGCCGTCATCGCTAACGCCGCAAGCGAGCCCGTCGTAACAGGTGCCGAGAGAACGAGCGACGTCGAGACGTACGCTCCGCTCGACCGTGCCGAGCTTGCCGAGACAGTTCTGGACGCACGACACCCCTGCGTCCGACCCGCCCAAGGAGGGTGCCTGGCAGCGCACTTGCCAGTCGCACTCCGACCGGCATACGGCCTCGAGATCCGAGGCGGACGCGGCCTGCGCGGAAGCACCGCCACCTGTCCCCGACGACGAGTCGTTGCACGCCGGAAGAGTGACCACGACGATAGCCGAAAATAGAAGATGCCTCACCACCACCCCGTGAACATACACCACGTCGCGACGACTACGAAGTGCAAGACAGCGATACGCTGCCGAGGCCGCCGATCGAGACACTGAATGCACTGTCCGGCACCGCGACGGTGAACGGGTTCATCGTCCCGAGAATGACCACATCGCCGGCCTTCAGCAGGTGCCCGTGGGGCGCCAGCAGACGCGCGAGATGCGAGAGCACTTCCGGCGCGTGACCCGTGGCCTCGCGGGCGTCGACGTCACACACCGTCACGCCGCCGAGCTCGACGTGCACTTCGTGACCCTTGAGCTCCGCGCCCTCGGACACCTCGACGCGCTTCCCGAGGACGACTGCGCGGTGGAAGACGCCCTCCGTCAGGATCAGCTCGAGCTCGTCCAGCGAACGGTTAAAATCGACCAGCTCGATTGCCGGAGCCCACGCCGCGATCGACGCCGCGACGAGCTCCGTCGAGTCGTCCGGCGAGACGTCGTGCCCGATCCAGACGGCGACCTCGGCCTCGAGCGCCGGCCGTGACAGACGCGACAGCGAGTACGGGCGCGCGCCGTCGTGGAGCGTCGCTGCGGTCAGTCCCGCGACGAGCGAGCCGCTCAGGCCGAGCCGCTCCTGCACCATGGGCACGTTGAACGCCACCTTCCAGCCGAGTCGCGCGCCCGCCGCCCGCGTGGCGCCGTCGAACACATTCAGGTGCGCGGCGAGACCTCGAGCGACGGCGCCGTTCACACGGCCTCCACACGACGCATCGTCAGGCTGCCCCGGAGCAGCTCACGGATGCCGATGAGATCGTCCTCGAGCTCCTCCTTCGGCGGCGCGTCCGTACCCATTGCCTTCCGTATCTTCAGTATCCCGTCGGCCTCCGACGCTGCAATGCAGTGACGATCGGAATCCCCTAGGACGAGCACCATGGTGCGAAGCACGGCCTTCACCAGGATGACTCGCAGCGGGTCGCCGAGCGGGACCATCACGAGGAACCGGAGCTTCGTGCCGGCCTTCCGGAAACGCCGGGCGTTCTCGGCGCGCGTCGCGGCGTCCGGCAGCCCCTGCTTCGTGTCGACGATGAGCAAGCAGTAAACGTGATCGTGCTCCGCCAGGATCTCTTCGGCTCGATCGAAGACCCACGCGGAACGGTGCGCGCGCGCGTCGGCGGCATACACGACGGTGAGCAGGCCGTGGCGTATGGCGACCCCCACGCCCTCGTATTCGAACAGCTCCGCCACCATATGATCCCGCATCGTACTCCTTGCTGCGGCGACGCACCGGAAACGAACCGCGACGGGTGCCGGGTTGGCGACGAACCGTGGACTGGCCCTTGCCCAAGTCCGCAGAAAGCCACGCCTACCCGCGAACCACGCAGGCTTATGTCGTTCCTTCGCGGTACTGCGACCGATTCCGCCCGCGCCGTGCGCAGTATGCTCCGCGCATGCTCGAGATCTGGTCTGCCACGAGCGACGACGCGCCCACGATACTCGCCTTCATTCGCGGCCTTGCGGAGTACGAGAAGATGCCCGACGCCGTCGAGGTGAACGAGGCGACGCTCGCGTCTCAGCTCCGTTCCACGCCGCCTCCGTTCGAGTGCCTTCTCGCGGAAGACGGCGAGCGCGCCGTGGGGTTTGCGCTGCTCTTCCAAACCTACTCGACCTGGCGTGGCCGTCAGGGCCTCTGGCTCGAGGATCTGTTCGTGTTGCCCGACCAGCGCCGTCGCGGCGTCGGCAAGCGGCTCCTCGACCGCGTCGTGTCGCTCGCGAAGGAGCGGGGGTGCGGGCGCGTCGAGTGGTCGGTGCTCGACTGGAACCAGCCGGCGATCGACTTCTACGAAAAAATGGGCGCGAACGTGCTGCCCGACTGGCGCATCGTGCGGATTACCGGCGATGCGCTCGAGCAGCTTGCGGCGGCGGCCGGACAGAAATAGCAGTGCAATGCAGGCGCGAC
>DATAZL010000100.1:0-21321 GCA_036272055.1 Polyangiaceae bacterium | reverse complement strand
CGGGCGACACACGCCGTTCTTCACGAACTATCGGCCGCAGTTCTACATCCGGACGACGGACGTGACCGGATCATTGAAGCTTCCCGAGGAAGTGAAGATGGTCATGCCGGGCGACAGCGTCACCGTCGAGGTGGAGCTGATCACGACGGTCGCGCTCGAAGAGCAGATGCGTTTCGCCATCCGCGAGGGCGGCAAGACCGTCGGCGCCGGCGTCGTCACGAAGATCCTTGAATAGCCCGAGGCAGCAGCAAGAGCGGCGGCTCTCCATCGCTCTCAGCTGCTCCGCCTGTCACGCCAGGAACTACAAGACGACCAAGGCTCGCAAAGACGGCGCAGAAGCCCTGAAGCTGAAAAAGTTCTGCAAAACCTGCGACGCACACACGATCCACGAAGAAACCAAGTAAACCGAGCAGCCAGACGATGACCACGAACGTAAATGGACGAGCAAAGGGCGATGCCGTGCGACAGCACGGCGAGTACGACGCCCGTCCATCTGCGACTCGTGCAGTCGTCCCAGCTGTGCGACCGACGACCGAGGGTGCTTCGATCGCGAAGACGACGGGTCCAGATCGGTGGGTGAGGCGCGGAGGCGTGCGAACGCACGCTGAGCACCGAGAGCACCGAGGTGGGCCCGTCCTCGAAGCGAGCGAAGTACCCGAGACGATAGGGGCGTAGCTCAGTTGGTAGAGCAGCGGATTCCAAATCCGCGGGTCGGGAGTTCGAGTCTCTCCGCCCCTGCAGAAGTTTCTCTCAGAAGACCACGGTTCGAAGGCAAGTAATGGCCGAAGACGAGACGAGCACGAAAGACCAGGACGAGGCCCCGCTCATGGGCGGCGGCGAAGTGCTGGAAAGCGACGCCCTCGAGAAGGTGCCGGACGATGCGTCCGCCGCACCGACCAACCTCGGGGCGACGAAGTACGTGCACGCGGCGTTCTTCGTGGTAGGCATCGCGACGGCGTTCATCTCGGGCCGCATCCTCGCCGGGATCTGGAATGCGCTCGCCGCCTGGGCCCCCGCGGTCCACGCGGTGCCGCAGCTCCTTCTCTACGGCGAGGACGAGCGACCCGAGTTCACGATCGTCGTCGGCATCTTCATCGGCATCGCCGTGGTGGTGCAGATGTTCAGGAGACCAGGCGTCCGGACCTGGTGTGACGACGTCGCGACGGAGCTCTCGAAGGTCGTCTGGCCGAGCCGGGAGACGGTAACCAACGGAACGATCGTGGTGGTAGTTGCGAGCGCGCTCGCAACCATCTACGTGGGCCTCCTCGATCGCCTGTGGGCTTTCGTCACGCAGAAGATATACGGCGCATGACCAGCGAAACCGAAAGCAGCAGCACGCCACACGACTTTGGTATCCCGTCCGACGAGCCGCGTCGGATGAAGTGGTACGTCGTCACGACGTACTCCGGATACGAGAACAAGGTGAAGCAAGCGCTTCGCGAGCGCATCCGTCAGTACAAGATGGACGAGCGCTTCGGAGAGGTGCTCATCCCGTCCGAGAGCGTCACCGCCCAGGGCAAGGACGGCAAGAGTCGCGTCCGCTCCAAGACGACCTTTCCCGGTTACGTCTTCGTCGAGATGCTCATGAGCGAAGAGGCCTGGCATCTCGTCAAGGAGACGCCGAAGGTCACCGGGTTCATCGGCAACCAGAAGCCGCAAGAAGTGAAGCCGCCGCACATCGAAGATCTGCGGAAGGGCATCACCGAAGGCGCCGTCAAGCCGAAGCCGCGTCAGCAGTTCCAGGAAGGCGACGAGGTCCGCGTGATCGTCGGCGCGTTCGCGAACTTCTCCGGCACCGTCCAGGAAGTGAAGCCGGACAAGCAGAAGCTCAAGGTGATGGTCTCGATCTTCGGCCGGCCCACGCCAGTCGAGCTCGACTTCGCCCACGTCGAGAAACGCTGAGTCAGTAGAGAGCGCAGAGGAAACCCCATGGCCGCCGCGAAGAAGAAGATCAACGCATACATCAAGCTCCAGCTCCCCGCTGGGAAGGCGAACCCCTCACCGCCGGTGGGCCCCGCGCTCGGTCAGCACGGCGTGAACATCATGGGGTTCTGCAAGGACTTCAACGCCCGCAGCGCGAAGCTCGGCGACACGATCATCCCGGTCGTGATCACCGTCTACGCCGACCGCACGTACACCTTCATCATGAAGAGCCCGCCCGCGAGCGTGCTCCTCAAGAAGGCGCTCGGGCTGCCGACGTCGAAGAAGCCGGGCGCCGGCTCCGCCGAGCCGAACAAGAAGAAGATCGGCAAGCTCAGCTGGGACGAGATCCGCGCCGTCGCGCGCGAGAAGATCCAGGACATGAACACCAAGGATCCCGAAGCGGCTGCCCGCTCGATCGCCGGCACGGCGAAGAACATGGGTATCGAGGTCGGCTGAACCGACCTGATGTGACGCCTGGGAGGCTTGCCGATTCCGGGAAGCCGCAGACCAGCGAAAGGTAAAAAAACCGAATGCCGAGAATCCCGAAAAAGCGAAAAGTCGCGATCGCAAAGGTCGATCACGACAAGCGCTACAAGGTCGACGAAGCCGTCGATCTCGTGAAGAGCGCCGCCTACGCGAAGTTCGACGAGAGCGTCGATCTCGCCGTCAGGCTGGGCGTGAATCCGAAGCACGCGGATCAGATGGTCCGCGGCGCCCTCGTGCTACCGCACGGCACGGGCAAGAGCGTCCGCGTTGCGGTGTTCGCGCGCGGCGAAAAAGAGAAAGAGGCGCTCGACGCCGGAGCGGAGTTCGCCGGCGGCGACGATCTCGCCAAGAAGGTCCAGGAAGGGATGCTCGACTTCGACGTGTGCATCGCCACTCCGGACATGATGGGCACCGTCGGCAAGCTCGGCCGTATCCTCGGCCCACGCGGTCTCATGCCGAACCCCAAGGTCGGCACCGTGACGGCCGACGTGGCTCGCGCCGTTCGCGAGGCGAAGGCCGGCAAGGTCGAGTATCGCGTCGACAAGGCCGGCGTCGTGCACTGCCGCGTCGGACGTCTCTCGTTCGAGCCGCAGAAGCTCACCGACAACGCGTTCGCGCTGATGCGTGAGCTCATCGCGAAGAAGCCGTCCACCGCCAAGGGCGTCTACATGCGGAGCATCACGCTCTCGAGCACGATGGGCCCCGGCGTTCGCATCGATCCCTCCGTGGTCGCGGCGAAGGAAGAGGAAGCCTGATGCTGAAGAGCGAAAAAGTAGAGCAGATCGAGGACATCAAGGCGCGCTTCGCCAAGATGAGCTCGGCCGTGTTCGTCGACTTCCAGGGCATGACCGTGGGAGAGGTCACGAAGCTTCGCGACGATCTGCGCGCCAAGGGCGTCGATTACCGCGTCGTGAAGAACAAGCTCGTCAAGCAAGCGCTCGCCGGCGCGCCCTGGCTCGGTGGCCTCGAAGGCGCCCTCAAGGGAATGACCGGCGTCTGCTGGAGCTACGAGGAGCCGAGCGTCGCCGCGAAGGTCCTGAAGGACTTCGTAAAGGACAACGAGAAGCTCAAGATCAAGGCGGGCGTCCTCGAAGGACAGGTTCTGGACGGCAAAGCGGTCCAGGAGCAGCTCGCCACGATGCCGGGCAAGAACGAGGCGCGCGCCATGCTGCTCGCGACTCTGCAGGCGCCCGCGCAGCGAATGGTCATGTTGCTGAACACGCCGGCCGGCAACTTCGTCCGCGCCCTCACCGCAAAAGCCCAGAAGGGCTGAATGTCGCAAGCCGCATCTGCTTCGGTCTCGCGCCCGTCTCGGCGCTCTCGTGCAGCTGCGGCTTGCTCAGCTCAGTGAAGTTTTCCAGGTTTTAGAGTCACGTTTTAAGGAGCAATAGAAAATGGCTGATGTAACCAAGGAGCAGGTCGTCGATTACCTGTCCAACCTCCCCGTCATTCAGATCGCAGAGCTCGTGAAGGAGCTCGAGAGCAAGTGGGGCGTCTCTGCTGCGCCCGTTGCCATGGCCGGCGGGGGCGGTGGCGCTGCAGCCGCTGCAGCTCCGGTTGAAGAGAAGACCGAGTTCGACGTCATCCTCGCGGATGGCGGCGCGAACAAGATCCAGGTCATCAAGGCCGTTCGCGAGATCACGAGCCTCGGCCTCAAAGAGGCGAAGGATCTCGTGGAAGGCGCGCCCAAGCCCGTCAAGGAAGGCGTGGGCAAGGACGAGGCCGACGAGATCAAGAAGAAGCTCGAAGGCGCCGGAGCCAAGGTCGAAGTCAAGTAAGGGACGTGGCCGTCTAATTGGTTCCACTTACCGAAAGCGTGTCGCTCCTTTCTGTTTCGGAGTCGGCAAAGCGAATTGAGAAAGGCACCGAGCCTTGCGGGTGGCGAACTGCTGCCCGCGAGGCCGACGTGCCCCCGCGCACCGGCGATTCTTGCGCGCCGGTGCGCCCCCGTGGACCGCTCGAAGCGAGCGTGTCCGTTGTTGGAGATATCTAGATGACGTCACAGGTACAGTCGAACTACCGGCACCGCACCAATCTCGGCAAGGTGAAGACCGCCGTCGAGATCCCGAACCTGATCGACATCCAGAAGACGAGCTACGACAAGTTCCTGCAGTCCGACATTGTGCCGAAAGAGCGCAAGGACATCGGTCTGCAAGGCGTCTTCAAGAGCGTCTTCCCGATCCGCGACTTCGACGGCACGAGCGAGCTCGTGTTCGTCTCGTATCATCTCGACCGTCCCAAGTACGACGTCGAGGAGTGCCGCCAGCGCGGCATGACGTACGCCGCACCGATCAAGGTGACGACGCAGCTCATGGTCTACGACGTGGTCGAGGGCGGCGAGCGCATCGTCCGCGACATCAAGGAGCAGGAGGTCTACTTCGGCGAGATCCCGCTCATGACCGAGACCGCGACGTTCATCATCAACGGAACGGAGCGCGTCGTCGTCTCGCAGCTGCACCGCAGCCCCGGCGTCTTCTTCGACCACGACAAGGGCAAGACGCACTCGAGCGGCAAGCTCCTCTACTCGGCCCGCATCATCCCCTACAGCGGTTCGTGGCTCGACTTCGAGTTCGACCACAAGGACATCATCTACGTCCGCATCGACCGCCGCAGGAAGATGCACGCGACGGTTCTTCTCCGCGCCCTCGGCTTCACGACGCAGGAGCTCCTCGATCGCTTCTACGCGAAGGAGACGATCTTCATCGAGAAGGGCGGCAAGTTCTCGAAGAGCCTCGAGTTCGATCTGCTCGCCGGTCAGCGCGCCACGCGCGACATCAAGGTGGGCGGCGAAGTCGTCGTCAAGAAGAACACCAAGTTCACCCGCGCCGCGATCAAGAAGCTCAAGGCGTCGAACGTCGATCGCCTCCCGATCGAGCTCCCCGAGCTCATCGGCAAGGTGAGCGCCGAGGACGTGGTCGACAAGGAGACCGGCGAGGTCCTCCTCGGCTGCAACGAGGAGGTCACCGAGGTCACCCTCGAGCGTCTCCGCGAGGCGGACGTCGGTGAGATCCGCGTCCTCTTCATCGACGGCCTCAACGTCGGTCCGTACCTCCGCGACACGCTCATCGCCGACAAGGTGCAGACGACGGAAGACTCCATCATGGAGATCTACCGCCGCCTCCGTCCCGGTGATCCGCCGACGCTCGAGACGGCGAAGACGCTGTTCAACAACCTGTTCTTCAACCCCGAGCGCTACGACCTCTCCGCGGTCGGCCGCCTGAAGCTGAACTACAAGTTCTACAAAGATCTCCCCGACGAGCAGCGCCCCGGTCTCACCCAGACCACGCTCTCGCGCGAGGACATTCTCCAGACGGTCAAGAACCTGATCGATCTGAAGAACGGCAAGGGCTCGGTCGACGACATCGATCACCTCGGCAACCGCCGCGTCCGCGCGGTCGGCGAGCTGATGGAGGTCCAGTACCGCATCGGCCTCGTGCGCATGGCTCGCGCCATCAAGGAGCGCATGAGCGTGTCGCAAGAGATCGACACCCTGATGCCGCACGACCTCATCAACGCGAAGCCGGTCGGCGCCGTGGTGAAGGAGTACTTCGGCAGCTCGCAGCTGTCGCAGTTCATGGACCAGACGAACCCGCTCTCGGAAGTGACGCACAAGCGTCGTCTCTCCGCGCTCGGGCCAGGTGGCCTCACCCGCGAGCGCGCGGGCTTCGAGGTTCGCGACGTGCACACGACGCACTACGGTCGTATCTGCCCGATCGAGACGCCGGAAGGTCCGAACATCGGCCTCATCGCGTCGCTGTCCACGTTCGCCCGCGTGAACGAGTACGGCTTCGTCGAGACCCCGTACCGCAAGGTCACGGAGGGCCGCGTGCTCGACGAGACGCACTGGTTCTCGGCGCTCGAAGAAGAGGGCCGTTACATCGCGCAGGCGAGCTCGGAGATGGACCCCAAGGGCCGCTTCACCTCGTCGCTCGTCAGCGCTCGATACAACGGTGAGTACCGCATGGCGCTCCCCGAGCAGATCGAGCTCATCGACGTCGCGCCGAACCAGATGGTGAGTGTCGCCGCGGCGCTCGTGCCGTTCCTCGAGCACGACGACGCGAACCGCGCGCTCATGGGCGCCAACATGCAGCGCCAGGCCGTGCCGCTCGTCGTCACGGAAGCGCCGCTCGTCGGCACCGGCATGGAGCGTCGCGTCGCCGTCGACAGCGGCGTGTGCATCATCGCCCAGCGCGAAGGCTTCGTGGAGAGCGTCGACGCCACCCGCGTCGTCGTCCGCGCGACGTCCGGCGAAGGCAGCGAGGTCCCTGACATCTACCCGATGATCAAGTACCAGCGCTCGAACCAGAGCACCTGTTACAACCAGAAGCCGATCGTTCGGCCTGGTGAGTACGTGAAGGCCGGCGACGTGCTCGCCGACGGCCCCGCGTGCGACATGGGTGAGATCGCGCTCGGCCGGAACGTGGTCGTAGCGTTCATGCCCTGGCAGGGTTACAACTTCGAGGACTCGATCCTCGTCTCCGAGCGCATCGTCAAAGACGACGTGTTCACGTCGGTGCACATCGAAGAGTTCGAGTGCATCGCGCGCGACACGAAGCTCGGAAAAGAAGAGGTCACCCGCGACATCCCGAACGTCGGCGAAGAGGCCCTGAAGGACCTCGACGAAGCCGGCGTGGTGCGGATCGGCGCCGAGGTGAAGCCCGGTGACATCCTGGTCGGCAAGATCACGCCAAAGGGCGAGAGCCAGCTCTCTCCGGAAGAGAAGCTTCTCCGAGCCATCTTCGGCGAGAAGGCCGGCGACGTGCGCGACAGCTCGCTCAAGGTCCCCCCGGGCGTGAGCGGCATCGTCATCGACGCTCGCATCTTCTCGCGCAAGGGCCAGGAGAAGGACGAGCGCGCGAAGGCCATCGAGGACCAGGAGCGCGCGCGGCTGGAGCGGACTCGCGACGAAGAGGTGAAGATCCTCCGCGACTCGTTCTTCCGCAAGATCCGCGAGATCCTCCGCGGTCAGGAGACCACGGCGAAGCTCGTCGACGACAAGGGCAAGGTCCTCATCGAGAAAGGCGTGAAGCTCAACGACGAGGTCCTCGACGGCGCTCCCCGCAAGTACTGGGGCGAGCTCCAGGTGACCAAGGGCGGCGAGCAGTCGACGCAGCTCATCCACGATCTCGAGGAGATCGTCCGGGCGCGCGAGGAGCACTTCCACGAGAAGATCGATCGCCTGTCAAAGGGCGACGAGCTCCCGCCCGGCGTCATCAAGATGGTGAAGGTCTACATCGCCATCAAGAGGAAGCTCCAGGTCGGCGACAAGATGGCCGGTCGTCACGGCAACAAGGGCGTCGTCTCGCGAATCCTCCCGGAAGAAGATCTGCCGTACATGGCCGATGGTCGTCCGGTGGACCTCGTGCTGAACCCGCTCGGCGTGCCGAGCCGCATGAACGTCGGTCAGATCCTCGAGGCGCATCTCGGCTGGGGCGCCAAGGGCCTCGGCGAGCTCGTCGCTTCGGCGGCGCTTCAGAACCGTGAGCGACTTCAGAAGGTCGTCGTGGACGTGTTCGACAACGACGCGGACATGAACAAGCTCGTGAAGAACCTCACGGAGCCCGAGCTACACCTCCTCGCAAAGAAGCTCTCCAAGGGCCTGAACTTCGCGACACCGGTGTTCGACGGCGCGGAAGAGGCGGAGATCAAGCGCACTCTGGTGAAGGCGGGTTTCGATCCGTCCGGTCAGACCATCCTGTTCGACGGCCGCACCGGCGACCCCTTCGAGCAGGACGTGACGGTGGGCGTCATGTACATGCTGAAGCTCCACCATCTCGTCGATGACAAGATCCACGCGCGCTCGATCGGCCCGTACTCCCTCGTCACCCAGCAGCCGCTCGGTGGAAAGGCGCAGTTCGGCGGCCAGCGGCTCGGTGAAATGGAAGTGTGGGCAATGGAAGCGTACGGCGCTGCGTACGCGCTCCAGGAGTTCCTCACGGTGAAGAGCGACGACGTGCAGGGCCGCACGCGCATGTACGAAGCCATCGTCAAGGGCGAGTACACGCTCGAAGCGGGCCTGCCCGAGAGCTTCAACGTGCTCATCAAAGAACTGCAGTCCCTCTGCCTCAACGTAGAGCTCGTCGAAACGGCGAGCGCCACGGCGGCCGAGGAATGAACCCGGTGACAGAGACGCGAATGGTCGTTGGTGTGAGGCGCTCCGCGCTTCGGTCGTTACAGGAGACCCGTACCCATGCGTGATATTTTCTCCTTCTTCGAGAAGCCCAAGGATCCGCTGAGCTTTTCCGCGATGCGGATCTCGCTCGCGAGCCCCGAAAAGATTCGTGAGTGGTCGCACGGCGAAGTGAAGAAGCCGGAGACGATCAACTACCGAACCTTCAAGCCGGAGCGCGACGGTCTGTTCTGCGCGAAGATCTTCGGCCCAGTGAAGGACTACGAGTGCATCTGCGGCAAGTACAAGCGCATGAAGCACCGCGGGATCGTGTGCGAGAAGTGCGGCGTCGAGGTGATCCAGTCGAAGGTCCGCCGCGAGCGGCTCGGCCACATCAACCTCGCGACGCCCGTCGCGCACATCTGGTTCCTCAAGAGCCTGCCCTCGCGCATCGGCAACATCCTCGACATCACCCTCAAGGATCTCGAGCGCGTCCTCTACTGCGAGGCGTACATCGTCATCGACGGCAAGGACACGGGTCTCCAGGCCGGTGAGCTCCTCAGCGAGGAGCGCTACGCGCAGCTCATCGAGGAGTACGGCGACGACCGTTTCTCGGCCGGCATGGGCGGCGAAGCGGTCCTCGACATGCTGAAGCGCGTGGACGTCCATGCGCTCGCGGAAGAGCTCCGCCTCGAGATGCGCACCACGACCAGCGAGGCGAAGCGTAAGAAGTACGCCAAGCGCCTGAAGGTCGTGGAGGCGTTCCGTGGATCCGGGAACCGCCCGGAGTGGATGATGCTGACCGTGATCCCGGTGCTGCCGCCGGATCTACGCCCGCTCGTCCCCCTCGACGGCGGCCGCTTCGCGACGAGCGATCTCAACGATCTCTACCGTCGCGTCATCAACCGGAACAACCGCCTGAAGCGGCTCCTCGAGCTCAACGCTCCCGAGATCATCATCCGCAACGAGCGGCGCATGCTCCAGGAAGCCGTCGATGCGCTCTTCGACAACGGTCGCCGTGGCAAGACCATCACCGGTCCCAACAAGCGCCCGCTGAAGAGCCTCTCCGACATGCTGAAGGGTAAGCAGGGACGGTTCCGTCAGAACCTGCTCGGCAAGCGCGTCGACTACTCGGGCCGCTCGGTCATCGTCGTCGGCCCGACGCTGAAGCTGCACCAGTGCGGCTTGCCGAAGAAGATGGCGCTCGAGCTGTTCAAGCCGTTCATCTACAACAAGCTCGAAGAGCGCGGTTACGTCAACACCATCAAGAGCGCGAAGAAGATGGTGGAGCGTGAGCGCCCCGAGGTGTGGGACATCCTCGACGAGGTGATCCAGGAGCACCCGGTGATGCTGAACCGCGCACCGACGCTCCATCGTCTGGGTATCCAGGCGTTCGAGCCGGTGCTCATCGAGGGCAAGGCCATCCAGCTGCACCCGCTCGTCTGCACGGCGTTCAACGCCGACTTCGACGGCGATCAGATGGCGGTCCACGTGCCGCTCTCGGTCGAGGCACAGATGGAAGCCCGCGTGCTCATGATGAGCACGAACAACATCCTGTCGCCGGCGAACGGTCGCCCGATCATCAACCCGACGCAGGACATCGTGCTCGGCCTCTACTACGCGACGCGCGAGCGCCGCTACGCCAAGGGTTGCTACCGCGAGGGTAGCCTCAAGGCGAAGGGTGACGGCGTCGAGGGATACCTGCGCGGCGTGTTCGCCTCGCCGAACGAGGTGCGCATGGCCTACGACTCCGGCGTCGTGGATACGCACACCGGGGTCAAGGTTCGCATCACCGACAAGGACGAGGACGGCAACCCGCGTACTCGCATGCTCACGACGACCGTCGGTCGCGTGCTCATCTCCGAGGTGCTGCCGAAGGAGATCCCCTTCGACTACGTCAACAAGACGCTGAACAAGAAGGCGCTCTCGCAGCTCATCGACGTCTGCTACCGCAAGCACCGGAACAAGGAGACCGTTCTCCTCGCCGACCGCCTGCGCTCGCTCGGCTTCGAGTATGCGACCAAGGCCGGCGTCAGCATCTGCATGGATGACATGGTCATCCCGGACAAGAAGAAAGAGCTCATCGACGCGGCTCAAGAAGAGCTCCAGCGCGTCGTCGATCAGTACCAGGAAGGCCTCATCACCGACGGTGAGCGGTACAACAAGATCGTCGACATCTGGGCAGGCGTCGCCGACCGCGTCACCGAGGAGATGATGGAGGTCATCGGGAAGATGAACGTCACCGACCCGGAGACCGGCAAGACGAGCGAGGAGTCCAGCTTCAACCCCGTCTACATCATGGCCGACTCCGGCGCCCGAGGCTCGACGCAGCAGATGCGCCAGCTCGCCGCCATGCGCGGTCTCATGGCCAAGCCCTCCGGCGAGATCATCGAGACGCCCATCACGGCGAACTTCCGTGAAGGCCTCACGGTGCTCCAGTACTTCGTCTCGACCCACGGCGCCCGTAAGGGCCTCGCGGACACCGCGCTCAAGACGGCGAACTCCGGGTACCTCACCCGAAGGCTCGTCGACGTCGCGCAGGACGCGGTCGTCTCGGAGTACGACTGCGGCACGCTCGACGGCATCCGCGTCGCGAAGCTCGAGGAAGCCGGCGAGGTCATCCAGCCTCTCGGCGACCGCATCCTCGGCCGCGTGGTGCTCGAGGACGTGGTGGATCCGCTCACCGGCGAGGTTCTCGTCGAGGCGAACACCGAGCTCGACGAGGCGCTCACGCGCAAGATCGAGGACGCGGGCATCGAAGAGGTCGTCATCCGGTCGGTGCTCACGTGCCAGACCCGGCGCGGCGTCTGCTCGATGTGCTACGGCCGCGACCTGGCGCGCGGCTTCCGCGTGAACATCGGCGAGGCCGTCGGCATCATCGCGGCCCAGTCGATCGGCGAGCCGGGTACCCAGCTCACGATGCGCACGTTCCACATCGGTGGCGCGGCGGCGCGCGGCAAGATCGAGCAGAGCTCGCTCGAGGCGCGCACCGACGGCATCCTGCAGCTTCGCAACGCTCAGCTCGTGAAGAAGCAGGACGACACCGTCGCCATCATGAATCGCCACGGCGAGCTCGTGGTCATGGACGACACCGGCCGCGAGCGCGAGCACCATCGCCTCGTGTACGGCGCCATCCTCCGCGCCAAGCACGGCGATCGCGTCAAGTCCGGTCAGACCCTGGCCGAGTGGGATCCATTCGCGATGCCCATCCTCACCGAGGTCGGCGGCATCATCCAGTACGGTGACCTCGTCGAGGGCGTCAGCGTCATGGAGAAGGTCGATGAGGTCACGGGTCTGTCCCGCAAGATCGTCATCGAGTCGCGCGCCGGAGAGCTACGTCCGAGGATCACCATCATCGACCCGGCGACGGGCGAGCCGATGAAGATCCCGAACACCGAGCTCGAGGCGCGTTACCTCCTGCCGGTGGGCGCGAACATCGTCGCGCAAGAAGGCGAGACGATTCATCCCGGTGAGGCCATCGGCAAGATCCCCCGCGACACCACGAAGGTGCAGGACATCACGGGTGGTCTCCCCCGCGTCGCCGAGCTCTTCGAGGCGCGGAAGCCGAAGGACCACGCCATCATCACCGAGATCGACGGCATCGTCAGCTTCGGCAAGGACACCAAGGGCAAGCGCAAGATCGTCCTCACGCCGCTCGGCGCGGACGGCGCTCCGCTCAACGATCAGTCGCGCGAGTACCTGATCCCGAAGGGCAAGCACGTGCAGGTGCAGACGGGTGACCATGTCCGGGCGGGCGATCCGCTGCAGGACGGCCCGGCGAACCCGCACGACATCCTCCGGGTGAAGGGCGAGAAGGAGCTCGCTGCCTGGCTCGTGAACGAAATCCAGCAGGTTTACCGCCTGCAGGGCGTCGGTATCAACGACAAGCACATCGAGGCGATCGTTCGCCAGATGCTCCGTCGCGTTCGTATCAAGGAGATCGGCGATACGAACTTCCTCGTGGACGAGCAGGTCGAGAAGCACATCTTCGAGAAGGAGAACGCCAAGGTCATCGCGCGCGGTGGTCAGCCCGCCGTCGCGGAGCCGATGCTCCTCGGCATCACGAAGGCGTCGCTGTCGACCGAGTCGTTCATCAGCGCCTCGTCGTTCCAGGAGACCACGAAGGTCCTCACCGAGGCCGCGATCTGCGGCAAGACGGACGATCTTCGCGGCATCAAGGAGAACGTCATCATGGGCCGCCTGATCCCCGCGGGCACCGGTCTGCCGCCTTACAAGAGGCTGCAGATGATCGTCGAAGATCAGCCGCAGGGAATGGCACCGCCGGCGTACGTTCGCCCGGTAGTTCCCGAGATGTCGTCGGTCGCCGGCGAGGAATGATTCCTCGCCCGGCGTCACCTTCGGCAAACAACGCTCGCTGACGACAGGATGAGTCTTGGGTGCGATTGACGAGCATCTGTTAGACGCAGTTCGACACGGCCTCTCGGACATCGCGGAAGGCGCCCGGTCGCCTTCCTACCGGGCCGCGATAAAGGCAGAGCTCTCGGTCATCCCGAGGGCTCTGCGCTACACGGTGCCGGTCCTCTTGCGGGCCAAGGGCGACAACGACGAGAGCCTGCTCAAGGTCATCATCGAGAACGCACGCGTCGACCCGTTCGGGCTCGCGTTCGAGATGGGCGACGAGCGCTACACCTGGGGCATCCTCGACGAGAAGACGTCGGCGATCGCGCACGTGCTGTCGCAGCACGGCGTGGGCGCCGGCGACGTCGTGGCGCTCATCGGGCAGAACTCGCCGCTCTACGCCGCCATCATCTACGGCGTCACACGCCTCGGCGGAACGACGGCGCTCGTCAACAATCACCTCGAGGGCATTCCGCTGTCGCACGCCGTGAAGTCGTGCGGCGCTCGCGTCGCGATCGTCGACACCGAGTCGGTCGAGGCGCTGCGGGCGCGGGCCGATCTGAAAGACCAGCTCCGGCACGTGTTCACCTTCGGCCCCGGCGAGCTCGAAGAGAAGCTCGCCTCTGCGCCGTCACGCCCGTTCCCGCGGGTGCAGATGAAGGCGAGCGACGACTACGTCTTCATCTACACCTCGGGCACCACCGGCCTTCCGAAGCCGTGCAAGGTGTCACACGGCCGCGGCATGGTCGCCGGCTCGAGCTTCGGCAATCTCTTCTTCGCGTTCGAGCCGGGCGACAAGCTTTACAACGTGCTGCCGCTCTATCACTCGAACGCCCTCCTCCTCGGCACCGGCGGCTGCATCATGACCCGCACGCCGATGGCGATGCGCGCGTCGTTCAGCGCCAAGGCGTTCTGGGACGACGTGCAGCGCTACAACGCGACGGCGATGCTCTATATCGGGGAGCTCTGTCGCTACCTCATCAACACGCCCCCCAGCGAGGCCGAGAAGAACAATCCGATCCGCGTCGCGCTCGGCAACGGCATGCGCGCCGACGTCTGGGAGCCATTCCAGAAGCGCTTCGGGATCCAGATGATCCGCGAGTTTTACGGCGCGACGGAGGCGCCGGGGATCATCGTGAACCTGAGCGGCAAGACCGGCTCGGTGGGGCGCGTCCCCATACGCCGCATCTCCAAGCTCAGGATCGTCCGCTACGACGTGGACAGTGACGACTACGTCCGTGACGCGGCCGGGCTCTGCATCGAGTGCCGTCCCAACGAGGTCGGCGAGCTCCTCATCCGTCTCGACGACAATCCGCGCAGCGCGGCCTCCGAGTTCCGCGGCTACACCGACGCGTCCGCGACCGACAAGAAGATCGTCCACGACGTCGTGAAGAACGGCGACCGTTACTACCGGTCGGGCGATCTGATGCGATACGACGAGGAGGACTTCTTCTACTTCGTGGATCGCATCGGCGACACCTACCGGTGGAAGGGCGAGAACGTCTCCACTGCCGAGGTCGCCGACGTGCTCTCGCAGACGCCCGGCGTTCGCGAGACGACGGTCTGCGGCATCCAGGTGCCGGGGATGGAGGGCCAGGCCGGACTCGCCGCCATCGTCCTCGAGAACGGCAAGTTCGACGCCGACACGTTCTGGCGCATCGCGCAGGAGCTGCCGTCGTACGCGCAGCCGCGGTTCGTGCGCATCATCGACCACTTCAACACGACCGCGACCTTCAAGATCCAGAAGGTGGCCCTCAAGAAAGAGGGCATCGATCCCGTCAAGCAAGCTGGCCGTCTGTACGTCCGGCAAGACCGCGGGTACGCGCCCCTGACGCCCGAGATCTGGAGCGAGATCGCCGCCGGCGGCGGACGGCTGTAGCGGACGCGACGCGCGCCGACCCGGGCCGCGTCAATCGGGGCCCGCGTCGAGTGGCCCGCAGGGGCCCGTCGAAGCGACGCGGTTGCCGTGACTATGGGCGCAACCGGCGTTCGTGTACGTGGTGCCGTCGCAGCCGCACACGGGCGACGCCGGCCCGTTGCAACTGCACTGGGAGGGGTCCTGTCCGCTGCAGGTCGAACTGATGAGCGGCGTGCACGCGCCCGGACCCGCGCACCCGGCGCCGTCACAGAACTCGTAGCCGGCATAGCAGTCGCTGTTGTCGAGGCAGACGGCTGATTTGCCGGGTGGGGGAAGGGCGCAGATCGCTTCCCGTCCGATGTCGTAGCAGAGACCGGTGATCGCGCAGCAGTGCTGGCCCTCTGGGCATTGCCGGTCGGCGCCGCAGGCCGTGCCCGGTGGCGTGACGGGCTTTGTGTACCCGAACGAGCCGCACGCGACCTGAGTGACGGCACGCACCCCGTCGAAGCATGCACTCTGGTAGTTCGGATACGTCTTGCCGTTGCAGCCGCACCAGGCGTAGTCGCTGCTCGAGCCGCAGTTCGTGCGCGACTGACAGGAACCGACGCCGGAGCAGAAAAACGGATTTTCCGTGCCGCAGAACTCGTCCGGCGCGCAGTCGACGTTGGCGGCGCACGGTCGGCGTCCCTGGGCGTCGGAGAGCTCCGGGACCGGGCACGGACCGCGGTCCTTCGGTTCGAAGCACTTCAACGTGGTGAGACAGCACTGCTCGCCGGTGCGACACACCACGCCGCCGCACAGATCCTGACCGGGCGGCGGCGGGCAGATGCCGCTGCTGCAACCGGGTGGCGACGCGTCCGGCGGTATTCCCCGACCTGCGTCGTAGACCAGCGCGCCGCCGGCAGAGGCGCCGCCCGAGCCGGTGAAGGGCGGCCTTCCGCCGCTCCCCGGCGTGGTCGTCACACCACCCGGCATCGTCGTCACGCCGCCGGCCGGCGTGGTCGCACCGCCGCCCGGCGTGGTCGTCACGCCGCTTCCCGACGTGGTCGCACCCGCGCCGGTCGCGCTGCCGGCTCCTGACGCGCTGACGCCACCGCGACCGCCGTTGCCGTCGCGAGACGGGCCGGCGGTGTCCGTGCGCCCGCCGCACGCGACGGCGAAGCACAGCGCAAGCGCCACCGTCGCGCTTCGCCTCGATACCCGCGCCCCGTTCACGCGGCGCGTCCCACTGCGCATTTCCGTCATGCTCCTCCCGCACACCCTACACCGGTAGGAAAAGGGTGGCCTTAGCCTCCGCAGCTTCGCCTTCGGCGAACTACGCCCCCCGCCGCATTCGGCGGCTCGCTTCGCTCGCGTAGCTCCGCATCCTTGGGCCTCGGGGACGACGGTGGACGTGGTCCAACGCGCGTGGATGCGCTCGGACGGCGCGAGACGGCGCTCGCCCGCGACGCATTCCGCCGTGCCGCCGACGTCACCGTCCGCCCAGGGAGCCCCCAAAAACAATGGATCCCGAAGACGAGGCAAACCGTCTCGAACGGCTGGCGACGGAGATTGCTGGCATGCGGCGTGCTCCCTGAACACGCGGAGGACAGTGCAATGATCGTCGTCACCGGAGCGACTGGACACGTCGGGAAACAGGTTGCGGAACTACTCGCGGAGCGTCGCAAGCCGCTGCGGCTCCTCGTGCGCGACAAGGCCCGAGCGCCGTCGCTCGACGCCGAGCTCGCGGTCGCGGACTACGCCGATTCGCGAGCCATGATCGCGGCGTTCGACGGTGCGGAGACGGCGTTCATCGTCTCGGCGTCGGCGCCGCCCGGTGAGCGCGCGCGGCTGCACGCGTCGGCGTTCGACGCGGCGAAGAAGGCGCGCGTGAAGCACGTCGTGTATCTGTCGCTCGCGGGAGCCGCGCCGTCGTCGCCGTATCCGTACGCGCGCGATCATCACGAGAGCGAGCGCGCGCTTCTCGCGACGGGGCTCGATTGCACCATCGTGCGCAACGGAAAATACACCGAGCAGCTCCTCGAGCCGTCATTGCTCGGTCTCGGTGAAGACGCGACGCTGCGCGCCCCGGACGGCTCCGCGAAGGTCGCGTGGATCTCGCGCGCGGATACGGCGCGTGTGCTCGCGCATCTCCTCGAAGCTCCGCCGGGAGGCGTCGTGCAGCCGACAGGACCCGAAGCGCCGACGTTGCTCGAGACGGCGGAACGACTCGCGCGCGCGCTCGATCGGCAGATCACGTTCGTCGAGGAAACGCTCGAAGAGCTCCGCGAGCGCGCACTCGCGACGGCGAAGGATCGCGGCGCGGCCGCGCTCTGGATCGGTTCCATCGCGGCGATCGCAGCCGGTGAATACGAGCCGGTCGACGACGCCGCGCGCTTCATCGAACAATCGGAGTCGCTCGAGGACACCGTCTCGAGCGGTGTCCTCGACGCCCTGAGGACGACCCGCACCGTCGGCTGAACCGCGTAATTTCAGGCAAAAAAGCGGCGATTTGGTCGCGGCCGGGCGCAGGTATATAGTGGGCGTTTCGGGAGGTAACGCCATGACGGAACAGAACGATCTGCAATCCGATACGGGCCAGGAACTCACGGACGAGGAGATGGAAGCCGTCGCGGGAGGGGCCGCGATCGCAGCGATCGCCGTCTCCGCGAAGCACCTCGCTCCGCCGGATCCCTGCTCACCGGCCCTCTCCGCGCAGCTCGGCCAGGTCTCGCCGGGCCCCTGCGCGCCTCCCGATCCGTGCAAGCCGGGAGCCCTGGCCGGCAAGACCGGCGGCGTCTAGACCCCCGATGATCGCGGATCTCGGCCGAAAATAGCCGGATCTGAACAAACGACGCCCTAGGACAGTTGCTTCGGGGCACCCGATCGGCGCTTGACAGGCGTCGGCATGCGGCTACCCTCGCCGCCCCAACTCCGAAGCCTATGCCTACGATACAGCAGCTCATTCGCACCGGCCGCGAGGCCATCCGGACGCGCACGGCCTCTCCCGCGCTCCGTTCTTGTCCTCAGAAACGCGGCGTCTGCGTGCGCGTGTACACGACCACGCCGAAGAAGCCGAACTCGGCTCTCCGCAAGGTCTGCCGCGTCCGTCTCACCAACGGTATGGAAGTCATCAGCTACATCCCGGGTGAGGGGCACAATCTTCAGGAGCACAGCGTGGTGCTCATCCGTGGCGGTCGCGTGAAGGACCTCCCGGGTGTTCGCTATCACGTCGTGCGTGGAACGCTCGACGCTTCGGGTGCGTCCGGTCCTTCGAGCACGAACAAGGCAAACCGTAACCGCAAGCGCTCCAAGTACGGCGTCAAGCGCCCGAAGGGATGATGTAGATGTCTCGCCGACGCGACGTACCGAAGCGAAAGATTCTTCCCGACCCGATCCATCGCGACAAGCTGGTGGCGAAGTTCACCAACACGCTGATGACCGGCGGCAAGAAGTCGACGGCCGAGGGGATCCTCTACGGCTCCTTCGACATCATCAAGGCTCGCTTCAAGGAAGACCCCCTCGAGATCTTCCGCAAGGCGCTCGACAACGTGAAGCCGAAGCTCGAGGTGAAGAGCCGGCGAGTCGGCGGCGCGACCTATCAGGTCCCGGTCGAGGTTCGCCCCGAGCGCCGCGTTGCGCTCGCGATGCGCTGGCTCGTCCTCCACTCCCGCAGCCGCGGCGAGAAGACGATGCGCGAGCGTCTGGCAGCCGAGTTCGTGGACGCCGCGTCCATGCGCGGCGGCGCCGTGAAGAAGAAGGACGACACTCACCGCATGGCAGAGGCGAACAAGGCGTTCGCCCACTATCGCTGGTGAGAGCGCGCGACCACGCAAGTGGTCGCTTCCCGCTGTTGCACGACTGACGAGATACCAGGAGACGACGAAGTCAGAATGAATCAGACGACATAAAGTCGGGTTACCAATCACCGGTGGCCGCTCCGTAAGCGACCCCAACGACGTACCCCGAACCCCCGTCGGCCGAATAAAACGCTCCCCAAAAGGTGGGGAGTGAGAGGGCCGGAGGGGGTTTCGTCTTACCTGGACCCGAAGACTCTAGAACACCCCCGAAGACCCCGAACGTCGCAGAACTCGACCAATGGCCGCCCGCGAAATTGCCCTGGAGCGCACCCGTAACATCGGGATCATGGCGCACATCGACGCGGGCAAGACCACGGTCACCGAGCGCGTCCTCTACTACACGGGCATCAGCCACAAGATCGGCGAGGTCCACGACGGCGCCGCGACGATGGACTGGATGGAGCAGGAGCAGGAGCGCGGCATCACGATCACGAGCGCCGCGACGAACTGCTTCTGGACGCCGGACATCGGCCCCTACGAGGGCAAGCGTCACCGCATCAACATCATCGACACGCCCGGTCACGTCGACTTCACCATCGAAGTGGAGCGCTCGCTCCGCGTGCTCGACGGCGCGATCGCGGTGTTCGACGGCGGCAACGGCGTCGAGCCGCAGAGCGAGACGGTCTGGCGCCAGGCCGATCGTTACAACGTTCCGCGTCTCGCCTTCGTCAACAAGCTCGACAAGCTCGGCGCCGACTTCCAGATGAACCTGGACTCGATGAAGGACCGGCTCGGCTGCCGCCCGGTGCCGATCCAGTGGCCCGTCGGACAGGAAGACCAGCTCAAGGGCATGGTCGATCTGATCCGCATGAAGGCCGCCATCTTCGCGGACGAGACGCTCGGCGCGAAGTACGAGTGGCAAGAGGTCCCGGCCGACCTCAAAGAGAAGTGCCAGGAGCTCCGTGAAGAGCTGATCGAGGCGTGCGCCGACGTCGACGATCAGGTCATGGAGAAGTTCCTCGAGAGCGGCACCGAGAAGGTGACCGACGAGGAGATCTACCGCGCGCTCCGCAAGGCGGTCATCAGCTTCGCCTTCGTACCGGTGCTCGGCGGCTCGGCGTTCAAGAACAAAGGCGTGCAGCTCATGCTGGACGCCGTCGTGAATCTCCTGCCGTCACCGGTCGACATCCCGCCGGTAGAGGGGCTCGATCCCGACAAGCGCGATCGCAAGGTCACGCGCAAGGCTTCCGACGACGAGCCGTTCGCGGCGCTGGCGTTCAAGATCATGAACGACCCGTTCGTCGGCAATCTGACGTTCTTCCGGGTCTATTCCGGGCAAATCACGAGCGGCACTTCGGTGCTCAACGCGACGCGCGGCAAGCGGGAGCGGTTCGGCCGCATCCTGCGCATGCACGCGAACAAGCGCGAAGAGCTGAAGGAGTGCAACGCGGGGAACATCTACGCCGCGGTCGGCCTCCGTGACACGCGCACCGGCGACACGCTCTGCGACGAGAAGGCGCCCATCCTGCTCGAGCAGATGGTGTTCCCCGAGCCGGTCATCTCGATCGCCATCGAGCCGAAGACCCAGGCCGACGTCGACAAGCTCGGCATGAGCCTGCAGAAGCTGGCCCACGAAGATCCGTCGTTCCGCACCTACACGAACGAAGAGACGGGTCAGACGATCATCGCCGGCATGGGCGAGCTCCACCTGGAGATCATCGTCGACAGGCTCAAGCGTGAGTTCAAGGTCGAGGCCAACGTCGGAAAGCCCGAGGTCGCGTACCGCGAGGCGATCGCCAAGAAGGTCCAGGCCGAGGGCAAGTACGTCCGGCAGACCGGCGGCCACGGCCAGTACGGTCACGTCCGCCTCGAGATCGAGCCCGGGGAGCGCGCGTCGGGGTTCCACTTCGAGAACGCCATCGTCGGCGGTCTCATCCCGAAAGAGTTCATCCCGTCGATCGAGAAGGGCGCTCGCGAGGCGCTCCAGCGCGGCATTCTCGCCGGATATCCGGTCATCGACACCCGGGTGAAGCTCTACGACGGCAGCTTCCACGAGGTCGACTCGTCGGGTCCGGCGTTCGAGATCGCCGCCTCGATGGCTCTTCAGGACGCGGCGAAGCGCGCCGGCATCCACCTGCTCGAGCCGATGATGAAGGTCGAGGTCGTGACGCCCGACACGAACATGGGCGACGTCATCGGCGATCTGAACTCGCGGCGCGGGAAGATCCTTGGTATGGCCCAGCGCGGCAACACGACGCAGGTCATCGACGCCGAGGTGCCACTCGCGACGATGTTCGGTTATGCGACGGACTTGCGCAGTAAGACGCAGGGACGCGCCGTGTATACGATGCAGTTTTCACATTACGAAGCGGTGCCATCCTCTGTTCAAGAGGAAGTCGTGGCGAGGGTTCGCGGTAGCTAGGAGCTGAACAATGGCCAAAGAGAAGTTCGTACGGAAGAAGCCCCACGTGAACGTGGGTACGATCGGTCACATCGACCACGGCAAGACGACGCTGACGGCGGCGCTGCTGAAGTGCCAGCAGAAGAACGGCCTGGCGCAGGCGAAGGCGTATGCCGACATCGCGAAGGGCGGCATCGTCCGCGACGCGACGAAGACGGTGACGATCTCGGTGAGCCACGTGGAGTACGAGACGAAGACGCGTCACTACGCGCACGTCGATTGCCCGGGCCACGCGGATTACATCAAGAACATGATCACGGGCGCGGCGCAGATGGACGGCGCGATCCTGGTGGTGAGTGCGCTGGACAGCGTGATGCCGCAGACGCGGGAGCACGTTCTGCTGGCG
>DATAZL010000099.1:0-8286 GCA_036272055.1 Polyangiaceae bacterium | reverse complement strand
GAGCCCGCGAGAGCGGCGGGGGGAGCAGTTCGCCGAAGGCGAAGCTGCGGGGGGCCAAGGCCCCCCTTTGTTAGTAAGAGCGAGCCCGCGAGAGCGGCGGGGGGAGCAGTTCGCCGAAGGCGAAGCTGCGGGGGGCCAAGGCCCCCCGTTCCTAATAGTCGTGTCGGCGCTCGCGGCGCTGGTCATTGCCGGCTGCGCTTCCGGCCCATACCGACCCGCCGACGACGCGCGTGCTCCTGGGCGCCCCCACTATGAATACGTGGCCCTCGACGGCAAGAGCCTCAGCAGCGAGTCGAATCGCGGCAAGGTGACCGTCATCGCCGTCATCGCGACGTACGATCTCGGGTCCCAGGTCGTGGTGAGGCAGCTCGCCGAGATCAAGGCGCGGCAACGCCGCGCGCTATCCATGTTTGGTCTCGTCCTCGAGCCGCCCAAGAACGCCCCACTCGCCGAGGCGTTCGCCGCGACGCTGGAGCTCCCGTTTCCCCTCGCCATGGCCGACCAGGCTACCCTCGAAGCGGGCGGTCCCTTCGGCGCCATCGATACCGTCCCGACGACCATCGTGCTGTCGAAGGACGGCACCGAGATCTGGCGACACCAGGGCGCCGTTCTGGCGTCCGAGATCGAGGAAGCGATCGAGCGTGCCCGCAAGGCCTCGTGACGCGGGGCCGCGATCGCGATAGAGATCAGCGCCGCATGAGCGACCTCATCGATCGCCCGCGGGACATTCGTCAGGGTGAAGAACTCGACCTTGGCCTTCTCACCGCCTACCTGAAGGCCCACGTGACCGAGCTCGCCGAGCTCGCCGAGCTCTCGGCGCTCACCGTGAAGCAGTTCCCGAGCGGCCACTCGAACCTCACGTACCTCGTGCAAGCGAACGGGCGTGAGTACGTGCTCAGGCGGCCGCCATTCGGCAGCAAGGTGAAGAGCGCGCACGATATGGGGCGCGAGTATCGCATCCTGTCGAAGCTCCATGGCGCGTATCCCCTCGCGCCGGAGCCCATCGCGTTCTGCGAGGACGAGAGCGTGATCGGCGCGAACTTCTACGTGATGCGACGGATCGAGGGGATCATCCTCCGCAAGGAGCTCCCGAAAGATCTGACGATGTCGGCGGAGACGCTCCACACGCTGCACACGAACCTCGTCGACAACCTGGCTCGCATTCACGCCATCGACTACGCCAAGGCCGGCCTCTCCGATCTCGGCAAGCCGGACGGCTACGTCCAGCGTCAGGTGACGGGCTGGACGAAGCGCTACGCCGATTCGCAGACCGACGACATCCCCGCGATCACCGCGGTCGCGAAGTGGCTCGCCGAGCGCATCCCGAAGGAGAGCGGCGCGTCGCTCATCCACAACGACTACAAGCTCGACAACGTCGTGCTCGATCCGACGGACATCACGAAGATCGTGGGCGTGCTCGACTGGGAGATGTCGACCCTCGGCGACCCGCTGATGGACCTCGGAACGCTCCTCGGATACTGGGTCGAACAGGGTGACGACGACGCCATCCAGATGATGAAATGGGGGCCGACGACCGCACCGGGCGCGCTCACCCGTCGCGAGATCGTGGCGCGCTACGAGCAGGTCACCGGTCGGAAGATCGACGATCCCGTCTTCTATTACGTGTTCGGCATGTTCAAGACCGCCGTCGTGATCCAACAGATCTACTACCGGTACAAGATGGGCCTCACGAAGGACGAGCGCTTCGCCATCATGATCATGGGCGTCCATGCGCTCGCACAGAAAGCCCAGAGCCACGTCGAGCTCGGGAGCGTCTGAAAGAGCGGTTGACCCCTCCAGGGAACGTCCTATCGTTCCCGTTCCCCCTTCGATCGACGGCAGTGGGCGCTCGAACGGATGAGGGAAGGGAGAGACCCATGGCGAAGCTCGAAGGAACCAAGACGCATCAGAACCTGAAGGACGCGTTCGCGGGCGAGTCGCAAGCGAACCGCCGCTATCTCTATTTCGCGAAGGTCGCGGACGTCGAGGGTTACCCGGAGGTCGCGGGTCTCTTCAAGGACACCGCCGACGGGGAGACGGGCCACGCGCACGGGCACCTCGAATTTCTGAAGCAGGTGGGTGACCCCGCGACGGGCCTCCCCATCGGTCCCACGCTGAAGAACCTCGCCGCCGCCGTGGCGGGTGAGACGCACGAATACGAGACCATGTATCCCGGCATGGCGAAGACCGCGCGCGAAGAGGGTTTCGTCGAGATCGCGGACTGGTTCGAGACGCTGGCCAAGGCAGAGAAATCGCACGCCGGTCGCTTCGACAAGGCCGCCAAGTCTCTGAACGATTGAGCGCGTCCGCCTCTGCTCGTTCAGGCGCGACATGAGCGATGTGCCGGCGAGGAGACCTGCCACTCCGCCCGAGTGGAACCCGCGTGAGCCCCGATTCTGGGACGCGCGGGACCTCGAGGCGGAGCTCCGGCGAACCTTCCAGGTTTGCCACGAATGCCGCATGTGCGTCGGGTACTGCGGCTCGTTTCCGATCCTCTTCGGCGCCGTCGATCGCGAGATAGACGCCGGGCGCGCCGAGGGCGCCGAGACGCTCGACGCTGCGACGTTCGCGGAGGTCACCGACCACTGCTGGCAGTGCAAGCTCTGTTACATCAAGTGCCCCTACACCGCTGACGAAGGGGCGGCGGAGCTCCTCGACTTCCCGCGCCTGATGGCGCGCGAGAAAGCGCATCGCGCTCGCCGTGACGGCGTCGCTCTCGTCGATCGTATCCTCGGGGAGCCCGCGCTGCTCGGCGCGCTCTCCGCTGGCTCCGGCGCGCGCACCGCGAACCTCGTGAACGCGAACCGGCTCGTGCGAAAGCTCGCCGAGAAAGCGACCGGGATCTCGGCGAAGTTCCTGCTGCCGCCGATCGCGGAGGAGTCGTTCCTGGTGTGGATGCGACGGCACACGCCGCTTCCCGGCGCCGGAAGCGCGGGGGAAGTGGCGCTCTTTCCGACCTGCTACGGCAGCTATAACTTCACCGATGCCCCCCGCGCGGCCGTCCGCGTGCTCGAGCGCCACGGCTACACGGTCGTCGTGCCCGACGGCCTCGAGTGCTGCGGCATGCCGAACCTCGACGGCGGCGATCTCGACGCCGCGACCGCGAAGATGACGACGAACGTCGAGGCGCTCGCGCCGCTCGTCGCGCGCGGGCTCCCCGTCGTGACGCCGGGCCCCACCTGCGGTTACACGATGAAGAAAGAGTGGCCCGTCTACCTCGGTACGACCGTCGCGAAGGACGTCGCGGGCGCCACCGTCGACCTCATGGGTTTCTTCGACAAGCTACGCGCCGAGAAACGCCTCTCGAAGGAGTTCACGACGGGCCTCGGCAAGGTCGCGTATCACGCGGCCTGCCATCTGCGAGCGCAGAAGATCGCGATCCCCGGCGCCCGCGTGCTGTCGAAGATCCCCGGCACCGAGGTGCGCATCGTGGAGCGGTGCTCGGCCGTCGACGGGACTTGGGGAATGAAGGCGCGGTTCTACGAGGAGGGCGTGCGCTACGCTCGACGTCTGACCGAGGAGCTGGTCGAGGACGCGCCGGATCTCGTGGTGGGCGACTGCCCGCTCGCGGGCCAGCGCGTGCTCAAGGCGACCGGACGGGCCATGCTGCACCCGGCCGTCGCTCTCGCCCGAGCCTACGGGCTCGCAATAGATTGAACGGGAGGCATCGCGTGAAGCCGATACAAAGAAGCGAGATCCTGGAGCTCGGCGAGTACGAGGAGGTGCGGGAGCGTTTTCGCCGGCGAGTCATCGAGCTGAAGCGCCTGCGGCGAGTAGCGCTCGGGTCGAACTTCACTGTGCTCTTCGAGAACCGCGACACGGTGCTCTATCAGATCCAGGAGATGATCCGCACCGAGCGCATCACGCGCGAGGACGCGATCTTGCACGAGATGGAGACGTACAACGAGCTCTTGCCCGGGGCGGACGAGCTCAGCGCGACGATCTTCATCGAGTTCCCCGAGAAGGAGCAGCGCGAGCGCATGCTCGTCGCGCTCACCGGCGTGGAGAGCAAGCTCTACATCGACGTGGAGGGCAAGCGCGTGGCCGCCCACGACGAGACGCGCGGCGTGCTGCCCGATCGCACCACCGCGGTTCACTATGTGAAGTATCCGCTCGATCCCGACGCCGCGCGCGCTCTCAGGACCGGGAAGGCGACGGTCTCGCTCGGGGTCGATCATCCCGTCTATCGGGTCGAGTCGCTCCTCGTGCGGCGCACGCTCGAGGAGCTCGCCCACGATCTCTCGTAGCCGTCAGTCGCTCTTTGCCGCGAATCCGTAGCGCGCGAGCATCTCGGCGGGGATGCGCCGCGGCTTTCCGGTGCCGGTATCGATGAGCGCCCAGGTCGTCTCCGCGCGCATGAGCACGCGGCCGTCGCGCTCGATCACGGTGCGCCTGCGCGACGTCGCGCCGCGCAGATCGGCGATCCAGGTGAACGCGTCGAGCAGCTCTCCTTCGAGGGCCGGCACGAGGTACTCCAGGTCGTGCCGCCGGACGACCCAGATGACGCCGAGCGAGACGTACATCTCGTGATCGAGACCGACGGAGTTCGAGTGGGCGATCGCCGCCTCGTTGACCCAGCGGACCCAGACGACGTTGTTCGCGTGCCCGAGGGCGTCGATGTCGCCGGGTGCGACCGTGATGAGATGCCGGTACGCGCGCTCCGGCGGGACGAAATCGGGTCTGTTCGCCATCGGGGCTCGGCGTCGCTCCTACCACGCGCGCCCCGGGTCCGGCGAACGCCGCGTGTTGTCGCTATCGGCTCCGTCGGCCCGCGTATAAGATGTGTTTCACCATGCGGACATCGGCGGAGCGGCTCCGCATCCCGTCGGAGAACGTGCGCCTCTTCACGGCGGCAAGGCGTGAGGCGACGGCTCTCCTCCGGCTCGCGTCGCTCCTCGCGTACGACCTCGAGACCCAGGTGCCCGACGGCATCCGCGCCGGGGACGACGTCGCGGTGCTGGTGCACGGCTCGCTCGCGACGGGCGGCGCGTGGCGCCCCCTCCGCCGCAAGCTCGAGGCGCGAGGCGCGTCGGTCGTCACCTTCACGTACGGCCCTTCCTCCGGCATCAGAGAGGTCGCGTCTGCCATAGCGTCGGTGCTCGAGGGCATTCCCATGGGCGCGCGCGTGCACCTCGTCGGGCACAGCCTGGGCGGCCTCGCCGTCCGCTGGTACGTCCAGGAGCTCCCGCACGATCCGCGTGTCGTCCGGACCATCTCGGTGGCCGCACCGTTTGCCGGCGCTCGCGGGGCGTGGTTCTTCCCCGGCCCGGCCGGGCGCGACATGCAGCGCGGGAGTCCCGCTCTCGAACGCCTCGCCGAGACGGCGGGCTTCGCCGGGGTGCCGCATCTGTCCATCTTCGGCACCGCCGACACCGCGGTGGCGACCAGCACGACCTTCCCCGTCGGAGACAGGCTCGTGGTGGCGGACGCGGGGCACAACACGCTGCTCTTCGACGATGCGGTCGTGAATCGCGTCGTCACCGAGATCTCGACGCGGAGCTGAGCCCGGGCCGGCCTCATATCGATGGAGGACGGCGAAAAGCCGTGGGTGCAACCGCACGCGGCCCATGGTACCCGAGGCGCCCGTGTCCTTGCGGCCCTCGTCGTTCCTCGCGCCCCTCGCGGCGCTCGTCGTCTCTCTCGCAGCAGTGCCGGCGCGCGCCGACGTGTCGTCGTGGCTCTTCGCGGGCGGCGGCGTCTCGACGCTCTACCGTCCCCATGTCTCGGGCGGAGACGGCGCTGCGGCGATGCAGTTCGACGCCGGCATGGGCTCGTCCCCGGCGGCGAAATTCGCCGTCGGCGGCCTGGTGCGCATGCAGACCCGCATCGGGGACGGCAGTGATTTCGGGCTGTTCGTGCGCACGGCGACCGGCGGCTTCGTCCGCGGTAACTGGGGCGGCGCCATCGACCTCGGTGGCTATGCGCGGGGTTGGGGGCCTGCGTCGGCTCCGGGCTACGCCGGCAGCGTCGTGCTCGGCGGCCCCTGGGGTCTCACCCTGTGCCTGAACGCCGCGCGCGACACCAGGGACGCCAATACCTTCACGGCCGTCTTCGGCATCGACCTGGCCCGTTTCTCCGTCTACCGGACGACCGGGCTCGGCTGGCTGCCGAACCCGTTCCCTACGCCCCCGCGCGAAGGGCCGCGCTCCGATCTCTGAGCGGCGCCAGCTGGCGTCGAGAGACGTCGGCTCGCGCTCCAGAGGCGGTCTAGCCGACGGCGTCCAGCGCCGCGACGAGCGCGTCGAGGTCGCTCTTTGCGTGCCGCTCGGTCACGGCGACGAGCAGACAATCGGCGTGGTCACGGTCGACGCGACCGAGGTCGAACCCGGCGAGGATGCCCTTGCTCTCGAGTGCCGTGCACACCTTCGCGGCGCTGCCGCCGCGGACCCGCACCGTGAATTCGTTGAAGAAGGGCGCGTTCGCGAACGCCGCCGTGTATCCGGAGAGCCCGAGGATGCGCTGCCGCAGGTACGTCGCCTTGGAGAGGCACTGCTTGCCCGTCTCGACGAAGGCGCGCTTGCCGAGCATGCTCATGCGGATGCAGAGCGAGAGCGCGAGGAGCCCCTGGTTCGTGCAGATGTTGCTCGTCGCGCGCTCGCGGCGGATGTGCTGCTCGCGAGTCGACAGGGTGAGCACGAAGCCGCGCTTGCCCTGCGAATCGACCGTCGCGCCGCACAGACGGCCGGGGAGCTGCTGCAGGTACTGACGATCTTCACGGCAGGCGAAGAGCCCGACGCCGGGACCGCCGAAGCTCGGAGGGCAGGCGATGGGCTGGCCCTCGCCGGCGGCGATGTCCGCGCCGAGCGCGCCGGGCGATTCCGCGACGGAGAGCGCGTACGGTTCCGCGCACGCGGTCACGAGGAGCGCGCCGCGCGCGTGCGCGAGCCGCGCGAGCTCGGCGACGTCGGGGATCGCGCCGTAGAAGCTCGGGTAACCGATGACGACGCACGCGACGTCGTCGCCGAGGGCCTGCTCGATGGCGGCCTTCGACGCGGCGCCGTCGGTGCCGACCGGCACCTCGACGTAGTGTCCGCCGTTCGGTCCGCCGAGGTACGTCTCGGTGACCTTGCGGTAATCGGGGTGCACGCAGCGGCTCATGAGCACGCGGTCCCGCTTGGTGAGGCGCCGCGCCATCTGCGCGCCCTCCGCGGTGGCGCTCGCGCCGTCGTACATGCTCGCGTTCGCGAGCGGGAGCCCGTAGAGCTCGCTCACGATCGTCTGAAACTCCCAGATCGCCTGCAGGGTGCCCTGCGCGACCTCGGGCTGGTACGGTGTGTAGGCCGTGTAGAACTCGCTGCGAAGGAGGAGCTGATCGACGGCGGGCGGGATGTGATGCGCGTAAGCGCCCGCGCCGAGGAACGAGAGCATCGTCGCGCCCTGGTTCTTCGCGGCGAGCGCGGAGAGATGCGCCATGAGCGACACCTCGTCGAGCGCGGGAGGGACCGCCAGATCGCCCTTGAAGCGCACTTCTTCGGGGACGGACGTGAAGAGATCGTCGACCGACGACTTGCCGATCACGGCGAGCATCTCGGCGATCTCCTCCTCCGTGTGGGGGAGGTAGCGCATCATCAGTGTGCGGACTCCGCGACGAGCGTCTTGTAGCCGGCGGCGTCGATGAGCTCGCCGTCCGCGCTCGCGGGCTTGATGATGACCATCCAGCCTTCGCCCCAGCAGTCCTCGTTGACGAGCTCGGGCTTATCTTCGAGCACCTTGTTCACCTTGACGACCTTGCCGGTGACGGGAGCGAAGAGATCGCTCAGCGTCTTGACGCTCTCGATGGTGCCGAACGCCTTGCCGGCGGTGACGGTGTCGCCCTCTTTCACGTCGATGTTCACGAGGGTGATGTCGCCGAGCTGATCGACGGCGAAGGCGGTGATCCCGATGACGAGATCTCCCTTGTCGTCCTTCGCCCACTCGTGGTCCTTCGTGTAGCGGCGGTCGTCCTTCACGTCAGTGGCTGCGCCCATCTTCATTCTTCCTTTCGGCACCCCTTACCACACAAAGGGGGGCCTTAGCCTGGCCTTAGCCCCCCGCCGCTTCGCCTTCGGCGAACTGCTCCCCCCGCCGCCGTTCGGGCGTGCTCGCTTCGCTCGCGAGAGATTTGGGCACTTACGGGATGACGAGTTGACGGCGTGGGATTGGTTTGTTGGGGGGCCTTGGCCCCCCGCCGCTTCGCCTTCGGCGAACTGCTCCCCCCGCCGCTACGCGGGCTCGCTTTGCTCGCGGGCGAACTGCTCCCCCCGCCGCTACGCGGGCTCGCTTTGCTCGCGGGCGAACTGCTCCCCC
>DATAZL010000098.1:0-30580 GCA_036272055.1 Polyangiaceae bacterium | reverse complement strand
GCCGATGGGCAGTTCGAAAAGCCATTGATGCACGGAAGCAGCGGATGAAGATTCTGCTCGCGGGTGAGGGGCCGGACGATATTGGCGATTGGAGCGCGGAGATTGAATACCGCCCGACGGCGGAGTCCTTCAAGCGTGGGGTAGTCGAAGTGCTACTCGGACGCCTGGCTCCGGAAAGCTGGAGAGTCGCGAACGGGGTTCGCTGGAAGAAGATACGCAAGTATCGATCGGGTGAGCATCGCAAGCCCGAGACCCGCAATGTTCAGGGGCTTGCGTTGCAAGCCAGCGAAGCCGGATATGGCGCGGTCGTCTTCAGTCGTGATCGGGATCGAAGTGTCCAGCGAGAGAAAGATATCGTGGCTGGTATCGAGCAGTCGCAACGGTTCGGTGTGCGAGTTCTCGGCGGATGTGCCGTCGAAGAGCTCGAGGCATGGATCCTGGCATTGCTCGGAGTAGCGCACTCTGAATCTTCGGCCGATGCCAAGGCACGGTTGCGTGATGAGCACGGAATTGCCGGACGCGAGCAAATGGTCGAGGTCGTCGAGGCCGCCGACCTCGACAGTGCTGCGATCGACGCAGGCTCGCTGAGAGTCTGGATGAACCAGATTCGCAGCGCCGTCGCCGAGCTACCCGAGTAAGCGGCGTTGCGGCGCGTTGTCAGCCGAGGGCGGCTTTTCTTACTCGTTCTATGCTGGAAACGAGGTCGCGGAGAGCGGCTTCCTGGATGCGCGCGGCTTCTTCGATTTGCTTGGCCGCTTCTTGAGCTTGCTCGGAGCCGCGGCTCTGGGCCCGGTGCGACGTGGTGAGCTGGTGCACCATGTTGCTGATGCTCTCGATGGCCTGCGTGATCTGACGGCCGCCGCGTGATTGCTCCTGGCTGGAGCGCTCGACCTGCTGTGCGACGGTGCGCATCGTCTCGCCGGTCTTCATGATGAGTTCGGTGCCGCGCGCCTGCTGCGCAGTGGCGGCGGCGATCTGCTGCACGGTCTCGGCGATGCGTCCGATGGCGTCGGTGACCTGCTTGCTGCCCTTCGCCTGCTCGACGGTCGCGCGCGCGATGGCGCGCACCATGTTCGTGCTCTTCTGCGAGCTCTCGAGAATCTTCTTCAGGGCGCGCTCGGCTTCGTTCGAAACCTGTACACCGCGATCGACGTTCTGGGCGCCGCGTTCCACGGCCTGGATCGCGTTACGGCTCTCCGACTGGATCGTCTTGATGAGATCCGCGATCTCTTTCGTGCTCGCGCCGGCGCGTTCGGCGAGATCCTTGATCTCGTCGGCGACGACGGCGAAGCCCTTGCCATGCTCGCCGGCCTGGGCGGCGATGATCGCGGCGTTGAGGGCGAGGAGGTTCGTCTGCTCGGCGACCTCGTCGATGACGTTCAGGATCTGGCCGATGGCGTCGATGCGCGAACCGAGGTTCGAGATGACCGCGACGGCCTCCTGGCTGCTCTCCTTGATGCGGTAGATCTCGCCGATCGTCTTCAGGATGGACTCGGCGCCGTGCTCGGCGTCGCGCGCCACTTCTTCGCTGAGTCGCGCCGTCTCGTTGGCGTTCGACTGCACCTGGTCGATGGAGACGTCCATCTCGTTCATCGAGGAGCTCGTCTCTTCGGCGGTGAGCGAGAGCGCGTCGACGTTCTTGGCGACCTCCTTGATCGAGTACGTCATCTCCTCGATCGACGAGACGCTCTCGCGCACGCTCTGGCTGAGCTCCCCGATGTGCTCGGCCATCTCGTCGTTGGTCGCCGTCATCTCGAGGATCGACGAGCTCGACTCCTCGGCGCTGGCAGCGAGCATCTCGACGTGCTGCGCGATCTCGCGGAGCGCCGTGGTGACGTCCTTGATGCTGCGGGCAGCGGTCTCGCTGAGCTGCATCTGGTTCGACACCGAGTCCGTGATGCGGCGGAGCGCTTCCGCGACCTGCTGCGTGCCCGCGTCGAGCTCGCGCCTCTGCTCGTCGGAGCCGGCCTCGAGATCACGGAGGGCGTCGGCGACACGGCCGAGCCCCTCGTAGAGCGCGACCATGTCGGGAGACGCGCCGGTGGGTGCGTCGGGGCGCCGTCCGGTGCGCGCGCGATCCACGGCGTCCCGGAGTCCGCCGAGCGACGCCGCCGTGGTACCTCCCGAGAACGCGACCACTACGATCGCGAGGAGAGAAAGCCCGATCGCGTACGGGCCCACACCTCGGTCGATCGCCAGGACGGCGAATAGCCCGAGCAGCAGGACGAAGATTCCGTAGACCTGGCGCTGACCTAGGGGAGGCATGAAGAGGACGTGCTCCGAGCGCGAGCGCCGAGGCCCGCGAGAGGGAGGTTACACACCGTAGAGAGTATTCCGCGGGTCGACACGGCAACAAGCGCTCCCTCGGGCCTTATCTAAGGAGACGTCGTTTTCCCCGCCGGACCGGGGGTCGATGCGCCTTCGGGCGAGCTCGGCGGAGGGCCCTCGGGCAGGAGCGGCGGCCCCGCTACCGGGATCTCGACGAGAAACTCCGCGCCGCCGCCGTCCGCGTCGCGATAGGCGATCCCACCCCCATGCTCGACCACGATGCGCTCCGCGATCGCGAGCCCGAGCCCGGTGCCGTGGGGCTTGGTCGTCGCGTACGGCTCGAAGAGTCGTTCGCGCATCTCCGGCGAGAGACCAGGTCCGTTGTCACGTACGGAGAGCGCGACGCGCGCCGACTCGAGCGGCGAGAGCGTCACGACGACCTTGCCGCCGGGACGCGTGGCGACCGCGTCGAGCGCGTTCTGCACGAGGTTCGTGACGACCTGCACCATCTGATCGCGGTCCGCGACGATCTCCGGAATGGGACGCGCCACCAGCTCGACGGGCGCTTCGCCCGCCGCGTGCAGCGCGACGACGTCGCGCACCGTCCGCTCGAAGTCCATGGGCGCGGGATCCGGCGCGGGCAGGCGCGCGAACCGCGTGAATTCCTGGACGATGCTCGCGATGCGCGCGACCTCGCCGAGGACGGTGCGCGTCGCCTCGTCGAAGTACTCGTCGAAGGCCGGATCGTTGCGCGCTCGCAGTCGTCGGAGCGTCTCGACGGCCGCGCGGATCGGCGCGAGCGGGTTCTTTATCTCGTGCGCGACCTGGCGGGCGATCTCGCGACGCGCCGCGATCCGTTCCGTCGCGGCGAGTCGCTTGCGGAGAGCGGCGAGGTCCGCGATCGCGTGATTGAACGAGTCGGCGAGCTGCTCGAGCTCGCGACCGCCGCGACCGCGGATGGCGACCGGTTCGCCGGTGACGACGCGCCGTGCCTGTTCCGCGAGGCTCACGATGGGCTCTGCGAGGCCGCGCGAAAGGAGCCACGCGAGCACGAGCGCGCCCGCGAAGCACGCGATTCCGAGGACGAGCACCGCTTGCTCGAGCTGCACGATCGCCGCGAGAAGTGGCACGCGCGAGAGCGACGCGAAGATCGTGATTCCAGCGAGCTGCGGGAGCCGCATCGAGTCGACGATGGCCTTCTTCGCGTTCGTGGGCGGCTCGAGCGAGAGCGTGAGCCCCTGGCTCGCACCGACGCGCTCGAGCACCGTCGCGAACGAGCGCGCACCGATGATGCCGAGCGTCACGCCGCCGCTCGCGCGGCTGCAATGCGCGACGATCGCGACCTTGCCGTCTTCGGTGCGGACGCGCGCCTCGCCGGAGCTCTTCTTCAGCTCTGCTGCGAGCTTCGGATCGACGGTGCCGACCTGGCCGCCGCCGAGCACCTCGCCGCGTCCAGTGACGAGCACGAGCTCGTCGAGCCGATACGCTTTCAGGAGGTCCTTCGCGTGCAGGCTGAGCTGGAGACGCTGCCCTGCGTCGAGAGCGCCGGCGCGAAGGCTCACCATCGCCGAGTCGAAGGACGGATCGTGATCGCAGAGCGGCTCGACCAGCGCGGGGAGCTCGTGCACGTCGTGACCGAGCTCCGACTCGAGCCGCGCCACGGCGCCCTCGAACTGCGACTGGAATCGACGCTCTTCTGCATCGCGCCAGGCTTCACGTACGCCGAGCCCGAGCGCGAGCGTCGTGACGACGGTGAGGACGCCAATCGCGACGAGCAGGCGCTGCGCAAGCGTCACGTCTGGCAGCCTAGTACGATTGCGCCGCGCCGACGCACCTGGTCTTCCCCTGACGCTGGAAGGCCCTGACGTATTCCGTCGGGTGACTCGGGTTGCGCCGAGCGGCGCTCACTGGCACGGTCGCGCTTCCTTCATGAAGCTCACTGGGCCCGCGTTCCTCGCATTATTCTCGTTCGTGAGCTGCGGCGGCAGTGTCGTCAACGTTGCGCCAGAGCATCCGCTGCATCCACCGAAACCGGCGAAGCCGGTGGGGCCGGTGAAGGAGCTCGGGTTCACCGCGGCGCGCCTCGCGGTGGTCCCGCAGGGGACGTTCGGTCCGTATCGCGGGAATCGACCTGAGGGCATGGTCGCCGCGTGGGCGTCGGAGGTCGCCGGCAAGCGGAGCTGGCTCACCCGTGGCCTCGGTGACGGCAGCGCGCTCCGCTACGACCCGGTGACGATCGCCGACGCGGCGGCAGAGGTCGATCTCGTCGCGATCCGTCCGTTCGGCGGTGGCACCCGCGGCTTCGTGCTGCTCACGAGCTCCCGCGAATTCTCGGGTGAACGCGTCGATCTCATCACGCTCGGCACTCGCGGCGAACGCGTCGGCGGTCCGACGCCGCTCGCGCAGTCGGTGCCCTCCGTGGTGTGGCTCGACGCCGTGCAGACCGCGACCGGAGCGATCGCGATGTGGGCCTTGCGCCGTGACGACCGCGCCGACATCGTCGGCGTCGAGCTCGGTCCGTCCGGCGCGCCGAAGGAGCCGCCGCAGACGCTGCTCTCGGATCTGCGCGCGTGGCAGGTCGCGCCCGCCGGCGACGGCATCGCGATCCTCGCTCTGACGATGGGCAAGGGGCGCAACGAGTCCGGCCCGCTGAAGCTCTACTTCCTCGACGCTCAGGCGAAGCTCGAGCGAAAATCGGTGGTCGTCGTCGACGGCACGACGGCGGAGCCCGACGTCGATCTCGCGCGGATCGGTGAGCGACTCGTCGCCGCGTGGTCCGATCGTCGTGACGGCGAGCCGCACCTTTATGGAGCAGTCTTCGACGGCAACGCGACGCTGCTCAAACCGGCCGCGCCGCTCGGTCGTCCCTTCGGGCCGCAGACGGTGGTGCGTATCGTGCCGCCGACCGACGGCGGCGGTCCGTCGTATCTCGCGTGGGAGAACGCGCTGGAGCGGCCCGAGAACGGCCGCGCGATACGCGTCGCGACGCTCTCCGCGAACGGCACGCTCGGCGAACAGAGCGGGCTCATCCGGATGGACACCGCCGATTCGACGCCGGAGCTCGCCGCGACGAACGACGGCATCGCGGCGCTCACCCTCGCGAAGGCATGCAAGCGCGGGGATGCCTGCGACGCTGCCCGCGACGTGCCGACGTATCTGCGCCTCGATGCGTCCTTCGGGCTGGTCGCTTCAGAGCCGCTCCGGCTCTTGCCCGAGAGCGGTGAGCCGGCGGAGCTAGGGTGGGGCCTCGTCTGCCGAGGGACGAACTGCACGACGCTCGCCGTCTCGTCGGAGACGCCTTCGCCGGTTTACCTCGTGAAGCTCGGGACGCTGTCGAACGACTGGGTACCGGCCGCAGGGAAGCTCGACGAGACGGTGCGGCCGCGCGCCAGCAGCGTCGAGGCGATCGCGAAGAGCGAGCCCCTCGTGGAGATCGCCGCGTCGCGCTCGAACACCGGCAGCATGCTCGCGTGGCTCACGTACTTCGATCCGGCGACGCCGTTCACCCGCTCGAAGACGGCGGCCCCGGACGGGAAATTCGAGCCGCCACGCGCCATCCTCCGTGTACGCACGCTGCCGGACAAGGGCCCTCGGCCGGAGCCGGTCGCGCTCTCGTATCGTGCCGATTCGCCGGGCGGCGTCGTGATCGCTCCCGGAGATCCCGCGCGTGGCACGTCGCTCGTCGTGTGGGTCGGCATCGACAACAAGATCCCCCAGGCCTTCGTCACCGTCATCGGACCCGACGGGAAGAAGCTCGTCCAGAAGATGCTCAGCCATGCGAAGACCGGCGTGAGCGACGTCGCTGCGGTGTACACGGGAGACGGCTGGGTCGTCGGCTTCGTGGACGAGAGCGCGAACGGTGCCGAGGTCCACGTGACGAAGATCGATCCGACACTCCGGGTTGTCGTTCCGGAACACAAGGTCGGCGCCGGCGGGTCCACCGCTTCATCCGTACAGTTGCTCGCCCGCGGAGAGCACGTGTTCGTCGCGTGGGCCGACGCACCGGTGTCGACCTCGGGTTCAGCGGACGTGTTCGTGGCGTCCCTCGTCTCGAAGGATCTCTCGCTCGCAGCTCCGGAGCACTCGATCAGTGAGACGCCGTCTCATTCGCGAGAGCCCGTGCTCGCCGCCTTCGGGGACGGCGCGGTGGTGGGCTGGGTGGAAGATTCACCGCAGAGCGGCGGTCCAGCGGCCTTGATGATGGCGCGCCTCGATGCCCACGGCGAAGCCGTCCCGGGCTCCGTCGGGCCCGTTCCGCTCGACGGTTCCGCGGAGGGCGCGGGCGTCGAATGCACCGACACCATTTGCCACGTCGCGGTCGCCGTCTCGTCGAACGAGGGCGGCAGCGTCGAGGGCTTCGTGTGGCGCGGAACGCGCGACGTCCATGTGACAAAACTCGTCAATCTGAGGATCCAGCCGCGCGCCGGGCTCGCGCCGGTGCTGTCGAACGGTGACGTGCTCTACGCCGATCAGGGGGCGCGCGCCGACGTCGCGATCCGTCGTCTCGGTGTCGACTGGGAGTAATGCCCCGCAGCGTCTTTCGTCGCCACCGGGATAAACCTGACAGCCTGCTGTCAGGAGAAAATCTCTTTTCCGTGCGGGGGGTTCCACAAAGACGAGTGCGGTCTATGTTCGGGACATGAGTTTTCTCGGAGCGAGCGCGGCACGAGTCTCGGCGTGGGAATCTCGGCTCGTTCGCCTCGCGCGAGAGCCCGGCACGGACGACTTTCGTCGCTTCGAGCGCGACGTGCACGACGGGCTCTCCCGCGCGCCGAAGGCGCTGCCGTCGCTCTACTTCTACGACACGCGCGGCAGCGACCTCTTCCGCCGCATCATGGATCTTCCGGAGTATTATCTCACCCGTGCAGAGCGGGAGATCCTCGAGCGCCACGGTAGCGCCATCGCGGGTTCGTTCGCGAACCGTGAGTGCGACGTCGTCGATCTCGGCGCGGGTGACGGGGCAAAGTCGCGCATCCTTCTCGGTCACCTGGCGCGCGCGGGGAGCGACGTGCGTTACCTCCCGGTCGACGTGTCCGACGGCGCTCTCGCGACCGTCCTCGACGCCTGTGCCGAAGAGCTGCCGTGGCTGCCGACCGAGGGCGTCGTCGCGGAGTACGAGGCGGGCATTCGCTGGCTCTCGCGACGTGACGCGGACCGCTCGCGCCTCGTGCTCTTCCTCGGCTCCAACGTCGGCAACATGGACGACGTGCGGGCGCGCGGCTTCTTCAGCAGCCTCTACGAGGCGCTTCTCCCCGGCGATCACGTGCTGGTCGGCTTCGATCTCGTCAAGGACGTGCGCGTGCTCCAGCCCGCGTACGACGACGCCGCGGGCGTCACTGCGGAGTTCAACTTGAACCTCTTCCGACGGATCAACCGGGAGCTCGGCGCGAACTTCGACGTGGACGCCTTCCGTCACTACGCGACGTTCTCTCCGGCACGGCGCGCGATGGAGAGCTATCTCCTGAGCTGTAAGAAGCAGGCGGTGCGCATCGGGCGCCGCGAGTACGCCTTCGAGGCGTGGGAGCCGCTCCACACCGAGATCTCGCGCAAGTACTACGAGTCGGACATCCACGGCTTCGCAGAAGAGGCGGGCTTCGTCGAGGTCGGGCATTTCTCCGATGAGCGCCGGCTGTTCGTGGACGCGCTCTGGCGCGTCGGACCCCGAGAGGGTGCAGGGTGACGTCGGCCGCCGCCGAGCGCGCGGCGAGTCTGCTCATCAAGTACCGGGAGGCGCGCGCGCTCACCGAGCGTCTCTGTGAACCGCTCGCGACGGAAGACTACGTCGTGCAGTCGATGCCCGACGCGAGCCCGGTGAAGTGGCATCTCGCGCACACGACGTGGTTCTTCGAGACGTTCTTGCTCGGCCCTCACGAGCCCGCGTTTCGTCCGTACGACGACAGCTTCGCGTACCTGCACAACTCCTATTACGAGACGATGGGCGCGCGGCATCCCCGCGCGCGCCGCGGGATGCTGACGCGACCTACCGTCGATCAGGTGTACTCCTATCGCGCCTCGGTCGACGATCGGATCGCAGAGCTACTGTCCACCGAGCTTGCCGAACGAAACGACCTCCTCGACGTCGTCGAGCTCGGCGTGAATCACGAGCAGCAGCACCAGGAGCTCCTCCTGACGGACCTCCAGCATCTGCTCCATCAGAACCCCCTGAGAGCGTCGCTAATCGGCCCTGCGCCGTCGCCGTCGTCGCCGGGACCGACGCTCGAGCTCATCGAGCACGGTGGCGGGCTCTTCGAGATCGGCCACGACGAGGATGGCTTCAGCTTCGACAGCGAGGGGCCGCGTCACCGCGTACACCTCGAGCCGTTCGCGGTCTCCTCGGCGCTCGTCACTGCGGGCGAGTACCTGGAGTTCATAGAGGCAGGCGGCTATTCACGCCCGGAGCTATGGCTCTCGGACGGGTGGGCCGCCGTGCAGCGCGAGGGGTGGCAATCGCCGCTCTACTGGGAGCGCGTCGGCGGCTCGTGGCAGCGCTTCTCGCTTTACGGAATGCTCGCGCTCGACCCGCACGCGCCGGTCGCACACGTGAGTTACTACGAGGCGGACGCGTACGCGCGCTTCAAAGAATCACGGCTACCGACCGAGCCGGAGTGGGAGGTACTGGCGCGAGAGCTCTCGAGCGACGGTCAGTTCGTCGATGGCGGCGTGCTGGTGCCGGTCGCGCCGCCGTCGGGCTCCGGCTTCGCCGGAAGTGTATGGACGTGGACCGCGAGCCCGTACTCGCCGTATCCCGGCTTCATGCCCGCGGCGGGGGCGGTCGGCGAGTACAACGGCAAGTTCATGGTCAACCAGATGGTCCTGCGCGGCGGCTCCTGCTTCACATCCGCGTCGCACGTCAGACCGACTTACAGAAACTTCTTCCCGCCCGACGCGCGCTGGCAAGTTACGGGAATTCGTCTGGCTCGCCGTTAGTTCGTGTGGGACTTGCGGCATGCGTGCCGCGGTCTGAAAGGACGTCGTCATGACGAGACCCGTGCTTGCGTTAGCGACCCTCCTCTTCTCCGTGGCCGCCGGCTGTGCCGGCAGTAGTCCGCCGTCGCAAACCGCTGCAGCGCCGCCGCCGGTCGCGTCCACGGTGCCGACGAAAGCGACGGAGCCCGTCGCCACGCCGACGGCTTCCGACGCCATGGCTCCAGATCTAGCCCCCTACCAGGCGATCGTGGGCGCTGCCGATCGCGATGACGCCGACAAGAAGCTCGACGAGGGGCGACACCCCGCCGAGCTCCTCGCGTTCATCGGTGTGAAGCCGGGCATGCACGTGGCCGAGCTCGGCGCGGCCGGCGGCTACACGAGCGAGCTCCTCGCGCGCGCCGTCGGGCCGAGCGGCGTCGTTTACGGACAGAACCCCGAGTGGCTCGTCAAGCGCTACGCCGAGAAGCCGTGGAGCGAGCGCCTCGCCAAGCCGGTGATGAAGAACGTCGTGCGCGTCGACCGTGAGTTCGACGATCCGTTCCCTAAAGAGGCGCACGACCTCGACGCCGTCACCATCATGCTCTTCTATCACGACACCGTGTGGTCCAAGGTCGACCGCGACAAGATGAACCGCGCGGTGCTCGCGGCGCTCAAGCCCGGAGGCGTGTACGTCGTCGTCGACACCGCGGCGCGCAAGGGCGCCGGCATCGACGAGACGCAGTCGCTTCATCGCATCGACGAGAGCGTCGTGAAGGACGAGGTGCTCAAGGCCGGCTTCCGTCTCGGGGCAGAGGCGGACTTCTTGAAGAACCCCGCCGACACTCACGACTGGAACGCGTCGCCGAAGGCCGCCGGTGAGCGCCGCGGCACGGCCGATCGCTTCGTGTTGAAGTTCGTGAAACCGTGACCCCGCGGCGCGCGTTCGACGCTATGTTGGCCGCGGCTTTCGCCAAGGAGTGATTCGATGAGCGAGCTCGTACTTTTCACGAACCCCATGTCACGAGGGCGCATCGCCCACTGGATGGTCGAGGAGACCGGCGCGCCCTACGAGACGCGCCTTCTCCGCTTCGACAAGGGCGAACACAAGGCGCAAGGGTTTCTCGACGTGAACCCGATGGGCAAGGTCCCGACCATCCTGCACAAGGGCACCATCGTCACCGAGGCGGCCGCCATATGTGCGTACCTCGCCGACGCTTTCCCCGAGAAGGGCCTCGCGCCCGCGGTGAGCGATCCCGCGCGCGGGACGTATTACCGCTGGCTCTTCTTCGGCGCCGGCTGTGTCGAGCCCGCGGTCATCGATCACATGCTGTCGCGAGAGGCTCCCGCGAATCGTCCGGGTCTCCTCGGCTACGGCTCGTACAAGGAGACCCTCGACGCGCTGGAGACGGCGCTCACGCCGGGCCCGTACATCCTCGGCGACAAGTTCTCGGCCGCGGACGTGTACATCGCGTCCCAGCTCGGCTGGGGCCTCATGACGAAGGCCATGGAGGCGCGGCCCGCGTTCATGGCGTACCTGGGGCGTGCGAGTCAGCGCCCTGCCGCCGTCCGCGCCAACGCCGCGAACGACGTGCTCGCCGCAAAGCTCAAAGCCGCAGAGTGACGTCGCGCGACTGACCGCGGCGTCACTGCCGCGGTCAGTCCACTTCGGCGACTTTGCCGGTGCCGCGCTGGCGGAAGAGGGTGCTCGAGTCGATGCTCTGCACGCCGTGAAAGGCCTCGTCCGACGCGTGGAGGATGCGCGCGCGCTGATGGCGCTGTAGCTCCTCGAGCAAGCGACGGTTCACGCTCTGCAGATCGGCGATGATCGCGAGCAGGAACGTGAGAAACCCCATGATGAGGAGCACCGCCGCGAGGATGAGCGACTGCACGTGCCCCGCGCTCTGCCCGGCGATGATGTACACGAGGAAGCGAAGCCCGATCGCGAGCCCGGCGACGAAGGGGAACATCCCCACCGTGAGGAAGAACCGGAGGGGCTGGTACACGATGAAGATGCGGAACATCGTGAGGATCGACCGCTGCACGTAGCTCGGGATGCTGCGGACGAGGCGTGACGGGCGGAGCTCCCCGTTCACGCGGATCGGAACCGAGACGACGCTCATGTTCTTCTGACCCGCCTGGATGATCGTCTCGAGGGTGTACGTGTAGTTGCTGAACACGTTGAGGGCGAGCGCCGTCTCCCGCGAGATGGCGCGGAAGCCGCTCGGTGCGTCGGCCACCGTGGTGCCGCTCACCCGTCGCACCGCCCAGCTTCCGAAATGCTGGAGAAGCTTCTTCACCGGTGAGAAGTGTTCGATCTGGGCGATGGGGCGCGCGCCGATGACGAGATCGGCTCTGCCGTCGAGGATGGGCTGGACGAGCTTCGCGATGTCTTCCCCGACGTACTGATTGTCGGCGTCGGTGTTGACGATGATGTCCGCGCCGCGCTGGAGGCACGAATGAATGCCCAGCATGAACGCCCGCGCGAGGCCCTGATTCGTCCTGAAACCAACGACGTGCTGCACACCATGACGGCGCGCGACCTCGACCGTGTCGTCGGAGCTGCCGTCGTTGATGACGAGCACCTCGATCCTGTCGATGCCCGGGATTTCTTTCGGCAAATCGGCCAGAGCGATGGGCAACGATTTGGACTCGTTGAAGCAAGGTATCTGGATGATGAGCTTCATGGCGACAGGGCTCCGGCGGGCGCATTCTGCCTTCGAGGGCACCGACATGCCATGGCCGTTTGCGAGGAGTGAAGTAATCTCCTCGAACAGGCCTTCATGATTGATCTGGATGGGCTCTCGTCGCGGTTCCGTGATCTGGCGAGGGGTACGGACTTCGCGTCACTGCGCGTCGTCGACGAGACGTCGGAGCGCGTGTCGGTGCGCCAAGGTGTGCCAGAGCCCGCGCAGACGATGCTCGATCGCGGCGCGATGATCACGGTGATCGACCACGACGGCGTCGGCTACGCCGCGACCAGCGATCTTTCCGACGCAGGGCTCCGCGCCGCGCTCGACGCGGCGAAAGAGTGGGCGGCGCTGTCGCGGGGCCGCAGCGTGTTCGAGGGGCGCGTCGCGATGCCGTCGCCGTCCGGCAGCTACGCCTCGCCCGAGGTGAAGCCGGTGCGGCTGTCGAAGGCCGAGCGGATCGAGCTCCTGATGAGCGAGTCGAACCAGTGCCGCATCGACGATCGCATCGTGGACTGGGCATGTAGCCTGTGGACCACCCACGTACGGCAGGCGCTCGTCACCGCCGACTCCGACGTGTGCGTCCAGGAGCTTCACTTCACCGTCCCTGGGCTCCACGTCACGGCCTTCGAGCGCGGGGTGTCGCAGACCCGTTCCTGGGGCGGCCGCTACAACGGCTTCTGTCGTCAGGGCGGCCTCGAGGTGCTCGACGCGGGCGGATTCACCGGCGCCGGTCGCCGTACTGCGGAAGAGGCGCTCGAGCTCGTGTCTGCGCCGAGCTGCCCGGCGGGCCTCCTCGACGTGGTCCTGATGCCCGACCAGATGATGCTCCAGATTCACGAATCGATCGGCCATCCCATAGAGCTCGATCGCATCCTCGGGGACGAGCGTAACTACGCCGGGACGAGCTTCGTCACCCTCGACATGATCGGCTCGTACCAGTACGGCTCCGAGCTCCTCGACGTCACCTACGATCCGTCACGGCGCGAGCAGTTCGCGAGCTTCGCCACCGACGACGACGGTGCCTCTGCCGAGCGCGAGTACGTCATCGAAAAGGGGATCCTCGTCCGCGGGCTCGGCGGGACTGTCTCACAGGGACGAACCGGCATGGCCGGCGTCGCGACGTCGCGCGCCTCGAGCTGGAACCGGCCGCCCATCGACCGCATGTCGAACCTCAACGTCGAGCCCGGCACGTCGACCCTCGACGAGCTCATCGGCTCCATCGACGACGGCGTGTTGATGCGCACGAACCTGTCGTGGTCCATCGACGACTCGCGTAACAAGTTCCAGTTCGGTTGCGAGTGGGGGCAGCGTATCAAGGGTGGCAAGCTCGCCGGAGTCGTCAAGAATCCAAGCTACCGCGGCGTGTCGGCGAGTTTCTGGCGGTCGCTCGCCATGGTGGGAGACCCAAGCACGCTCGAGGTGCTCGGCACGCCGTTCTGCGGCAAGGGCGAGCCGAACCAGGTCGTGCGGGTCGGCCACGCGAGCCCGGCCTGCAAGTTTTCCCGGGTCGACGTGTTCCCGGGTGATCAGTAGATGTTTATCGACACCACCGCCGTCCCCGGAGCATAAAAGATGTGGAACTACGCGAGCGCAGCGAGCCCGCGAAGCGGCGGGGGGAGCAGTTCGCCGAAGGCGAAGCTGCGGGGGGCCAAGGCCCCCCTAGTACAAAGCGGCGGGGGGAGCAGTTCGCCGAAGGCGAAGCTGCGGGGGGCCAAGGCCCCCCTTTGTCAGTAGCCATGACGACCGCGGCGTATCTGTTCGATCTGGTGGACGACGCCCGTACCCGCCTCGTCGGGTCGGAGATCCTGCTCGCGTCGCTCGCGAGCGAAGAGTCGGACTTCGTCCGCTTCAACCGCGCACGGGTGCGGCAAGCGATGACGATCCGGCAATCGTACTTGACGCTTTCCCTCATCGCCGGGAAACGGCAGGACACGGTCACGCTGTCCCTCGGCGGCGCGTACGGTGAGGACCGCGAACGGGTGCGCGTCGCGCTCGACGGGATGCGCGCGTCGCTCCCAGCGATGCCCGAAGATCCGTATCTGCTTTACTCGACGGAACCCGAGCAGTCGGAGCGCATCGAGACGTCGTGCCTGCCCGCGGCCGGAGACGCGCTCGACGTCATCCTCGACGCCGCGAAGGGCACGGATTTCGTCGGGATCTTCGCGGCAGGGCCGGTTCGCCGCGTCTTCGCGAGCTCCCTCGGTCATCGGTTCGTGCACGAGGTGAGCAGCTATCAGCTCGATTTTTCGCTCTATCACGCGCGTGACAAGGCAGCGAAGGGCTCGCTCGCGGCGTTCGACTGGAACCCCGCGGCCGTGCAGAAAGCGATCGCCGACACCGAGACCGAGCTCGCGCATCTCACGCGCCCGCCGAAGACGCTCGCGACCGGCGCGCACCGCGCCTATCTCGCGCCGGGCGCAGTCGCGGAGATCGTCGCGATGCTGAGCTGGGGCGGCGTCTCCGAGAAAGCGCAGCGTACAAAGACGAGCTCTCTGCAGAAGCTGGTCAGCGGGGAGGCGCAGCTCTCCGAGAAGATCTCGCTCCGCGAAAACATCGCTGCCGGCCTCGCACCGGCCTTCGACGACGTCGGCTTCTCGAAACCCGGGGTGGTCAGTCTGGTCGACGCCGGCAAGCACTCGGGTGCCATGGTGAGCGCGCGGACGGGCAAGGAGTACGGCATCGATGCGAACGGGGCGAGCCCGGAAGAAGAGCTCACCTCCGCCGATCTCGCCGCCGGCACCCTCGCGGAAGAAGACGTGCTCTCACGGCTCGGAACCGGCGTGTACGTGAAAAACCTCTGGTACCTTGGTTTCTCCGATCGCCCGAGCGCGCGCATGACGGGGATGACGCGCTTCGCGACCCTGTGGGTCGAAGAAGGGCGCGTCGTCGCGCCACTCGACGTGATGCGCTTCGACGACGGTCTGTTCCGCATGCTCGGGGAAAACCTCGTCGATCTCACGGCTTCGCGGCTCTTCAGGGTCAGCCCCAATACGTATGGAGCGCGCTCCGTCGAGACGACGCGCGTGCCCGGCGCGCTGCTGAGCGAGCTCCTCTTCACACTGTAGATTGAAGTGATATGGGGGCGTCGCCCCCGGTTGGGGGTGTGCATGACGCTGCACATACGGCGATCGTGAATGCGCTCGACGGTAGGTCCGTCTATCGTCGACGTCGGAGAGGAGAATCGGATGAGGCGAGGGCCGTTCATCGCGCAAGGCCGGGGTGCGCTCCTGGCGCTGTCGCTCGTGTGCGCACTCGCGTGTGCACCTGAGGCCGGCAACAAGCCGTCGATCGGCGGGGGCGGGGGTGCCGCGGGCGGTGCCGCTGCGCGACTCGGAGACGCGGGTCCCATCTTCCACGGCATCACGGAGCCGCCCCCCGACGCGACCATCCTGCACCCGGGCGAGGGCGGCATCCGCATCGGCGATCTCGCGGCGGCGAAGAAGCTCGATCTGCTCTTCATGATCGACGACTCGAGCTCGATGGGAGACAAGCACGACGTCCTCAAGGCCGCGATCCCGGATCTGCTGGCTCGCTTCGTGAACCCGGTCTGCATCGATCGCTACGGCGCGACGACCCAGCCGTCGAGCGCTGACGCGCTCTGTCCCGTGGCAATGAGCCGGCAGTTTGCTCCGGTACGCGACATCCATATCGGCATGATCACGTCGAGCCTCGGCGTCGCGGACGTGCCGTCCGCGGTCTGCAAACCGGAGCTCGCGCCGGCCGGCAACGACGCGGCCCATTTCGTCGGCGCGCTGGCTCGAGCCTCCTCGATCCCCACCTATCCCGGCGGCTTCCTCGTCTGGGATCCGGATCAGAAGGCCGTCCCGGCAGGACAGAAGGACCTGCCCGGGCTCATCGACTCGTTCGGCAAGCTCGTCGACGCCGTCGGCCAGGCCGGCTGCGGCTACGAGAACCAGCTCGAGTCGTGGTACCGCGCTCTCGTCGATCCGGAGCCGCGCGTCGCGACGCGTCTCTTGCCGTGTGGAACCGCGGACAGCGGCGTGAAGTGTCCAGGGCCCGACGGGATCGACCAGGTCGTCCTCGACCAGCGCGCCGCGTTTCTCCGTCCTGATTCGTTGCTCGTCATCGTCATGTTGACCGACGAGAACGACTGCTCGCTCAACGACGTCGGTTCGACGCTCCTAGGCGAGAGCAGCGTGGTGCCGCCCGCGGGGTCCGCTGCGTGCGCGACGAATCCCGACGACCCTTGCTGTTACCCCTGCCTCCTCGCCGCGCCCGCCGGATGCCCGAACCCCGATGCGGCGTGCTCGGTGTCGAAGACGTACGTCGGCGACGAGCCGAATCTGCGCTGTTACGACGGGAAGCGCCGCTTCGGCTTCGACCCGCTCTATCCCGTGAAGCGCTACATCGACGCGCTCACGCAGAAGACCGTGCCGTCCCGCTCCGGCGCGACGGTCCCGAATCCGATCTTCGCCGGCGGCCAGCGAACGCCGTCGCAGATCGTCCTGGTCGGCATTGCCGGGGTGCCGTGGGAGGACGTCGCGACCGACGCGACGCGCACCTCGCCGACGGCCCTCGAGCTGAAGTCGTCGCGTGATCTCGTGAGCGGCGCGGTCTGGGACGTCATCCTCGGCGATCCCGCGACCCGCGTTCCGCCGAAGAACCCGCTCATGGTCGAGTCGGTGCCGCCGCGCACCGGCGCGGACCCGATCACCGGCCAGGCGCTCGCTCCCCCGACGGCAGGGCTCCTCGCCAATCCGACCAACGGCCACGAGCGCGTGATCTCCCCCGCCGACGACCTTCAGTACGCGTGCATCTTCCCCCTGCCCACGACCCGTGATTGCGCAGGGATGACGTCGAACTGCGATTGCTCGAACCCCGGTGACGGCACGATGAGCCCGCTCTGTCAGGCTGCCGACGGCACATACACGACGGTCCAGCGCTTCGCGAAGGCGCAGCCCGCGCTCCGTATCTTGCAGGTCATCGAGGGCGTCGGGGACGCCGGCATCCTGACGTCGATTTGCCCGAAGAACATCACCGATCCGTCGAGTGAAGCGTACGGCTACCGGCCCGTCATCGGGACGCTCGCACAGGACGTCGCGCCGGTGCTCATTCGCTGACGGCGCTCCGTGCGACCCGTCCGAGAACATCGGAGAGAGTCTCCGGACTCGTGGAGCGCACCGCGACGGGCGGCACGCCGCGGACGTGCGGCGCGGCGTCGTCGATCGCGAGGACGGCGAGTGACGTCTCGCCGTCCAGGTGACGGAGCACGATCGGCGCGTGGGTCGCGAGCGCAGCGTGGAGCTCGCGCGAGCCGTCTCGAACGCGCACCGCGATGCACGCACCCTGTCGTGAGTCGGCGAGTGCCGTGGCGCCCCAGTGCATCTTGTACCGGAGAATGCCGTCGCTCGCGAACGGCGCGGCGACGGTCAGCCCGAAGCGTGTCGCTCGCATCACGTCGCGCGCCCAGCGTAGCCCGAACAGATACAGGGCTTCCCGCGCGAGGCGTGTCGCGACGTAGTCGCCGCCGTCGACGCCGAAGAGCAGCGCGTCGAGCATCGTCTCGCGGCCGGGTCGCGGCACGACGACCAGGCCGGCGCGCCGCACACCATTCTCGCGGACGAACAGGAACTCACCCACCCGCGCTGCGGCTTCGACGTGCCCGAGCCGCACGACGATCGCGAGGTCACGGTGGCGCGCCTCCGCGGTCGGCGCGTACATCCGGTCGTGAAAGTAGCGCGCCGCGTCCGTGCCTCGCGTCACTTCGAGCTCGAGCCCGGAGCGCTCGATGCGCCGCACTGTCTCGCGCTTTCGCGCATCCCACAGCGCGTGCTCCGGCTCCCGTAGATCGACCTCGAGCGCCACCCAGCGCGGCAGGACGAGCCATCCGGCGCGCGCGAAGTCCGGCGCCGCGCGACTCGGGATCTCGACGGCCACGACGGCGGCGTCGAGACGCGTGTCCGGGCGCACCTCGGAGCGTGCGACGCTGTCGAGACGCTCGCCGTCGTGTTCGGCGTGCGGTCCGGGCGCGAACGCCGAGAACAGCGAGGCACGGAGCAGCGGGTCGTTGCTCGCCACGAGGACGTGTGGTGACGAACCCGGGGAGCGGAAGAGCGCGAGCCGCGGGCGCTGGACCCGCTCGACCGACTCGGCGACGGCGCGCGCCGCAGGCGGCGGCAGCACGTGCCGGAAGCGTCGGTGAAAGAGCGACGCTTCGTCCCACACGCGCCGCGCGATGGCCGCGAGTGGCGCGGGCAGATGACGGCTCGGTCCAACGATGACCCCCGACGTCTCGTCGTCAGGAAGCGCTGCCACGTCCTTCGATATAGCACTGCGACGACGGGGCCAGGGGTGTAGTACCGTCGACCGGAGATGGCTCTGCCCGAGCTGCGCTCCTCGCTCGGCCTTCGCCTCGAGCGCACGTTCGACGGCGTTCCCGGGCTCCTCTCGTACCTGCTCTTCACGACGCTGAACCGGCGCGCGCCGTCCCTGGCGCGGCGCGCTGAACGGCTCGCAGAATGGCGCCGTGGCCGCGGCTGGCTCGTCGGAGACGCCTCGACCGAGCTCGGCCCGGTGAAGATCGCGCACTTCGGGGCGCCGGATCGTCTCTCGCGGTGGTTCCTCGACAGGCTCGGTGCGCACGCGCCGGTCGCGCACCTCGGCGGGTCTGCGCCCGGCAGCGTCCCCTGTGACGTCGAAATCCGCTCGGTGTCGTCGCTCGAGGCGAACGACCTCGGACGCGCCGGGTGGCTCGTCCTGCCGCGGTACGTCCATCACCGGCAGAGCCTCGCGAACGCGCCGACGGACTTCGAGCGCCGCGTCGCGAGCCGCGCCGAGGCGCGTCGCATTCACTTCCGCATCACGAGAGACGCGGGCGACCTCGGCGCGTTCCAGCGCGACCTTTACGAACCGATGCTCGCGCGACGTCACGGCGCGCGCGCGCTGCGCACCGGGCGCGCGCTCCTCCGGCTCGGCCAGCGCCGCGGGGGTCTCCTCGTCGCCGAGACGGGCGGACGGATCGTTGCCGGCGCGGTGGCCGCGCCCGGCGCGTACGACGCTCGCGAGCTCGACGTCTGGGCGATCGGCGTCGCCGACGATGCGCCGTCGAGCGCGGGCCTGTTCGCGGTCCTCGGCTGGGTGAGCTGGGCGCGCGAGCACCGGCTCTCCGTCGTCGACCACATGCTCAGCTTGCCGCTCTTCTCCGACGGGCTCACACGCCAGAAGCTCCGCTGGGGCACCCTGCTCGCGCCGCCGCTCCGCGCGACGGAGTTCTTCGCGCTTCGCGCACGCAGTGACGGCGCCGCCGTGCGTCGCTTCCTCTCGCAGCATTCGTTCGCGGCGCGCTCCAGCGCCGGCGTGGTCCGCGTGGACGTCGCGGATCGCGCTGCGCTCGAGCACACCGCGCGGGCGCTCGCGAATCCCTGACGGCCCGACGCTCCGTGATCTCAGTGAGCGCAGACGACCCGAAAATCTCGTTTGTCCGCCGGATCGCCGGCCGCGTGTCGCTTTACACGCTGTCGCTCGTCGCGGCTGGTTCCATCCGCGGGCTCGCGGTGCTGTTCATCGTCCGCTTCGTGCCGCCCGCCGCCTACGGCACCTACGTCGCGCTGTGGGTCATCCTCTTCGGCGTGCAGTCGGGCGGCGATCTGGGCCTCGGCGCCGCCGCGCTCCGCTACGCGCCGGAGTGCGCGGACGAAGAGGAGCGTCGTTCTCTCTTCGCGACGATGCTCACGACGCGCGCCGTCGCGGGCGCCGTGCTCTCCGGCCTGGTCATAGTCTTCAGCGAGCCGCTCGCGCGCTTCGCGACCGGCAGCGAGGGGAACGCACGCGCTCTCGTCTTTCTCGCGGCGTCCCGGCCGTTCGCCATGCTCTTCGACGCGCTCTCCGACGAGCTTCGCGCGCGCGACCGCATGGACCGTGTCGCGCTCCTCGTCGTGCTCGGCGCCGTGCTCGTGCAGTCACTGACCATCGTGTTCGTCGTCGTCGTCGGGCAGCGCCTGATGGGGCTCGTGTGGGGCCGCGCCGTCGGGGATCTTCTGGCCTGCGCCGTCGCGTTTGCCGTTTGCTTCCGGTTCGTCCGCGGCAGGCCGAGCCGCGCCGAGCTCGTGAAGCTCGTTCGGTTCGGGTGGCCGCTCGGCGTGATGTACGTGGTCGGCATGACGCGCGTGCTGGATCGCACGATGATCCGGTCGCTCGTGTCGCTCGACGACGTCGCGCTCTACGAGCTGGCCAATCGACTGGTCGGACCGATAGGGCTCTCCAACGTCGCGCTCGCGAAGGTGTTCGAGCCCCTCGTGTACCGGCACGCGACGTCTCACGAGACGCCGGGGCACGTCGATCTGTTCTTCCGCAGTTACGTCTCGGCGTTCGCCGTCGCAGCGATGGCGCTGTCGCTCTTCGCGCCCGAGGCGATCACCCTGCTCGCGCCGGTGGCCTATCACGGCACCGCCCGCATCCTGCCGGCATTGATGTTCTGCGCCGTCGCCGAAGGGACAAATCACGCTGCCGGTATCGGCGCGGACATCGCCAAGCGGACCGGCGTGTGGGCCGTCACCGCCGTGCTGTCCATCACGATCGGGTTCTCAGTCGGATGGGCGCTCCTTCTACGCCTCGGCACTCCCGGCGTGGGGCTCGGCTGGGTCGCGGGCGCGTCCGCCACGACCGTCTACGCTTACATCGTCGCGCGGCGCCTCAGCGGCTTCGTCTTGCCGGTCGCGTCAGCGCTCGCCGTGATCATCGCCGGCGCGCTGCTGGCGACCGCAGCGGCGTGGAGTCCGTGGCCTCTCCTCGCGCGCGTGGCGCTCCTCGCGGCGTACACTCTCGTCACCCTCCGCGTGCTCAGGCCGCGCTGGTCGTCATTGAAGGCGATGTGGTGACGACACCCGGAGCTCGGCGATGAGGCCCTTTGCCTGCGAAAAGACGCGGTGATTCTGTACGCGCATCCGGTTCCGCAGCGTGGGGCGAAAGAAGAAGACGGTGCCGACGTACCGTTGCCGCGTCCCGAAGCGCCGCTTGTAGTCGTCGTTCCCCCTGCCGAACGACAGGAGCCGCGGCCGATCAGACGCGAAGAGGTCCTTCATGAGCAGATGAAGGAGCGCGCTTCCCGGCGAGTGCCGCGAGAGCGAAGCGTCGTAGCCGACGACTCCGTAGAAGAAGACGCCGTCGTGCTGGTACCCGATGACGAAGGCCACCGGCGCCTCGTCGACGTAGAGCACGTAGCTCCGGAGTAGATCACGGCGTGCGAGCTCGGAGAGGCTCTCGTGACTGCTCTGTACCGGGTCGTCGTTCAGATCGCCGAGCGTCTCGAACTGCCACGATGTCCGGCGAACGAGGCGTGCGTCGGTGAAGAGCCGATCCACGTCGGCGGGCGAGCGATAACACCGTAGCTCGACGGGGCCCGTGCCTCCCAGGGTGCGGAGTGAGCGCTCCACGTTGAACCGTAGCTTCGCGCTCAGCGAACGGTGATAGCCGTCGAAGCTCCCCGCGAGCTCCACGAGATGATCGGCGCGCGACTCCGAGGGCCGATACGGCAGGAGCGACGTCGAGACGTCCTCGAACGACGAATAGACGCTCTCGACCGGGAGCGACTCGAAGAAGACCGCGTCGCAATCGGGGAGGGCGTCGAGGACGCCGAGCAGGAGCGCGTCCTTCGTGAGCACGCTGGCGGGGAGCAACGGCAGGCTTCCGAGCACATCCGCGACGCGGAACCGGCTGCGGAGGAGACGCTGCGCGCCGACGTCGTAGTCGAGGCCGTAGGGGTGGCACATCAGCGGAACGACGCCGGAGACCGCGCCGCTGCCGTCGCGCACGACTGCCACTCGGACGTCGCGCCCGCGCGCGACGAGATACTCGGCCCACGCGCGCGAACCGTGTAGGGCATTGGGATGGTCGCACGTCGCCGAGAGCCGATCCCACGTCGCACACACCGCGGGATCGACCTTCGCCGCGTCGAGGGAGACGATGTTCGGTCGCGCAATGGCTGCTCGCGGGCGGCGAGCGATGTCGTGTCGCGCCGGCGGCGGCCGCGATGGACGCTCGTCGATCCCCGGACTTTCCATGTTCAAACTACCCTCGGCAATCGACGTTTCCCCGTGGCTTTCCCGAAGTCGATGAGCCTCTCGGCTGCGGCGCTCCGTTCCGCGGGATGTTCCGACGAAGGGACGAGTCCGAGCAAGGGATAACGTCCATCACGGAGCGCGCGTGCCGCACGTACCGGCGAGCCGGTCGCGCGCGCGACGTCGAGCCCGAGCGCGATGCGCGTCAGTGGGCCGACTCCCGCCTCGCGTTCGCGAGTCCACTCACCGATGAGATGCCAGGTCGCACGGTTTTTGACCCGTCCGAGCGCGCGACGTACTGCACTCTTTCGTCGTAGCTCAGGTGGCAGCGCGGCGAGCACCTGCTCGCGCAGAGCCGCAAGCTCGCGTCCGTCGGGGCGCTTCCCGTCGAGCTCTTCCTCGACGAAGATCCCGATGCCGCGATCCAGCGCCTTTGCCCAGCGAAAGAAGCGCGCGTCGTGATGGATCGCCTCGGTCTGGCCGAAGAATTGCCAGAACCACGCCGCGCCGTCGAAGCCGGTGTAGGGCGCATGCGGGATGCGTGCGAGCTCGACGTAGGTCTCGAGCGCCGCTTCAGCCGCTCGCGACGGCGAGATGGCGAGACTCTCCCAGTCGAATCGCCGCGCGGTGCCGGGAAGGTCACGCTGATGGACGCCGGCGAAGTCCTGGTGATCGAAGAGCCCGATGCGCACCGCGTGCACGACCGGTGAGTGCTCGTGGCCGTCGTTCACGGTCCGGAGCGACGCGCGCGTCGTCGCGAGCGACTCCTCGCTCTCGCCGGGGAAGCCGTAGATCATGAACACCAGCGCGCTGATGCCGTGCCGTCCGAGCGCGGTCACCGCGGGACCGATCTGGTCGGCGCGGGTACCCTTTCGCATCAGGTTCAAGATCCGCTGATCGCCGGATTCCTGGCCGATCCGCGCGAAGCGGACATTCGCCTTCGCCATGAGCGCACAGATCTCGTCGTCGAGGTCGCTGACCCGTGCGTAGAGACTGATCGGCAGCCCTTGCTCGTCCGTCTCGACGAGTCGCTCGAGGATCCGTCGGAAGCGCTCGCGCGGATAGGTCGCGGTCGCGTCGATGAGCGACACCGAGCCGTGGGGCGCCATCGTCGACGACCGGATCCGTTCGACGGCCCTGTCGATCGACCCGAGAGCGGGCGCGGCGAGCGTCCGGAACGTGCAGAACTCGCATTTGAACACGCAACCGCGCTGCGTCTCCGTCGGATAGTCGATCGCCTCGCGCGAAGGATCGACCGGCGGATCCATCCGCGTCGCGAGCGACCAGTCCGGCACCGGAAGCTCGTCGAAGGGGATCGGCTCGACATCTCCGGTGTACCTGAGACGCCCGCCCCGTTCGCGCAGGTAGAGGCCCGGGATTCCGTCGAGGCGTGTCCCGTCGCGCACCGCGCGCGTGATGCTGACGATGCGCTGCTCGCCCTCGCCGATGCAAAACACGTCGGCGTCGAGGGACAGGAAGAGCTTCGCGTCGGTCGCGTAGTAGTAGCCGCCCACCGCGAGCGTCGCTCCGGGAAGGATCTTGCGAACCAGCGCACAGAGGCTCGCGATCCAGAGCCCGTCGGTGATGAACGTGGTCGAGAGGGCGACGAGCCGAGGCGGATCCTTGCGCAGCGCCTCGAGGCGCTTCCGCCAGCCCATGAGCGACAGCCAGCCCGGGTCGATCGCGTGCCAGCGCAGGCCCTCGCGCTCGAGGCTCGTCGCGAGCGCGATCGCCGTGAGCGACCGGTGCGCACCGACTTGTGGCGCCGTGTCGACGCTCAGATCCGCGCCGAGGTACTCGACGAACCGATCGCGACCGCGGACGGCGACGAGCTGCGTCGCCGAGAGCCCCGCGCGCATGCCCGCGTCGCTCCAGATCGACGGCCGGGCCTGCATCGGGACGAGGAGCGCGACGTCCAGCATGCGAAGCGTCCAAGGTAACGCGGCGAACTTCGAGGGTCAAAGACCGGAGGCCGACACGCGCCTTGCGCTCGCTCCCGCGTTCCTGCGAAAAATACGAGTGAATGCCGCTCGGTCGCGCCGCTCGTCTCCTCGCCGCCCGGCTCTCTGCCGCGCGACGGCGAGAGAACGTGCCCGCGGCGATCAACTGGGACCTGACGTACGCCTGTCCGCTCCGGTGCGGACATTGTTACTCCGAATCGGGTCGCCGTCCGTCGCGGCAGCTCCGGCTAGAGTCGCTCCTCCGTCTCGCCGACGCGATCCTCGCGGTGCGTCCCGTCCCAGCCGTGACCTTCAGCGGTGGAGAGCCGCTCGTCGTGCGCGGCATCCTCGAGCTCGCCGCGCGGCTCAAGCTCGGCGGAGCGAGGACGACGCTCTACACGAGCGGCTTCAGGCTCGATGAGAATATGGCAACCGGAGTGGCCGCGTCGTTCGATCGCATCGCGGTCAGTCTCGATGGCCCCGACGCGCGGGTGAACGACTTTCTGCGCGAGCGCCCCGGCGCGTTCGACGGGGCGATGCGCGGCGCCCGGATGCTCGACGCCCACGTCGCCCGCGGCTCCTCCCAGCTCGGGCTCGAGGTCACGATCATGAAGAGCAACTGGGCGACGCTCGAGCGCTTCGCGACCGACGTCCTGCCCGAGCTACCCCACTTCTCTTACCTGCACCTCGGCGCGCTGATCCCGACCGGTCTCGCGTCGCGCGAGTCGTTCGTCGACCGCGAGCTCCTCGACGACGCACAGATGGCGGAGCTCCCCGCGCTCGAGAAGCGACTCGCCCGCGCCGTACCACGCGGCGTCCGCGTGCGCGTCTTCTCGAACCTGCCGTTCATGATGAACCCGGCGCAGCTTCGCTGGGGCGTCGCGCTCGACCGGCTCGTGAAGCTCGAGGCCGACGGCCGGGTGCGCGGCATGGACATCTACGAGGGCACCGTCGGAAATCTCCTCGAAGAACCGCTCTCCGTGCTCTTCGCGCGCTCCCTCGAGCGCCACCGCGACCCCTTCGTCGTCGCGCAGCTCTCCCGCGTCCACACCATGCGCGACTGGGCCGCGGCCTGTCGCGCCATCGATTTCCACTTCGCGTCCGAGGAAGATCGCGCCCGCATCGAAAAACGACCAGTCGCATTGCCGGTTCCAGAGGATCTGGCTCCCTCCACGGCAGTGCCGTCGGCGGGTAAGCGCATCACGCTCGACCTTCTGTCATGAACGCGTTCCGTGAGATCCCGAGGGTGCGCGCGCTCTCGCCGTCCTGGTTTCGTGCCCTGTACGAACGTCGCGCGCGCCCGGTGGTGCTCGAGGGAGCGCTCGCGTCGCGCCCGGCGTTGAAGACGTGGTCCTTCGAGCACCTGGCCGCGGCGGGCGACGTCACGGTGACGGTGCGCGTCTCGCGTCCCGGGCGCGCGCAGCTCTTCGACGGCGATCCCGGTGCGGCCTTCGAATACCGGCGCCTCCCGCTGTCGCAAGCGCTGGCCGGCGTTTCGAAGCCGAACGGCGAGGTCTGGTACGTCCAGCACGTCGCTCTCGAGACCTTGCCGCGTCTACACGGTGAGCTCGGCACCCTCGACTACGCTCCCGCCGCCGAGCGCGACCAGGCGAAGCTCTGGATTTGCGGCGCCGGCACGAAGAACCCACTCCACTGGGACACCCACCACGCCGCGCTGGGCCAGATCCTCGGCGAAAAACGCTTTATCGTCTTTTCACCCGACGACTCGCCGAAGCTCGCCGCATTCGCGGCCCGAACGGTATGGCGCACCAGCGGACTCGATCTGTCGGCGATAGATCGCACGCGTTTCCCCCACTTCGACGACGCGACCGGCTGGTCGTGCACGGTCCGCCCCGGCGATGTCCTCTACGTCCCCTACGGCTGGTGGCACTACATGGGATGCGACGCGCCGAGCATCTCCGTAACGTGGTGGTGGCCCCCGTCACGCCTCGGCGCAATCCGGGATTCGCTCCGCGACGTGCTGCGCGACCGGGTCACACCGAGACTCGCCCGACGGCTCGGGGCGATCGAGTTCTAGAGCCTGCCCGTCGCGCGTCCCCACGCCACCGTCGCTCGAACTCCGGCACGCAGATCGTAGCGTGCGCGAAAGCCGGTGCTCTTCCAGCGCGTCGTGTCGAGTGTGAGCGGCGTGGTGGCGTAGCGAATGCCGCTGGTCGTCAGTGGGGAACGCATCCCGAGGCGCGGCAGCGTGTTCTCGAGGACGCGCGCGACGACTCGCGCCGCGGGTACCGGGAGCGACGCGAATCGGGGTGATTTGCCGAGGGCGCGAGCGATCTCCGCCGCCATCTCGCGGCGTGATACGGCGCGGCCGTCGTCGACCAGGTACACGCCGTGGAGGTCGCGGAACGTCGCAGCGTGCAGCAACGCGTCGACGAGATTTTCGACGAAGAGCCAGGGACGGAGCGCGTTTCCGTCGCCGACGTGGAAGTACGTGCCCCGGGCGATGCGCTTGGCGAGGTGAAGCACCACGTCGCGCTGCGAGCGCGGGCCATAGATCCCCGGGGGGCGGAGCACGACGGCGTCGGGGCGCGCCGCGAGGAGACGGCGCTCGCCGTCGAGCTTCGTCCTGCCGTAGGCGTCGCGGGGTGCGCACAACGACGTCTCGTCGAGCGGCGACGCGCTCGCGTCGGGGAGCACGTCGGTCGTCGATACGTGAACGAAGCGGGCGCCGTGCGCCGCGTCGGCGAGTGCGAGCGTGCCGTCGACGTGGACGCGCCGGCCCTCCGCGTCGTTGCAATCGATGACCGCGGCGCAGTGGAACACGACGTCGGGCGGCGGCAACGACGCGAGCGCGCTCACGTCCGGGAGCGATCCTTCCACGACGCGCGTCCCGGACGGCACGCGACCTCGCGACGACGGCCGTACGTAGACCACGACGTCGTCGCCGCGCGCGACGAGTCGTTCGGCGACGGCGTATCCGACGAACCCGGAGGCGCCTGTGACCCACGCGAGCACGCGCGGAGTATCGCACCCGCGGCCGTCCGTGTCCGCGTCACGAGACGTCGCGCTGCCACCAATCGACGGCGCGAGCTATCCCGTCCTTCAGGTCGAATCGCGGCGTGAAGCCGTGGGAATGCGCGCGCGACGTGTCGAGGACGCGCTCCGCGGTGCGAACGGAGACATGTGCCGGAGCGAAGGGTCGTGGCGCGCTCGCCGGGCGCGGCAGAGCGGCGTTCACGCGCGCGACGGCCAGGGCGATACCTCGCGGGACAGCGGGAAATAGCGGCGTTCGCCAGAGGGCGCGCGACAGCGCCTCGGCGAGCTCGCGTTGCGACGTCGGAAGGGCGTCGGCGATGTGGACCGGACCCGCGCCGTCACGTTCCGCGAAGTGAAGCGCGGCGTCCGCGACGTTGCGGACATTGCAGAGCGACCAGCGGTTGTCGCCATCTCCGAGGACGACGAAGCGTCGCCCGCGCACGCGGTCGTACACGAAGCGAACATAGCCGCCGGGATCGTGTGCGCCGTAGACCTCCGGCGGGACGAGCGCCGTGTAACGCAGGCCGCGGGCGGCGGCGCGCTCGAGCAACGCCTCGCTCTGCCGCTTGTACGCCCCGTAGACGGACAGCTTGGCCGGCGCGGCGCCCTCGCCGAGCGCGCCCTCCCACGAAAGCTCGCCGTAACGACTGACGCCGCTCACGAATATGAAATGCGCGTTCCACGCGAGGGCGCGCTCGGCGAGCACCTCGACGCCGCGCAGGTACACCTCGTCGCAGCGACGGCGCACCTCGTCGTCGGGTGCCGTCAGGTCGCGTCGCCAGACGCCGGCGGCATAGACGACCGCATCGTGGGGTCCGTCGAGCACCTCCGCCGGAATCGCGCCGAGCGAGCCCTCGACGAGCTCCGCGCCGCGGAGGCGTGCGTCCTGTTTCGAGCGCGTCGTTGCGCGTACGAGCGCGCGCACGCGGTGCCCCGCGGCGAGGAACGCCTGCGCCGCGTGACCGCCGATGAAGCCGGTTCCCGCGACGACGAGCACGCGCATCACCGCGAGCGTACAGCGGATCAGCGCCATCCCATCGCCGAGAAGCGTTCACGCGGGGAACCGTGCGCCGCGAGCGGTTGCCGCTCGGAAAGCGCTCGGGTACTCTCGCGAGTCCCATGCCGGCGGCCGTCGTCGCGGAGGTCTCGAAGCCGGATGAGCTGACCCCCGAGCTCTTCGAGCGCGAGTTCGTCCGTCCTGCCCGGCCGATCGTGATCCGCGGCCTCGCGAGCGACTTTGCCGCGAGATCCTGGGACTTTCCACGCATCGCGCCGCACTTCCCGAAGCGCGCGCTGCGAGCGACGGGCGTCTCTCACGGGCTCCGCGAGACCTGGCACTTCACGTCGGAGGAGCTCGCCGAGCGGCTCTCGTCCGACGTGGTCGCTGCGGACACGCCGCGCGCCGACTGGCTCTTCGACGTGCGAGCCGACCTGCCGGAGCTGCTGTCGTCCCTGCCGCCGCCTGCCGTGAGTCGCGGCGCGACGCAGTACCGGCTCTTCATGGGACGGAGCACGGTGACGCCGGGGCACTACCACTCGTTCCAGCACGCGCTCCTCTGCGCGATCCACGGCACGAAGCGAGTGCTCCTCTACACTCCGGAAGACTCCGGGAAGCTCTACCCCGAGCCGATGAAGCCCGAGGACCGTCACTATCGGTCGAGCCAGGTGGACTTCGCGACGCCCGATCTCGCGCGCTTTCCGCTGTTCGCCAGCGCGCGCCCGCTCGAGGTGACGCTCGCACCCGGCGATGCGCTCTTCGTCCCGGTTCATTTCTGGCACGCCGTCTACGGAACGGGTCCGGTGATGTCGACGAGCCTCTTCTGGAATGCGCGCCTCCGCGATTACCGCTTCCCGCAGCCCGGTTTCTCCACACTGGCCGGCGTGGTGCGCGCGGAGCTCGCGCGAGGCCTTCGCGGCTTCTCGAAGCTCGCCGCGCGATCGACGTCGCTCTAGGAACGATGGCGAACGCGACGGGACTCGAGGCGCGCGCGGCGCGGCTCGCGTGGCGTGTCCCGGAAGCGCTCGCGCTCGACGCGCGGTCCGTCGCTCTGTTCCGGATCGCGCTCGGCTCGCTGCTTTTGCTCGACGTGCGCGAGCGCGTCGGCTTCCTCGACATCTTTTACACCGACGACGGTCTCGTCAGTCGGACGGCAGCGCGTGCTCTCTGGACGCTCGTGTTGCCCCACGCGCTGCCGCCATGGTCGTTCCACCTTCTCGGCGGTTCGTCGGCATTCGCGGGCGCACTCTTCGCCGTCGAGGCGTTCTCGGCCGTGCTGCTCGTCGTCGGATATCGCGCCCGTGCCGCGGCCGTCTGCGCGTACGTTCTCGTTCTGTCGTCATTTCAGCGCAACGTGCTCGTCACCGGCGGCGACGACGCGATGCTCGCGGTATTCCTGCTCTTTGCGGCATTTTTGCCGCTCGACGATGCCGTCTCCGTCACGGCGTGGCGTCGCAAGCCGCGCACTGCCGTCGCGACGTTCTCGCTCGGCTCGTTCGCGTTCACGGCCCAGCTCGTCATGGTGCTCGTCTTTGCCGGCCTGCAAAAGATCGTCTCGTCCGCTGCGTGGCGCGAAGGGAGCGCGATCCACGAGATCCTCCGAGGGATCCCGGCGACGTCGTTCGGGATCTGGCTAGGGCACTGGCCGCTTCTCGACTGTGCGCTGAACTACGCCGCACTCGGCGCCGAGCTCGTTGCGCCGCTCTTCCTCATCGTGCCGGTTTCGCCGGGGGTGCGCATGGCCGCCATCGTCTACGTCGCGGGGAATCTGCTCGGTTTCGCGGCGGCTCTCGACGTCGGTCGGCTCCCGTGGCTCGCGCTCGCCGCGCTCGTCGCTCACGTCCCGAGAGACGTGTGGCGTCACGCCGACGTCGCGCGTGCCCCTTCGTCGCCCGCGACACGCGCCGTCGTCGTGGTCGTGCTGCTTCACGCCTTCGTCTACAACGTCGCTCGACTCGGCAGAGACGTCGCGGCACCCGCGTGGCTCGAAGCGCCGTGCGGCGTGCTCGTGCCGCGTCAAGGGTGGGGCATGTTCCGCGCCGTCGGCGAGGGCGTCCCCGAGTGGTACGTCGTCGCCGGTACGCATCGGGGTGACGTCGCTCCGTCGGTCCGCTTGCCCGACGCGCGCCCACTCGATTTCGGCCCCGACGCGAGCGTCGCGCGTCTCCAGGGCACGTCGCGCTGGGCGTATTTCTGGGCACGCGCCGAGCTCTTCGCGTCCGACTACCCGGACGTCGTGCAGCGTTATCTCGCGCGGCAATGCGCCGCGGCGGACCTCGGTGCCGTCGAGCTCGTCCACGTCGAGGTCCGTGCCGGCGCGCTCGTCCGGCAGACGATCGGGTCGCATGACTGCGCCAAACGACCGGCACAGTAGTTCCACATCGACACCAGCCTCGCCCCCGAGGCATCAGAGCTGCGGAACTGCGCGAGCGCAGCGAGCACGCGAAGGCGGCGGGGGGCTAAGGCGTGGGCAGGCCCCCCGCGAGCGAAGCGAGCTCGCCGAAGGCGGCGGGGGGTGTTGACGATCACGTGAACCCGCGGGAATTCGGTGAAGTTCACCGGTGAAGAACGCGGCCGGTGCCGGCGAAGTTCACCGGTGAAGTAGGGTCAGTGCTTTTTGCGACATTGCGTCGTGCGCGCGGCGTTCAGCTCTTTGGCCTCCTTGAGGCGGTAGCTCTCGGCCTCGATGTCGATGACTTCGGCGCGGTGGATGAGGCGGTCGACAAGGGTGACGACGCAGGCGGCGTGGGGGAAGACCTCGCTCCA
>DATAZL010000097.1:0-11348 GCA_036272055.1 Polyangiaceae bacterium | reverse complement strand
CAACCCCACGACGTCACCTCCGTAATCACGTCACACGTAGTCCCCGCGAGCGAAGCGAGCCCGCGAAGCGGCGGGGGGAGCAGTTCGCCAAAGGCGAAGCTGCGGGGGGCCAAGGCCCCCCACAAACCAACCCCACGACGTCACCCCCGTCATCACGTCACACGTAATCCCCCGCGAGCGAAGCGAGCCCGCGAAGCGGCGGGGGGAGCAGTTCGCCAAAGGCGAAGCTGCGGGGGGCCAAGGCCCCCCTAGTCCAGGAAGAAGCTCTCGACTTCGTCGCGGCGCGCTAGCGCGTCGTTCCGGCCCATGGCGATGAGTCGCTCTGCGAAGCGGCCGTCGAAGCTCAGGAACGAGACGAGATCCGACTGCCAGACGGACCTCTGGTTCGCGAGACGGTGCAACAGGTTCGGGCCGATTCCGGACGGCGTGATGCTCCTGCCGTATTCGAGCGCGAGCTCCCCGACGTCGCGCGATGGGCGAAAGACGAGCGTGCTGAGCTTCCGGTACTCCATGTTGCGCTCCTCGCGCACCACGCGGTGAAACTCCGCGAGCTGCGACGGCGAGAGCACGTGCTCCATCGTGTCGATCATCTTGTTGAAGCGATCGAGCACCTGGAGATCGTAATGCATCGGATCGAGGAGGAGCGCGTTCAGCACCTTGCCGAGCAAGAACACCGGGTTCTTGTAAGACGCCTCGCGCACCTCGACCGGGATGTCCGCGATCTCCGGCTGCGGCGCCTCCGACAGGAGCGAGATGACGACCAGCCGATCGGCGCCGGCCCGGATCGCCGGAGCGATCGGCGTGTTGAAGCGGACGCCGCCGTCGCAGTACGCCTCGCCGTGGATGCGTCGCGGCGGGAACACGAGCGGCAACGCCGCCGACGCGAGCACGTGCTGGAGCCCGATCGGCTCGCGGCGCACGTTGCGGCGTGGATCGCTCCACTCCGGGAACTTCACGTACGGCGGCGCCTCGATGAACATCGTGGTGCGGCCTGAGCCGATCTCGAGCGCCGCGATCACGAGCGCGTGCACGACGCCGGTAGCGACGTTCTTGTGCAGCTGCTCGAAGTCGACCCTCGTGTTGACGAGATCGGTCAGCGGCAGCGAATCGAGGAGCGCACGCGCCTCGACCGGGCGCTGCGAGTGAGGAGACTTGCCGGAGGCGCTCTTTGCCGAGTTGTAGGCGCCGACCAGGCCGCGGAGGCTTATCTTGAGGTGGTTCTCGAGCTTCAGCGACTTCCAGGCGTCGATGAGGCCGTCGATGGCGAGGTCGGGGAGCTCCGCGTGGGACGCGAGGTAACCTGCGTTGATCGCGCCGACGGAGGTGCCGCAGAGAATGTTGAACGGCGCGTGGCCGAGCCTGCACGCCTTCAACACGTCGAGGATGCCGGCGACGACGCCGACCTGGTACGCGCCGCGGGCGCCGCCCCCGGAAAGAACTATCCCGGTCCGGCGGCCCGGCGGTGCCGGAAGAGAGGAAGGGGGCCCTGAGGTCAGCACGGCGTCACCTTCCGATAATCGTAGACCAATCGCGCCTCGTACAAGGAAACGGCTCAGCGCGGCTCGGCAAGAGTTCCGCGTTCGCGAAAGACCTCGGGCGGAACGTCGGCGTCCGGATCGACGCGGCAGCTCATGGTTCGATAGGCGAGCTCCGGCTTGTCTCCGCCCGGAACCTGCTCCTTGCGGAAGAGCCACGCTCGCTCGAGCGACGCCATCGCGACGATCGCCTGCTCCCCCTGGGCGGCGCCGGAGAACTCCGACGACACCAGCGGCGCCTCGTACGCCGCGACGCAGGGCGTCTCGGGAGTTCCGTGGAGCACCGCGTCAGCGGTCAGAAAGACGCGCGTCGGCTCGACCGGGTCGGTGACCAGCACCGGGTGGCGAGTCCCCGGCTGATACGGCACGACGACGCGCGGCGTCGACAGATCTGCCGGCGTGCACGCGCGCGGCGTCTGACCGAGGTCGAGCTGTGTCGGCACCCGGGTCGGCTCGTCGAAGACGGCGCCGTCCGCGCGGAGCGGATAGAGAAGCCCCTTCGCCTCCCTTCCGGCAACGTCGGTGGTCACTACGAGGAGCGACGCCCGCTCTCCGATGTAGGAGATCCCGGTGTGCTCGACGAGCCCGAAGTCTTCCGGCGCCGTGAACCCGACCGCGGCGCCGTCGAAGGCCCAGCCGCGGTCCGTCCGGCGCCCGCGGATCACCGTCGTCTGGTCGACCCAGACCGGCGCGTGGGCGTGCCCGAGGTGCGTCACGTCGGTGCTGAAGTGCCGGTGATCGGAGGAGACGAAGATCGCGGGCGGCATCGACTCGACGGTGTGTCCGTCGACGAAGAACGTCGGCTGGGCCTCGGCGAGCGGGCCGTGGAGCCGGGCATACACGCCGCCTCGCGCGATGCTGAGCAGCGCGGGATGCGCGAGCTTCGCGCCGCCGGCCTTCCCCTCGTCGAAGTCGTCGTGCTGGAACGCCCCGCCGTCGGCGATCACGGCGTGACCGACGTGGCCGAACAGCGTGTCGTCCCAGGCGATCTCGACGTCGCGGAGCTCGGGGTTCTTGAACGACGGCGGCGCGTAGCGGAGCGCGACGACGCCCTCGAGCTGTCCCGACGAGAAGTACGCGAGCTCCTCGGCGTGCGGCTTCGGCGCGAGCAGCACCGTCTCGTCGGAGGCGCCGCTCGTACCGGGGCGCACGTGGAGCACCGACACCGAGGCGGCGCCCGGGTTCGTGCGGCGCGTGATCCAGGCATATTTTCCGATGGCCGATTCCACCGCGGTCGGGATCTGCGACGCGCCCGGCACGTGACGCCACTCGCCCGGATCGAGCGCGCAGGTGAGCGGCACGCCGAGTCGCTTCTCGGTGCGCCGGCCCGCGTCGGACGACACGGGCGGCGAGAGCAGCGTCGGGTGCTCCGGCTCGCGCCAGCCGATGCGCGACAGCACGTCACCGACGAGACACCCGTACGCGACGCACGCGATCGGCACCGCGCACGAACCCGCGCTCGCCCCCGGACAGGGATCGACGGGGAGCTTGCCGAGGGACGCCCAGCTCGCGCCGCCGTCGAGCGACTCCCAGTTTTCGCGCGAACCCGGATCGAACGCGAGCCCGCGCTGTCCGGCCGCTCCCACGCGCGCGTTCTCGGTCGGCGCATGGGACACCGCGAGCGCGCGGCCGTCCTCGTCGACGACGAGCCAGGTGCGGTGCCCGCGGCTCATCACTACGAACGCCACCGTGCCGTCCTCGGCGGCGGCGGCCGACTCGAGCACGCCGCGGACGCTCCCGCGCTCGTCGGTCGGGGCCGCGAGCGAGTCCACGTCGCGCGCGTCGAACGTCACTCCACCGTCGCGCGACACGAACACCGTGAACGACTCTCCCTTCGAGCGCCGTCCGAGGACGTAGAGCGTGCGTCCGTCGAGCGAGAACACAGCACCGAACGCGGACCCTGACAGCGCCGGGGTCGCCGCGGGGACCAGCGCGAGCCGCTTGCCCGCGTCGCCCTCGGCGGCGCGGCGCTGATGCACGCCGGCGGGACGGCACCCGGGTCCACGCGTCTCCGTGGAGCACACGCCGGACACGACGAGATCGTCTCCCGCGCCGACGGCCATGACGAGCGACTCGCTCTGTCCCTCGGGAACATATGGCTCGGCGCTCCACGTCTTGCCGTGGTCGAGGCTGTGCGAGAGCTCGAACGGCTGCGTCACGCCGCGTGCACGCTGGCGCGCGCAAGCGAGATAGAGCGTCGCGCCGAAGCCCGCGAGGCGCACCTCGACGCAGCCCTTCGACGGCGGAAGCTCGGCGATGGAGAGCTTTCCACCGAGCACGCCGGTCACGAGGTTCCACGTTCCCGCGGGCGTGAGACGCGCCTCGCTCCAGTGCTCACCCTCGACGACCGCGCGGCCCTCGACGAGCGACGCCGCCGACGGCCCGAGCGGCGGCGGCAGGGTGAGCGCGTGCATCCGCTCGGTGAGCGGGCGCCCGAGGGGAACGAGTGACGGCGTGGGATCGGTCACGACGCGCCGTGCACCGAGCGGCGACACCACGGTGAGCCCTGCCGACGCGTCGAGAAGGAGCGACTCCGCCGCGACGCGCGGCACGTCGAGCTTCCGGAACGTCGCGCCGTAGTCGCGGGTTTCCCACAGCGCTTCCGGCACGGAGAGCGCGAGACCGCGTCCGTCCACATCGACGACCACGTCCTCGAACCGCGTCCCTTCCGGACCGGCGCGATTCCACGTCGCACCGGCATCCTGACTGCGGCGGATGGTCCCGTCGCGACGAAGACCGTAGAGCGACGGACCGGCCGCCGACACGTGCACGAGCGCCTCGAGCGGCGCGCTGGAGCGCAAGAACTGCCCGAGCGGCGTGTCCGCCTCGTAGCTCGTGCCGCTCCGCCCGACGAAGAGAAAGTGCGCGCCGTCCTTGCGAGCGATGGCGACGAGATCCTCCGGCGCGAGCGACGCCGCAGATTCGGCGATCTTGCTGCGAGGATCGGCGAGCCAGCGCTCCCCGCGCGCGCCGGCGTAGAGCGTGCGCCCGTCCGCCAGGGTCGTTTCGGCAAGCAGAGTGGACGCTTCTCGTGGATGGTACCGCCACGACGCCGGCGTCGGATAAGACGCCTGCACGACCTTCGCCTCATCGAGCAACGACGGCCGCGACACAGCGCGTCGCGCCGGCTCGGAGCCGCAACCGACGGCGACCGAGAACGCGACGACGGCTGTCGCTGCGGGCCGGAGTCGTGTGTGCGCTCGCATGCTCCGGACATCGTAACCCACAACCCGCATTCCGACGCTGTGCGGCGAAACGACGCGGCAAGCACGCTCTAACGCGCCGCTGAGCGCTCGGGATCCATCCAGGGCCGCCCCGGACCTTGACGCCCTCGACGTCACCATAAGATGACATGAGGATGGACGCGCGCCGGCCCGCACGAACCTTGCTGGGCCGCGTCGGTGACACCACTTTCCTGACGCGCCTCGCGAGCTTCGGCGTGAAAGAAGTCGCGCTGCTGCTCTCGGCCTCCGCCCATGGCAAGCCCTTCGACCCCGCAGCCGTCGCGCCGCTTCTGAAGAAGAGCCTCGATGCAGCGAAGGCCGCCGGCCTCACCGTGCAAGTCGAAGGCTTGAACGAGTGGGACCTCTTCAACGGCAGATCGTACAACGCAGGAGTCCTTCCATCCGGCATGACCGCGTCCGCGTTCGTCCTCTACACGCAGAAGGCCCTCTACGAAGCCGCACATCCACTCGGCGTCACGGTGCTAGGTCCGTCGGTGGGTCACCCCAACGACCCGACGTCCCTCGCCTTCTTTCCCGATGTCAGCGCCTACGTCGACATCGTCAACATGCACCTCTACTTCCCGGCGGATCCCGCGTCGCTCCCCATCGCGACGCGCGTCGCCGATCACCAGCACTTTCAGGGCGCCGGAAAGCCCCTCTGGGTCACCGAGACCGGCATCTCCAGCTACGGCACCGTCATCGCCGCTCAACAGGCCGACGTCATCCGCGGCCTCGACGTCTTCGCGACGAGCAAGAGCATCGCGCGCGCCTACATCTACGAGCTCCTCGAAGATCAGAAACCCGGCGCGACCGGCACCTACGTCCCCGACAGCGCCGAGTACCACTTCGGCCTCTTCACCTTCGACGGCACCGCCAAGCCCGCCGCGAAAGCCTTCACCGACTTCCAGGTAGCCCCATGAGCAAACACAGTTCGCCGTCCCTCCCTCCGTGGCACGCCCTTCTGCCCGCCCTCATATTTGCTGGCTCCCTTTGCGCCTGTAGCGGCGGCGGCTCGTCAACCGGCGACATGAGCGCCAACGGCAGCACCGGCGCAACCGCGGCGAACAGCGCCGGCGCGGCGAACAGCGCCGGCGCGGCGAACAGCGGCGGCGCGGCGAACAGCGCCGGTACGACGAACAACGGTGGCACGTCGAACAGCGCCGGTACGACGAACAGCGGCGGTGCGACGAACAGTGGCGGTGCGACGAACAGCGGCGGTACGGCGAACAGCGGCGGTACGGCGAACAGCGGCGGCGCGTCGAACAGCGGCGGCGCGTCGAACAGCGGCGGCGCGGGGACGGGGGGCTCCGTCGCTGCGACCGCGACGGGTGACGTGCGGATCGTCAAGCGCATGGGCGATCCGTCGTTCGACGCCGTCGTCACCTCGCCCTCCGCGACGACCATCACGTGGCTCGACGACCATTTCTATCGCATGGAGGTCTTCACCACCTTCTTCGACGACAAGACCTCCTTCTACAAGAAGGGCCTCGTCTACTCCGACTCTGCGGTGATCTATCCCGGCAGCAGCATCGCGACGAGCCATCCCGACTGGATCCTCCAGGACTCCGCAGGTCACCCCGTCTATCTCGACTGGAACTGCTCGGGCGGAAAATGCCCACAATACGCGGCGGACGTCGCCAATCCGGATTTTCGAAAGTCGTGGATCGCAAGCCTGAAGACGGCGCTGGCGAAGGGCTATCTCGGCGCGTGGATCGACGACGTGAACCTCGCGCTGCGCTTCAGCGACGGCAACAAGACCGTGACCGCCACGTCACCCGCGACGAAGACCGTGATGACCGAAGACACCTGGAGCGCCGCCGTCGCATCCTTCATGACCGACATCCGCGCCGCGCTTCCGAATTACGAGCTGCTCCACAACTCCGTCTGGTACGCGCGCCCCACTCGCACCGCCGACACCTACGTGAAGCAAGAGATCGCGGCCGCGGACGTCATCAACATGGAAGGCGGCTTCGCCAGCGACGGCGGTCTCACCGGCGGCACCGGCGAATTTTCCGTGTCCGCCAAGATGACCTTCGCCGACGCCGTCCACGACGCAGGCCACTGGGTCATCGTCGACGACTTCCCCTCGACCAACGCCGACCGCGAGTACGCCCTCGCATGCTACCTGTTGCTCTCCAACGGCAAGGACGCCCTCGGCGACTCGTCCATGGCACCGAACACCTGGTGGAAAGGCTACGACGTCCACCTCGGAGCCGCGCTCTCGGGCCGCAGTCGCAACTCCCAGGGCGTCTTCCGTCGCGACTTCGAAAAGGGCGTAGTGCTCATGCTCGAACCCGGCGCGTCGAACCAGACCGTCACATTGTCGCAGCCTTACCAGACCATCGACGGCGCATCAGTGACGCAGGTGGCGCTGTCGGCGCATCAGGGCGCGGTATTGGTCGCGCAGTAACTCGGAGGATACTCGAGCCGCGCGACGCGCATTCTCGCGCCAATCGGCAACCACCGAATGCTGACTAACTAGCACTAGCCGCTGAACCTGACGGGCGCAGTGGCGTCGTGAAGCCGCTCGCGGTTCGCTTCGCGCCCCCGCTCGCCTCGGCGTGTCTGGGGCGACATCTTCGCCGTTGCCTTTGCGCCCGCAGGCTAGCGCCGATACGTTAGGCAGGCACCTCGTCAGCGACCCGCAAGCAGTCGATCGTAGTCAGCGTGGTTGCCGATTCAAAACCAAGTGATCGTATCGCCCTTCAGAACGCCCACTGCGCGGTAGTCTCGGGTCACGCGAACCGAGTAGATCGGCTTCTCGCGGTTTACCCGTCTGAATTGCAAACCTGGGTGCGCTGGATTTGCGGCGAAGCTCCGATAAGCCTGCCGCCCGTGCTCTTGGATTTCCTCCGGTAGCCCGCGGAACAGTGCCCAGAACCGTTGATTGGCCTTCGACTTCACATGCGGTCCGGATCGATTTCCGCGGTCCGGCCGGACACTTCGTCTGCGAGCGCTTCGTCCGCCGGTGCGCTCAGCGCGTCCTGCGATATTGCGAACCTCCGCGCCCATCCCTCTTCGCTCACCAGCTCCGCTTCGAGCCATCCGGCGATACGATCCTGCTCCTCCGCAGGAAGGGTAGCGAGTCTCGCGATGACGGCGTCCAACGAGTGCGTCATGCAGAAAGCATACGACCCGCAGGGCTGCCCGCCAAGCCGCTGAACTTGACGATCGCATCGGCGATCGAATACCGCTTCGACATTCCGTAAAAGTGTACACCAAGATGTACATCTGGCGAATGTGGACGGGCGGCTGCACAACTAGGCACTGCGGCTGACGAGCTTGTCGGTCCGCCTCGGCGTACCTCGCGCGCTCGCAGCGATTTCGAGCAGCCGCCGGACGGCGATGACGGACGACCGTCGACGGCCGCAGACCGCCGCTCGCTTCACGTGCTCCGCAATACGAACACCGTGATCTCCGGCGGGATACCGAGACGGAACGGGGGGCCCGTCGTGCCGAGGCCGGCGTTGACGTAGAGACGGGACGGGCCTCGCTGGTGCAGGCCGGGGCGGGTCTGACGCGCGAGCGTGGAGAGACTCGCGCGCTGGGCCATGAAGGGGACGGCTATCTGACCGCCGTGGGTGTGGCCGGAGAGGGTTAGCTCGACACGACGCTTCGCGGCTTCGTCGAAGAAGTCGGGGTAGTGGGAGAGGAGCACGGTGGGCGCACGCGCGGGGCGACCGGCGAGCGTCGCTTCGATGTCGTCGCGATCGGAGGAGCGATCGTCGAGGCCGGCTACGACGAGCTCGGCTGCGCCACGACGGATGGCGCGCCACTGATTGCGGAGCACGACGGGGCCGTGGGCCTCGATGCGCTTCGTGAGCTCGTCGGGGTTCCACTGGTCGTGATTGCCGAGCGAGACGAAGACGCCGTCCTTCGCGCGCACGGCGCCGATCACCTCGGCGACGTCCTCGTAGAAGGCGGTGCCGCTCGTGACGAGGTCTCCGGTGACGGCAACCAGATCCGCCTCGAGGCGGTTCACCTTGGCGGCCCACTCGAGACCGCGCTGCTTCGAGTCGAAGTTGCCGATGTGCAGATCGCTCATCTGCGCGATGCGATAGCCGTCGAGCTCCGGCGCGAGGCTCGCGATGGGGACGTCGACGTGGACGACGCGTACCCAGCGACGTCGGAGCGTCGAGCCGTAGGCCCCGACGACGAAGGCGAGGCCGTAGGCGAGCAGACCGCCGACGCCGAGGACGTGTACGGCTCCCCACCCCAGACCTGAAACAGCGTTCACGATCGCGCCGGAGAGGACGAACGCCGGGAAGAGCGGGAATGTCGAGAGGAGACACGCCGCCCAGTGCACGAAGACGGGGATGTCGACGAGCGACGTCTCCCACCGGGTGCGACGGCCTTCGCGCACGAGGGTCTGCAGGCGCGCGGCGGTCGCGACGAAGAGGGCGAGGCAGAACAGCGCCGCCCACGGCGCGCCGACGAGGAACGCGACGCCGGCGAAGAGCGGGCCGTGCATCACGAACGTGATCGCGTGCGCGATCCACATGAAACGACGGCGGCGCGCCCGCATCCGGGTGCGCCGCGAATCGGGGGAGTGAGCGGCGGTCAGGTCTGCAGCATCGCGAGGATCTTCGCCTTCGTCGTGAGGCCGACGAGCTGGGCGGCGCGCTCGCCGTTCTTGAAGACCATCAGCGTAGGCACGCCGCGGATACCGAGCTTGCTCGCGGTCTGCGGTGCGTCGTCGATGTCGAGCTTGCCGACGCGGACCTTGCCGACGAGCTCTTCGGCCACTGCGTCCACGATGGGCGACAGGGCTTTGCAGGGGCCGCACCAGGTGGCGGTAAAATCGACGAGGACGGGTTCCGTCGACTTCAAAACCTCGGTGTCGAAATTCAGGTCGTTGAAGACGAGGACGTTCGGTGATGCCATTCTCTAGCTCCCAGGAATGAGCGGCGAGAGCACTGCCTCGCCGCGGTGCCCGGATTCTACCGAGCCAGCTTTACTTAATCATTCTCCGCCAATTCGCAACTGTCCGGACGGGCACGTCACCCGGGCGGAGGGCCAACATCGGCGCCGATTTCCTCCGGGAACGCCCCGACTTACGGTATCGAGCGGCCGTGCGCCGCAAGAGCCGCAACGTCACCCACGAGTTCGAGACGGCCGACCCGTGGTCCCCGGAGTGGACTCCCGCGGGGGTCATCGAAGCGCTGTCCTCGCTGGCCACCGACGCGCGGCGGGAGCGTCTCCGGACGGTCATCGACGCGCGCCTCACGAGCGTCACCGTGCTCATGGACGCGCCCCACGACCCGCACAACGGCGGCGCGGTCCTGCGCTCCTGCGACGCGTTCGGCGTGCAGCGGCTCTGTGTCGTGCCGCGCACCGAGGCGTTCGCGATCTCGACGACCGTGACGCGCGGCAGCGAGAAGTGGGTCGACGTGGAGCTCCACCGCACGCCATCCGAAGCCGTCCGCGTGCTCACCGGCGAAGGGTTCGTCCTCGTGGCGACCCACCCGGCGGGGACCCTCGTGCCGGAGAACCTCGCGACGATCCCGAAGCTTGCCCTGGTGCTCGGCAACGAGCGCGACGGGATCCGCGAGGAGCTCGAGAGCGCCGCGACGCACACCGTCCGGGTGCCGATGCGCGGATTCGTCGAGAGCCTGAACATGAGCGTCTCCGCGGCCATCCTGCTTGCCGGAGCGACGCGGAATCGTCCCGGGGATCTGACCGAAGAGCACCGCGCCCGGCTCTATGCCCGCGGGCTCTACAGGTCGCTCTTGCACGCGGGCGACGCGCTCGCAGCGCAGCGACCGCGCTGAGCCGGCTGATTTCAGCGGGATGTGAGCAGGGTGACAGAGCGGGCAGCCTGTACTACCGTCTCGCGCCTCGGAGACAGTCGGAGAGAGAAGGATAAGATGGCAGGCACGGTGATTGGCCCAGGGCTGTCGATCGACGGCGAGCTGACGAGCGAGGACGAAGTGGTCGTGCAAGGCACGGTGCGCGGAACCCTCACGAGCAGTGACGCGGTCTCTGTTGGTCCGGGCGGCGTGGTCGAAGCCGACATCAGCGCTCTCGCGCTCAGCGTCGCAGGCAGCGTCACGGGTAACGTGACCGCCAACGAGCGCGTCGACATCCAGGCAGGGGGACGACTCATCGGCGACGTCAAAGCGGCGCGCCTCACCATCGCGGACGGTGCCTCGTTCAAGGGCAACGTCGACATGGACGTGTAGGAAAAACGAGAATGTCCGAAGGTTCCGTGATTGGTCAGGGCACCGTCGTGCGCGGCAACGTGCGCGGCGACGGTTCGCTCGAGATTTATGGCCGTGTCGACGGCGACGTGCTCGTGACGGGCGACGTCACGCTCGGCGATCAGGCGAGCGTGCGCGGCGACATCAGCGGCGCGCGCATCACCATCGGCGGCACCGTCGTCGGCGAGCTACGAGGTACCGAGGCGGTGCTCCTCGAGCGTACCGCGCAGGTCACCGGCGACATCACCGCTCCCCGGGTCGGCATCGAAGAGGGCGCTCGCGCCCGCGGTGCCCTCCGTACGGAAGAGCCCGCAGCCGCGCAATCGTCCGGTCGCGCCGAGCAGCGTCGCGCCGCTCCCCGCCCGCTCGAGATGCCGCGCGCCGCCCGT
>DATAZL010000096.1:0-203998 GCA_036272055.1 Polyangiaceae bacterium | reverse complement strand
AAGCAAGGGGGGCCTTGGCCCCCCGCCGCCTTCGGCGGGCTCGCTTCGCTCGCGACGTTCCGTCGCGCATTAAGCAAGGGGGGCCTTGGCCCCCCGCCGCCTTCGGCGAACTGCTCCCCCCGCCGCCTTCGGCGGGCTCGCTTCGCTCGCGACGTTCCGTCGCGCATTAAGCAAGGGGGGCCTTGGCCCCCCGCCGCCTTCGGCGGGCTCGCTTCGCTCGCGACGTTCCGTCGCGCATAGGCGGGCTCGCTTTGCTCGCGCGGCGCTTCGCGCCGACACGGCGTCGGCGCTCAAGGTGTTCGGGTATTGGTTTCGACGACGATTTGTCGGCGTGGGATTTGTTTGTGAGGGGGTCTTACCCCCGCGGGCTCGCTTCGCGCCCCGCTCCCCCGCCGCTTCGCGGGCTCGCTTCGCTCGCGGGGTTCGGCAGCTCTTTCATCCTCGGACGACGGCTCGTCGATGCGGAATTATTAGGGCGTGCAGCCGCCGGTGCCTGGCGCGGGCGCGTCGGGGAATGTCTTCGTGGCGTCCTGGTCGAAGTCGAACATGTCGAGGAGCGCGTCGCTGTTCGCGTCTCGCGCGGTCATCGCGGGCAGGTCGAACACGAGCTCGATGAAGCGGGTGATCGACGTGTGCTCGTGCTGGACGTGCGAGACGGTGTGCCGCCGTGCCCACGGCGAGATCGCGATGAGCGGCACGCGCACCCCGAGCTCGAAGAAGTCCGCGTCCTTCGGATTGTTGGGTCGAGCAATGCACGACTTTTCCGGCGGCGGGACGTGATCTGCGAAGCCGCCTGCTTCGTCGAACGTGAAGAGGATGGCCGTCTTGTCCCAGAGCGGGCTCGCCACCGTCGCGTCGTAGAGCTTCTTCAGCCACGCCTCGCCGACCTGCACGTCGGCGGGCGGGTGATCGTCTTCTTCCGGGTGATCGGCGGTGCCGAAGAGACGGCCGTCCACGAAGGAGACGCTCGGCAGATCGCCGGACGCGAGACCGTCGAGGAGGTCTTGCACCGGGTGAACACCGGGGTGCGTGAGCGGCCACTCGAGCGCGAGCGAGAGCGGCCCGTCGTCCGCGTACGCGGCCCACGTGACCTGCTGCGCGTCCATCTTGTCGAAGATGGTCTGCACGCTCGCGCCCGGGATGCCGTCGGTGAGCGTGTTCTTCACGCCGTCCGACGTGCCGCAGTAGAGGTAATCGCGGTTCGCCCACGTCCCCGAGCGCACCGACGGGAAGTGCCGGTCCGCGAGCGCGTACGTCTTCGCGAGGAAGTAATAGAACGGAATGTCGCTCTCGTCGTAGTACCCCATGACGAAGTGGCCGTCGGTCGACGTCGCGCCCGCCGGAAGGCTCGTCTGGGTCGACGTGATGGCGTTGGTGATGAAGCCGTCCATCTTCCCGCCGTTGACCTGGGCGTGCATGTCGTCCCACTGGTGACCGGGGTCGGTCTGCTCGCAGGTCGTGTCGAGGTGAAACGGCGCCACCGCCTTGCCGTCGCCGTCGAGGTTCGAGAAATCGGCGGGGATCGGCTCGGAGGCGGGCTGGCCGCTCCCGAGCTTCCCGAAGAGATGGTCGAAGGAGCGGTTCTCCTTCATCGCGACGATGATGTGCTGGATCGGGATCTTCTTCCGCGTCGCGTCGCTGATGCCGAGCGAGACGGTCGCCTTGGTGCCCGCGCCGAACATGCAGGCTTGCCGCTGCTCGATGGTGCCACCCGCGTCGGCGGCCGAGCCGTCCCCGGACGGCGTGCCGCCGCCGTCTGCCGGCTCGTGCGGCGTTATGTGCACCTTCCCGTCGTCGCTCGAGCAGGCCGTGCCGCCGACGACCACGCCGAGACAGGCGCACACCAAAGCAAAGCTCCCACGCGTCTTCATGCGGAGGAGTCTACCCGACGCCCTCAGCGCAGGCGAACCGAAGGCGCGCTCAGCGCTGCCGCTCGCGGAGCGCCCGGGCGATCTCCACGAGTTGCCGTCGCGTCGACAGCAACTCGGTGCGCATCCGGAGAATCACCTCGACGCCCGCCCAGTTCACTTCCAGTTCGCGGAGGAGGACGTGCGCGACGCGCGCGTGCTCGATCTCCTGGGGCGAATAGGTGCCGGTCTTCTCGACCTCGAGGAAACCTGCCCGTTCGAGCCCCTCGACGATCTCACGATCGCCGTCGAGGAACGCGACGAGCGCTTCAAGTGTGAATCCTTCCTTCATAGGTGGATCCCTTCGCGAACGGGTTTGCCGTACGCATCACGCGCCTGACGCGCCGCCTCTGCGAGCCGTTCGTCTTCCTTGTCGGGCAGGCGCACGTTCAGCGCGACGTAGAGATCACCGTGACGCTCACCGCGCGTCACGCCCTTGCCACGAAGCCGGAGCTCTTGCCCCTGCTGCGAGCGCGGCGGTACGCGGAGCTTCACGGTGCCGTCCGGCGTGGGCACCTCCACCTCTCCGCCGTTGTACGCTTCGTCCAGGGTCACGGGCAGCTCGAGGTGCAGGTCGAGCCCGTCGCGGCGAAAGTAGGGATGCTCGCGCACCCGCGTCTCGATGACGAGATCGCCGGCGGGAGCGTCCTTTGGACCCGGAGCGCCGCGGCCCTTCACGACGAGGCGCGAGCCGTCTTCGGCGCCCTTCGGGATGCGCACGGTGACGGGCTCACCCGCGGCGCCTTCGCCGGGGACGCGCACGGTGATCTCGGTGCCGGCGAGAGCCTGAGCCAGGTCGAGCTCCACGACGGCGAGCACGTCCTCACCGCGGGCGGGCTGCTGCCGGCGAAAGCCGCCCCGACGAAATAGCTCTCCCAGATCGCCGAGATCGCCCAGATCCCCGAAGTCGACGGACTCGTCGGCATAGGAAGCGCCGGTCTGGCCGCGACGGCTCTGCCAGCTCTGGTACGCGCGCGCCTGCTCCGGATCGAAGCCGCCGCGGAGCCCCTCGTTGCCGAACTCGTCGTAGAGCTTTCGCTTCTTGTCGTCGACGAGCACCTCGTACGCTGCGGCGATCTCCTTGAATTTCGCCTCGGCGTCCTTGTTGCCGGGATTGACGTCCGGGTGGTGCTTTCGCGCAAGCTTCCGGTACGCGCTCCGGATCTCGTCTTCCGTCGCCGTCTTCGAGACGCCGAGAACCTGATACGGATCCTTCTCTGCCATCGACTTTTCCGGGGCCCGCCCTCGTGGGCCTCCCGACCGAGCAACATTCGTCCGATCGGGAGCCTCCGCAAGGCCGGTCGCGCAAGCGAGCCGCCCGGGGGTAAGATCCCCTAGAAAACCAAAGCGGCGTGCAGACCGGCGGTCAAGAACGCGTACGCGCCGCTGCTGTAGTCCGCGTCGACCCGGTTGTACGCGACGTGAACGCCGACGTTCAGGAAGGGGATGACCGTGAGATCCAGGAAGCCGCCCGCGTCGAGGGTGAAGGCGTTCTGGTTGTCGCCGATGGTCGGGACGAAATGGCCGAGCCCGACGTGCACGAACGCCCCCGGACGGAGGATCTCCCCGATGCCGAGGCGAGCGCCGATGATGCCCCGATAGATCTTGGGACCGTAGTCGCCCGAGAAGTTGTGATACGTGAACCCGATCTCCGGCGTCAGCACGAGGAGCGGGACGTGGAGCTCCTGACCGAGCCGGATACCGAAGCCGCCGCCGGAGTCACCGCGTGAATGGAGCGGAAACCCGATGTCGAGATCGGCGCCGATGGTGGGGGACGCCGACGCGGAAGGGGAGACGAAGAAAGCGCAAAGCAAAGCGGCAAGTGCAGTTGCCGGAACGAGCAAGGTCGTACGCGGACGGCTACTCAGCATTCAGGGATTTCCTTTCGGGAGCGCCCTCGGTCTGGTGGTGCGAGGGCGCAAGCGGGGCGGTCGACCAGCCAGCAAGCGACATGCCGCCACACCTTCGGCCGCGGGTTCTACCAGGCTTTTGCGCACAATGTGAGCGATCGGCCGCCCTGTGGCGCGACCTCGACGTCAGGGACATACGGGACAGTCGAGTCGTGTCCAGTCGACTGCGCGTGTCATTTTGACTCAGGGTTCAGCTGCGAACCTAACGCTTTGTCCGTAACCGAATCGCGCACCTGAAAGATTTCTGGCCCACGCCGGCGCTCCATTGGCATGCCCGAGCCGGAGGAGTACTTCGATCTACGGATCGTCGCACGGTACGCCATGGGAGACCCGCTTGTCGGCAGGACACTCGGCGGCAAGTTCACGCTCGAGTCGCTGATCGGCACGGGTGCAATGGGCTCCGTCTATCGCGCGCGGCACGTCGCGCTCGACGCGCTGGTCGCCGTCAAGGTCATGCACGACGACATCGCCGTCGACCGGACCTTCGCGGAGAGATTTCACCGCGAGGCCCGCGCAGCGTCGCGACTCGATCACCCGAACGTCATTCGCGTCGTCGACTTCGGGACAGAACCCGACGGACATCTCTACATCGTGATGGAGTACGTCGAGGGCTACGACCTGTTCCAGGTCATCCGCCGTGACTCGCCCCTCGCCGAATCGCGGGTCGTCGATCTGCTGTCGCAGGCCCTGAGCGGCATCGCGGCCGCGCACGACATGGGCGTCGTCCATCGCGACCTGAAGCCCGAGAACATCATGGTGACGACGCGCGTCGGCGACGACGGCGCAGAGTACGAGGTCGTCAAGGTCTGCGACTTCGGTATCGCCCAGATCTCGGAGGCGGCTCGCACCGCCCCTTCGGGGGGCGTGGCGCCGCGAACCTTGACCGCCCGCGGCGTGCTGCTCGGCACCCCGCAGTACATGTCGCCCGAGCAAGCGCGCGGTGAAGTAACCGATGCGCGCACCGACGTCTACTCGGTGGGGGTGATCCTTTATCAGCTCCTCACCGGGCAGCTCCCCTTCGACGGGCCGACGCCCATCGACACCGTCCTGAAGCACATCTCCGAGGAGCCCGTGCCGCCGACGGAGCTCGTCCCATCTGCCTCGCCGCGGCTCGAGGCCGTGTGCATGAAGGCGCTCGCGAAGCGCCGTGAAGGGCGCTGGACGTCCGCGCGCGAGATGCGCGCTGCACTCAGGTCGGACCGCGCGGCCACGCCGCGTGACGGCGCGTCCGCTCCAAGGGGTCACGCCGCGACCACGCCAACGGCCACGACCGCGCCGCCCACCGCCCAGGGCGAGCGACGGGAGTCGGCACCGGAGCACCTCTCGGCGGCCTTCCGGAGCTCGCCGAATCGTAACCTGGCCTACGCCGCGGGCGCGCTCGCCGCCGTCGCGCTCCTCGGCGTCGCCGTGTTCTTCGCCGGAAGGGACGGCGCGCCACGAGCCGCGGCCAAGTCGGAAAACGTCGTCGCTCCGGCTGCAAAGAGCGACCCCGCGCCGGCCTTGCCCGGGCCGACCGTGAAGGAGGCCGCAGTCGCGACGGCGGTCGCCTCGTCCCAGCCCGCGCCGAAGAGCGCCGGACGTCTTCGGACGCCGAAGGCCACCGACGCGCCACGCATCGCGACGCGCCGCACCGAGGACCGCGCCCTCGCCGAGCTCGAGCCGTCGCGTGCGACGCCCGCCACCGTCGCTGCCGTCGAGGCCGTGCCCGTCGCGACGTCGATCGCGCCCGCGACCTCGCCGTCGAGCGCGACCGCGCCGGCGCCGAAGTCCGTGCGGGACGAGCCGGCGCCGTTCGCCGTGCACGCGAGCTCGCTGCGCGTGAAGTGGCACGTCGCACAGGTCGGCGGCGGCGCGACATCGGGCGACGTCACGCGGTCGCTCTCGCGCGCCGCCTCGTCGTGGAACGGGTGCTACGAGAGCGGGCTCCGCAGTCGTGGCCGTCGCGTGGAAGGCCAGGGCACGCTCAAGCTCTCCTGCGATGATCAGGGGCGCATCGTCGCCGCGACGTTCGCCGGCACCGGCATGTCGGACGTCGCTGCGTGCGTCCAGAGCAGCGTCACCGGCATCAGGATACCGAACGCCGACACCGGCGAGGCGTGGGCGACCGTTGCCGTCTCGCTCGCCGTCGCGGATTGATGGAACGGTTCACCCGATGAGACCAAAGAACCTTCGCGCGGGCGTACTCCTCTGCCTTGCGCTCGTCCTCGGCTCGCTGTTCGCGTGCAGCGGACGCAAGGAAGGCGTCGAGGTGGCGTCGCTGCCGGTCGATGTACGCTCCGACTACGAGCTCTTCGCCGTCCGCTGCTCGAAGTGTCACTCGCTCGCGCGCCCCCTCGAGGCGAGCATCGACGACGACGCTTTCTGGAAGGAGTACGTCGAGCGCATGCGCCGGCAGCCGGGCAGCGGTATCTCGCCCGCCGACGAGATCCCGATCCTGCGCTTTCTGCACTATTACACCCTCGAGAAGAAGGGCCGGCAGAGCCGCACGGAGGTCACGCCGTGAATCGCAGCGCGGCGACGCTGATAGCGCTCATCGTGCTCGCGATGGCGCTCGTCGCGTCGCGCGCCGCCGCCATCGACCGGAACCTCGCCGGGAGCGCGCAGCTCGACTACGCCTTCGTGCCGACCAGCCCCGACGCGAGCGACGGCAAGGCGCCGGGCACCTACGGCTTCGACGGATTCACGCTGGAGGCGACTGAGAAACTCGCCGTCGACGTCTCCGACAAGGTGAGCGCGAACGCGAAGCTCTGCTTCGGGTGCCACGGGTTCGAGCTCGACATGACGTACATCGACTATCGGGTCGCGGACGAGTTCAACATCCGTGCCGGTCGTTTCAGCCCGTCCTTCGGCGCGTTCAATCTCCGTCACGACGTCGCGAACCACAAGCTCAGCGACAAGCCCCTCGCGTACGACATGGGCCGCATGCTCCGGCTCCGTACCTGGAACATGGGCGTTCTTCCGAGCCCGTTTCCCGATAACGGCCTCGAGATCAACGGGACGCACTGGTTCGGCGGCTCGACGGAGCTCGACTACGCCATCTACGCCATCGAGGGCTTCAAGTCCGAGGACGCTCACCCGCTCGACATCGATTTCAAGCAGTCGCGCATGCCGTACTACGTCGACAACAACAGCCGCCCGACCGTCGGCGCGCGGCTCGCCATGACGCAGAAGCTCGGCGCGCTCTCCGACATGACGCTCGGCGGGAGCGGCATGTACGGCACCTACGACCGGAACAACGAGCTCGCCTACGCGATCGTCGGGGCAGATCTCTCATTTCGCATCGAGCGGACGAGCCTCCGCATGGAGTATCTCGCCCGTCGCACCGAGATGGACACGAGCGATGCGGCGCTCCTCGCGCTCCGCCCCGCGTCGAACAAGAGCGCGTACTGGAAGCAAGGGGCCTACGTGGAGCTCGAGCAGCGTCTCACGGACAGCTTCGATCTTCTCGGTCGCGTCGACGGGCTCTACCGGACGGGCAATTTCGCCGCGGCGGATCCCACGTCGGACGAGGCGGACGAGGTAGCGCTGTCACGCAGGAGCTACATCGTGCGCTACACGCTGGGCGGCGCCTATGCCCTCGATCGCGCGTTCCGCGTGAAGCTCTCGGCGGAGTTCTGGCAATTTTCCGACGAGGACGACGACGGCAAGAAGATCGCCCTGAGCACGCATCTCGCGTTCGTGGGGACGTATTAGGTTTGGGGTCTCCCAGAGCGGCCGATCGCGGCGGCGGCATGACTCTTCGCGAGCTTGCCGAGCACGTGTTCCTGGGCGGTGATCGGCGCGAATCTCGGAGGACGGCTCGCGCTGCGACAGCTCGGTAGACACTCGACGAGGACGTCGCTGTCCGGATCGACGAACAGCACGACCGAGTAGCGATCGCGCTCGCCGCGAATCGGCTCCACCCGGTGAAGCGTCGAGCGAAAAAGGCCGTTCGTCCATCGCTCCATCAGGTCGCCCGCGTTGACCAGGACCGCGCCCGGGACGAACGGCGCAGCGCGCCACTCGCCGTTCGCGTCACGGAGCTCGAGGCCGCCGACCTCGTCCTGAAAGAGGAGCGTGATCGAGCCGTAGTCGGTGTGCGCGCCCGCGCCGCGCTGTGACGGACGGGGCGAAAGATTCGCCGGGTAATGCAGGAGACGGAGAGTGACGTTCTCACCCTGGTGACGCTCGACGAAATACGTCGTGGGAAGCTCGAGTGACGCCGCGATCCGCTCGAGGAGCCGCGCACCGACGCGGAGCGCCGAGCCGTGATAGTCGAGCACCGTCGTTCGAAACGACTCCGACGGCCAGCTCGGCGCGCCATGCGCGACCACGCCGCGCATCGTGAACGCTTCTTTCAGATCGGGTGCCCCAGCCGGATCGAGGCTCTCGCCCTCGACGCCCTGATATCCGAAGTTCGACTCCGCATCGGTGTACGCGAAGCGGACTTTCTCTTCCGTGGACAGCGCGAAGAACTCACGCGCCGCGCCGAAGGTCCGCTCGAGGAGGCGCGCGTCGATACCGTGGCCCCGCACATAGAGGAAGCCCGCGCCGGTCAGTGCGGCGCGCACGGCCCTGGCGGCGCTGGCGTCGTCGAGGGCATCCAGATCCACCACGGGGAGCGACGCTTCCGGCACTCCGTGTCCGTGCCATTTCCGCCGTTTCGTGCCAATGCGCGGGGCGTTTCACGTCTCAGCGCTTCCGACGGACTTCGCGAGTCGCGGGGTTTCGGCTGGATGCAGCTGGACCCCCAAGCCGGTGCGGGACGAAGCGTCCATCTCGCTCTAAGCTTCAGCGATGTGCCTCATCTGTATCGAATTCGACAAGAACGCGATGACGACCCGGGAGGCGCGCCGCGCGCTCGGTGAGATGCGGGTCGCCCTCGAGCCAGGCCACGTCAAAGAGGTCGAGGCGAAGCTCGCGAAAGCGGCGGAGGCAGAGGCCGCGGACGACGCGGCGGATCCGGCGTCGACTCCGAATCCATGAAAGCTCGTCAGCGAGCCGCTTGCGTCATTCGCCAGGCCACTTCATGCCGATGAGCCCGCTCTTGATCTGTTCGTAGGGACGGCGGGCGAGCTCGCTGATCTTCGCGATGATCTCGGGGTACTTGTCGTACTGCGAGACGGCAAACTTGCGGGTCTGGCCGGTCTGCGTCTTGACGACGACGCTGATGACCTTGTTGCCGCCCATGCGCCGCCGGACGAGCATGCCGCCGATGCCGCGAGCCACGATGGGCGCCTCGAGCAACCCGAGCCGCGCGATCTCTCCGAACTGAAACGCCGTGCTCGCGTAGAGCCCTTTGACGTGCACGTCGGTCGGTGAAACTCGCACGAACGCGCCGCGGGAGCGGATGAGCACCCAGATGGCCATCGGCGCAGCGACTACCAGGAAGAAGCACAGGACGGCCACGATGTTGAGTGAGCTCCTGGCGCCTGAATGGAAGCGGTACTCGAGGGTATCCATACTGCCGGACTTTACGAGTACCGGGTCGATAGACAAAGGCTTTCCGGACGCCATACCCCATTCCCATTGCACGGTTTGGTCGCATCACCGTTATGTGTCGCGGATATACCCGGCGGCGCGTTATCGTGATGCGCGGAGGCGTTCGGTGAGACGTGTCATGCGCTCTTCGCGCTTCGCCTCACCGAGGGCGACGCGGAGCGCGCGTGGATCGGCGACCAAGACGCAGAGCCGCTTCGCGCGCGTAACGGCGGTGTAAACGAGGTTCTTCGAGAGCATCACGAAGTGCGCCGTCAAGAAGGGCACCACGACGGCCGGGTACTCGCTCCCCTGGCTCTTGTGGATGCTGATCGCGTACGCGAGCGTCAGCTGATCGAGCGCGGCGTCCTCGTACTCCACGTCGCGCTCGTCGAAGCGCACGAGGAGCGACTCTTCCGCCGGATCGACGCTCTGCACGACGCCGATGTCGCCGTTGTACACCTCGCGCTCGTAGTCGTTCTTCGTCTGCATCACCTTGTCGCCGACGCGGTACTCGATCCCGCGCCGCGTCAGGGCGCGACCATCGGGGTTCAGCGCGGCCTGGAGCGCGGCGTTCAATGCCTGGGTACCCGCCGGGCCGCGGTGCATCGGCGTGAGCACCTGCACGTCGTCGCGGGGATTCAGCGCGAAGCGCTTCGGGATGCGCTGCGTGACGAGCTCCACGATGGTGCGCGCGGCTTGCTCCGGGTCGGAGCGCTGCACGATGAAAAAATCCGCGTGGGGGTCGTCCGGGGACGCGCTCTCCGGCATCTCGCTCCGCAGGATGGCGTGGGCGTTCACGACGATCCGGCTCTCTTCTGCCTGACGGAAGATGCGCGCGAGGCGCTCCGTCGGCACGACGCCGCTGTCGATCAGATCGCGCAGCACGGCGCCCGGTCCCACCGACGGCAGCTGGTCCGAGTCCCCGACGAGAACGAGCCGTGCCGCCGACGGCACCGCCGCCAAGAGAGCCTCCCCCAGCTCCAGATCGATCATGGACGCTTCGTCGACGACGAAGGCGTCGGCGTCCACCGGTTGCTCCTCGTTGCGCGTGAAGCGACGGAGACGGGGATCGTACTCGAGGAGGCGATGGAGTGTCGTCGCTCGGCGCCCGGTCGCCTCGCCGAGGCGCTTCGCTGCGCGCCCGGTCGGCGCCGCGAGCCGCACCGAGAGGCTGGCGTTCTCGAGCACGCTCAGGATGGCGCGCACGATCGTCGTCTTGCCGACGCCGGGACCGCCGGTCACGACGACGAGCTTCTGACGAGCAGCGGCGTCGACGGCGCGACGCTGCTCGGGCGCGAGCGTCACCCCGACACGCTGCTCGAACGCGGACAGTGCCGCTTCGAGACCCGGCAAGGGACGCGCCGGCGCGTCGAGCAGGCGGCGCACGTGCGCCACCACCTCCACCTCGGCGGCGTGGAGCCTCGCGGGGAACACGAGGCCGTCCTCGACGACGATGCGGTTCGCTGCCCAGAGTGAGTCGACCGCCGCTTCGACATGCGCCTCGTCTATCTCGAGGAGCTCCGCGGCGCGCTGCACGATCGCCTCGCGCGGCGCGGTGACGTGACCCTGGTCCGACAGCGAATCGATGACGTGCAGGGTGCCGGCCTGGGCACGCTCCGGGTGATCACCGGCGATGCCGAGGGAACGCGCGATGCGATCTGCCGTCTTGAAGCCGACGCCGCGGACGTCGAGCGCGAGGCGGTACGGGTGTTGTTGCAGTATCTGCGCCGCTCGCTCGCCGTAGCGCTGGTGGATGCGCGCGGCGAGAGCGGGTGACGCGCCGTGCGACTGCAGGACGAGCATGATGCTCGAGATGGCGTGCTGCGACGCCCACTTCTTCCGGATCTCGTCGGCGCGACGGCCGCCGAGGCCCGGCACCTTGGTGAGGCGCTCCGGATTCTCGTCGAGCACCTTGAGCGTCTCCATGCCGAACGTCTCGACGATGCGCTTTGCGAATCCGGGTCCGACGCCGGGGATCATCCCCGATCCAAGGTATTTCTCGAGCCCCGCCAGCGTGTCCGGCGCGACCGGTACCAGGGTCTCGACGCGAAGCTGCTCACCGTGCCGCGCGTCGTTGACGATCTCGCCCGTCACCCGCACATGAGTGCCCGGTCCGACCGCCGGAAACCGTCCCACCGCGACGATGGGACCGCGTCCCGACACCTTCCCGATGCGAACGACGCGGAACCCCGTCTCTTCGTTCTCGTACGTGACGCGATCGACGTCACCCGTCAGCGTCGTGGGCACGAGGGAGACTCTAGAGCGACTTTCGCTCGCCCGGTACACCTTGCTGAAAACTGCCTCTGGCGGCGAAGGGGTGGCTCACCGGAGATCACGGCTGCGGGTAGCCGCTGTCTGGCCCGCACACCCTGAAGCACGAAGACCCCGACTGATCGCTCAGGAAGCACTCCCAGGTCCCCGCCTGGCACTGGCAGAGCCAGCCATCGACGATGCCCACGTCTCCCGAGTTTTGCTCGAACGGGGCAAGCGGACCGTCGCCGTCGCAATCGCACATCGGCTGTACGGCCATGCTGCAAGTATCACCCGCCGTACAGCTCCCGCAGGGGAGCGCGGAGGCGTTTTCGGAAGCGTCGTCACTGCAGGAGCGAGTCGCCCTCGCGCACGAGCCCTCGAGCAGCCTCTTCGTCTCTTGGCAACCGTGAAAGTGCGCGTAGCCAGTGATGTTGTCGTCTGTCGGCCGGCGGCAGAGACCGTAGCTATCGGCGCTCGCCTCCTCTGCCGATGGCCCCTCCGGTGTTGGACTCGCGTCCGACGATGCGGCTCCGCTCGGCGGCGGACTCGCGTCTCTTCCGTGCTCCGTTCTTCTCGTTGCGCACGCCACGAAGAGCCCGCTCGCGGCCAACACGACACCGCACCAAGCCTTCGGCCTGTAACTCCTCATCGCTTCCTCGCTCCCAGTCCTACGATGTTCTGGCCGAGTCAGGCCCCGCCCTTCGTTTTCGCCGGAACTTCGTTCGGCGCTATCAACCCGAGGCGGCGCCAGCCCGTGCGGAGAAGCCACGTCGACGGCGGCGCGACAGGTGGGTCGTCTGCCAGATTGCAGCCGTCACGAGCACGCCGAAACGGTGGCGTCGTGAATCCATCGAAGTATCGCGCCGTGGACATCGGATCGACCAGCGGCGGGCGTGAGGCTCGTGCTGCGTGCTTCAGGTGATTTCTGAGGACGTACCGAATGGTTCTGCGGACTTCGAGCGGCGTCCGGAGGATGTGTTCGTGATAGCGGTCCGCGAAGAGGTTGCCTTTTCGTTTGAAGTACCGGTTCAAACGCCGCGCCAATCTCTGCGCGAGGCCCTTCATCGCCTGCGCGAGCGACTCCTTGTCGTTCGCCTCGACGAGGAGATGGATGTGATTGGATTGCACCGAGAACTGCACGAGCCGTGCTCCCCATCGGGTTTTCGCAGCCCGGAATGCATCGAACACGATCGCCGCAGCGCGCTTCTGGCGAAGCGTCGGCAATCCACTCCGCAGCCGCATCGTCACGTGAACGGGATGGCGTGGGTTCAGCTCTGGCCGAGGGAGATGTGGCACGCCCAAGCGTGTACCGTTCGGCTTCCGCCCGGTCCCGCGCCGACGACCACCGCGCGTCCGAAACACGAACGGCAACTGAATCTCGCGCCCCCTAGCTCGAGCCACTCAATTGATTTAGCAGACATCACACACGATAGCAATCTGCGCTTTGGAGCGAACGCTTCGACGACGGGAGTCAGCACTCTCGCAGCTTCGCGTGCGTCGGTTGAATCCGCGTTGACGACGTTCACGGTGCGTGCGCGCATCGTCGAGAGCGACGCGCTCGGGAACAGCGGGCCGGCCACCCGCAGCGCGGCTCCACGCATGCAAATGATTTGGCGGACATCGGGAGCGCGCCCACGAATCCGTCCGGAGAGCCACTTTTCCGTGACACCTCACTGACAGCCTGCAGAAAGCGGCGCCCCGTTGAGCGGGACGCAAGCGTCGGCGAAAGCTATCCTCCGCGCATGCCTCGTGTCGATATCCTCCGCGACGACATCACGCACCTCGACGTCGATGCGATCGTCAATGCGGCCAATGAGCGCATGCTCGGCGGCGGGGGTGTCGATGGGGCGATTCATCGCGCGGCGGGACCGGAGCTCGTCGCTGCGTGCCGCAAGGTGGCGGAGGTGCGCCCCGGTGTACGCTGCCCGACGGGGGAGGCGCGCATCACTCCTGGGTTTCGACTCGTCGCGCGTCACGTCATCCATACCGTGGGCCCCGTGTGGCACGGCGGGGGGCAGGGAGAGCCGGCACTGCTGGCGGCGTGCTACCGGAGCTCCCTCGCCCTGGCCGCCGAACACGGCGTGCGCTCGATAGCGTTTCCGGCGATCAGCTGCGGCGTGTACGGGTATCCCGTGACGGACGCGGCCGTGATCGCGACGCGCACCGTGAACGAATTTCTCGAGCGAGAATCGAGCTTGGAGCGCGTCGTCCTGGTCGCCTTCGACGACCACGTCGATGACGCCCTCCGGCGCGCGGCACGGGACCTCGGCGGTCGAGCGACGATTTGACGGTGTAGAGTCCTTGCCGATGGCGGACGGAACGGGTACCCGTGGGGCCATATGTCCGCCTCTCATAGGCTCCACGCGCGCTGCGCCTGCGCCGGATCCTCGGGCCCTTTCGTGCTCGCCGGCACCGAACGCAAGTACGAGCGCTCGCGCCCGTTCGCGATCTCGCACCTCGATCTGAACATCGAGGTCGACCTCGCGCACGCCGCCATCTCGGCGCGAGCGACCCTGGATTTTTCACGTCGAGCTCCGAAGGCAACGGTCCTCACGCTCGACGCGATCGGGTTCGAGGTGTCGCGCGTTCGCCTCGACGCCGGCAAGGGCGCGAAGCCCGTCGAATTCACCTACGACGGCGACGTCCTCTCCGTCGAGGTGCCGAAGACGCTCTCCGCCGGCAAGGTCGAGGTGACGTATCGCGCGAAGCCGAAGCGCGGGCTCTACTTCCTCGCTCCCGACGACAAGGTGCCCGATCGCCCGCAGCAAATGTGGAGCCAATGCCAGGACGAGGACGCGCGTCACTGGTTTCCCTGTCACGACAAGCCGCACGTAAAAATGACCACGTCGGTGACCGTGCAGACGCCGGCAGGGTTCACCGCGCTGTCGAACGGCAATCTCGTGAAGAAGGAGACGCCGCGGGGAAAGAAGCCGTGGACATATCGCTTCGAGATGCCGGATCCGCTTCCGAGCTATCTCGTGACGCTCGTGGTCGGTCGCTTCGAGATCGTCGACGATCGCCCCGCGATTCGTGAGGGCCGCGCGAGCGTGCCGGTACAATACTACGTGCCGGAAGGCCGCGCCGACGACGGGCGCCGCGCCTTCGCCGAAACCCCGCGCATGATAGAGCTCTTCGGTCGCCTCACCGGCGTCCCCTTCCCTTACCCGCGCTACTCGCAGGTCGTCGTGAACGACTTCGTGTTCGGCGGCATGGAGAACACGACGGCGACGACGATGTACGAGCACGTGCTGCTCGACGAGCGCGCCGCCATCGACGTGAGCAGCAACGACCTCGTCGCGCACGAGCTCGCGCACCACTGGTTCGGCGACTACGTCACCTGCCGGGACTGGTCGCATGCGTGGCTCAACGAGGGCTTCGCGACGTACATGGAGCACGTCGAGCGGGAGGACCGGCTCGGTCGCGACGAATACGAGAACGGCGTCTCGGGAGACGTGGCGACGTATCTCGGCGAAGCGGGTGGTCGTTATCAGCGCGCCATCGTCTGCCGCGACTACGACGAACCCATCGACCTCTTCGATCGTCATCTCTACGAGAAGGGCGGTCTCGTCCTTCACATGCTCAGGAAGGAGCTCGGGGACGAGCTCTTCTGGAAGGGCGTCCGCCTCTACCTCGAACGCCACGGCGGCAGCATCGTCGAGACGAACGATCTCTGCCGCGCGCTCGAGGAAGTGAGCGGTCGCTCGCTCGAGCGCTTCTTCGATCAGTGGGTGTTCCGCCCGGGGCACCCGGTGCTCAAGGTTCAGGTCGGGTGGGAAGACGGCCAGGTGAACGTCCGCCTGCGGCAGAGCCAGAAGACGGGCGACGTGCCGCTCTTCGCCTTCCCGCTCGAGATCGAGATCGGGACGAAGGCCGGCAAGGTTCACACCTACGAGAAGTGGATAGAGTCGGAGAGCGACGCGCTCGTCGTTCCGCTCTCCGAGCGGCCCGCGTGGGTCGCGTTCGATCCGAACTTCCGCGTCGTGGGCGCGATCACGGTGGAAGCACCGGCCGACATGTTGCGAAACCAGCTCGCGCGCGCATCGACCGCGCGCCTCCGTGCCGCGGCCGCCCAGGCGCTCGAGAAGCGAATGGACCCCGAGACCATCTCCGCACTCGGCGCGGCCCTGGCGAAGAAATCCGAGGTGTGGACCGTGCGCGCCGAGACGGCGAGGGTCCTCGGCAAGATCCGGGGCGACGCGGCGTTCGCACACCTCGAAGCTGCCGCCGCAGAGAAGCACCCCAAGGTGCGGCGCGCCGTCGCGTCCGCTCTTGGCGAGTTCCAGACCGAGAAGGCGGCGGCATTGCTCGCGCGCCTTGCCGCCAAGGATCCGAGCTACCTCGTCGGAGCCGAAGCGGCGCGGTCACTCGGCGAGACGCGACAGCCGAGCGCGCTCGCGCCGCTGATCGGCGTGCTCGGCGATCCGTCGTGGCACGACGTGAAGCGTGCCGGCGCACTCGACGGCCTCGCGGCGCTCCGCGACGAGGGAGCCGTCAAGGAGGTCATGGAGCGAACGCGCTACGGCCACTCGACGCCGACCCGCCGCGCGGCAGTGATGGCGCTCGCGCGCCTGTCCGAGGACCGCAAGGTGCGCGAACACCTTCAAGATCTGCTCGACGACCGGGACCCGCACTTTCGCATCTCGGTCGTCCGGGCGCTCGAGGTGCTCGCCGACGGCCGCGCCCGTGGAGCGCTGAGGAGAAGGCTCGAGCGGGAATTCGACGGCCGCGTCGCGCGTAGGCTCCGGGAGGCACTCCGTTCCATCGGACAGAGCCCGGCCGCCGAGCAGAAGCGCATGACCGACGAGATGGAGCAGCTGAAGCGGGACCTTGGTGAGCTCAAGGTGCGCCTCGCCAAGGTCGAGGACCAGCGCAAGGCGCGTCGCAAGCGGAGCAAAGCCCCATGAGCGACGCGGCTCCCGTCCGGGTCGAGCGTCGACTCGGTCTTGCGATCGTGACCCTCGATCGCCCCGACCGCATGAACGCCATGAGTCGCGCGATGCTCGAGGAGCTCGGGCGGATCGGGGAAGAGCTCGCGGGCGACGAGGCGATCCGGGCCGTGATCCTCACGGGCTCCGGCAATCAGGCCTTCTGCGCCGGCGCCGACCTCAAAGAGCGGCGCGCGATGTCGGAGGACGAGGTGCGCGAACACCTCGCCGTGCACCGGCAGATGCTCGCCTGGATCGAGCCGTTTCCGTCGCCGGTCATCGCCGCGATCAACGGCGTCGCGCTCGGCGGAGGGCTCGAGCTCGCGATGCTCTGCGATCTACGCGTCGCGGCAGAGCACGCCATCGTCGGGCTCCCCGAGACGTCGCTCGGGATCATCCCGGGCGCCGGAGGGACGCAGCGGCTCCCGCGCCTGATCGGCGAGGCGCGCGCGAAGGAGCTCATTCTCCTCGGCCGCCGGATCAGCGCCGCGCACGCGCTCGCAGTGGGACTCGTGAACCGCGTCTCGCGGCCCGGCGCCAACGTGCTGGACGACACCATCGAGTGGATCCGTCCTATCGTCGAGGGTGCGCCGCTCGCGCAGCGCGCCGCGCTCGCCGCCATCGACGCGAGCCGGATCGTACCACTCGAAGAGGGGCTCACGACCGAGGCCGAGCTCTACGACACCTGCCTCTCCAGCGAAGATCGTCGTGAGGCGCTGAACGCCTTCGCCGACAAGCGCAAGCCGGCTTTCAAGGGAAGGTAGCCCGTGCGCCGTCTGCTCGTGCTCGCGCTCGTGCCCGCCGTCGCGTGCTCGCCGCGTCACGCAGACGACACTGCGCGCGCGACGTCGGCGTCGTCGTTCACCCCGCCGCCCGCACCGAGCAGCGCGCCGGTCCCGAGCATGACGACGCCGTCCGTGCCGTCGGCGCTCCCTGTCGCGACGGACGCGCCGACGGACACGCCGTTTTCACCGCGCAAGGTGGACCTCGTGGAGCCCGCGATGGGCACCGAGGTGCACTTCGTCTCCTACACGACGCGCGAGCTCGGCGAGGCTGCCCTCCACGACGCGATGGTGCGCGCCCTCGACGAGATCAGGCGCGTCGAGAAGGTGATGACGTCGTGGAACGACACCAGCGAGGTGGGGCGCATCAACGCCGAGGCCGGGAGCCCGGTGACGGTGTCCGACGAGACAATCACCGTCCTCGACAAGTCGCGCTGGGCGTCGGAGCTGTCGGGCGGCGTGTTCGACATCACCTTCCACGCCCTCGGCGATCTGTGGAAATTCGGCGATGCCGCAGAAGCCGACCCGAAACTCCCCGATCCCGCAATCGTGCGCGAGAAGAAGAAGCTCGTCGATTACCGCAAGGTGAAGATCGACTCTGCCGCTCACACCGTGACGATCGGCAAGGGCATGCGGATCGACCTGGGCGGTATCGCGAAGGGCTACGCGGTCGACCGCGCCGCGGCGGTACTGAAGGCCGCGGGCATGAAGAGCTTTCTCGCGCAGGCGGGCGGCGACCTCTACGGAGCCGGGACGAAGCCCGACGGCGCGCCGTGGGTGAGCGGCATCCAGGATCCGCGCGCCGACCTCGGGCAGTTCTTCGCCGTCATCGAGCTCGAGAACCACGCTTTTTCCACCGCCGGGGACTACGCGCGCGCCTTCTTCGTGAAGGGCAAGCGGTACCACCACATCATCGACCCGCGCACCGGCTACCCGGCCACCGCGTGCCGCAGCGTCACCGTGTGGGCAGAGGACGCGTTCACCGCCGACGCCCTCGACGACGCGGTGTTCATCCTCGGACCCGAGAAGGGGCTCGCGCTCATCGCGTCGCAGCCCGGCACCGGCGCCGTCATCGTCGACAAGAACGACAAGGTGTGGGTCAGCGAACGGCTCAAGGGCAAGGTGCACGTCTTGCACCCGCCCACCGACGCCCCGTGAACCATGTCCACGGTCGTGCATGCCGCCGCACAGGAGACGCCGCCCCCCGCGGCGGCCGATCCCGACGTCGACGACACGCTCGGTGAGCTCGTCCGGGCGCACCTCGAGCCGAGCTACCTGTCTTTCCCCGTCGGGCTGAAGGGGCTCGACCCGCTCGTCTTCGAGACGAGCGTCGTCCCGAACTTCTCCGTCCTTCCGCGGCGCTGGCATGCCGCGCTGTTCCTCACGCCGAAGATCGTCCTCCGCATGTTCCAGGGGCACTCCACCCCGGTGAAGACGCCGAGCTACATGCCGCGATTGACGGCGTTCTTCTGGTTCGATCACGCCGTCGACACGAGCCCGAGCCTCTACTTTTCTGCCGGCATCGGCCACCACTCGAACGGCCAGTCGGGGGACTTCCATGCACCCGACGGCTCGCACAATCACGAGAACGGCAGCTTCGAGACGAACGAGCTCGACCTCGCCACCTACGCAGTGTGGACCGACGCGCGGTTCTTCAGCTGGAGCTCCGTGGCGCTCGAGTGGCACCCGACGTTCGTCGAGGACGCCGTGCTCCGTGGGTCGTACGGCAACGTGCGCATCCACCTCTCGACGACCGTCTTCCGGACGTCGAAGCCGCTCCTCTCCGAGCTCTCGGCTCGGTTCACCGGCATCATCGGGGACATCGAGCGTCCCACCAATGCGCTCCCCTTCTTCGCGCGTTTCCCGGTGCTGATTCGCTACACGGTGCGGCCCCCCGCGATCGACGTGGGCGTCTACGCCGCGTACTACCAGGGCCAGGATTACTACAACATCTGGTACGACCGGTTCATCTCGGTGCTCGAGTTCGGCATCTCGGGGAACCTCTCCACCGGCATCGACTTCGACGTCGCGCGCACCGCACCGAAGACGCCTCCCGCGAATCAGTGAACGAGTTCACTCCTCGACGGGTTCGTTCACGGCGTCCAGGTCGTCGGGCTCGACGCCGCCGCGAATGGGGATCGCGCGCGCCGCGGCGACCTGCTGGAGCGCCGCTTCGAGACCGGGTCGGTCGCTCACCTTGGGAAGATACGCGCGGCTCCCGTCCCAAAGATCGAAGGCGATGTGCGACGCGCCGTCGAGCAAGATCCGCTCGATCTGCGGCCACCGGTAGCGCCGGAGCTTGGGGACGATGAAGCTCAGCACCTCGCGCGCCTCGACGCCGTCGGGATAGATGCGCACGCCGCGCATGCCGCCGCGAACGACCGAGGCGAGCGCGCTAACGAAGATGATCACGGCGAAGGTCCGGATGCCCATCACGCGCCCGGCATCCTGCTCGACGACGTAGTGAAATGCCCACGAGCCGGTCGCGCTCTGCTCGCCGACGAGGACCAGGGTGCCCACGGCGAGGGCCGCAGCCAGATACGCGATCGACGGGAGCCGGTCGGTCAGCGGTGGTCCGAACACCGATTCGCGCGGCCGGTAGGTCATATCGAAACCCGGCGGACGCGACGGACGAGCCATGGGGAGAGGGTATCGCGCGGAGGACACCCGGGGAAACCGAGCGGACGCCGAACCAGCCCTTTAGCGGTTGCCGCACCGCGGTGACTGCCCTACCGATGAAGGCAGGGGCCTCTCCAATCCCCTGAAAAAACAGCGAAGGCAGGAACGATCATGAAATTCTTCATCGACAGCGGCGACATCGGCGAGATCCGTGAAGCAGCGGCCATGGGGGCGATCGATGGGGTCACGACGAACCCGTCGCTCCTCTCGAAGAGCGGTCTGTCCACCAAGAAGGCGATCGCGCAGATCTGCGAGATCGTCGACGGACCGATCTCGGCGGAGGTGCTCGCGACCGAGACCAACGCCATCCTCACCGAGGGGCGCGAGCTCGCCAAGATTCACAAGAACGTCGTCGTGAAGGTGCCGCTCATCCCCGAGGGGCTGAAGGCGGTCGCTCAGTTCACGAAAGAGAACATCCGCACCAACGTGACGCTGTGCTTCTCACCGACGCAGGCGATCTTCGCGGCGAAGGCGGGCGCGTCGTACATCTCCCCGTTCATCGGGCGCCTCGACGACATCGCCGAAGAGGGCATGGATCTCATCGAGAAGATCGTCACGATCTATCACAACTACGAGTACAGCACCGAGGTGCTGGTCGCGAGCGTCCGGCACCCGATCCACGTCGTTCAGGCCGCGCTCATCGGCGCAGACGTGTGTACCGTCCCTTTCAAGGTGATCACGCAGCTCGTGAAGCACCCGCTCACCGACGCGGGCCTCGCCAAGTTCCTCGAAGACGCGAAGAAGATTCCGAAGGACTGAAGCGCCTTGCCAGTGATCGTGACCCGGCGCGCCGTCGGGTCCCCTGCCCTCGATGCGCGCGCCGTGAAGCGGCGCGCGGAACGCATGCTCATCGCGATCGCGTCGCGCGGCGCGGAGCTTTCCATCGTCCTCACCGACGACGCGCAGATCGAGGTCTTGAACCGGACGCACCGCCGCAAGGCGAAGCCGACCGACGTTCTGGCCTTCCCCATGGACGCCTCGGGAGCCGGCCCGAGCCGGAAAGTACAGCTCCTGGGGGACGTCGTGATCTCGCTCGACACCGCGGCGCGCCAGGCGCGCGCGCGCCGCAGACCCCTCCTCGCGGAGGTCACTCACCTCCTCGCCCACGGTATTTTGCACCTCGCCGGCTACGACCACAAAACCGACGCCCAGGAGCGCCGGATGGACGAAGCGACTCGGTTGCTGGTCGCTTCCGCGACGGGTCGAAGCCCCGCGCGTGAGATCCCTCTCACACCGCCTTCGAAATAATCGCTAACGTCGCGCGCTCGTTGAAAAAGTAAGTCGGGCGATCCAGCAGAAATTTGGCCTGATTTCAGGCCATTTTGCCTCACCGGGCGGCGCGCCGGGGAACGCGCGGTGTGTGTCCATTCGGTACATCGAGCGCCTGTGCCGCAGTGTGACCCGGCGCTGATCGATCGACGATCCCGCTTATTTTCCCTTGAAAGGCAAAAGTGGGCCTGTTATCGGTCGACGCGCCTTTGGTGGTTGCCGCGTGCGGAACCGAGTCCCCACGCAGTAACCCTAGAGGGCGGGAATCGGCGTTCGAAGGACTTTTCCAGGAGGAAACGGCATGGCTGGCAAGAGACTGACCAAAGCTCAGGTCATCGCGGAAGTATCGGGGACGACGGAGCTCGACAAGAAGAGCGTCGCGCGCGTGTTCGATGCTCTGCAAGAGCTCATCCGCAAACAGCTCACGGGTCGTGGCCCCGGTGAGTTCGTCGTTCCAGGCCTCGTGAAGCTCCGCGTGGTGAAGAAGCCCGCGACGAAGGAGCGACAGGGTATCAACCCGTTCACGAAGGAGCCCATCACCATCCCCGCGAAAGCGGCTAGCAAGAAGGTTCGCGCCACGGCGCTCAAGAACCTCAAGGACATCGTTCAGTAGCCGAGCCATCGACGGCCACCGCTCTCGTGGTGCACCGCCATCGGTAGATCCCCGGCGCTTCGTCGAGCGTCGGGGATTCTCAATTTCAGGTCGGGTCTTGCGATGCTCCCCATCGATCGACTGAGCGAAGACGAGGCGAAGCGGCTCACGGGCTTGCTCTTCGATCTCGACGACACGCTGCTCGACGGGACGCGTCTCTCGGAGGCGGCGTACTCGTCGCTCTTCCGGATGCGAGAAGCGGGGCTCGTCCTGGTCGGCGTCACCGGGCGTCCGTCGGGCTGGGCGGAGGTCCTCGCGCGGCAATGGCCGGTCGACGGCATGGTCGCCGAGAACGGCGCGGTCGCGTGCGACGTCGTCGACCACAAGCTCCGTCTCGTCGACTTCGCGGGGAGCGAACGCAGCGCACGGCGCGCGCGCCTCGACGACATCGTTCAGGAGATGATGCGCCGCTTCCCGTCGCTACGTCTCAGTGACGACACGGGCGCGCGACGGACCGACGTCGCGTTCGACATCGGGGAGCACGAGCGCGTCCCGCCGGAAGACGTCGCGGTCGTCCGCGCGGCGGCCACGGCGCTCGGCGCGCGTACCATCACGTCGAGCGTGCACCTTCACCTGTCGCTCGACGGTGCGAACAAAGCGTCGGGGGCCACGCGATTCCTCGCCGACCGCTTCGGCTGGGACACGACTGCGTCACTTTCCCGCCTCGCCTTCATCGGCGACAGCGAGAACGACGAGGCCTGCTTCTCCGCCTTTCGCACGACGATCGGCGTGCGGAACTTCCGCGGTCGCCCCACCGTACCCCCGCGTTTCGTGACCCGGGCGCCCCGGGGCCAGGGCTTCGCAGAAGCCGCAGCGCTCATTCTCGCGCGAAGAGCGTAGCCTTGCAGGCCCGGGCCGAAAGCGCGATCGCGGACCCGTTCCGCCGGTGCTAATGGAGGCCGCCATGGAAGCGTCGCAGACGGAGCTCGTTGCCCAGGCTTCGGCCAATCTGTATCCGAATTACCGGCAGCCGCCGCTCGTGCTCGCCCGCGGCGAGGGCAGCGCGGTCTGGGACGTCGCCGGCAAGCGCTATCTCGATCTCGCAGCGGGCATCGCCGTGTCGTCGCTCGGGCACGCGCACCCCGCGCTCGTGAAGGCGCTCTCCGAGCAGGCGGGCCGTCTCATCCACGTCTCGAATTATTTCTACAACGAGAAGAACATCGAGCTCGCCACGCGCCTCACCGCGCTCACCGGCATGAGCCGCGCGTTCTTCTGCAACTCGGGCACCGAGGCGATCGAGGCGTGCATCAAGCTCACGCGACGGCACTTCTACGCGAAGGGCGAGGAGTCACGGTATCGCATCATCGCGTTCGAGCAGTCGTTCCACGGTCGAACGCTCGGCGCACTCGCCGCCACAGGACAGAAGGCGTACCGCGACGGCTTCGGACCGCTGCCCGGCGTCACTCACGTCGCGTACGGCGACATCGCCGCGGTGCGCGGCGCGATGGGCCCCGACGTGGCCGGCATCCTGGTCGAACCCGTGCAGGGAGAGGGCGGCGTGAACCCCGCGCCGCAGGGCTTCCTGCGGGCCCTGCGCGACCTCTGCGACGGCGCAGGCACGCTCCTCGTCGCGGACGAGGTGCAGACCGGGATCGGCCGCACCGGGAAGTTTCTCGCCTTCGAGCACGCCGGGGTCGCACCCGATGTCGTCGCGCTCGCGAAGGGGCTCGGCGGCGGCGTGCCCATCGGCGCGATGCTCTGCAAGGCGCCGCTCGAAGGCGCGCTCCCGCCCGGCAGTCACGGCTCGACCTTCGGCGGCAACGCGCTCGCGTCCGCCGCAGCGCTCGCCGTCCTCGACACCGTCGCGAAGGAGCATCTCCTCGAGGGCGCGCTCATGAAGGGGGCGCACCTCGCGCAGGCGCTGGCCGGCCTCGTGACGAAGCACGGAAAGCTCGCGGAAACGAGCCGGGGCCTCGGCCTTCTGCAGGCTCTGGTCCTCAAGGAGGGCGTGGACGCGCGGGACATCGTGGGCAAGCTCCGCGACGAGGGGCTTTTGCTCACGATCGCCGGCTCGCGCGCGCTCCGGTTCTCGCCGCCGCTCACCGTGAGCCTGGCCGACCTCGACGCCGGAGTCGCCATCCTCGACCGTGTCCTCACGGCTCACGCCTGACCCCTTTTTGGACTAGCCTCGACACCCCGATGCCGCGCCATTTCTTGACCCTCACCGATCTCGGTCCTGGCGGCCTCGTCCGGGTGCTCGACGCATCCGACGAGTGGAAGAAGACGCGCGGGCACGCGGAGGCGCGCAGGCCGCTCGCCGGGAAATCGATCGCGCTGGTGTTCGAGAAGGCATCGACCCGTACTCGCCTGTCGCTCGAGGTTGCGGTGAGCGAGCTCGGGGGGCACCCCGTCGTGCTCACGAGCAGCGGCTCGCAGCTCGGCCGCGGTGAGCCCATCGCCGATACCGCGCGCGTCCTCACGCGGATGGTGCACGCGATCACGTTCCGTACGTCGTCCGACCAGCGCATGAAGGAGCTCGTCGCCCACGCCACCGTGCCGGTGCTCAACGCGCTGACCGACACCGGTCATCCGATGCAGCTCCTCGCCGACCTGCAGACGGTGCGGCTCGCCCGCGGCAAGCTCGAGGGTCTCCGCTACGCCTGGATCGGCGACGGGAACAACATGGCGAACTCCTGGATCGAGGCCGCAGGGCTCCTCGGCCTCGAGCTCACCCTGGCGTGCCCGGCGGGTTACGACCCCGACGCGGGCTTCCTTGCCGCGGCGACCGGCCGCGGTGGCAAGGTGCGCGTCGTGCGTGACCCCAGAGAGGCGATCCGCGGCGCGCACGTCGTCAGCACCGACGTCTTCGCGAGCATGGGGCAGGAGAGCGAGGCCGCCAAACGCCAGAAAGCCTTTCACGGCTTCATCGTGAACCGCGAGCTCCTCCGTCACGCGGCGCCGGACGTCACGGTGCTCCACTGCCTGCCCGCGCATCGGGGTGAAGAGATCGAGGCCGAGGTGATCGACGCCCCGAACAGCGCAATATGGGATCAAGCCGAGGCTCGACTTCATACGGCGAAGGCCGCGCTGGAGTGGGCACTCGGTGGCGATGGATGACGTGACCGAGCCCGCGGCCGGCCGCTTCGCGGTGGTCGGGACCGTGCCGTGTGCGACCTGCCGTCGAGTCGTCGATCCGCTCAGGGCTGCGCGCGTCGCCATCTTCGGCGATCGCTTCCGCTATTTCTGCAGCGCGGGGTGCCGCGACGTGTACGACCCGAACGCGGGTCGCACGCCGCTCCCGCTCCCTCGTCGCGCGATGCCGCGCGCAGAGCGCACCGACGAGGCGACGCCGGACGAGCTGTCGCGACTCGCCGCGCGCCGCACGGCCCGCGCGCTCGAAGAGGTGGAGGGTGACGGCCTCGACGACCTGTCGCGACGAAAGCCCCACGTCGAGGAGGCGCCGAAGGATGAGCGCGACGCGCCCCCGCCCGAGGCGCGCGACGTCCCGGTGCCGACCGACGTCGCGACGCTCCTCGTCACCATCGCGATCGTCGCTGGCGGGCTCTCGGCGGCGCTCGTCCTGGTCGGCTCCTCGCCGATCGCGCTCACGGCGCGCCTCGTGCTCGTCCTCGTCGCGACCGGAGCCTTCGTCGCGCACGCCTTCACGACGGTGCGAGACCCGAGCGAGCTCCATCCCGTCTCCGCGACGGCGGCGCCGGCAGGGGCGGCCGTCGCGGCGCTCATCGCGCGCATCACGAATCATCCCGACGCGAGCGAGGTGGTGGGCTTCGCGGGCGTCCTCGTCGCGAGCCTGTCGATCGTCGTCTGGCTCGTTGAGCGTGCGCGCCACCCGGTCGACGTCGAGCGCACGCTCGTCCGCGAATCGCTCGCCGTCACCGGCCACCGGATCGTCGGCGACGACGTGGTGGACGCCCCGTCGGACGACCTCCGCCCGGGCGAGGAGATCGTCGTCGAGGAGGGCGAGGTCGTGCCGGTCGACGCCACAGTGGTGGCGGGACGCGCCACGGTGAAGCCGTGGCCGTCGGCGACGACGTCCGTGATCCGGGACGAGGGCGACCCGGTCGTCGCCGGAGCACGCGTGCTCGAGGGACGGCTCCGGGCAATTGCCGGCTGGGCGAGCAACGACCGCGCCTTCATGCGGCTGACGCACGACGTGCGCCGTCGCGCCGATCTGCATGCGTCCATGCCGCGGCTCGGCCGGCATCTCGCCGTGCGCGGCGCGATCGTCGCGGCGACGGTCGCCGCGCTCGCCGCCTTCACGAGCGACCGCGACCCGATCTGGATCGTGCTCTACGCCGTCGCCGCCCACGCGGCGCTCGCGAACCGCGCCGTCGCGCAAGTCGCCGCGCTCCACGTCGCTCAGGCGGTGCTTGCGTCGCTTCGCCGCGGCGTCGTCTTCCGGACAGCGGAGGCGCTCGACAGCGCCGGTCGCGTCTCGAGCGCCGCCTTCTGTGCGCGCGGCACGCTGCTGCTCGGCGAGCCCGAGGTCGCGAGCATCGAGGCGTTCGGCGCGTTCGACGCAGACACCGTGCTCGCCCTCGTGGCGGGCACCGAGGGCAGCGGCTCCCGCCCGACGGCGGTGGCGATCCAGCGCGCGGCGCGTGCTCGCGGGATCCGCGCGGACGGCGTGCGAAGCCCCTCCGTGCAAGCGGGGCTCGGCGTGACGGCGGTGGCCGCCAGCGGTCAAACCCTGGTCGTCGGAAGCCGCGGCCTGATGCTGCGCGAGCGGATCAGCGTCGCGCTCGCCGAAGATCGCATCACGGATCTGGAGGCGATGGGACGCACCGTGATCCTCGTCGCGCTCGGCGGTCGCCTCGCGGGGCTCGTCGGATTGCAGGACGGGCTCCGTCCCGGCGCCCGGGCCGCGGTGCAGCATCTCCTCGACGTCGGCATAGAGCCGGTCCTGCTCTCGGGAGATACGCGAGAGACATGCGAGGCGCTCGGACGCGCCGTCGACATCGATCATATCCGGCCGGAGGTGCTTCCCGCCGATCGGGGAGACGAGATCCGGCGTCTCTCCGACGGCGGCGCGGTGGTCGCCGTGCTCGGCCGGAGCCCGAACGACGACGCTGCGCTCTCCGCGGCCGAGGTATCCGTCGCGCTCGACTCCGCCGGCTCGAGCACCGCGGAGTGGAGCGTCCAGCTCGCGTCCGACGACGTCCGCGACGGAGCGTTCGCGCTGCGGCTCGCACACGGGTGTCGGGCAGACGCGCGGAGGGGCCTTTTGTGGGCCGCCGGTCCGGGCCTCGGGGCGACGATCCTCATGGTCCTCTCGCTCGCGCCGGTGGCGACGCCGGTGCTGCTTTCGCTGTTCGGCGCGACGATCGCGACGTCGCGCTTGCGAACCCGGCGCTGAGCCTTGAAGAAATACGCTGATTTCCGCTGACCACCCGCATTACGTCGAGGGCGGCTTGACCCAGTACCCGCCCGAGCGATAGCTCTTCATGGTGCCAACCGGGGACGAGCGTGTTCAGAAGCCAGTCGGCAGGGCGCCTCGCCGCCCCGACGTGGACCGGCTTCGTCGAACGCTCGAGGCGTACATGCTCCGGCGAGGCCTCCGATCGACCGAGCAGCGGCGGCTCATCGTCGACGCTTTCTTCGGCAGCCCGGAGCACGTGACGCTCGACAGCCTGCTCGAGCGCGTCCGCGCGCTCGACTCACGCGTCGGCTACGCGACCGTCTATCGCACGATGAAGATGCTCGCCGAGGGCGGCGTCGCCCACGAGCAGAAGTTCGGCGACGGTCTGACGCGCTACGAGCTCGCCGATGGCGACGCGCACCACGACCATCTGATCTGCATGGAGTGCGGGAGCATCCAGGAGTTCGAGGAGCCGCAGATCGAGAACCTGCAGGACCGCGTGGCGGCCCGCTACGGGTTCGAGGTCCATCATCACAAGCACGAGCTCTACGGGCGCTGCAAGAACTGCGCGTCCAAGCCGCACGCTGCTCCCTGAGGGAGCGTGCTCAGCCCGTGACCCGGAGCGTGCGCGTGTCGGTGACGACGGCGTTGCAGGCGAAGTCCCACTCGAACACCGGGAGCTCGGCGACGAGCTGAAAGTCGTACGCCACGGCTATCGCGAAGGCGGGAGGGCAGTACGCCGGCAGTACGCGGTCGTAGAATCCGGCGCCGTACCCGAGTCGATGGCCGGTCGCCGAAACGGCGAGCGCGGGCACGACGATGACGTCCACCTCGCCGCGCACCGCGGCTTGCACGGTCCGGGGCGGCTCGAGGAAGCCAGCGTCGCTCTCGACCAGGTCGGTGAGCGCCCCGAGGGCGAGCTCCCCGCTTAACGAAGGGACGGCCTCGCCGGGCTCCAGGGCTCGCTCCGAGAGACGGGGATAGAGAACACCTCGCGCGCCCTCGCGCACGTGCGCGTCGAGGGCGCGCAGCTCGATCTCGCCCCTGCCCTCCATGGGCGAAAACAGGGCGATCGTGCGCGCGCCGGCGACCTCGGGCAACACGAGCAGGCGTGCAACGAGGGCGGCGTCCCGGCGGGCTCTGGCGGCAGCGGGCACCGCCAGCCGGAGCGCCTGCATACGGCCTCTGATCTGTTTCCGGGCAGACCTGATGAGCGATTCCAGGGCCGGGCCCTCGATGTCCACCTCCGGAATCTACGACACCTTCGGCGGCTCGACGGTAAAACCCGTATTCTGAAGAACGCGCGACGGCGGCAGGACACCTCGTACTAGAATCGCCGGGTACCAAGACGACGCCGTAATGCAGTTCGCCTGCGAGAAATGTGGGACCCGTTACGCGGTTCCCGACGACAAGGTCCGGGGCAAGCGTATCCGAACGAAATGTCGGAAATGCGGCAGTGAGATCTTGGTGGAAGGCCCGCCCGGTCCTCCCGGTCCGGATCGCCGGTCGACCACGTCGGTGTCGCTCGGGCCCCGGCCCGGCAGTGGGACGCAACCGGGCGGCGTGGGTTCGTCGGTCCCGCCCGGCAGAAACGAAGAGCGCTGGACGGTCGCGCTGAGCCGCACGAACCGCCGTCGTATGACGACCGTCGAGCTCGTGCAGGGCTACGCCTCCGGCGCCGTCACCGACGAGGCGCTCATCTGGAAGGCCGGCATGGAGGAATGGCAATCGCCGTTCGACATTCCGGCCCTCGCGCTCGCGCTCCAGGCCCGCGGCTTCGCACGCCCCGCCGTCGTGCCGAGCGCGCAGAAAGATCCGAAACCGTCCGAGACGCCGCCGCCTCCGCACACCGACGCCGCGGACTGGGAGGGCGACGAGGCGCCGACCCGCGTCGCCGACGCCACGCTTCGCTTTCCCGGCCGCCCCGTTCGCGCCGCCGCACCCGAGCCGATCGAGGCGCCGAAGGCCGACGTCAACGTCGAGCAACACTGGGACGACGAAGACGACGAAGAGACCGTCGCTCTCGGAGACAACGTGTCGAAGGGCGGCGCGCCGGAGTCGAAGGGCATCGACTTCGACGACGAGGCAACGGAGATCATCGCTCCCGACCGTGCGCGCGAGCTCCTCGCCGCGGAGTCGAGCAAGAATCAGACGATGCCGCCACCGCCCGCGGCCGCGCCGCCCATGCCGTTCGAAGAAGACGAAGCGACGCAGATCATCGCCGAGGATCGGGCAGAAGCGCTCCTCGCCGCCCAGCTCGCGCCGCGTCCGAGCGATACCCCGCCGTCGCTGCCGAGGGGCGCGCTGGCCGTGCCGCGCGCGCCCGCCGCGCCGCGTGGTTTCCAGCGGACCGCGTCGGGCTCTCTCGCGCCACCCTTGCCGTCGCGAGCGCCGCGCCAGCCTCCGCGCCCGCGGCCCCTGACGGCCGAGCCGAGCACGCCGCTCGATGCGGGGAGCGTGCCGCCCGTCGTCGAGAAGCCCGTGATCCCGACGCCGAAGCCCGCCGCAGGAGTGCCGCCGCTCGCGTCGCTCGCGCCGCCCAAGCCGAGCAGCGCGCCGCCGCCCGACGCGCCGACGCCCCAGATAGAGCCGCAGCGCCTCGTTGAACCGACCATCGTGGTTGCCGAGACGAGGCCGCGGCCGCCGCCCGAGGCGGCTCTTCGTACCTTGCCGAGGCAGCTGCCGCCGGCGCCGCCCGGCGCTCCGTCGTTGCGGACGATGCAGAACGAGCCGACCCGCGTCGTGCGCGTGGTGAGCAAGAAGGGTCTCGGCGTCACCTTCTGGGTCATACTGACGCTGGCGCTCGCCGCGGCGGCGACCGGCGGCTTCATCGTCTCGAAGATGCTGCGCGATCACGGCGCTCCGAGCTGGCTGAAGAGCCCGTGACCGGCAGAGCCGTCGTCGCGATCGTGCCGGCCTACGACGCCGGGCGCACGGTGGGCGCCGTGGTCACCGGGCTCATGTCGCGCCTCGGCTCTTCGCCGGGTGACGGCTCGATCATCGTCGTGGACGACGGCTCTCGTGATACGACCAGCGACGTTGCCGGATCTGCCGGCGCGGTGGTGCTCCGCCACGACGTGAACCGGGGCAAGGGCGCGGCGCTCCGCACCGGGCTCGCGCACGCGGCGTCGCTCGGCGCGACCATGGCCGTCACCGTCGACGCCGACGGCCAGCACCTGCCGGAAGAAGCGGCGCGGCTCGCCGGCCACGAGGCGCCGGTGGACGCGCTCGTCCTCGGCGTGCGAGATCTCGTGCTCGCCGGCGCACCGAAGCAGAACCGCTTCTCGAACGGGATCTCGAATTTCTTCCTGTCACGCTTCACGCGGCGAACGTTGAACGACACCCAGTGCGGCCTCCGCCGCTATCCGGTCAAGGAGACGCTCGCCCTCGGCGCGAGGGACGACGGGTACGCCTTCGAGGCGGAATGCGTGCTCAGGGCGGCACGCGCCGGCTGGCGGATCGTCGAGGTGCCGGTGAACGTGTATTACCCGCCCGAGCACGAGCGGGTGTCACACTTCCACGTGGTGCGCGATCCGGCGCGCATCGTCTATCGCGTCGTGGCGACGCTCGCGACGACCCGGGTGCAGGCGTCGCGATGAGGCCGCGGCGCCTCGTCGCCGCGGTGCTCGCCGTACCGCTCCTCGTCCTCGCCGCGCATCTCGGCGTGCGCGCCTACAGCCGGATGCCGTCGCCGGCCGTGCACCTCGCCGGTTTGCGGATGACGTCGGAGGGCGGAATACGACGCGCGGGCGCGTCGTGGGTGCACTCCGTCGGCAGCCTGCTCGAGGTACGCCTCGCCGGGACGCCCGCCGCCATCGGCGAGGCGCAGTCGGTGCTTCTTCACGACGAGATGGTCGAGACGGAAGGCGTCGTGTGGCGTCTCCTCGACGAGAAGGTGCCGAACCGCGCGGCGCGCCTGCTCCTCCTCGACGTCGGGCAGTACGCCTACCGCAGGCTCGCCGGTTCCATGTCCGGAGAGCGCCGCGACGAGATCGCCGCGGGCGCGGCCGCGTTTCGCCCCGATCCGTTCGCTGACCGCTTCGACACGTTCCAGCGCTTCGTGTACCTCGCGTCGCTCTACGACATCTCGCTCGGGTATGAGCACTCACCGCTGGTCGGCTGCACGACGTTCACGTTCTCCGGCGCCGGGGCCGCGGGCTCGCCGATCCTCGCGCGGGCCTTCGACTTCGACGTCGACGACGTGTTCGACAAGAAGAAGGCCGTATTTCTCGTCAGCGAGGACGGCAAGATCCCTTTCGCGTCGGTCGCGTGGCCCGGCCTCGTGGGCGTCGTGAGCGGGATGAACCGGGAAGGGCTCGCCGTGGTCGTACACGGCGCGCGCGCGGGACCGACGCGCACGACGGGGGAGATCGTCGTGCACGAGCTCCGCCGCGTGCTCTCCGAAGCGCGCACGACGGACGAGGCGGTCGCGACGCTGGCGAAGACGGACCCGCTCGTCAGCCACATCGTGATCGTCAACGACGCGAGCGGTCACGCCGCAGTCATCGAGCGTGTCCCGGGCGCGCGCCCCTTCGCACGGCCGCTGCCGGACCGCGCGGCGGTGACGAATCATCTGGAAGGGCCGTTCGCGTCCGACCCCAAGAACGAACGCGTGCGCGAGGTGAGCTCGACGTTGCCGCGACGCGAGCGGGGCGACGAGCTCGTCAAGGAGCTCTCGCACCCGGCGACGGTCGAGGACGCGGTGCGGCTCCTGCGCGACCGCGAGGGTCCTGGCGGCGCGCATCTCGCGCTCGGCGACCGACGCGCCATCGACGCCCTCATCGCGACGCACTCCGTCGTGATGGAGACGGCGACGCGTCGCCTCTGGGTGAGCGAAGCGCCGCACTCCCTCGGTCGCTTCGTCGCGTTCGATCTGACGACGCTGCTCGCGCCCGGCGCCGAACCGACCGATGCACCGGAAGCGCATCCCGTCGTCGCGGCCGACCCGCTCCTCACGAGCGGAGATTACGCAAAGCTCGTCGCGAAGCCGTCCGCGCCGTGAGCGTCGGACTGCGACGCCGACCGCGCCTCGAGCATCGCAATGCCGCCCGCGCCGTGAGCGTCAGACCGCGACGCCGACCGCGAGCGTCGCGGTGTAGCCGCTCGTCGTGTTGCCCTTGAGCGCCGCGAGCTCGTACTCGTCGCCGTCCGAGAAGACCATGTCGCCCGAGTTCTTCATCGGGCTCTGGCCGTGTGTCGCGTAGGCACCCGTCGCGTAGATGGCGCTCGTGATCGCGTCGTCGAACGCGATCTGGCTCGTCTTGATGGCCTTGCCGGAGACGTACACCTGGAAATGGATGTGAGTGACGCGGCCCGAGTACCAGCCCGGGTAGATCGTCTTGAAGGTGACCTGGCCGTTCGCGTCGGTCGTCTGGATGCCGCGCAAGAACGTCTCGCCGGTGCCGTCGTAGCCGGGCTGAGTGTACTCGGAGTAATTGCCGTCGGCGTCGCAGTGCCAGATCTCGATGGCGGCGTTCGCGAGGGGCGCACACGAGTCGTTCGTGTTGGAGACGGTCAGCGTCAGGGTGAGCGGCAATCCCGTCTTGCCCTCCGTGACGTCGCTCCGGAAGTACTCCGAGTCTTGCAGCATGCCGACTTTGTCGGGATACGGGCCGGCCGTCTCTTCCGGCGTGACCGTGCAGTCGTCGGCGCCGCCGGCGTCGTTCGCGGCCGTCGTGCTGCCGCCAGTGCCGCTCGATGTCGTGGCGCCGCCAGCGCCGCTCGACGTCGTGCTGCCGCCGTTGCCGCTCGACGTCGTGGCACCGCCAGTGCCACTGCCGCCGGACGCCGTGGCGCCGCCAGTGCCGCTGGACGCCGTGGCGCCGCCAGTGCCGCTGGACGACGAACCGCCGGTGCCGTCGGACGCTCCGGCGTCTTCGTCGGAATCTTGACCCGCAGCGGACGACGAACAGGCGCTGGCGACGAACGCCGCTCCGAGCGAGCCGAGCGCGACGAGGAGGGAACGACGCGAGATGTGTTCTTCCATCCTGCTGAGCTTGAACGCCGCTCGTTGACGTCCTCTTGCGCGTTGTTGTCGATTTGTTGCTGACGGGAAGGGTCGGAGGCGCCCCGCGACAACCTCTGCGGTCACGCCGACGTCCCTGGCACACATGGCACAACCCAATCCCTCACCCTCGAGCGGAACGCCGCGTATCGATTGATGAAGAGTCGATCACGAAGACGCGACGGCGACGGCATCGCTCTTGCTCTATTCTCGGTCCTCATGGGGTCGATTCTGCGCGCAGTGGTCGTCGGTGCCTGTCTCGTGACGGCGTGCGGAGGCATTACGGGCATCGAAGGGGTAGATGACACGGGCGGCAGCAATGGCGTCGGCGGTGACGGAGCCGGCGGAAGCGCGGATACGGGCGGCACCCACGGCGTCGGCGGAACGCCTTACCCCGGCGCAGGGGGCGCAGCGTACTCGACTGGCGGCTCCGGCTTCGGGTACGGCGGGACTCCTCCCTACTACGGGTACGGCGGCTACCCGTACGGGTACGGCGGATACTACGGCGCCGGCGGATACTACGGCGCTGGCGGTTACTACGGCGCCGGCGGCGGCTACTTCGGGTACGGCGGCGGCTATGGCTACGGCGGCCTCTACGGTAGCGACGGCGGGTACGGCGGGTACGCTGGACAAGCGGGGTCACCGGCGACAGGAGGCTGCTGCGCAGCAGTGCCGACGTGCCCCGCGGGCTACGTGCCTGTTGCGAGCACGGCGACATGCACGCCGCCGGCGTCCGATTGCCTTCCCGTAACGGCATGCTGCTCGACCATCACCTGCTCGGGTTGCAAGGACGCTCCGACGTGCAACGCGGGCGATACGCCGATCGCCGGCTCCTGCCCACCTGGTTACGCCTGCTACACACGGACGAGCTGCGGCGTGGAGCAGAGCTGCCTCGCAGCGGTGGACGCCGGCGCGCCGGACTCGGGCGCATGTAGCGGACCCGCGCCGAAGAACGTGCACTATGTGGGTCAGTGCGCTTTGATCAACTACGGCTGCCCGAACGGGACGACGGCCTACGGCGACAACTGCGGCTGCGGCTGCATCCAGGACCCGACCTGCCCCGAGTACGTCGACTGCGAGCCGACGGGAGCCGCCAACGTGAATCCGCTATGCAAGGACCAGACGGCGTGTCCGTACTCGCTCCGCGCTTTCTAGCGCGCTCACGCCCTGGCAAAGACGAGCACGGCGTTCGTCCCGCCGAAGCCGAAGGAGTTCGACAGGACGTGCCGTAGCTGCCGGCGGCGTGATTCGTGGGGCACGAGGTCGAGCCCCTTCAGCGACGGCTCGGGGTCGTCGAGGTTGATCGTGCCGGGCGCGATGCCGTCCCGGACGGCGAGCACCGAGAGCACGGCCTCGAGACCGCCGGCCGCGCCGAGCAGATGGCCGGTTACGCTCTTGGTGCTCGAGATCCAGAGGCCGTTACTCGCGTGAGCGCCGAACACGGCGCGAAGCGCCTCTATCTCGAGGAGATCGCCGGTCGGCGTCGAGGTGCCGTGGGCGTTGACGTAGTCGATGGCCGTCGCATCGAGCTTCGCGTCGGCGAGCGCGGCGCGCATCGCCCGCTGAGCCCCCTCGCCTTCCGGCGCGGGTTGCGTCAGGTGATAAGCGTCGGCGCTGGCGCCGTACCCGACGAGCTCGGCGTGGATCGTCGCGCCGCGCTTCACGGCGTGCTCACGCTCTTCGAGGAAGAGCAGGCCCGCACCCTCGGCGATGACGAAGCCGTCGCGGGCGACGTCCCAGGGGCGGCTCGCCCGCGCGGGCTCGTCGTTGCGCTTCGAGAGCGCGCGCATCGCGGCGAAGCCGGCCACGCCGAGCGGAGTGATGGCCGCCTCGGCGCCGCCCGCGACGCAGGCGTCCATGTCGCCGCGGACGATGGCGCGGAACGCCTCGCCGATCGCGTGCGCTCCCGACGAGCACGCGCTCGTGTGCGTGAAGCTCGGCCCCTTGAGACCGAAGCGCATCGACACCTGTCCGGGCGCGAGGTTCGAGATCGTCGACGGGATGAAGTACGGCGTGATGCGGTTCGGGCCCTTCTCGGCGAGCGTCCGCGTCATGTTTTCGATCGACGCGAGCCCGCCGATGCCGACGCCCACCAGCGTCCCGGTCGTCTGCTTGATGGGCGCGTCGGCGGCGAGGCCCGCGCCTCGCATCGTCTCGTCGGCAGCGGCGACCGCGAGCTGGATGAAGCGATCCATCGTTCGAAGGTCTCGCTTCGCGATCACCTTCTCGGCGTCGAAGTCCCAGCACTGGCCGGCGATCCTCGAGGCGTAGTCCTTCGTGTCGAAGGCCGAGATCAGGCGGATGCCGCTCCGGCCCCCGGTGACTCCGGCCCACGTCGACGCGGCGTCGGCCCCGCAGGGGCTCACCGCGCCGAGCCCGGTGACGACGACCCGACGGCTCACGACGCCTTGGCCTTGGGCGGTCCCTTCTTGCCGGCGTTGGCAACGACGTAGTCGACCGCGTCGCCTATCGTCCGGAGATTTTCGGCCTCGTCGTCGGGGATCGCGACGCCGAACGCCTCTTCCATCGCGAGCACGAGCTCGACGATGGCGAGCGAGTCCGCGCCGAGGTCGTCGACGAAGGATGTCTTCTCCGTCACCTCCGACTCGTTCGCGTCGAGCTGCTCGGCGATGACCTTCTTCATTCGGTTCAGGATATCGGCTCTATCTGTCGACACTTTCGTACCTTCCCGCGCCCTGACATCGGTCAGAGACGCATCAACGCGGCGCCCCAGTTCAGCCCTGCGCCGAGGGCAAAGAGACACACGAGCTGCCCGGCGTGCATGCGCCCGGAGCGCAGGAGCTCGTCGAGGAGGATCGGGATCGTCGCGCTCGACGTGTTGCCGTAGCGCGCGATGTTCGAGGGCACCTTCTCGTCGGGGAGCCCGAGGGACTCCTTGACGGTCTGGTTGATGCGGTCGTTCGCCTGGTGCGCGACGAACCAGTCGACGTCGCCGAGGCCGACGTGTGCGCTGTCGCAGACGGCGCGCACCACCTCGGGGAGGTTCTGCACCGCGGCGCGGAAGAGCTCCTTGCCCTTCATTGCCGGAAACTGCTCGCCGTTCTCCAGCATCTCCGAGCCGAGATACGGGTGACGGCGGAAGCCGCCCGCAGCAATGCGAAACGCGTCGTGATGCCGTCCGTCACTCGCGACCTTCGACGCGAGCAAGCCCGTGCCCGACACGCCGCGATCGCCGAGCACCAGCGCGCCCGCGCCGTCGCCGAAGAGCACCGACACGCCGCGATGATCCGTGGCGAGGCGGTAGTCGTCGGGGTCGGCGGTGCCGTTGCCGGCGAGCGCGTCCCAGTCCTTCCACGGCATGAAGCCGGAGTGCACGTCGGCGCCGACGAGCAGGATCGTCTTCGCGGCGCCGGTCGCGAGGAGACCGTCGGCGAGCTGCAGACTGAACGGCACCGCCGCGCACTGCTGGCGGAGATCGAGCGCCGGCACTCCCGGAATGCCGAGCTTCGCGCCGAGCAGGGTGCCGGAACCCGGGAGCAGGTAATCCGGCGTCATCGTGTTGAAGAGGATGTAATCGACGTCGCCGGCCTCGAGCCCCGCGGCCTCGAGCGCCGCTTTGCATGCCGGGAGCGCCAGATCGCTCGCGCCGGTTCCGTCGGCGGCGTAATGGCGCGCCTCGATCCCCGTTCTCTTGTGGATCCACTCGCTGCTCGTATCCATCACACGAGCGAGGTGCTCGTTCGGGACGGGCTCGCCGGGAACGTGGCTGCCGGAGCCGAGAATCGTGAGATTCGGCATGCGTTTTTCCGCGCGAAACCGCAGGGTTCCAGCGCGTGAAGTGGTCCTACCACCCGCGCCCCGGACGCTGCTCGACCGCCCGCGCCAGACATCGTGCCGGGCGCGCCAACCGCGCTCCAACGGTTCGAACGAAGCGCGCGCCTACTCTGCGGCGGCACTGCCCGCGGCGCGCGCGCGATATGCCGACGGCGAGAGCCCGGTCCAGCGACGGAAGGCGCGAGCGAACGCGCTCGCGTCGTCGAAACCGAGTTGAAACGCTATCTCGGTGATCGAGTACCGCTCCTCGAGGAGATACGCGGTGCCGAGCTGCCGTCGCGTCTCGTTCAGGATCTCGACGTAGGAGAATCCCTGATCGCGAAGGCGACGCTGCAAGCTGCGGACGCTCGTGCCGAGCGCGGCCGCGACCGCAGCCGGCGAGGCGTCACCGGTGAGCCGCTCGGCGAGCACGGCGCGCACGCGGTCGAGCATCGACCCCTGACGCATCTCGGCGAGATAACGACGCACGAGGTGATCGTTGTGGAGCGCCAGCTCGGGGTTCGCGGTCGACAGCGGAGTATCGAGCGCCGTCGTGCCGATCGTGAGCGCGTTCTCTGCCGCGCCGAAGACGAGCTCGCAGCGGAAGAAGCGACGGTACGGGTACGTGTCCACCGGCTCCGGCCTTCGCTGCTCGACGCGGTGCAAGCTGAAGGTGCGATCCGTCAGGCCGCGGCTCGTGCGGACGATGAGCGACATCACCGCGTCGAGCGCCTCGACGGACGGCGACGGCGCGCCGAGCTCCGGCGCGAAGACGAGCCGAACCGCGTCGCTTCGTTCGTGAAGGACGAGCTCCGCGCCGTCGCTCACGAGGTGGCTATACCGGACGAGCCGGTGCAGCGCGTCGCGCAACGTCGCGCTCGCGAAGACGGCGTATCCGAGCGCGTGGAACGTCGTCTGCTTCACCGAGCGCGACGCGCGTAACCCGAACGCCGGATCTCCGGCTTTCCGCGCTGCGGCCTGCCAGAGACGCGCCGAGGACGTCATCGGCAACCGCGCGTTCGGGTCCTTGAGCGCCTCACGCGAGAGACCGGCTGCACCGAGGACGTCGTCCGCGGTCATCCCCTGGGCCTCGAGCGCGTCCACGATGACGCGCGTCCAGCTCGACAGCACTGACGGCAACGGCAGCTCGCCGGCGCGCCGGACCGGTGCGAGGGGCGTCGTCGTCCCCGGCAAACCGGGTCTCTCGCCGGCGAGTGACTGCACGTCGAGAGGATACCAGGTGCGGCCTCGTGCGGCATGCAGTCTGGCTGGTGTGACTCCGGCGGCCGGAGTATTTGAGGCGGCATGAAGAGACTCGAGGGACGCACCGCGGTGGTCACCGGCGCTGGTGGCGGGATCGGACGTGCAGTGGCCGATCGGCTAGCCCGAGCCGGCTGTCATCTCGCCCTGTGCGATCGCAACGAGGCCGCCCTGGCCGAGACGGCCGAGGCCGTCCAGGCGCTCGGCCGTCGCGCGAGCCAGCACGTCACCGACGTGTCGAAGCGAGCCAGCATGGAGGCCCTGGTGGACGAGGTGCTGTCGTTCCACGGCGGCGTGCACGTGCTCGTGAACAACGCGGGCGTCACCGTCATCTCGAGCTTCGAGACGCAGAGCCTCGACGACTTCGAGTGGTTGATGGGCGTCAATTTCTGGGGCGTGGTGCACGGCTGTAAGCTCTTCTTGCCCGCGCTCCTCGCCGCGGACGAGGCGCACATCGTCAACATGTCGAGCGTCTTCGGGATCCTCGGGGTGCCCATGCAATCGGCGTACTGCGCGAGCAAGTTCGCCGTGCGCGGGCTCTCGGAGTCGCTCCGGGCCGAGCTCTCGAGCACGAAGGTCGGCGTGACGAGCATGCACCCCGCCGGCGTCGCGACCAACATCGTGCGCGATGCGCGCTACAGCGCGACGGCAGGCGGCGGCATGAAGGCCGGCCTCGTCGATCGCTTCGCGCGGAAGATGATGCCGCCCGAGATGATCGCAGATCGCATCTTGCTCGCGATCCGGAAGAACCAGCCGCGCGTCCTCGTCGCACGCGGCGCGGGCGCGATCGACGCTCTCCAGCGCACGTCCCCTCTCCTCGGCAGCCGCGTCGTGGCCCGGGTCTGGAAGCGCATGCAAGCGCGCGGCGAGCGCTGAAGGACGCCTACGCGACGCTGCGTGGCGGCGGCGGCCCGCTCGACACCGGGATGTTGTGACGCTCGATGATGCGCCCGTTCAGAAGGACGAAGCTCTGGACGCCGAGCCGCTCGACGAGGGATTCCCGGTTGGTGGCGACCAGCATCGTCACCTCGGGGTCGTCGCGATAGCCGCTCAGGATCTCGTGAACGAGGCTCCCGGTGCGGGCGTCGAGCCCGACGTCGGGGTCGTCGAAGAAGAAGAACTTCGGCTCGATGGCCATCGCTCGCGCGAGCGCGACGCGCTTCCGCACGCCGAACGACAGGTGCGCCGGCAGCTCGTACATCTCGTTCTGCGTGATCCTGACGCGATCGAGCGCGCTCTTCGCGCGCTTCTCGACGTCGGCGATGGTCAGGCCGAGCAGATCCGCGTGATAGCGGAGGGCGAGCGCGACGTTCGCGAGCGCGTTCATGTTGGAGAGCAGCCCGCCCTCCTGGAAGACGAAGCCGCGCCGCACCCCGCGCCGCGCCAGATCGCTCGGACGGAGCGGATCGGGTCGATAGCCGCCGATGGTGATCGTCCCGTGCTCGAGCTTCACGAGGCCGGCGAGGATGTAGAGCAGCGTGCTCTTGCCGGCGCCGTTCGCGCCGCTGATGACATAAGCGCTGCCCCTGGGCACGTCGAGGCTCGCGTTCGCGAGGACCTCTGCGCGCGGATAGCGGAACGACGCGCCCCGGAGGCTGATGCCGCGATGCGAGTCCGGCGGGATCGAGTTGCGCTCGGCCATCAGCGCACCGGCGGACCGACGATCATGTAGAAGCCGGCGGTGACGAGGGCGTTGTAAACGACGCAGCCGAGCAGCGTCATGATGACGGCCTTGCTCGCCTTCTGCGGTACCTCGGTCGGCGACACCCGGACCTCGAGCCCGTAGTGGCACGAGAACCACCCGACGAGCAGCCCGAGCCCGCCGCACTTCAGGAAGAACAGGATGATGTCGCCGCGGACTAGCGCCTCGGCAAAGCCACCCTGGAGCGCGGCGAAGCTCGACGCGCCCATCACCACGCCGGTCATGTACCCGCTCATGATCGCGATGATGCCGAAGTAGACGGTGAGCACCATCACGCCGACGATCGCGCCCACCATACGGGGCCACACCACGAAGCGCATGTGATCGATGCCGAGCGACGACAGCGCGAGGATCTCCGAGTTGGCCTTCATGTTGCCGAGCTCGGTGGCGATCGCGGTGCCGGAGCGGCCCGCGACGATGATCGCGGTCGTCAGCGGCGCGAGCTCACGCAGCACGACGGCCACGATGACCCGGCCGATCATGTCGCCCGGGAGCTGCGTCACCGTCTGCATCTGGATGACGATTGTCGCCCCGACGAAGATGGCGATGACGCTCACGAGGGGCAGCGCCTCGAACCCCGTGAAGAACATCTGACGGATGGCGAGCCGCGACGCCACCGAGCGCGCCGCGAGCCCCGGCTCGAACTGGGACGAGAGCGCGCCGAGCAACGTCTCGAGCAGGCCGAAGGTCTGCTGGTAGGCGCCGAGGGTGCTCTTGCCCACCTTCTGCACGACGCCGGGCCGCTCCGTCTCGGGATGACGGGGGAACAGCGACATGGGCCCTTCGGACATCTGGCTCCAGCACGGAGGATACAGCGAAGGGACGAGCAGGCGGACGAAGATCAGCTATCCATGCCGAACCACGCGCCGCCGCACGCGAGCCCGAACGCGATCGGCGCCACTGCGAACGCGAAGATGACGGCCGAAGGCGCGGTCACCGACAGCACCGCGACCGTCAGCGCCATGGCGAGGCCGGCGGCGAACGCCGGCTCGAGCACGGTGTGCGCCCCGCTGGCGCGCGCGACGAGGTAGCCGGCGAGCGGGAACGCGGTGAGCAGCGCTGCGGCGACGACGACGAGCGGCCCGTTCGAGCGCATGTCCGCCTCGTCGGCGAGTGACATGTCGACGCCGAAGCGGCGCGCCAGCAAGACGGCGCCCCCGACGCACACGATGGCCGCTCCGAGGTTCACGAACGCGCCGGCTACGATCCACCGGAAGACGAGCGGCTCGTCGGTGCGGCGGAGCGCGCGGCGCACGTCGCGAAAGGACGGCGGCTCCGGCAGGTGTAATGGCAGCGAAGCTCGTCCCTTCCGCGACGGCGCGATGTCACGGAGCGCGCTCCATGTGACCAGTACCATGGCCAGAAGCATGGGCACCGCGATGACGAGCATCCCGGGCCCGCGACCGAACACGATGTGGTCGTAGAGCGCGTGCACGCCGACGGCGAGGAGCCATGCCACGCCGAACCAGCGGCTGCCCGACCGCGCGCGCGCCCCGAGCGCGTAACCCCAGAGCCCGGCGCAGAACGCATGCGCGGGGATCCCCGCCGCGGCGCGTACCAGGTTCAGCGGCGAGGGCGCGCCGTTCGCGATGATGAGCGCCGTCTCCACCGCGGCGAAACCCGACGCGGCGCACACGGCGAAGAGAACGCCGACACCCGGCGTGTCGAGCCGCCGGAGCGCGACGGTCGGCCACACGATGGCGACCTTCGCCGCCTCCTCGAGCGGCGAGGCGAAGAGAAGCAGGGCGAGGAGCGCCGTGAGACCGGTCCCCGGCGTCGCCTCGACGGAGAGCTCCATGAAGCGGAAGACGGTTCGCTCCGCGAAGAATGTCGCGACCGCGGCCGCGCCGCCGGCGAACATCAGCGCCGCGACGACGCCCCAGCCGACCTGTCGCACGCGCCGAACGCGTCGTACGAGCCAGCCTGCTGCCGCCAGGGTCAGGAGCCCCAGCAGGACGGCGAGGATGGCCTTTCCGATCAAAAGTGCAGCCCGAGAACCAGCGCGCCCGTGAACGCGGAGCCGACGCTCGAACCGCTGGCCTTGTAGAGCTCGGCCTCGGTCGTCCCCTGGGAACCGCTGGTGGCGACATTCTTGAGATCCTGGAGGCCCACACCTGGCCGCGTCAGACCGAGTACCTCGAAGGTCACAGAAGCGCCGACGGAGAAGATCGGCGTGACATAGTAGTCGAGCCCGCCGCCGGCGCGGAGGTCGTAGCCGGTGATCGCGACATGATCGCGCTCGACGCCGCCGAGGTCGGACGCGCTGAACGCGCCGATGGAGGCGAAGCCCCCGCCGAGCGAGAGATGCGGTTCGAGCTTGCCGAGCGGGATGCGTAATCCTGCCTCGCCGTTCAGGGTCCAGATGTCGAAAGCGCTCAGTGTCGCGATGCGAAACCGGGCGCCGAGGGTGATGAAGACGAGGCGTACGCCGGCGCCGACGCCGTACATGAGACCGGTCTGCGTGGTCCCGACCACGTTGGCGTCGACGAGCTTGTTGGCGCTGAAGGTCTGCAGACCGAGGTGCTCGAACCCGAACTCCGCGTTGAGCCACACCCACTCGAGACCCCTGCCGGAGTCCTTCGTCTTGGCCTCGTCGAGCTTCGATTCGGTGGCGACGACCTCGGGCGTCTCGGTCGTGGTCGACGGGGGCGGAGCGAGCCCGCCGGACTCGATCGTCGGCTGGGCCGTTGCCGGCGCCGAGCCGTAGGCGCCCGTGGCGGGCTGCTCGGCGTACTGGGCCAGCGCGACCTGGCTGACGAACAGCCCCACGGCGAGAGGGACCGTCAAGGGTAAGAGCTTCATATGGGGTGAGCCTATCATGCAGGTCTCGCGCCGAATCGAGCCGCCCGGCCGGCGTCCGCGGCCCGCCAGTCATGGGTCTGGAAGGAAAATTACCGCGATTTTCGCCGACATACGATGCGCGCTGGAAAGATAATTTCCGACCGTTGACGGTACCGGGCGCCACTAACGGAGCGTCCGCCGGCTGGCCGCTCGGCTCGCTCGCGCGCCCGCTCGCAAGGAGCGCTCTCGAAAGGGAATGCGATGAAGAACCTGACAGCGTCTCTCGCGATGCTCGCCGCGGTCACCGGGCTCGGTTCCACGGCGTGCGGCAGCTCCGACGCGCATGCGCCCGCGCACGCCAGCGACACCAAGGACACCACGACCCCCGACGACGCGGGCCCCGTGGATCCGACGGCGCCTAAAGCCTGTGACGGCTTCCATACGAACTTCCCCGGCGACGAGAACTGCATCGCGCCCCCGCCCGCGGACCTCGGCCTCCAGCTCCACGTCGGGCCCGACGACTACGACAACCCCGACGCGCTCTGGATCATGAACCCCGGTGACGAGAAGACGGAGTGCTACCACCTCACGACGCCGAACGACGCCGGCAAGTACTACTTCAAGCAGCAGTACCGCATGCGACCCGGTTCGCATCACATGATCATCACGACGTCGAGCAACCCCGATCAGCCCGAGGGATGGGGCCCTTGCCAGAGCTCGATCATCAGCTCGGTCGGTGGAACGCAGCACACCATCGAAGATCTTCCGCCGCATGGCATCGTCCCCCCCGAAGATGAGGGGCTCGGACGCGGTCTCGACGCTCACACGCCGCTCGATCTGCAGCTCCATTTCTACAACGCCACCGAGGGAGTCACGCTCCGCGAGGTGTGGGTCAACCTGATCTACAAGGATAAGGCCGACGTCACGACGAACCTCGGCATGCTCGGCGGCTTCACGCCGGTCAGCGTCCCTCCCCACACCCAGACGACGGTGGGGAACGTCTGCGACATCAAGGACGCGATCCCCGCGCAGTCTACGGAGCGCGTCGTGACGCTCTTCGGTCATGCGCATTCGCACAACACGCGCTTCGTCGTGTACTGGGATCACTCGAACGGCAGCACCGACACCGTCTACGACAACTACGACTGGTCCGAGGCGCCGACGTACACTTACGACACGGTGGTGAAGAACCCTCTTCCCGATGCGGCGTCACGCACCACCGGCGGCTATAGCGGCATGCTCGTCATGCAGACGGGCGACAAGCTCCGCTTCTCGTGCGACATCAACAACACGACGGACAACACGCTCGTCGGCACGAACGAGGTCTTCAGCGGGGAGATGTGCAATCTCTTCGGCTCGGTCGCCGGACTCGGCTTCCCGTGCTTCCAGCTCGCTCAAGGTTCGGCAAAAGCGCCGGCGATGCCGTGAAAGGCGCCCGGGTTCGGGCGTCCGGGCCGGCGTGAAGAGCCATCCGGAGAGCGGCGCCGCCGAAGGCTCGGCCGGGCCGCTTTTCGGATGCGGCGAAACGTCGCTTGCATCGGCAGTCCCGGCGAGGGCAAGATTCGGGCGAGCTCCAATATGGCATCGCTTTCTCGCTTATCCGTCCTCGGTCTGGCCCTTCCGTTCGCGGCGGCCTGCACGCTGATCACCGACATCGATCGCAGCAAGATCAAGACGGAGCTCGGCGATTCGTCCTTCGTCGAAACCGATGGCGGCGCCGGCGGCAACACCGGGGAAACCGGCGGCGCGAGCAGCACCGACAGCGGCGCGGGCGGCAGCGGCGGTGGCGGCGTGACCGATTCGGGAGCGGGCGGCGCGTCGAGCGTCCCCGACGCGAGTGACGCCAGCACCGGCACTGGCGGTACCGGCGCGAGCGACGCAGCGACGGACGCGGGTTCCGGTGGAGCGACTGCTTCGGGCGGCACGACGGGAGCCGGCGGCGCAGCAACGGGCGGCGCGACGTCGACCGGTGGAGCCGCGAGCGGCGGAACGACGAGCACCGGCGGCGCGACGAGCACCGGCGGCGCGTCAACGGGCGGAGCTGGCGGGGCCGAGACCGGCGGCGCAGGTGGCGCAGAGACAGGTGGCGCGGGCGGCACTGCAGGCGCCGACGCGGGCGGCGCGTGACGCGCGCACTCAGCGGCGCGACGAGTAACGCCGTCGCCGCCTGAGCGACATCAGAGCGAGCACCGAGACGACCGCGGTCGACGCGGTCGCGACGTTGTCGACAGGGCCCTGCTTCGCGACGCGGACGCAGCCGTATTCGATCGTCTCCGGGGCGCACACGAGCATCTTGCCGGGCGTCGGATCCGTCGGATCTTCACCGGCAGCGAGCTCGGTCACGTCGAGGATCCCGTCATGATCGACGTCGGAGCTGTCGCTCACGGCATCTTCGAGGACCGTCGCGGTGAGCGAGTGCTCATCGCCGGACAGCCCGTACATGATCCAGTTGTCGACGAGCGAGGGATGCTTGAAGTTGCCGTAGCCGCCCGCGTCGGACCCGTGACACACCGTGCACTGCGGCTTGCACGGCATATGTGCAAGCTCCTCCAGCAGCGCCGGGAACGCCGGGTTCGCGTACGCCTCTGTACCCGCCAAGAGCGTCGCCAAAACGCTTCCACACACCACACAACCGCGCACCACGGCGCGCAAAATCCCTCGCATCGACCACCCCTTTCCACGACCCCGTGGAGTTCGGCTTTCAAAGGTGAGAGTCGCGACCCGAAGATCACGGCTCACCCGGCCGGACGAAAGCGCCGGCGCTCCCCGGCGCCAGCGTGCCGCGTCGAGGCGACTACTATTTCGACGCGGAGCGGCGTCGCGACGGGCGACGTCGTAGCGCGAGTACACCGAAGAGCACGACGAGCGAGCTCGTCGCGGCCGCGACGTTGTCGACCTGGCCGCGCGGCGCGACGCGGGACGCGCAGCCGTAGTTGAGCGTCTTCGCTGCGTTGCTGCCGCAGAGCGGCGCGGTGTTCTTAGGGTCGCTCGGGTCTTCACCCATGGCGAGCTCGGTGACGTCGGGGATGCCGTCCCCGTCGGCGTCGCTCATCTCGCTCTTCGCGGCGTTCAGCGCCGGGACCAGGCTGTCCGCCGAGCCACCGTCGAGCCCGTACATCGAGGCCCAGAGCGCGCCGATGGTCCCTGGCTTGATGGTGCCGTAGCCGCCCTCGAGCGTCTGGTGGCAGATGGTGCACGCGGGCGCGCACGCCATCGGGACGTTCTTCTGGAGGAGCTCGGGGAACGCGGGGTTCGCCTTCGCGGAGGGAGCGCCCAGCGCAAACGCGGCGCCTATCGCACAGAGGGTCGCACGCATCGCTTTTCGCATCTTCGTATTCCTCAGAAGTACCAGTGGACCTGCGAGAGGATCTGGTTTTGGCCGCCCTGCTCCGCGTTGAAATCCACCCTCGCGTCGAAGTGCGTGAAGAAGAACCACGCGAGAGTCACCCAGCCGCCGAACTGGCTCTTGCCCTGCCCGGTGATGCTCGTCGTGTTGGAGAGCCGACCCCTGTTCACCGTTTCACCGGTGAGCTGCAGGTGAAGGCCCTGGATGATCTCGTAGTCGGCCTGGAGCATGCCGACGTACCCGGTCGTGGTCTGATCGGACGCCAGGAGATCGGCCTCTGCGAGGATCACCACTGGCTCTGCGACTGCCCATCGCCCGGTGAGCCCTTGCGCGATCCTCGTCGTCGGGACGCCGTAGTATCGATCGACCTTCGCGTGCGTCACGAGGCTGCTGATACCGACGGCGGCGTGCGGCGACAGCATGTACTCCGCGTAGAGCGCATAACCGCGGTTCCTGAAGTCGTCGGGACTGACGGCGTAGTTGCCGGCGATCCCCATGAGCTGCCCGCGGATGCGGCCCTTGTTGAAATCGAGGGCCGCGCCGTACTCCTGCGACGATTCGCGATCGGTGTGCGTGGCGTCACGCACGAGCATGGTGTGCTCCGACATGCGGATGCCGAACGGGAGATTCATGCGCCCCGCTCGCACCATGAAGGCGTCGTTGATCTGGTAGCCGATCCAGTGCGTGCGCGAGACGGCGTTCCAGTCCCCGTCGGCGTTGCCGTCCGTGATCTGGGCAGCGCGAGCCTCGAGGCGACCGCCGGTGGTTCGCGAGACGCCGAGGCTCCCGCCAATCTTCAGGTGGTCGAACAGGGTGAGCTGGCCGTAGGCGTCGGCCTGCATCGGAAACGTGGAATTCTTCCCGGGCTTGCCGTCCTTTGGCAGGCGGTAGTCGAGATCCATCACACGGATGCTGCCGCCGACGCGGAGCTCCTGCGGCTCGGCGACGCCGAAGAAGAGCTCCGACGCGCTCGACGGGGCGCCGTTTCCCCATTTCGTCGAGAGCATCTCCTGGCTCATCACGCGACCGAAGGCGGTGAGCGTCTCGCCGCCCATCGGATCGGTGTGGCAGTTCTCGCACTTGGTGAAGCCGTGCCGGATCATCCACGGATAGGCGTGCGACGTGGACGCGAACGAAAAGAGAAGCAGCGCCGTGGCGAGGACGAGAACCCGCTGCATCAGGCGCCCCGAAACACGGCCGGTGGCGCGGTGCCGACTCGACATGGGCGGTACAATTCCCCGAGCGAGGGACCTGCGTCAACGCCATTGCAGAGAAACGTGCCCCCGATCCGGCAGGCGCGCCACGACGTGGTTACCTATGGCGCTCTCGCTGCCTGACCCTTTGACGTCACGTCACTCGCGGACGTAGCGAACGGCGCGACGCGGCACTTGGGTGAGCGGCCACTCATAACGAAGATCGTCGGCGCTCGTGAACCCCGCCAGCGAAGGCGGCTCCTCGCGCGCTAGGAGCACCCATACGGCAGATTTCGCGATTCGCGCTCCCTCCCGTAACCATTCCGCGGGAGGCAACGTCGCGCGCGCCACCGCGACGTCCGCCCCACCTTGCGGCATCCGGTCGCTCCGTCCACGCACCACCGTCGTATTGGTGAGACCGAATTTTCCGATTGCGCTTCTCAGAAAGGCGACGCGCCGGTCCCGCGGTTCGACCAGCGTCATTCGTGCTTCAGGCAGCATCATTGCGAGAATGAGACCGGGCGCGCCCGCGCCGCTTCCGACGTCGACCCACGCGCCCTCCCCGCTCGACGCGGACGCCATGATCGCGGCGTCCACGACCGTCAGATCGACGAGCTCCTCCGCGGAGCGCGCGGCCGTCAGATCGATCTTCTGATTCCACTCGACGAGCTCGTCGAGATAGCGCGCACACGTGGCTACCCAAGGGGCTTCCACGGCGCGCACACCTGCCGAAAGCGCGATAAGCGGCTCCCATCCGCCGTTTGGCCGCGCGAGCATGCGAACGTCTACCGCCGGAGCCCCGAGCGCGGTAGTACCCGTGTTCGCATGGGCACCCTGTCGAACGTCCCGCTCGAGAAGCTCGCCCGGCTCGTCGAGCAGCTCACCGGCAGCACCGCTCCATTGACCGCCCACGAGATGCCCGGCGGAGCTTCCACCCGTCGCTTTTTCCGCGTCGCGCTCGACCAGGGGAAGAGCGCCGTGGCCATGTACGTGCCCGAAGCCGGCAAGCCCGACGAGATCGCCAAGGTCGAAGAGCGGGGACGTCGCTGGCCGTTTCTCGAGGTGCGCGACCTGCTCGAGTCACGCGGAGTGCACGTCCCGCGCGTCCTCGGTGACGGCTCCGCCGACGGCTTTCTCGTCGTCGAGGATCTGGGAGACGACACCCTCGCCCGGTATCTCGAGCGCGAGCCGCAGCGGCGCGAGGCCATCTACCAGCTCGCGGTCGCCGATCTCGCGACGGCGCAGAAGGCGCTGAGCTCGCTTCCCGCGGGCAGCATCGTCACCGAGCGCGCCTTCGACTACGACCTCCTGCGCTGGGAGGTGGACCACTTTCGCGAATGGGCCCTCGAGGCGCGTGGCCTTCCACTGACACCGAGCGAGCGCACGACGTTCGATGGCGGTGCCGATGCCCTCGCCCGTATCATCGCCGAGCTTCCGCGCGGGTTCGTCCACCGCGACTACCAGAGCCGGAACCTCATGGTGCTCGGCGAGGTCGGCGGCGAGAAGCTCGTGTGGATCGACTTCCAGGACGCGCTCCTCGGTCCGCGCGTCTACGACCTCGTCGCGCTCCTGAACGACAGCTACCAGACCTTCGACGACGCCTTCGTCTCCGAGCGTCTCGACGAATTCGCCGCTTATCACGGCCTCGACGCGGCCGGCCGCGCCGCCGTCGGCCGCGAGTTCGACCTGGTCACCGTCCAGAGAAAGCTCAAGGACGCCGGTCGCTTCGTCTTCATCCTCCACAAGAAGGGCGACGACGGTTATCTCAAGTTCGTCGCTCCGACGATCGAGAAGGCGCGCCGAGCCCTCTCACGCCTCCCCGGTGAGCGCGGGCTCGTCGAGCTCGCCGACCTGCTCGACCGCGTCGCGAATCGCGTCGCTTAGCTCGCTGCGCAAAGCACGCTTCACCGACGCCGGCGTCGCGTGGATCGCGTCGCTCTTTTCAGGATTGCGCCAGGCGTGGCGCTGACGGCGGCGGGCCGTATTGCCCGACCCCGACCCACTCCTTCTCCCATCCCGTCTCGCAGAAGAGCGCCCACGCCGGGATGTCCGGCAGCACCTTTCGCACGCGGTCGCACGCGATGCGTACGCCGTGTTCGAGGTTCTGCAGAGCCAGATCGAGGTAGACGTAGCGAACGCCGAGCCCCGCGCCGGTCACGCATCCGACGCCGCCGGGGACGAGCAGGCCGTTCAGCGAGTCCTCGAGCTCCACGCGCAGGCTGTGACGTTCGTTCGGCGTGCGGTCGGTCGTGTCGAGCTTGAGATACGCGAAGCGCTCCCCGTGCTTCGAGAAGCGCACCGACGAGAACGGCGCGCCCTGCAGGTAACACTTCGTCGCTTCGGGGAGCATCGTGCTCACGAGCGCGAGATCGTCCTTCGCGCCGTAGTCCTCGGCAATGCTCGGCTCGAGCTCGAGCATCGTCCACTCCGCGCGCTCGCAGAACGTGTGATACGGCGCCTCCGGGAGCTCCGCGTAGAGCCCGCGGATCGCCGCCTCGGCCGCGGGCAGCACCTCTGCGAGCGGCAAGGTCGCCTCGGCGCTGGTCGCGCCGTCGCTCACGACGCGGAGCGAGCCACCACGCGGGAGCGGCGCGACGTCGATCGAGCCCACGAAGTCGTGTAGCAGCCCCTCACCGAGGAGCCGCGACAGAAGAAGCTCCGCCGCGGCGTGACCGCGCTCGTCCGCCGCGTGCGCGAAGCTCGGCGCGTAGACGACCGCCTCGAGCAGATGACCGCGGGAAAATCCCATCCGCACCCGCGCGCGCTCGAGATCCACGCCGAGGCGCGCCTGCACGTCGACGAGCGCCGTCGCGACGTCGACCTCGGGACGAAAGCGCACCGCGACGAGCTTCCCCGAGCGCGGCGCACGCGTGAGGAACTCGTCCACGAGGGGGCCGCCACCGGTGTCGCTCGCGGGAGCGATCACGACGCGGCACTCACCGCCGTCGAGCGCGTCGAGCTCCACACCGAGCCCGGGTGCAGCCCGGCGCGCCGCCGCGGTGAGCTCCTGCTCGAGCCGTCTGCGCACGACCACGTCGCTGCACGTCGTCCCCGCGCGCGCGACGCGCTCGGTGCACTCCAGCCAGAACGCGTCCACACCGCGGCGCAGCGCTTCGAGTGCTTCCCACTCGTCCTCGTCTTGCCGCGCTGCGAACCGGATACGCATGATGCTCGACCTGACGTGAGGGTACCCTATGCTGGGAGACCATGGCCATGACCCCATCCCCGGGAAGCGCGCAGCCGCCCGAAGAGACGCTCTACGAGGGAAGACCCGCGGTGATACCCGGCGTGGGAGCGTTGCTCGTCGCGGTGCTGACGCTCGGGCTCGGGTATCTCTACATGTGGGTGCGCACTCAGGGCCTCTCGTACAAGATCACCACACGCCGCGTCCTCGTCGAGCGAGGCCTGCTCTCCAAGCGCCTCGAACAGATCGACTGCTTCCGCATCAAGGACTTCGTCGTCGATCGCCCCGTCGGCCAGCGCATGCTCGGCACCGGCAACATCCTGCTCCTCACAGCCGACTCCACGACCCCCGCCGTAGAGCTCCGCAACCTGCGAACCGACGTCGTCGCCCTCTACGAAAAGCTACGAGCCGCCGCCGACGCCGATCGCACGCGCAGAGCCGTCAGGATCGTCGACAACGAATAGGCGCGCGACCGCGGGGCGACCTTCGTCCCGCGCGTGTGTCAAACGTGCGCACAAGGCGGGGTCAGTCTGGCCAGCACGTCTCGTACGACCATTCGATGTTCATCTCCGGCACCCCAGCTAGCCGGACTCCGCCAGCGCGCGACGGACCTCGCCTTCTCGAAAACCCAAGCCACGCAGGGCGGCGAAGGCCTTGGCGCGCAGGTCCACGGCAATCGGTTCCGGCGATTGTCCGTAGTCGCTGCCATCGGCATGCCGGAACCGAATGCCCGCCGACGCTGCCGAAGACGACGAGCTCACCGCGATGTGCTGCGCGATGGTGCGCGCCGCAAAGGGTAATCCAATTGTCGGTGTCGTGGCCGCCGCCCTCCGAACGCAGCGCAACATGATGAACATCGAGAAACTGCGCGTTGCGACAACCAGGCACGGCGTACTGCTCGTGATCACGGCGCCGCACGGCTCTGCGCGTCGCCGGTGAGACGGTTTGCTTCGCCCGAACGCCGTCGATTGCGCGAACTCGCGCTGCGCCCACGTGGGGCTCATGATTCGTCACATTTCTTCCCTTCAAAAGGCGTGGGGACGGGGCACGGGACCTGATTGAGGGAAGGGTCAGCGTGCGCGAGAGGGGCAGTGAGTGCGTGAGGGACAGCGAGTGCGTGAGGGGCAGTGAGTGCGTGAGGGACAGTGAGTGCGTGAGGGACAGCGAGTGCGTGAAGGACGGCGGGCGTTCTCTTTCGAGATCCTTGATCCTTGCCGGGTCTCTCGAAAGGAGAATCCCGATGCTTCGTCTCTATCCCGTCATTCTGTCATTCGTCGCGGACATCGCTGAGCTCGTGCCGCGCATCGCACACCACGATCCGGATCTCGCGCGACAGCTGCGCCGTTCGTCGGCGTCCGTAGTTCCGCATCGACGATTCCCTCGTCCCCGAAGCATGAAAGCGCTGCGGAACTACGCGAGCGCAGCGAGCACGCCGAAGGCGGCGGGGGAGCGGTCGCGAAAGCGAGCCGCGGGGGCAAGGCCCCCGTTACTAGAACGCCGCTCCGAGCGGAGCTCGAGAGCGCATCGCAACACATCCTGTGTACCCTCTACCGGCTCCTTCGTGAGGTTTCGAGGACGCCCTCCTCGAATCGACGCAACGCAGACGCGGTCCAGGCTGCGAGCGAGCGCAGGAGCCCCTTCCCCCTTCCCTTTGACCCGCTGCCCTTACTCCTCCTCGAGCTCCCGGCTCTGGCCCTTGCTCCTCACCGGCACGAGAGATCTGATGAATCTTGAGCCCACGGGGGCGCTCTCGTCCTTTGCGAGCTCTGCGCCCACGTGGGCGCTCTCGGGCTCCGCGCCCACGTGGGCGCGCCCGTCCTTGGCGGGCTCTGCGCCGAACCACCGAGAACGTGGCGTGCCATCAGCATGAGCGCGGAGTCGTCATCGAGCGGAGCGAGCGCGCGGATCCGCGCTGCCCTTACTCGAACGGCACGTCCGGCGTACACGGTACCGTTGCGCGGCCGAGCGACGGATTTGGGAGGCAGCCCAGTGAATCGAAGTTTGCGAGAGCGCCGCAACCCGTGGGGGAACAGCAGCCGGGCAGGGTCAGCATTCCGGGGATTTCGAAGGGGGCGCAGCGGGAGTCGACTCCGCCTTTTTCGTTCCTGGTGAGGCAGCTGGGGGAGATGACGAGGCGCAATCCGCAGTCGTCGGAGTCGGTGCAGCATGCGCTGGACTCGACGCTGGACGTACCCGGATGGCAGGTGACGCCGCCGCACACCGCGTCGCGCGGTGCGACGGATGGACCGGCATCCGTCGCTGCGCTGCCGCCAGCGGACGCGCCGGCTTTGCCACCCCCATCGCCGTCGCTTTCGGCACCGGCGTCGCGCGACCGTGACGTGTTGGCGTCAGAGCCGCAGGCTTGCGTTCCGCCGACGAGGAGCGTCGCTAATGGCACCCACACCAAGAAGCCGGTTCTAGGGCGCTTCATCTTCGGTGACGGGGTTTGAGGCCCTGGCCGTACTCGACGACTTCGAGGCGGATCTCGGCGACGCCTGCGCGGATCATGCCGAGGCGCTCGGCGGCGGCGTGGGAGAGATCGATGATGCGATGGGACGAGCCGAAGGGGCCGCGATCGGTGATGCGTACGTAGACGACGGCGCCGGTGTCGCTCCGGCGCACGCGCGCGACGGTGCCGAGCGCGAGGGTGCGGTGCGCCGCGGTGAAGGCGTGCGGGTCGTAGCGCTCGCCGCTCGCGGTCTTGTGGCCGGCAAGTGAGTTCCCGTAGTAGCTCGCTTGCCCTTGCTGCACCGAAAGCGCGCGCCGCGACGAGTAGCGTGCGGTGAGTGCGCCCTCGTCGGCAGGTGGCGGCGGCACCGCGGCGACGTCCGCGCCGCTCGCGATGTCGGCGTGTGATGCGGCGCTCGTTCGAGGTGCGGACCGCACGGGCCGCTCGGTCGCACAGGCGACGACGAGGGCGCTCGGCCCGAAGGCCGCGAGGATGATGACCCCGCGCGCACGCATCCTCGATTCGTACCTTCAGCCACGGGTGTACGGCAAGCCTTACGCACGTGCGTCCGACGTGGGACGGTGTGTGACAGCGCGGCGGTCGCACATTGCTACAGGAAACATAGACAACTACGGTCCCGCGCCCGGACCTCCAATGAACGACGCGCTGCAAAATTCGAAGCTTGTCCCCGAAGGCCTCCGAGCGGGGAGCGACATCGTGCCGCTCTACACGGGGAGCGTGCACTACTTCCGGCTTCCCCGTACGGCATGGCAGCGCGCCCTGGAGTCGCTCGCGGCGATGGGCGCGCGCTTCGTCGATATACCGGTGCCGTGGAACGTGCACGAGACGTCGCCCGGCGAGTTCGACTTCGGTGAAGACAATCCGCGACTCGACGTCGCCGGCTTCATCGAGCTCGCGGCGCGCACCGGACTCCGCACCATCGTACGCATCGGTCCGATGCTCGCGTCCGAGCTCACCTTCGACGGCGTTCCAGAGCGCGTCGTGTGGGACGAAGCGTCGATGTCGCGCACGCGGAGCGGCGCGCCGCGCCTGACGGCCGCGCTCCCCGTCGCCTATCCGGCGCCGAGCCACGCGAGCCGCGCATTTCACGAGCACGCCGCGGTGTATCTGCGCGCCGTCGCTGAACGACTCGCGCCGCTCGCCGGCGAAGGAGGAGCCGTCGCGCTCGCCTTCGTCGGTGACGAGCGCCGTGCCCCGCTGCTCTCGCAGGGCGCGTCCGACGGCGATCATCACCCCGACGCGCTCTCGCAGTACCGCCGCTTCGCGAAGCATCGTTACGGCAGCATCGGGCCGCTCCGTCGCGTTCACGGCCCTGCGGCGACGTTCGACACGCTCGAGCCACCGAGCGGCAGGGTGCCGTCCGATCCCGATGCGCTAGGCCCTCACCTCGACTGGCTCGAGGCGCAAGAAGCCATCGCGGAAGGTGCATTCTACCGGTACCGCGCCGTGCTGGAACGTCATGGCCTCGCTGGCGTCGTGAAGCTCCACGAGCAGGGCGACGCGCGCGCCGCCGCGCCGGTGGATCCCGTGCGCATGGAGCGCGTCGCGAACGGCGTGACGTTCGCGTGCCGGGCCAGCGCGAGCGAGGCCGGACGGCGCGAGCTCGCATTCATCGTCGGGCGCGCTGCAGCACGAGCTCGGGCGCACCGAGAGCCGGTGTTCGCGTCACGAACGTACGCGGGCTTCGCCGCGGACATGACGCCGCGGACCGACGAGGACGATCTGTTCGTCGCGATGACGGCGCTCGCGTACGGCGCGCGCGCCGTCGCACTCGACGCCGGCGTCCAGCGCGATCGGTGGATCGGCGGGCCCATCGACGCGCACGGCAAGGCGCGACCTTCGGCGGAACAATGGCGGCGTCTCTTCGCCGCGCTCGAGGAGACGCAGCACCGTGAGCTCACGCGCCCGGCGCCGGTGCGGATCGTCGTGCCGCGCCTGCTCGAACGGCTCGGCTGGCTCGCGTCGGCCACTGCGCCGTTCCCGGCGGCGCTCCTCGGGCTCGACGCGAGCGAAGACGCCCTCGAGGGCGAGTCGGACCCCACCGCGGGCGCGCTCGCCGAGGCGCGCGCGTTCATGACGACGGTCGAGAAGCTCCTCGACGAGAAGCGGGTGCCGTACGAGTTCGTGTCCGCGGAGGGAGCGGAGCGGTCGCTCGGTGACGCCCGGTGGACGATCGTCGTTTGCCCCGGCGCGCTCGACCCGACCTTGACGTCGGCGATCGCACAGCACGCCTTCGGTGGAAAGGCGGTCAGCGTCGGACCGCGCGCGCCGGAGCGCGACGCGCATTTTCTCGCGACGTCGGCCCGGCTTCCGACGCTCGCGCAGACGCCGGCTCCGCAGCTCCTGCCGCGCGGCCCGTCCACGCTGTCGGAGCTGATCGCAACGACGCTCACCGATCTGCGTATCGCGCCCCTCGCGGCAGAGCCCGAGGCAATTCGCACCACCCTCCACGTCGACACGGAGGGACGGCCACGCGCGCTCTTCGTGATCAACGCGACGGGCGACGAGCTCGTGGCGAAAGTGTCGGTTGCCGGCGCAAAAACCGCGTCGGATCCGATGTCGGGCGAAGCGATGAAGGTCGATGACGGAAATGTTTCGGTCGTCGTGCCCGCGCGCACGGTGAGGCTCCTCGCGCTCGGGCCTGCCTTGTAGTAGATGGCCGTCCGCGTCGAATGCTGCTCGAGATAAATCCAGAGAATCCGGAGCCGAGAAAGATCCGCCGGGCGGTGGACGCTCTCCGCGCCGGAGAGGTGATCGCGTATCCGACGGACACCGTGTACGGCATCGGCTGCGACCTGTTCGAGAAGAAGGCCGTCGATCGGCTCTATCAGATCAAGAACATGCCGAAGTCGCACCAGCTCTCGTTCGTGTGCCGCGACTTCGCCGAGATCACGAACTACGCCGTCGTGTACGACCGCGAGTTTCGCATCTTGAAGAAGTTCTTGCCCGGCCCTTACTGCTTCATCCTGAACGCCACGCGGACCGTACCGAAGATCGTGCAGACGTCGAGGAAGCAGGTCGGCATTCGTATCCCCGCTCACGCCGTTGCGCACGCACTCGTTGCGGAGCTCGGGCACCCCATCATCTCGAGCACCGCGGCGCGCACGGGGGAAGCACCCCACGTCGACCCGAACGAGATCGACGACGACTTTCAGGGCCTGGCCATGGTCCTCGACGGCGGCCCCGGCGGCCTCCAGCCGACGACGGTGATCGACCTGACCACCGACGAGCCGGTCATCGTCCGCGAAGGCGCGGGCGATACCTCTTTTTTCAAGTGACGGGCGTCCCGTGAGCCGTGCGGACCGCTCCGCGCGACTACCGGGTCGTGCGCCCGCGCTCCGCAGTCCTGGCCGTCCTCGGTTTCGCCCTCGCCGTCGTATTCGCGGCAGGGTGTGACTCGCACAGCTGCCGGGGGCTCGCCTGCGGTTGCTACGACGGGTACGACTGCGTGCAGAGCTGCGGCCCCGGCCCCTGTGAGCTCGATTGCGCGAGCTTCGAGACGGAGTGCCGGTCGACCTGCGTGGACGACTGCGTCGTCGCCTGCCATGACGGACCGACGTGCCGCGCATCCTGTGGCGATCGCTGCAATGTGTCGTGCGACCACGTGAGTAGCTGCACGACGTCCTGCGGCGCGGGGTGCCAGTACGACTGCACCAGCGTCAGCAGCTGCGCGCCCCGGGTGGGCGACGCGAGCGAGGTGTTCTGCCAGTCAGTGGGAAGCTGCGACGTCACCTGTGACAGCACGTGCCGCGTCCACTGCGAGAACACCGGGAGCTGCAACGTGTTCTGCCCCGACGGAACGTCGAGGACGCCGTGCGCGGACGGCTTCGTCTGTGGCGACACCTGCTGAACGGCCCGCGCCGAGTAAAGAGCCGGCCCGTGACGGCGCGAGCCCTCAGCGCGGCGGTCGTTCGCGCTCGACGAAATCGCGGATGCTCTGACGGGACCACTGGGCAGCGGCGTAGCGCTGGGCCTTGTCAGGCACCGGATCGCCATTGAGGATGAGCCGGTGGAGCATGAAGCCGAGATCGGCGTCCGCCACGCAGAACTTGCCGAAGAGCGTCGTCTGCCCGTCGGGCACGACGTGATCGACCAGGAAGAACAGCTTGTCGGCAGCGGCGCGTGCAGCCGGGCCGAGCGCCTTCGTCGAGGGCTCGAAGAACATCGTCTCGGTCGAGCGCTCTTCACGGAGCGGCATCAGGTCGCTCCGGATCCAGCCCATGATCTGGCGGGCGCGCGCCCGCTCGCGAAGGTTCTCGGGAAGAAGGCGCGCGTAGGTCGGCGCAGGGAACGTCTCTTCCAGGTATTCGACGATGGCGGTGGACTCCGAGAGGACGAATCCGCCGTGGTCGATGCTGGGAACGCGCGCGGTGAGCGACGCTTCACGATACGCGGGAGCACGCTGATCCCCGGCGTCGAGATCGAGCAGCCGTACCTCGAACGGGATCCCCTTCTCGAGCAGCGCCACGAAGGCGGTGAAGACGTAGGGACTATCCCAGTGTTTCTCGCCGTACAGGATGATCTTGGCGGAGTCCGATGCCATGACCGTGCATCTTACAGCAGACTCGAGCTCGGGGTGACCCGCCGAAAATCTTCAGTAATCCTTGCAGCAGCAGCGAATGACGTCGTCTTTGGGTTTGGACGGGGCGAGCCAGATCGGTGACGCGCACGTATCGAAGCTGTTCGCGTCGGGGAAGGCGCCCATCTGGCACTCTGCGCGATCGGACGCCGAGTAGCTCACCCAGCTATAGCCGTTCATGATCGCGGTACCGTCGGCGTTGCACGCCTTTGCGTTGCACGCGGCGCCCTGCGCGTTGCAGTAAGCGTCGCACGTCGCAAAGTTGTCGGTGCTCGTGAAGCACGTACCGAGGTACGCCGGACAGCTCCCGTCCGTCGCGCAGTGGCCACCGCCCTTGCACAGCTTGCCGCCGCACATGAGCGAACCCGCGGGCGTGGACATCGTACCGGCCGCGCCGGGAGTGCCGCCGTTCGCAGTGGCGACGCCCCCTGCGCTCGGGGTGCCGCCGGCGCCGGGGAGCGCACCTGCCGCGCCACCGAGGATGGGCGTGCCGCCCGCACCAAAGACGCCCCCGCCACCCGTGGCGGGGCACTCGAGGCACGTGGGCGAACTCGAACAACCCGAGCCGGAGAGCACGGCGAGCACCAGAATCATTTCCGTCACCGCACCGTGCCAGGTCGACATCGAGGGCGAGGCTCGCTCAACCGGGCGAAGACTCGCAACAACTACCGCTCGCGGCAGAACTTTCGCGGCTCTCCCGATCGCGACTTCTCGTGCGGGCCCCCTCATGCGATGAATCCGGTGCGCGTCATGGAAACCTACAAGAAAGACTTCATCGAGTTCATGGTTCGCTCGAACGTGCTCACGTTCGGGGACTTCGTCGCCAAGAGCGGACGGCGCACGCCGTACTTCGTCAACACCGGCAAGTACCGGACGGGCGCGCAGCTCGCGCGCCTGGCCGCTGCCTACGCCGACGCCATCGAGCGCAACGCGGGCGACGGCTTCGACGTGCTCTTCGGCCCGGCCTACAAGGGCATCCCTCTCGTCGTGGCGACGTCGATGGAGCTCTCGCGACGCGGCCGCGACGTCGGGTTCGCGTTCAACCGCAAGGAAGCGAAGGACCACGGCGAGGGCGGAACCCTCGTCGGATGGGAGCTCGCCGCGGGCCAGCGCGTGCTCATCGTGGAGGACGTCACGACGGCAGGGACGTCGATCCGCGAGACGGTGCCGCTCCTTCGCGCCGCCGCCGACGTGACGCTCGCCGGCCTGGTCGTCGCCGTCGACCGAATGGAGCGCGGCACGGGTGACGAGAGCGCGCTCACCGAGGTCGGCAAGACCTACGGGATGAAGACGTTCTCCATCGTGAACATCGGCGAGATCGTCGAATACCTGTCGACGACCGACGTCGACGGCCGGCGCGTCATCACCGACGAGATCCGCGAGCGCATCGTCGCCTACAGGCGAGAGTACGGCCCATGCTGAGTTCTCAGCGACCGGTCGCGACGCGCGTCTTGATCTGCATCTGGATCTGCATCTTTTGCCCCTGAGCCTGGGCCTGGGCGGCGGCGCCCTCGGGCGTCAGAGCGGCGAGGATGGTGTCCGTCAAATCGCCGTGGATGTTCGACGTGTCTGAGGGCATCACCTCGATGCGCCCGGTCACGGTATCGTTGAACTCGTCCACGTGGTGCGGCGGGATGCCCGGCAGCGCGAGCCGGCCCGGCGAGACGAGCCGCTTCACGTTCACGTCGAGGAGGACCTTGTCGGGCTTCACCTCGAGGATCTTGTACATGCGGTACACGACCGCATCGAGGCCGGCGTACTGCTCGCGGCTCGTCACCATCCAGAAGGCGTCCTTGCCGACGGGATCGGTCGGGTACTGTGCGAACGCGAAGTCGAAGGAGTCGCTCGCGGCGCGCACGATGAGCGACAGTGACTCGTCGAGGTCCTTCGCGGGCTCGATGCTCGTCACCTTGCCGGAACCGTTCGGCAGGAGCGTTATCGTGAACTTGCTGCCGCGCGCCTTGCCGATGAGCTTGTCGGCACCGGGCGGAAGCTGACCGGGCTGATCGGCGCCGAGCTTCGACGACGTCGCCTTCACGAGGAGCTCGGTGAGCGGCGCGGGCGTTGCGGGATCTGCGGACTTGTCGGCAAACTCGGTGGTCAAACCGAGCTCCACCGTCGGCATCGCGGAGCGCGGTCCCGTCTGTACGGACACCTCGACCTTGCCCTCGAGCTTCTTCGCCGGCTTGGCGGGAGGCGGAACGAACGTCACCGCCGGCTCGGAGCCCTTGAGCCCGAGCGCGAACTTCGGCGGGTCACCGAGCTTAAGCTCCCTGTCGGCACCGCCGGGCGGGAATACGCCGGTCTCGGGCGGCCCTTGTTGCGCCATCGCGCTACCCTCGGCCTGCAGCGCATCGACGATGTTCTTGTCGCCGTGAACCGCGGGCTTCGGCGGACCTGCGTCGGCCCCCTCCGCCTTCGCGGCCTTCTTGTCTTCACAGCCGACGACGGCGAGCCCTAGCGCACAGAGCGCTGCCAGATATGAGCCTCGAATCGACATGCGCGCGTAGTACTACATCAAGGGCCGCTGGGACGGCTACCGGCCGCTCACTCCTCGTCCGGCGCGCCGCCGGATCTCGCGAGATCTTCGGCCTTCACCTTGCCCGGGTCGAGCCCCTTGGCGCGCTTGGTCATGGTCGCCATGAGCTCGTCGAGCGGCGGCGGCTCTCCCTTGATGAACCGGAGCGGGTTGATGCGCGCCACGACGAAGCTCTTCAGGTAAGGGCTGGTGAGGCCCTTGGCCTTGAATCGCTCCACGGCTTCGCTCACCGCGTCGTCGAGCTCGAGCAGGAGACCGGCGCGACGCTCGCGCTCCATCGCCGCGTCGGCGAGCGGCTCGTCGATCCACTTGTCGACCTTCCGGATCGCGGGGTTGTACGCGCCACCGGAGAGCCGCGGGCGTTGCTCGTACGCAAAACCGAGCGTGACCAGCGCCGGCTCCTCGAACTCGAGCTGGTACGCCGTCTCGGCGTCCTTGCTGAAGCCTGTGAGGTCCCGGTACATGCGGACGACCTCGAGCGCGCGCTCGCGGAGGTTATGCGCCTTCTCGATGTTGAGCGCGAGGATCTGATACGCGACCGCCCGCTCGGGCACGATTAGGGCGATGATGGCGCGCGCACCGAGCTCGCGCAGCGCGGTGAGGCGATGATTGCCGTTCGGGGTCATGTAGCCGTCGCCCTCTTTCACGACGATGATCGGGTCGAGGAAGCGGCGTGTCTTGTCCATCGCCACGGTGAGCTTTCTCACGTGCGCATCGGAGACGTCGCGCTGGAACGGCGTCGGCACGACCTTCTCGACGGGCAGCGCCGCGAGGAGCAGCGAATGGCCGCCGAGCGGCTCCTTGTAAGCGCCGATGACTGCGCCGCCGTCGGCACGCACCTGCTCCGCGAGTGCGGCGAGCTCCCCGGTGGGCTCGGCGATCGGAAGCTCTTCGGGTCCCAGTCCCGTCGGTTCGAGCTTCACCCCTCGACGCTTCTTCGTGCCCGGCTTCTTCGGCGCGGCGGCCTTCTTCGCTCTCTTCGCTGCCATGCGATGGCCGTAACCCCGTCGCACCGGAGAGCCAAGTTCCGTCGCTCATGCGATGCGACGATCCGGAGTTCGGAAACGAGAACGCCGGTCCACCGGATACCCGGCGACCGGCGTTGTCGCATTTCGACGCAGTGAGCGCGCTCTCAGATGTACGGCTTCAGGTCGTGGACCGCGTTGTCCTTCAGCTTGAAGTCCTTGGTGTCCTCGTGACACGACGTGCACTTCACGTCCTTGCCGTCGGCCTTGGCCTTCTTGACGGCGCCCTTCATGACTTCCTTGGCGGCCTTGCGCCCGCCGTCCTTGCAGGCCTTCTCGACCGCCGGGTAGTGGAACTTCTTCGTCGCGCAGGCCTCGTCACCGGCGTGGGCAACGGAGGGCACGAGCACGCCGAAGGCGGCGGCGGCAAAGATGGCCGAGAAAAGGGCCGCGGTCGGGAGAGAGCGTGAGCTAGGCGTGTTCGACATATCCATGCAACTCCTTGGCTTCAGTCATCGGTATACGGGCTAGAGAACAAAGGCTTCCCGCTTCGACGGTGCGGCCTTTTCGTTTATTCCAGGCGACGCAAAGCGTCACGTACCCTTCGCGCCCCGCTGGGCGGCGATCAGTTCGGAAAGCTGCTTCATTTCTTCGTCGGTCAGTTTCTTTCCGAACTTCGGCATGCCGGCGCTCTTGCCGAACAGGTCTTCGGCCGCCGAGTCGTGCAACACGCGGATGATCCACGCCTTCGAGCCGTCCCCGCTCAGATTCGGGCCGTCCCCGGTCTCGCCGGGCTTCACTTCGTGACACGTGTTGCAATCGAGGTCGTCGGCGAAGAGCTTCTTGCCCTTGTCGACCAGCGCGGCGTCCACCTGTCCCGCCTCGGGACCGATGAGGCTCGTCAGGTACTCGACGACGGCCTTGAGCTTGTCGTCGGGTAGCGCCGACGCGGGATAAGGCTCCATCTCCTTGTGCGTCTTGGTGCCGCCAAAGAACCGCTTGTCGTGCGGATTGCGGATGACGCCCGAGAGCCACTCGCGGCTCTTGTAGTCGGTCAGGTTCGGCGCTTCTTCGCCGCCCGAGCCGCCGAGGGTGTGGCAGTTCTCGCAGCTCTCCTTGAAGAGCTTGCGCGCGCCCACCTGCGGGTCGTTGTCGAATACGGCGTCACCGCCGGTCGGAAGGACGCCGATCTTCGCGAGCTCGCGGGCGCGGTCCGCCTCCACGTGGGCGGCGGCGAGGCTCTTCTGGAACTTCTGGTTGTTTGCATCCTCGACCATCGCGAGCGACGTGAGCGTCACGACGCCGGACATGAGGAGCGCGACGCCCACCAGAACCGGCATTCGCTCGCCGACCTTGCGGCTCCCTGCGCGGTCGATCCACGGCAAGAGGACGAGGAACGTCGTGACCGCACCGGGGATGATCACCGTCGCGATGAGCTGGAGCGGCCCCTCGAAGTACTTGAGGAGCTGGAACAGCGTGAGGAAGTACCACTCCGGCCTCGCGACGAAGTTCGACGCGGGCTGGGCGGGCGCATAGAGGTCGGCGCCGTGCGTGCTGAACGTGAGGAGCACGAGCACCGCGGACGTGATCGCCATCGCGATGATGTCCCAGAGCAGCTGACTCGGGAAGAAGCGCTGCGTCTTCCTCTCGAGCTCCTCGGGGGGGAGCATCGGCGGCGTCACGCCGTGCTTGCGGAACAGCGTGAGGTGGATGCCGAGCAACGCGGCGAGCCCGATCGGCAGCACGAAGACGTGAAGCGCGTAAAACCGCGTGAGCGTGAGGTTGCCGTACTCGGTGCCGCCCTGAAGCAGGACGCGCAGCGGCTCGCCACCGGGAACGCTTCCCATGATGCCGGTCGCAACCTGGGTCGCCCAGTAGCCCTTCTGATCCCAGGGGAGCAGATAACCGGTCAGCGCGAACCCGAGGACGAGCCCGCCCATCGCCATGCCGGTGAGCCAGTTGAGCTCGCGAGGACGGCGGTACGCGCCGGCGATCACCGTCTGCAGGAAGTGCAGCGCGGTGACGACGACCATCGCCGACGACCCGTGGTGATGCAGGCCGCGCAGGAACCATCCCGCCGTCACCTGATCGTTCAGGTACTCGGTGCTTGCCCAGGCGTCGGTCGCCGACGGGCTGTAGTAGCTCGCAAGCAGGATCCCGAGGACGACCTGCTGCATGAAGAGGAACATCAGCACGCTACCGAAGACGTAGCGGAGACGCGCGCCGCCGGGGATCGGCTCGTTCAGCGCCTCGTCCATGAGCTTGCGCAGGCCGGCGCGCTCGTCGAGCCAATCGATGAGCGCCTTCATCACACCGTCTCCTTGTCGGCGATGCCCTGACGGAAGCGCTGGTAGCGCACGGAGACTGCGCCGTCTTTCTCTTCGAGCTCGAGCACGTCCATTGCGCGCGGCGCGGGGCCGCCCTCCACCTTGCCGGTGAGGTCGAACACCGAGTGATGGCACGGGCACTTGAACTTCGTGTCGTCGGTGTCGAAGTCGACGGCGCACCCGAGGTGCGGACAGACCGAGCTGTACGCGGTCAGCTTGTCACCCTCGCGCAGGACCCACGCGGAACCGACCTTCACCTTGACGATGCGGTTCCAGGCGTCGCGCTTGTCGGCGAATAGATCGACCTTCACCGGAGTGCCGGCCTTGAAGCTATCGGACTTGCCGACCTTCACGAAGCCTCCCGAGCCGGAGACCGTCGCGTTGAAGATCGGGTACGCGACGAACGCGATGGCCGGACCTCCCGCCACTGCACCGAGACCGAGGCCGATGCCGCCGATCCCGACCGTCTTGATGAAATCACGGCGGGTGTCTTCGCCTGGCGGCACGCCATGGGCCGCGCGATTCTTATCGTGCGAATCGGACATTCTTGTGCTCCGGTTTTTCTACCGAGTAAACGTTACTCGTCGCGATGTCGTGATCACTCGTGCGGATGGCACGTGAAGCACGACACGCCGGCGCCCGGGTTCCCTGGCTCTTTCGGCGACTCCGAAAGCAGCTTCGCGAACGTCGGAACGACCTTCTCCATCATGAACTTCGTGGTGTCTTCGTCGTAGCTCGTCGCCTCGGCGATCGTGTCCTTCTCGGGAAGCGCGTAGAGCGAGTTCGGCATATGGAAATCCACGATGTCCATGTCCTTGCCGTGACAGGTTTCGCACCCGAAATCGCCGTACGACTTCGCTTTGTACGAGACGAAGAGCTTCTTCATCGTGGGCTCGACGTGGGCGGCCATGAAGCCTTCACGTTCGTCGTGGCTCTTGTGCAGCCAGGGAGTGTGAACCCCACCTATCGAGGGCCCGTCCGCCGGCACCCGGGTACCACCACTGGTGCAGGCAGCCGTCGCGAGAATTGCCGCAGCGCCGCAGATGAAGCGTCCGAAAATCATGTTCTTAGGGGCGCGATGCTCGGTGAATTCCGGTGTTAGGTCAACCTTGCGTGGCAGTATCCGTGGAAAACGGTCGGAGCCGAGCGCAACAGGTATGACGGCGCTAGACTTTTCTAAGGTCGATGGTCGCGACAGCGAAACGCAAGTTGAGCTGGTTCTGGCAACGCAAGGCGGCGGGCGGATTTTCGACGGACCCTGCCTCGGTTGGTCCATCACACGCGTCCGGACGGCTCAAGCTACGGGTCGATTCGAATGAGTACCGCGTCAGTTCCCCCATGTGGCTCCTTGCAGGCGCGCTTGCGTGCGAATCGACGCTGATGTCCTGCGCCGCTCACGAATCGACTCCCGCGATCGACACGCCACCCGCGGCCAGCGGGTCGGCAGCACCTGCTCCTTCCAAGCGGCGCGAGTCGAAGGAGCCGTCGACCAAGGACCCGTCGATCATCAAGCCGCCGATCGGTTACAGACGAATGGCACTCGGCGGCATTTTGCCGACGCCGGCTGGTAACGCCGTCGTGCTGATGGACGAGCAAGGACGACGCGGTTTGCTCTTGCGTGCGCACGGGAGCGACGCATTGTCGATCGCTCTCCGCGTCGACCCGACCCACGGCGAGCGGGCGTCTGCACACTCGTCACTCGCCGACGTCGTGAGAAAATTCGGCGGAGACGTCGTCAGTGTTCGTGTCGACCGGCTCGACGACGACGCGTTCCAGTCGACGGTGACGCTCGCGAAGGGCGGCGAGGTCGTCGACATCGACGCCGCGTCGACCGACGCACTCGCGTTGGCGCTCGCGCTCGGAAGTGCGGTACCGGTCTTCGTCGCCGAGACGCTGCTCACGCAAGCCGGCGTCGACGTCGATCGATTCGACTTCCGCAAGGTGCGCGACGTACTGCCGCAACCCGGCACCCTCCACCCCGACGCGATCGAGCTCTAGCGACGGAGGCGCGGGGCCGCGTTGCGCCGCAGCCCCCTGCGCGCGCTGAGCCACGCGCTTCGCGCGGACGTCACTGGATCATGCAGTGCAGGTTGACGCAGGCGGCGAAGCCGCAACCCTGAAGCACACAGTCGAACACCGGATCGATGCAGAGCTTCTGCGCGCACTCCATGACGAGCATCGGATCTGCGCCACCTGCGCCGCCGCCGCTCATGTTCCCGCCGCCACCGCCGGAGCCACCGCTGCTGGTGCCGCCCGCGCCGCTGCCGCTCGAGCCACCGGAGTTGCCGCCGCCGCTGCTGGAGCCGCCCGAGCTGCTGCCGCCACTGCTCGACGAGCCGCCGCTGCTTGCGCTACCGCCGTCGCTCGACGAGCCGCCGCTGCTCGAGGTGCCGCCGCTGCTCGACATGCTGCCGCCGCTCGAGGTGCCGCCGCTGCTCGACATGCCGCCGCTGCAACCGCTTTCAATGCCGACGAGGCAACCCGTGGGCACGCCGCCGGTCGACGTCACCGAGCCGCCGTTCCCCGGCGCGATCGTGCCGCCCGTACCGAGCGGCGTCCCTCCTGCGCCGGGGGTGCCGCCAGCGCCGACGTCTATCGACGCTGCGCCGCCGGTCACGAACCCGAAGCCGCCCCCCGCACCGTACGCGGCGCTCTCCGAATTGGAGCCGCAACCGGCGGTGGCAAGAACGAGAGCGACGAAGCAGGCTTTTCGATTCATCAGCGACATCGTTTGCGTTTGGCCCAATCAAGGATCGAAAGGCAGGACGTTACTGGCCACGATCGGGACCAAACTGGCCAGGTGGCCAGAGTGCGTAACACAGTACAAATCGTGCTCACTGGTGAATAGCACGCATCCCGGCTCCAGCACGTTCAGATGTCGCACCGGGGAACGATGGCCGTCAGAGCCCCCGCCCCGAGCGGTCAGAAGACGTCGTGCGAACCGCCGAGCTCGATCCCGAACGCAACGGTCGACGTGCCGACCACGTGCGTCACGGACGCTCCGTCGACCTCGTACGTGATGTGACGACGCGTGAGGTCGTCGTCGAGCTCCACGAAGGCACCGAGCTCGAAATGAGCGAAGCGCTTGCCGAACAGGTACCCCATCGAGGCGCGCGCCCCCGCGAACGGAACGGTACCGTCCGCGCCGTTGTCGTTGCCTAACAACTCGTATCCGACGTTCTGATGAAAGTGTGCGCCGAAGACGCCGAGCACCTGCGCGCGGACCTGCTTGCCGAGTCGCGTGCCGACGCCGGCCGTCGCAGCGACCGTGTAGGACGACGCGGACAGAGGCTCCGCCGACGCCGCGACGAGCGGCCCTCCGACGAACCATCGGTACCGGTACTGGAAGGCCACACCGTTCTCGATGCCGCCGTACTTGCTCCCGTCGAGCTGTGCGAACCCTCCGAGCCACCCGATGAGACGCCAGTCGGCGAGCGGCGGATGGTCGGGCACCGGAGCCGGCAGCGGCGCGGGACCAGCGCTTATGACCACTCCACTTGTCGGTGGCGCGTACGCGGTTGGGGCGGCTTTATCTTGGGGGAATCCCGGTTCGTCGGGGTCCGCCGCGTCGTCGGTCGGTGGCGGCAAGACGTCTTCGTCGTGCTCCGCTGCGTGAGCGACCGAAGGCAGAGATAGCGCGAACGTCACTCCGGCGAACACTGCAAGCCTCGAAAATCCACGCCCCATGACTCGGCTCATACGCGCCGTCTCAGCACGCACCGTGCCGGCGCACCGCGACGACGGAGACGCAAGATCGCCGGCGTTTCGCGCCGCACACGGCCCTTCGCACCGTGAATCGTCGACACGGCACCGTGCCGCGACGCGAAGACGGCGTGATGTGGCAGACCGCGCTCAGAACGGCGGCGGTTCGTCCTGCGGCACTCCGGCGTCGCGCCGCGTCGCGGCGGCGGGGCGCGCCTCGGCGGGGTGCGGCGCGCCGGCGTCGGGCGGCGGCGACATCTCCGTCGGTGCCGTCCCTTCGAGGAACTCTTCTTCGATCGCGCCGTCCTCGTCGCGGGCGAGCAAGCCGGTGGACGGATCGATGCGCGCCGTCACGATGGTGCTCGGCCGCGCAAACTCGGTGACGGGACGCCCCTCGTGCGCGGCCTTCATGAACGAGATCCACGCCGGCAGCGCGGTGACGGCACCCGACTCACCGGGCCCGAGCGGCAGCGCGTCGTCGTAACCGACCCACACCGCGGTGACGATGTCCGTCGAGTAGCCGACGAACCAGGCGTCCTTGGACGCATTCGTCGTGCCCGTCTTGCCGGCGACGGGCCGCGCGAGCGACTGCGCGCGCCGCGCGGTGCCGTAGGTGACGACGCTCTTCAGCAAGCTCGTCACGAGATACGCCTCGTCGGGGTCCATCGCGCGGCGCGCAGGCGGCTTCGGCGCGAGCTCCACCGGGTGACCGGACTTCGTGATCGTCTTGACGAGGAGCGGCGCGGCTACGTCGCCGCCGCTCGCGAACGTCGCGAAGCCGCCCGCGAGCTCGAGCGGCGTCACCTCGTACGAGCCGAGCGCGAGCGACTCGTCCGCGCCGAGGTGCGACTCGATCCCGACGGCGTGCGCCCATTCGGCGACGGCGTCTGCGCCCGCACCGCGCAGGACCGTGATGGCGGCGGCGTTGTCGCTCTTCGCGATGGCGTCACGGACGCTCTCTTTCTTCGTCGTCGTGTCGCGCGGGTCGTGGGGCGACGCGGGGACGGTCAGCATCGTGGCCGGCGTGATCTGGCGCGCGTGGAGCGCGTACCCATAGACGAACGGCTTGAACGCCGAGCCCGGTTGCCGGCGCGCCTGCATGGCACGGTCGAGTCCGCCCGGGATCGCCTCGTAGCTGCCGACGAGGGCGAGCACCTCGCGCGTGCGCACGTCGAGCGCGACGAGCGCCGACTCGGGGCCGAGTTCGAGACGGAGCGACGGCTTTTCCCCGGGCTCCCAGGGCGCCTGGATACTCGCGCGGAGCACCGCGCCCTTCTCGGCGAAGCGCGACGGAGTGAGCCCTCCGGGATTGTACCGGCTCTCTTGCGCCAGGAAGACACGGCCGATCACGTCGCCGAGACGCAGGTCGACGGTGCCCAGCCGGTCGTCGGTCGAGTCCACCGTGCCGACGTACACCTTGTGTATCAGAGGCTTGCCCGTGAACGGCTTCCCCCATTCCTTGCGCGCCGTCTGCGTGTACGGCGGACGCAGCGAGTGCCGCGTCGCGTACGCCTCCAGGTTCTCGCGCACGGCGCGACGCGCCGCGGCCTCGATGACCGGCGAGATCGTCGTGGTCACCTCGTAGCCACCGCGCTGCGCGCTCGGGCCGGCGGCGGTGTCGAGCGCCTTCTTCGCGGCGTCGACGGCCTCCGGCGAGAGCTCGCTCTCGACGTCCGACGCCGGTGAGAGCTTCAGCGGGACGTCCTTCACCTGGTCGTAAAGGTCCTTCGTGATGAAGCCCTTGGCGAGCATCTGACCGAGCACGTACTTGCGCCGCTCGAGGGAACGCTCCGGGCTCTTCCGCGGCGAGAAGCGCTCCGGCGCTGCGACGAGCCCGGCGAGGAGCGCCGACTCGGGGAGCTCGAGGGCCCGCGCCTTCTTGCCGAAGTAGTAACGCGACGCCTCTTCGATGCCGTAGCGGCCGTGCCCGAGATAGATGTGATTCAGGTAGAGGTTGAGGATCTCGTCCTTGGTGAGCGACTGCTCGAGCCGGCGAGCGAGGATCGTCTCGCGGATCTTCCGCTTCATCGTGCGCTCGGGGTCGAGGAGCACGTTCTTCACGACCTGCTGGGTGATGGTGCTGCCGCCCTGGCGCGTGCCGCCGGCTCGCAGATTCGCTGCGAGCGCCCTCAGCATCCCGAAGTAGTTCAGCCCCTGGTGCTCGTAGAAGCTCGCGTCCTCGGCCGCCAGGAACGCAAGCTTCGCGTTGTCCGGCACTTCCTGGAACGAGACGACGGTGCGGCGCTCCGTGAACACGTCGGCGAGGACGGCCCCGTCGCGGGCGAGGATCCGGGTGAGCTGCGGCGGGTTGTACCCCGACTTGAGCTGCTCGACACTCGGGAGCCCTTCGGAATAGTGCGCGACGACGAGGAGCACCGTCGCGACGGCCGCGACGATGGGGGCGAGGACGACGATCGCGGCGATGATCAGGATGCGCGTGAGCCGGACCTTCGTCTTCGGGCGCGGCCGCGAGGCGACTCGCTCCTCGTCGCTGAACGGGATCTGGTCCGCCACGGGCGGCAGGCTAGCGCGAAATCCGTCGAAACGCGCCCCGTCGTGACGGCGCCGGCGTCCGGATCGCGGAGCGACTCAGTGCCCCGTGCGCTTCATCACGAGGACGGCGAGGATGACGCCCGCGGCGAGACAGATCACGGCGACCGCGACGAGGAGCCCCATGCTCGGGCCGCGCTGCATGCGCCGCGTGACGACCGTGGAGCGTCCGGCGAGCGCGCTCGTGGGGCCCGGCGTCATCTGAAAGATGCTGTCGATCATGGCACCGCCGGCGCCCGCGTAGGGACGAAGCGCTGCAGCAAACTCGATCGCGCTGTCGTAGCGCGCCGACGGGCTCTTCGAGAGAGCGCGTGCGATCGCGTCATCGAGCCCGGCGGGGAAGCTGAGACCGGGGACGCGGTCGCTCAGCCGGATCGGCGGCGTCACGACGTGCTTCTGGATGAACTCCATCGGGCTCTTCGCGTCGAACGGGAGCTTGCCGGTGAGCGCCTCGTAGAGGATGACGGCGAGCGAGTAGATGTCGCTGGTCGCGTCGAGCGTGTGGCCCTGCGCCTGCTCGGGCGACATGAACTCCGGAGTGCCGAAGACCATGCCCTCCTGGGTGAGGTTCACGGAGCCGGGCCGCATCTGCTGCTCGGTCACCTTCGCGAGCCCGAAGTCGAGGACCTTCGGGTAGTCCTCGATACCCATCTGCTTGCAGAGGAAGATGTTCTCCGGTTTGAGGTCCCGGTGAATGATGCCCATGGTGTGGGCTTCCTGGAGGGCGCCGCAGACCTGGATGAGGATCGAGACGGCGCGCTCCGCCGTCATCGGGCCGTCGCGCTTGACGGCGCGGTTCAGGTTCCGCCCCTCGAGGAACTCCATGACGATGTAGAGCGAGCCCTCGTCGAGCTCGCCGTACGTGAACACCTTGACGGTGTTGGGGTGCGTGAGCTGCGCCATCGCGCGCGCTTCACGCCGGAACCGCGAGGCGAGATCTTGCCGATTCGTGAGCTTCGGGTGAAGGATCTTGATCGCGACCATCCGGCTCATCGCCGGTTGCTCGGCCTTGTAGACCGAACCCATTCCCCCCGTGCCGATCTTCTGGAGGATGCGAAACTGCCCGTCCAGGATTTCACGCCCGATGAACGGGTCGGAGGGTCGGGCCTGCGTCACGTGCCAGAGATACCAGACCTGTCAGTAGAGTACGAGGGTAGGTCCTTATCGATGCAGCACTCAGAAGACACGAACATTGCTCGCTTTAGGACCAGCTCGCTCCTGACTTCAGCCGGGTTTGTTCATGCTTTCTTCACCCGAAAGGGTGGTGTGTCTCCCGGCCCTTATTCCAGTTTGAGCTTCTCGGTGGCCGCTGGAGACACCGAAGAAAACGTCGCTGCGAACCTCGAGCGGGCCGCCGAGGCGCTCGGAGTGCACGCGGACCGTGTCTACTATCTGTCCCAGGTGCACGGCGCGAACGCGCTGGTTCTGGACGGCACCGAGGAGCGTCGGGAAGTCCTCTATCGTGAAGGAGACGCGCTCGTGGGTCGCAATCCGAGAGCCGCGATGGGCGTGAGGATGGCCGACTGTGTGCCGATCCTCGTCGGAGATCGCGCGAGCGGTGCCGTCGCCGCGATCCACGCAGGATGGCGCGGGCTCGTGGGCAACGTCATCGCCGCAGGCGTCGCGGCGCTGCGGCGCGAAGCAGGTGGAAACGCCGAGCTCGTCGCTGCCATCGGCCCGCACATCACCGGACGCGCCTTCGAGGTGTCCGCCGACGTCGCTGACGAGCTCGCGCGCGCATCGAACGCAGCCGACGTCGTCGACCGCGAGCGGGGGCCGAAACCCCACGTTCATCTCGCGCGCGTCGCCCGGGCCCAGCTGGAGGCCGCGGGCATCGCGGCAGCGTCCATCGACCTTGTCGAAGGCTGCACGTACTCCGACCCGGCAGATTTCTTCTCGTTCCGCCGCGACGGCAAGCACAGCGGACGACACCTGGCGGCGATCGTCCCAGCTTGAGGAACCGCGCGCTTCAGAGACACTCCGGCTTGATACGCCGGATGCCCTGCGAGTCGATGCTGTAGGGCTGTCTGCAGCCGGGAGACACGCCGTCGTTCGACGGATGCTGCACCGTCACTTCGTCGGAAGCGGGCGCGGCGGGCTTCACTGCGTGCGCGCCCGGCTTGCGCGCGGAGTACGGGTTCTCCGTCTCGGCGAGGTCCACGTGCTCGTCGGTGGCCAGCGGCTTCTCCTGAGCGGAGGGCGACGGATGCTCCTTCGACGGACGTTCCAGCGCGGCGCTCGGCCGCTCTGCGGGCTCGTTCTCGCGTGGACGCGACGCCGCGGTCGTCTCCGACGCCTCGCGGTAGGGCGTGGTCTGGACGTCCGACGGCTTGGACCGCGGGCGCTCGTCGTCGGCGAGGGGGAGCGTCGACGGATCGATTCCACGCGGAATCATCTCCTGCGGCGCGACTGCGATGGCCGACGATTGCGGCACCACCACGAAGCGCTCTCCCTTGGGGTTGCCACCACGACCTGCCGCGACGCCGAACCCGAGGAGCAGCGCGACGGTCCCCGCTGCAGCGGCGACGCGCCACGTGCGCTGTCGCGGGTTGTCCCAGAGCCAGCCGACGGCGACCGTGAACATCGACGGATCGCGGAAGCTCGTCGGATAGTTCGGCGCGAGCACGAGCGTCGGCGGCATCGAGCTGCGATCGCGAACGACGATGGCGCGCGACAGGGGGATCGAACCGGCCTCGTCCAGCGGAAACGACGGCAGATCGTGGGCCGCAGCCGGCGGATAGATGCTCGTCCGCGCCTCGTCACCGGCGGCGGGAGGAACCACGCTGGTGAGCGGCTCGCTGTCGAGGAGCACGCCGAACCCGATGTGCTCGGGGCCGAGCCCCGGCGGCGGGTGCGAGCTCCGGGGACGCGGCACCTGGATCCGCGTCGGCTTGTCGCGCTTCGTCGAGGAACCGATCGACGACGTCGAGATGCGCGTCGGATCGTCCTCGTCGTCCCACGGCTTCGTTGCGTCGGGCAGCGTGCGCGGCGGCGGCACCGTCGACGAGATCCGCGGACGGAACGACGGCAGACTCCTCGTGTTGAACGAGACGTCGCTCACCTGCGACACCGCCTCGATCTCGGCGACGGCTTGCTCGCGGTGGAGGAGCGTGTCGCCCGCGACGAGCTCCACCCACTCGCCCACTTCACGGGGCGACGCGAGGGGCACCGCCTCTTCGAGCGCGATCGCGAACTCGCGCGCCGTCTGGAAGCGCGTCGTCACGTCGCGCGACAGAGAGCGCATCACGATATCGTCGAGGCTCCGCGTGATCGACGGCGCGACCGCGCTCGGCGGCGGGATCTCCTCGCTGACGATCATGCGAAGGAGCTCCGAAGGCTCCTCGGCGTCGAAGAGCCGCTTCCCGGTGAGCGCCTCCCAGAGCACGATCCCCGCGGCGAAGACGTCGGTGCGGCGATCGACGACCTTGCCCTGGAGCTGCTCGGGCGCCATGTAGCTGAGCTTGCCCTTCATCTGGCCGTCGCGCGTGATCTGGATCCGCGCCGCCGCCTTCGCGACGCCGAAGTCGAGCACCCGCGCGATACCGTCGACGCCGACCAGCACGTTCTGCGGAGAGACGTCGCGATGAACCACCGCGAGAGGCTGGCCGCGCTCGTCTCGCGCCTCGTGCGCGGCGTGGAGGCCGTGCAGCATTCCCGAGATGATGCTCACGATGACGCCGAGCGACACGTCGACCTGTCGCTTGCGCGACGCGCGCATCAGCCGCGAGAACGACTCGCCACGGATGTAATCCATGACGAGGAAGAGCTCTTCCTGGAGCGCCACCACGTCGACCGTCGCGACGACGTTCGGGTGCTGGATGCGGGCCGCGAGCCGCGCCTCGTCGAGGAACATCGCGACGAACTCGGGATCCTTCGCGAACTGCGGGTGGAGCCTCTTGATGGCGACCGTGCGCGAGAAGCCGGCGGGCCCGAGCAGCCGCCCGAAATGGACGGTCGCCATGCCCCCGGAGGCCAGCTTGCCGTAGAGGGCGTAGCGGCCGATCACGCGGGCAGGCTGGTCGTGGTGCTCTTGGTCCATTCCGATTTTCGTGCCGGGCCGCGCCGCTCTATCCGACACGAAACCACATGCACCGGGCTAACCCTGGGCGCCCGAGGCACCCGACAGCGGAAGCCTAGCCCGGCGATTGTTTCGAGACGAGCCGGCCGTAGGGGCACCCTGCCTCACCTTCCGACCCAGCTTGTTTCGGCCGCCGGAGGGGTCGAGGTGACCATGTCGGTTACCCCGTCTCAAGAGGAGTGTTAATTCTACGGCCAACCGTGACGAACGCCGACGAAGACACCGCCCGCAGCCAGGACGAGCTACCTCCCCCGGACGAATCGACGCTCTGGCTCGTCAGCTTTGGCGAAGAGGACGACCGCGAAATGCGGGCCCCCGAGATCGCGCAGTCGCTCCGCCGCGGCGAGATCAGGGCTGACACCATCGTCTGGCGCGAAGGTCTGCCGGAATGGGTACCGCTCAGCACCATCGCCATGCTGGCACGGCTCCTCGTGACGAGCGGCGAGACGCGGGCGGCACCGGCGGCGGTGCTCGGCAAGGTACCGCTCGCCCAGCGCGAAGAGCGGGCAAAGCCGAACCCCGCGCCGGTCCCCGCCCCCGCCGCGGCAACGCCGGTGGCCGTACCGAATCCGAGCACGACTGCGACGCCCGGGCCGACGAGCGCGGTGGCGACCTTCGCGGGAGTCGGACGGCAGAAGCTCCCCAGTATCTCCGACGACAGACCCACGGATAACACCGCAACTCCGGCGTGGAAGGGGCGCACGCGCATCGGGCTCCCCAAGGTGGAGACGGCTCCTCACGTGCCCCACAGTCCCGAGGCGTCGCAAAAGGCGCCACTCGTCAGCGCGACGGGAACGCCGTTGCCGACCGGGGCGCAGCTCGCGACGGGAACGCCGTTGCCGGTCACGGCGATGGCAGCGACGCCTCCGACCACCGGAGAGGTCACACCGAAGGGCGCGACGCCGACGACGGCAAAGGCCGCGGTCACCCCTGCAACGCCGGCATCCAAGGGAACCTTCGGGACGCTCGAGCCGAAGCGGCCCGAGGCGCGCGCGATCGAGCCGAAGCCCGGCGCGAAGCCCGCCGGTACGCCGAAGCCCGGCGCGATCGCGCCGCGCACGTCGGTGCCGAGGGCGGCGCCGGTCCCCGGCACGAAGCCCGTGGAGGCCACGCCCGCGACGAACGTCGCGCCATCGAGTCCCATCGCCGCCGACAAGCCGATTGCAGTCGTGGCGACGCCGCCGGCCACGCTGGAGCCCGAGCTGCCGACGTTGCCCGACACGACGTTCGACGCGCCGGAGCCGGAGACGACGCGCACCGGAAGCGTGTCGCCGAAGCCCGCCGCGTCACCCGAACCGCCGAAGGCCGCCGCATCGCCGGAGCCGCCCAGGGCCGCAGTGGCGCCCGAGCCGCCGGCACGCAAGGAGCCGCCGAAGGGACCTCCGCCGCGACACCGCGAGCCGGCGCCGCCGGGCGCGCGACCGCCGTCACCGAAGCCCGATGCGCGTCCGCCGAAGACCGGGGCCGCGTACATCTGGGAGGACGCGGAGTCCGTCAACGTCGATCCGGAGTCCGTACGTCCGCCGCCCCCCGTTCACGCCATCGCCGAGGCGCGCGCCGCAGCTCCCGGCCTCAAGAAGAAGATCGCCCCGAAGCCGCCATCGCCCCCGTCGCCGCCGAAGCGCGCGCCGTCGATCCCCGTCGAGACCGACGAGCCCACGATCCCGATCCCGATGGCCGCGCCCATCGATGACCTCATTCAAGTCCCCGTGGAGACGTCGACCGAGGCGATGCCGTTCGCGCCGATCGCGCTGCCGAGCATCGAGGAGTTCGGGAAGACGCCGGAGCCGCTGCTCGACACGACGCCGACCGTGCCGCGCGAGACGCGCTCGGACCGGGCGGCGAAGCCCGTCGCCGCTCCGAAGCCGGAACGACCCGCGGCGACCCCGCCCGCGCCGAAGCCCGCGGTCGCGACGGTCTCGACGCCGCCCGCGCAGGAGAAGCGACGGAGCTTGTTCCCGTTCGTGCTCCTCGGCGCAGCCGCCGCAGCCGTCGCGCTCACGTTCGCGCTGAAGAAGCAGCAGCCGCCGCCGGAACCGGTCGCGACGGCGGAGCCGGTCCAGACCGCGGCGCCCACCGAGACGGCGAAGCCCGAGGTCACGCCGGTGCCGGAAGCGACCGCGACGGCAGCCGCCACCGCGGAAGCGACGGCCACGCCGAGCGCAGCGCCGGAGACGACCGCCGCGCCCGCTCAGACGGCGGCGACGACGGCTCCCGCCACTCCGACCCCACCGGCGGCGACGACGTCCAAGCCTGCGACCACCACGGTGGCCACATCAGCACCCAAGGAGCCCAAGCCGGAACCCGTGGCGAAGCCGGAGCCGACTCCGAAGCCCGAGACGAGCAAGCCCGTCGCGGCCGCGCCGGCTCAGACGCAGGTCTCCGACGTCGGCGGCGACTTCGACAGATCGGCGGCGAGCGCGGCGCTCACGTCAGCGGCCGGCGTCGCTTCCGGCTGCCGCAAGTCGGGTGATCCGACCGGCGTCGCGGTCGTGCACGTCACGTTCGCGAACTCCGGCCGAGCGACGCGTGCGCTGGTCGAAGGGCCGCCTTTCGCCGGAACCGCGACCGGCGGCTGCATCGCCGAGGCGCTCCGTAACACGAAAGTGCCACCTTACGGCGGTGACCGCGTCACCGTGACGAAGCGCGTCGTGATCCAGTAACGGCTCCGGACGCCGCTTCGATTGGCCCGGCTTGCGGCGTCCCTCGCCGGGCGGGATACTCCGTCCTGCAAGAAGGAGGCTGTGTCCATGGGAAGCGCTCTCATCATCGATGCCGTCCGGACTCCGCGTGGTCGTGGCAAGCCCGGAGCCGGTGCGCTCAGCGGCGTGCACCCGCAGGAGCTCCTGGCACAGTCGCTCAATCACGTGACCCGGAGCGGCGTCCCGAAGAAGGACGTCGACGACGTCGTCATCGGCTGCGTCTCGGAGGTCGCCGAGCAGGGCGCGTGCATCGCGCGCGCGTCGGTCCTCGCCGCCGGCTTCCCCGACGAGGTTTCGGGCGTGACGCTGAACCGGTTCTGCGGCTCCGGGCTCCAGGCCGTGACCTTCGCGGCGATGGGCGTGATGAGCGGGCAGCAGCAGCTCGTCGTCGGGGGCGGCGTCGAGAGCATGTCGCGGGTGCCGATGGGCTCCGACGGCGGCGGGATCGACGGCAACAACATGACCCTTCGCCGGAAGGTGTTCCAGGTGCCGCAAGGGATCAGCGCCGATCTCATCGCGACCCTCGACGGCGTCACGCGCAAGGACGTGGATCGGTTCGCGCTCGAGAGCCAGCAGAAGGCCGGGCGTGCGATCGCCGAGGGGCGGCTCTCGAAGAGCCTCTTCCCCGTCGTGGACGAGAACGGCAAGGTCCTCCTCGACCGCGACGAGCTGCCGCGTCCGCAGACGACCCTCGAGAAGCTCGGCTCACTCGAGCCGTCGTTCGTCTCGGTCGGCGCGATGAAGGTCGGGTTCGACGGTGAGACGTTCGACCAGATGGCGCTCGCGAAGTATCCGAACGCCGGCAAGATCGACCACGTGCACCACGCCGGCAACTCGAGCGGCATCGTCGACGGCGCCGCCGTCGTCCTGCTCTCGTCGCCCGAGTACGCCAAGGCGCACGGCCTGAAGGCGCGCGGGAAGATCGTCGCGACCGCCACCGCGGGCGCCGAGCCGGTGATCATGCTCACAGCACCGACTCCGGCGTCCGAGCGCGCGCTCAAGCTCGCGGGCATGAAGGCGTCGGACATCGACCTCTGGGAGATCAACGAGGCGTTCGCCGTCGTTCCCCTCAACACGATCCGCCGGCTCGAGCTCGATCCGGCGAAGGTCAACGTGAACGGCGGCTCGATCGCCTACGGACATCCCCTCGGCGCGACCGGCGCGGCATTGATAGGAACGGCCCTCGACGAGCTCGAACGGCAGAGCCTCTCGACGGCGCTCATCACGCTCTGCATCGGGGGCGGCATGGGCGTCGCGATGATCATCGAGCGCGTCTGAGCGCCGAGCGTACACCTCTCACAGCATGACAATCGCCATCCGTCGAAGCCGCCCCAGCGCGGGACGCGCGCTCTCGTCCGCAGCAGCGGTGCTCGCGTCCCTCGTCCATGTCGCGGTCGCGTCCGCCCAGCCCGCGCCTCCACCTCCGCCACCTCCGCCTCCTGCGGCGACGCCGCCCGCGCCCGCGTACGCGCCCGGTGCGCCCACCGCCGCACTCCCTCCCCCTGGCACCCCCCCTCCCCCTGGCACCCCCCCTCCCCTTGGCTCTCCCCCTCCCCCCGTATATGGCAACCCCGGTGGTCAGTACGTCGTCGGTCCGGGGTACCCGCCGCCGGTGCTGTTCCCGCCGATGGGCATCCGCGAGCACGATGGTTTCTATCTGCGGCTCGGGCTCGGCGGCGGCCGCCTCGGCGGCAGCGTCGGAAGCGACTCGAGCTCCGAGCTCAATGGCGCGTTCGACGGCTCGTTCAGTCGCGGCTCACTCTCCTTCGAGCTGAATATCGGCGGAACGCCCGCGCCCGGTCTCGTCATCGGCGGCGGTATCTGGGTCGACGGAGCGCTCGGTCAGCCGCGCGCAACGGACATCCGCGTCAACGGCAAGTCCGCAGCGTCGCTCACCTTCGACAACGCGACGATCGCCCTCATCGGCCCGTTCGTGGACTACTACTTCGACCCGAAGCTCGGCTGGCACGCCGAGGGTGCGCTCGGCATCGCCTCGATGACCGTCGGAAGAGGCAGTCGCGGCTCCACGGTGACCACCGACTCGAAGTCCATGGGCGGCCTCGGCTTCATGCTCGGCGGCGGCTACGAGTGGTGGGTCGCCGATCAGTGGAGCCTCGGCGCGCTCCTCCGCTTCCTCTACGTCTCGACGGAGAGCAACCACGACGACGCCGAGGTATGGAGCGGCAAAGGCTACGCCTTCCCCGAGATCATGTTCGGCGCGACGTATCACTGACAAAGGGGGGCCTTGGCCCCCCGCAGCTTCGCCTTCGGCGAACTGCTCCCCCCGCCGCTTCGCGGGCTCGCTGCGCTCGCAGCTTCGCCTTCGGCGAACTGCTCCCCCGCCTTCAAGTAACGGGGGGCCTTGGCCCCCCGCCGCTTCGCGGGCTCGCTTTGCTCGCGGGGGGCCTTGGCCCCCCGCTTAATCACGGGGGCCTTGCCCCCGCGGCTCGCTGTCGCGACCGCTCCCCCGCCGCCTTCGCGGGCTCGCTTCGCTCGCGTAGTTCCGCTTCTTGATGCCTCGGGGACGACGGTGGCGTCGATGCGGAACTACAGAGGCAGGGCCAGGACCAGGCCGCCGGCGCCGTGCTTCGCGTCGATCCACGGGGCGAAGCCCACCCGCGTGAAGAACGACGAGGCGTGGTCACGAGACACGTCTTCGCGTGCGATGGCTGCGGCGTCGATGGCTATCGCAGCGGGGATGGACAGAACGCCCAGTATGAGGAGTGCCGCGTTCGGAGCATGCGAGTCGTCGTGGCTGTCATAGGCGTTGCTGCCGGCGAAGATCAGGAGCGGCCCGATGGCGCGAAGGCCGAGACTCAGCACCGTCTTTCCGACGTGGCCGTGCGCAGCGTGGACGACGGGCGGCGCGAGGACGTACACGGCGGTGACGGGAGCAACCCAGCTCGTTCCACTGGAGGCATGCTCTCCACTCGTCACCGCGATCACGGCGACCCCGACTGCGCCGTCGACGAGAAGCGTTTGCCATCCGTACCAGCGGCGGCGCGGCGCCGGCTCCGACGCTCCGAGATCCTGCGAAGGACGCTCCGCGGACAGTGTCGGGCCGCGCGCCGACAGCGGCTCCGCGCTGGGCTGGACCGGCGGGGCACCCTGCGACTGGGTGGGACCGCGCGCCACGAGGGCCGACGGAGGCGCATCGGGTGGCGCCAGCGGATCTCGCCCGATGTCCGCCGCGAGTGCCTCGGGGCACATGGCCAGCACGACCAGCACGAGTAGAGCGCCGCACCCGATACCCCGTCGAGGCCCCATCAGAGGGAAGCTTATCACAGGCGTCCGCCCGCCCCGGCCTCCCGGAAGTCCATGAATTCAGCTTCATGGGGTGTGGCGGGGACCCCTCGGAAGACTTCGTGGAGCGCGCTTCGGAGCCCGAGGCGCCTGTGGTAAGAGCCGTGCCCGGTGTTCGACGCACTCAAGAAAGGCTTCCGGGAAGCTCAGAACCGCCTCGCGGGGTTGACCGAGCTCGACGAGAAAAATCTAGAACCCGCACTGCGTGAAGTGCGCCTGTCGCTTCTCGAAGCGGACGTCGAGGTCGGCGTCGTGAAGCGCTTCCTCGCACGGGTGGAAGAGAAGGCCGTCGGACGCACCGTGCAGACGACGGTGAAGCACGGCGGCGAGCGCCACGCGGTCTCCGCGAGCGATCAGTTCGTCAAGATCTGCCACGACGAGCTCGTCGAGATGATGAGCCACGAGGGCGACGCGATCCGCTTCGCCGACAAGGGCAAGCGCACCGGCCTGATGATGGTCGGCCTCCAGGGCTCCGGCAAAACGACGAGCTCGGCGAAGCTCGCGCGCCTCCTCTTGAAGGAGGGAAAGAAGCCGCTCCTCGTCGCGGCCGACATGCAGCGCCCCGCTGCCGTCGAGCAGCTCAAGGTGCTCGGCGAGCAGATCGACGTCCCGGTGTTCAACGTTCCCGACGCGTCACCGCTCGAGATCTGCCGCGCCGCGGACGCGGAGGCAAAGCGGCTCGGCCGCGACGTGATCGTCTACGACACCGCCGGCCGTCTCGCGATCGACGAGAACCTGATGCAGGAGCTCGGCGACATCAAAGCCGCCGTCTCGCCGGACAACATCTTCCTCGTCATCGACGCGATGATCGGCCAGGACTCGGTGAAGACCGCAGGGTCGTTCAACGAGCGGCTCGGCATCACCGGCGTCGTGCTCACGAAGCTCGACGGCGACGCCCGCGGCGGCGCCGCCCTCAGCGTTAAAGAAGTGACGGGCGCGCCGGTGCTCTTCTCCGGTGTCGGTGAGGGCACCGACAAGCTCGAGGAGTTCCGTGCCGAGGGCATGGCCGGCCGCATCCTCGGGATGGGCGACGTCGTCGGCCTGATGAAGGACTTCGAGGGCGTCGTCGACCAGAAGAAGGCCGAAGCAGACGCCGCTCGCATGCTGTCGGGGGAATTCAGCCTCGACGATTTCCTGCAGCAGATCCGCACCATCCAGCAGATGGGCTCGCTCAAGGATCTGGTCGAGCGGCTCCCGGGTCTCGGCGGCATGATGCCCCCCGGCGTCGACCTCGATGACAAGGAGCTCGTCCGCATCGAGGCGATGATCCAGTCGATGACGCGGCTCGAGAAGAGCGATCCGAACTCGCTCATCCGCGAGCCGAGCCGCACGAAGCGGATCGCGCGTGGCTCGGGTTGTCCAGAAGAGGCCGTCACCGAGCTGGTTCAGAAGTTCCTCTTCATGAAGCAGATGATGGGCGGGATGGGCGGCGATCTCGGCATGCTCGGGAAGATCCCGGGGCTGAAGAATCTGGCCATGGCCCGCAACGTCCGGCGCGCGATGAAGAGCGGGAAGATGCCGCCGGGGATGCAGATGCCGGGGATGGGAATGCCGGGCATGCCTGGAATGCCGGGGATGGGCTTCCCCGGCGCGTTCGGTGACGGGGGCGCCGGAGCCGCTGCTCCGAAGATGCGACAACTCTCCAAGACGGAGAAGAACGCGAAGAAAAATCAGCGCAAGCGCGAACGTGATTCGCGTAAGAAGAACCGAGGAAAATGACCATGCGCACGCTGATCCCGTTCTCCGTCGCGGCACTCTGCGCCGTCGCCTGCACGCCAGCCGGAAAGCCCGAGGCACAGGAAGATCTCGCGGCGTTCGCCCACGACCGTCTCGGAGACGACGTGAAGCACGCGACGCTCGCCGACTTCGGCAGCAAGATCCAGCTCGTCGGCTACGACCTCTCGCCGGAAGGCAGCGCGAAGCCGGGAGACCAGCTCCACCTGACGCTCTACTGGAAGCGCAGCGGTGAGCTCGAGCCCGGCTGGGGCCTCTTCACCCACGTCGAGGACGAGCGCGGGCGGCAGATCGCGAACTTCGATCGTGAGGGCGGGTTCCGCGGCGCGATCGCCGGAAAGCCCGAGGGCCTCGCGCGCCTCGAGCCCGGCAAGATCTACACGGACGAGCAGACGCTGACCGTCCCCAAGGCGGACGTCGTATCCCCGAAGATCACGCTGGTGGTCGGTGTGTGGAACGACTCGACGAGACTTCCTGTCGTGAGCGGGATCAGTGACGGCCACGATGCGGCCATCATTTCTCACCTCTCGACCGGCGTCCCGAGGCGCGCACTCGCGCTGACGGACAACAAGAAGTGACCTTGAAGAATAATCGGGAGAAAATCATGCGCCGAGGGGTCCTGGGGTTCGTTCTCGCTCTGTCTCCTTCCATTCTTTACACGGGTTGCGTCGGGGGTTCGAAGGACGAACCGGCCGCCGATCAGGCCGAGGCGCTCAAGGCGTACATCCTCGACAAGGAGCCGGCCGACGTCGGTAACAAGATCGGCATCAACTACGACAACAAGATCACCCTCATCGGTTCGCGCGTCGAACCGAGCACGCCGATCCGCCCCGGCGAGCGCGTGAAGGTGACGATGTACTGGAAGGTCGACAAGGAGATCGGCGAGGACGGCTGGAAGCTCTTCACGCACGTCATCGACGCCTCCGGAGAGCGCATCCTCAACATCGACAACGTCGGCCCGCTACGCCACGCGAGCGGCAAGAGCCAGGCGCTCCCGCCGAGCGCGTGGAAGGCCGGCAAGGTCTACGTCGACGAGCAAGAGTTCGCGATCCCGAAGAAGGTGAAGACCGCGACGATCCAGCTCACGACCGGCATCTGGCACGCAGAAGAGCGCATGCCGATCGTCGCCGGCCCGCACGAGCACGACAACCGCGGCATCGCCGCCACGATCCACGTGCAGAACGCGGGCGCCGACACGCCCGCTCCCTCGACCCGCGTGCCGGAGCTCCGCGTCGACAAGCTCGACAAGGGGACGAAGATCAACATCGACGGCAAGCTCGACGAAGAAGCGTGGAAGACCGCGCCGTCGACCGGCACCTTCGTCGACGTCCGCACCGGCCACCCTGCGGCGAACTCGCCGGTGCAGGGCTCGGCGAAGCTCCTCTGGGACGACACGTCGCTCTACGTGGGCTTCGACGTGAAGGACAAGGACATCGAGGGCGGCTTCAAGAAGGACGAGAAGGACCCGCACCTCTGGACGAAGGACACCGTGGAGATCATGGTCGACCCCGACGGTGACGGGGACAACCGCGACTACTACGAGATCCAGATCAACCCGCAGAACCTCGTCTTCGACTCCCAGTTCGACAGCTACAACACGCCGAAGAAAGAGCCCGACGGGCCGTTCGGGCACCAGGAATGGTCAGCGAAGCTGAAGAGCGCGGTGACCGTCAACGGCACGATCGACAAGGCCGACGACGCCGACGACGGCTACGTCGTCGAGGCCGCCATTCCGTGGAAGTCGTTCACGAAGGCGGACAAGACGCCGCCCGAAGCCGGGCAGAGCTGGCGCATCAACCTGTACGCGATGGAGAACAACGGCGGCGTGTCGTGGTCGCCGATCCTCGGACAGGGGAACTTCCACCGTGCGTCGCGCTTCGGCCGCGTGCTCTTCGCGACGAAGGGCTGGGTGCCTCCGACGCCGAGTGCGGCTCCGTCCGGGAGCGCCGCGCCCGCGGGCTCCGCGGCGAGTGCGCCCGCCGCGAGCGGCGCACCGGCGACGATCGGTTCCGCCGGTCTGCACCCGAGCACGACCGTGAAGGAACTGAAGCCCAAGGTCGTCGCGCCGACGCCGTGAGTCGCGTCAGAGCTCGCGTCAGAACTTGTAGCGCTCCGACATCGCCGTCTCCTGCTTCGCGCAGTCGAGAGTGAGGGTGCCGGAGCGCTTCACGTCCGCCTCCGCTTCGGAGAGGACCAGGGACGTGCCCTGCGGCAGATCGCCGGCCTGGCCGATGGCGTGATGCACCGACGCGAGCGCGTCCATCGCGCGCTCGCGCACGGCATAAGCTTCGCTGCACGCCTGCTTCACGGCGCACACGTCGGGGACGCTGCACGCCGTCTGCTCGAGCAGCTTGCGGAGCGTCGGCTTCTCTTCCGTCGCCGCTGAACGGAGCAGATCGATCTGGTGCGCGACTCGCCCCGCCTCGGCGCGAGCCGCCTCGTCCTTCTCCGACTTGCAGGCGCAGAGCGCTGTCGAGATCAGGACGAGCGCGACGGCAAGACGGAGACGCAACGGAATCAGTCGGTCGTCTTCGGCGGCGGGCCCATCTGCACGCGTTCGCCGACGTAGGAGCCGATCAGCGTGAAGAGCACACCGAGCGCCGACATGAGGACGTACATGAAGGCGGGCATCGCCTTCACGGTCTGGCTCTGGAAGAGCAGGAACGCGGTCGGCATCGCGACGAGGAACGTCGCGACGACGGGCTCGATGAACGTGCGGCCAGGCGAGATGAGCCCGACCAGCATGCCGCCGACGAACCACACCGGGATCGACACGAGCATCCCTGCGGATCCCTCGAAGTCGAAGAGCGGGATGACCATGGGCAAGCCCATGACGATCGCGGCGGTGAGCACCGCGACGATCACGAAAGCGATCCCGAACCAGGAAGGGCTGAACCCCTCTTGCTGGTACCGCCGCTCGAGCTCTTCCTGACGCGAGAGGACGCGCTTCAGATCCTCGATCTTCGCGCCGCAGGAGACGCAACGATTGTTCTGGAGCGGAAGGCTGTTCTTGAACCCGCAGGAGGGGCAAACGACTTGCTTCGGCTGTGCCATGGTTTTCGGAGCCTTGAGCTTACCGTCTCCCGGCGAGGAGCCCAACTACCGAAGGTTCGAGAGCTTTTTTTCGGGAACCTCGGCCGCTTTCCCCTGTCATACCTGAAGATGGAGAGCGTCGAGACCGCCAGCCGGATCGATCCGGAGCTCGAGGCGCTCCCCGAACCGCGGCGCCCGTGGCGACGAATGACGCTCGGAACCATGGCGATCACCGCGCTTCTCGCGGTGGGGCTCGTCGTTCGGCTCGGGCCGCTCGTCACTTATGGAACCAGTGGCGGCGCCCCGGTGGAGCTCGGAGCCCTGACGGGCGTTCAGCCAGGCGAGAAAGACGCGGGGACCTGGGTCCACGCAACGGGAGCCCTCGCCGGCCAGGGCGTCGAGTACCAGCGGCCCCTGGATTCGGATCGGTACCGCCTCGTCCAGGTGGAGGGAAACCCGCGGCTGTGGGTGGAGCTCCGCATCTCGAAGGAGATAGAGCCCGAGCACTACGTCGCGCCGAACTCCTTCGTCGGGCGTCTCACGCCGCTCGAGAGTGCGGGCCTCCGCCACGGTGCGCTTCCGGACGCCATCCAGTCCGTCACCGGGAAGGCACCACCGAGCGACGCCTGGTTGCTCATCGACGGGGAGTCGCCCGCGAGCACGCGGTGGGCCGCTGCGCTCTCGGTACTGCTCATCGCGTTCGCAGCGTTCAACGTCTGGGGGCTCGTGCATCTCCTGCGTCCCGCGCGCGAAGCGTGAGCGCGCGTCGCGAGCGCTCGCGGTGGTGGTAGGGTCCGCGCGTGTCGCGCCCCGGTAACTCGAAGCGAGCGCGGGTCCGTCGAGCAGACGTCGTCGTCGTGGGCGGCGGTGTCATGGGTTCTGCGTGTGCGCTCGCGCTCGCCGACGCGGGCGCGAACGTCGTCGTCCTCGAGAAGAGCGTCCCCGGCGCCGAAGCGTCGAGCGCCGCCGCGGGCATCCTCGGTGCTCACGCCGAGGCGCACGGACCGGGTCCCATGGCCGAGCTCTTGCTCGCGGGCCTCGGCCGTTATCCGAGCTGGTCGAAGTCGCTCTACGAGCGGACCGGGATCGACGTCGAGCTACGCCCCTCCGGCGTGCTCCGCGTCGCGAGCGATCGTGCGACGCTCGCACGGCTCCGTCGCGAGGCGGCGTGGATGAGAGACGCGAAGCGCGACGTCGTCGAGCTCGACGCCGCGCGCGTCCAGCGTCTCGAGAAGGCGCTCGCGCCGAGCGCCGGTGCGCTCCGCTTCCCGGGGGACGCGCGCGTCGATCCGAAGCTCCTCTTTCGCGCGATTCACATCGCCGCGCAGCGGGCGGGCGTCGCCTTCGAGTCCGGCGCTTACGTGAAGCGCGTGCTCGTCGAGCGCGAACGCGCGAAGGGCGTCCTCGTGGAAGACGGCACCGAGTACGTCGCGCAGCTCGTCGTCGTCGCCGCCGGGAGCTGGTCGACCTTCGTCGCCGGCACGCCGCTCGACGCCGGTGCCGTGATCCCCGCCCGCGGTCAGATGGTCGAGCTCGCGATGCCCGCGCCGCCGCTGTCGCACGTCGTGATGGGACCACGTTGTTACCTCGTGCCGCGAGACGACGGGCGCGTCCTGGTCGGCGCGACGGTGGAGTTCGTCGGGTATCGCCGGGAGGTGACGGCGGGCGCGGTGCGCGAGCTCCTCTCCGCCGCGCTCGACCTCGTGCCGTCGCTCGAGGCCGCGGTGCTCCGCGACACGTGGTCGAGCTTCCGTCCGTTCACGCCGGACGAGCTGCCGCTCCTCGGACGCACACGCGTGGCGGGGCTCTTGCTCGCGACGGGGCACTATCGCAACGGCATCCTGCTCGCGCCGATCACCGCGGAAATCATCGCCGCGATCGCCGCGGGGAAAGCGCCTCCGGTCGACGTCACGCCCTTCGAAGCGTCGCGGCTCGAAGCGCCCCCGCCGCAAAAGCGCGCACGAAAAGCGAAACCCGGTTGAGCCAAAGATCGACGGTTGCCGGGGCCTGGGCCGTCATCTAGTGTCCGCCCCGATGCCCATCACGTACCGCGCCGCAGGAGTCGACATCGACGCCGGCGACGATCTCGTCGAGCGCATCAAGCCGATAGCGCGCAGCACGTATATCGACACGGTCGTCGAGGGCGTCGGGGGGTTCGCCGCGCTGTCCTCGCTACCGCCCGACATCGAGGAGCCGCTGCTCGTCAGCGGCACCGACGGCGTGGGCACGAAGCTCAAGGTCGCGTTCGCGACCGGCCGTCACGGCACCATCGGGCAGGATCTCGTCGCGATGTGCGTCAACGACGTGGTCACGACCGGCGCGCGCCCGCTCTTTTTCCTCGACTACTTCGCGTGCGGCAAGCTCGACGTGAACGTCGCCGAGCGCGTCATCTCCGGCATCGCCGACGGCTGCCGGCAGGCAGCGTGCGCCCTCCAGGGCGGAGAGACGGCGGAGCTCCCCGGCATGTACCCGCCCGGCGAGTACGATCTGGCCGGCTTCGCCGTCGGCGTGGTCGGGCGAAAGTCGGTGCTCGGCAAGCAGAGGGTGCGAGCGGGCGACGCGGTGCTCGCCGTCGCGTCGAGCGGTCTCCACTCGAACGGCTATTCCCTCGCACGCCGCGTGCTCGAGACGGAGATGAAGCTCGCGCTCGACGCGTACGTGCCGGAGCTCGGGTGCACGCTCGCCGACGAGCTGCTCACCCCGACGAAGATCTACGCCGCGACCGTCGCACGCCTCAAGAAGGCGGTGGGCGAGTCGCTACACGCGCTCTGCCACGTCACCGGCGGCGGCCTCGCCGACAACCTGCCGCGCGTGCTGCCCGACGGCACCGTCGCCCGTTTGCGCCTCGACTACGAGGTACCGAAGGTGTTCCAGCTCATCGCCCGCGGCGGCCCGGTGGAGCTCGCCGAGATGCGTCGCACGTTCAACATGGGCATCGGCCTCGCCGTGGTCGTCGACCGGGACGCTGCCGATCGCGCCCTCGCGTCGCTCCGCGAAGGCGGCGAGAACGCATGGACGCTCGGTGAAGTCGCGGCGACCAGCGCGGGCGAGCCGTCACGCGTCGATATCCTGGAGTGAGCGGCGTGGCTCGCCTTTCCCTCGGCGTGCTCGTCTCGGGTACCGGGACGAACCTGCAGGCCATCCTCGACGCCGTCGCGGACGGGCGCCTCGACGCGGTCGTCCGTGTCGTCATCACGAACAAGGCCGACGCGCCGGCGCTCGAGCGCGCGCGCGCCCATGGCGTTCCCGCGCTCACGATCTCGCACAAGAGCCACGCGACCCGCGACGCCTTCGACGCGGCCCTGGTCGCCGCGCTGCGCGAGCACGGCGTCGAGTGGGTCGTGCTCGCCGGCTTCATGCGGCTCCTCACGCCCACGATGCTCGACGGGTTCAAGAACCGCATCATCAACATACATCCGTCGCTCCTCCCCGCCTTCCCGGGCGTCGATGCGCAGCAGCAAGCCTTCTACTACGGCGTGAAGGTCACCGGCTGCACGGTGCACCTCGTCGACGAGGGCACCGACACGGGGCCCATCCTCATGCAGCGCGCGGTGCCCGTGCTCGACGGCGACGACGTGGGCACGCTCCGCGCACGCATCCTCGCCGAAGAGCACGCGCTCCTGGTCGAGACGCTCTCGGCCATCGCGCGCGGCTCGCTCGAGGTGCACGCCGTCGAGAACGGTCGCGCGCGCGCACGCCTCGGAGTCGAATGACGTCACGTCACTACGACGTGGTCGTCGTGGGACGCTCCATCGGCGCGCTCGCCGCCGCGGCGCTCCTCGCGCGGCGCGATTTCCGTACCCTGGTGATCGGGCAGGGCCAGAAGCCCGCGTCGTACCGCTTCGAGGGCCGCACGCTGCGCCGTCGCTCGTTCACGTTCCTCGCTGCGACGAGCCCGATGTTCCGCCGCATGCTGCACGAGCTGTCGCAGACCCAGGTATTCCGGCGCCGTCTCTCCGCTCGAGATCCGATGTTCTCCGTCATCGGCGAGGGCTATCGCCTCGAGATCCCGCCGAGCATCGAGCTCTTCGCTCGGGAGATCGACCGGGAGTTTCCCGAGGTGCGTGCCGTCGTCGACGAGATGTACGCGCTCTTCGCCAGTGCCAACGCGTCGCTCGACCAGAGCTTCGACCGGGACGTCGTGTGGCCACCCGGCACCCTGTGGGAGCGCTTCGAGACGGGGCGCGCCGCCGCGACGCTGCCCCTAGGCGAGAGCGACGCCGACGCCGTGCTCGGCAAGTTCCCCGCCGGGCATCCCTACCGCGACGTCACTCTCCTGCCCGCGCACTTCGCGAGCGATCTCGCGCCCGCTTCCGGCGTCATGCCGGCGCTCGCCCTCGCGCGACTCCACGGTTCGTGGACACGCGGCGTGCAAGCGCTGGCCGGCGGCGAGGACGAGCTCGAGTCGTTCCTCGTCGAGCGGCTCGTCGCGCACGGCGCGGAGTGCCGGCTCGATCAGCGTGCGCTCTCCGTCGTGGTGCGCGGAAAGACCGCCCGCGGCATCCTCGAGGACGGCCAGGAGACGCCGACCTCCGCCGACTCGATCATCCTCGATTGCCCGGGCGAGGACGTCGCCGAGCTCTCCCGCGGCGAGGGCATCTCGCGCAGCGCCGAAAAGGACTGGCCGCGGGTCACGGCGCTCGCGGGGCGCTTCGTCGTGAGCCTCGTCGTGAAGGCGAAGGGAATTCCGTCCGAGCTTCCGGAGGAGTCGTTTCTCTTGCCGCGGCGAACGGAGCGACCCGATCCACGGCGGCTGGTGGTGCATCTCCAGCGACCGCCCGCCCGTGACGCCGATCACCCGGACGAGGCGCTCCTCGTCGCCGAGGCCATCGTGCCGAAGCGCGGGACGCTCACGTTGCTCGAAGCGCGTGAGAGCATCCTCAACACGGTGTATGAGTCCCTGCCGTTCCTCGAACGACACCTGGTCATGATCGACTCCCCTCACGACGGCCTGCCGCTCTACGACTACACGTCGGGTGCGCGGCGCGAGATTGACCGCATCCATCTCACCGAGAGCAAGCCGGGGCCCGAGCCCATGCAGTGGCTCTGGTCGATCGAGCCGCGCGGCTACCTGCGGCTCGGCGGCGAGCCCGTGCGCGGCCCGGTGCCGGGCACGTACCTGGTGGGCAGCACGGTGCTCCCGGCGCTCGGCCAGGAAGGGCAGCTCATCGCCGCAGCGAGCGCCGCGCGCCTCGTCACGCGGAAGGACCGCGCGCGCGAGAAGCTACGTCGCGACATGTGGACGAAGATCGAGACCGGCTGAGCCATGCGCGTGATAGCAGGCAAGCTTCGAGGGAGGCCGCTCCGCGCACCGGACGGCATGACCACCCGACCGACGTCCGATCGCGCGCGCGAGGCGATCTTCCAGATCCTCGGAAACCTCCACGAGCTCTCGGTGCTCGACCTGTACTCGGGCACCGGCGCGATGGGCATCGAGTCACTATCCCGCGGCGCCACGCGCGCCGTCTTCGTCGAGTCCGATGCGGCAGCGCTCCGCGCCTTGAAAGAGAACCTCACGCGTCTCGGGATAGCCGAACAGGCGACCGTCCTCGCAGCGACGGTGGAACGCTCGCGCCCGCGTCTCGAGAAGCTCGCGCCGTTCGATCTCGTTCTCGCCGACGCACCGTGGCGGATCGCTCAAGAAGCGGCGGAACGTGTCGCTCAGGTTTGCCGCGGGCTCGTCGCCACCGGCGGTCGCGTGCTGCTCGGGCACCCGACGGCCAGCCCCGTGGAGCTCCCGGCCGAGTCGGGTCTCGCCCTCGCCGACCGCCGCAAATGGGGTGGTACGGGCATGTCGTTCTATGAATTGGTCAGTGATATCGATGTGTTGTAGCTTCTTACGTCCGTACGACGTTCCCGGAGCGCCCTCGTATATAGTTGGCGACCGTCTCCGAGATTCGCGTATCCACAAGGGAAAAGGGGATGCCTGAAACTTCCATACCGCCGCAGCCGCCGAAGAACCACGGAGGGGGTGCCTTCATCGGCGCGGTAATTCTCATGCTGCTCGCCATGGGCGGCCTCCTTTACTGGAAGTTCCGGAGCAAGGACGAGACGCCCGCGCCGATCGCGAGCGTCACTCCGAGTGCTACCGCACCTCGCTTCGACGAGGCACCGCCGCCACCGCCGACCGTCGAGCCCGACGCCGGCAGCAAGACGGCGACGCCGACCGCCAAGAAGAAGTACGTCGCGTCCGGTCCGCCGTCCTGCTCGGCGACTTGCAAGGGCGATGCACCGGCAGCGCTCCGCTCGGCGCTAGCCGGCGCCGCAGGAAGCGTGCGCGGCTGTTACGAGCGCGCGCTGCGTCAAAACCAGATGCTTCAAGGAAAGCTCATGGTCGCGGTGAAGGTCGGCGCGCAGGGCAATACGTGCGGCGCGTCCCTCGCGAGTGATACCCTCGGCGACGGAGCCGTCGCGTCGTGCGTGCTGCAGAAGTTCCGGAGCGGTACGTTCCCTGCCCCCATCGGCGGGTGCGTGGACGTGCAGGTTCCGATCAATTTCACGCCGAAAACCGGGAAGTGAGCGCCCGGGTCTTCAGAGGCGTTCTTTTCGCCGTTCTGGTGTCGGTTCCGGGCGCGATGGTCGCGTGCGGCCCGGACGGTCGCTCCGTGGGGAGCAGCTGTCCGGACCTGCCGCTCTATCGCTCCGTGTATGACCCCGACACGAAGACCTGGGTGCGAGTGCACCTCGAGTCGGCCGACGCGAGCCGGCCGCTGAACGACGCCGAGGTCCAGGCGATCGCGACGGCGGAGCAAGAGGGCTGCATCACTCCGGTCGGAAGCGCAAACAGCATCACCGAGACACCCGGTGACGGCGGCGCCGCGACGAGCAGCGCGCTCGACGCGGGCTCGGACTAGAGCGCGTCCCGCGCGGCACACTCGGTGCACATGGAGCCGGAGACGCGCTTCGGCGTCCTCTTGACGGTCGCGTACGACGGCACCCGCTTCGCCGGCTTCGCTCGTCAGCCGACGGCGCGCACCGTCGCCGGTGAGCTCGACGGTGCGGTGCGCGCGCTGGACCCGACCGCGTCACTGGTGCGCGGCGCGAGCAGGACCGACTCCGGCGTGCATGCGCTCTCGCAACGCGTCGCGTTCGACACCCGTGTCGACATACCGCCACGTGGCTGGGCACTCGCGCTCGCCCGTCACCTGAGCGACGAGATCGCCGTCGTGGGCGCGGCGCGCGTCCACCCCGATTACGACCCTCGTACGCACGCGGTGCGCAAGCTCTATCGGTATCTGGTACTGCGCTCGCGGGTTCGCGATCCGCTCTTGAGACGGCGGGTGTGGCGAATCGAGGAGAGGTTAAACCACGTTGCGATGGAGGCCGAGGCGGCGGCGCTCCTCGGCACTCATGACTATCGCGCCTTCCGCACGTCGACGGATGGAAGGACCGATACGGTGCGCACGGTCTTTCGCGCCGCGCTCTCCGATGCAGCCGATTCTCGCGTGCTTTGCATTGAAATCGAAGGCGATCGGTTCCTGCATCGCATGGTGCGAATCATCGTGGGCACCATCATCGACGTCGGACGCGGCAGACTCGAAAGTGGTGCAGTGAATCGCGGACTCTCGACTGGTGACCGCCGCGTACTAGGGATCACGGCACCACCCGATGGCCTGTATTTGGCAACGCTCGAACTCGATGATGACGGTGAAGACAAGTGGCCAGACCACTTGTCCTTACGTTGACTTGATCGAGCTTTTGCGCGATAGGCTACCGGCGCGTGTGATGGGCTCGACGAACGAGCAGTCTCACGCTGGTTGAACCAGACGCCGCGAGACGCGAGCGTCGGAATTGCATGTCAGGAGACCGAGTGATGGGCCTCACCAAGCGAATCAGCAGCCGGGGCAAGAAAATGGTCCTGAATCCGACCGTCATGCGGTGGATCTCCGATGATCGCGTGATGAAGGCCGCGGAGGGCGTGATGGGCGCCCGTACCCGCGTACGTGCCGCCTGGAAGATTCTCGTCGACGGGCACGAGCTGCCCAACGTGGACCCGGCGCTGGACGACTTCATCGGTGACGACGCTCCCCCGACCAACGGAAGCGCGAAGAACGGGCACACCAACGGCTTCGGCGCGAACGGGCACGGAACCAACGGCCACACGAACGGCCACGGAACCAACGGGCACGGCACCAACGGTCATGCGAACGGCCATAACGGTCACAACGGGACGAACGGCCACGGCACGAACGGGTCGAACGGCTATGCGGCCAAGAACGGTCACTCGAACGGCAACGGTAATGGCAACGGACACGCCACGTTCACCGGCGGGATGGCTGCCGCGGACACCGTCACCCTCGACCAGGCTCTGAAAGAGCGCACGTCCCTCGCCGGCATCGGCGGCAAGGACGTCTTCGAGAAGTGCTACCAGTTCATGGCCGCGGACAACGCGCGCGCCATGGGGATGTACCCCTTCTTCCGTCCGCTCGACTTCAACGACGGACCAGAGGCGGTCATCGACGGCCGCCGCGTCGTGATGTTCGGGTCGAACAACTACCTCGGCCTGACCACACACCCCAAGGTGCGTGAAGCGGCGAAGGCCGCCATCGATCGCTTCGGGACGAGCATGACCGGCTCGCGCCTCGTCAACGGCTCGATGAAGCTCCACAACGAGTTCGAGGAGAAGCTCGCCGCGTTCTTCGGCAAGGAGTCCGCGCTCGTCTTCACCACGGGCTATCAGGCGAACCTCGCCACCTGTGCGGCGCTGCTCTCCAACAAGCGCACCGTCGCGGTCATCGACCGCAACGTGCACGCCTCGCTCTACGACGGCGTCCGCCTTGGCCAGGCCGCCGGCACGCGCCTCGTGCGCTACAAGCACTCCGACGCCGAGTCGCTCGACGCCGCCCTGTCGCGCGTCGACGCCGGTGAAGGCGCGCTCGTCATCACCGACGGCGTCTTCAGCGCCGAAGGAGAGATCGCGCGCCTCGACGAGATCGTGCCGGTCGTGAAGAAGCACGGCGCGCGCCTCTTCGTCGACGACGCGCACGCGCTCGGCGTCATCGGCCCCGGCGGCCGCGGCACCGCGTACCAGTTCGGCCTCGAAGATCAGGTCGATCTCATCAGCGGCACCTTCTCGAAGTCGATGGCGAGCATCGGCGGCTGGCTGGTCGGCGAGCGCAAGGTGCTCGACTACATCCGGCACTTCGCGCCGAGCTTCATGTTCGCCGCGAGCGCCGCGCCGCCGAACGTCGCCGCCGCCATGGCCGCCTTCGACGTCATGAAGGAAGAGAGCTGGCGCATCGACAAGCTGCGCGAGAACTTCACCTACATGCGCACGGAGCTCGCCGGGATGGGCTTCGAGCTCGGGCGCACCGAGACCGCGGTGATCCCCATCTACATCCGGCAAGACCTCCGGACGCTCCTCATGTGGAAGGAACTGCTCGAGGAGCAGGGCGTCTACGTGAACCCCTTCATCTCGCCCGGTGTGCCGCCGAAGCAGGCGATGCTGCGAACGAGCTACATGGCGACGCACGAGCGCACGCACCTCGATCGCGGCCTCGAGGCCTTCTACAAGGCCGGCAAGAAGTTCGGCGTTATCTGAGACGCTAACGCTACGCTAACGAGGAGGGGGATCACGACGCGACGACGCGGCACGGCACGGCACTTTCGTCGTGCCCGCCGTCCGGACTCGCGTCTGCCGCGCCGACGGCCTATCATGGGCGTTCTATTTTGCCTGTGCCCGCCCCGCGCGGCGGCGGTGCACTCGGAGGGCTCCCCATGTCGTCTGGTCGCCTCGCACGCGCTCTGGGCCTTATACCCCTTCTGGTCGCCTGTTCCAGACACCGCACGTCACCGGACGGCGCATCGTCCGCGAGCGATCACACACATCCCTTCGCGGTGACGGTCGGCGCGAACGCGCTCGCGATCACACCCGCCGATCCTGCCGACGAGCGCTGGCTCGCAGACGTCGAGCTGCCCGCGCGCGCCGACTTCGAGACACGCATCCGTGACCGCGCGAGCGGCATGTTCGTGGGGCTCAGATTGGAGGATGCGAAGCCCATCGCGGCGAAGGTCGTCGGCGGAACGGTGAAGTACGGCGGGGGCGGCCCGGGCTCCGGTGACGTCACCGTCACCCCGACACTCGCCGGCGCAGAAGACTTCGTTCACTTCGCGACGCGGCCGTCGAGTGAAGAGCTCACGTATCGCGCCGACGTGTCGCGCGCCGGCGGGCTGCGTCTCGTCGGCAACGTGCTCGAGCTCGTCGACGCTTCCGGCACGCCGCGGCTCAGGATGGCTGCGCCGTACGTCGTCGACGGCGCGGGCCGCCGCGTGGACGCGCGCGTCTCCCTCGACGACTGCGCGGCGGATACCAGCGGCGCGGGGCCGTGGGGACGCCCGGTGACGCCGCCCGGGCGCTCGACGTGTCGCGTGCGCGTCGCGTGGTCCGGAGAGTCCGTCCGTTATCCCGCGGTGCTCGATCCGAGCTGGACGGCGACCAAGGCGAACATGACGTCGCCGCGTTCCGGACACACCGCGACGCTGCTCGGCGACGGAACGGTGCTCCTCGTCGGTGGCGTGACGGTGACCGGCGCGACCACGACGTATCTCACCACCGCCGAGCTCTTCGATCCGAAGACGAACACCTTTGCGGCCACCGGCTCGCTCCTGCAAGGCCGCTCCGGTCACGTGGCCGTCGCGACGAAGGTCGGCACCGTCGTCGTCGCCGGAGGGCGCGACATGGTCGGCGCGATGAACTCCACCGAGGTGTACGACGGCGGCAAGTTCCACACCGCGGGACCGCTGCACGGCCTTCGCATGCAGGCGGCCGCGACGCTGCTCGACACCGGGGAACCGCTCATCGCCGGCGGGATCGACGCGACGAACCTGGTCCTGGACACCACCGAGGTGTTCGACACGACGGCCGAGACGTGGACGCCGGTGATGCCCATGCTCCACAAGCGCATCGGGCACTACCTCGGGACGCTTCCGATGCCGAACGGCGCGCTCGTCGTCGCCGGCATCACCACGACGACGCTCGCCGATCTCGCGAACTGCGAGCTCTTCGAGTCGAGCGACCGCAAATGGATCTCGACGGGCTCGCTCGCCGAGACGCGCTTCGGCTTCGGCGGCGCGCTCCTCACCGACGGCCGCGCGCTCGTCGCCGGTGGCTACGAGATCGTCAAGAGCGGCTGTACCGCGGGCGCGGAGCTCTACGACCCCCAGAAGCACACCTGGTCGAAGGCCGGCGTTCTCGCGACGGCGCGCACCGAGCACACGCTCACCGCCCTGGCCGGCGGCACCGCAGTCGCGGTCGGCGGCGTGGTCGAGGACGCCAAGCAGAAGATCACCACGTACCTGAAGAGCGTCGAGGTCTACGACCCGACGACCAACGCTTGGTCGGCGCTCCCCGACCTGAAGCAGGCGCGGACCGGTCACACCGCGACGCTTCTCACGGACGGGCGCGTGCTCGTCGCGGGCGGCGGTGCCGACCAGGGCCCCGTCGCGACCGCCGAGCTTCTCACACTCGACGTGACCGGGACGGCGTGTAAAAGCGACGCGACCTGCGCGTCGGGGTTCTGCATCGACGCCGTGTGCTGCGAGACGGCGTGCGACACGGCGTGTAACGCCTGCGTGAAGAGCGGCACCGGCAAGGCCGATGGCACCTGCGCGCTCGCGCTCGCCGGCCAGGATCTCCACGGTGACTGCAAGGACGATGGCGCGCCCGCGTGCAAGAAAGACGGCCTCTGCGACGGCAAGGGCGCGTGCGAGAGCTACGCGTCGTCGAAGTGCACGCCGAGCGCGTGCGTAACCGACGACGACTGCACGAGCGGCTTCTGCGCCGACGGCTTCTGCTGCGACTCCGCCTGCGACGGCAAATGCGAGGCGTGCACGAAGGCGCTCAAGGGCGCAGGCGCCGACGGCACCTGCGGCCCGGTGGCGAAGGCGACGGATCCCGACACCGACTGTGGAACGCTCGGCACCGGAGTCTGCAAGGGTACGGGCACCTGCGACGGCAAGGGCGCGTGCGCGGCGTCGACGGCCGGCAAGGCGTGCGCCGCGGCAAAGTGCAGCGACGCGACGACCCTCGCTGCCGCGGCGAAGTGCGGGAGCGACGGCGATTGCACGCCCGACGAGACGGACTGCACGCCGTACCTCTGCGACGCGAAGGCCGTCGCGTGCACCAAGACGTGCTCCACCGATGACGACTGCTCCCCCGGCGCGAAGTGCAGCGACGGCACGTGCGCCAAGGCTCCCGACGGCGCTGCGTGCGGGAAGGCCATCGAGTGCACGAGCGGCTTCTGCGCCGACGGCTTCTGCTGCGACAAGGCGTGCGACGGCCAGTGCGAGGCGTGTGACGCCTCCGGCAAGGAAGGCACCTGTGGGCCCGTCAGCGGCGACCCGAAGAACGGCCGCGCCGCGTGCGACGGCGCGGGCACCTGCGCCGGCACCTGTGACGGCGCCATCACCGACAGCTGCGACTACCCGCACAGCAACGTCACCTGCGACGGCGACGTCTCGAACACGTGCACCGACGGCACCGAGACCGTCAACCGCTGCAACGGCCTCGGCGCGTGCGTCGCGAGCCCGCGCGCCTGCGCGCCCTTCGGATGCGGCAATGACGCTTGCCGGACGACGTGCCGCGGCGACGGCGATTGCCAGGACGGCGTGCACTGCGATAGGGCCGGCGTCTGCACGCCGGGCATCGCGCTGACGTGCAAGGGCGACGACACCCTGACGCTGGTCGACGGCGGTGCCGAGAGCTGCGACGCGTACCGGTGCACGAACGGCGCGTGCACGACGTCGTGCAAGGTCGACGGTGACTGCGCGAGTGGCGCGAAATGCACCAGCGGCAAGTGCGAACCCGGCGAGAGCAGCGGTTGCGGCTGCAAGATCGCCGGCAGGACGAGCAGCGGCGGCGCGGGCGCCGGCGCGGCGGCGCTCGTTGCCCTCGCCTTCGCCGGACTTCGACGGAGCCGCAAGGCTCGACGTCACATGCGACGAGCCCAATAGCGGCTCGGACCGGACCGACCGTCACCCCCCCGCGAGCCCGTGGAGATCTGCAGATGAGCCTGAACGCCTACGAAACGACCAACTACTTCGTCGACCGCGGATTCGAGGCGCTGAAGCTCGACCAGCGATACCGCACCCTCCTCCTCACGCCGGCTCGCGAGATCCGTGTCGAGCTCCCCATCCTGCTCGACGACGGGTCGCTCGCGAACTTCATCGGCTACCGCGTGCAGCACGACGATTCGCGCGGTCCGTTCAAGGGCGGCCTCCGGTTTCACCCCTCCGTCGAGATAGACGAGGTGCGGTCTCTCGCGAGCCTCATGACGTGGAAGACCGCGGTCGTCGGCGTGCCCTTCGGCGGCGCGAAGGGCGGCATCCAGTGTGACCCAGCGAAGCTCTCTCTCCGGGAGCTGCAGCGTCTCACGCGGCGCTTCGTCGACGCGATCGGCACCGTCATCGGCCCTCACGTGGACATCCCCGCACCCGACGTGAACACCAACGCCCAGGTCATGAGCTGGATCTTCGACCAGTACAGCCGTCGGTTCGGTTTCGCGCCCGCGGTCGTGACCGGCAAGCCGCTCAGCCTCCACGGCTCCGCCGGCCGCGACTCGGCGACCGGGCGCGGTTGTCTCATCACGATCCGCCAGGTCCTGGCCGTGGATGGCAAGAAGCTCGAGGCGCAACGCTTCGCGATCCAGGGTTTCGGAAACGTGGGGAGCTGGCTCGCGCGCCTGCTCGCGGATGAAGGCGCCCGTATCGTCGCCGTGAGCGACGTGAAGGGCGGCATCTTCGCCGGAGACGGCATCGACATCCCTCGCCTCCGCAGGCACGTCGAGGAGACCGGCAGCGTCGTCGGCTTCGAGAACACCCAGCCGATCACCAACGACGAGCTCCTGGCGGTCGACTGTGACGTGCTCGTTCCCGCCGCACTCGGCCACGTGATCGACCAGACGACTGCGCGAAACGTGCGCGCGCGCTACGTGCTCGAAGGCGCGAACGGTCCCTGCACGATGGAGGGCGACGCCGTCCTCTCCGAGCGCGACATCGTCTGCGTCCCCGACATCCTCACGAACGCCGGCGGCGTCACCGTCAGCTACTTCGAGTGGACCCAGAACATCCAGCAGCACGCCTGGACCGAGACGCAGATCAATCAAGAGCTCGAGCGACACATGGTCAGCGCCCACGCCGAGGTCGAGAAGACGCGTCGCGAGTTCCGCTGCTCGCTGCGCACGGCAGCCTTCATCGTCGGCATCCGCCGGGTGAAAGAGGCGACGGACGCGCGTGGATTCGACTGACGCCATCACGCGACATCAGGGAAGCATCAAGATTCCTGGTTCCACGCGTTCTCGATCGCGAACGTGTCGCTGCTAAAACGTCCGGGAAACACTGAGCGCCATACCTTCGACTCGCGGGTTCACTCCCGCGGGGCCGTCCGTGTCCTTTCGAGGCGCACGGCACCCGATTCGTCTCCGCAACGGGGGCGAAGAAAGGATCGGACATGGCGGCAAGCGATGAATCGGCGCCGGCTTCGAGCCGGGCAACGCTGGGGCTCACTGGTCTCACGATCAACGCAATGGCGCTCATCGCGCCGGGTGCGTTCCTCTGGCTCACGTACCAGATCCAGGCACTCTACGGCGCACCGATGGCGGGGTCGGCCATGTGGTTCGGCATCCTGGCGGCGCTGCTGCTCTGCTTCGCGACCGCGGTGAGCTACGCCGAGCTGTCGAAGCTCTACCCGGGGGCAGGTTCGTCGTACTTCTTCGCCGAGCAAGCCTTCTTGTCGAAGACGAAGGCGTTTCGCTTCGCGCGGCTGATGAAGTTCATCACCGGCTGGGCCAGCCACCTCTACTACTGGGTTTACCCAGGTTGCATGGTCGGCGTGACCGCGCTCATCAGCGGATATCTGCTGAATCAGTTCTTCCCCGACACCTTCAGCGGGAGCTTCAACAGCCCGCTCTTCATGTTCGTGTTCTGCATCGTGTTCGCCTTCGGCGTCGCGTACATCGCCTTCCGCGGCGTGACCGGTACCACCAAGGTGAACATGGCCATCAACATCGTGCAGATCACGGCGCTGATGATCTTCTCGGTGATGGCCATCTCTTACCGGATGAGCCACCCCGACGGCGCGAAGGGCTTCCAGCTCGTCAACGGGGTGCCCGTCGACTACGTCGTCGCACAGGAGCCGGTGCTCGAGAACGGCAAGCCGAAGCTCGACGCCTCGAACCAGCCCGTACTCGCGAACAAGGTCGACGCGAACGGTGACCTGGTCCCGGAGATGAAGGACGGCAAGCCGGTCCCGTTCACGCTCTCGTACGCCGAAGATCAGGCCATCACGATGGAGCCGGTCGACGTCGATCACCCGAAGGACCTGACCCCTCATTTCAAGATGCACTCGTCGGGTGCGTCGGTCATCGCGCCGCACTCCATCTCGTACATCCTCATCCAGGCGTGCATCGCGATCCTCATCCTGGTCGGGTTCGAGTCCGTCACCTCCATGGGTGAAGAGGCTCGAAACGCGAAGCGCGACATCCCGCGCGCGGTACTACTCTCCCTCGGGATCCAGGGAATCCTCTGTTACCTGGTGGAGTACTTCGCGGCGAATTACTTCCTGAACAACGGCTACACGCTGTCGAGCGCCGCGGCCTCGGGCGCGCCGATCGGCGACATGATGGTCCTCGTGGGCACGGCGATCTTCGGGAGCTACAAGGCCGGCCGCGCCTTCATGCTGGTCGAGGCCTTCACCGTGTTCCTCGCGCTCATCGGGACGACGCTCGCATGCCTCAGCACCGGCGCGCGCGTCACTTACGCGATGGGACGCGACGAGGAGGTGCCGGAACACTTCGGCATGCTCCACGGCGAGAAGCTCACGCCGCACCGGGCGATCTGGACGCTCGCGGCGATCTCGGCGTTCATCGGCATCATCACGGTCTCATGCTACCTGGGCGGCACGACACCGGCCCCGCTCGACGCGAAGTACGATAATTTCTGGTACAGCTTCGGGCTCTTCGATCCCGTCACCATCAGCAAGCTTCCGAATACCCTGGTCATCGTGACCCTGGTCAGTAACTTCGGCACCTTCCTGCTCTACATGGTGACGTGCATCGTCGCGATGGTGGCCTTCCACGAGCATCACACCTTCAGCGGCTTCAAGCATCGGGTCATCCCGATCTTCGGCCTCGTGGCGAACCTGCTCTGCATGCTCTTCTACCTTCTCGGTCCCCTCGCCGTCTCCGGGATGAGCCTCAAGGAGCCGTTCATCGCCCTCGGCGTCTGCGCAGCTTGGGGCCTCTACGGCGCGTTCTATTTCATCCGCTCGAGCAAGGCGAAGGGCAAGGCGATCTTCATGACGAAGTCCGCCCTCGCTGCATGACGGCCGAGCGCTCACCCGGGTTTCGTCGTGCGACGAAACGGCGCGGTGAGCAGCTCGAGCAAGCGCGCGGCGCCCCCGGGCGCCGGCGCGGGTGCCACCTCGCCGGTCTGCGTATAGACGACCGCCGTCAGGTTGTCCTCGGTGCCGCGCACGTTGGCGGCGTCGAGGAGCGCGCGACAAGCGACCGGCGCGCGCTCTCGCTGCACGATCTCCGCGAGCTCGTCGTCGGTGAGCTTGCCGTGCAGGCCGTCGCTGGCGACGAGCACCTTGTCGCCCTGCACGAGCGGCGTCGCGAGCCGATCGACGGCCACGATGAGCTCGGTGCCGACGGAGCGCGTCAGGGTGCCGCGCTCCGGGTGGGTCCGGAGCTTCTCCTTGGCGAGCACGCCGAGGCGCACCCTGCCGGCAGCGACGGTGTGATCCTTCGTGAGCTGCGTGATGCGCCCGTCGCGCACGAGATAGAGACGGCAATCGCCGACGTGCACGGCATGGAGAACACCGCCCTCCACCGCCACGGCGGTGAGCGTCGTCGCCATCCGCGAGAGCTCCGTCACCACGACGGCGCGATCGTAGATCGCGATGTTGGCGCGCTGAGCCGCACGCGCGAGTCGCTTCGCGGGGCCGAAGGCGGCGGGCGAGCCGCGATACGAGTCGAGGGTGCCGTCGATCGCCATGCGGCTCGCGAGCTCACCGCCCTCGTAGCCGCCCACGCCGTCGGCGACGGCGAAGACGACGCTCGCCTTGCTCTCGACGAAGAACCCGAAGGCGTCCTCGTTGTTCTCGCGCTCCGAGCCCACGTCGGTCGCGAGCGCGAGCTCGAACGAGAGCCCCGGTTCGTCCGCCACGACGACCGACGCGGGCCCGTGCACGTCGTCTCGTCGATCCGGAGGCGACATGGACGGGCGCCTCAGCCGTGCGGATAGGCGTCGGAGCCCATCTCGAGCGCGTCGAGCCCCACCGACTCGACCTCCGCCGATACGCGATTGCCGATGAGCCGGTCCACGATGCGGAAGAAGCCGTAGGCGAGCGCGAATACGACCACCGTGTTGGTCAGAATTCCGACGAGCTGTGCGCCGAGCTGACTCGCGTCGCCGTATAGTAGGCCGCGCACCGGACCCTTCACGCCGTTCCAGCCGTCCCCGTAGCTGCCGTCGGCGAAGAGCCCCGTCGCGAGACCGCCCCAGGCTCCGCACACGCCGTGAACGCTCACCGCACCGACCGGGTCGTCGATGCGAAGGCGGCGCTCGAGATACGACACCGAGTAGACGACGAGGAGCCCCGCGAGGCCGCCGATGAGCACCGCCGCCGCCGGCACGACGAAGGCACACGGTCCGGTGATCGCCACGAGCCCCCCGATGAAGCCGTTGCAGGACATGCCGACGTCCGGCGTCCCGTGTCGCTGCCAGACGTAGAGCAGCGACGCAACGGCGCCTGCGCTCGACGCGAGGAGCGTGTTCACCGAGACGAGCGCGACGCGCACGTCGGAGCTCGCGAGGGTCGAGCCTGCGTTGAAGCCGAACCAGCCGAAGCCGAGGATCAACGTCCCGACGACGGCGAGCGGGAGATTGTGACCCGGCATCTGCCCGATGGTGCCGTCTCTGCGAAACTTGCCGGCGCGCGGCCCGAGGGCGATCGCGCCGGCGAGCCCCGTCACACCGCCGGTCATGTGAACGACCGTCGAACCGGCGAAGTCGACATGGCCGTGGCCGAGCCCGAAGGTCGTGCCGAGCGCGGACAGGAATCCACCGCCCCAGACCCAGTTGCCGTAGAGCGGATAGAGGAAGCTCGAGATGAACAGCGCGTAGACGATGAAGCTCGGAAACTTCCAGCGCTCGGCCATCGCACCGGTGGGGATGGTCGCCGCGGTGTCCATGAACACCGTCGAGAAGAGGAACATGGCGAGGCTCGCCGGCTGATCGCTGACCGAGACGAGCGCGAACCGGGCGAATCCGAGCAAGCCGAAGCGGTGCCCGCCGAGCGTGACGCCGAGCTCCGTCGCGGCGCTCGACCCCCCGCCGAGCGACGGCCATTCCGGCACGCCGCCCATCATGAAGGCGTACCCGACGAGCCAGAACCCGAGGACGCCGATCGGGTAGACGAGGAAGTTCATTCCGATGGTGTTCACGGCGTTCTTCGAGCGCGTGAAGCCGGTCTCCACCATCGCGAAGCCCGCTTGCATGAACATGACGAGGAACGCTGCGACGAGCACCCAGGCGAGGTTCGCCGACGCCTCGAGCGAACCCGCCGTCACGGCGAAGCTCCACGATAGGACGGCTGTGACGACTTCGGACCGCGTTCGCTCTTCCCCGAGAATCGCACCAGGACGAGAAGCAACGTCAGGACCGCGACGACGGCGACGGTGAAGACCGTCCGGCGAGAGGGCCCCCTGCCGGTGCGCACGTGCGCGGTTCGACTGCCGGGAACGACGGCGGACGGCTCGCGCAGATCTTCGAGCAGCTCGGCCGCCGTCTTGTAGCGGTCGCGCGGCGCGCGCGCGATGGCGTGCATGATGATCTCCTGTAGCCCGGGTGTGATGTCCGGACGATGGCGCGCCGGGGGCTCGGGATCCGCCGTGGTCTTGGCGCGCATCATCGCCTGCGCGCTCGGTGCGGCGTACGGCAGCTCACCGGCGACCATCTCGTAGAGGATCGTGCCGAGGGCGTACACGTCGGTGCGGACGTCTCCGCGTCGACCACCGATCTGCTCGGGTGCCATGTAATCGGGTGTCCCGATGGTGGACGAGAGCCCGGCCCAGGTGAGCCTGCGCGCGGCTTCGTCCATTGCGATGCCGAAGTCGAGGATCTTCAGCACACCGTCGCCGGTGATGAGCACGTTCTCCGGCTTCAGGTCCCGGTGCACCACGCCGCGTGCGTGCATGTAGACGAGGGCGTCGCAGATCTGACGGGCGAGGCCGACCGCCGTCACTTCGGGCATCTTCGGCTCGCGCTCCATCAGGGCACGGAGAGACGTCCCGTCGACGAACTCCATCGCCAGATAGAGCCGGCTCTTCTTCTTCGGAGTGAGGACCTTGACGATGTTCGGATGGTCGAGGCGCTTGCCGATGTCCTCTTCTCGACGAAAGCGCTCGTGGAACACGATGTCGCTCTCGAGCTGGAAGTAGGGCACCTTCAGCGCGACGATGGACCCCGTCTCGCGGTCGATGGCCTTGAAGATGGAGGCCATCCCGCTCCGCGCGAGCAGCTCGGTCAGCGAATACTGATCGAGCTCCTCACCGACGACGACGTCGCGCATGGCCGGCCGAGTGTGGCACGACCGGATGACCCGCGAGGGCCTTCGTTGTTCGAACGGGAGCTCGCAGGGCGAGCTTCAGGCCTGGGACGGCATCGCCGGATGCCCGAGGGACGACACCGAGGCGCTCGGACGGGCTTCGCGGAAACCTGTGTCCTCGAAGTACGCACGCGGACCGAGCCTCCGCTCTTCAGCGAGCTCGGCGTTCTTGCGGCGAAGACGCTGCACCTCGAGCGAGAGCCGGACCACGGCTACCCCGAGGAATACGACCGCCGCCCATAGCGCACCGCCGAGCGCGTACGCCCCGAGCGCGAGTGACCAGTTGAGCATGGTGGCTGTGTATTGCTCCATTAGAACCACTCAACACGGATCGGGGCTAGTTGGCAAAACTCTGGAGCCGGATTCAGTGCCCGATGACGGACCGGCAAAGATCTCTCGATACCTACTTCTCGAAGCAGGCTCAAGCGTCATCGACTCGTGAGCGCCGTCGGCAACTCGACCGACGAGAACGTCGGATGGTCAGACGAGAGCGCGCGTTCTGTTCCGTCACTGCTTCGGCCACTGCGACGTGAGCGTCGCATCAGCCGTCAGCCGTCAGCCATCAGCCATCAGCCATCTGCCACGACTCGGTTACGGCCCGCGCGTTTCGCTGCGTAGAGGCGTCTGTCGGCGAGCGCGACGAGGACTTCACTGCCGGGAGCGTCGGTGCACTCCATCGAGGCGCACCCGACACTCACCGTGGCCGTCAAAATCTTGTCGCCGAACGCGACCTGGAGCTTCTCGATGGCGCGACGGAGGCGCTCTCCGGCCCGTTCTGCGCCGACACGCGTCACGCCGCGCAGGAGCAGCACGAATTCCTCCCCGCCGTAGCGCGCGAAGACGTCTTCTTGACGCAGCAGGGCGGTCGTCGCGATGGCGATCGCCTTGAGCACTTCGTCACCAGCTTGGTGACCGTGGGTGTCGTTCACCTTCTTGAAAAGATCGACGTCGAACATGAGCATCGCCGCGTGCGACGAGTGCCGCGCGGCGTAGGCCACCTCGGCGCCGAGACGCTCCAGAAAGAAATGACGGTTGTACGCCCCGGTGAGCCCGTCGCGGACACTGCTCTCGTAGAGCTGGCGTAGAATTTTCTCCTGATTCTCGTCCGTGAGCGAGAAACGGAAACACACGCGTGGCCCGAGCTGGATCACGGCACCGTCGGTGAGGATCGCCTTGTCGACGCGCTCGCCGTTCACGTAGGTGCCGTTGCTCGAGTCGAGGTCCTCAGCGTAATAGTAGCCGTCCTGGTAGAGGACGCGGGCGTGGGTGCGGCTCATCCCCTCGTCGTCGACCACGGCGCTGCTCTCGGGGTGGCGGCCGATGCGCGTCTCGACGCCATCGAGCGACACCACGTTACCAGCCTGCACCGAGTCCATCCGCACGAGCACCGCGCGGTCCCGCTCTTGTGGCGCGGGCCTCAGCGAGAACACCTCGTTCGTCAGGGTCTGCTGCTCGAGCCGCGACGGTGGCCGGGCGGACACCGACGGCGCCATCGAGTCGAACCGAGGCGGACGGTCGTTCTCCACCACACCACGAAGCTATCACAGCGGCCCTGGCCTCGCACGGTTCGGGGCCGCTCAATCAGTGTCGCGACGATCGACCGGGCCGTCGAAGGGCGGCTTCTGCATGAGGCCGAGCGCGCTCATCCGTGCGCGCGGCACGGCGGTACGGACGGCATTCGTCAAGCCTTCCGCGGTCCCTCCGCTCACTGCGCCGCCCATGCCGATCGCCGTGATCCATTTCGAGATGGGGGCGAGCAGAGCGGGTACGTCGTTCGTGACGACCACGTGCAGGTTACGACCCACCGGCGGAAGAACCGCGGCTCCGCCTGTTGCATCGAAGCCGATCCACCCCGTACCAGCCGGAAAAAGTGCTCCTGCGTACCGGATCGTGTCGCGGTAGCGCGTGATTTCGGCCGCCTCGTCGGCCGAAAGTTGGCCACGCGGCACGAGACGTTCTGCGCGTGCGAGCGAGTGCGAGAGTGCCTCGCTGAACGCGTGACCCCGCTCGGGCGTGCCGGTCACGAAGACGATGCGCGGGCTCAGGCACCCCCGCTGGTCGAACGGCACGACGTCGCGACAGAGCGACACCGCGGACGCCTCGAGCTCGGCGTCGGTTCCTCGCGCGTCGATGATGGCGACACCGAACCCGGTGCCGTGTCCCCGGAAGCGCACCCCGGCCGGTAGCGCCGCACGCATCGCGGCGAGCGTCTCGTCGTTGCCGTACGCGAACACGACGTCCCCGGCGCGAGGAGCTATCGCGTCGACGACGGTGAACGACCCCGGCAGAGCCTCGGCGAGGAGGCGGGCCATCTCGGGCTCGCGGCGCGACGGTTTGACGAACACCGTGTCCGACGCGGCGAGACCGAGCGCGATCGCGCGGTGCGCGGCGACGAACACGCCGGCGCTCAGCACGACGTGTGCCGCACGCGCCGGCTCGACCGAACCGACGAGCGCCGTCACGTCGTTGCGGGTCGGCTCGGTCTCGAGATGCTCGGTGAGCGCGAGCTCGACTCCCTCGACCGAGAGCCCCGTCGCCGCCGCCAGGACGGCACGTGCGCGAGCACCCTCGTTGGTCTTCGCGTCAGCGAGCCGGCGCGCAGCAGCGACGAGCGCCCATACCTGCTCTTCGCGAGCCGTCATCCTGCGCTCCCGAGCACCATCTCCTCGATCGCGAGCGAACAGCCGCGCGGCGGCGCGCCCGGTCGACGTCCGAAGAGCTCCACGCCCGTTCCGGTGGCGCGCACGAGATCTTGGGTGACGATCGCGACGGCGGAGTCGACGTTGCCGAGATCCACGAAGCGCGCGATCCCCTTCTCGCCGGGGGGCACCGGCGCGAGCGTCTCGGGATCGACCGGCGTAACCCGGAGCCACGGTGGCGGATGAAACACGCCGCGTTCCGGCGGGTGTTCGTAGAGCTGGCTCGTCAGCTCCGTCATGCCGTACTCGCCGATGATGCGCGGCGCGGGCACGCCGAACTGCCACGCCACTCGCTCGACGAGAGCCGCGGGCGCGATCTCGCGGCTCTTGCCCTTGAACCCGCCGGTCGTCATGACGACGCTACCCTCCGGAGCCTCGAAGCGCTGGTCCGTCGCATCCGCGAGGAGTACGAGCGCAAAGCTCGTCGCGAGGACGAGCAACGGTTCGCGCCGTTCCCGTGCGACGGCGACGGCGCGCGCGATGCCGACGACGTCGGGGCCGCCGGGACCGACGAGCCAGCGCGCCTTCGCGTCGACGTCGAAGCGCGCCGCGGTTCCGTCACCGAGCGACCTTCCGTCGAGTGTCTCCATGAGCGCGCGCATCATGAACGCGAGCGACGACGTGATGACGTCTCCCGGGTCCGGCGCGAGCGCGACGACGACGCGCGGGCTTTCGTCACAGAGGAGACCGGGGATGGCCCACGCGAGCGACAGCTCGCGGTACGTGCTCGTCGTGCGAAGAGCATGAGTGCCGGGCGCGCCGCTGGTCGTGCCGCTCGTGACGAACCGTGCGTCGTCCTGCTCCGGCGGATGTACCGCGACGCGCGCGAGACGGAATGCGTCCACCGGGACGGCGGGAATCGACGCGGCGTCGCTCAGCGAAGTGCCGTGGGCGTCGACGAGACGGCGAAAGCCGGGAATATGAGCGGCCTGGAAGCGCGCGATGTCCGCCGCGAGCGCGTCGAACGACTCGGTCGCTGCGCCGGACAGGGAATGCCGGGCAAAGGCGCGCACCCGCGCGTGCAGGGCGTCGGATTCTTCGAGGGAGCTCACGCTTCGAGACTCTGGAGCGCGCCGCGGACCTTTGCAACGAAGCCGTCGAGCTGCGCCTCGGCGATGGTGAGCGCGGGCGTGAGCACGACGACCTCACGCCCTCCGCCGCCGGTGGAGGCGATGTATCCCGCGGCGAGGAGACGCCCGACGGCGCGGCTTGCCGCTCCCGGGCGCGGCCCGAGATCGATCCCGACCATGAGCCCCGCGCCGCGCACCGCGGCGACGCCGGGAAGCGTCGCGAGCTCCGCCGCGAGGGCCGTCCGGAAGCGGTCCCCGACATCGTTACTCCGGGCGACGAGCCGCTCGCGCGACAGGACGTCGAGGGTCGCGAGCGCCGCGGCGCACGCGACGGGAGCGCCGGCGAACGTCGACGTGTGCACGACCTCCGGTTCACGGCGCCACGCGCGCATCACGGCGTCGGTCCCGATGCATGCGCTGATCGGCACGCCGCCCCCGAGGCCCTTTCCGAGGCACACCAGATCCGGCACGACGCCCTCGGCGTGAGAGCGGAGCATCGCGCCGCTCCGTCCGAGGCCGGTCCAGATCTCGTCGGCGACGAGGAGCGCGCCGTTCTCGCGTGCGAGCGCCGCGAGCGCACGGAGAAAGCCGTCGGGCGGCACGACGCACCCGCCGCGTCCGAGAATCGGCTCGACGAGCACGGCACCCACCCTACCCTCGAGCAACACGGCGCGTGTCTCCGAAAGAGCGCGCGCCGCCGTCGCGTCGTCGCCCGGATAATCGACGAAGGTGACGTGCGCGTTCAGCTGCTCTGCGAACGGCGCGCGATACCCGTCGCGCAGCCCGCAGGCGGCGAGCGGCGCGTACGACAGCCCGTGATACGCACCGAGGAACGCGACGACGCCGGGACGTCCGGTCGCGAGCGCCGCGCTCTTCAGCGCCGCGGTCACCGCGTCGGCACCCGACTGCGCGACGATGACCCGCGCGCCCTTCTCCGGATGGAGCGCCGCGAGCCGCTCGGTGAGCGCGATCTTCGCGTCGGAGGGGTACACGTCGCCGAGCGCGAGGAGCAGTCGCTCCGACTCGAGCGCCACGGCGCGCAGCACGCTCGGATGACCATGACCGAGCAAGAGCGCGCCGAACCCGGCAGCGAGATCGACGTAGCGGTTGCGATCGACGTCGACGACGGCAGAGCCCTTCGCCGTCGCGAGCACGATCGCGCCGGTGGCGGCCTCCGACTTCACGCGCTGCACGGCCGTGCTCGGCGACGGCCCCATCGGCGCCGAGACGCGCGCCGCACGGACGAGCCAGCTTCGCGATTCGGGCCCCGGTGGAACACAGGCGAGCAGGGGCGGCTCGTCGCCGCGAAGAGTCTCGGGGTGGGACACGGGACGACACTATAGCGGCTCCGATTGCCGGCGAGCCGTCGCGCGTTTCGGGCGCGAGCAGCGGTGTTTCGTGGGCCCGGTAGGTGAAGACTCAAGCTCCGCGTGCCGGGGCCGTTCGAGAGAGTGATGCGCATGGTGCGTGCCACCCTCGTTCTCCTCGGCCTCGCCGCGGTCCTTCCTGGCTGCGACAAGGTCGCGGGCCTCATCGGCTCGGCGAAACCCGCGGCGAGCGGCTCGGCCGCGCCAGGCGAAGGAGCCAAGCCGCCCGAGGCAGCGGCCTCGGCCGAAGCGAAGGACGGCGAAAAGGAAGCGAGCGACGACGAGTTCGCGCTGCCGTTCGCCTGGGAGAACTCGGCGACGGAGCCGCTCGGCCGCACGCGCTCGTTCCTGAAGGACATGCTCCTCACGAACGGCGACTACATGAGCGCCGCCGCGAAGCTCTTCCCGACGTTCGCGGACAAGCAGACGCCGCGCGCGACCGTGCTCACCTGCGCCGACTCGCGCGTGCAGACCACGGCCTTCGACGCCTCGCCGGAGAACGACGATTTCCTGGTGCGCAACATCGGCAACCAGGTCGACAACGCCGCGGGCTCGATCGAGTACGGCGTCGAACAGCTCAACACGCCGCTGCTGCTCATCCTCGGGCACACCGGCTGCGGCGCCGTGAAGGCGAGCATGGGCGGCGCGGACAAGCTGCCCAAGTCCGTCCAGACGGAGCTCAAGGGCCTTCACCCGCACAAGCACGACCCCAAGAAGAAGCTCAGCGACGACGACGCGCTCACCTGGGGCGTCATCGACAACGTGCACGACCAGGTCAACGCCGCGCTCTCGCGATTCGGCAAGCGCGTGCACTCGGGCCGCCTCACGGTCGTCGGCGCGGTCCTCGATCTGCGCAACGACATGGGCCTCGGCGCAGGCCGCATCATCCTCGTCGACGTGAACGGCAATCAGGATCAGAAGCGCATCGCCGCGTTCATCGAGGCCGTCACCGGCAAGCCCGCCCCCGAGGCGCCCTCCGCCGGCAAGGACGAAGAAGCAGACTCGAAGCGCGCGCAGTCGACACAGAAGCTCCTGCACGCCCTCGCCGCGCTCCCGCCCGCAAGCAGCAAAGCCGCGCACGGAGCCAGCGCCCCCGAAGGCGCCGCCCACGAGCACGGCGCAGAAAAGACCGCGTCGCGCAGCTCTGAAGACTGAGCGCGGGCCTGCCTTGGTTTGTGAGGGGGTCTTGACCCCCGCAGCTTCCCCGCGGCCCTTCGGGCGGGCTCGCTTTGCTCGCGGGAGATTTCGTGAGTGACGGCGTTGACGGCGTGGGATTGGTTTGTGAAGGGGGTCTTGACCCCCGCAGCTTCGCCTTCGGCGAACTGCTCCCCCGCCGCCCTTCGGGCGGGCTCGCTGCGCTCGCGGGAGAGTTGGTCACTGCGGGCTCGCGGGGCTCGCGGAGTCTCAGCGCGTGTACTCGGCCTGGAGGAGCTTCGCGATGGTCTGGAGCTGCATGTTGCTCGTGCCCTCGTAGATCTTTCCGATCTTCGCGTCGCGATAGAGCTTCTCGACCGGGTAGTCCTTGGTGAAGCCGACGCCGCCGAGGAACTCGACCGCGAGCGACGCCGCGCGCTCGGCGACCTCGGACGAGAAGAGCTTCGCCATCGCCGCTTCCTTGATGAACGGCTTGCCGGCGTCCTTCAGGCGGGCGGCGTTGTAGACCATGAGGCGCGCCGCTTCGATCTCGGTCGCGACGTGCGCGTACTGGAACTGCAGGCCCTGAAAATCGCCGATTTTCTTCCCGAACTGCTTCCGCTCTTCCATGTACTTCATGGCGTGGTCGAGCGCGCCCTGCGCGAGGCCGACCATCTGCGCGCCGATGCCGATACGGCCCTCGTTGAGGGTCTCGATGGCGATCTTGTAGCCCTTGCCGACCTCACCGAGGACGTTCTCGGCGGGCACCTCGGCTTGCTCGAGCACGAGCTCACAGGTGCTCGACGCGCGGATGCCGAGCTTGTCTTCTTTCTTGCCGATGCTGAAGCCGGGGAAGCTCCGCTCGACGAGGAACGCGGTGATGCCCTTGTAACCCTTGGACGTGTCGACGTTCGCGAGGACGATGTAGAGGCTCGCCTCGGCGGCGTTCGTGATCCAGAGCTTCCGCCCGGTGAGCAGGTACTTGTCGCCGCGCTTCTCGGCCTTGGTCTCGAGCGCGAACGCGTCGGAACCGCTCGCCGCCTCGCTGAGGGCGTAGCTGCCGACCCACTCGTTGCACATGCGCGGCATGTAGCGCTTCTTCTGGGCGTCCGTGCCCCAGCGAAGGATCGCGTTGTTCACCAGCGTGTTCTGCACGTCGACGAGCACGGCGACGCTCGGGTCCGTCTCGGCGAAGCCTTCGACGGCGAGGATCGCGCTGAAGAACGAGCTGCCGGCGCCGCCGAGGTCCGGCGGCACCTCGATGCCCATGACGCCCAGGTCGAAGAGCCCCTTGATGATGGAGGGGTCCATCACGGCCTTCGCGTCCATCTCCGCGGCGCGGGGCGCCACGCGCTCACGGGCGTACCCGGTGACTGCTTCTCGCAGCATGCGCTCGTCGTCGGAAAGGATGGTGAGTGGATGGGTCATGGGGTTTCCTCGTGATATCTCGGTGAGTCGCGCGGAACGTCGGCGCGGAAAGCATCGGATTAGACGCGGCGCGCCCACGCGGCAACCCGAGACCCGGCTTTTCGAGCCGGCGCGGGTCGAACACGGCAGAGACGGCGCCATTGACCGCGTCCGGTGCGGAGTACAATGCGGCGGTCATGCCAGGCTCGAGCATCGGAGAGGCGTTTCGGATCACCACCGCCGGGGAATCCCACGGCCCAGGAAACGTCGTGATCATCGATGGTTGCCCCCCCGGGATCCCCCTCCTCGAGGAGGACCTCGAGCGCGATCTCGCCCGGCGGCGGCCGGGGCAGAGCCACATCGTGACCCAGCGGAGCGAAGCCGATCGCCCCGAGCTGCTCGCGGGCGTCTTCGAGGGCCGGACGACAGGCACCAGCATCGCGATCCTGATCCGAAACACGGACCAGAAGAGCCGTGACTACGACGACGTCCGGGACAAGTACCGCCCCGGTCACGCCGACTACACCTACGACGCGAAGTACGGCTTTCGCGACTACCGCGGCGGTGGCCGCTCGAGTGCGCGCGAGACGACGGCGCGCGTCGCGGCCGGAGTCGTCGCGAAGAAGATCCTCGACGCGGCGTTCGGCGGCCGCGTCGTCGCGTACACGAAGCAGATCGGCGACCTGGTTGCGACCATCGACGATCCCGCGTCGGTGACCCTCGAACAGATCGAGACGCTTCCCGACGGCACGCCGAACATCGTCCGCTGTCCGGACGCCGCGTGCGTCCCCGAGATGATCGCGCTCATAGAGCGGATGCGGAAGGAGCAGGACTCCATCGGCGGCGTGTCGGAGATCGTCGCGACCGGCATCCCCGCCGGCCTGGGCGAGCCGGTGTTCGACAAGCTCAAGGCCGATCTTGCCAAGGCGCTGTTCAGCTTGCCCGCGGTTCTCGGCGTCGAGTACGGCGTGGGCTTCGCCGCCGCGCGCATGCGTGGCAGCGAGAACAACGACCGCTTCGCGAACGCCTCCGCCGTGCCCGCCGCTCATGCGACCGGTCCGGTTGCCACACGGAGCAACCGCCACGGCGGCATGCTCGGCGGCATCTCGAGCGGCATGCCTATCATCCTCCGCGCGGTCATCAAGCCGACGAGCAGCTTGCCTCTGGAGCAAGAGACCGTGACCCGCGAGCACGAGCCCACGACGATCCGCACGAAGGGTCGTCATGATCCGTGTCTTCTGCCCCGCTTCCCGCCGATGGCGGAGGCGATGGTCGCGATCGTCCTCGCCGACCACTATCTCCGGCAGCGCGCCCAGGCGCCCATCGAGCGGCGATGAAAGAGCCCTTCACGCATTTCGACGCCGTCGTTCCGCCCCAGCATCCACGCGCTCTCGTCGAGATCGCGGTAGGGCAGGGCGCAGATCGCGCCGCGATGCTCGACGGCAGCGGCGTCACCGCGTCGATGCTCGCCGATCCGGACACGCGGCTCACGTACATGCAGTTCGGTCTGCTCACGAAGCGGGCGCTCGAGCAGACACGGAATCCGGCGCTCGGGCTCGACTTCGGGAGGAGCATGCGTCCGGCGCAGATGGGGATGCTCGGGCTCGCCTTGATGAGCAGCGAGACGGTCGGCGCCGCGCTCTCGGTGTCGCTCCGGCATCACCGGATCCTCGCGCCGGCGTGGGAGCTCTCGTTCGCCGTTATCGGAGAGCGTGCCCGACTCACCGCGCGCGACGTGCTCTCGTTCGGGCCGTTCGTCGAGTTCGCGACGGAGAGCTTGCTCATGGGCTTCGCCGCCCTCGGCAGCGCGCTCTGCGGAAAGCCGCTGCCGATCCGGAGCCTCAAGCTCCCATACGCGGCGCCCCCCTACGCGCATCTTTACGCCGAGCACACCGGTGTGACGCCCGTGTTCGGGGCGTCGGTGGCGGAGGCGGAGTTCGACGCGGCGCTGCTCGACGTGACCATCGCGGGCGCGGATCCGGTCACCGCCGCACTCGCCGCGAAGTATTGCGATGCGAGCGCGCCGGTCGCGTCCGGTGCGGACGACCTCGTCGAGCGGGCGCGACGACTCCTCGCCGCGACCGAGGGCCCGCCGCCGGAGCTCGAGCGCGTCGCGGGGATGCTCCGGACGACGCCCCGCGAGCTCGGTCGCTCACTGCGCGAGCGCGAGACGACCTACGCCGTGCTCGTCGAGGACGCGCGCCGGTCGCGCGCGGAGGAGTGGGTGCGTGCGACGGCGATGACGTTCGAGCAGATCGCGTACGAGCTCGGCTTCGGGAACGTGCGGAGTTTTCGGCGCGCGTTCAAGCGATGGACCGGCAACACTCCGGGAGCGGCCCGCGCTGCGGCCCTCGGTGGAGACCGCGCGGCGCCGTAGCGCGAGCTCTACCCGGACCGAGCCTGGACGCGCTCGCCGTCGCCGATGAACTCGAGGATCCGGTTCGAGATGCGCTCCGGAGCTTCGAGGTGCAGGAAGTGACCCACACCGGCGAGGACCTCGCGACGGAACTCGCCCGCGAAGTACCGCTCTTCTCCGTCGCTCGTCTCGGCGGAGATGCAGCCGTCGTCGGCGCCGTGCAGGTGCAGAAGCGGGACGCGAATCTTTGCCGGACGGCTTGCTCCGCGCGGCCGCACGAACGTCGAGGCCAGCGCGCGATAGTGCCCGAGCGGCGAAGGCATGCTCGCTGAAAGGCACGCCTTCAGCTCCGCCATGTAGTCGGCCGGGGCGACGTGACCAGGTGACCACCTTCGCCAGAGCAAGTCGACGAAGGCGAAGTCTCTAGCCGCGACGACGCGATCGGGCACGAAGGGCAGCATGAAGAACGCCATGTACGCGCTGCGCCACCGCTGCGCGAGATCGGCGCGGAGGTTCCGGGTGAACGCCGCGGTGTGAGGCACCGCGAGCGTCACCGCTCGCATGAACGCTTCGGGACGCAGCTGAACCGCTCTGTAGACCGCGACTGCGCCCCAGTCGTGGCCGACGAGGAGCGCCGGTCGACCCGGCGAGAGCGCTTCAGCGAGCTCCACCAGGTCGAGACCGAGTCGTGCGTCGTCGAAAGGGCCGTCGAGCGTCGACGGCGCATAGCCTCGTAGAAAGGGCAGCACCGTCCGGTATCCGCGCGCGCGGAGACGCTCGGCGAGCGGGAAGAACGTCTTCGGGTAGTCGGGAAAGCCGTGCTGGAGGACGATCAGCGGCGCGTTCCGCTCACCCTCGTCGTGGTACGCGAGCTCTCCGCTCGAGGAGGCGAGCCGATGCACGCCGGAAGAAAGCGTCATTGGCCGTCGATAGTCGCTGCGTGAGTCGCTGCCAATCGTTCCGAGATGGTCTCGAGCACGACATGCGGGATCGACGTCCCGTCCGGAAGCAGCAGCGCGGTCTCGGCACCGCCTTGCTCGTCGACCGGTGGAAGAGTGATGAGACGGTACGCGCGGCCACCGAGCTCGATCCGCGCCGGATCCCCGATGCTTTCGGTCAGACACGTCGTCGCCTCCGAACCGAGGGCGAGCTGAGCCATGCTGGCGCTCACCGCGGCGGTGAGCGCCCCGACGTCCGAGAGAGCTCCGAGCGACGCTGCGCAAAGGTACCTCTCGTCGCGGGGCACGAAGAGATATCCCTCTTCCACGCCGGCAAACTCCGCGAGCTGCTTCATCGCCCATTCCGCGCTACCCGACGGGGTGTGGTCGCCGCCGTGCCGTAGCCGGTGGACGATGGTCATCACGCGCGGAGGGCGCGAGCTCGAGCGACGCCCTTCGTCCTCGACCGGACGCCTCACGAGGGAGGCCGCGATGCGCGAGAGATGCTCGACACGCGCAACCAGAGCCGGATCGCGTGTTCCACGAAACCAGCGATCGACGCCACGGACATGGGTGGAGAGGGCCGCTTCGTCTCCGCGGAGTACGGCGAGCTCGGCGAGCGCCTCGTGCAGAGCGCCGATGGTGAGCGGATTTTCTGCGGGCTCGTACTGCTCGAGCAGTGCATGCAGCTGCTGCTCGGCACCGGAGACGTCGCCGAGCGACGCCTCTGCGCGACTCCGCTCGATGAGCAGACCGAGGTTCAGCGCGCAGCATTTCAGATCTTCTTCGGTGAGCAGCGCGAGCGCCCTGTCGCACGTCTCTTTCGCGCGCGCCCACTCTCCGAGCGTGTTGTACGCCGACGCTCGAAGACCCTCGCCGCGCCCCCAGCCCACGAGCTCGAGCGGGCGCTCGCCCTGGCCCAGCACCTCGAGCGCGTCGGTCGGGGTTCCGCGGAGCAACAGATAAGCGCCGAGCGCGCGTCGGTAGGCATACTTCAGCGAAGGCATCTCGGCGCTGAGGCGCTTGAGCTGCTCGACGCATTCCTTCAAGCGACGTGCGTCGCGAGTACGCGCATAGACCGTGACGAGCCCGCTGAACGTCCAGGTCTCCACCTGCCATGCGGTGCCGCGCTGTATGGCGTGCACCTCGACGCGCTCGCGGTAGAGGTCGAACTGCTCGAGGTTGCCTCGGTTGGCGTGGTACATCATGCGCACCTGGTCGGCGCTCATGTCGTAGAGCTTGAGCTTGAGCGCATCGAGCCGCTCCGCGCACTCGAGCGCGCGGGAGTCGTCTCGCCAGCACTCCGCCACGCCGCGCGCATAGAGTGCGCCCCCGAGATACAGCGAGTAGACGTTCTCGGGGAAATTCGCGACCGCCTCCGGGCTCTCGAGGCGCTCGAGCATCTCCATCCAGTTCGCTCGCGCCTCTCCGACCCTGTCTTCGACGGTGGCGACGAGGTTCAAGCAGAAGCGATGCATGAACGACGCCACGTGACCCGGTCCGAGCGCGGTCATCGGTTCGAGGACCGAAGCGTATTTCTTGCCGCGCGCAGGGTCGATGCAGATGGTGGCCACGCCGGTCAGTGCCGTGACGCAGTTGAAGAGCAGCATCATGGCGTCGCGGAACTTCGGGACTCTCGGATTCTTCGCCTTCATCGCGAACGTGAGAGCCGCCAGCGCGAGTGCAAGGAGGAGCCCGAATTTGCGTCCGAGAACCCGGCTCAGACGCCGAGCCGTCTTCAGCCCGACCACGCTCTCGAGCGTCTCGACCGCTTGCTCCCCGTAGCGCGTCGCGAGGCGCCGATCGGCGTAGTAACCCGCGAGCGCGAGGGGCGACAGGAGCGAGACGAGCTCGTGCGGTGGGCGTCGCGCAGCGCGAAAGTGCTCGAGCGCGAGCTCCAGCGCGGGAACGGCGGGGCCGAGATCGGCGAGGTCCACCAGGCCGTAGTGCCTGCCGGCGATGGCCACGGCGCGACTGCCGCCTTCCTCGTCGCCACCGACCAGAAGATGGACGCCTGCCTTGAGACGATCGAGCTCCGAGAGATTCTGCGATGCGAGCAGCCATTGCCCGAGCCGCAGGTGTGCGCGCCGGCGCCGATGCTCGTCGAGCTCCGCGTGCAGCGCCGTTCGCAACGATTCGCGTGAAAAGCGATAGCCGTCCGCCGAACCGACGAGGATCCCTTCCCGGACGAGCGCCTCCAGCCCGTCGAACAGGAGTTGCCCCTCTATCTCGGCGAGCCCGGCACACATGTCGACCGGGATCGCGCCTTCGCGGACGCCGAGCGTCTGTCCGAGCGCGCGAGCGTGCGGAGCCAGGTGCGCAAAGCGCGCCATCTCTGCGTCCTGACGGCTTCGCGGCAGGGCTTCGACGTCGATCGTCTGGGGCAGGACCCACGCACCCTCGGCGAACGCGATGACCCCGTTGCGATTCAGGTGCTCGGCAAGATCCATCGCGTGGGACGGATTGCCTTCCGCTCGCTGATGCAGGAGATCCACGAGCCTTCCGAGGTGCTGCGCGTCGCCGAAGATGGAGCGGAAGAGCTCCGCGGTTTCGGCGCGCGACAGGGCTTCGAGCGGCACGCGCGTGGAGACCTGACGGAGCGCCTGAACGGCGATTCCGAAGGGGGCACGATCGGTGCGAAGCGCCGTGACGACGAGCAGCTTTCGCTCGTCCGCCTGGCGGCCGAGGGCGGAGAGCCACGCCGCCGAGCCTTCGTCGAAGGCGTCGAAGTCGTCGGCGAGGATCACGACGAGGTGCTCCCGCGTGACGTCGAGGAACCAATCGAGCAGAGCGGCTTGCACGCGCATGCGCGCCTCGCCGTGCGCCTTCGGCATGGTCACCAGATTTTCCGGTGCAACGCCGAGGCGGACTCGCAGCGCCGGCGACAGGTGTCCGAGCGTGTTCGCGTACGGCGCTGCCAGCTCGAGCGCCTCGGCGGGCAGCGCGTCGAGCAGACGGAGCGCGTATTTTAGCGCGACCTCGTGAGTCGCAGCGCCCGGCTGGGCTTCGGCTTGCAATACGATGCCCCCGCCGGCCAGCCGCGCCTCGAGGGAGCTCTCGGTGAGGAACCGGGTCCGTCCGAGACCCTGAGGCGACTCGACGGTGACGCACGCGCCGCACCCGAGAGTCGCGCCGTCGAACAGACCACGCAGGGTCCCGCGCTCGGCCGTCCTTCCGATGAACGCCGGGCGGCTCAGGTAGCTCTGAGCCACGTGCGATTGCTCGATGGGCTCGAGCGACGCGATGACCGTCAATCGATCGATGACGTCGGCGGCGTTCGTCGGTCTGGCGAGCGGGTCTCCGCTCAGGAGAGAGTCGACGAGCGCGTCGAGCGCCAGCGGAACCTCGGGTAGATCCGCGCGTCCGAGCTCGCTGACGCGTCTGGACGCGGGTCGCGGGCGGGTCCTCCAGATCGACTCGAGCTCTGCAAGAGAGCGCGCCGGGAAGGCCTGACGTCCAGTGAGCAGGTAGTATGCGAGCGCGCCAAGGCCATAAAGATCGGTGCGCTGATCGAGGTGCGAGCCGTGGACCGATTCCGGAGCGATGAAGGGAGGCGTCCCCGCGATGTCCGTGGCCCGGCCGAAGGCGGCCATCGTTCCGAAGTCGATCACCTTCACGCGGCCGTCCGCGGTGAGCCAGACGTTGCGAGCGCTGAGGTCGCGATGGATGAGCCTGCGAGCGTGGAGCAGCGCGAGGCCCGAGGCGACGTCGCGCAGGATCTTGCACGTCTCCATCCACGGCTGCGGAACGAGCTTCGAGACGTCGCTGCCGTCGAGGAGCTCCATCGTGTAAAATGGACCGTGCTCGTCGGCGGCGTAGTCGTACGCGTTGACGATGCAGGGGTGATGAAGGCTGGCGAGCGTGTGGTACTCGCGCTCGAACAGCGCGACATGCCGCTGATTGGCGCTCTCCGAGAGACGCTTCAACGCGAGCTTCTTGCCGGTGACGTCGTCGTGAACGCTCCACACCGCGGCCATCCCGCCCCGGCCGAGGAGGTGAAGGACGCGATACCGGCCACCGACGACCTTCGGCGTTCCTTCGCCTGCACGCGTCGCGACGGGTCGCGGCGGGTGACGCGGTTCGGATGCCTTACTCTCGCCGTCGGCGCGGTACATGCCTTATGACGGGGTCGCGTCCGCGTTCGCCGCGGATGCGCTCTTGCCGTCGTACGCCCTTCGCCACTCTGCGAGCTCGGGCGGCTCGTCGTCGTGGGAGGGGTTATAGCCGGGCGTCAGGTAGCGAGCGAAGGCAGGGACGAGCTCGGCCATGCAATCCGCGCGAACCCGGAGCCGGCGAATGCGGGAGTCGAACCGCCCAGCGTAGCCGTCGACCTCGAGCATGTACGTCACCACCGGAGCCATGTCGGCGTAGGTCTTTTGCAGCGCACCGAACATCCCTCGCGCCCTCAGCCGGTAGTTCGTGGAGACGGCCTTGAAGACGTCGAATGCGACGTGACGGTGTTCGAGCTCCTCGGCAGCGTGCCAGAGCATGAGGTCGGCGAAGTATGGGTCTGCGTCCTCGAACCAGCTCTTCGCGTTCTTGAACATCCAGCGGGAGAGCTGCGCCGTGATCTGTTCGTACCCGGCGGTATAGGCGAGCCGCCACTCGAGTGAATCACTCTGCCGGCTCTGGACGAGCGATTGCTGGATGTCGCTCTCGAACTCCTGCAGCCGCGGGTACTTCTTGCGAAGCAGCGTGCAATAGCGCTTGTGCTGTCGCGAGTGGTTCGCCTCCTGCGCGCAGAACGCGAGCGCGTCCGCTTTCAGTGCAGGGTCCTCCACGCTCTCGCATCCATGCTTGATGGCGTCGATGAAGTACGGCTCGAGATAAGGCAGGGCGAGCTGGAACGCATTGAGCGTGTGGCTCAGCTCGGGTCGAGCGGCGTTCCACAGGCCACCTGCACCGCGATCGAGGTCGAAGCTGACCTTGCGCACTTCGATTCGTGACATGGACATCGATGATTCTTTCCGACCCCTCGGACGTCGCGAGACGGTCGCTCCGATGGAGGGCCGGCGGCTCATCGCAAGACGACCGCCGAACGTCAGAATTTATCACGATTTCGTCCACGCACCCGAGGAGAGGGCTCTCGCGGACAGGTGAGACGAGCTCGATCGCTCTCAGGTTCACTCACATGTACGCGAGAGACGCACGACGGAGTCACGTCGTGTGCGCAGCAGCATGCCGCGGCGATGCGACGGCCAGATCGGTCGGTGTGGGCTCAGTCGCAGGCGCCGGTGCGTGTCTGGTCGAGTGGGTTCACGCAGGGGGCGCAGACCCAGCCGTCCATGCAGTCGCTCTGCGCGAGCGCGGCGCCGTACAGCGGATTCGCCGCGATCTGCGCGTCGGCGATGCACTGGGGGATGCACGCGCCGAACTGGTTCGGATCACCCGCCGGCACCGGGATGCCGAACAGTGTTGCCTGGCACTTGGGTAGCGGCGCACTCAGGTCGTTCAGCTTTAGCTTCGGCGCGCATACGTAACCCGCGCCGCCGCCATCGGCGTCGCCGCAGATCTCCACCGGGAGCAGCTTCGTGTAGCGGGCCGGTACCGCCGTCTGAGGTACGCAGAGGCCCTTCCCGTCGCAGCACTCGGTGCGGAACACGACGGGCGGCTTCGTCGGCGCGTCGCCGTTGAGGGTGCAGGCCGCGGTGAGCTCTCCGGTGCGCGGATCGGTGCACGGCGCGCAGAGCTCGCCCGTGTCGCAGACGTCCTTGGGCAGAAGCTCCGCGTTGCGCTTCACGAGATCGACGCAGCTCGAGAGACAGCGACCCTCGGCGCCCGCGACGGAGGCGCAGAATTTGGGGTGGAAGGTCGAGTCGGCGAACTTCGCGGGCGCGCAGACGGCACCCGTGCCGCAGGTGTCCTGCGCGAGCGCCTTTGCCTGGATGGGCTCGAGGATCTCCGGCGGAACGCAGAGCCCGGACTGGTCGGTGCAGCACTTCGCGAAGACCGGCGCCGGCTCCTTCGGACCGGTGTCGCACTGGAGCGAGCAAGCGCCGGTGTCCGTGCCGTCACGCGGATCGATACACGGCGCGCACTTCTCTCCGTCACCGCACGTTGCCTTGGGCAGGAAGGTGCCGAGGCTCTGCACGGCGCCGATGCACGTCGAGAGACAGCGGCCCGCGCCGCCGCTGATCGACGAGCACGTCGGCGGGTCGTACTTGCCGAGCGACGTGATGAACACGTCGGGGACGCACACGGTGTCCTTGTCGCATGCCGCGAGCTGCCGGAGCTCGTTCGGCGCTATCGACATGACGAGGTTGTTCGGCAGACACCGCGCCGACTGCCCCATGCACATCGGGCACTGCGGGAACGAGCTCGGGTCGAGGTTGATCCCGCTCGGCACGCAGTCGGGAGGCGCGCCACCGGCGCCGCCGCTCGCCGCGCCGCCCGCGTCTCCGCCGTCACTGCCGGAAGTGGTGCCGCCACTCGCCGCGCCGCCGCTCGCCGTGCCGCCAGCGCCATTCGACGCACCGCCGCTCGCTGCGCCATCACTCGACGTACCGCCGCTCGCCGCGCCGCCGCTCGCCGTGCCGCCGCTCGCTGCACCGCCGCTCGCCGTGAAGCCGCCACTCGACGCACCGCCGCTCGACGTGAAGCCGCCGGCGCCGGGAGCGCCGCCCGCGGACGGGATCACCGCGCCGGAACCCCCGGACGGCAGCGACGCGTCGGCGGCGCCGAAGCCGCCCGATCCGCCGAGCCCGCCGTAGCCGCCCGCGCCGGCGCTGTCGCTGCCGGAGCTGCAGGCGTGAGCGCCGAACACCGTCGCTGCAGCGACCGCGAGAGTTGCGACCCGGCCAATGCGCGGAGCGAGGCTTCGTTTCACGTCGTTCATCGCCACCGGCTTTAGCGAACCTGCGTGGCGCAGCCCAGTATTAGATCGATGCGATACGCGCCGCGCACCGAGTCGCACGAGGGACCGCACACGACGATCTTGTTGCCGTTGTCGGAGTACTGCCAGCCGTCGGCGCCGCCGCTGCACGGCTTGTTCGGATCTTGATAGATCTGAACCGGCATCCCGCCCTTCATTGGCGTGTACTGGACGTTGACCTTCGACGGATCGGTCGCCTGTCCCGTGCTCGGTGGGACGTCTATCTCGCAGCTGAGCGCCTGCCCGCTGATCGACGCGAGCGTCTTGCTCAGCGCCGCGGCGAGATCCGCCTCCTTCGTCATGTCGAAGTGACAGTCACCGACGTCCGGCGACGAGCCCGAGTGATCACAGGTCGCGCTGCTCGCCGTGCCGGCGTTGTACGCGAGCTGAGACAGCACGGAGCGGTTCGATTCGCTGCCGGGCACGCCCACGACGAACGTCTTGATGTACGCGCGCACTGCCATCGGCGCCTCGACGTTCACGAGATCGGCGACCGACTCCGGCGCGCAGCTCTCCTGCCCGTCGGTGAGGAGCACGACGTACTTGTTGCCGAGCGGCTGGTTCGCATACTGGTTCGGGTTCAGTCGCTTGTAGGCGTTGATCAGCGCGCCGACGATCGGCGTGCCGCCGTTCGGCTTCACGGCGTCGATGCTCGCGCCGAGCGCGTCGAGCTGGGGTTGCGTGAGCTTCCCGAGATCGACGTTGGGCTTCGATTGCACGCCGCACGTGTTGTCGTTGCTGAAGTAGGTGATGCCTGCGCTCGTCGTCGGCGGCAGGGACGTGATCGCGCTCTTCAGCGCGTCGCGCACGACCTCCCACTTCGACGGCGAGTTCGCGTCCTTCTTCGTCGCCGACGCCTCGCACTCCGCGGAGTCCGTGATGGGCGGCAGGTTGCAGTTCATGCTGCCGCTCCGGTCGATGATGAAGAGGATGTTCGCGGGGAGGAGCGACGCCGTCTTCCCCGACGTCGCGCAGCCCACGAGGTTCGTGCTGACCCCGGAGCCCCCGACGTTGAAGATGGGAACGTCGCCGGTGGACGTCGCGGTCGGCGCCGAGGTCGTGCCCATCGCACCGGGTGTGCCCGCGCCGCCGGCTGGAGGTGCAGAGGCGCTGCCGCCGCCCGCCGAGCAGGCGAACACGAAGAGCGAGCAGAGTAGCGTCGCGGTGAAGGTCGTCTTGCCCATGGTCGTTCTCGCGCTCATGGCGTGTAGGCCGCCGTCCAGATGCCGCTGCCGCCGAAGATCCCCGAGTCGGCGCCTTCCTTGCCGCTCCACGTCGCGTTCTCGAATGCCTGGCTCGCGGCGTTGTAGTCGCCGGTGAGCGGCCCCACGAAGTGCGACTCGAGTCCGAGGCAGATGCCGCCGTCGGGCACGTACGCGCCGACGCAGTAGCCGCAGTCGATGCTGCCCATCTCGAGCTTCTTCGTCGTGCAGTTCAGGGTGCCGTTGAAGACGCAGCGGTACTGCGCGAGGATGTCGGCGCGACCGGTCACGGTGCCATTCGTGATCGTGAAAAACTCGCCGGTCGACGACTGCGTCAGCGTCAGGTTCACGTCGCCGACGACGGGGATCGGCACGCCGACGACCGTGATCGGAGACGTGTAGAGTCCTGCGAACGCACCGGTGTAATGCCCCGGCTGGCAGGTGAGCCCCGCCGGGTTCGGATCGTCCACGGGCCAGTTGAACTGGATCGCCGGGTCGACCGGCGGATTGACGATGAGGCCTCCGTCGTACGCGGCGAGGGGACCCGAGCCGCCACCCGGCGTCATACCGACTCCGGCCGCGCCGAGCGTTCCACCGCCCGGTGCGCCAACGCCGACGCTCGCGGCACCGCTCGCGCCCCCGGTCGAACCGGCAGGGGGCGCAGAGCTCGCGCTCCCCGCGCTGCATCCGGCGACGAATGGCGCGGCCGCCGCGACGAGCGCAGCACACAGAGTCCACACACTCGAGCCGTCTCGAGCCTTCAAGAAAACGAACCGGTGCTTCACGGTGCCTCCTCGCAACCTGGGTTGCGATTCAACGGAGCTCACCGACCGCCCGTCCAAGATGACTTACGCCGCATACGAACGCTAGACCGTTGGCGCCAATGATCGGGACCCGTGCGGCCAAATGAGGGTTCCCCGGGAGTAATTCCGGCTGTACGGCATCTTCAGAGCGCTCCGTCGGCCTTCAGGGCGCGGCCGTCGCCGCCTGGCAGGGCCTCCGGCGGTCCGCTATGGTTTCCGCCGGAATGCACTCGAAAAGCGAGAGAAGCGCGCTGCTCGCCGCTGCCGTGAGCGGGCTGATCCTCGGCGCCGGGTGCAAGGGGTCTTCCGCGGAGCCGTCGGGGGAGTCCAAGGCCGCGACACCCGTGGCGGCCTCGTCGTCGGGCCCGCACAAGGGGGACAAGGCGTGCTGCAAGGGGCTGAACGCCTGCAAGGGTAAGGGCGGTTGTGCCGTCCCCGGCAAGCACGACTGCGCCGGCAAGAACGACTGCAAAGGCCAGGGCGGCTGCGACATGCACTGTCCGAGCTGAAAACACGCCGCGCCGTCGCTGGCGCGCACGTTGCTACGTGGGGGTACCTCGTGACGAAAAGCACCATGTTGTGCCGGATTGTGCCGCAGGCCGCGCCCCGGAGGGGGCCGCCGCTTCATCACCTGATCGCGCGATCGTACGCGGCGTTCGCCCTCCTCTCCGTCGGCTGCGGCGGCGGTGGTGGTGACGAGGCGCCTGCGCCGGCCAAGGTGCACGTCCTGGCTCAGGGCGAGATCGGCACCTGGGCGGGCACCGGGATGCAGGGCGATAACGGGGATGGCAAGGACCGTCTTTCGACCTGGCTCGACCAGCCGATGGAGATGGTGTTCGCGAGCGACGGCTCGGCGACCGTCGTCGACTGGAACAACCACTGCGTCCGGCGCGTCACGCCGAAGGGCATCGTCGAGAACGTCATCGGTAGCTTCGACGGACCCGGCGACTGGCCGTGTCAGGTGCCCGGACAGAGCGACGCCACGCTCTGTCAGGTCCCGCTCGACGGAGAAGTGTCGGGCGACGACCTTCATCTCAATCACCCGATGGACGTCGCGTTCACCGACGACGGCTCCTTCTATCTCGCGGCCTGGCACAACCACAAAGTCGAGAGCTACGACGCCGCGACGTCGGACGTGACGGTGATCGCCGGGCAGCAGCGGCCGGGACCCGCCGTTCCGCCGGCGCCCGCAGTCGGGGATGGGGGACCAGCAGCAAACGCCTTCCTGAATTTCCCATCGTCGATCGTGGTCCAGTCGGACGGCAGCCTGCTCGTCAGTGACGAGAAGAACAACCGCGTGCGCCGTATCGCGAACGACGCGATGCGCACCATCACGACGGTCGCCGGCACCGCGCCCGACACCGGAACGAATGCCGACGGCATCGCGGCCACGACGGCACTGCTTGCGCTGACCACGTCGGAAGAGCTCGCGGGCGCCGACAACCCGCCGCCCGGTGGCGCGCTCGCACAAGCAGCGGACGGCACGCTCTACGTCTCGGATTCTTTTCACCACGCGATCCGTCGCATCGACGCGGGCGCCGACCACGTCGTCACCGGCGCGGCCGACGAGCTCATCACGACGGTGGCCGGCACGCTCGGCGAGGCCGGCTACGACGGTGACGGCGGGCCCGCGACCGCGGCGCACCTGAAGCAACCCTTCGACGTCGAGCTCGGCCCCGACGGCAAGCTCTACGTCGCCGACACCGAGAACCACGTCGTGCGCCGCGTCGACCTCGATGCCGACGCGATCGAGACGATCGCCGGCACCGGCAAGGCGGGCTTCTCCGGCGACGACGGACCGGCGAAGAAGGCCCAGCTCCGCGAGCCGTACGGTCTCGCCTTCGACGAGAAGGGGGATCTCTACGTCATCGACACCATCAACAACCGCATCCGGCGGATCGCCCTGTGATCGGAGTAACGAAGATGCGTTCGTCGAAGACCGTGCTCCTCCTCGCCGCGTCGCTCGCCGTCGCGTGCGGAAGCTCGCCGCAGAAGACCGGACCGAAGGGCGAGCCGGACATCGGCGTCGGCCAGATCGGCACCATCGTCGGTACCGGCAATCGCGCGACCGATCCCGTCGACGGCAACGCCGACGGGGTCGTCGATGCGCCCATCGACGCGCTCGACGCGAACATCGATCAGCCGATGGACGTCGCGTTCGATAAAGACGGCACGCTCTTCGTCATCGACTGGAACGGCCACAAGATCCGCAAGATGGACGCCGACGGGAAGCTCGCGTTCTCGGTCGGCACCGGCAAGGAAGGGGACGCCTGCGAGGGTGACGCCGTCGACGGCGATTGCCCGATCCAGTTCGCCGAGCTGAATCACCCGACGGACCTGACGTTCGACGCCGACGGCCGGCTCGTCATCGCGGCGTGGCACAACGCGAAGATCAAGCGCGCCGATCTGTCGGCGGGGCTCGTCCACAACGTGTGCGGCACCGGTAATCGCAAGTTCGAGGGTGAGGGGATGACCTGCACCGACGACACCGGGAAGAACATCGTGTCGTTCGATCTGCCGTCGAGCGTCACCTTCGACGCCGCGGGCAATCTCTTCATCTCCGATCAGGCGAACCAGGTCATTCGCCGGCTCGGGGCCGCCGACGGCATCGTGAAGGTCGTCGCGGGCAACTGCCCGGGCACGCCGGGCTTCGGCTGCACGGCGGGTCGTGGCTACACCGGTGACGACGGGCCGGCGACCGCGGCGCACATCTCGAACAACCTCGGACAGGGTACCGATCCACAGGGGAAGATCGCGTTCGATCGCCGCGACGGAAGCCTCTACATCGCCGATACGGGCAACAACGTCGTGCGCCGCGTCGATGCCGGCTCCGACGGCATCATCGGCGACGGCGATCCGTCGGAAGAGGTCATCACGACCGTCGCCGGCAACGGCACTCCCGGCTACAGCGGCGACGGCGACAAGGCCACCGACGCCGAGCTCTCGTCGCCGACCGACGTCGCGATCGCGAACGACGGCATGCTCTACATCGCGGACCGCTCGAACAGCTGCATCCGTCGCGTCGCTCCGAGCGGCATCATCACGACGGTCGCGGGCCAGTGCGGCAACGTCGGGAACGCCGGCGACGGAGAGACCGCGACCGAGGCCGGATTGCGAACGCCTTACGGTGTCGCGCTCGACGGCAAGGGCGGTCTCTACATCGCCGACACGTTGAATCAGTGCATCCGCAAGGTCGTCCTCTCGAAGGACTGACCTTGCGGAGCGGTCACGCTCACTGAGCGACGCAGCGGTTATTCACGCACGCGACGGTCTTCATCGAACAGGGATCGAGCAGGCACGACACGGGCGTGCTCGCGCAGACCGGCGCCTTCTGACCCTTGCCGAGCGCGAGGCAGTTGCACCCGCCGCAGTAGTCGGAAAGGAGATGGCAGTCCGCGGTCGTGCTGCAAGACGCACCAGTCGTCGGCGGACCCGCGTCCACCGGGTCGGGGACGCACGCGATCGCGTCGCAGGCGTAACCGGGAGGCGTGCAAACGCCGCAGCTTGCGTTGCAGCAGACCTGCCCCGACGGACAGACCTTGCTGCCGCACTGCGGACCGTTTCCAGTGCCGCCGGTCGCCATCGTGGCGCCGCCCATCGCCGTCGACCCGCCGGTGGCCGTCGTGGCGCCGCCCATCGCCGTTGCGCCGCCGGTGGCCATCGTGGCGCCGCCCATTGCCGTTGCGCCGCCGGTCGCGTGCGTCGAGCCGCCGGTCGCGTGCGTCGAGCCGCCGGCGCCCTGCGTGGCACCGCCCATCGACGTGGCGCCTCCGCCGTCGGCGTCGATCTTCTGGTTCGTCTCGTTGCCGATGTCGGCGTTGTCGCCGAGGCCGCACGCCGATACCCAGAACCCCACCGCCGCCACACCGAAGTAACGAAGTTTCATTGAAGATCTCCTCTGAAGATGGGTGACCGGCGCGCGCCGCGTCCGTTTCGAAAACGTCAGCGGGAGCCGGCGCAGGATTCGAGCACGCGGGCCCGGAGCGGCGACGCCGGGGACAGCGCGAGAAGCCGCGCCGCGACGTGCGCCGCATCGGCTCGGCGGCCCATGCTGCACAGCGCAAAGACCCGCGTCGCGAGGCGCTCCTCGACGAGCGCGCCGCGCGGGAACTCGCGCTCGTGCTGGTCTAGCAATGCGAGGGCGCGCGCGGCGTTGCCCTGATTGAGCGCCGAGCGAGCGCTCTCGAGGAGCGACGTCTCGGCGCCGAGCGACGAGGGCACGGCCGGAGTCGTGACGTCGGGCAGAGCGGCGACGTCAGCAGGCGTCTCGACCGGAGCGCGCGTGGGCGTCACGGTATTCGCCGCGTGCCGGAGCACGACATTGGTTTTTGGGGGGGCACCCTGTGCGACAAGTGCCGTTGTCGGACTCGACGGTGACGCCTCGACGAGTGCCGTCACGGGAGTCGGCGCGGCCGTCTCGACCGATACCGGCGTGCGCGCGGGTGCCGCGAGCGTGTGCGACATGCTCTTCGACGTGGCGTCGTGGGTCAGCGCCGGCACTCCGACGAAGACGGCGGCGGAGCCCGCGAGACCCGCGACCACGCCCATGACGAGCCAGGTCCCCGCGCCGCCCTTCGCGGCGATGCCGGCTCCGGCGAAGGCCGACTTCGTCGCTGCGGCCGCCGACGCGGACGTCGAGGCCGCGCCGGTCGCGAGCGTCAGAGCGAGCGCGCGCCGCACCCTTGCGCGGTCTTCTCGCGTCGGACCGTCGCCGTCTCTCGCGAGCTCCACGAGCTCCCTGGACTCCCTGCTGAGGTCGGTCATGTCGTTCTCCGGGCGCGGTGTCTCGCGAGCGCGGCGTCGAAATCGCGGCGCGCGAGTCGAAGGCGCGAATAGACGGTGTTCAGGTTCACGCCGAGAGCGGCGGAGATCTCGGGGGCCGTCATCTCTTCGAGCTCGGTGAGCACGAACACGGCGCGTCGATCGTCGTCGAGAGAGTCGAGCAAGCGGTGCACGAGGCGCGCCGCTTCGGAAGCTTCACGCTGCGCGTCGGCGTCGAGACCGGCGTGCTCGTCCGGCGGATCTTCGACGAGGGGCTCGGTCGGTCGTCGCGCCGCAGAACGGCGGAGGGCGCTCGCGACGCGGAGCGCGATCCCGAAGAGCCACGTCTTGATCGTCGAGCGCCCCTCGAACTCCGGGAGCCGGCGATGGACGACGACGAAGACGTCCTGGACCGCGTCGTCGAGCTGGGCGTCGGGGACGCCGAGCCGTCTCAGGCTGCGCCACACGAAGTCGAAGTGCTCCTCGTAGATCGCCTCGAAGGGCGGGGCGCGCTCCGCCCCGGCCAGGGCCTGGAGCGGGTCCGCATGTTCCCGCGCGACCGAGGTGGGCATCCAATGACTCTGTCACCGGAGCCGAGCCGTTCCATCACCAGAACGCGACGCCGAAGCCGAGCTCACCGCGCCCGGACACCGCGGATGCACGGTGAATGGTGTGTATCGTCGCAATATCGCCCGTATTCTCGCGAAAGCGCACCGGGGAGCGGCCGAGCGGCGCGAGCGCCCCGAGCGACGCGCGGAACCCGAAGGCGCCCGCGATGGGCACGGTGAGCTCCACCGCCCCGCCGACGCCGAGCCACGGGGTCGTGGCGTCGTTGGAGCTGTCGAAGCCCGTTCCGGCGGCGAAGAGCGCGCCGCCCTCGAGCTCCGCGCAGGGCGCGACGGAGATGGCCTCCGGTCCGAGGACGTAGCAGCCCGAGAACCGTGCGACGAACAGCGACACGTCGGCGCCCGGCGTGGCTTGACCGGCCACCGGCGGCGCGGACGCGAACCTCGGCGCGAAATATGTCGCGCCGAGACGGAGTCGCACCCGGTCGAGCCCGATCGCGCCGGAGAGCGACGGCCCGAGCGCGAACCCGGGGAGCGCGCCGACGTCGCCGGCGAGCGCGGCGTCGAGCCGCCCGGTGACGCGAACGGCGGGGCCGCTCCGCGACGGTGGAAGCGGCGGCGCGGCAACGACGACCGGCGGCGCGACGACGACCGGCGGCGGTGGTGTTGCTGTCGACGTGGTCGTCGTCGGAGGCGTCGCAGTCGTGGTCGTCGCAGTCGTCGGCGGGCTTGCGGCCTGGCTCGCCGCGACGGCTCTGGGATCCACCGCGAGCGCGATGATGAGCGACGCGGCGGCAGTGACCTCCTCGCAGGTCGCGCCGTGGAGGACGCGCTCGCCGCGGAGCCCGCCGTCCACTGTTTCGAGCCGCAGCTCGAAGTGATCCGGCAGCGCGACGACGGTCCCGCTCGCGCGGAGTGCGGCGTGCAGGTGCGATTCGACGGGACCGCCGAGGAGCTCCTCGGTGCGTCGCCGGACGTCGTCGCGAGCGGGGCAGCCAGGCGGCGCCGTCCACTCGAGCGTCAGAGGCGGAGTCGTCTGCGCGTGCGCCGCGACACCCGCGAGGCCGACCGCGGTGACGAGTCCCGCGAGTGACGGAGGTCGCGTCGGGCGCACGCCTCCGTATACACGAAGGCGCGGCGACCGATTCAGGGCAAGGACGGCGCGCCGGCGCACGCCGCCGGACGGCTCAGTTCTCGCGCTTCAGATCGAGCGGCAGGGGCGGCGGATTGCTCCGGCCCTCGCCCGGCAGGGGCGGCGGCGTGTTCGTGCGCGGGAGCGGCGGGGGCACCGTGCGGCGCGAGCGGTTCGGTGCCGGGGTCGAGCCGCGGCGCGACTGCGCCTGGCCGTCGCGACGACGTCGCTCCTCGAACAGCACGATCTTCATGAGCCCCGAGACGTCGGCGTCGCGGATGATGGGGTCGTGGGTGTCGACGCTCGGGTCGAGCTGCTCGATGAGCGCGAGCATCGCCGTGCGCAGCAGCGTCTCGTTCGGGAACGACTCACGCATGCAGGCTTCCCGCTCGTCGTCGTCGTTCAGCGACCACAGCTCGGCGTACATGCTGTCGATCGAGAGCAGGACCGGCGTCGAGAGATCCGCGTTGCTCGGCGGAAGCCGATCGATCGAACGGAGCCGGTCGAGCACGCCGCGGCGCACCTCGTCCTCGTCGGGGATCGGCGCAGCCTGGGTCTCGCTCGCCGCAGCGGGAGCAGCGACGGCGGCCTCGGTCACGGGCGGAGGAGGCGCGTTCTCGATGATCGCCGGCGGCGGCGCTGCCGCGTCGGGCGTGACGGACGACTCCGTCGCACCGGCGACGTTCTCGACGAGGCCGTTCGGCTCGGCGATACGCGCGATGACGACGCGCTGGAACGTGCGCTCGAGCGGCAGGTGCGAGATGAGGTTCGGTAGCGGAACCACCGAGAGAAAGCGCTCCTCGGTGAGCGGCGTGCCGGCGCGCGCGATGCCGAGGGCGTATTTCACGACCTCCCGGGCTTCAGCGGCGGGGAGCGCGGCGGCGATCTCGTCGAAGGTGACGGCGTCCGCGACGTCTTTCAAGGTGAGCACGCCTTCGGAGAGCGCGCACTCGATGATGAACGTGAGGCGCTTCGTGGCCTGCTCGACCTGGCCCGCGTCGGTGCGAGAGCCGGCCTTGTAGAACTCGTCCTCGACGACGAAGGCCCAGAGCTTGCGGGCGTCGAGATAGCGGACCTTGTCGTCCGCCGAGTAGATGCCGAGGATCGCGTTCGGCGTGGTGGTCTGCTCGGCCAGCGCGAGCTCGAGGTCCTCCACCGCGCTGGCGATCGACTTCTTGAGCGCGATCTTCTCGTGGGTACCCGTCGCGGAGACGAGGAGCTTCACGCGCAGATCGTCGGCCCGGGCCAGCGACGAGACGATCACCTGAGGCGGGAAGTGTCGGAGAAAATCATCGGCGGTGCGCAGGCGCTCGGTGAGCGTGTGATCGACCACGCGCGCGAGGAAACGTTGCCTCGGATCGGGCAGCTCGGACTTGTGTCGCTTCGACGCATCGGGCTCGGACGCACTCGACATGGGCGACAGGATATCCAGGCCCCTGCCTCAGGGAAGTCCGACTCACCGATATTTCAAGACGGTCGCGTACATGGACACGCGAGCAGGCCGCCCCGAGCGGGGTCTCGAACGGCCATCGCTGCTCGTACGCCGCGACCGGGCGCCAGCGCAGGCGACCGCGCTCGATCAATCCGCTGTGACGAGAACGCGTCGTCGGCCTGTTTTTGGAGGAAGTCTGGAGACGGAGCAGGCCGGGGCGGATGGCCGAAAGGAAATCCGCGGAGGACACGATCCGTTCACGGCCCCGTAACAGGCGTCAGCTGAACTTGAAGGGTTGAAAGGGGAACCTGCATGTCGATGAGCTTCCGCTTTAAAGAGGCCACTGGAGTTGTCGCTGCTCTCGAGGTGCGCAACCCGGCCGGCAGTGCTTCGTTCGAGGACCTTTACCGTCTCCTGCTCGAGATGCGCGTCCAGCTGGTGCGCGCCTCCGAGCTCGAGGTCGCGGGCCGCGTCGTGTTCGAGCTCGGCGTGTGCGAGCTCGACGGCGGGAAGCTCGGGCCGGCGCGCCGCCACTCGATTCTCGAGGAGCTCGCGTCGCGAGCCGGCGCTCCCTCCGAGCACACCGCACCGCCGAAGAGCGAGAATCGCTCCAAGCCTCTTCGCGCCGCCTGAGCAATTCCGTTCAGGCGTCCTTCATGCAGCCGGAGAGCTCGTCGAGCATCCGGTCCGCGAGCTGGATGCCGTCGCGCATCGCCTCGCCCTCGCCGGCACGCCGGGTCAGGCGCATGTCCGGCGTGACCTTGTAGAGGGATTTCTTCGCCGAGACGAGGCGGGTCACCTTGTCGGGATCGAGCGGCGTGTCGTCGCGCAGGTGGAGCGTCGTGCTGCGTGCGGACGCTTCACAGCCGAGCGCGCGCAGCTTGCGTAGCTCGACCTTGAGCCGCATCAGCTCGACGAGCCGGCGCGCCTCGAGTGGCGCCTCGCCGAAGCGGTCTTCCATCTCCGTCGCGATGTCCCTGACCTCCGCCTCGTCGGAAGCCGACGAGAGTCGCTTGTAGAGCGAGAGCCGCACCCCGACCTCCGCGACGTAGGATTCGGGCAGGAGCGCGTCGACGTCGACGGTGAGCTCCGGATCGACCTCGTGCACGACGGGCTCGCCGCGGAGCTCGTGCGCCGCCTCCTCGAGCATGTGACAGAAGAGGTCGAAGCCGACGCTCGAGACGAAGCCCGTCTGCTCGCCGCCGAGGACGTTGCCCGCTCCGCGGAGCTCCATGTCGAGGGTCGCGACCTGGAAACCGGAGCCGAGCTCGGTGTAGCGCTCCATCGCCTCGATGCGATAGCGCGCCTCGTCGGTGAGCTGGCTCGGTGGCGGCACGATGAGATAGCAATAGGCGCGCTCGCTCGAGCGACCGACACGCCCGCGGAGCTGGTAGAGCTGCGCGAGGCCGAACAGATCCGCGCGATCGATGATCATCGTGTTCGCGCGGGGGATATCGAGCCCGCTCTCGATGATCGCCGTCGACGCGAGGATGTCGAACTTGCCCTCGACGAAGTCGAGCATCGTCTGCTCGAGCGTCGCTTCGTCGAGCTGGCCGTGGCCGACGCCGATCCGCGCCTGGGGGACGATTTCGCGGAGGTGCGCGGCGCGCTCGTAGAGCCCCTCGACGCGGTTGTAGACGTAGAAGATCTGTCCGCCGCGGGCGAGCTCCCGCTCGATGGCCTCGCGCAGCAGGCCGTCGTCGAACTGCGTCGTGATGGTGCGGATCGCGCGGCGATCGGCGGGCGGCGTCGTGATGACGCTCATGTCGCGAAGGCCGCCCACCGCGAGCTGGAGCGTGCGGGGGATCGGCGTCGCGGTCAGCGTGAGCACGTCGACGTTCGTCTTGAGCTGCTTCAGCCGCTCCTTGTGGGTGACGCCGAAGCGGTGCTCCTCGTCGACGATGACGAGGCCGAGCGACTTGAAGTGCACGTCCTTGGAGAGGACGCGGTGGGTGCCGATCACGATGTCGATGTTGCCGGCCTTTAGCCCGCGAACAGTCTCTTCTTGCTCGGCCTTCGACTCGAAGCGCGAGAGCACGCGGATGCTCAGGGGGAAGTCCTTGAGACGCTTCGAGAAGGTGAGAAAATGCTGCTGCGCGAGCACCGTGGTCGGACAGAGGAGCGCCACCTGACGTCCCGCGTTCGCGGCGCGGAACGCCGCCCGCACGGCGACCTCCGTCTTGCCGAACCCGACGTCGCCGCAGACGAGGCGATCCATGATGCGCTCCGCCTCGAGGTCCTTGAGCACGTCGGCGATCGCCGTCGCTTGATCCCGGGTCTCCTCGTACGGGAACGTCGCCTCGAGGGCGGCGTACTCGTCGTCGGGCGGTGGGAGCGGATCGCGCTTCGTGCCGTGCCGCTCGGCGTAGAGACGGAGGAGCTCGTCCGCCATCTCGCGGACCTTGCGCTCCACGCGCGCCTTGGTCTTCGCGAAGCTCTGTCCACCGAGTCGGTCGAGCTTCGGCGCGCCCTCTGCGCCGGAGTACTTCTCGACCTGGTTCAGCCGGTGAACCGGCAGGAAGAGCTTGTCGCCGCCCGCGTACTCGACGACGAGCATCTCGACGCTGGCGCCGCCCAGGCTCTTCCGCTCGAGCCCGAGGTAACGGCCGATGCCGTGATCGACGTGCACGAGGTTGTCGCCCGGCACGAGCGCGCGGAGATCCTCGAGGAGCGCTTTTCGTATCTTCTTCTGCTTCTCGGGTGCGCGGTGCGCACGATGGCCGAAGATCTCCTCCTCGGTGACGAGCACGAACCCCTCGGCGGGAGCCACGACGCCGCGCGACAGCGGTCCGACGAGGATTCGCACGGCGCGCGCGTCGCCGTCCGTGTCGCCGATGCGCGTCGTGACCTCGCGATGCGAGAGCAGCGCGGCGAGCCGCTCGGCCTGCGTCCCGGTGCGCGCCGCGATCGTCACCTTCAATCCGTGGGCTTCCCAGACGCGGAGCCGGTCCACGAGCGGATCGAGGATGCCCTGCTTTCCCCGCGTGGCTTGCGCCTGGGCGACCGCGCGCTCGAGCTCCGCCTGGTCGTGGGCGGCGAGGGTCGGCGCATCGGGGGGCGCGGCCTCGAGGACGTGCAGGCCCTCCGCGCCTTCTCCCGCGACGCCGAAGCGGTGGAGTGCAAGCGTCGTGTGCCGCGACAGCTCGACGGCCAGCTCGTCGGCGAGCTGATAGAGCTCCGCGACGGGAAAATGCGGCGAGCTCGCGCGGCGGGCGACCTCGGCGTGGGCGTGCTCGAGCTCTTCGTAGATCGTCCGGACGACGCGCGGCGGCTCCTCGACGACGACGACGGTGTCGTCCGGCAGATATCCGGCGAGCGTCTCGAGCGGGTAATACGCCGGCAGATATCCTTCACCGCCGTAGAACTGCTTCCCGTCGGCGACGTCGTCCGCGAGACGTCGCGCCTTCACGCTCGGCCAGTTCACCGAATCGGCGAGCTCGCGGATCGCGGTGCGCGCGCGCTCGCCGGCCTCGGACGGCAGGATCGCCTCGCGTGACGGCGGGAGCCACACGTCGGTGAGCGTCGCGGTCGTGCGCTGCGAGTCGGGGTCGAACGCCTTGAGCGACATCACGAGGTCGCCGTCGAGCTCGGCGCGGATCGGCGCGTCGAGCTGCGGCGGCCACACGTCGAAGATCCCGCCGCGCACCGCGAAGCTGCCCGGATCCTCGACGACCGGCGCGCGCACATAGCCGGCCTCGGTCAGCCGGCGCACGACGCGGTCGAGATCGATGGCGTCCTCCGCGACGATTCGCTCGGCGCCGGCGAGGATGGCGTTCGCGGGAACGACGCGGCGGACGAGCGCCGAAGCCGGCGCGACGAGGTAGCGAAACGGAAGGCGCTTCGCGACGTGGAACAGCGTCGCGAGCCGGACCATCGCGGCGCGCCGCTCGGGGTGCACCTCCGCGTAGGGGCTCGTCTCCGACGGCGTGAAGAGGAGGATCGTCGCGTCCGTCGCGCCGTCGCTCTCCTTCGACAGGAACGCGAGATCGTCGGCGGCGCGGCGCGCGGACTCGAGATCCGGTGTCACGTAGAGTACGGGTCGCCCGGAAGACGTCGCGATGGCGCGCGCGACGAGCGCGGGCGCCGAGCCTTCGGCGCCGACGGCGTGGCTCAAGCCGGGATGCGAGAGCACGCCCCGCGCGAGCGCGGCCGCGGGGAGCACGGGTCGCCCCTCGGGGAGCTCGAGGAGCATCGACAGCGCTTCGTCGGGCTCGGCGGACATCGGGGCGGCGGGGTGTACCACCGTCACGGCCGGTACGCCGCAGCCCGCCGACCCGCCGCCGTCCGAACGGCGGGACCCGTGCTAATGACGCCTTTCCGTGGCCGTCGTACCCGCCAGTGTCGACTCGATCCGTCGAGCTGCGGAGATCCTCCGTCGCGGCGGCCTGGTGGCGTTCCCCACCGAGACCGTCTACGGCCTCGGCGCGGACGCGCTCGCCCCTGCGGCGTGCGCGCGCATCTTCGAGGTCAAGCGGCGCCCGCGCTTCGATCCGCTGATCGTCCACGTCGGGGACGTCGCCGCGCTCGACGCCGTCTGCGACTTTCGCGACGCGCGCGCGCAGCGGCTCGCGGCTGCGTTCTGGCCGGGGCCGCTCACGCTCGTCGTGCCGAAGACGGCGGCGCTCCACGACATCGTCACGTCGGGATTACCGACGGTCGCGGTGCGCGTCCCCGAGCATCCCGTGGCGCGAGCGCTCCTCGCCGAGTCGAGGACGCCGATCGCTGCGCCGAGTGCCAACCCATTCGGCTACATCAGTCCCACCCTCGCGATTCACGTGGAGCGGCAGCTCGGAAGCGCCGTGGAGCTCGTCCTCGACGGGGGCGCGTGCACGCTCGGCGTCGAGTCGACCATCGTGGACGTGTCCGGCGAGCACGCGACGTTGCTCCGTCCGGGAGCGCTCGCGACGGAGCGCATCGAGGCGCTGATCGGCGAGCTCCGCCGCCCGGAGCACTCCGCGACGCCGCGCGCACCGGGGCAGCTACCGAGTCACTATGCGCCGCGCACGCCGCTCTTCGTCGTGGAGCCGGGAGGCTTCGACGTTCGCGCGGGTGAGCGCGCCGGTCTTCTCGCGTTCGCAGAGCCCGACGGCGCGCTCGCGGCGCGCTGCGCGGTCGTCGAGGTGCTCTCTCGAGCACGCGATCCGAACGAGGCCGCCGTCAATCTGTTCGCCGCGCTCCACCGTCTCGACGGCGCTCTGCTCGACGTCATCTACGCCGAGCGCGTGCCGTCGGCCGGCCTCGGCGCGGCGATCCACGATCGTCTCGAGCGCGCCGCGGCCGCGCGCAAGTCGTAAGTATTTCCGCATCGACGAGTCCGTCGTCCCCGAAGGATGAAAGAGCCGCCGAACTACGCGAGCCCAGCGAGCCCGCGAAGGCGGCGGGGGGAGCGGTCGCGAAAGCGAGCCGCGGGGGCAAGGCAGCCAACGCCCCCCGTTGTTAGTAGTTCCGCCGCGGAACTACGCGAGCGCAGCGAGCCCGCGAAGCGGCGGGGGGCCAAGGCCCCCCAGTACTTGAAGGCGGGGGGAGCAGTTCGCCAAAGGCGAAGCTGCGAGCGCAGCGAGCCCGCGAAGCGGCGGGGGGAGCAGTTCGCCAAAGGCGAAGCTGCGGGGGGCCAAGGCCCCCCGGTACTTGAAGGCCCCCCAGTACTTGAAGCCCGCGCGCACGTCGTAGGCGAGCACTACAGCGCTTCCGCGCCCGCGACGTGACGTCGCGCGGCGAGCAGATAGCCCTGCACGCGCAGTCGAAGGACGCCCGTCGGATGCGCCGCGAGGTGCGCGGCGAAGAGCGCCTCTGCGTCGTCGTAACGACCCATCCAGTGCTGGGTGATGCCGAGCGCGAGCTTCTGCGGGTAGTCGGGATCGAGCTTTGCGACGGCCTCCACGCAGCGCGCGAGCGTCATCGCGCGCGCCACCGGGTCCGTCCGCATCTTGTCGCTCGCGAGCTCGGCATGAGCGAGGAGAGTGCGGTAGTAGAGCCGCCACTCGTTCAGCGTCGGCGAGAACGGACGACTCTCGAGGACGCCGGCGAGCTTCATCCAGCGTAGTGCGAAGAGCGACTCGAGCTCGTCGTCCTCGAGCAGACCGCTTCGCTCCGCGGCACCAGCGTCGCTCTCGCCGAAGAACTTGCCGCCGAGCTCGTGCAGCTCCGTCGCGTTTCGTTCGCGGAGTGCCTTCACGAAGAGCTCCGACTGCACGGCGCGCAGCGCGAGGACGGGCGTGTCGCCGTGCAGCTTGCGCGCCGCCTCGACGCGCTTCGCGAAGGCGTTCTGCTGCGCGTCGGCCTCCATCTCGTCCCCCTTCGACTCTGCGGCGCCGAATCGACGGAAGGCCTCGCCCGCCGCGCGAACGAGAAACGGCAGCGGCGTCGCCTGTGCACCTCGGACGAGCTCGCGCGCGCGGGCGCGAGCGGCGGACTCTTCGGCGCGATCTACGGCCGGGAGAGGAAGCTCTGTAGGTGCGACGGGACGCGGGAGCGCGAGCGACAGAGCACCGAGCGCCGCGCCGACAGCGACCACCCCGAGCTGCCATCCGCGAAGATGCCGGCCGAGGTCCTCGAGCCGCGTCATTTGTGCCCGCCCGAACGTTGCCAGTGCCGCACTTTCGGGGAGACGGGACTAGGCCGCCCGGCTTTCGTGTAAGCTGGTAGGGTGGATGAAAAGCGCCGGCACCCGAGAGTCGTCATCAATCTCCCGATCTCCTGCGACGTGACGGGCGGCACCAAATTCCAGGCGATTGCGCGCGACGTGAGCGTCGGCGGGATGTTCGTCGAGACGTCGATGGCGCCGGCATTCGGGACCAACATTACCATCGTCGGTGACTTCCCCGGGCGTCCGGGCATGAAGATCCCCGCGATCGTCCGCTGGCTCACGCCGGGCGGGTTCGGTGTCCAGTTCGGCCTCCTCGGCGCAGCGGAGACGCACGTCCTCGCCGCCATCGTGTCCAAGGGACGCGTCTGAAGCGGCGATGGACCCGGTCCCCGAGGATCCCGACGCCTTCTTCACGTCGTACCTTCCGGCGCGATTCGCCGGCGCCGCAGACCGCCTCGGAGTGACGAGCTCGGTCGGCAGCGTGACGGCCCGGGTCGTCGGCGTCGGGGAGTGGAGCATGCGGCTAAAGGACGGGGAGCTCGAGGTCGTCCGCGGGACGGAAGACGACGTGATGCTCCAGATCACCGCGTCGCTCGAGGACTTCATGGTGCTCGTGAAGGCGCCGCTCGAGCACCTCGGCACCGAGGGACGCATCCCGGCCGTGCGTGCCGGCCCGCTGCGCGCGCTCGCCGCGAACGCCGAGACGGCGCGCCTCGTGCGCCACGTTCCCGGAAGCGTGATGTTCGTGGCCAGGGACGGCGACGCCGCGCATCGATTGCTCCTCACGCCGGGCCGGCGCGCCGCCGACCTCGCGCACGCCGAGTGCACCATCGACTGCAAGCTCGACGACCTGAAGGCCGCGCAGGCCGGCGGGATGACGCCGATGCAGCTCTTCGTGTCCGGCAAGCTCCGGATCACCGGCAACGTGCAGATAGCGATGGCTCTGGCCGGCATCCTGACCTAACCGTCGTCTCATGCGTTCGCGCGTGCGGCATCTCCGGACGATCTGCGCGCTCGCCGTCGCGGTCACGACGCCGGGGTGCTTCAGCGCGTCGTTCGCCGACGCCCGCGTGGTGCCGGGGGAGACGCACGAGGTGTGGCTCCACGGCTACCTCTACGGCCTCGTCGGCTCGCGAGACGTCGATGCGCGCTACACCTGTGCGAACGCCGTGAGCGGCGTCGCCGTCGTCGAGACCGCGCCGACCGTGACCCTGACCCTGGTGACGCTCGGGATCTACACGCCGCGCGTCGCGACCGTCCGCTGCGCGAGCAACGGCGCGGAGAGGCGTTCGCGATGACACGCCCCTCCACGCGGGCGACGACGGCGCTCCTCGCGGCGCTCGCGTCGACGGCGTGCGGCCAGGCCGTGATCCGTAGCGGAGCCCCCGCTGGCAACGTCGCGAAGAACCACGATGCGCGCTGGAGAGACGGCTTCCTGCTAGGAACGGTGGAAGCGGCGGACCCCGAACCGCTGTCGTCGATCTGTCCAGGCGGGTGGTCGGAGATACGTGTGTCGGCGTCGTTTCCGGCGGCGCTGCTCGACTGGGCGACGCTCGGTATTTACACGCCCACCAATGTCACCATCGTGTGTGCTGCACCGAGCGGTGTCTACATCGGTGCGCCTTCGGAAGTGCCGCTCGCGCCGCTCTGTCGCTGAGCCGAGATTGCGTCGTCGGGCGCGCAGCGCGGCTCTCTTTCGTATTCTTTCGTCCCTCGGACTTGCGCTTCCGTCGAATGTCGGAAGACTCGTTCTAGCGGGCGCTGGAGCTCGCACAGCATGGCGCTCGGTCGCGAACGCCGGAGGCAATCAAACAGCGTGTTCATCAGGTCTCTCACTCTCTCGGCTCTGACTCTCTCGATGGTCGCTTGCGGCGGCTCGGACTCCGGCGTGGAAGCGTCGGGCACGGGTGGAACGACTCCGGGCGCCGGAGGAGCGGTGAGCACGAGCGGTGGGGCAATCGGTGCGGGCGGCGCGGTCGGTTCCGGCGCAGGCGGCGTGATCGCCGCGGGCGGCGCGATCGGTGCGGGCGGCGCCGCGGTAATCGGCGGTGCGCCTGGTGCGGGCGGCGCGACGGGGAGCGCCGGAGCCGGAGCCGGCGGCGCGCCGGTGACGATGACCGTCCCGCAAGATGCGACCTTCCAGATGGACGGATTCTCGGTGCCCCCGGGTGGCGAGTTCTACAAGTGCCAGGATTTCCCGAATCCGTTCAGCGGGAACATCGCGATCCTCGAGAGCAAGTCGGTGATGACCATGGGGTCGCACCACATGTTCGTGTTCCGGCTGACGACCGACGGCTTCTACGGAGGCACACCGAACCTCGGTGCGGGCAACACCAAGGGGCCGCTCGTCGATTGCCCGAGCGGCGGCACGGAGTTTCATCCCTTCGTTCACGCGGCACAGTCGCCGGAGCAGGAGTTCACGTATCCGGATGGTCTCGGGCAGGCCTTCAACAGCAACGAGACGCCGCGTGTGATGGTGCACTACCTCAACACCACGACCGATCCGATCCAGGCGAGCCTCGTCGTGACGATGAAATACGTCGCCGCCGACCAGGTGAAGAACCTCGCCGCGTCGGTGTTCCTGAACTCGGTCGGCGTGAAGGTCCCGCCCGGCACGAGCACGCAGTCATTCACCTACAAGCTCCCGCAGGACGTGAACCTGCTCGCCGCGTCCGGTCACATGCACCGGCGCGGAACGCACTTCTCCGGCACCGCGGTCGGTGCCGACGGCAAGACGACCCAGCTCTACCAGACCGACGACTGGAACGAGCCGATGCCCGCCGCGTTCGACCCGGCCATCGCGCTTGCCAATGGCACGACCATCAAGTGGGCTTGCTCCTACAACAACGACACCGGCAAGACGTTGAAGTTCGGCGAGTCCGCCAACACCAACGAGATGTGTATCTTCACTGGAACGTACTATCCGGCGCCCGGCGGCGGCGGCATCTACGATCAGGATCTCACCGCCGGCACGTCCTCGAAGTAGCCAGCGAACACGTCTCCGATATCGCGCCGGGTGCGCTCCTGTAGCAGCGCATCCGGCGTGTGCGTTTCGAGGTGACGGACGGCGTTCTCCTCGCATGTATTTCGAGCTGGTATCGTCGGACGACTATCCCCGAACGTGCCGCGCCGTATCCTTTGAATCGTGGATTCGTCCATTCCGCGCGTTGACCTAGACGACCCTTATCCGAGCCTGCCGCCACCGAGAGGACCCGCGGCTCACTACCGCTTCGTCGGCCTCCTCGGCCGGGGCGGTATGGCCGAGGTGCACGAGGTCACGGATCTGCGCACCGGTCGCAACGTCGCGATGAAGCGCCTCTTCCCGATGGAAGATCCGGAGAAGCGCGCCAGGGCGCGCCGTCTCTTCGAGCGCGAGTTCCAGACCCTGTCACAGCTGTCTCATCCGCGCATCGTCCAGGTCCACGACTACTCGATCGACGAGACCGGGCCGTACTACACGATGGAGCTGCTCTCGGGCGGCGATCTGTCGCGGCTCGTGCCGATGGAGTACCGGCGCGCGTGCCAGCTCGCGAAGGACGTCTGCTCGGCCATCTCGCTCCTGCACTCGCGCTCCATGGTCCATCGCGATCTCAGCCCGCGCAACGTGCGCTGCACGGCTGACGGTCTCGCGAAGCTCATCGACTTCGGCGCGATGGCGCCGATGGGGCGGAGCCGGAGCGGCATCGTCGGAACGCCCGCGTACTCCGCGCCCGAGGTGCTCAACGGCCAGGTCCTCGACGCCCGGACGGATCTCTTCGCGCTCGGCGCGACGCTCTACTATGCGCTCACCGGCCATCACGCCTATCCGGCGAAGGACTTCGCGAGCTTGCCGGAGCGCTGGCAGGTCGCGTGCCCCGAGCCGTCGCAGTACGTGCCCGAAATTCCGCCGGCGCTCGACGCGCTCGTGATGGAGCTATTGCGTCTCGACCCGCTCGCGCGCCCGCCGAGCGCGTTCGAGGTCATCCTGCGGCTCTGCGCGATCGACGGCACCGATTTCGACGAGCAGCTCGTCGTGGCGCGCGCATATCTCGCGACGCCGGTGCTCGTCGGACGCGGCGCGACGCTCGCGGCGATCCAGCGCAAGATCCACCGCGCCGAGAAGGGGCGCGGCCGCGCCATCGCCGTCTCCGGGCCGTCGGGGGTCGGGCGAACGCGCTTCGTCGAGGCCGCGGCGCTCGAGGCGAAGATCCGTGGAACTACGGTCGTCACTGCCGACGCCGAGGACGGTCGCGAGGGCGACTACGGCGTGCTCCGCGCGCTGTCGCGCCGTCTCGTCGCGGATGCGAAGGAGCGAGCCGTGGAGGCGCTCGGCGACGGAGCAGCCGTCATCGGGGAGCTCCTGCCGGAGCTCGGCGTCGCAGGAGCCGGAACGCCGGCGACCCGCGCCGCCGTGCAACAGGCCTTCCGCGACTGGTTCGTCGCCGTCGCGACGCAGGGGCCGCTCGTGCTCGTCGTGGACGATCTTCACGCCGTCGACGAGCCTTCGGCGGCCGTGCTCGCGCTCCTCGCGCACGACGCGCGCAACGAGCGCATGCTCGTCGTCGCGTCGCTCGACAGCGGCGCCGCGCCGACCGCGCCCGCCGCCACGAAGCTCTTTCTCGATACGGCGGACACGATGACTCTCGCGCCACTCACCAAGGACGAATCCGACGAGCTGCTTCGTTCCATCTTCGGCGACGGCCCCGACGTCGGGCTCCTCGCTCACCGGCTTCACGGTGTCGCGGGCGGCAATCCGCGCGACATCATGGAGCTCGCGCAGCACCTCGTCGATCGACGAACGATACGCTACGAGCGCGGCGCGTGGTCCGTCCCCGGGACGTTCGACGCGCACGATCTGCCGGGCACGATGGCGCAGGCCCTCGAGCTACGCGTCGCACGGCTCTCGGAGCCGGCGCGCGACGTCGCTGCGGCTCTTTCGCTCGCGCCGGGTCAGACGGTGACCGTCGAGGAGCTCGAGATCATCGCGGGCGACGGCGAGGGGCACCGCGTGCCGGCCGTCCTCGACGAGCTCCTGCACGTGCACGTGTTCCGCGCGACGGGCGATCGCTTCGGTCTGTCGCAGGAAGGCTGGGTGCGCGCGCTCGACGGTACGCTCTCCGCGCCCGCGCGAAGCAACCTGAACTTACGCCTCGCGGCGATGTTTCATGGCCGGAAGACCGACGAATTCCTGCACGGACGGCATCTCCTCCGCGCGGGCGACGTGGACCGCGGACTCGACGTGCTCGTCGCGCACGCGGAGGTGTCCCAGGAGGAGACCGGGAAGAGCCCGGAAGCGTTTTTCCGGTACCTGCGCTCCCTTCCGCCGGACTGGCTCGAGGTGTTCGACGACGCGATCCGTCGATGCGAGGAGAGTGGACGCCCGAAGAAGCACGCCTACGCGCTTCGTAGCCGGCTCTGCGGAATCCTGTCGCTGACCGGCGCGCGCGATACGGTTCACGCCTCGCGACACATCCGCGAGCTCGCCGAGCTCACCGGCCTCTCCGCGTATCACGCGATGGAGCCGGCGACGGACCCCGGCGCGCGGCTCAAGGCGGCGCTCGGCGACGCGCAGAAGCGTTACGTCGAGAGTGTCGAGCAGGATCGCTTCCTCGATCCGCTCACCGGGTTCCGTCACTTCGGTCGCGCGCTGACTCAGATGGCCGGTATCATCACGTCGGGCCTCGACGGAAAACAGCTGCGGTCCGTGCCGTCGGTGCTGCCCCTCGCCGCGCTCTCGCCCGCCTTCGCGGTCGTCCAGATGCTCCTCGACGGCATGGCCGCTCGATACAGGGGGCACCTCGAGGAGTCGCGAGAGCGCTACAAGCGCCTCGTCGCCCGCATCGCGGAGCCGGACGGCGGCGGTCTCGATCCATCTCACAACGAGTACACACGGCTCGGCGTGATCAGCGGCATCGCGATGATCGAAGCCGGCATGGGTCTCGAGACGACGCTCGAGTGGGCGTCGATCCTCGATCGCGGCGCAACGAGCCGAGTGAACGCCGTCCAGGTGCGGATGCTGTACCAGCTCTGGCAGGGCAACACGGCAGAGGCGGACCGACTCCGCCATCAGGTCGAGCTCCTCCGCATCCAGGACAGCCCGCGGCAGCTCTTCGAGGGCACGCATCTGATCTGGCAGGTCACGGCCCACGGCCTGTCCGAGGATCTGACGCATCTCAAGCAAACCCTCGACGAGATCGCGGTGCTCTCCGCGCGGCATCCGGGCTGGGTACCGGTGCATCACTATGGCACCGGTGAATACCGTCGCGCCGGTGGCGCACACGAAGCGGCCCTCGCCGAGTTCGAGGCGGGGCTCGCGCTGGTCGGGCCCGACGATCATCAGGTCTGGGCGTACCTCGCCGGTTCGCATCTTCGCACTCTCGACGAGCTCGGACGCCTGAAGGAGGCGGACGAAGCGGGGGAGCGTCATCTCCGCGCGGCCGAGGACGCGAACCTCGGCTACGTCACGAGCTACGTCCTCTTGCCGCTCGCCGTCGTGAAGGCGAAGCGCGGTCAGAAAGAAGCGGCGGTGAAGCTCGCGGACGCGGCTCTCGCGCGCTTCGAGGCGCTCGGGACGACCGGCCTCAGCCTCGGCCTCGCCTACGAGGCGCGTGCGCGCATCGCGCTCATCGCCGGCGAGAAGCAGGAATATCTCCGTTACCTCGGTCTCTGTCGGGACGTGTACACGACGCGGGGCAACGCCGCGCTCGTCACCAAGTTCGAGAAGCTTCGCCGGAGTGCGACCGCACGTAAACCGGTCGGTGAGGTGTCGCGCGGCATGGGGTTCTTCACGACGGCGAGCGTGGTCGGTACCTCGCGACTCGATCTGTGCGCGGGGCCCGATTCGCGCGCGAGCTGCGCGCTCACCATGGTGATGGATCAGTGCGGTGCGACGGCGGGAGTGCTGTACCTCGTCGGCGCACACGGGCCGTTCGCCGCCGCGGCGGCGGGTCAGGCAGACGAGGTTCTCCGGTCGCTGGCGCTCGACTATCTGATGAACGAGGCGAGCGACCTCTCGACGACCGGCGAGGGAAGCTCGCTCACGACCGGAGAATCGCAGACGGACTGGACCGGCACCCAGGGCGAGAAGTACCGGCCGGTGCTGCTCACCCACGAGTCCCCCGACGGATTCCTCGTCACCGGCGTCGCCGTGATCTCCATGGCGCCCGACGCGCCGTTCTCGTACCCGTCACGGGTCGCCAACGAGGTGAGCCGTCATCTCCGCAAGATGGGAGATGCGACCGGCATAGTGGTCGCAGGATGAGCGAAACGGGGGCGAGCGAACGCGCGTCTCCGCCGCCCGCTCGCCCCGGCCTCACGCGATTGTCGGGGGTTCAGCCCCATCGCGTGATGTGGCTCGGTGCTGTCGGGTGGCGTTGCATGGTCGTGGGTCTCCTCGGGGGTTCGTCTGCGGCGCGTCGTCTCGTTCGCTCGCGCCTTCATGTAGACGACGTACGAGGAGCCCCGAGATCGACACCCGAGGGCACGATTTCTCCGAAATCGTGCCGTCCGGGGACGAGCGCCCGCTACTTGGCGGGTTTTCGGGCAGGCCGCGCGGTCGTGCCGGCCGCCACGGCCATCTGCCGTGACCTCGCGACGTGGGCCATGCGGCGAATGGCGAGGATGAGCGGCTCGAGCAGGACGGTACCGAGCACGGCGTAGCGGAGCGCGGCGTTGGGCGCGTCGTTCGGCTCCCAGCCGTCGGGTATCTCGTGCTGGGCGATCAACGACGCGGCCTCGGCGTACGGCGCCAGCACGGCCGGATCGGCCGCCTCCGGGTAGAACGAGCGCGTGATCACGGTGAGCGCGCGCGCGGCGTCGCGCAGCGCCGCGGACTTGGGATCCACCTCCCATCCGCGAGTGCCGGCGAGCGCAACGACGGCGTCGCGCGCCGCCCGAAACTCCTTCGACTTCTCGTCGACCTCGGGACCCGAGGGGCGCTCTATCGCGTCGATCGCCGCCTCGATGAACTCGTCCGACGAGTCTGCCGCCTTCAGCGCGCGCCCGATCGCCGCCACGCTGAGCCCCGCCTCGTCGCGGAGCGCGCGGATGAGACCGAGGCGCTCGAGGTGCTCCTCGGAGTACTCGGCCTGGTTCTTCCCCGTCCGCGTCCCTGCGGGCAGGAGCCCTTCGCGGATGTAGAACTTGATGGTCGGAAGCGGGACCTGTGATCTCCGGCTCAGCTCCGAAACCTTCATGTCGACGTCGTCTCGACGATTCAGGGCGGCAGAGGGGCCCAGCGCAGCGACTCGCCGAGCTGCGCCGAGAGACGCTGCGTGGTCCAGCGCTTGAGCGACATGATGTAGAGACCCGCGCCCTGGCCGCTCTTCCGCGTCGAGAAGAACGCCAGCAAGCGACCGTCGGAGCTGCACGCAGGATACGTGTTCGTGCCCTGGTTCTGGGTCAGGCGCGACGTGCCGCCGCCCTTCTCGTTGGTCATCACCAGATCTTGCCGGTCACCACCGACGGAGACCGTGAAGACGAGGCGAACGCCGTCCTCGGTGTCGCAGAACGCGGGCGAAGACGCGGCGAACCCCGAAGGAGAGACGGCCTTGCCGTCGACGTAGATGCGCTGCGTCCCGTTCTTGCCGCCGCCGCCCACCCACGCGAGCTTGCCGGAGGGGCTCCACACCGGGTGTGTGGCAATCTCGGTGGTCGAAACCTTCTGCACGCCGGTGCCGTCGGCATTCGCGGTGTAGACCGCGCTGCCGAGGTTCTGATCGACGGCGATCGCCATCCGGCGGTTGTCCTTGTCGAACGCGGCGCTGTAGATGCTGGACTTGAAGGGCACGTCGAACTTCGTGGCTGCGGCGCCGAAGCCGCGCATGAGCACGAACGGCGCGTAGTCGTGTGAGACCGAGAAATAGAGGACGCCGTTCGGGCCCCACGTCGGGGCGATCGCGGTGTCACCCTCCGGCGTCTGCGGCGTGAGGTCGTGGCCGTCGGCGTCCATCGTGAGGATGCGCCGGCTCTTGCCCCAGGCCGTCGAGTACGTCATGTGGCTCGCGAAGCCACCGGCGCGCCCGGTGAGCGCGCCGAGAAGCGCGTCGGTGACTCTGTGCGCCGTCACGCGGACCTGGTCGGGCGCGACGCTGATCGTCTTCTGGTAGACGGGGTCCTTCCCGACGTTGAGAAGGTACGCGACGCCGAGCACGTCGATGACCGTCGGCGAGCGCTTGCGTGCCGCGACCTTGACGACCACCTCGGCGCCGACGTTGCGCCACGCTGGAACGTCCACAGGATCTTCGAAGCCGTAGAGGCCGCTCGGCGCCTTGCTGTCGGGGATGACCTCGAAGAGCCCGGAGAGCTCGAAGTCGTGCCGCACCACGCCGCGAACGACCACGTCTTCCATGTCCGCGGCGAGCGACGGCAATATGGCGAGCTTCACGACGTGCTCGCTGCTCGAGCCCGTCACAGGGATCTCGCCGAGCTGCGTCTCGTCCTGCGACGGCGCGGCGGGAGCGGCTTGCTGAGCGAACGCGGTTCCCGGCAAGAGGAGAGCTACGACGAGGAGTGCTGTTAATCGCATGGTGTCTCGGAAACGCCGCGGGGGGCGCGATGAGTCTGTCGCGCCTCTTGCCGGGGCAATCAATCGCAATTCGAAGTGTGGAACCCTACGGCGAGCGTCGCGCCGAGGATGTCGGTGTAGTTCGGCGGCGGCGGCGGTAGCTCGGCGCCGCTCGAGACGATGCCGTCCATCGTCGCCTTCACGAGGCCGTCGAACGTCTCGTTGCCGCTCATCTTCGAGATCGAGTAGCCGGAGACGGTGCGCTCACCGGTGATGTTGGCGGTGACCGACGCGCGTAGCTTCTTCAGCTCGTCGCAGGGCACCTTGTCCTTCGGGTGGAAGCGCGCGTTGAACCACGCGCTGATCTTCGACCGGTACTGCCCGACTGCGAACGCCTTCAACGGGTCCGCCTCCGTGCCCTCCTTCACGCCGTCCTCGGAGCCCTCGGTGGGGAGGTTCTGCGTGACGGGCTTCGGATGGCCGGCGTCGGGGATGTGGATCATCTCGTCCACCTTCTTGACGATCGCGGCGTCGGGCGGTGGCGCTTCTTTGTTCGGCTTCACGAGCGGCGTGTCGGGGATCTTTTCCTTCGTCGCCTCGGCCTTGGGAGACGGAGCGCTCGCCGCTTCGTACTTCTTCACCGGCGGCTTCTTCATCCACATGTCGGGCAGCTTCGCCCGCATCTTCTTGCTCCCGAGCTTCAGGAGCGGGACGTCGTCGAGGACGGGCTTCACCTCGATGGGAATCGGGGCGGCCGGCGCGTCCTCGTGCGCCCGGATATGGGTCTGGTTCTGCGCGGTGGCGATGAGGATTGCGAGGCTCGCTTCGACGATGACGGCGAGCCCGGCGGCAATGACGAGCTCGGATGGAAGGAAGGCCCTGACGGCGCTCACTTCGTCTTGCTCCCCGGCTTACCCGGCGTCGCGGTTGCCTCCGGCTCTTCCTCGAGCTCCGGCTGGACGAGCAGGTTCAGCGCCTTGACGCCCGCGGAGCGTGCTGCCGCGACGACCTTCGCGACGACGCCGTAGCGCGCGTCCTTGTCCGCGCGGATGTAGAGCTCGCTCTCCGTCTGGACGCGCTCGTTGGTACGGAGCTCGTCCTCGATCGTCGCCGTCACGTCCTTCTCGCCGAAGAGGATCTTCTCGTCTTTGGTAACGGTGACGAGGAGGCGCGCGTCCTTCACCGGCGTGCTCGCCGCCTTCACCTCGGGGAGGTCGATGCGGAGACCGGTCGTCAGGAGCGGCGCGGTGACCATGAACACGACGACGAGCACCAGCATGACGTCGACGAGCGGCGTCACGTTGATGCTGGCGAAACCGCCTCGCCCGCGTCCGCGGAGTTCGCCCGCCATTTATAGCGGCTCCCGCGCCATGGTCAGTAGCCCGCGACGCGATGCGGATGATCGGAGCCGCGCACGAGCGGCACCGCCGAACCCCCGCCGGGATCGGCCGCCATCGTCTCGACCCAGGCTTCGCTCGACGACGTGAGCTCACCCATGAAGTCGCCGATGCGCTTGTCGACGTAGTTGAAGCCGATGGTCGCCGGGATCGCGGCGACCAGGCCGAAGGCCGTCGCGATCAACGCTTCACCGATCGCGGGAGCGACCACCGGGAGCGACGCGCTCTTCTCGAGGCCGATGCGGGTGAAGGCTTCCATGATGCCCCACACCGTTCCGAACAGGCCGACGAACGGCGAGGCGCTCGCGATGCTCGCGAGGGTCGGCATGAGCTTCGACGCGCGCTGCTCCTCGTCGACTATCGCGCGGCGCGCGACGGCCTGGAGGAGCTCGGCGCTGAGATTCGCCTGGTGGTGCCGCTTGGCTAGCTCGAGAACGACGCGAGCCCCCGGCGCGCCCTCGTAACGGAGGGCGAGCGAGATGAGATCTTGCGCGTTCACGACCGCGGCGGCCTCGCCTTCGAACTCGCGGTTCAGCGAGCGGAGGCGCATGACCTGGAGCGTCTTCAGGAGCCAGATCAACCAGACGGCGAAGGACGCGACCACGAGCGCACCGAGGACGACGCGCACGATGCCCGACGTCCCGAGCATCAAGCTGACGGGATCGAGCGGGTGTTGCTCGAGCGCTGCTGGTTCGCCTGCTGCGTTGGTCAACTCGCGGTCCCCTCCGGAGGATCAGGTCGCGAGGACGATGTCCACGCGGCGATCTTTCGCCCAGCTCGACTCTTCGGTTCCCGTCGCGTCCATCTCGCCGCGGGACGTCGTGGTGGCCTGGCCGTCGGGAAGCCCGAGACCGGTCAGCGCGTGCTTGACGTTGTCGGCGCGACGGCCGCCGAGGACGATGTTGTACTCCTCTTCGCCACGCGGATCGGCGTGGCCGACGAGGCTCATGCGGCGACCCTTGAGCGGGCCGTCCGTGAAGCACTTCGCGAGCTTCGTGAGCGTGGCGCGAGCCGCCGCCTGCACGTTCGCGGAGTCGAAATCGAAGTACGCCTCGGCATCGCTGATGCCGCAGGCCCGACGGATCTCGTCGGAAATGTTGATCTGGCCCTTCGTCGCATCATCGTCCGGCTTTGCCGGGGACGGAGCGGGCGCAGGCGCGATGGGCGCCTCGGTGTTGCCAGATGGCGCCGCGGGGGGCGGCTTCGGCTCGGACCCGCAGGCCACGACGATGCAACCGAGCACGACAGCAAGCCCAAGAGACTTCAGATTCGACATGATTCCACGCACCTCCAATCGAGACGACCTGCCCTTGCCAGGCCCCGGCGATAAGCTTGCCGTGCCGCGCGTCATAACGTGATTTGCACCGCTCCGTCGAAGGTTTCCTCGATCCTCGGAGCACTAACAGCGAGCGCGAGCGCTCTGTTCCCGTTGCGGGGACTGCTCGAGCCGAATTGCCTCAATATTATTCGCGACCTGCGCGGGTTTCCGGGTTGCTCGCCACAGTGGGGGCCAAATGCCCGAGGGCGAGAACGTGACGGTATTTTTACGGCCTGGAGTGCATCGCGGGGACGCATCACCCCGCTACCTGAGGGAGAAGAGCAGCGCGATCGACCCACCGAGGAACAGCAAGATGAGGAAGACCCGGACCGCGAACGTGGCCCAGTGCCGTTCGGGTTCGCGCGTCGTCTCGAGGCCGGCGAGCGCGAGGGCCGCGACGCTCGAGAGCCGTCGCTCGGCCTGCGCGCCGCGCGCGTGATCGCCGGCCATCCCGCGGTAGCGCACCGCCGCTTCGAGGAGCTGACGCGTCGCCTGGCAATGCTCGATGAAGCGCTCGTGCGAACGGTCGTCGTCGAAGTCGTCGAGCACCTTCTTCCAGAGCACCTCGAGGACCGGATCGCTCATCGTTCGTTTGTGTTTACGGGGGGCCTTGGCCCCCCGCAGCTTCTTTTGGTTACGGGGGGCCTTGGCCCCCCGCAGCTTCTTTTGGTTACGGGGGGCCTTGGCCCCCCGCAGCTTCGCCTCCGGCGAACTGCTCCCCCCGCCGCTTCGCGGGCTCGCTTTGCTCGCTGGCGAACTGCTCCGCTCGCCGCTTCGCGGGCTCGCTTTGCTCGCTGGCGAACTGCTCCGCTCGCGTAGTTCCGCATCTTTGATTGCCTCGGGGACGACGGTGGCGTCGATGCGGAACTACTCAAAGCCCGAGCTCCTGGAGGAGCCGTCGCGTCGTGTCGAAGTAGGCGGCGCGCTCGTACGGCTCGTTCAGGATGTGGAAGTCTTTGCGCGAGAGACCGACGCATCCGAAGAGATACGTGCAGTCGGAGACCGAGACGCACCGCACGATGTACGCCGAGCGCACCGAGCTCTCGCTGTCGACGGCGTGCGTGCACGCGACGAGAGCGCGCGAGCCGCGGCAGTGCGAGCAATCGGTGCAGAGCGAGCAGCGCACGCAGTAGTGACAGCGGCAGAGCTGCTGCGAGTCGCGGCAGAAGGTCGAGTCCTGGCAGCCGCTGCAATCGACGCACTCCACGGAGCCGGTGTTCTCGGTCGGGCCGCGGAGGCCACCGAGGAGCTCGCGGTAGCGCCGCTCGAAGGCGGCCGCGTCGAGACCGTCGTATCGCCGGATCGAGCTCACGACCGGAGAGCGCGTCGCAGATCGGCCGCGAGTTCGCGCGTCGCGTCCTCGTCGGCGTGTTCTTCGAGACGGCGGAGTCGTTGATCGAGGACGGGCCGCTTGATCGGCGTCTCGGTCTGGAGCAGCCGGGACATCGCCTCGACGCTTTGCCGTGCCTTGGTTTCGTCGAAATGCTCGAGCAGCTGCAGGTGCACCGGTTGCTCGTTCGGCAGCTCGAAGCCGTGCTGCAAGAACTCGTCTGCGGCGCGGGTGATCGCGCCGCGGCCCTGGCTCTCCATCAGTCGCGACAGGAGCTTCCTTCGCTCGCGCTCCCCGTCGTCGGCCTCTTTGCCGCCTATCTGCACGATGCGAGCGGATCTCCGGACCGGCTCGGGGGCGGCGCTCGGCGTGCTCTTCGGCTCCGTGGATTCACGGACGACCTTGGGCGCTCGCGGCACTGCCGAGGCGGCGATGGTGCGCGCCGGTACCTTCGCGATCAGGGGAGAATCAGGGCGTCTCGCCACGATCATCACCGGCTCGGGGCGCACCGCACGCTCGTCCTTCCGCGGCTTGCGGCGGTGGCCGCGACCCTGTCCGGATCTCTGGCGTTGACCATCCATGTTCTGGCTCCCGCTACGCGGCGCGTCGTCCCTTGGGCCGTCACCGTTGCTGACTTGCTGCTTGCCGGCTTGCGGTGGTGACGGTCGCAAGCCACGGGCCGTCCTCGGCCCCTTGGAGGAGGATCGCATACCACAGGGCCATATCTTCCAAGGAAAAAAGAAGGGGCTTGGTTTGTGAGGGGGTCTTAGTTTGTGAGGGGGTCTTACCCCCGCGGGCTCGCTGCGCGACCCGCTGCCCCGCCGCTTCGCGGGGCTCTTGGGTTTGTGAGGGGGTCTTACCCCCGCGGGCTCGCTGCGCGACCCGCTCCCCCGCCGCTTCGCGGGCTCGCTGCGCTCGCTTGGCTCTGGGTTTGTTGATGCGGGACTACGGATGATGGAGGAGTGGTAGCCTCTGGGCTCCACGCTCGGCGTTCATTTGGCGTGGCAACCGATGGTCGAGCACGGCGAAAACTTCTGGGAGGACGGACAGCTTCGGGACTGGGCAACGTCCGGAACCGTCTCGCTTCTCACGCACACGCTTCACTACGGGCTCGGCGCGTTCGAAGGAATCAGGGCGTACAAGAGACAATCCGGCGACACCGTCGTGTTCCGCCTGCGCGAGCACATCGCGCGTCTCTTCGACTCGTGCCGCCTTGCGTTGATCGAACCGCGGGTCACGCGCGAGCAGGTGGAGGCCGGGTGCTGCGACGTGCTCCGCGCGAACGGCATGGCGGAAGGCTACGTGCGCCCGCTCGTGATTCTCGGCGCCGGCTCGATGGGGCTCTTGCCCAAGGACAACCCGCCGAAGACGTACGTCATGGCGTGGGCGTGGGGCGCGTATCTCGGCGCCGATGGGCTCGAGAAGGGCATCCGCTGCAAGGTCTCGAGCTTCGCGCGCCACGCGGTGAACGCGGGTCTTCCGCGGGGAAAGATCATCGGGCCGTACGTCAATTCGACGCTCGCGAAGATGGAGGCGACGCTCGCCGGCTACGACGAGGCGCTGCTCCTCGACGCGGGCGGGTACGTGAGTGAAGGCTCCGGCGAGAACCTCTTCATCGTGAAGGACGGGCGCATCTCGACGCCGCCGCTCTCGTCGTCGATCCTCGCCGGGATCACCCGCGCGACGGTCATGACGCTCGCTCGTGAAGAGGGCATCGTCGTGGTCGAGGAACAGCTCACCCGCGACGCCGTGCTCCTCGCCGACGAGGTGTTTCTCACCGGCACCGCCGCCGAGATCACGCCGGTCCGCGAGGTCGACAACCGCGCGATCGGAGCCGGCCAGAGAGGCCCCGTCACGAAGACGCTCCAGGGGCGCTTCTTCGACATCGTCCGCGGCGCGGACGACTCGCACCCAGAGTGGCTGACACGCGTCTGACGATACGAGCCGCCGCGGGTTGCCTCGTCGCAGCGTCGTTCACGGCGTGCGCGCCGGGGCAGACCGCGGAGGCACCGGCTCCGCGCGCCGAAGCGCAGCGGATCGACGCCGGCGCGTCGTTCTCCGATCACGGCTGGGGAAAGCTCACGTCTCAGCGGTTCTTTCTGTCGCTTCCGCTGCCCGACGCCCGCGAGTGGCACGTGGACGACACGTCGGGGCGCTGGCTCGCCGCCACGCATCTTCCGTCGAAGTCGATGCTGTGGGTCCGCTCGTGGCGCGAAGGCGCGGTCGTCAATCACGCCGCGTGCGAGGCCGCGGCGCGGAGCTACCGTCCGGATCTGCTCGGCCACGACGAGGCCGCGCTCGCCGATCGCCGTCCGCTCGGCGCGCCCGACGGGTTCGACACCGAGGTCGGCTTCTCCGTCTCGCGCAACAAGGGCGCGCTCGGCGGGGTCGCCGCGGCGTTCGGCGCGCGCGTGCGGCAGTGTCTCGTCATCATCTACGCGACGCGCGCCGACGGTCCCGACGCCGAGGAGCTCGTCGCCGATCGCGTCGGGTTCGTCGTCGACCGCGTCTTTTCTCGTGTCGAGAGCCGCACGATAGACGACCGGGTCGTCCCGCTCGCGCCGCGCGGCCGCTGAGCGGGCGCGTTCAGCGAAACGACGCGAGGCGTTCTTCGAGCTTCGTCCGCGCGCGGCGCTGCGCCGGTCCGACGATCACGGCGTTGAGCCGCTCGGGAAGAAACAGCCGTCGCGCGGCGGCTTGCACGCCCTCGAGCGTCACTCCGTCGAGCTGCTCGCGACGCTCCGCGAAGTCCCTCGCGTAACCGCGCAGCGTGCAATCGGCGAGAAAGTCGGCGGCCTCGCCGGGGTTGTCGAGCATCTCCTCGAGGCCCCAGCCGTGGCGTGCCTTCGCCTTCTCGAGCTCCGCGGCGGTCGGTCCCTCGTCGCGGAGCGCGCGCACCACGTCGAGGATCTCGGCGAGCACGGTGTCGGCCTGGTCGTGCGTCGTGTCGCTCCCGACGTCGAGGAGGCCCACGTCGTCGGATGCCTCGTACCCGGCGGCGACGTCGTAGGCGAGCCCGCGTTCGTCGCAGAGGCGCGTGTAGAGTCGCGTCGAGTTGCCGTCGTCGAGGATGCGGAGCAGCGCCTCCGACGCGGGTTCGTCCTCGTCGGCGAGGCCCTTGCCGCGAAAGCCGATGCGGAGCGCGGTCTGGCTCGACGCGCTGCGGACGAACTTCACGCGCATGCCGTCCTGCGGCCCCGGCGTGGTCGTCACGGGGGGCGCGCCCGCGGGGAGCGCGCCGAAGTGCTTCTCGACAGCGCGCGCCGCTGCCTCGACGTCGATGGGGCCGGCGATGGCGATGACCGACGCGCTACCGACGTAGCGCTCGTCGTGGTGCCGCCGGATCCGCGCGACGTCGAAGTGGTCGAGGCCCTTCACGGTGCCGGTCACCGAATAGCCGAGGGAGTGTCCCGCAAACGCCGTCGCGCGGAGAAGGTCGTAGTCGTCGACGAGGTGCCCGTTCTCGTCGAGGTGCTCGAGGATCTCCTCGCGGATGATCCCCTTCTCGATGTCGAGCCCGAGGAGCAGCGGCTCGCGATAGACGCGCGCAAAGAGGTCGAGGGTCCGCTCGAAGTTCTCCGGGGGGCAGGCGATGGCGAGGGAGCCGCTCTCGGAGCCGGTGCCGGCGACCAGAGTGCCACCGAGGGACTCGAACGCGAGCGCCTGCTCGTGCGCCGTCGGATGCCCGGGGATGCCGCGGTAGAGCATGTGCTCGAGCAGGTGGCTCAAGCCATTGTCCTCCTCGCTCTCGAAGCGGGAGCCGATCCGGAGCTCTGCGACGATCGCCACTCTGTGCGCCGACGGCAGATCTAGGAGCCGGACCTCGAGCCCGTTCGCGAGCTTCGTTGCGAATGGCTTCGCGGCCGTGAGCCCGCCGCTTCGCGCTGCGCGCGTCATCATTCTCCGTCGGAGGTCTTCGGCTCCTCGAGGATGCGCTCGCTGAGCTCGATCTTGTCTTCCTTCGCCTTGCGGAGGCGCGCGACGTAGTGGGCGAGGGATTCTGACCGCTTCGCGACCTCGATCCGCCGCATGAGCTCGATCTTCTCCTTGGAGAAGTCCTCTCGCGTGGCGACCGTCTTCTCCTTGAGCTGGAGGACGACGAGGCCGCCCGCCACCGGGATCGGCTCGACGCGAACGTCGTCGGGCTTCGCCAGCTCGAACGCCATCTTGCCGACGGGCACGCCGTACGCGCCCGGCACCGGGTCGCCGTCGATCGGGAACGGCGCGGAGACTTCCATCTTCGGCGCGCGGGGATCGATGAGCGCGGGCGGCTCCGCCTTGTCGGCGTCGGCCTTGACGGTCGCGGTCTTCTTCTTCGCCGGCGCGGTGGACAGGACGAACTCCGGGAGGACCTTCGTCAGGGTGTCGTCCAGGCGCGCGCCCGACTGCACCGCAGTGACCAGCTTGGTTGCCAGATCGTGCGCGCGAGCCTCGGCCTGGGCGCGGAGCGCGAGCGGCCGGGAGACGAACCTGCGACCGAGCGTCTCGACGTCGCCGGCGGCGAGCTTGCCCTCCGACTTGACGATGCGATAGCCGCGCTTGATCGACACCAGGTCGGAGACGGCGCCGGGCGCGAGCGCCTCGGCGGTCTTCACGATCACGTCGCCGCCTTCACCGTACGACTCGGCGGTGACGCACCCGAGATGGCCGCCGGTCAGCGCAGTCGGCCCGTCGGAGAGCTCGCGCGCGACGGCGTCGAACGACGCGCCCTTGTCGAGCTCGCCCTTCGCGCGGTCCATCTTGTCCTTGAGGAGCGTCTTGTCCGCCTCGGTCGCGTCCTCGGTGGAGGTCGCGGAGATCTCGCTCACGAGGAGGCAATCGGGTTTCCACTTGGAGCTCTCGGCCTTCCACGCCTCGTCGACCTGCGGCTTGTTCCCTTCCGCCCACTTGTCGACGGCGGCGTCGCTCGGGTCGGTGAGATAGCGCGCGGCCCAGTCGGACTCGATCTTGACGAAGCGCACGACGGCCTTCGACTTCTCGCGCTCGTAGGCGTCGAACGCCTCGTCTTCCGAGACGCGGACGCGCGACTTCACGAGCTCGCGCATGCGGGCAGCGAGCAGCTCGCGCGCCTGCATCTTCATGAACTCCTTCGGGCTTCGGTTGGTCATGCTGCGCACGACCCGTCCGAACAGCTCGTCGTCCACTTCTTGCGTCTTCTGGTTGATGACGGGGAGCTCTCGGACCATGTCGCGGGCGATTCCGTGCTCGTCACCGCTCACGAGGTCGAGCATCACGCCGAGGCGGAGCGAGCTCGCCGCGGGGAGCGAGGCGTGCGCGTGACCGAGCCGGAGCTCTTCTTTCACCGCCTCTTCGTCGACGCCCAGGCCGAGGCGGTTCGCCTCTTGAACGAGGAGCTCGCGCTCGACGATGCCGTCGAGCACCTGGCGGCGCAGCTGGTACGTCTTGACCTGCTTTTGCGGCATGCCGCGCGGCACGACCAGGCCGTACTCGGCGTAGAAGTCCTTGCGAGTGACGCACTCGCGCCCGACGGTCGCCGCGCACTCACGGCGTATCGAACCGGTCTGCATCCGGGACGTGGATCGGAACTCGAGGATGAAGACCACGATGATGGCCATCACCACGGTGGCCATCAAAGCTTGGCCCGTGCCACCCTGTCGAAGCGCGTTCAGCATGAGGTCTAGCCCGTAAGCGGGGGCTAGACCTAGCCTGTACTCGCGCTCTTTTCCACCCCTAGCGCGTACCGCAGCTCATCGAGCAGCTCGGAAGGCTCGACGGGCTTTTCGTAGGCGACCTCGTACCAGGTATCGAGCGTCTGGGGGCCGCCGCCGGGATCGTTGATGTTCACGACCGACGTCTCGACCTCGTGATAACCGCGCGGAGCGGTCTCGGTCGCGGCGTTGCGTGCTCGACCAAACAGCTGATCGGCGGTCTCCCCCGGGAATTGACTCGACTGCGCGCGGACCACGAAGCGAACCGCGAGAGGGTCCGCGACGACTGCAGCGACTCCGCCGTCCATGATGAGGTTCTCGCGCACCCGATCCGCCAGGTGGATCCGGTTCCCCTGCACTCTGAATATCTCGAGGCCTGCCGCGATGAGCTGTTTCTTCAGCTCTAAGGGGGTAACGCTTGGCATTCGTGACGGGAGACGCGAGGGACGGGAGGACGGGACGGACGTGTTGCCCGAAAATCCGATCAGCGGGTCAGGGGCGGCTAGACCTTCTCAGAGCGAAAATTGCTAGTCAAGCGCTCGTCCGCGATCTGGGCGGGGAAGAGACGTGGTGACCCGCGCCGTGGCGGGCTAAACTGGAGGACTCTTGACCCGGCGAAGCTCGAGCCCGTCCGTTCCGATCCCGCCGGGGGCCGTTCACGGTACGCGCCGCGCGGGCGGTTCGCGCCGGGAAGCGACCGAACGCGTCAAGGTTCGCGGTGACACTTTCCAGACCGCAGGCTGGACACTGAACATCAGCAGAGGGGGCGCCCGCCTCGTCCTGGAAGAAGCCGTCGAGCTCGGCGCCCTCTACCAGGTAGAGGTCGGCGTCGAGCCCGAGCCGCGGCAGGTCCGGATCGTCTGGGCGCAAGACGAGGCCGACGGCCAGATCGTCGGTGTGCAGTTCCTCGACACCGACGGGTCCATCCCTCCGCCGCCCGCAGCGGGTAGCGCTCCGCCCAAAGCGGGTTAACAACGGCGCCGTGACGACGGCTGCCGAACTGCTCGGGCCCGACGGGCCTCTCGCGCTCGCCATGCCGGCGTACGAGTCGCGACCCGGTCAGCTCGCCATGGCCGAAGCCGTGGAGCGCGCGCTCAGGGACGACCACGTGCTCCTCGCCGAGGCCGGCACCGGAACGGGCAAGACGCTCGCGTACCTCGTCCCCGCGATCCTCAGCGGTCGCAAGATCGTCATCTCGACCGCGACCCGCGCGCTCCAGGAGCAGATCTTCTACAAGGATCTACCACTCATCGAGAAGACGCTGGGGCTCCGTGCCAACGCTGCCTTGATGAAGGGGCTCGCGAATTACCTCTGTCGTCGGCGGTTCGGCGAGCTCCGTCAGAGTCCGGACGCAGAGAACCCCGCCGTCGCGCACGCGCTGTCGCTCGTGGAGCGCTGGCTCGGCGACGCAGAAGCGGGTGACGTCTCGGAAATCGGCGACCTGAACGAGGACGACCCGATCGTCGCGCGGTTCAACTCGTCGAGCGAGACGCGCATCGGGCAGGAGTGCCAGTACTTCTCGGAGTGCTTCGTCACCCGGATGAAGCGCGCGGCAGAGGCGGCCAGCATCGTGGTCGTCAATCATCATCTCTTCTTCGCCGACCTCGCGCTCCGCGGCGCGCACCCGGGCCGCGTGATTCCCGACTATGACGCGGTGATCTTCGACGAGGCACACCAGCTCGAGGACGTCGCCACGACGTTCTTCGGCGTGCGCGTCTCGGAGGCGCGCGTCACGCGTCTTCTCCGCGAGGTGGACGCCATCGTGACCGGCTTCGAGCGTCACGGCTTCAAGAGCGGTCGCCTCGTCGAGTACGCGCGGAAGGCCGCGACGGACTTCTTCGCCCAGGTGATGCGGAGCGCGGGCACGCCGGACGACCGGGTCACGCTCGAGCGCGACTTCTGGACCGGTGAACGCCAGGAAGCGTGGCACCGGCTCGACGACGCGCTCGACGGCGTGCGCGCGCTCACCGAGTCGATGCGCGGCGAGCTCGTCACTGGCGGCTTCACGCGGCTCGGCGCTGTCCGCGGGCCCGACACCCGCTTTCAATCCGACGCGCTCGAGGTCGCGACCCGGAGGGCCGACGAGGTGCGCCACGACCTGGCCACCATAGTGGACGGATCTGCCGGCCGGGTGACGTGGTTCGACGCGGGGCAGCGCTCCGCGTCCTTGAGCTCGTCGCCGGTGGATCTGTCGGGCCTGCTCAGATCGCGGCTCTTCGAGCCGATCCCTGCGGTGGTGCTGACGAGCGCGACGCTCGCGAGCGGGCCGAGCGGCGTCCAGGGACCGAAGGCGTTCGCCTTCGTGCGCTCGCGGCTCGGGCTGAACGCCGACACCCTGTCCGTCGAGGAGCTCGTCGTCGCGTCGCCCTTCGACTACGCGGAGCGTGCGCTCCTCTATCTTCCGCGCGATCTGCCCGATCCGCGCGACGCGACGTTTCTCGATCGCGCCGCCGAGCGTACCGCGGAGCTCGTGGAGGTCACCGGTGGCGGCGCGTTCGTCCTCACGACGTCGCTCCGCGCGATGCGCGCGCTTCACCGCGCCCTCAATCTGCGGCTCCCGCATCACAGCGTGTTCGTCCAGGGCGAGCGCCCGAAGACCGCGCTCCTCGACGCGTTCCGCGAGGCGGGCAACGCCGTGCTCGTCGCGACGGCGAGCTTCTGGCAAGGGGTCGACGTCCCGGGCGACGCGCTTCGCCTCGTCGTGCTCGAGAAGGTGCCGTTCCCGGTGCCGAGCGACCCGGTGATCATGGCGCGCGCGCGGGCGCTCGAGGAAGAAGGCAAGCGCCCCTTCAACGAGCTCCACGTGCCGCTCGCGAAGATCGCGCTGAAACAGGGCTTCGGGCGGCTCATCCGCACCCGCGCCGACCGCGGGATCGTCGCGCTCCTCGACGACCGCGTGCACCGTCAGAACTACGGCAAGGAGCTCCTCGCGGCGCTCCCGCCCGCGCGCCGCACGAGCGACATGGAAGACGTGAAGCGTTTCTGGGAGTCGGGGACCACCCTCGTGAAACCCTGAAGTTCTGTGCCTCACCAGCGGGTTGACGCCGTGAGGCGCCGGAAAATCGCTTCCCTCCGCCAGATTCAGAGGCACCGAGATCAACGCGCGCTCCATCTGATCTCCGAGCGAAGAAGAACGCGCACGCAGCTTGGGCAGAGACGGCGCAAGCTGCCGAACCAATTCGAGCACGACAGGGTAGATTTCGAGCGTCAGGGGGGACTCCTTTGTGAGGTTTCGAGTACGTCGATACCTCAGAAGTCCCGAGAGCCCCTTTCCCCCGCCCCTTCCCCCTTTCCCCTTCCTTTGACCCGCCGCTCTAGCTCCCGGCTCCAGCTCCCAGCTCCAGCTCTTACTTCCCCCTCACTCGAGCATCATGGCGCGGCCAGGCTTCCGCAGTCGAGGGCGCCGCCGACGACGGTCATCGCGCCCTTCCACTGCGAGCCGTCGGCGAACGACGTCCACTTCGTCTGATCGACGTCACAGGTGTGCTCGCGTGCGCCGTCGTCGCGAAACGTCACCGTGTACGTCTCCGTGCGCGCGCCCTCGCGCTCGCACCCTTCGCAGGTCCCGGGGCGCGTCAGCGACGTCGCCGGCCACTTCGGCGCGTCGTTCACCGACGTGCCCTGCGCGGTCTCGGACCGCGTCTTCGTCCATCGGTCGACGGTGAAGGAGCAGCGGTCGGAGTACACCGGCTCGTCGCGGTACTTCGGCGTGCACTCCTGCTGCTCCGCGAACGTGCCGTTGCCGCGATCGACGCGGCGGGTGTGGCAGTCCTGGCCGTCCTCGATCTTCTCGTGGGAACGCACCTCTTTGTGTCGCGTCACGCTGCGCGCGGCGAAGGGCATCTGATCGCACCAGGCCGAGTCGGACACTGCGCCGTAGCGTTCGACGGCGATCTCGCGCTTCCACGTGTGCCCGGTGACCGAGAGCCCACCGGGTTTCTTCCAGACCGCGAGCGCGACGACCAGCGCGACCACGACGAGCACGACGAGGCATCCGGCGCGGAGCACCGTCCGCGTCGTGCTGCGGCCCTTCGGCGGCTGTGCCACGACGGCGCGCGCGGTGGCCGGCGCGGCCCGTGGCGGCGCGGTCGCTGCCTGTGCAGCAGGACCCGCGACGCCTGGGACCGGCTCGACGAACTCTGCCGTCGGTAGCTCGGTGACGACGGCGGGTTCGGTGTGTGCGGGCGCGGCGTCCACTGAAGCGAAGCCGGCACCGGTGTCGAGCTGATCTTCGCGCCGTGCGATCTCCGGGGCGCGTTCGAGCGGCGCGCCGCAGCCGGCGCAGTGCTTCGAGTTCTTGCCGTTGGCGACGCCGCAGTGCGTGCAGCGGAGATCTGCGCCGAAGTACTCGTGTTCCTTCGCGGGCACCTTGTCCGCATCGGAGGGGAAGTAGCGGGCGTCCGCGTTCTGCGGAGCGCCGCAGTTCGGACAGTGACGGTGGGTGAGCCCGAGGAGCTTCTTCTGCCCGCAGAAGCGGCAGTCCCAGAGCATCTCGTAGACGGGGCCCATCGGCGCTGTCGCGTCGAGGGCGTTCACCTTGCCCATGTCCTCTTCGGAGAGGGCGACGACGACGGAGCCGAACGCCGTGATCTCGACGCCGAGCCCGGCGAGCTGCGCGCGCGCCGCGGCGGCGATCGCGTCGGAGAGCTCGGGGTGCGCGGCGCGATCGGTCAAGAGGCGCACGAGCCGCCCGTCCTTGCCCGCGTCGATGAGCACCGTCTTGGCGCTCTCTATCGTCGCGTGCTGGATATGCCCGCGCAGCGTCCCGTCCGCGTCGCCGGTGGGGACGCTCGCGGCGACGAGCGCGGCGCGTGCGGCATCGACGATGCGCACGCCGACCTCGCCGAAGATGCGTGGCGAGAGCGCGAGCCCCGACGCGGCATCGAAGATCTCACCGGTCGCGCCGCGGATGCGCACGCCGTGAACGGCGAGGGTGACGACCAGCGCATCGACGTCCGCGAGCTGCGCGACGGGTTGCAGGAACGGCATCGCGCGCGGGTCGACGAGGTGCGTGCCGGGGCCGACCATGCCGAGCACCTGGCCCGACTGCACGAAGACGCCCGCCTCCGTCACGCCGACGACCAGCGCCTGCCCGGTGCCCCCACCCAAAGGCCTGCGGACGACGAGCGGCGCACGTATCGAATCTGGCGGAAAAGAGGGCTGGGGCATTCGACGCGGCCACCCGGGCGACCGTCGTTTCACGGCATACCGGCAACCCAGTAATCTACACCGACCCCCTCGCGCCTGGCGAACGAAGCTTCGAGGTCCCGCCCGGTCTTGCCGGGTGTTGCGAGGGTCTTAGTTAACCGCGGGCTCTCGGCCACTCGCGCTTCTCGGCGCGGGCACTACAGTAACCGGCCAATGGTTCCGTTCGAAAAGGCGCTCGCCGAGCTCGGGCTGTCGCAGGACATCGCGATCTGCCCCGTGCAGAGCGGTTATCCGGCGCCGAAGGTGATCAACCAGGTCCTGTTTCGCCGCCGGAGCAGCTGGTTTCAGTTCGAAGCGAGCGCGGCGCGGCCCGACGTCATCGCCGATACCCACGCGCATCTCGCGGCGCGTGGCGTCGATCGGCTCGAAGGTGTGCTCGTCACCCACTGCCACGGCGACCACGCCGGCAGCGCGGGCATCATCGCCGGCTACGGACGGCCTGCGGGCGAGCGCGCTCCCATCTACGTCCACTCCGCGAGCTATCGCTTTCTCACCCATCCGGAGCCCGCGTTCCTGAACGAGACGTACGAGCTCTTTCTGACGCGCGCGCACTGGGGGCTCATCCAGTTCAACACGCTGTCGAGCGACGACATGGTGACCAACGCGATCCGCTCGCAGTACGCGGGCTACTTCGCGCGCGTGCCGAAGAGCGCGCTCCGCTTCGTCGATCAGGCGCAGCTTCCCGACGGCATCTGGGCGCTCTACACGCCGGGCCACTCGAACGACTGCGTCCTCTACTACGACGAGGAACGCGGCGTCGCGATCCCCGGTGACACGATCATCTGCACCGGCATCCCCGAGAAGCCGGAGACGCACGCTTACGTCATCCCGATCTTCACGGTCGCCGGCCAGAGCTACTCGATGGCTTTCGAACGCTACGTGCACACCATCGGCGTGCTGCGACGGTTCTTCGAGACGCACCGGGTGCGCGCCGTGCTGCCGCCTCACGGACGCTTCGCGATCACGCGGCCGCTCGAGTGGGTTCGCTTCGCGGAAGGCTATTTCAAGGGGATCTACCGCGCACTCCTCGAGGATTTTCTGAGCGACCCCGAGTGGAAGGGCAAGCCTTTCATGGCGTGCGATCTGAGCCGGTACATCCCGAGCGCCGGGGCGCACCCGATCTCCACGCCGAGCCACACCTTCGGGATGCTCTGCGCGCTGGTCGACGAGGGCTACTTCTCGATGACCGAGGACACGAACACGCGTCAGATCTCGTTCATGGTCGAGCACACGCCGCCCGACGACTGGCTCACCCGGAGCTTCGGCAAGGACCCCGGTCCGCTCCCGCTCTTCAAGCACAGCCAGCGCGCGAGCGCCGTGAATCAGCCGATCCCGTCCAACGTGTAGCGCGGCTCAGAGCCGCGTGAGCACGTCGACGGCCGAGAGCGACGCGAGGAGGATCACGAAGAGCACGGCAGTGACTCCCGCGACGCGGTGGCTCGCCGGTTCGTCGACGAGGCGCATGAAGAACAGCGCGACGAGCGCGACCTTGACCGCCGCGATCGCCAGCGCGACCGGCATGCCGAACACACCGAGGTGCGCGTACGACAGAGTGAAGCTCGTCAGGGTGAGCACGAGCAGCGCCGCAAACGACCGCACGTACACGCCGGTGCCGGGTGTCGCGACCGGCTGCGGCGTGCCGTCGTGAGGGTCGTTTTCGTGCGCCATCAGCCCCTCGCCAGGTAATAGAGGGGCCACAGGAAGATCCAGATAGCGTCGACGAGGTGCCAGTAGAGGGCGACGGCGTCGAGCGCGTGGGGTGCGAGCTTTTCGCGCCGGAGCTGCACGGCGGAGAAGGTGAGGACGACGATGCCCGCAGTGACGTGGAGCGCGTGGAGCCCGGTCGTCGCGAAGTACAGGGTGAAGAAGATGGCGGAGCCCGCCGGCGCGTGGTCGAAGTGCGCGCCGCGCCCGCCCGGGAAGATGCCGCTCGCGAAGTGGGCCAGGTACTCGTGCGACTTGATCACGAGAAAGAGGACGCCGATGGCCGCAGCGCCCGCGACGAGGCGTGCGGCGGCGCGGGAATGGCCGTGCGCGCGCCGCTCGGTGCCGAGCGCGACGAGGAAGCTGCTCGTGATGAGGAGCACGGTGTTCGTCGTGCCGAGCACCGCGTCGTTCTCGGCGACGCCCGCGGCGAAGGCGTACGGCCAGGTCGCGCGATACGACGCATAGAGCGCGAAGAGCGCGCCGAAGAGCAGCACCTCGCTCGCGAGGAAGACCCACATGCCGAAGCGGACCGCGCCCGCTTGCCGCTCGAGCGAGTCGAAGTGCGCTTCCCGTCGGGTGCCGCCGCTTGCCATCGTCAGGCCTCCTGCGCCTCGGGTTCGCGCCGAGGTTCGTCACCGGCGACCGGTTCGCTCCGACCACCGGTGTAGTCGTAGGGGCCGCGCTCGAGGGAGAGCGGCGTGTCGAAATCGTGAGCGGGCGGCGGTGACGGCGTGCGCCACTCGTAGCTCGCGGACGCCCACGGGTCCGGACCCGCGGCGGCTCCGTAGCGGAGCGCCCACACCAGATAGCCGAGGGTGACGAGGAGCGCGCCGGCAAGGAGAAACGCGCCCACCGTCGAGATGACGTGGAGCGGCTGCATCGCCTCCGGATAGTTGTGATAACGCCGCGGCATGCCCATGTTCCCGAGCAGAAAATGGGGGACGAACGTGAGCATGAAGCCGCCGAAGACGCCCGCGGCGGAGAGCACGCCGAGGCGCTCCGGGTACATGCGCCCGGTGACCTTCGGGAACCAGTAATGCAGCGCCGCGAGGTACGCCGTGATGGTGCCGCCGACCATGATGAAGTGGAAGTGCGCCACGACGAAGTACGTGTCCTGCCAGTGCACGTCCAGGCTCATCGTCGCGACGGCGACCCCGGTCATCCCGCCGAACACGAAGAGGAACAGGAACGCGAACACGTAGAGGAGCGGCGTCTTCAGCGAGATTGAGCCGCGGTACAGCGTGCCCGTCCAGGTGAACACCTTGATCGCCGAGAAGATGGCCACGAACATCGAGAGAAGGCCGAACGCGCCCGCGTCGAACACCGAGATGCCGGCGGTGAACATGTGGTGACCCCAGGTGAGAAAGCCGACCAGCGCGATCCCGAGCGTCGCCCAGACGATTGCCTCGTACGAGAGCGGGTTCTTCCGCGAGAACGTGCACACGCACTCGCTGATCACGCCCATGGCGGGGAGCACCATGATGTAGACGGCAGGGTGCGAGTAGAACCAGAAGAGGTGCTGATAAAGCACCGGATCGCCGCCGCGCACCGGATCGAAGACGCCCCAGTCGAAGACGTAGTCCACGCCGAGGAGCACCAGCGTCATCGCGAGCACCGGCGTGGCCAGGACCTGGATGATGCTCGTGGCGTAGATGGACCAAACGAAGAGCGGGAGCTTCATCCACCGGAGGCCCTCGGCGCGCATGCGGTGCACGGTGACGATGAAGTTCACGCCGGTGAGGATCGTCGACCAGCCGATGATGAAGACGCCGAGGAGCACCGGCAGGACGGCGGTAGCGTCCTTCGAGCTGTAGGGCACGTAGAACGTCCATCCCGTGTCGGTGCCGCCGATGACGAGGCCCGCGATGGTGACGACCGCGCCGACCAGGTAGATGTAGAGGCTCGCGAGGTTCAGGCGCGGGAACGCGACGTCGCGCGCGCCGATCATGAGCGGCAGCAAGAAATTGCCGAACGCGCTCGGGATCGACGGGATCATGAAGAGCCAGACCATGATCACGCCGTGCAGCGTGAAGAAGCGGTCGTAGGTCATCGAGGTCATGAACCACCCGCGCGGATGGAGGAGCTCGGTGCGCATCAGGAGCGCGAACGTGCCGCCGATGGCGAGGGCGAGCGCATTCAGGACGAAGAACATGACGCCGATCCGCTTGTGGTCCCGGGTGAGGAGCCAGGAGCGGATCGTCGTCCCAGCCGTGAGATAGCTCGCGTCGTTCATTTCGCGTCCTCGCTGGTCGCTTGCGTGTGCGGCAGGGTGACGAGCGGCGCGGTACGGTCGAAGCGCAGCGTCTTGATGAACTCGACGATCGCGGCGGCGTCCGGTTGCGACAGCACGCCGCGGTACGTCGGCATGACGGGCTGATAGCCGCGGACCAGCTGTGCCGCTGGTTCCATCATGCTCTCGGTGAGGTACTCCTCGTCGGCGACGATGGTCTGGCCGTTCGCGAGCTCCTCCGTCTTCTCGTAGAGGCCCTGCCACGTCGGTCCCAGGTGCCGCTGTCCGTCCACGGTGTGGCAAGAGAAGCAGCCGTATCGCGAGGCCGCGCTCCTTCCCTCGGCGGCCATGGTGGTGAGCTCCGTGCCGGCGACGACGCCGCCTTCGAGCGCCGGCGTCGCACCCGCGCGCACGACGGCCTCCGGCATCTCGCCCTCGAGCCAGCGACCGTAGTCGCGCGCCGAGAGCACGACCACGGAAGCCCACATCCGCGAGTGGTCGACGCCGCAGTACTCGGCGCAGTAGACGGGATAGGTGCCGACGCGGTCAGGGTCGAACCACGTGCTCGTGTAACGACCGGGGAGTGCGTCCTGCTTGATGCGGAACGCGGGCACGAAGAAGCTGTGCACGACGTCGCGCGACGTCAGGATGAGCCGGATCGGACGCCCCGCGGGGACGACGAGCACGCCCGCTGACCGCCGCCCGTCCGGCAAGGAAAACTTCCACATCCACTGCTTCGCGGTGACGTAGACCTCGAGCGCGCCGCGCGGCGGTGTATGGAGGCCGACGTATTGTCGGAACCCGACGACCCAGAAGCCGACGAAGAGCGCGAGGAGCGCCCCGCCGACGCCGAGCTCCACCGCGCGCGGCACCACGACGACCGGCGTCGGCTCGGCCTCGCCGCGGGCGCGAAACCGGACCACGAACGCGAGCACGACGGCCGCCACGAGGAACGCGCCGGCGAAGGTGACGCCGATCACGACGAAGTGGAGCCGGTCGATGTGACGCGACGTCCCCGACGCCTCGACGGGCAGAAAGAGCATCTTGCGGAGGAGTTCCTGCATCACCGTCGCTCCGTCGTGCCCGCGTCGGGCGTCGTCGCGGGATCCGGCGTCGCGGTCACGCCGCGCGTAGCGTCGTCGACGAGCCACTGCATGGCGCGCTCGATGGGAATCCGCGCGATGCCGTGCTCGCGATCGGCCCAGCCGTAGGCGTGGAGCGCGTCGCGACTCTTGCGGCTCCGGAGCGCGCCGCGCGCGGGGCCGTCGAGGGGAAGCTGCTCGATGCCGCCGACGGTTTCTCCGGCGGGGTAGCGCGGCGTCGTCGCGGGCACGAGGGGGAGATCGACGTGGAGCACCGCGCGCGCGACGAAGACGCAGAACAGGGTCATCGCGACGGCCCCGGCGATGACCCACGCGACGAGCGCGCCGCGGACGTGTTCCGGCTCCTGCGGTCCGGTGCTCTCCGACGACACGTCGCTCATGCCGCCTCGTAGCGGGTGGACGCGTCGAAGAGTGGGTCCGACGCCGGGTATGGGGCGACGCCGTCCGCGCGCCACGCGCCGAACGCGAGCACGGCGCCCGCGACGCCGATCAGCGCCGTCAGGTCGAGCCAGTGCACGCCGAGACGTCCCGGCTCGAGGGCGGGAAGGACGAGATAGTAGATATCGAGGGCGTGGACGGCGACGAGCCACACGCTCACCGCGACGAACGGCACTCGCCGTCGCTTGAGCGCGCGCGAGAGCAGGAAGAAGAACGGCACCGCCCAGTGCAGCGCGAGGAGCGCGACGCCCACCCACTGCCAGCCCCCGTGGGAGCGCGCGATGTACCACGTCACCTCGAGCGGCAGGTCCGCGATCCACTGAAGGACGAGCTGCGCCCACGCGATGTACGTCCAGAAGACGACCATCGCCAGCTCGAGCCGGCCGACGGCGGAGAAGTGCTCGGCGGATACGCCGGGCGGGAGCGCGTTTCTCGACGCGGGCACGCCGAGCATCGCGCCGAAGAGCCCGAGCGCCGCGACGAAGCCGCCCGCGAACACGTACACGCCGTACACGTCGGAGTACCAGGTCGGCTCGAGCGACATGAGCCAGTCGAACGACGCGAACGTCAGGGCGAACGCGACCAGCGGCAAGCCGCCCGCCGACAGCGCGACCATGCGCTTTCGCAGCGACGCGGCGCGGCCCGCGTCACGGTCCTGCGCGAGCGACCATGAACGAAGAAGCTCGCCCACGCCGAGGAGCACCGCGAAGTACACGAAGGCGCGCGCGACGAAGAACGGCTCGTGCAGCCACGCCGCTTTCCGGAGGACGATACGGTGCGCGTGTGCGTCGAGGGAACCCGGATCCGTCCAGGTGTATAGTCGCTTCACGGAGAGCAGCACCGGCGCGAGCAATGCCGCGACGGCCGGGAGCGTGCCGACGACGTGCTCGGCCGGGCGGCGCACCGCGACGAACCACGTCGCGTTCGACGCATGCCCGATGAGGAGCAGGAACAGCGCGCCCGCCACCACGGTGAACACCGACGCGTAACCGAACAGATACGCAAAGCTCGCGCGCCGTGGATCGACGAAGAAGCCGACGGCGGTGGGTACGCCGCCCGCGACGGCGAGCACGGAGCCGAGCACGACGAGCCGGCGCCTCACGGCGTGCTCCTCGCGAGCGCACTCGCGGCGTCGGGCGGCAGTCGCGCCGCGACGGCGTGGCGGCTCCGTTCGAGCGCCTCGACGTACGCGACGACGGCCCATCTCGCCGCGACGTCGAGGTGCGTGCCGTAAGCCGGCATGAGTCCGTAGCCGTCGCGGATGACTCGATAGATCGTCCCCGGCGCGAGCGCGCGCACCCGCGTCTCGGTCAGAGATGGCGGCTTTCGGGCCATGAAACCGGCCACGACGGCGTCTCCGTCGCCAGCCACGCCGTGACAGGCGGCACACACCACGTCGAAGTCCGCCTGACCGCGCTCGACGAGCGACAGGGTGAGCGGCAGCGGGATCGCCGCGACGTCCTTGCCGTTCTCGGTGCCGTCGGTGAGCGCGTCGTTTCGCGGCGCGAGCGAGTACGGCTCGGTGCCGTCAGGGGGGGCGCGCATCGCGCTCCGATCGGCGAAGAACGGGCTATCCGCGTAGGGATCGTAGCGCGGCTGTACCTGCATGCGGCCGAGGCTCGGGTCGAGCCGGCGCACGACGTTCTCGCTGCGGCACGCGGGCACGACGCCGAGACACGCCGTCGCGACGGCCAGCGCGAGCCGCTTCACGTCGTGCCTCCTTCCAGATCGACGGCCACGACGCGGAGCGCTCCGGCTCGTGTGAGCTCGTCACGGCTTCCGTCCTGATCGAGCACCACGACGAAGAAGCGGTCGACGGAGGCGCGGTCGAATCCGTCCACCTCGAAGGTCGGATGCCAGAGCCGGGGCAGCCCGCAGAGCCACAGCATACCGAGGAACGCCGTGAAGCAGGCGAAGAGCACCATCGTCTCGAAGGTGATGCCGATGAACGCCGGCGCGGCGTGGGTCGGCCTGCCGCCGACGTTCAGCGGATAGTCGATGCTCTGCGTCCACCAGAGCACCAGATAGCCGGTGAGCGCGCCCACGATGCCGGCCACGAACACGAAGCGCGGCAGCGGCGAGGGTGGCAGTTCGAGCGCGTCCTCGACGTTCTTCGCGGGGAACGGCATGTAAGCGTCGAGGGGCGCGTGCCCGCGCTCGCGCAGCGTCGTGATCGCCGCGGCGCAGGCGTCGGCAGAGTCGAACTCACCGAGCAGGGCGGACATCGCCGGCCTCCTTCGGTGAAAGCGTTCGCTCGCGCTTCGAGGCGTGCAAGAGTTCCTTCTGCTCCGCGATGGGCAGGAATGGCACGAACCGCAGCATCGCCAGGAAGAGCAGGACGAAGAAGCTGACGGTCCCGAAGAACAGCGTGCCGTCGATGAGGCTCGGCGTGTAGTTCTCCCAGCTCGACGGCAGGTAGTCCTGGTGCTGCGAGGTGACGATCAGGACGAAGCGCTCCGTCCACATGCCGACCTGGACGAAGAGCGCGACGATCCAGAGGGCGAGCGGCGTCTTCCGCACGCGCGAGAACCAGAGCGACTGCGGCACGACGACGTTGCAGGCGAGCATCAGCCAGTACACCGGCGCAAACGGCCCGAGAGGGCGGGTGACGAACGTGATATGGCGCTCGAAGGTGTCACCGCTCTGCCACGCGATGAACGCCTCGGAAACGTAGCTGTAGGAGACGATGAGACCCGTCAGCAGGATCATCTTCGCCATCAGGTCGAGATGGCGAACGGTGATGATGCCCTCGAGCCGGTAGACGCGCCGGAGTGGGACGACGAGCGTCACCACCATGGCGAAGCCGCTGAAGATCGCGCCCGCGACGAAGTACGGCGGGAAGATCGTCGAGTGCCAGCCCGGGAGCTTCGCGATCGCGAAGTCCATGCTGACGATGCTGTGCACCGAGAGCACGAGCGGCGTCGCGAGCCCCGCGAGGAGGAGCTGCGCCGTCCGGTAGTGACGCCAATGACGCGCGCTGCCGCGCCACCCGAGCGCGAAGAGCCCGTAGGCGCGCCGTCGCCGTAGGGTCTTCGCGCGGTCGCGCGCGGCGGCGAGGTCCGGGATGAGCCCCAGGTAGAAGAAGAGGATCGAGACGAGGGTGTACGTCGTGACGGCCGCGACGTCCCACGTCAGCGTGCTCATGAACTGCGGCCACAGCTCCATCGTCGCGGGGTAGGGGATGAGCCAGTAGAAGAACCACGGGCGCCCGAGGTGCAGGAGCGGCATGAGCCCCGCCTGCACGAGCGCGAAGAGCGTCATTCCCTCCGCGATGCGGTTCAGCGACGTGCGCCAGCGCTGCTCGAGCAAGAGGAGTACGGCGCTGATGAACGTCCCGGCGTGGCCGATGCCGATCCACCACACGAAATTGATGATCGCGAACGCCCACGCGACCGGGATGTTGTTGCCCCACGCGCCGATCCCGACGAGGAACGTGTAGGCGACGGCGCCGAAGAGAGCGAGCGTGCCGAACGCCGCCGGTATCATGAGCAGCGTGAGAAACCGCGGCGGGCTCGTGATCGGCGCGAGCAGCCGATCCGTCAAGGTGCGATTGTCGTAGCTCCCGGGGAGCAGCTCGATCTCGGTCTGGCTCACGTTTCGAGCTCCGGATTCGGGTCGTCGATGCGCGCGAGGTAACGGGTGCGCGGCCGGGTGCCGACCTCGCCGAGCGCGGCGTAGGTCCTCTGGTCGGCATGGGCGCGCGCCACGCGGGAGCCGTGGTCGGCGAGGTTGCCGAAGACGATGGCGCCGGTCGGACACGCCTGCTCGCACGCCGTCGTGACGTCTCCGTCGACGAGCGGGCGCTTCGCGACTTCGGCGTCTATCTCTGCCCGGCGGATGCGCTGCACGCAGTACGTGCACTTCTCCATCACCCCGCGCGCGCGGACGGTGACGTCGGGGTTCTTCGCCATCCGCTCCGGCTCGGAGAGCGTCTGGTTGTAATCGAAGAAGTTGAAGCGCCGGACCTTGTACGGGCAGTTGTTCGAGCAGAACCGCGTGCCGACACAGCGGTTGTAGACCATCTCGTTCAGCCCGTCGGGGCTGTGCACCGTCGCGTTGACGGGGCACACGTACTCGCATGGCGCCTTCTCGCAGTGCTGGCAAAGCATCGGCTGGAAGCTCACCTTCGGCGACTCGGACGGACCGAGCGGCTCGGCGTAGTACCGATCGATGCGGAGCCAGTACATCTCGCGTGACAGCGCGACGTTGGCCTTGCCGACGACCGGGACGTTGTTCTCGACGGCGCAGGCGAGCATGCACGCGCTGCACCCGACGCACGCGCTCAGGTCGATGGCCATCGCCCACTGGGTGTCGCCGGCGAGCCGTGGGGGGAGGATCGAGACGGGATCTTCGTCGTACTCGCGCGCGAACGACGGCTCGCGCGCCCACTCGGCGACCGTCTTTCTGAGCACTAGGTGACGGTCGTGCTCGCGGCTCTCGCGCTGCGTGCGAACGACGCGCTCGCGCGCGCCCGTCTTCTTCACCGTGACGTCGTGAACGAACCACGGCGCGGCGAGGCTTCTCAGCGGCGCGGCGTCCACTCCGACGCCGGAAGCAACGCGACCCGTGCGACGACCGTGTCCGAGCCAGACCGTGACGGCGCCCTCGGCGTGGCCGGGATCGACGAGCGCCGGCAGCGTCATGCGACGTCCGCCCTGTTCGACGATGACGACATCGTCGTCTCTGATGTCGAGCTTCGCGGCCGTGCGCGGGCCGAGCAGCGCGGCGTTACCCCAGACGACCTTGGTGAGCGGCTCGGAGAGCTCCTGGAGCCACGGATCGTTCGCGCCGTCGCCGTCCCCGACGCGCGCGTCGAGTACGACGTCGAGCTCGAGGCGGTCCGTCACCGGTTCGATGCCTGCGAGCGCGCGGGCGACGCCGTTCCAGTCGAGCTCCGGCGTTCGTGACGGCGAGGCGGTGCCGGCGATCAAGCCGTGACGCAGACCTTCCGCGAGCTCCGTGCCGTATTGCCGCTCGAGTCGCTCGCGCCCGCTCTGCAACGGCTCGCCCGCCAGCGCCGCGAGCACGTCGTCGGTGCTCTTCCCGTCGTAGAGCGGCGCCACGAGGGGCTGCACGAGGGACGTCATTCCGTCGTAGGCGCGCGCGTCGCCCCAGTGCTCGAGAAAGTGCGTCGCGGGAAGGAACCACGTCGCGCCGTCACTCGTCTCGTTCTCGTGAAGCGACAGATGCACGCGCTCCCTTGCGCGCGCCGCGCGTCGCGTCCACTCCGCGTCCGCGGGAAGGACGTAAGCGGGGTTCGGTCCGAGCACCATCAACGTCTCCACGTGATCGCCGTCGAGCGCGCGAAGAAGCCCGTCTAGTGCGTAGGCGTCCGTCCCTGCGTCGGGCAGCGGCGGCGCGGTGAAGTCGAGGGTGCTCCCCGCCGAACGAAGCAGCGTATTCAGGGCATACCCGAGCGCGTGCACCGCTGCCGGCTGTCGGTCACCGACGACGACGAGCGCACGACCCTGATGGCGCACCAGATCGCGCGCCATCGCCTCGACGAACACGCGGTGCGCGCCCAGCTCTATCGGCGCTGCGCCGGCATGTCCCGTCGCTGCCGCCACGGCGTGAAGGAGCCCGGCCGCGACAGCACCCACGGCGGAGGCCGGTACCGCGAGCCGATGCTCCGCCGCCGCGCCGGTGAGCGTCATGGCGCTCTCGATGGCATAAAGTCGCTGCGACAACCCGCCTGGTCGTACGCTCTTCCGGCGCTCGGCGAAGGCCCGCGCCCAGGCAAGGCTCATCGGATGATCGCCGAAGAGGTCCGCGTCGAGAGAGACGACGACCTCGGCGGCTCCGAGACGGTACTGAGGGTCCAGGGCCTCACCGAAGACGTCCCGCGCTGCCGCCCAGCGCTGCGTCGCGCCGGACGTCGACAGATACGTCACGGAGATGTCCGGATATTGCTCGCGCAGACGCGTCACGAGCGACGCGCGGAGCGGTGATCCGGACGGTGGGAGCACGAGCGCGAGCCCCGCGCCGCGCCGCTGTTTCCAGGCCGCTTTCGTGCTGTCGCCGAGCGCGACGGTGAAGGCATCCCAGGTCGACGGTCGTCCATCGGCGAGCACGGTGCGCGCGCGATCCGGGTCGTAGAGCCCGAACAGCGCGGCCTGTTCACGCATGCCGGTCGCGCCGAGGCTCGCGGGATGCGCGGGGTGGCCCTCGAGTTTCGTCGGTCGTCCCTCGTGCGTCGTCCCGAGGACGCCGATGCCGTAGCCGTCTCGCGTCGCGGTCGTCGCGTAATGGAGCGTCACGCCGGGCGTCACCTCCGGCGGCCTGTGCACGTAAGGGACGATGTCGTCACGCGGCGGCTTCGTGCAGGCGTTCGCGCCGAGGGCGGCGATGCCCACGCCGAGCCACTCGACGAAGCGACGGCGAGTGAGGAGGCTCGCCGGCACAATGTCGTTCGTCGCGCTGGGTTCGTTCATCGTCGTCCCGGCTCAGCGATGGCAACCGCTGCAATGCAGTGGCGGCGCGATGGAGAGCGACTTCACGACGCGCGCTCCGACGACGGCCTGCGGCTCTGACGGCGTGTAGCCCATCACGGTGACGTCCTCCGGCGGGCGCACGTAACTCTTCGGGTCGCGGTGGCAATCGAGGCAGAATCCCATCTGCATCGTCGTTGCCGCGTACACGTTGCCCATCAGATCGACGCGCCCGTGACACGACTCGCAGCCGACCCCCTTCGCGATGTGAATCGAGTGGTCGAAGTAGACGAAATCGGGCAGCAGATTCACGCGCTTCCAGTGAATCGGCGTCTTCTCGTAGAAGCTCCGTCGCACGGGTTCGAGGAGCGGACTCTCTGTCCATACCTGCGCGTGGCAGCCCATGCAGAGCTCGGTCTCCGGCATACCCGCCGTGCGCGAGCGCGCGACGTCGTAGTGGCAGTAACGACACTCGATGCCGTCGTCGCGCACGTGGTGCCGGTGATCGAACTGCACGGGCTGATCGACCCGCTCGTACTGTCCCGTCGCGAGCGGACTTCGCACCCAGGCCATCAAGAACGCCGGCGCACCGACGAGCAGAGCGAGCCCGCTCCACAGGCCGAGCTTCGTCGCCTGGTTCGACCAGCGCGGAAACGGCGCGCGCGACGCTGACTTCGGCGCGGAGTCGTCGTCGGTCATCGGTATAGCTCGCCGCGAGCTCGACCTATGGCGAACCACTCCTACCTCGTCAATCCGTCAATTCGCGGACGAACTGCGACAAATCGCGACAGCGCGTCTCAGTGCTGGAGCGGGCCCGGCGTGTGGAAGCCCATGTAGAACACCGCGGCGACCATCAACACGAATAGTATCACGCACGATATCTCGGCGATTCGCAGGCCGACCCGTGAGTCTTTGACCGCGCCGCGCGGCCACTCGTACGGCATCTTGTCGCCCTGATCGAAGTGGAACTGACCGTCGGGTCGCGATTCATGCACGTGCTCTGCTGACGCCATGGTGTCCTTCGCTTTCCGAGCGCGAGTCGGTTCGGTGTACGCGCTCGAACCGTCTCAGGAGCAATCCGCGTACCGTTTTCGTTTCAGGAAGACGCGCGCGAATCGAATGAGCGGGGCATCGTTTCGTAGCGTTGTGCCCCGCTCGGAAGCGCCCGAAGCGTGACGGATCAGTCCGTTCGATGGATCCGATCACCGTTTCACTGGCATTGCGCTTGCTCATGATTTCCGGAAGCGCACCCAGCGCTGCACGAACATGGAGGCAACGATGGCCGACCCCCGAGACGTCACCCCGAGTTCCGAACGCATCGTTCACGACGAGCCGCCGCACATCGCGCATCCGGCCAGGACGCTATCTCTCATTGCTCTGGCGATCGTCGCGCTCATCGCGGGCGGCTTTGGCTTGCGACACGTGGAGCAGGCTCCGGGCACCCTGCCCAACCCGGTGCAGGGCCGCTGAGTCCCGGAGTGTAAGTTCCGTCGCGGAGGCGCGTTTTTCCCTTCATGAACGCCTCCGCCGCCCGGACCACCCGCGTCCTCGCCTCTATTTTTTGTGTCTCCCTCGCCGTCGGGTGTGCCCGGCGGTCCCCGGAGGCCGTCGCGAGCGTAGGAACCCCGATGAGCGTCGCGTCCCCGGCGGCTCCGGAGCTCGCAGCCGGTGCGCCGGTGGTGACGGCGTCCGCAGTGACGACGTCGCCCGGGGGTGCCGCGACGGCGGAAGACGTCACGCCGCTGGGGCGCATGGTCATCAGCGAGGTGCAGCTCTCCCTGCGCGCCGATTCGCCGTCGCGCGCCGCGGAGCGGGCGAGCGCGCTCGCGTCTCGCGCCGGGGGCTACGTCCTCAGTCGTGACGCGAGCTCGTCGGAGAATACCGTGGTCCGCGTCGCCATGGTCGTCCGTGTTCCCGTCGAGAAGCTCGAGTCGGTGATGGGCGAGCTTCGCGAGACCGGCTCCCTCCTCGATGAATCGCGCACCGGTCGCGACGTGACGGAGGAATTCTCCGACACGAAGGCGGAGCTCGGCGCGAAGCGCAAGCTCGAGGAGCGTCTCCTCGGGATCCTCGGCGCCGCGAAGTCGGTGAAGGAGATGCTCGAGGTCGAAGGCGAGCTCGCCCGCGTGCGCGGCGAAGCCGACAAGCTCGAAGGTCGGACGCGCTACCTGCAGAATCGTGCATCGCTCGCAACGATCACGCTCTCGATCGTCTCGCCGGCGCAACCCTACGTCCCGGTGGCGGAGTCCGTCGGTTCACGGCTGAGGAACGCCTTCTCGGAATCGTGTAGTCTCGGCTTCCAGGTGACCACGAGCATCATCGTCGCGCTCGGCGCAATGGCGCCGTTCCTCGTGCCCGTCGCGGCCGGTCTGTACCTCGTGCTCCGTCATCGTCGCGCGTCGCGAAAGGCGATGCTCTCGGCATGAAGCGTCGCGCGCTCTCCGTCGTGCTCGGCGTCGCGGGCGCGCTCGCCGTCGCGGGCGCCATGACGGCTTGTGCACGGGAGCGGCAATCCGCGCCCGCCGCGGCGGAGGCACCCCCCGCGCCGTCGGTACCCGGTGCGACTCCGGGCGGCGCGGTGACCGACGACCTTGCGCGAAAAGGCGCCGCGCCCAGCACCGAGCTCGCGCCGTCGCCCGCCACGTCGCTGCCGAGCTCGCTCCGCGACGAGGTGAACGGAATGGACGCGGCAACGGCGTTTCGCGCTCTCACCGCCGCGTCGCGTTCACTCGACGACACGCTCGGCGCGAGCGCGCCGGACTGCGCGACGGCGCGCATCCTGGGCGACCGGATCTGCGCGCTAGCTTCACGTCTCTGTCATCTCGCCGACGAGAGTCCGCCCGACGCCGAGCTCCGCGCTCACTGCGACGATGGCAAGCCGCGCTGCGGGCGCGCCCGGACCCGCGTCGCCTCCGCCTGCAACTAACAAAGGGGGGCCTTGGCCCCCCGCAGCTTCGCCTTGGGGCGAACTGCTCCCCCCGCCGCCTTCGGCGGGCTCGCTGTGCTCGCGAGAGACTAGTCAGTGGCGGGACGACGGAATTGACGGCGTGGGATTGGGTTGTGAGGGGGGCCTTGGCCCCCCGCAGCTTCGCCGTGGGCGAACTGCTCCCCGCGCCGCCTTCGGCGGGCTCGCTGTGCTCGCGTAGTTCCGCCCCTTTGATGCTTACGCGTGCTCGGGCGGCGTCGCGTGCGTCGTTGAAGCTCGTCGCCCGCTTTTGCGAGCGACGAGCTCTCGTCTCAGAGTGACGCCATCTTCGACGCGCCGTTTGACTTGCCCTTGGCGGCGGGCTTCGCCGCCGGGCCCTTCTTCGGCGCGGCAACCGACTTGGCCGCGGCCTTCACCGGCTTCGGTGCAGGCCCCTTCGCCTTGGCTTTCGTCGGCTTCGGCGCGGGCTTCGCCGCCTTCGCAGGCGTCTTTGCCTTTGCCGCGGCCTTCACCGGCTTGGCGGCGACCTTCGCCTTGCCCTTGGCGACGGGCTTCGTCTTCGCGGCCGCCTTCACCGGCTTGCCCTTGGCAACGGGCTTTGCCTTCGGAGCGGCCTTCGCCGCCGCCTTGCCCTTCGCGGCGCCCTTTGCGGGCTTCGCCGCGCTCTTTGCGGCCTTCACCGGGGCGGCCTTCTTCGCCGGCACGGCCTTGGCCTTCGCGGCGGCCTTCACCGGCTTCTTCGGCGCGGCCTTCGCGGCGGCCTTCACCGGCGGCTTTGCGGCAACCTTGGCGGTCGCTTCTTTCGCCTTCGGCTTTGCCGCTTTGACGGGAGCGGCGGGCTTCTTCGCGGCGACGGGAGCGACCTTCTTCGTCACACGGGTCAGGGTGACCTTCTTCGTGGGCGCGGTGTGCGCGCTCTCACTCTCGTCCTCGTCATCCTCGTCGTCGCCGTCCTCATCGTCGTGATCGTGGTCATGATCATGGTCATGACCATGGCCGTGAGCGTGATGATGGTGATGTGCGTGACCGGCGTGATCATGATCGTGGTCATGGTCATGCGCCGCTTCCTCGTCACCGTCGTCGTCCTCGTCGTCGTCATCACGAGAGGCGTGGCGCGTTGCGGACGCGCTGATTCCGTTGGTTCCGGCGGGCGGCGGCTCGGTCTGGTGCCGCTGCACGGTCTCCGGATCGGGCCGACCCATCGCGCCATCGCGACGTTCGGTCAGCACCGCGGTGACCTTCGAGTCGAGATCGGCAAACTCGAACGGCTTGTCGAGGTAAGCGTCTGCTCCGTAGAGCGGGGACGTCATCTCGTTCAGGTTCTCGCCGATGCCGGTCAGCATGATCACTCCGGTGTGAGCGAGCGAGACGGCTTCACGGATCTTGCGACAGACCTCCCAGCCGCTCATGCCGGGCATCATCACGTCCAGGATGACGAGATCGGGCAGGTTCTCGTGCGCGAGCTGCCACGCCTGATCGCCGTCCGAAGCCTCGAGGACCTTGTAGCCTCTCGAGCGGACGTGCGAGGCGACGAGCGCTAGCGTGCTGGGCTCGTCATCGGCGACGAGCACCACGACGTCTTGTTCGGTCTCTGACATGGGTTCCTCGATTTGCGAAACGCATTTGGAAACCACCCTGCCCTAGGAATCAAGCAATTGAACCGAGCAGGCCCTCGAGAATCGCTCCGCGTTCGTGGGACACGAGCCGAAAGGCCGACCGCAGGCACGGACGTTTCGGCCCGCGCGGGGTCCGAGAAGGTCGTCCGCCCTCGCACTAGGCGCTACCATCCAAGAGGAACACGGGCACAGGTTCGAACGTTTCGATAGCGGGTAGCCCTCTGACACAGCCAACGCCATCGTCCGACCGGGAGCGAAGCCTGTCGCGCCTCACGCGGCTCTCCAGGCGCGTAGCGCTGCGCGAAAAGGCCGATCGCGTCCTCGCACGAGCGGTCACGTTCTCGCTGGTGCCCCTCGTTTATGCATCCGCCGCGTTGACCGTCATCAAGGTGACCAGGGGCGCGCCGGGTATCGCGCGAGGGCTCGAGTGGGGGGCCCTCGTCCCGCTCGCCGTCTTCCTGGGAGCCGTTGCTCATGCCGCGCTGCGCAAGGGGGCGCCCCATGCGGGGTCCCTTGCCCTCGATCGCTTTCATCAGCTGAAAGATCGAATCACGAACGCCCTCGCCTTCGCGGCGCTGCCGGCGGCCGAGCGCAGCCCCCTGATGGAGGCGGCGATCGACGACGCCCTGGCGATGACGGCGGAGCTGTCGCCCTCCCGCGCCGCGCCGCTGCGACGTCCGCGAGATCTCCCGGTCATGGCGGCGCTCGTCGCCGGCGTCGTGGTCATCGCGCTCCTCGAGGTGCCGGTGACGCGCGTGATCCCCCCGGTGTCGCATCACGTCGATGCCATCGCCATCACCGACGACGACGCGGAGCTCTTCCGCCGCATCTCCGACGACCTGCAAACGCAGAGCACCGATCCCGCGGCTGCCGCGGGCGCGCGCCGCTTCAATCAGCTCGTGGAAGATCTCGCGGAGCGTCGGCTCGATCGGCGAGAGGTCTTTCGCCGTCTCGACGAGCTCGACCGGAGTCTGAAGGACGCGTCGAGCATCGACGCCGCCGCCCTCGACGAGGCGCTCGACGGCGTCGCGAAGGAGCTCTCGAAGAGCGCGCTCGCCAGGCCCGTCGCCCAGGCGCTCGCAGAGAAACGTCTCGCCGACGCCGAGCAGGCGATGAAGGATCTAGCGAAGAAGATCGAGAGCGCGAAGAAGGACGTCGACAAATCGAAGCTCGAGCAGCTCCGTCAATCGCTGCAGAAGGCGAGCGAGACCGTGCACGCGAAGACCGCGGAGCACGAGACGGCAAAGAAGGACCTCGCAGAACGTCGCAAGCGGCTCCTGCAGAAGAAGCAGAAGGAAGGGCTCTCGAAGACCGAGCAGCAGGAGCTCGATCGAACCGAGCGCCAGCTCGAGCGCCTGGATCGCGAGAAGGCTCGCGAGGGTGAGCAGCAGAAGGCGATGTCCGACCTAGACAAGGACCTGTCGAAGGCCGCCCAGGATCTCATGAAAGATCTCGGGATGGGCTCGAAGGACCTCCAGAAGGGCGCAGAGGACATCAACCGCGCCGCGGGTCAGAAGATGAGCGAGCAGCAGAAGGAGGAGCTCAAGCGTCGCATCGAAGAGCTCCGGCAGCTCCTCCGGCAAGAGGGTCAGTCGGGCCGCGACCGAATCAAGCGGATGATGGCGTTCGGCAACCAGGCACGCGGAAATCAGGGGCAAGGCCAGGGTCAGGGTCAACAGGGTCAGGGCCAGCAAGGGCAGGGTCAGGGTCAGCAGGGGCAGGGTCAGGGCCAGGGCCAGGGCAAGAACGGCAAGCCACAGCTCACGATCGGCCAGGGTTCCGGCGAAGGGCAGGGCCAGGGGATCGCGCTCGGCCAGACCGGTGTCGCTCCCGGCGCGGGTCAGCCCGGTGATTCGCCGGGCGGCGGCGGTGGCGACAAGGAGTCGTGGGGCACCGGTCACGACCCGAACATTCGCGGCGACGCGAGCCACCTGAAGGGCCAGACCGAGGACGTCAGCGCGGCAGGTGCCGACACCGGTCAGGGCGCGGCGTCGAGCCAGGTGATCTACGGCGCCGCCGAGCGCGGCTTCGTCGGCCGCGGCTACAAGAAGGTCTTCACCGATTACCAGACCGTCGCGGAAGAGTCGCTCGCGAAGGACGACATCCCGCCGGGCTATCGCTTCTACGTGCGTCGCTACTTCCAGCTCATTCGACCGAGGGACTGACGAGGATCATCCATGACCGACAAGGCGCGAGAAGACGTGCAGGCGTTCCAGAAGATGATCGGCCTTCTTCGTGAAGAAGTGGGGCGCGTCATCGTGGGTCAGCGCGACATCATCGACGGCGTGCTCACCTGCATGCTCGCCGGCTCGCATGCGCTCCTCGAGGGCGTCCCCGGTCTCGGCAAGACGATGCTGGTGCGCACCCTCGCCGAGGCGATGGCGCTCGAGTTTTCCCGCATCCAGTTCACGCCGGATCTCATGCCCGCGGACATCCTCGGCACGACGGTCATCGAGGAGAACACGTCGGGGCAGCGCGCGTTCGAGTTCCGTCGCGGTCCCATCTTCGCGAACATCGTCCTCGCCGACGAGGTGAACCGGGCCACGCCGAAGACCCAGAGCGCGCTCCTCGAGGCGATGGCCGAGAACCGCGTCACCGTCGGCCGTCGCACGTACAAGATAGAGCAGCCGTACCTCGTCCTCGCGACGCAGAACCCGCTCGAGATGGAGGGCACGTACCCGCTTCCCGAGGCGCAGCTCGACCGGTTCTTCTTCAAGCTCCACGTCGCGTTCCCTAATCGCGACGAGCTCCACTCGATCCTCGACAGGACGACGACCGGGTACGCCGCCGGCTTGAAGTCGGTGGTTACCCGCGACGAGATCGTCACGATGCAGGCACTCTCCCGCTCGGTGCCGGTCGCGAAGCACGTGCAGGACTACGCGGTGCGGCTCCTCCTCGCGACGCACCCCGGCGGCGCCGATTCGCCGGATTCCGTCGGTCGCTTCGTGCGCACCGGCGCGTCGCCGCGCGGCGCTCAGGCGATGCTCATGGCGGCGAAGATCCGCGCGCTCATCGAGGGCCGCTTCGCCGCGTCGATCGACGACGTGAAGACGTCCGCGCTCCCTGCGCTCCGTCACCGCGTGCTCCTGAACTTCGAGGGTGAGGCGGAGGGGATCAAGACCGACCAGGTCATCCAGGAGATCCTCGCGAAGCTCCCCGAGAGCAAGGGCTGAGCCGCCCGGTTTCCCCCATGGGAATGTTCGATTCGCTCAGGCAGCTACGGAGAGAGCCGGCCGCGCGCGTGCCGTCGGTGCGCCCCGGCACGCCGCTCTTCGACGACGACTTTCAGCGCAAGCTCGAGACGCTCGCCATCGTGAGCCGCCGGGTGTTCGCCGGTCGCATGCGCGCCGAGCGCCGCAGCAAGAAGAAGGGGAGCGGCGTCGAGTTCGCCGACCACCGCGACTACGCGCCCGGTGACGACTTTCGCTTCGTCGACTGGAACGTGTACCAGCGCTTCGGCAAGCTCCTCGTCCGTCTCTACGAGGAAGAAGAAGACTTACAGATCTCGTTCATCGTCGATTGCTCCGCGTCGATGGGCTTCGGCACCGGGAAGAAATTCGACCAGGCGCGCCGCCTCGCCGCCGCGCTCGCCTACGTCGGGCTCGCGAACCTCGATCGCGTCGCCGCCTACGGCGTCAGCGACGAGCTCGTCGCGGAGATGCCGCCGACCCGCGGCCGCGCGCGCATCTTCAAAGTGTTCCGGTTCCTGACCGACCTCACGCCGGGCGGCGTGACGAACCTCGCCGACGCGATCGGCGTCGTGGCCGCGCGCCAGAAGCGACGCGGGCTCGTGGTGCTCTTCTCGGACCTCTACGATCCGAACGGCTTCGAGCGGGGCATCAACGTTCTCCGTTACAACAAGCTCGAACCCTACGTCGTGCACGTCACCGACACTGCCGACGCGCGCCCCGCCCTCCGCGGGGACGTCCATCTTTACGACGTCGAGACGGGCGACGAGCGCGAGGTGACGGTGACCGACGCGCTCCTCGCGCGGATGGAGACGGCGTACGCAGAGTACCTCGCCGACGTCGAGCGGTTTTGCGTGAAGAACCAGGTGCCGTACTTCAACGCCGACGTGAGCGTGCCCTTCGACGAGCTCGTCCTGCGCGTCTTCCGCCGCGGAGGCTTTCTGCGCTGATGACGTTCCTCGGGCTCTCGGCAGCCGCCCTCGGGGCGACGTTCGCGGTGGCCGGCGGCGCCACCGTGGCGCTCTACATCCTGAAGCTCCGGCGCCGGCCGATCGCGGTTCCGTTCTCGCCGATCTGGCAGCGTGTCCTGCGCGACAAGGACGCCTCGCAGCTCTTCTCGCGGCTGAAGAACCTGCTGTCGCTCCTTCTACAGCTCGTCTTGCTCGGCTTGATTGTTTTTGCGCTCGGAGATCCGCGCCCCGCCGCTGGTGCGGCCGAGGGCCGGAGCATCGTCGTGCTGGTCGACACGAGCGCGTCGATGCAGTCGATCGACGTCACGCCGACGCGGCTCGACGTCGCGAAGCAGAAGGTCCACGAGCTCGTGAGCGGGCTCGGCATCGCCGACCGGATGCTCGTTGCGAAGATGGACGCCTCGACGGTGCCGCTCTCGACGATGACGTCGGAGCCAGTGGAGCTCGGCGACGCGCTCGGCAAGATCGTCGCGACCGACACCCGCGCCGATTTTGCGAGCGGGCTCGCCTTCGCGCTCGACGTGCTGCGCGGCGCGAAGCGGCCGGAGATCATCGTCGTCTCCGACGGCGACCTCGACGCGGAGACGGCCGCGAAGGGGCTCGACCTCGCCGGAACCCCGGTGCGGCTCGTGCCGGTCGGCAAGGGCGGCAAGAACGTCGCGATCACGGCGTTCTCCGTCCGCCGCTACCCCCTCGACGTCTCCCGCTACGAGGTGCTCCTCGAGGTGACGAACACGACGGACGTCCCTGCCGAGGTGGAGCTGTCGCTCCTCGGCGACGGCAACGTCGTCGACGTCTCGCGGCTCTCTCTGAAGGCGAACGAGCGGCTGCCGCGCGTCTATGCCGACCTCGGCGGCGCGAGCAAGATGCTCGAGGCGCGCATCCGTCTCGCCGACGGCACGCGGGATACGCTCCCCGCCGACGACCGCGCGTACGCGCTCATGCCGGAGCGACGTCGCGCCCGCGTGCAGGTCGTGTCGCGGGGCAACACGTACCTCGACGCGGCGCTCCTCCTCGACGAGTATCTCGACGTCACGACGACTCGCCCCGACGCGTACCGGGAGGACGCGCCCTTCGACGTCACCATCTTCGACGCGGTCGCGAAGCCCCTGCCGTCGAAAGGTGGCTCATTGTTCCTCGCGCCGCCCGCGGACGGCTCGCCGGTGAAGGTCGGCAAGGCGGTCACCGACTTCGGCTTCGACACCTGGGATCGCAAGAGCCCGCTCCTGCGCTTCATGGCCGTCGACAACGTCCAGGCGTCCCGCGGCAACGTCTTCGTGCCCGACAAGGCCGACCACATCGTCGGCGCGAGCGAGCTCGGCCCAATCCTCGTCAGCGGTAGTCGCGAAGGCCACCCCTTCGTCGCGCTCGGCTTCGACCCGCGTGACAGCGATCTCGTGCTGCGCGTCGCGTGGCCGCTCTTCGTCCTGAACGTCATCCATTCGTTCGTCGAGGACGACGCGAGCTACCTCTCCGCGTATCGCACCGGCACGCCGTGGCACGTACCCGCGCCGAGCGACGCGTCCGTCGCGTGGGTGCGCTATCCGAACGGCGAGAGCCACGAGGTGCCGATCAAGGAGGGCCGGGCGGTGCTGTTCGGCGAGCACGCCGGCTTCTACGAGCTCCACGTGGGTGCGGAGAGCGCGCCCCCGTCGTTCTTCGCCGCAAACCTCTCCGACGACGCCGAGAGCCACGTCACGCCGAAGACCGAGCTCCATCTGCCGGGCGCGAAGAGCTCGCCGGACGAGGGCTTTCACGCAGGTATTCGTCGTGAGCTCTGGGTGTACTTCGTGATGGCGGCGATCGCGCTCTCGGCGTTCGAGTGGTTCGCTTACCACCGGCGGGTGACGGTATGACGCGCGCCACCCGGACGGCGCTCGGCGCGGCGCTCTCGGTCGCCGCGAGCGTCGTCCTCGGCGTTCTCTTGCTCCGGCTCATCGAGCACGCGAGCCCGACGGCGTTCACGATCACCCGCGGCGCGATCACCACGAGCCTCGCCGAACCGCGGATGCTCGTCGTCGTCGCGCTGCTCCCGGTGCTCGCGTTCGCGTTACTCCGCTCGCTGTCCGATCTGCCCTGGCAGCAGCGGGTGCTCGCGCTGCTCTTCCGCATGCTGTTCCTCGTGGCGCTCGCGGGCGCGCTCGCACGGCCGGCGCGCACCGCCGAGACGCACAAGGTCTGCACCGTGCTCCTCGTCGACGTGAGCGACTCCGTCTCCGACGAGGCGCTCGAGGATGCACGCGCCGCGGCGAAGAAGACCCTCGCGGCACGCCCCGCCGATGACCTCGTGAAGGTCGTCACGTTCGCGCGGCGCCCGCGGCTCGTCGATCTGGGTCAGGCGAACGAGCTCCCTGCCGTCGCGGCCCTGCGCCACGACGCGACGAAGGTCACTGCCGGCGGCGCGCGCCGTGAAGGCGCCGCGACGGACATCCAGGCCGCCATGGATCTCGCCTACGGCGTCTTCCCGGCGGGATACCTGAAGCGCATCGAGCTCCTCACCGACGGCGTCGAGACCGACGGCAACGTGCTCGCCGAGGCAGAGCGCGCCAAGTCGTTCGGCGTCAAAGTGTTCGCGGTTCCGCTCCGGCGCCCGCCGCCCGCGGAGGTCGCGGTGCGCACGCTCCACGCACCCGGCAAGGTGGCGATCGGAGAGCCGTTCGACCTCGTCGCCGACGTGTACGCGAGCCGCGCCACGACGGCGCGCGCACGCCTCTACCAGGGCGAGGTCCTGAACGGCCTCGGTGGCGTCAAGGAGCTGAACCTGCCGGCGGGCAACTCCGAGGTTCGCTTTCCGTCGGTCGTCCGCGTCGGCGGCAAGGTGACGTACTCGCTCGAGGTGGACCACATCGCGCAGGATACGTTCGCGGCGAACAACCGCGTATCGACGTCGGTCGACGTGCCGGGCCGTCCGTCGGTGCTCTACATCGACGGCCAGCCGCAGCGCGCGAGCTATCTGTCGTCCGCGCTCGGCGCGCAGGAATTCGACGTCGACGTGCGGAGCGCCGCCGCGTTCCCCGGTTCGCTCGAGGAGCTCGAGCGCTACGACTTCTTCATCCTGTCGGATGTGCCGGCGGAGCAGGTGAGTCTCTCGTCGCAGGCGCTCGTCGAGCGCTACGTGCGCGACGTCGGCGGCGGCTTTCTCTTCGCCGGCGGTCCGTCGGGCTTCGGCCTCGGCGGGTGGGCGCACACGAACATCGAGCGCATCCTGCCGGTCCGCATGGACGCCGAGCGGCGCAAGGACATGCCGAGCGTCGCGATGGTGCTCGTCATCGATCGCTCCGGATCGATGACGGGGCTGCCGCTCGAGATGGCGAAGGCGGCGTGCCGCGCGACCGTCGACACGCTCGAGGGAGACGATCTCATCGAGGTCGTCGCGTTCGACTCGAGCCCGATCCGTTACGTCAAGATGGAGGCGGCGCGCTACCGGAGCCGGATCGAGGGCGACATCGCGCGCATCCAGCCGGGCGGCGGCACCGAGATCCGTTCCGCCGTCGACATGGCGTACCAGGACATGACGGTGACGCAGGCGCGTCGCAAGCACGTCATCCTGCTCACCGACGGCCGCGCCGACTCGGAGGGCCTGCGCGAGCTCGTGCAGGCGATGCTGTCGGAGTCGATCACGGTGACGACGGTCGGGCTCGGCGACGGCGCCGACGCCGATCTGCTCCGTGCGCTCGCCGACGCGGGCGGCGGACGCTTTCACAACGTGCCCGATCCGAACAGCTTGCCGCGCATCTTCACGCGAGAGACGGAGCTCGTCTCGCGTCAGGCCGCGGTGGAGGAGTGGTTCCCGGTGACGCAGACGGCGACCGCGGATTTCCTCGGCGGCATCGCGCTCTCCACCGCGCCGTTCCTTCACGGTTACGTCGCGACACAGATGAAAGAAGCGCCCGCGCAGCAGATCCTCGCGAGCGACAAGGGCGAGCCGATCCTGGCGCGCATGCGCGTCGGCCTGGGATGGACGCTCGCGTGGACGAGCGACCTGAAGAACCAGTGGGCGGCGGACTGGCTCAGGTGGTCGGGCTTCTCCAAGTTCTGGGGCCAGCTCGTGCGCGAGCACATGAGGAAGAAGCAACGGCGCGAGCTCGACATGAAGGTCGAGACGGAGGACGGCCGCGTGCGCGCCACCGTCGACGCGTTCACCGCAGACGAGCGGTTCGAGAACGGGCTCACGAGCCGTCTCACGGTATCGGGGCCGCAGCCGAAAGGGCCGCGTCGCGACGTCCCGATGCGTCAGGTCGCGCCAGGACGGTACGAAGCGGACTTCGCGCTCGACGACTATGGAGCGTTCCTGCTCGAGGCAGAGCACTTCAAGGTCGGCGACGACGGACAGCTCCGTCCCGCCGGCGTCAGTTACGCGGAGGTATCAAACCCCTACCCACGCGAGTACGCGAGCCTCGAACCCGACGCGGAGCGGCTCGGTCGCGTCGCCCTCGCAACGGGCGGCACCCTCGACCCTCAGCCGTCGGAGCTCTTCTCGCCCGGCACCGAGAAGATCGTGTATCGCGAACCACTCTGGAGTCGCCTGCTGATGGCGGCAGTGGGTCTTTTCGTCCTCGACCTGCTCGTGCGACGCGTTCGGCTCTTCGATCGAAAGGTCGTTGCCAGGCCGCGACGGCGCACGGCGTAACTTTTTTCGTCCCGAAACCACGGCTACCGTTCGGGCGTATTTGTTCTAGGCTCCCTTCGCCCATGATGCCCGCTGCCCCCGAAGACGATCGCGCCATCACGCGGGACGATCTGGAAGAGCTGTTCGTTTCGTCCGAGAAGCCCCCGACGGCCTGGCGAATCGGCGGCGAAATGGAGAAATTCGGCGTCGACCGCGAGACGGGCGCGCCTCTCCAGTACGACGGCCCGAAGGGCGTCGGTCGTATCTTCGACGAGCTCGTGAAGCGACACGGCTGGCACCCCGAGTCCGAGACGGAGGGCGGCCCCGTCATCGCTCTGACGCGTGGGCAAGCGTCGATCACCCTCGAACCCGGCGCCCAGCTCGAGCTGTCGGGCGCGCCGCTCGACGACGTCCATCAGGTCGAGAGCGAGATCCGCGGTCACCTCGACGAGCTCGCGAGCATCTCGGCGGAGCTCGGGCTGGCGTGGCTCGGCGTCGGTTTCCAGCCGATCTCGCCGCAGTCCGAGCTGCCCTGGGTCCCGAAGCACCGCTACGGCATCATGAAGCGCTACCTGCCGACGCGGGGCGCGCGCGGTCTCGACATGATGCGCCGCACGTCGACCGTGCAAGCGAACTTCGACTACTCGAGCGAAGAAGACGCGATGCAGAAGCTCGTCGTCATGCTCCGCCTCTCGCCGGTCATCCAGGCCATGACGGCAAACTCGCCGTTCATCGAGGGCCGCGTGTCGTCGAACAAGAGCGAGCGCGGCGCGGTGTGGCTCGAGATGGATCCGTCGCGCTCCGGTCTCATCCCCACGCTGTGGGAGTCCGAAAGGCCGCGCTACGCCGACTACGTCGAGTGGGCGCTCGACGCCGGGATGTTCCTCTTCAAGCGCAACGGCGTGTTCGTCCACAACACTGGTCAGACGTTTCGCAGCTTCCTGAAGGAGGGCTTCGACGGCTACCGCGCGACGTTCGCGGACTGGGCGCTCCACGTGAACACCCTCTTCCCTGAGGCGCGGCTGAAGCGCACCCTCGAGGCGCGCCCGTGCGACTGTCTCCCGATGCGGCTCGTCGGCTCGGTGCCGGCGCTCTTCACCGGCCTCGTCTACGACACCGAGAGCCTCGGGCGCGCCATGGAGCTCGCGATGTCGCTCGACCTAGACGCGGTGACGAAGGCGCGGCCAGAGCTCGTCGCGGAGGGCCTCGACGGCGCCGTCGGCTCCGTCCCCGCCCGCCGCATCGCGGCGCAGATCTACGAGATCGCCGAGGCTGGTCTCGCGCGTCGCGGCCGCGAAGGCCGAGGCGGCAAGGACGAGCGCGCCGTGCTCGCCCCCCTCGGTGAGCTCGTGGAACGCGGTCAGTGTCCGGCGGACCTGCTGCTCACGGGGCTCGGCGTCGGAGAGCAGGTGTCCCGCGCCGAACTCGTCCGCCGCTGCGGGATCTGAGAGGGGCCGGACATCGCGCTGTCTGGGTCTGGCGCGCGCTGATATTTAGTGTACGAATATTCTCTACCTGAAAGAACCCGGCGACCGGCGTCGGGAGGGATGAGGTGTCGTATGTGGCAGCCGTTCACCGAGGAGCACGACCAGTTCCGAAAGACCGTGCGCCAGTTCGCCGAAAAGGAGCTCGCGCCGTTCGCCGACGAATGGGAGAAGGCGCGCGACTTCCCGAATCACGTCTTCAAGCGCGCCGGTGAGCTCGGGATCCTCGGCGCTCACTACAAGGAGGCGCACGGCGGGGCCGGCGGCGATTACTGGTTCAGCGTCGCCAAGGCGGAGGAGCTGCCGCGCGGCGGGAGCGGCGGAGTCAGCATGGCGCTCCTCGTGCAGAGCGACATGGCCACGCCCGTCATCGGCGATCTCGGTACGCCGGAGCAGATCGAGGAGTTTCTCAAGCCGGCGCTCCGCGGCGACAAGATCGCGTCACTCGGCGTGTCTGAGCCCGGAGCCGGCAGCGACGTCGCGGGCATCCGGACCTACGCGCGGCGGGACGGAGACGACTACGTCCTGAACGGACAGAAGACGTTCATCACGAACGGCGCGCGCGCCGACTTCGTCACCCTGCTCGCGAAGACGGAGCTCTCCGCCGGCGCGCACGGCTGCTCGTTCTTCCTGGTGCCCACGCGCACCAAGGGTTTCACCGTCAGCAAGAAGCTCGAGAAGATAGGCAATCACGCCTCCGACACCGCCGAGCTCTTCCTCGAAGATCTACGCATCCCCGCGCGCTACCGCCTGGGGGAAGAGAACATGGGATTCATGTATCTCATGCAGAACTTCCAGACCGAGCGGCTCATCGCGGCGGTGGGTGCGATCGCCGGCTGTGAGCTCGCGATCGCCAATGCGCGCCAGTACGGGGAGCAGCGTCACGCGTTCGGCAAGCCGATCATCAAGCGCGAGCTGTGGCAGCACAAGTTCGTCGACATGTACACGAAGGTCGAGATGGCGAAGGCCTTCGTCTACAAGACGATCGATGCCTACAACGACGAGAAGTACGTGAAGAACCAGAACCTCTCCATGGAGACGGTGAAGCTCATCAGCATGGCCAAGGTCGCCACCGGTGACGTGCTCTCCGAGGTCATGGACACCTGCCTCCAGTTCCACGGCGGCTGGGGCTACATCGAAGAGTTCCACATCGCCCGAGCGTGGCGCGACTCGCGGTTGCTCCGTATCGGCGGCGGGACTACCGAAACGATGCGCTACTACATAGCCAAACTGATGGGCATGTAGAGGCGTCAGGCGTGGCTGAGTGACGATCGAGCGCGACGTTTCTGAGAGATCTCAAGCAGCCCTCGAGTAGTCCCGTGGCTCGATGGCGAAGACCGCGTGCTCAGACGACCGGGTGAGGCGCGCAGGCGTGCGAACGCACGTCGAGCACCGAGAGCGGTCGTATGGGCGCGTGCTCGAAGCCAGCGAGCCGCGGTGCTTTCAACCCGCTCAAAACGCTACTGTTTAATGGTGTCGTTGCAGGCGGTGGGCACTGTGTTGTTCGTTACTGCGGCGCAGTCTTGGGCGTCGAGGGCGCTCACGCAGGTGTCTACCTGGGCGCTGTTCGAGCTCGACGCTTTGCCGCACATGAGGGCGTCGGAGAACGTCTTCTTCGCTTCGTCGTAGGTCTCGCGCATGCAGCGCTGCCAGGCGTGGGCGTAGGCGTCGACGACCTTGTCGCAGTCGTTCTCGGCGTCTCCGCTGCCGCATGCGACGCTCGCGAGGAGCGTGGAAAGAACGATGACGACGGCGTTCGCCCTCATCGAGTGACGCTCACGGTGCTGCATCCGTACTCGATGTTCAGCTTGGCGCCGGTGTGGAGCACTGCCGCAGCGACGAGCTGGGCGGTCACGGTGTCGCAGCTCGACGGGCAGAGCGACAGCGTCGTCGGGTTCTGCGCGTCGTCGTAGTACCACCCGCCCATCGCGCAGTTCGACGACGTCCCTGCGCTCGGCACGAGGTGCTCGGCGCCCGCGCTGTCGTCGTAGCCGACGTTGACGAGCGTGGGATCCAGGGTCTGCCCCGACGGCGCGGGCGGCACCTTGAACTTACACGGCACCGCTGCGCCGTCGCGGATCTGGTTCAGCGCGTCGAGCACCGTCGTGCTCACGTCCATCGTGCCGGCGAGGTAGGCGTGGTCGGTGCCGCCGGCCTGGGCGAGACCACTCAGGTTGTCGAGATTGGCGCCCACGCCGAGGACGTAGGTCTGGATCGCGCTCTGGGAGATACAGTCCTTCGCCGCGGCTTCGGCGTCCGGCAAGGTCGGCTTGCAGTTCCGGCTCACGGGCGCCTCGGGGACGCCGTCGGTGACGAGGAGCACGACGACCTGACGCCCGGGGTTCTGCTTCTTCCACGACGTTGCGTAGGTGCACGCGCCGCGGATGGCAGCGCCGGTCGGCGTCTCTCCCGTCGGCTGCGCACCTTGCAGCGACTGCTCGATCGCCTGCGTGTTCCCGGGCAACGGCGCGATCGGCACCGCGGGTGTCGCGTAGTCGGTCGGGTTACACGACGTCTGGCCGAGCGCGAGATATCCGAAATAGCCGATGCCGACGCCGATCCCCGCGCTCTTCGGGTTCGAGAGAAAGTCGTTCATCGCAGTGCGCACCTGGTCGATGCGAGGATTCGGACCACCGACACAGCAGAGGCCGGGGCCCGCTTCTTCCGCAGGGCAGCTCATGGAGCACGACTGATCGAACATCACGTAGATGTCGAGGGGCGCGGCCTCGGTCGCGATGCTCTGGGTCACGCACGACTGATTGCCGGTCGACACGGGCCCCGACGCGCCGCCGCCGAAGATGACACCGTTCGTCGCTCCGGTTCCCTTGGACGCTCCGGAGCCGGTCCCGCTGCCGGTGCTTCCGCCGGTGGCGTAGAGGCCGTCGAAGGCCCCCTTCTGCTCGGTGTTGGACGAGCAGGCGATGCTCACCATCGGCAAGATCAGCGACGCTCTGGCCAGAATTCGGCGCATGACTCGAAGCGTACCCTCACACACTGAGACGCGCATAGATATCCGTAGCGCGCGACCTCGTCTGTCCACCGCGAGTCATGTGCTCGACGCGTCACGCGACACGCAGGACGGCTCAACGAGTTAACGACGCGGCGAGTGCGGGATTACAACACGGCGCATCATCGACGATGCATGATCCGATACCGATCGGTATCGTTCAGGCGGCGCGCGCGAGACGGATCTTGTCGGTCTGACCGGATCTGTAAAAGCGCTGTAAAAAGGCGTTGCGCGTGTGCGTCGCGCTGCCGGCGATACGGAGCGCGACGCGGGCGGCGAGATCGTTCGCGAGGCGATAGCGCTGCCCGTACACCGAGTCCTCCGCGTGCAAGAACTCGACGTTCTCGTAGAGCGCGTGATGCACGTCGCGGAAGCGTTCGCGCGCGAGCTCGCCGTCGTCGAACGCGAGCAGCACGAACTTGTCGACCTCCGCTTGCAGCTCGAGCTCGAGCTCCGTCGCGGGCAGGTCGATGCGCGCGCGCTCGGCGACGTACACGAAGTGACTCACGCCCTCGATGAGCTGCACGTAAGCGTCACCCGCGTCGTCACCCTCCGGCAAGATCAGCGCGAGCTCCACCGCGTCGTCGGCGTCGCGCACGAGCAGCGACTCGCGCGACGGCGCCTCGGCGGTGTGGACGAACCCGGTGACGTCCGGTCCTTGCTCGAGACGGTAGAACCGCTCGAGGCTCTTCTGCACGCCGCGTGCGCGCGCGAGGAGCCGGTCGCGACTCAATGGACCGCGCCGCTTCCGCGCGTGGGGACGACGCCGGCGCGGGCCAGCGCCTCGGCGAGAGCGCTCGAGCCGCGACGGACCCAGCGCTCGTACAGCTCGAGGACACTTCGCGGATCCTTCGCGCTTCCGGCGCGGAGCGCGTCCGCGACATCGGTGAGCACCGCCGCGAGCTCGTCGAAGTTCGCCGCGAGCTCGTCGAAGACGTCGGGGCCGCGCGCCTCGCCGCCCCCGCGCCGGAGCATCGCGCCGGCCGCGTCGTAGGCGGTCTTCCCGACGCTCCGGACGAACGTCGGGGCGACACCACGGCTCTCGATGTGGTCGGCGAAGAAGCCGCTCACGTAGAGCACATGGTCTCCCAGCTCGCGGAGCCGGAGAAACCGCTGAGCACCCGACGTATCGAGCGCCTCGGCGAGCACCAGGGTCAGGGGCCGCTCCAGCGCTTCACGTGAGATTCGCTCCGCCCTGGCGTAGGCGGTGAGAATTCCCGAAAGGTAGAGGGCGCTCGGAGCGTTGGGGTCGTAACCCCTGCCGACCGCGGCGTCGCGGACGGCCTCCCCGAAGAAAGAATCGACGTCGACGTTCCCCGTGATGACGGCTTCCATCACTAAACAAAGGTACCCGGCGAACGCATCGGGAGCGTTTCACGCGGCGCTTTCTCAGCACTTGGCGTCGTCGGCTGCCAAAAGCTGAACGACTGAGCATCGGCTGAGCGGGCCCATCGCTCGGTATTTCATCGGAAAGAGAGCCTTGACAGCCTGCGCCGAGTGTCTAATTTCCGGGCCTGCTAGCACTCGCCCGCGTCGAGTGCTAATTCCGGTTTTCGATAGTTATTACAATCATTTAGGGTTTAACCAGGGGCCGTGAAGGCTCCGGAAACCCCCGAATGTGTCCCGTCCCGATGCACCGGCGCCGCCAGTGTCAGAGGGGGCTCGAGCAAACAAGGAGTTTCGAAATATGAAGATCCGACCGCTGCAAGATCGCGTGCTCGTTAAGCGCGTTGAAGAGGAACAGAAGACCAAGGGGGGCATCATCATCCCCGACTCCGCCAAGGAGAAGCCCATCGAGGGTGAGGTCATCGCCGTCGGTAACGGGAAGGTCCTCGAGGACGGAAAGGTCCGCGCGCTCGACATCAAGAAGGGCGACCGCGTCCTCTTCGGCAAGTACGCCGGCACCGAGGTCAAGATCGAGAACGTCGAACACCTGATTTTGCGCGAGGAAGACATCCTCGGCGTCATCGAGAAGTGAAAGAGGTCTAATCAAGATGGCTGCCAAGGAAATCGCGTATCAAGAGAATGCTCGTAACCTCATCCTCGCGGGCGTGAATGCGCTCGCCGACGCGGTGAAGGTCACGCTCGGCCCCAAGGGCCGCAACGTCGTGCTCGAGAAGAGCTTCGGTTCCCCGACGATCACCAAGGACGGCGTCACCGTCGCCAAGGAGATCGAGCTCGAGAACCGCTTCGAGAACATGGGCGCGCAGATGGTGAAGGAAGTCGCGTCGAAGACGAGCGACGTCGCCGGCGACGGCACCACCACCGCGACCGTCCTCGCGCAGGCGATCTTCCGCGAGGGCTCGAAGCTCGTCGCAGCGGGTCACAACCCGATGGAGATCAAGCGCGGTATCGACAAGGCCGTCGAGGCTTGTGTGGAGTCGCTCGCGAAGCTCGCGAAGCCCACCAAGGATCCGACGGAGATCGCGCAGATCGGCACCGTCAGCGCCAACGGCGACGAGACGGTCGGCAAGCTCCTCTCCGAGGCGATGGAGAAGGTCGGCAAGGAAGGCGTCATCACCGTCGAAGAGGCGAAGAGCGCGGAGACCACGCTCGACGTCGTCGAGGGTATGCAATTCGACCGCGGCTACCTCTCGCCGTACTTCGTCACCGATCCCGAGCGGATGGAGGCGAGCCTCGAGGATTGCTACATCCTTCTCAACGAGAAGAAGATCAGCAACATGAAGGATCTTCTCCCGGTGCTCGAGGCGATCGCGCGGCAGCAGAAGCCGCTGCTCATCATCGCCGAGGACATCGAGGGCGAGGCGCTCGCGACGCTGGTCGTGAACAAGCTCCGTGGCACCCTCCAGTGCTGCGCGGTGAAGGCGCCCGGCTTCGGTGATCGCCGCAAGGAGATGCTCAAGGACATCGCCATGCTCTCCGGCGGTCAGGTCATCGCGGAGGAGCTCGGGCTCAAGCTCGAGAACGTCACGATCAGCGATCTCGGCCGCGCGAAGACGGTCAAGGTCGACAAGGACAACACCACGATCGTCGACGGCGCCGGCAAGAAGGACAAGATCAAGGCTCGCCAGCAGGAGATCCGCGCGCAGATCGAGAACACCACGAGCGACTACGATCGCGAGAAGCTCCAGGAGCGCCTCGCGAAGCTCGTCGGCGGCGTCGCGGTCATCAAGGTCGGCGCTGCGACCGAGACCGAGATGAAGGAGAAGAAGGCCCGCGTCGAGGACGCGCTTCACGCCACCCGCGCTGCGGTGGAAGAAGGCATCGTCCCCGGCGGCGGCGTCGCGCTGCTCCGCGCCCAGAAGGCGCTCGAGAAGCTCACCGACGTCCCCGAGGAGCAGAAGTTCGGCATCGCGATCATCCGTCGCGCTCTCGAGGAACCGCTTCGCCAGATCGCGGCGAACGCGGGCGAAGAGGGCTCGATCATCGTGCAGAAGGTGCGCGAGGGTAAGGGTTCGTTCGGGTACAACGCCCAGACGAACAAGTACACGGACCTCATCGCCGACGGCGTCATCGACCCGGCGAAGGTGGTTCGCTCCGCGCTTCAGAACGCGGCCAGCGTCGCGGGCCTCCTCCTGACGACCGAGGCTCTCATCGCCGAGAAGCCGAAGGACAAGGAAGCCCCCGCGGGCGGCGGCCACGGCGGACACGGCGACTTCTAGTCGTCACCCGTCCTGAAACGGCGAAGGGCCGGCCTCTCTCGAGGTCGGCTCTTCGCTTTTGTGCGCGAAATCGAATTTCGCCGCTACCGGTTACTCGTGCGGCGGCGCATGAATACGGCTCGACTAGACTTCCGGCCGGAGCGTTCTTCCCTTGGCAACCCGCTTCTCAGCTCTCGCTTCGGTGTGCCTCGCCCTCGCGGGAGTCGCGTGCTCGACGTCGAAGCGCGACACGCCGTGCCCCCGCAACGAGCCGGCGTTTCATCTTCAGCTCACCGCAGCCGACGGCGTGCTGCCGGCGGACGTGAAGCTCGTCGTGGGCTACAGCGGAACGGTGAGCGAGACGTACTCGCTCACGAAGGGCGGCCCCGGCAATCAGTACGTGTGCTGTCGCGCCGGCTCTCCCGTGAAGGGAAATCTCCCTGATGTCGCCTGTGGTCTGCCGCCGCCCGACGCGGCGATGAGCGTACCAACGCCGCACGACGCGTCCGTCACTCGTGATGCGTCGGCGTTGCACGACGCCTCGACGTTGCACGACGCCTCCATGCTGCTCCGTGACGCCGCGCTGCTCCATGACGCTGCACCGAGCCGCGACGCTGCACTGAGCCACGATGCTGCACTGATTCACGACGCTGAACCGATTCACGACGCTGCCGTGTCGCTACCGCCCGCGGACGCGTCGCCGCCGCTCGTGGACGCGGGTAGGCCCGACGCTGCGCCAGTGCCGAAGACGCCGTCCGGGCCCACGGCGATCCTCTGTGATCTCTGGACGAACGGAGGCGCGACCATCACCGTCACCGGTACCGGCTATCCGGCGCTCCATACGGACCTCGACGCGTTCGTGCGCGACCCGCGCTGCGGCGTCGAGACGATCGACGAGCGCGTGATCCTCGTGCACTCCGACGCGGGGCTCTGAGCGCGCTCAGTCGTCGGTCGTGGTCGTCACGGGCTCGGTCGTGAGATCGACGCGAGGCCCGAAGGAGCGCAGCACCGCGGTCTCGCGGTTGTGGCCCTCTGCCGTCATGCCTTCAACGTCGACCATCACGAGGCCGACGTGCGGGCAATAGACCTGCGAGATGGTTCGCGACAGGCCGGAGTCCTTCGCTTCTTCCACCGTGCGCACGCAGCCGTCGAACTTACCGGCGGGGACGGTCGCCGTCTCTTCGGTGCTCTCTATGTGGACGGTGCCGGTGCGGCCGCGCCACGTCGTGCCCTTGGCGACCGGCGTCTTCAGGAGATAGCCGCCCTCGACGTAAGCGATGCCGTCGGGAACGAACTGGAGCCGCTCGGTGCGCGAGCCCATCCGCAGATCGACGCGGCCGGTACGGGGACGCGACACCTGCACGATGAGGAGGCCGTGCGCGCTGCTCTGCTCGGACTGGGTGTCGTAGGAGAACACGGTGCCGTTCTCGAGCGGCAGGTAGCGCTCTATCTCGGGCATCGCGTCCTTGCTCGGGGCCGCGACAGGCGCCTTTGCCGCCGTGGCTGGCTGGCAGGCGGTGAGGACCGCGCTCGCGATCACGGCGACGAACGAGGTCGCCTCAATGAACGCGCGTGCCATCGTCTCCCTCAGTAGCGGAGCCCGGACGGCTCGGACAGCTGAAAATCAATAGGCGTTACTCCGCGCCTTCTGTCCCAGGGCGGTCCGGACGACGATCTCGACGTCGAGCCAGAGGGTGTGGCGGCGGATGTATTCGAGGTCGTGCACGACGCGCTGGATCATCTTGTCGAGCGTGTCCGTCTCACCGCGGAAGCCGTTCACCTGCGCCCAGCCGGTGATCCCCGGCTTCACCTTGTGGCGGAGCATGTACTCGAGGATGCGGGTCCGGTACTCGACGTTGTGAGCGACGGCGTGCGGGCGCGGCCCGACGACGGACATCTCCCCGGTGAGCACGTTGAAGAACTGCGGGAGTTCGTCGAGCGACGTGCGGCGTAGAAAGCCGCCGAGGCGCGTGATGCGCGGATCGCCCCGCGTCGCCTGACGGAAGGCGTCGCCGTCCTCCGTCGCGCGCATGGTGCGAAACTTCCAGACGAGGATCTCTTCCCCGTGCTTGCCGTACCTTCGCTGCTTGAAGAGCGCCGGCCCGGTCGACTCGACCTTCACCGCGGTGCCGATCATGAGGAGCAGCGGCCACGCGCACGCCAGGAAGCTCCCTGCGACGAGGACGTCGAAGACCCGCTTCGCGAATCCGTCCACCGTCCTCGACGCGTGGACGACGAGATCGGCGATGTCCTCGTGGCAGAGCGACAGCGCCACGCCGAGGCTCATCAGGTAGCGCTCTTCTTCGATGTCGAAAGCGTTGTTCGCGTCGCACACCTCACGCACGAGCTCGACGACGTGACGTCGCTGCTCTGGCGGGAGCTCGCGAAGGACGTCGAGCGTCTTCGCCAGGCTGAACCCCTTGGGATCGAAGGCCTCGATGTGCGCCTCGAGCCAGAGCGGCAGGTCATCGTCCCCGTGGAGACGGCGGAGGATGCGTCGCACGACGCGGAGCTCGCGATTGCAGATCTCGCCGTCGGCGGCCGCAGCGGCGAGCAGCGTGTCGCCGAGCGCGAGCATGAGCTCCGCCTCGGGGGGCGGCGGAACCGAGCTCGGCCGGAGCGCGGTCAACCGTGCCGCGCGCGGAAAATGGCTCGACGCGGGCGGCGGTATGTCCTCCATCTCGTCGACGGTCGTCGACGGGGTGGGGCGAATGCGTAGCGGATCGTCGGGAGCCTGCATCGCGTCTACGACGTTACGCCTCTTCGCGACCGCCGCACAGATGGAGCTTTGACCATGCGCACCCGGCCCTATTTGCCACCCTGGCGGTACGCCCAGGCCACCAGATAGACGAGCAGAAGTACCGCGATGAGGAGCAGATATTTCGCCAGAGGGTCCGGCTCGATCCGGCGCCGGAGCTCGAGCGCTGCGTCGCGCACTGCCGGGTCTTCGGCGCCCCGGGCGACGGCCTCGGCTTCCTTGCGGATGAGCGCGTAGTTCCCGTTCTCGAAGGCGACGATGAGCCGCTCGAGCGCCGGATCCTCCGGATAGGCGAGGAGGAATTTCGGCCGCTCCATGCCGGTCGGATCGAGGGGGGCGCGGCCTTCGGACATCAGAACTGAAAGTACACGAAGGGTACCGCGTCGGCGCTCTCGAATCGACGCAGCAGCATCGCGGCGGCGAAGAGCGCGAGCCCCTGCGTCGGTGCCGGCAGCCGGACGAACCCCTCGCGCAGGCGCACGTACCAGTCCTCGGGCACGAAGTGGCTTCCGAGGCCGACGGCGAGCACCGCGACCAGGGCGGCCGGCAGATTGGGGTGGAAGGTCGTCAGGGTCCCGAGCTCCGCGATCATCCGTGACGCACCGGTGAACGAATCGGCGCGGAAGAAGATCCAGGCGAAGCAGACGAAGTGGAACGTCACGAACACCGAGAGCACCCGGACGAGCCCGGACGCCTTCCGCGTGTCGCCACGGCGCTCGCGGGCGCGTTCTCGCGCGCGCCCCACGGCGAGGGCGGCGCCGTGCAGCCCTCCCCACGCGACGAACGTCCAGTTCGCGCCGTGCCAGAGGCCGCCGAGGAGCATCGTGAGCATGAGATTCACGCTCGTGCGCGCCGGCCCTTTCCGGCTCCCGCCGAGGGGAATGTAGAGGTAATCGCGGAGCCAGGTCGACAGCGAGATGTGCCAGCGCCGCCAGAACTCCTGGACGCTCGCCGACTTGTACGGGCTGTCGAAGTTCTTCGGGAAGCGAATGCCTAGGAGCGCGGCCGAGCCGATCGCGATGTCGGTGTAGCCGGAGAAATCGCAGTAGATCTGCACGGCGTAGCCAAGCACCGCGGCGTAGCACTCGAGGGCCGAGAACTGCGACGGCGCATCGAACACGCGATCGACCAGGTTGATGGACAGATAGTCGCTGATCGCGATCTTCTTCACGAGGCCGAGCGCGATGGTGAAGAGCGCTCCGCTCGCGAGCACGGCGTCGAAGCGCGGCGGGTTCGCGAGCTGCGGCAAGAGGTCGCGCGGGCGCACGATCGGACCCGCCACCAGGTGCGGGAAGAACGCGACGAACGTGATGTACTCGAGGTAGCTCGGGTGCGGCTCGATGTCCCCGCGGTAGACGTCGATGACGTAGCTCATCGACTCGAACGTGAAGAAGCTGATGCCGACCGGGAGCGCGATCTGGAGAGCGAGCTCCGGCGGGTGATAACCGAGGGCCGTCAGCACGTCGCGCGCGGTGTCGATGCCGAACCGCAGGTACTTGAAGACGCCGAGGAGCCCCAGATTGAGGACGACGGTCGCGACGAGGAGCCGCTTCCGCTTCACGGGATCGGCCTCTCTACCGATGGCCCGGCCGAGCAGAAAGTCGACCGACGACGAGACGAAGATCAGCGGCAATAGCCGCACGCTGAAGCGTGCATAGAACGCGTAGCTCGCGAGGAGCAGGAAGAGCACGCGGAGCTTCCCGGCCCGGGCGAGCAGCCACGACACCACGAAGACCGCGGCGAAGAACTTGGCGTAGAGGAGAGTGTTGAAGAGCACTGCGCGGGGCTCCTCGGAGCGGCTCTTCGCACTATGCTATGGGACAGCCGTCATGTTGAAGCGACTAGTCGCGGCGCTCTTCGAGGGCGCGGTTCCCGGAGCCGCCGTCGCGTTCGGCCTGACGAAGCTCGACGCGATCTCGCCGACGCTGATGTACGCCGCTGTCGCCCTGGTGGGCGTGCTGACGGCACTCGTCGCGGGCCGGCCGATATGGGCAAAAGCCGCGAAGGTGGAGGCCCTCCTCAAGTCCGTCGCGGGCGCGTTCATCTCCGTCGTGGTTCTTTACGCTCTGCGTAAATGGACACCTGGGCTGCACGTCGATCTGACGGCGCTCGGTCTGGGCGCGGGGCCCGTCGGTTACGTGCCGTGGGTCGCCCTGCCGGCGACCGGCGTCGCGCTCGCGACGGTCCTCGAGATAGACGACGCCTTCGGCCCGGGACCGGCAATCGCGCCGCGACGGCGGGTCGCCACCGGGGAAGACGTCGCCGGCCATCTCGACGCCGAGGTGGACGAGGACGAAGCCGCGGATCGACGCACGGCGAGGCGGTGACGTGCCGCCCGGCCGCGTCGTCCTCTGGGTCGCGAGCATCGGCGCGCTCGCCCTCTGCGCGCGGTCGCTCCTCCTCGGTCCGGTTCCGCAGATCGTCGCGCTCGCGGCGTTCATCCTGTACATGGGCATCGCGGTCGCCGGCGTGCTCGTCCCCCAGCTCGAGATGTTCGGCGACGTCATCTCGCGCGGCGAGCGCGACCTCCGTGCCGTCGCGCTCACGTTCGACGACGGCCCGAGTCCGCTCACGACGCCGCGCGTCCTCGACGCTCTCCGCGTCGCCGGCGCCAAGGCGACGTTCTTCGTCCTCGGCGTGAAGGCGGAGGCGCACCCCGACGTGCTGCGCGCCATCGTCGAGGCGGGCCACGCCGTCGGCGTGCACGGCTACACCCACGACCGCCTCTATTCGCTCCAGACCCCGCGCGCGATCGCCGACGACATCGCAAAGACCGTCGCGGTCGTCGAGCGCGTGACGTCCCTCAAGCCGCGCTGGTTCCGCCCACCCGTCGGCCAGGTGAGCCCGCGCACCGCCGCGGGAGCACGCCGCGCAGGTCTGCCCATCGTCGCCTGGTCCGCGCGCGCCCTCGACGGCCTCAAGAGCACCACGCAGGAACGCGTGCTGTCCCGCCTCGTACCGCGCCTCGTGCCCGGCGCCATCGTCCTCCTCCACGACGCGTCCGAGAACGAAGACTTCGAGCCCGCGTCGATCGCAGCGCTCCCCGCGCTACTCGCCGCCCTCGCCGAAAGAGGGCTCGCGTCCGTCACCCTCGACGAGTTGCTCGTCGAACCGGGCCCCGACGGCGCGCCGGCTGCGGTGTAGGTGCAGCATCCATATCCGTCATGATTGATGCGATGAAGGGACGCGCAACACGAGCCGTGAACTGGGCTCTGCTCGTCACTGGTGTACGCCGCCGATTTCAATCGGAGCGAGCTTGCGCGGCCGTAGGACTTGGCCACCCAGCTGGTCGCTGAGACGATTGTGTTTATGTCGACGATTCGCCTTGACGTAGTTCCGTGAGACGGTCGGCTCGCGATCGAAGTGTTCCGCTAAATTCGGTGCTGCGCCGCTCGACATCGGCACTGTGAAGCTTCTGCGCGGCGGTCAGCGACGAAGGCGATCTGCTCGTCGAAAGGCGCGCTGCGCGACGATACAGGGGCCGGAAATCGGCGTGCTATTGCTTGGTCATGGCGGGGGCCAGCATCGAAATGAACGAGGGTTCCGGCGCGAAAAGTGAATGGGTGCGGGCGCACGAAGCGCTGTCGCTCCTGGCCGTCGAGCGCGCCGCGGCGGACGCGGAAGAAGGCCGTTGGCTTCTCGCCGCGTTGCGATCGGCGGCGCATGTGCACCTCGGCTACGGGAGCTTCGGCGAATACATCGAGCGTCTGTTCGGCTACAAGCCGCGCTCCACGCAAGAGAAGCTCCGCGTAGCCGAAGGTCTCGAAGAGCTGCCGGCCATCGCACGAGCGCTCGCGAACGGCGAGCTGAACTGGCCGCGCGAGCCACCAGATCGCACTCTCTGTCTGCCCGGAGTGCAGCCGGGGTTACCAGCACGCGAACGGAGAACTCATACCCGTCAGCGCAGACGTCGTCGCAATGGCCGAGTGCGACGGTCAGCACCTCGGGGTGATCACGCTTCCCGTTGCAGGCGTGGATCGCACCAGGGACGACGCCTCTAGTATGACCGCTGGTATCGCGGCGCCGAGCATCGCGACGCCGGTCGCAGGCCTCTGTGATAGGTCGCCAGCATAATCGAGCGTCGTCGTTCTTCTTGGTCCTGAGCGCGTAGCCTTGCGAGCTCGGTTGCGATCTTTTCGGAAGGTCTGCGTTGCGTGTCTCGCCCATCGTTCTGCACGGCGTCGCCCCTGCGTACAACTTACCACGTGCTGACAGAAGGACGAGACGACGAGCCACGGGCAATCACGGGCGATGGCCACCGACGGCGTCTCACCGTCCCCACCGCGCATCCCCCGCAAAAAACCACTCGAGCTCCGGGCGCGCGAGCTCCGCGATGCGGACGACGTGGCCCTCGCCGATGTGTGAGACGACGTGTGCGTCGACGCCTGCGCTGCGCAGGAACGCTGCGGAGCGCATTGCCGCGTCCTTGCAACGCTGGCGTCCGCAGATGAAGAGCGCGCGTACGCCGCCGCCTTTCGCGAACGTCGTCGCGCGCTCGAGCGTCCAGTCGTCGAACCCGCCCTCGGCGAGCACGAGGCGCGGGCATTCGCGTCCGTACGCCGGGATCATCAGCGCACCCATCGTCGCGCCCTGCGAGTACCCGGTGTAGACCGCGCGAGCCGCGTCTATACGGCCAGTGTACTTGTCGGACAGGGCCTGCAGTGACGCGAACGTGATGCGCTCGAGCACGTGGTGATCCGGGTAATACCGACCCTCCTCGTGCGAGCGCATCCGTGGCCCGGCGGGGCATAGGATCACGCCGCGATCGCCGAGGATCGCCCTCCAGAGCGCGCACATCTGCACCGGGTTGTCGCCGGCGCCGTGGGTCGCGATGAGCACCGGTTGCGGCAGCGGCGCCGACGCCGGAAACGACACCACCGCCGCCTCGAACCCCGGAACGACGAGTTCCGACAACTCTGGTGGTCGTTCAATGGCCCTGGTGCTCGCTGCCTGGGTTGGGGGAGCCCTCGGCGTCTCTGCCGTCGGCGGGACGTCACCGGGCACCCTCGCCGGCGGAACGTCGCCGGGCGTGTTCGTCGCTGGCGGTGCCGTCACCGGCGCGACGGGAACGTCGTTTGCCGTGTGGGGTGCGCACGTGAGCGCCCAGCACGCCGCAAACGTCGCGGAGCGAGCGCGGCAAAGCGTCACGAGCGACGGTGCACGATACTCGGCGGAGGGCGTCCCGTGTCTGCCGTCCGGCGTCCTGCAGCGC